>NZ_DBUS01000006.1:665387-2407579 GCF_002308415.1 Leclercia sp. UBA1284
CAGCAGCCTGTGGCACCGCAACAGTATGCGCCAGCACCTCAGCAGCAGCCTGTGGCATCGCAGCAGTTTGCGCCAGCGCCTCAACAGCAGCCTGTGGCACCGCAACAACAGCCGCAAGACAGTCTGATCCATCCTTTATTAATGCGTAATGGTGACAGCCGTCCAGTTCAGCGTCCAACCACGCCGCTGCCGTCGCTCGATCTGTTAACGCCGCCACCGTCTGAAGTGGAGCCGGTTGATACCTTCGCTCTCGAGCAGATGGCTCGCCTGGTTGAAGCGCGTCTGGCCGATTTCCGCATCAAAGCCGATGTCGTGAACTACTCGCCTGGCCCGGTCATTACCCGTTTTGAACTCAACCTGGCACCAGGCGTGAAAGCGGCCCGAATTTCTAACCTGTCCCGTGACCTGGCTCGCTCGCTGTCGACCGTTGCGGTGCGTGTGGTGGAAGTTATTCCTGGCAAGCCGTATGTCGGCCTGGAACTGCCGAACAAGAAGCGTCAGACCGTTTACCTGCGCGAAGTGCTGGATAACACCAAGTTCCGTGACAATCCCTCTCCACTGACGGTGGTACTGGGTAAAGATATCGCAGGCGATCCGGTGGTTGCCGATCTGGCGAAAATGCCTCACCTGCTGGTTGCGGGGACCACCGGTTCCGGTAAATCGGTGGGTGTCAACGCCATGATCCTGAGCATGCTCTACAAGGCACAGCCGGAAGATGTCCGCTTTATCATGATTGACCCTAAAATGCTTGAATTGTCAGTTTATGAAGGCATTCCGCATTTGCTGACCGAAGTGGTCACCGACATGAAAGATGCGGCCAACGCCCTGCGCTGGAGCGTCAATGAGATGGAGCGTCGCTACAAGCTGATGTCTGCGCTCGGCGTGCGTAATCTGGCGGGTTATAACGAGAAGATTGCTGAAGCAGCGCGGATGGGCCGTCCGATTCCGGATCCTTACTGGAAGCCGGGCGATAGCATGGACGCGCAACATCCGGTACTGGAAAAACTGCCCTATATCGTCGTACTGGTGGATGAATTCGCCGACCTGATGATGACCGTGGGTAAGAAAGTGGAAGAGCTGATTGCCCGTCTGGCGCAAAAAGCGCGTGCCGCCGGTATCCACCTCGTCCTGGCGACCCAGCGGCCTTCCGTAGATGTCATTACGGGTCTTATCAAAGCGAATATCCCGACCCGTATCGCCTTTACCGTGTCGAGTAAAATTGACTCCCGTACCATCCTCGATCAGGGGGGCGCGGAGTCGCTTCTGGGGATGGGCGATATGCTCTACTCCGGCCCGAACTCTACCTCGCCGGTCCGTGTTCATGGTGCTTTTGTCCGCGACCAGGAAGTGCATGCCGTAGTGCAGGACTGGAAAGCGCGTGGCCGTCCGCAGTATGTGGATGGCATTACCTCCGATAGCGAGAGCGAAGGCGGTGGTGCAGGTGGTTTCGATGGTGGAGAAGAGCTGGATCAGCTGTTTGACCAGGCTGTTAACTTCGTTACCGAAAAGCGTAAAGCCTCTATTTCGGGCGTGCAGCGTCAGTTCCGTATCGGCTACAACCGGGCAGCCCGTATTATCGAGCAGATGGAAGCGCAGGGCATTGTGAGTGAAGCCGGGCATAACGGTAACCGCGAAGTGCTGGCGCCGCCTCCCTTTGAGTAATGCGGCTGCTTATTGCAAAGATGCGTAAAGCAGCTAAATTTAAGCATTTTCTTCTGTCACCTGCCTGCGGGCAGGTCCAGAATAGTGGACAAAGAGCGCCCATTCCGGGACGACGTTTTTGAAGGACTAACAATGAAAAAAATCGCAATCGCCTGTGCATTACTGAGTAGCCTTGTCACCAGCAGCGTCTGGGCTGATGCCGCCAGCGACCTGAAAAGCCGTCTGGATAAAGTGAGCAGCTTCCATGCCAGCTTTACGCAGAAAGTCACCGACGGTAGCGGGAACGCGGTACAGGAAGGTCAAGGTGACCTGTGGGTTAAACGTCCTAACCTGTTTAACTGGCATATGACCCAGCCGGATGAAAGCATCCTGGTCTCCGACGGTAAAACCTTGTGGTTCTTTAACCCGTTTGTCGAGCAGGCCACGGCGACCTGGCTGAAAGATGCCACCAGCAATACGCCCTTCATGCTGATTGCGCGTAACCAGTCCAGCGACTGGCAGCAGTACAACATTAAGCAGAATGGTGATGAATTTGTCCTGACGCCAAAAGGGAACAATGGCAACCTGAAGCAGTTCACCATCAACGTGAGCAGCAACGGCACCATCAATCAATTTGGTGCGGTTGAGCAAGACGACCAGCGCAGCAGCTATCAGCTCAAATCCCAGCAAAATGGCGCTGTAGACGCATCAAAATTCACCTTTACCCCGCCGCAGGGCGTAACGGTGGATGACCAACGTAATAAGTAAGAGGCGTGAGTGGGCAATCTGTCGCTCGATTTTTCAGATAATGCGTTTCAACCTCTGGCCGCCCGTATGCGGCCAGAAAATTTAGCGCAGTACATCGGCCAGCAACATCTGCTGGCTGCGGGTAAACCGCTGCCACGAGCGATTGAGGCCGGGCATCTGCATTCAATGATCCTTTGGGGGCCGCCGGGTACGGGGAAAACGACCCTCGCTGAAGTCATTGCCCGCTATGCCAATGCAGATGTCGAGCGTATCTCTGCAGTGACCTCCGGCGTTAAGGAGATCCGCGAAGCGATAGAACGCGCGCGGCAGAACCGTAACGCCGGGCGTCGCACCATTCTTTTTGTTGATGAAGTTCATCGCTTCAACAAAAGCCAGCAAGATGCTTTTCTGCCGCATATCGAAGATGGCACCATCACCTTTATTGGTGCGACCACCGAAAACCCCTCTTTTGAATTGAACTCGGCGCTGCTGTCCCGCGCGCGCGTCTATCTGCTTAAATCCCTTACAACCGAGGATATTGAGCAGGTGCTGACGCAGGCGATGGAGGACAAAGCGCGGGGCTATGGTGGTCAGGATATCGTTTTGCCCGATGAGACGCGTCGTGCCATTGCCGAGCTGGTGAACGGCGATGCGCGTCGGGCGCTGAACACCCTGGAAATGATGGCCGATATGGCCGAGCTGGACGGGGCCAGTAAGCGGGTGTTGAAGCCCGAATCATTGACGGAGATTGCCGGAGAGCGCAGTGCCCGCTTCGATAACAAAGGCGATCGGTTTTATGACCTTATCTCCGCTCTGCACAAATCGGTGCGCGGTAGCGCGCCGGATGCGGCGCTTTACTGGTATGCCCGTATCATCAGCGCAGGCGGCGACCCACTGTATGTAGCGCGGCGCTGCCTGGCGATTGCCTCGGAAGATGTAGGCAACGCCGATCCGCGTGCGATGCAGGTGGCCCTCTCAGCCTGGGATTGCTTCACGCGGGTGGGGCCAGCAGAGGGCGAGCGCGCCATTGCGCAGGCCATTGTCTATCTGGCTTGCGCCCCCAAAAGTAACGCTGTTTATACGGCCTTCAAAGCCGCGATGGCGGATGCTCGCGAACGGCCAGACTACGATGTCCCGGTGCATTTACGCAACGCCCCAACCAAGTTGATGAAGGAGATGGGCTACGGGCAGGCGTATCGCTATGCCCATGATGAGCCCAACGCATACGCTGCCGGTGAGGAGTACTTCCCGCAGGAAATGGCACAAACGCGCTATTATCACCCCACAAACAGAGGTCTTGAAGGCAAGATTGGCGAAAAGCTCGCCTGGCTGGCCGGACAGGATCAAAATAGCCCTATAAAACGCTACCGTTAGGTCCATCGTTGCGGTAATGTTGGCACTGTATACCCGCTCGACTTCAAGCTGCATGTGCATTGGCTGCGCTTGCTTGCCGCCTTCGCGCAGCTTGAATTATCCAGGGTCTATTACTGTGACCGCAGGCTGTGGTTACTTTTTCCTCTTTTAATTCGATAAGCACAGGATAAGCATGCTCGATCCCAATCTGCTGCGTAATGAGCCAGACGCAGTCGCTGAAAAACTGGCACGCCGGGGCTTTAAGCTGGATGTAGATAAGCTGCGCGCTCTTGAAGAGCGTCGTAAAGTTCTGCAGGTACAAACTGAAAATCTGCAGGCTGAACGCAACTCTCGATCGAAATCCATCGGCCAGGCGAAAGCGCGCGGGGAGGACATTGAGCCATTACGCCTGGAAGTGAACAAACTGGGTGAAGAGCTGGATCAGGCGAAAGCTGAACTGGACGTTCTTCAGACCGAAATTCGTGATATTGCCCTGGCTATCCCGAACATTCCTGACGACAGCGTCCCTGTCGGCAAAGACGAAAATGACAACGTTGAAGTGAAACGCTGGGGTACGCCTCGCGAGTTCGACTTTGAGGTTCGCGATCATGTGACCTTAGGCGAGATGCACGCGGGGCTGGATTTTGCCGCTGCGGTTAAGCTGACCGGTTCTCGTTTTGTGGTGATGAAAGGTCAGATAGCACATCTGCACCGCGCGCTGGCGCAGTTCATGCTGGATCTGCACACAGAACAGCACGGCTATAGCGAAACCTACGTTCCGTATCTGGTAAACCACGATACGCTGTACGGTACAGGTCAGCTGCCGAAGTTTGCGGGCGATCTGTTCCATACCCGTCCGCTGGACGAAGAGGCTGATAGCAGCAACTACGCGCTGATCCCAACCGCAGAAGTGCCGCTGACTAACCTGGTGCGCGACGAAATCATCGATGAGGACGATCTGCCGATTAAGCTGACCGCTCACTCACCGTGCTTCCGTTCTGAAGCGGGCTCCTACGGTCGTGATACTCGCGGTCTGATCCGTATGCACCAGTTCGACAAAGTTGAGATGGTGCAGATTGTGCGTCCTGAAAACTCCATGGATGCGCTGGAAGAGATGACCGGCCACGCTGAAAAAGTGCTGGAGCTGCTGGGCCTGCCGTACCGTCGTATGGCGCTCTGTACCGGTGATATGGGCTTTGGTGCGTGTAAAACCTTCGACCTCGAAGTGTGGGTGCCGGCGCAAAATACCTATCGCGAAATCTCATCCTGCTCCAACGTCTGGGATTTCCAGGCGCGCCGCATGCAGGCACGCTGCCGCAGCAAGTCTGACAAGAAAACCCGTCTGGTACACACCCTGAACGGTTCTGGTCTGGCTGTGGGACGTACGCTGGTTGCAGTGCTGGAAAACTACCAGCAGGCCGATGGCCGCATCGAAATCCCTGAAGTGCTGCGTCCTTATATGAAAGGTCAGCAGTTCATCGGTTGATTTGCTTTCAAGCATAAAAAGCGCCTACGGGCGCTTTTTTTATCCCTTTGTTTTGACTCGACGCAATAACCCCTCCCTCTAAAGTAGTAATACTTCTCTGCAGATTTGCCAGCACAAAATACTGCTAAAGGGCTAATCTCGTTATTTATATAAGTATATAGCGGTAACTACCGCACTCTCTTTCTTTGTGAGCAACCAGAGCGAATAGCTATGAAAATCAAAGCGCCAGAGGCTTTGCTGACAGCGGAAGTCAGTCGTCGTGGGTTAATGAAAACTACGGCGGTTGGCGGTCTGGCTGTGGCAAGTAGCGCGATCACACTCCCTTTTACCCGTCTGGCATCAGCCGCGAATGCGCTGGCGCCCGCAGGTGTAAATGAAAAGGTAGTCTGGAGCGCATGTACCGTTAACTGCGGCAGTCGCTGTCCACTGCGCATGCACGTTGTTGATGGCGAGATCAAATACGTCGAGACCGACAATACGGGCGATGATAATTACGAAGGGCTGCATCAGGTACGCGCCTGTCTGCGCGGCCGCTCAATGCGTCGTCGGGTCTATAACCCGGACCGTCTCAGGTATCCGATGAAGCGTGTGGGTAAACGTGGCGAAGGGAAATTTGAGCGTATCAGTTGGGAAGAGGCGTTCGATACCATCGCTGGCAATATGCAGCGCTTAATCAAAGAGTACGGTAACGAATCGATCTATCTGAATTACGGAACAGGTACGTTAGGCGGTACCTTAACGCGCTCCTGGCCGCCGGGTAAGACGCTTATTGCCCGTCTGATGAACTGCTGCGGCGGATACCTGAACCACTATGGTGACTACTCCACCGCCCAGATTGCCGCTGGTCTGAACTATACCTATGGCGGCTGGGCCGACGGCAATAGCCCGTCCGATATCGAAAATAGCCAGTTGGTCGTGCTGTTCGGTAATAACCCCGGTGAAACACGCATGAGCGGCGGCGGGGTCACTTACTATGTAGAGCAGGCCCGCGAAAAATCCAGTGCGCGGATGATCATCATTGACCCGCGCTATACCGATACTGGCGCAGGGCGTGAGGATGAGTGGATCCCTATCCGTCCAGGCACCGATGCCGCGCTGATCTCGGCGCTGACATGGGTGATGATCACGGAAAACCTCGTTGATCAGCCTTTCCTCGACAAATATTGCGTGGGATACGATGAAACCACGCTGCCTGCAGGCGCACCGGCTAATGGTCATTACAAAGCCTGGATTCTGGGCCAGGGCAATGACGGTATCGCCAAAACGCCGGCCTGGGCCTCTGCGATTACCGGCATTCCACAAGAACGGATCGTCAAGCTGGCGCGTGAAATCGCCGGGGCGAAACCGGCCTTTATTTCACAGGGGTGGGGGCCGCAGCGCCATGCCAACGGCGAGCTGGTCTCCCGTGCCATTGCCATGCTGGCGATCCTGACCGGTAACGTAGGGATCCATGGCGGCAACAGCGGGGCGCGAGAAGGCTCTTACTCCCTCCCGTTTGAGCGAATGCCAACCCTTGAAAACCCGGTGCAGACCAGTATCTCCATGTTTATGTGGACCGATGCCATCGAGCGCGGCCCGGAAATGACCGCCACGCGCGACGGCGTACGCGGTAAAGATAAGCTGGATGTGCCGATTAAAATGATCTGGAACTATGCCGGCAACTGCCTCATTAACCAGCACTCGCAGATCAACCGCACCCACGAAATCCTCCAGGATGACAAAAAATGCGAGCTGATTGTGGTCATTGACTGCCACATGACCTCGTCTGCGAAGTATGCCGATATCCTGCTGCCGGACTGCACCGCATCTGAGCAGATGGATTTCGCACTGGATGCCTCATGCGGCAACATGGCCTACGTCATCTTTGCCGATCAGGCCATCAAGCCGCGCTTCGAATGCAAAACCATCTATGAGATGACCACCGAGCTGGCGAAGCGCATGGGCGTGGCGCAACAGTTCACCGAGGGGCGTACTCAGGAAGGGTGGATGCGACATCTTTATGAGCAATCCCGCGAGGCGATCCCGGATCTGCTTCCTTTTGACGAATTTCGTAAGCAAGGCATCTTCAAACAACGCGATCCGCAAGGACACCACGTGGCTTATAAAGCCTTCCGCGCTGACCCCGTAGCCAATCCGCTGACCACGCCGTCCGGCAAAATTGAGATCTACTCCGCGCAGCTGGCTGAGATCGCGGCCACCTGGGAGCTGGAAAAAGGCGACGTGATTGATCCGCTTCCGGTTTATAGCCCGGGCTTTGAAAACTATGACGACCCGCAGAGCAAGGATTATCCGCTGCAATTAACCGGCTTCCACTATAAAGCGCGTACTCACTCAACCTATGGCAATGTCGATGTATTGAAGGCGGCCTGCCGCCAGGAGATATGGATCAATCCGCTCGATGCGCAAAAGCGAGGCATAAAAAATGGCGATCGCGTGCGCATCTACAACGGTCGCGGTGAAGTACATATCGAGGCCAAAGTGACGCCCCGCATCTTGCCTGGCGTGGTCGCGTTAGGGGAGGGGGCCTGGTACAACCCGGATGCTAACCGCGTCGATCAGGCGGGCTGCATCAATGTGCTTACGACGCAGCGGCCTTCACCGTTGGCAAAGGGCAACCCATCACACAGTAACCTGGTCCAGGTTGAGAAGGCATAAGGAGTAGCCGATGACCACTCAGTATGGATTTTATATTGACTCCAGCCGCTGCACCGGGTGCAAAACCTGCGAGCTGGCCTGTAAAGATTACAAAGATCTGACCCCGGATGTGAGCTTCCGCCGCATTTACGAATACGCAGGCGGCGACTGGCAGGAGGATAACGGCGTCTGGCAGCAGAACGTCTTTGCCTACTATCTGTCGATTGCCTGTAACCACTGCGAAGACCCGGCCTGCACCAAAGTCTGCCCGAGC
Organism: Leclercia sp. UBA1284; assembly: GCF_002308415.1. Classification (NCBI taxonomy): domain Bacteria; kingdom Pseudomonadati; phylum Pseudomonadota; class Gammaproteobacteria; order Enterobacterales; family Enterobacteriaceae; genus Leclercia; species Leclercia sp. UBA1284. The sequence goes on from NZ_DBUS01000006.1 coordinate 673,523, forward strand.
GGCGCCATGCACAAGCGGGAAGACGGCTTTGTGGTGGTTAACGAAGAAGTCTGCATTGGCTGCCGTTATTGCCATATGGCCTGCCCGTACGGCGCGCCACAGTACAACGCAGCCAAAGGCCACATGACCAAATGCGATGGCTGTTACGATCGCGTGGCAGAGGGCAAAAAGCCGGTCTGCGTGGAGTCCTGCCCACTGCGTGCACTGGACTTCGGCCCGATCGACGAGCTGCGGCAGAAACACGGCAAGCTGGCAGCCGTTGCGCCGCTGCCGTCGGCGCACTTTACGAAACCAAGTATTGTCATTAAACCCAATGCCAACAGCCGACCGACAGGTGATACCACCGGCTATCTGGCCAATCCGAAGGAGGTGTGAGATGGGAAGCGGATGGCATGAATGGCCGTTAATGATCTTCACGGTGTTTGGGCAGTGCGTGGTGGGCGGCTTTATTGTCCTCTCATTGGCGCTGTTAAAAGGGTCGTTGCGGGCAGATAAACAGCAACGGCTGATAGGCACCATGTTTGGGCTATGGGTGCTAATGGGAATCGGTTTTATCGCCTCTACCTTGCACCTGGGTTCGCCGATGCGGGCATTCAACTCCCTGAATCGTATTGGTGATTCGGCACTCAGCAACGAAATTGCCAGCGGCGCACTCTTTTTTGCGGTTGGCGGGCTTGGCTGGCTGCTGGCGATGGTGAAAAAACTGCCTGCGGGCCTGCGTACACTGTGGTTGATCGTCACCATGGTGCTCGGCGTGATCTTCATCTGGATGATGGTGCGGGTCTATAACACCATCGATACGGTACCGACGTGGTACAGCGTCTGGACGCCACTGAGCTTCTTCCTGACCCTGTTTATTGGCGGGCCGCTGCTGGGTTATCTGTTACTGCGTATAGCGGATGTTGACGGCTGGGCAATGCGTCTGCTGCCGGTCATCACGCTTATTGCATTGACGGTAAGCGTGGTGGTGGCGCTGATGCAGGGGGCAGAGCTGGCGACTATCCATAGCGCTATCCAGCAGGCCTCGTCGCTGGTACCGGCATACGGTTCCCTGATGGCCTGGCGGGTGGTGATTCTGGTCGCCGCGCTGGTGTGTTGGATTGTGCCCCAACTGAAAGGGAATCAGCCTGCGCTGCCGCTTCTCTCACTGGCTTTTATACTGGTGTTGGTTGGTGAAATGATTGGCCGTGGGGTCTTTTATGGTCTGCATATGACGGTGGGTATGGCTGTCGCAAGTTAACGCGTTTTTTTGTTATATCAAGCCGGGCCGTCGTGCCCGGCTTTCTCTTTTTTCTTCATGAAATTTTTCAACTGAGCGTTTCGCTTGCAATAAACATTAAATCAATAAAAACAGTGGGATGAATTCTGCTGAGTGCGCCACATTGCTTAGCAGGATTAGTTTTATCAATCGACGTGGAACAAATCGTGCGAGGCCCTGAGACCAGTGGATTGACTTTGTTTTTACCAGTGGCATGATGCGCACGAAATCTATACTTCCTCACGGTTTTTAATCCATGTCCACCTATACCCGGCCAGTGCTGTTACTGCTCTGCGGCCTTCTTTTGTTGACGCTGGCGATTGCGGTGTTAAATACCCTCGTCCCGCTTTGGCTCGCCCATGAAAACTTACCGACCTGGCAGGTGGGTATGGTTAGCTCGTCTTTCTTTACGGGTAACCTGCTTGGCACCTTAATGACGGGAAGCCTGATCAAACGTTTTGGTTTTAACCGTAGCTATTATGTGGCGTCGCTGATATTTGCCGTGGGATGTGCCGGATTAGGGCTGATGGTGGGCTTCTGGAGCTGGATGGTCTGGCGTTTTATTGCGGGCGTGGGCTGCGCGATGATCTGGGTGGTCGTGGAAAGTGCGCTGATGTGTAGCGGAACCTCCCGCAACCGTGGGCGTCTGCTGGCTGCCTATATGATGGTTTACTACATCGGTACCGTGCTGGGACAGTTAATGGTCAGCAAATTCCCGACCGACTTGATGAGCGTGCTGCCGTGGGTCACCGGCATGGTGCTGGCGGCGATCCTGCCTCTGCTCTTTACGCGTATTGTGAACCAACATAGCGAACATCAGGAAGCCACGCACGTCTGGCCGATGCTGAGATTGCGCCAGGCGCGTCTGGGCGTTAATGGATGTATTATTTCCGGCATTGTACTGGGTTCACTCTATGGCCTGATGCCGCTCTATCTGAATCACCAGGGCGTCAGCGATTCCGGAATTGGCTTCTGGATGGCGGTGATGGTCAGTGCCGGCATCGTCGGGCAGTGGCCTGTCGGCCGCCTTGCCGACCGTTTTGGTCGCCTGCTGGTTTTGCGCGTACAGGTCTTCGTGGTGATCATGGGTTGTCTGGCGATGCTTAGCAACGCGGCGATGGCGCCCGCGCTATTTATTTTAGGTGCTGCGGGCTTTACGCTCTATCCGGTGGCGATGGCCTGGGCCTGCGAGAAAGTAGAACATCATCAGCTGGTCGCAATGAACCAGGCGCTGCTGCTGAGCTACACGATTGGCAGTTTGTTGGGGCCCACCTTTACCGCCATGCTGATGCAGAACTATTCCGACAATTTGTTGTTCATCATGATTGCCAGCGTGTCGTTTATCTATCTGTTAATGTTGCTGCGCAAAGCGGGCAAGCATCCAACCCCGGTGGCACATGCCTGATTAAATAAAAGCCTGTCGATGACAGGCTTTTTTGTCCTCATCACATATCAGAGTTTTACGCATTGTTTGTTTATTACGCCAGGTAATAATTCACACGAGTACTACCACAATAAGGCAGCAATCATGTCTACTCGTCGTTTTACCACTACAACGCTGGCGATAGTGTTGTCCTTAAGCTTTGCAACCGCACCTGCGATGGCTAATCCAGGAAATGGGAATGGCCACGGTAACGGGCAAGGTAATAGCGGCAATCATGGCAATGGCAATGCCAATAAAGGTAATGCTGGCAACCCGGACCATAAACAAAAAAACGGTCATCAGAACCAGGGCAAATCAAATAAAAGCGTCAGGGATGATGTCGATGCCCGCGTCAGCTACGATCATGCCCGTCACCTGGCGTTGAATTACGGCTTAACGGGGTATGATTCACTGCCGCCGGGGATTGCGAAAAATCTTGCGCGCGGCAAACCTTTGCCTCCGGGCATCGCGAAAAAAACCGTTCCGGCGTCGATGCTGGGGCAATTACCCTCTTATCCGGGCTATGAATGGCGCGTGGTCGGGAAGGATCTGGTCTTAATTGCGCTGAGTACGGCGATTGTGACCACCATTATTAATGGCGTCTTTGACTAATAAATAATACGCCCGGTGAATACCGGGCGTATTTGTTAATACATGACCTTATGACCGTACTGCTCAAGAATGCCTTTTACGCGTTCCATGGTCTCTTTCTTCGGCGGCTTAACGCCGTCCAGCTTATACTCTTCGCCCATTGCCACCCATTTGTGTTTTCCCAACTCGTGGTATGGCAGCAGCTCAATTTTTTCGACATTACCCATATCGCGGGTAAATTCTCCCAGACGATGGGCAGAATCGTCATCGTCTGACCAGCCTGGCACCACGACGTAGCGGATCCAGGTTTTGATGCCTTTGCCGGAGATGTATTTCGCAAACTCCAGGGTACGATGGTTCGACACGCCAACCAGGTTCTGGTGTATCTCATCGTTCATCTGTTTGAGATCGAGCATCACCAGGTCGGTCACTTCCAGCAGTTCATCAATGACGGGATCGTAACGACGCACAAAGCCATTAGTATCGAGGCAAGTATGGATGCCTTCTTCGTGGCAGGCCCGGAACCAGTCGCGGACAAACTCTGCCTGCAGGATGGCTTCACCTCCTGATGCCGTCACGCCGCCGCCGGAAGCATTCATAAAGTGGCGGTAGGTTACCACCTCTTTCATCAGCTCTTCGACTGTAACTTCTTTACCACCGTGCGTATCCCAGGTATCACGGTTATGGCAGTACAGGCAGCGCATCAGGCAGCCCTGGAAAAAGGTGATAAAACGGATGCCCGGGCCATCGACGGTGCCACAGGACTCAAAGGAGTGAATGCGACCAATAGTTGACATTGCGGTGATATCTCCAGCTTCGGCCCGTCCGGGGCCGGTTATGTGCACAGCTCGTGCTGACTGTGTCGAGTCTATTTTGGCTGTTATCCATCAAGTATAGATAGCGGGCAAAAGAGACTGTTGCGGGGAGGTGTTAAAAAGGCCCCACTTGCGTGGAGCCTTTATTGTACGCGCTTTACCGCGTGATTTCAGTCAATTCCCGTTACATGGATTGAGTGAAAGTACGGGTAATGACGTCTTTCTGCTGTTCTTTAGTCAGCGAGTTGAAACGTACTGCGTAGCCAGATACACGGATGGTCAACTGAGGATATTTCTCAGGATGTTCCATCGCATCGAGCAGCATTTCACGGTTCATGACGTTCACGTTCAGGTGCTGACCACCTTCGATGGACGCTTCGTGGTGGAAGTAACCATCCATCAGGCCTGCCAGGTTGGTCTTACGTACTTCGTCGTCTTTACCCAGCGCGTTTGGCACGATGGAGAAGGTGTAAGAGATACCATCTTTCGCGTAGGCAAACGGCAGTTTAGCAACGGAGGTCAGAGAGGCAACGGCACCTTTCTGGTCGCGACCGTGCATTGGGTTAGCACCTGGGCCGAATGGCGCGCCAGCACGACGACCATCTGGGGTGTTACCAGTTTTCTTACCATACACAACGTTAGAAGTGATGGTCAGAACAGACTGGGTCGGGATAGCGTTACGGTAAGTAGTGAGTTTCTGAATTTTCTTCATGAAACGTTCTACCAGGTCCACCGCCATGTCATCAACGCGTGCGTCGTTGTTACCAAACTGCGGGTATTCGCCTTCGATTTCGAAGTCGATAGCCAGACCGTCTTCGTCACGAATTGGTTTAACTTTCGCATATTTGATAGCAGACAGGGAGTCAGCCGCAACGGACAGACCTGCGATACCACATGCCATGGTGCGAACAACGTCACGGTCGTGCAGCGCCATCAGAGAGGCTTCGTAGCTGTACTTGTCGTGCATGTAGTGGATAACGTTCAGTGCAGTCACATACTGCTTAGCCAGCCAGTCCATGAAGTGATCCATGCGGTCCATGACTTCGTCATAGTTCAGCACGTCGCCTTTGATTGGCTCAGACTTAGGACCTACCTGCATTTTCAGTTTTTCATCAACGCCGCCGTTGATTGCGTACAGCATGGTTTTCGCCAGGTTTGCACGCGCACCGAAGAACTGCATTTGCTTACCAACAACCATTGGGCTTACGCAGCAAGCGATAGCGTAGTCATCGTTGTTGAAGTCAGGGCGCATCAGGTCATCGTTCTCGTACTGCAGAGAAGAGGTATCGATGGACACTTTAGCGGCGAATTTCTTGAAGTTCAGTGGCAGTTTTTCAGACCACAGAACGGTAATGTTTGGCTCCGGAGAAGGACCCATGGTGTACAGGGTGTTCAGGAAGCGGAAGCTGTTTTTGGTTACCAGCGTACGACCGTCAACGCCCATACCGCCGATAGATTCGGTTGCCCAAATTGGGTCACCAGAGAACAGTTCGTCGTACTCAGGGGTACGCAGGAAGCGAACCATACGAAGTTTCATGACCAGGTGGTCAATCATTTCCTGAGCGTCTTGTTCGGTGATTTTGCCCGCTTTCAGGTCACGTTCAATGTACGCATCCAGGAAGGTGGATACGCGACCGAAGGACATGGCGGCACCGTTCTGAGACTTAACGGCGGCCAGGTAGCCGAAGTAGGTCCACTGGATAGCTTCCTGAGCGTTAGTTGCAGGACCAGAGATATCGCAGCCGTATTTCGCTGCCATCTCTTTAATCTGACCCAGCGCACGATGCTGTTCAGCAATCTCTTCACGCAGACGGATAGTCGCTTCCAGGTTTACGCCGTTTTCCAGATCAGACTGCAGGGATAGGAACTGGGAGTATTTGTCTTTCAGCAGGAAGTCGATACCGTACAGCGCAACGCGACGGTAATCACCGATGATACGGCCACGGCCATACGCATCTGGCAGACCAGTCAGAACGCCAGATTTACGGCAGTTCAGAATATCTTTGGTGTAAACATCGAATACACCCTGGTTGTGGGTTTTGCGGTATTCGGTGAAGATTTTTTTCAACATTGGGTCCAGCTCGCGGTTATACGCTTTGCAGGAACCTTCAACCATTTTGATACCACCGAACGGGATAATCGCACGTTTCAGTGGGGCTTCAGTTTGCAGACCAACGATTTTCTCAAGGGCTTTGTTGATGTAGCCAGCATCGTGAGAAGTGATGGTGGAAGCAACGGAGGTGTCAAAATCAACTGGCGCGTGAGTGCGGTTTTCCAGTTTAACGCCTTCCATTACGCTGTCCCACAGCTTGGTGGTCGCATCAGTTGCGCCAGCCAGGAAGGATTCGTCACCTTCATACGGGGTGTAGTTTTTCTGAATAAAGTCACGGACGTTGACTTCATTCTGCCAGTCACCTTTCGCAAAACCTTCCCAGGCTGTGGCTAACTTTTCATTAAGCTCGGACATGTAACACCTACCTTCTTAAGTGGATTTTTTATTTACTGCCTGAGACATCATCAATGATGATTATCGCCACGCAGGTAAATGACCCAGTATGTCAACCCGACCAGCAGACCCCCACCGATAATGTTCCCGATAGTGACAGGGATCAGGTTATCTGTGATGAAATTCATAATAGTCAGGTGAGAGAAACTTTCCGGGGAAGAACCGATAGCGGTCCAGAACTCCGGGCTTGCAAAATTACGGATGACGATGCCCATCGGGATCATAAACATGTTTGCAATACTGTGCTCAAAGCCGCTGGCGACAAACATGGCGACAGGCAGAACCATAATCATGGCTTTGTCCATCAGGCTACGGCCGGAGTAGCTCATCCAGACCGCCAGGCAGACCATCAGGTTTGCAAGGATACCCAGCGCCACGGCTTCAATAAATGTATGGTGCATTTTGTGGTCAGCGGTCTGCAGGACATTTAGCCCCCATCCGCCGTTGGCTGTCATATATTCACCCGACAACCACATCAACAGTACAAACAGCAGGCAGCCAATCAGGTTGCCGATGTAAACGTTGACCCAGTTTTTCGCTAACTGCCCCCAGGTAATCTTACCGCTCGCTTTGGCGACAACGATCAATACCGTGGAGGTAAAGAGGTCGGCGCCGCAAATGACGCAAAGAATCAGACCCAGCGAGAAGCAAATGCCGCCAATCAGTTTCGCGATACCAAAGGGCATAGCGGCGGTGCCGGTGGTAGCAGTGATGTAGAAAACGAAGGCTATGGAGATGAACACACCGGCAGTAATCGCCAGGAAAAACGTGGTCATCGGCTGTTTCGTTGCTTTATAGACACCCGCTTCTTCGGCAACTTTCGCCATGGCAGCTGGGAGTAAAAGATCAAAAGGGTTGTCAGCTTTCACACTAACTCTCTCTTTATTAAGTCGGCGACGAGATACTAACAAAGCATTATAGAAGAGAAATTGATATAGATCATATCTCGCCTGGCTTATAGGCCCGCACTCTGCATGGTTTTACAGCAAAAGCGGAGTAAGTATTTGATTATCCGTATAAAAATAAATTTTAAAAGTTATAAAATGATTTGATTTTTTTCTTTCGCCGTCCTCCATAACAGTTAATTATAATGGAGTATTTACTATAAAAAGTTACAACAATATCCAGGCCGCTATTATTATAGTTACCGTTATTTAACTTTATTATTACAATTAAACTTGATTGCCTTATAAATAAAAAACGGGGCAATTAAATTGCCCCGTAATATAACGTAGGCGACGGAATACGCCTACTCTCTATAATGCTATTTGCGGTTATTTTGCCCAGTAAGCGCTTTTGGCTTTCTGCAGTTTCTCGTAGGCTTTTAACAGCGACTGATGCGCCGGGAAGGCTTTCAAATCGCTGTCCACTGCCTGCAGGCCGTAGAACGGTGCCTCACCACTCAGGGCTGCACTGGCAGCCTCAACGGCGTCTGCGCCATACATACGAACGAAGGCGTGCAGATACTGCAGCGGCTCACGCTCTTCTTCCTGAGAGAGCAGCAGCAAGGTCTGCAGGCAACGGTAGTAGTTCGCACGCTCAGCCGAGAAAATAGAGCCGTTGAACTCAATGGTCCATTCAACCCAGGTCAGAGCCTGCTCCAGATCGCCGCCCGCCAGGGCCAGCATTGCCTTTAGCTCACCGATGCGCAGGGTGTACCAGCCGTTGTCTTTACCGGTTGCCAGCCCCAGCAATTCACGTACGCGAGTAAAATCGTCATTACCTTCGTCATCGAGTTGGGTGATGAGGTTGAGATAATCTTCTTTTTCCCAACGGCTTTCCGGGAGGGAGAGCAGGGTTTCGCGCAGATGCGTGCCCATGGTGTTATTGGCCAACCACAGATCTTCAACCGGATAGATATCAGACATGCCCGGCGCAAGAATACGGCAAGCATAGACACCCAGATGTTCGTAATCGGCGATATACACTTCCTGATCTTCTTCACGGAAGATAGCCATCAGCGTGGCGAATTCCTCTTCGGTGGTGCCGGAGAAGCTCCAGTCCACGAACGGGTAATCTGCATCCTGCTTGAACATATCCCAGGAGATCAGACCGCTGGAATCGATAAAGTGGGTTTCAAGGTTAGCGTGTTCAGCGACTTCTTCGTCGTCAAAGGTGGGTGGCGTAAAGACGTCGAGATCTTTCAGACCGCGGCCCTGCAGCAACTCGGTAACCGTACGCTCAAGCGCTACGCCGAAGTCTGGGTGCGCGCCAAAGGAGGCAAAGCAGGTCCCGTTGGCCGGGTTAAACAGTACCACACAGATAACCGGGTATTTACCGCCCAGCGAGCCGTCATACGCGAAAATAGGGAAACCTTCGGCTTCCAGTTTAGCAATGGATTCCACCACGCCCGGGTAACGCGCAAGAACCTCGCTCGGGATCTCCGGCAGGCTGATTGATTCGGCGATAATGCGGTTTTTGATATGACGCTCAAACACTTCAGACAGACCCTGCACACGCGCTTCGTTGCGGGTGTTACCGGCGGACATACCGTTAGAGACATACAGGTTGCCAACGATATTCATTGGAATATAGACGGTCTGTTCGTCGGACTGACGGGTAAACGGCAGGGCACAAATCCCACGCTCATCATTGCCGGATTGCAGATCCACCAGCATGCTGGCGGTCAGTTCGTTGTCCAGATCGTAAAACGCGCGCAGACGATCGTCCAGAATACCTTCCGGCAGCTCGTCATCTTCGGTCAGCGGGAACCACTTCTCGTTCGGATAATGCACAAACGGGCCGTTGGCAATGGTGTCGCCCAGCCAGAAATCCGCAAAGAAATAGTTGGTGGAGAGACGCTCAAAGTACTCACCCAGCGCAGAAGCCAGGGCCGCTTTTTTCGTGGCGCCTTTACCGTTAGTAAAGCACAAGGCACAGTCTTTATCGCGAATATGCACGGACCAGACGTGAGGTACAGGGTTCAGCCAGGACGCTTCTTCAATATTAAAGCCCAGATCGGTCAGTTTTTGCTGGAAGCGTGCGATGGAATCTTCCAGAGCGGCGTCTTTGCCGGGGATAAAGGTTTGGGTCATGATTAGTCAGTTGTTGATGGCAGGATGCGCAATAATACGGCTTTTAAGGAAGGATGGCTATTAACGGGAGAGTGTCAGGGCATGGGGTGACCACATACCCTGGAAGATTAAAGAATAGGGGCGCAGATACTCACGATCATTGCGGCACCCGACAGACTGGTCCCAACAATTCCGGCCGCCATAACGGCGAAGCCAATGCCCAGCGTAAAGGGCCCGGCGATAGCGCCAAGCACAATAGTGGGAATAAACGCCCCCAGACCAAGGCCGGCCGGTAAAGATAGCAGCCCAAAGCCACCACTGACGACGCAGATTTCGTCACAGGTTAATTCACGCATAAAAAATCCTTTTCAATGAGTTTTGATTTCCAGACGAAAGATTTTAGGGAACAGGAATACCGGGAGTAAATCCCGCGATTGGGAGCAACGTCTGAAATCAGAAGAAATCAGATTTGATTTAGCCCCTGAGCAGCGCAGTCAGGCGGCGGAAAGCGGAACCTGAGCTATGCTTACAGGGAGTAACTTACTGTAAAGGAACAACAAAAATGAAAGCGTTCGATCTCCAACGGATGGCATTCGATAAAGTCCCTCCTGAATTTTTAGGTGAAGTTGCGCTGCGTAGCCTCTATACCTTTGTTTTGGTGTTTCTATTTCTCAAAATAACCGGTCGACGCGGCGTGCGTCAGATGTCGCTTTTCGAAGTGTTAATTATTTTAACCCTGGGCTCCGCGGCCGGAGACGTCGCGTTTTATGACGACGTGCCGATGGTGCCCGTGTTTATTGTTTTTGTGTCACTTGCCTTGCTCTACCGACTGGTGATGTGGCTGATGTCTAAAAGTGAAAAGCTGGAAGACCTGTTCGAAGGGAAGCCGGTCGTTATCATTGAAGAGGGGCAACTGGCCTGGGAAAAAGTGCAAAGCGCGAATATGACGGAGTTTGAGTTCTTTATGGAGCTACGTCTCAACAGCGTTGAACAACTGGGCCAGGTCCGACTGGCTATTATGGAAACCAATGGGCAGATCAGCGTCTATTACTACCCCGATGACGAGGTCAGGCCCGGGCTGTGTATCTTGCCGGATATGCTGATTGACCGTTTTAAGACCGTACCTGAGAGCGGGCAGTATGCCTGCATAAAGTGTAGCCATGTCGTGTCCATGCAGGCAGGCGATCATATGTTATGCCCACGCTGTACCAATCCAGAATGGACGAAGGTTAGTCGGGCCAAACGGCTCGCCTGACAGCCAATTTGTCGGTTTTGTGACAGGGCGGTGGTAGATTGTATTGTGTGACCTGCGCCACATTTCCAGGGTCATAAGTTTTAGACATTGCGGCGCGTGTCACTGAATGATAAAACCGATATCCACAGTTATAACTTATTGCTTTAAGCGTGGTGAGGGGAAATGGCTCAGGTCTTTAATTTCAGTTCAGGTCCGGCAATGTTACCGGCAGAGGTACTTAAGCAAGCTCAGCAAGAGCTGGTTGACTGGCAGGGTCTCGGTACGTCGGTGATGGAGATTAGCCACCGTGGTAAAGAGTTTATCCAGGTGGCGGAAGAGGCAGAAAAGGATTTTCGCGATCTGCTGAACATTCCCTCGAACTACAAAGTATTGTTCTGCCACGGCGGGGGACGCGGTCAATTTGCTGGCGTTCCGCTGAATATTCTCGGTGACAAAACCACGGCAGATTACGTGGATGCGGGCTACTGGGCGGCAAGCGCAGTAAAAGAAGCGCACAAATACTGTACGCCGAACGTTATCGACGCCAAAGTCACCGTCGACGGACTGCGCGCTGTGAAGCCAATGCGCGAATGGCAGCTTTCTGATAACGCCGCGTATCTGCACTACTGCCCGAATGAAACCATCGACGGTATTGCCATTGATGAGACCCCGGACTTCGGTAAAGATGTTGTCGTTGCCGCCGATTTCTCCTCCACTATCCTTTCCGCGCCGCTCGATATCAGCCGCTTCGGTGTTATCTACGCTGGCGCGCAGAAGAACATCGGCCCGGCGGGTTTGACAATCGTCATCGTACGTGAGGATCTGTTGGGTAAAGCCCATACAGCTTGCCCATCCATTCTGGACTACACCGTGTTGAACGATAACGACTCTATGTTCAACACCCCGCCAACCTTTGCCTGGTATCTTTCCGGCCTGGTCTTCAAGTGGCTGAAGCAAAATGGCGGTGTGGCGCAGATGGATAAAATCAATCAGCAGAAAGCTGAACTGCTTTATGGCACCATCGATAAGAGCGACTTTTACCGCAACGATGTGGCTAAAGCCAACCGCTCCCGCATGAACGTCCCGTTCCAGTTGGCGGATAGCAATCTGGATAAAGTGTTCCTGGAGGAGTCCTTCGCTGCGGGTCTGCATGCGTTGAAAGGCCACCGCGTCGTCGGCGGAATGCGCGCCTCTATTTATAACGCGATGCCGCTGGAAGGCGTGAAGGCCCTGACCGATTTCATGATCGACTTCGAACGTCGTCACGGTTAATCGCGCTGTTTTCACCCCCGCAGCATCGCTGCGGGGTTTTTATTAAGTTGAGTTGAGAGTTAAGTTTCATGGAATCCCTGACGTTACAACCAATCGCGCGAGTAGACGGCACCATCAATCTGCCGGGTTCAAAGAGTGTTTCGAACCGCGCCCTATTGCTGGCTGCGCTGGCAAATGGCACGACAGTCCTGACCAACCTGCTGGATAGCGATGACGTACGTCATATGCTCAATGCGTTACAAGCGTTGGGCGTTCACTACACGCTCTCTGACGATCGAACCCGTTGTGAAGTTACTGGTAACGGTGGGGCGCTGCGCGCTGCCGAAGAGCTCGAGTTGTTCCTGGGTAACGCCGGCACCGCTATGCGCCCCCTGGCCGCAGCCCTGTGTCTGGGTAACAGCAATATTGTGCTGACGGGCGAACCGCGCATGAAAGAGCGTCCGATTGGTCATCTGGTGGATGCCCTGCGTCAGGGCGGCGCGAGAATTGACTATCTGGAACAGGAAAACTATCCACCACTGCGCCTGCGCGGAGGCTTCACCGGCGGTCATGTTGAGGTAGATGGCAGCGTTTCCAGCCAGTTCTTAACCGCGCTGCTGATGACCGCGCCGCTGGCACCACAGGACACCGTGATTACCATCAAAGGCGATCTGGTCTCTAAGCCCTATATCGATATCACGCTGCATCTGATGCAAACTTTCGGCATCGAGGTGGAAAACCACGCTTATCAGCGCTTCGTAGTGCGCGGTGCACAGCAGTATCAATCTCCGGGCCACTATCTTGTTGAAGGCGACGCCTCTTCCGCCTCCTATTTCCTGGCCGCGGGGGCGATTAAGGGCGGCACCGTTAAAGTAACCGGCATCGGCCGTAATAGTGTGCAAGGCGATATCCGCTTTGCAGACGTTCTGGAGAAGATGGGCGCCACGGTGACCTGGGGGGAGGACTTCATCTCCTGTACGCGTGGCGAACTCAACGCCATCGACATGGACATGAACCATATCCCGGATGCGGCGATGACCATTGCGACGGCAGCGCTTTTCGCAAAAGGGACCACCACGCTGCGTAACATCTATAACTGGCGTGTGAAAGAGACCGACCGTCTGTTTGCAATGGCAACCGAGCTGCGCAAAGTGGGCGCAGAGGTAGAAGAGGGCGAAGACTACATCCGCGTTACACCGCCGGCACAACTGCAGGTGGCTGAAATCGGCACCTATAACGATCACCGCATGGCGATGTGTTTCTCGCTGGTGGCGCTCTCGGATACCCCGGTGACCATTCTCGATCCGAAATGTACCGCGAAAACCTTCCCGGACTACTTCGAACAGCTGGCGCGCATCAGTACGCTGGCGTAATCATCCTTTGCCGCATCATCGGATGCGGCATTTCCTTACGTTTCCTGACCCACACTCCCGCGCATTTCTTCTACACTCTGCTTCATTAATTTCGTTATTTGCACGCAAAGGTAACAGTTGCGCAAGATGACGCGTATAATGCGCGGCGTTTATATGAACGGTATGCCTTATTTAAGGAGAAAACGATGACGGCAGTTGCCCCGGTAATCACCATTGATGGGCCAAGTGGCGCAGGGAAAGGTACGCTGTGCAAAGCTATGGCGGAAGCATTGCAATGGCATCTTTTAGATTCGGGAGCAATCTATCGCGTACTGGCTTTGGCTGCGCTGCACCACCATGTGGATGTCGCCTCTGAAGAGGCGTTGGTCCCGCTGGCTGCGCATCTGGATGTTCGTTTTGTCTCGACCGACGGCAACCTTGAAGTCATTCTCGAAGGTGAAGACGTGAGCGGTGAAATCCGCACCCAGGAAGTGGCCAATGCGGCTTCGCAGGTTGCCGCCTTCCCGCGCGTACGTGAAGCCTTGTTACGACGCCAGCGTGCATTCCGTGAAACACCCGGTTTGATCGCCGACGGTCGCGACATGGGAACCGTGGTTTTCCCTGATGCGCCTGTGAAAATTTTCCTTGATGCCTCATCGGAAGAGCGAGCGCAACGCCGCATGCTTCAGTTGCAGGAGAAGGGGTTTAGTGTTAACTTTGATCGCCTTTTATCCGAGATAAAAGAACGTGATGACCGCGATCGTAACCGCGCCGTCGCGCCACTTGTTCCTGCAGAAGATGCGTTAGTGCTGGACTCTACCAGTTTAACTATTGAGCAAGTGATTGAAAAAGCGCTACAATATGCGCGCCAGAAATTGGCTCTCGCGTAATCGCGACCGATTTAGTAGTACCCCCGCTGCAATGGATTGACGGCGGGTATGTGAAACAACCCCATCCGGCACGGAGCCAGGTGGACGTTAATATTAACCTGAAGATTAAACATGACTGAATCTTTTGCTCAACTATTTGAAGAATCCTTAAAAACAATCGAAACCCGTCCGGGTTCCATCGTTCGCGGTGTTGTTGTTGCTATCGACAAAGACGTAGTACTGGTTGACGCCGGTCTGAAATCTGAGTCCGCCATCCCGGCTGAGCAGTTCAAAAACGCCCAGGGCGAGCTGGAAATCCAGGTCGGTGACGAAGTTGACGTTGCACTGGACGCAGTAGAAGACGGCTTCGGCGAAACCCTGCTGTCTCGTGAGAAAGCTAAACGTCACGAAGCATGGATCACCCTGGAAAAAGCTTACGAAGAAGCTGAAACTGTGGTCGGTGTTATCAACGGCAAAGTTAAAGGTGGCTTCACTGTTGAGCTGAATGGTATTCGTGCGTTCCTGCCAGGTTCACTGGTAGACGTTCGTCCAGTCCGTGACACCCTGCACCTCGAAGGCAAAGAGCTTGAGTTCAAAGTAATCAAGCTGGACCAGAAGCGTAACAACGTTGTTGTATCCCGTCGTGCCGTTATCGAATCCGAAAACAGCGCAGAACGCGATCAGCTGCTGGAAAACCTGCAGGAAGGCATGGAAGTCAAAGGTATCGTTAAGAACCTCACTGACTACGGCGCATTCGTTGACCTGGGCGGCGTTGATGGCCTGCTGCACATCACCGACATGGCGTGGAAACGCGTTAAGCACCCAAGCGAAATCGTGAACGTGGGCGACGAAATCACTGTTAAAGTGCTGAAGTTCGACCGCGAGCGTACTCGTGTATCCCTCGGCCTGAAACAGCTGGGCGAAGATCCATGGGTAGCTATCGCTAAGCGTTACCCAGAAGGTACTAAACTGACTGGTCGCGTTACCAACCTGACCGACTACGGCTGCTTCGTTGAAATCGAAGAAGGCGTTGAAGGCCTGGTGCACGTTTCCGAAATGGACTGGACCAACAAAAACATCCACCCATCCAAAGTTGTTAACGTTGGTGATGTAGTGGAAGTGATGGTTCTGGATATCGACGAAGAACGTCGTCGTATCTCCCTGGGCCTGAAGCAGTGCAAAAACAACCCATGGCAGCAGTTCGCGGAAACCCATAACAAGGGCGACCGTGTTGAAGGTAAAATCAAGTCTATCACTGACTTCGGTATCTTCATCGGCCTGGACGGCGGCATCGATGGCCTGGTTCACCTGTCTGACATCTCCTGGAACGTTGCAGGCGAAGAAGCAGTACGTGAATTCAAGAAAGGCGACGAAATCGCTGCAGTTGTTCTGCAGGTTGACGCAGAACGTGAGCGTATCTCCCTGGGCGTTAAGCAGCTGGCAGAAGATCCGTTCAACAACTGGGTTGCACTGAACAAGAAAGGCGCAATCGTAAACGGTAAAGTAACTGCAGTTGACGCTAAAGGCGCAACCGTAGAACTGGCTGACGGCGTTGAAGGTTACCTGCGCGCTTCCGAAGCTTCCCGTGACCGCGTTGAAGATGCAACTCTGGTTCTGAGCGTTGGCGATGACGTTGAAGCTAAGTTCACCGGTGTTGACCGTAAGAACCGTGCAATCAGCCTGTCTGTTCGTGCTAAAGACGAAGCTGATGAGAAAGATGCAATCGCAACTGTTAACAAACAGGAAGATGCAAACTTCTCTAACAACGCAATGGCTGAAGCTTTCAAAGCAGCTAAAGGCGAGTAATTCAAGTAATCCGATTCCTTTGAGCTATAACGCAGTTACGGCTCTAAGGATAACGAGTCTACTTGACAGATTGCAGGATTCGTCCTGTAATCAATAACAAAGGGCGGCTACGGCCGCCCTTGTTTAATAAGCTGTTCAGCTAATAGGTTTGAAGGAACCGGAGGAATCATGACCAAGTCAGAATTGATCGAAAGACTTGCCAGCCAGCAATCACACATCCCTGCAAAAGCTGTCGAAGATGCAGTGAAAGAGATGCTTGAGCATATGGCCTCGACTCTGGCACAGGGCGAGCGCATTGAAATCCGCGGTTTCGGAAGTTTTTCACTGCACTATCGTGCACCACGCACCGGGCGTAACCCGAAGACTGGCGATAAAGTAGAGCTGGAAGGTAAATACGTTCCGCACTTCAAGCCGGGTAAAGAATTGCGCGATCGCGCCAATATTTATGGCGACTGATTCTGCCCTGCTGGCGTGAATGAGTTGTTGAAGAAAAGCACCTGCGGGTGCTTTTTTTTCGTCTTAAATTCCTCTTCCTGAAAGAACCGCGCAATTTTTAGTGCAACCTTGCAATCATCTTGAAAACTTTTCGTACGCGCTTCCTTATTCATCTTAAGCCATATGACCAGGACTGAATGACCGGGCACACTCCCTGCTAACAGGGAGGTGGAAATGAGTCTGACTGCACTATCAACATGCGTCATCCTGGCGATCGTGCCATTGCTATGGCTGCCTGCGTTGCCAGATTTACATGTTATTCAGGCTATCGCCTTCGCAGGGGCCATCGGTGCCTGGTGTCGCTATCGGCCTGTGCGGTTGACCGGCTTCTGGCTTCTCTTTATGGCCTGGGGGCTGCTTGCCGGGCAGGCGATAGTCTGGCCGATGACCCACCTGACCAAAGGCCGGCAGGAGGCCGAGGTCATTCTTACCGCCAGCGATGGTGACACTACGCACCGGGCGAAAATTATCCGCATCAATGGTCAACGCCTCTCACCTGCCGTCGGGGTGAAGCTCTATGGTCAGGCGCTTCCCCAGGCCGGGTGTGCAGGGCAGCGCTGGCGCATGACGCTCGCCTTGCGTCCAGTGCATGGACAGCTCAATGAAGGGGGTTTTGACGCGCAGCGCCATGCCCTGTCACAACATTTACCGTTGACCGGGCGTTTCACGCACGCCCAGCTGCTGGATGCCCGCTGCAGTCTGCGTGCCCGCTATCTCGCCTCTCTGAGTGCGACGCTGGAGCCATATCAATGGGGAGCCGTCATGCTGGGATTAGGGATGGGGGAGCGGCTGACGGTCAAGCCAGAAGTAAATGACCTGATGCGGGAAACCGGTACATCCCATCTGATGGCGATTTCTGGATTACATATTGCGCTGGCCGCATCAGCTCTCTGGCTTTTGGTGCGTGCTTTCCAGTTTTTTATCCCTGTACATCGAATAGGCTGGCGAAGCCCGCTAGTTGCCGGTTTTTGCTTTGCTACATTTTACGCGGGGCTGACCGGTATGCAGCCTCCTGCGCTGCGTACCGTGGTATCGCTGGCGGTTTGCCTCGCCTTACAACTCAGCGGGCGACGCTGGTCATCATGGCAGGTATGGCGGGTTTGCATAGCCGCGATCCTGTTTGTCGATCCGCTGGCTGTGCTCTCTCATAGCCTGCTGCTTTCCGCCTTTGCGGTAGCGGCGCTTATCTTCTGGTTTCAGTGGTTGCCCGTGACGAATAGGAGGTTACCCCGGGGAGTGCAGTCCATTGCGAACTTGCTGCATCTACAGTTGGGAATGCTGTTTTTACTACTGCCCCTGCAGGTTGCGTTGTTTCATGGTTTCAGCCTTTCTTCGCTGGCGGCGAACCTGGTTGCCGTACCGCTGGTCACTTTTGTCGCGGTACCGCTCATTTTGCTGGGAATGTTTTGCCATCTTGTGGCCCTGAGCATGGTTGAAAATGGGCTGTGGATGGTCACTGATGCCGTACTTGATCTGCTGTTCAGGTTTTTGAAAATTCTGCCCAATGGCTGGATTGGGGTAGACAATCGGTGGACTGGGCTGGCACTCCTTCCCTGGCTTGCGCTTATCGGCTGGCGGATGCGCGTCTGGAAGAGCTCGCCGGTACTCGGTCTGGTGGTCATCATTGTGTTCACGTTCCCGTTTTGGCGAGCCAGGCACGATAACAGCTGGGCACTGCATATGTTGGATGTTGGACAGGGACTGGCTATGGTCATTGAACGTCAGGGCAGGGCGGTGCTTTATGACACAGGCCCAGCGTGGCCGGGGGGAGACAGCGCTCAACTGCACATTATTCCCTGGCTACGCTGGCATCATTTATATCCTGACGGCGTTATTCTCAGTCACGATCATCTGGATCACGCCGGAGGCCTGAACACCTTGCGCAAAACCTGGCCAGATATGTGGGTTCGTAGTCCGCTGCGTCAGGAAGACCATATGCCCTGTTTTCGCGGTGAACGCTGGCAATGGCAGGGGCTGACCTTTACCGCACACTGGCCTGTCGATGCCGTTCGCTGGCGCGGAAATAATCGCTCCTGCGTGGTGAAAGTGGATGACGGGGTACACAGCGTATTATTAACAGGCGATATTGAAGCTGAGGCGGAAAAGGCGATGCTGAGTCACCACTGGCAATATCTTCCGTCTACACTTATCCAGGTGCCTCACCACGGGAGCAATACCTCCTCAACGCTGCCTTTGATACAGCGCGTTAATGGGCATATCGCACTGGTCTCTGCTTCACGATTTAACGCCTGGCGCTTGCCGTCGGTGAAAGTGGCAAATCGCTATCGTAAGGAGGGTTATCAGTGGGTCACTACGCCCCAGAGCGGGCAAATCACGGTGACGTTTACACCGCATGCGTGGCAAATCCAACGTTTACGATATCAATATTTCCATCGTTGGTATCATCAGTGGTTTGGCGTGCCCGGCGATAACGGGTAGAATATGCGGCTATTTCAACAAATGCTGGTTTTATGAATGCATAACGATAAAGATCTCTCCACGTGGCAGACCTTCCGCCGTCTCTGGCCGATGATTGCACCTTTCAAGCCTGGTCTGATCGTGGCAGCCGTCGCGTTAATTCTCAACGCTGCCAGCGATACTTTCATGCTATCGCTTCTCAAGCCACTGTTGGACGAGGGTTTTGGTAAAACGGATCGCTCTGTGCTGCTGTGGATGCCTTTGGTGGTTATCGGCCTGATGGTCATGCGTGGTATCACCAGCTATGTCTCTAGCTACTGCATCTCCTGGGTGTCAGGAAAAGTGGTAATGACGATGCGCCGCCGTCTGTTCAGCCACATGATGGGCATGCCGGTCTCCTTCTTCGACAAGCAGTCCACCGGGACGCTGTTGTCGCGCATTACCTACGACTCCGAACAAGTTGCCTCTTCCTCTTCGGGCGCGCTGATTACCGTGGTGCGTGAAGGCGCGTCGATTATCGGCCTGTTCATCATGATGTTTTACTACAGCTGGCAGCTGTCGCTGATACTCATCGTACTCGCCCCGGTTGTCTCTATCGCCATTCGCGTCGTCTCCAAACGTTTCCGCAATATCAGTAAAAATATGCAGAACACCATGGGACAAGTGACCACCAGCGCAGAGCAGATGCTGAAAGGCCACAAAGAGGTGCTGATCTTCGGCGGTCAGGAAGTTGAAACCAAACGCTTCGATAAGGTCAGCAACAAAATGCGTACCCAGGGGATGAAAATGGTTTCCGCTTCATCCATCTCCGATCCAATCATTCAGCTGATTGCCTCCCTTGCCCTGGCGTTTGTGCTGTATGCCGCGAGCTTCCCAAGCGTGATGGAAACCCTGACGGCCGGTACGATTACCGTTGTCTTCTCGTCAATGATTGCCCTGATGCGCCCGCTCAAATCGCTGACTAACGTCAACGCGCAGTTCCAGCGCGGTATGGCAGCCTGCCAGACGCTGTTCAGTATCCTCGATTCAGAGCAGGAGAAAGACGAAGGGACGCGCGTGATTGAGCGTGCAAAAGGCAATGTCCAGTTCCGCAACGTCACCTTTACTTACCCCGGCCGTGAAGCGCCTGCGCTGCGTAATATCAATCTGGATATCCCGGAAGGTAAAACCGTGGCACTGGTTGGCCGGTCTGGTTCGGGTAAATCGACCATCGCTAGTCTGATGACCCGTTTTTACGATATCGATGAGGGTGAGATTTTACTCGATGGGCACGATTTGCGGGAATATACCCTGCAGTCGCTGCGTAACCAGGTTGCGCTGGTTTCTCAGAACGTCCACCTGTTCAATGATACCGTTGCCAATAACATCGCCTATGCCCGTACAGAAGAGTACAGCCGCGAGCAGATCGAAAACGCTGCCCGTATGGCCTATGCGATGGACTTTATCAATAAGATGGATAACGGTCTTGATACCGTTATTGGTGAAAACGGCGTGCTGCTCTCCGGCGGTCAGCGTCAACGTATCGCGATTGCCCGCGCGCTGCTGCGTGATAGCCCGATACTGATTCTCGACGAAGCCACCTCTGCGCTCGATACCGAGTCAGAGCGTGCCATTCAGTCGGCACTGGATGAGCTGCAGAAAAACCGTACCTCGCTGGTGATTGCGCACCGTCTCTCTACCATCGAACAGGCCGATGAGATTGTGGTGGTGGAAGATGGCGTCATTGTTGAGCGCGGCAGCCATGCCGATCTGCTTGAACAACGCGGTGTCTATGCTCAGCTTCATAAGATGCAGTTTGGCGCATGATTGCCCGCATCTGGTCCGGTGAGTCACCCCTGTGGCTGTTGCTGTTACCGCTCTCCTGGCTGTATGGCCTGGTGAGCGGTCTCATACGCCTCAGCTACAGGCTGGGCCTGAAAAAAGCATGGCGTGCTCCCGTGCCCGTGGTGGTCGTTGGAAATCTTACCGCCGGTGGCAACGGCAAAACGCCGGTTGTTATCTGGCTGGTAGAGCAGTTAACGCGTCAGGGGATTCGCGTGGGCGTTGTCTCACGGGGTTATGGCGGCAAAGCGGCTAGCTATCCTCTGGTGCTTAATGCGCAGACAACGACAGCAGAAGCTGGCGATGAACCGGTATTAATCTTCCAGCGTACCGGAGTGCCGGTGGCGGTGTCCCCGGTACGTAGCGAAGCCGTACAGGCGCTGCTGGAACATGCTCCGGTACAGCTGGTCATTACCGATGACGGTCTGCAGCACTACGCGCTGGCGCGTGATAAAGAGATAGTGGTCGTGGACGGTGTCCGTCGTTTTGGGAATGGCTGGTGGTTGCCTGCCGGGCCGATGCGCGAGCGGGCTTCCCGTTTAGATTCCGTCGATGCGATCATCGTCAATGGCGGCGCGGCCCAGGCGGGTGAGATCCCGATGCGGCTGCAGCCGGGGCTGGCAGTTAATCTGCTCAGCGGTGAACGTCGTAACGTGGCTGAACTCCCGGGCCTGGTTGCGATGGCGGGCATTGGCCATCCGCCGCGCTTCTTCGCCACCCTGGAGCAGTGCGGCGCCACGCTGGTAAAAAAAATCCCGCTGGCTGACCATCAGGCAGTGAGCCAGCAGCAGGTTGCGGCGATGACCACTTCGGGCCAGACATTAATCATGACCGAAAAAGACGCTGTAAAATGTCGCCCCTTTGCGCGTGATAACTGGTGGTATTTGCCTGTCGATGCAGAGTTAGAGGGCGAGCGCCCTGAAAAACTGCTTCTGGAACTGATCGCCCTCGCGCGCCAGGCTAATGAGGTCGCCACCGCGCATTAACTGACAGGACACGCTATGGCTCTCCCCTGGCTTACGCTTTCAGCTGCACGTCATCTTCATCTTTCTGCCCAGGGGCTGCTAAAAAAGCCTCGCCGCCGCGCAACGCCTACGGACATCCTTTTTGCCATTCAACGCATGTCGTTGCTGCAAATCGATACCATCAATATTGTCGCCCGCAGCCCTTACCTTGTGCTCTTCAGTCGTCTTGGTGCGTATTCGCCTGAGTGGCTTGATAACGCCCTCAGTAACGGCGAACTGATGGAGTACTGGGCCCATGAGGCCTGCTTTCTGCCGCGCAGTGATTTTGCCCTGGTGCGCCATCGCATGCGCGCCCCGGACAAGATGGGCTGGAAATACCGCAAAGAGTGGATGGAACAACACGCCGAGGAAATTAAAGCGCTGACAGAGCATATCCAGCAAAACGGCCCGGTCCGTTCCGCTGACTTTGAACATCCGCGTAAAGGTGCTAGCGGCTGGTGGGAGTGGAAGCCCCATAAACGCCATCTCGAAGGACTCTTTACCGCCGGGGAAGTGATGGTGATCGCGCGGCGGAATTTCCAGCGGGTCTACGATTTGACCCACCGGGTGATGCCGCACTGGGACGATGAGCGGGATATGCTCTCTCAGAGCGCGGCTGAAGCTATCATGCTGGAAAACAGCGCCCGCAGTCTGGGCATTTTTCGCCCGCAATGGCTGGCCGATTATTATCGGCTGCGCCAGCCAGCCCTTGCGCCCCTTATGCAGGAGTGGCAGGCGCAACAGCGGATCATTCCCGTGGAGGTAGAGTCGTTAGGCGCAATGTGGTTGCACAGCGATCTGCTACCTGAACTGGAACTCGCGCTGGCAGGAAAACTGACAGCAACCCACAGTGCGGTTTTATCCCCCTTTGACCCGGTGGTATGGGACCGCAAACGCGCCGAACAGTTTTTTGATTTTAGCTATCGGCTGGAGTGTTATACCCCGGCTCCCAAACGCCAGTATGGCTATTTTGTCCTGCCCTTGCTGCATAAAGGGCAACTGGTGGGGCGAATGGATGCCAAAATGCACCGTAAAGCTGGCGAGCTTGAGATTATTTCTCTCTATCTGGAAGAGGGGACGCGAGTCACCGCCGGGCTGGAGAAGGGGTTGCGCGCCGCAATAACTGAATTTGCTGCCTGGCAGGGCGCAACGCGCGTTCGGCTGGGTCAACTGCCGCACGGTCTGTTTGCTACCTGTCGAAGTGGCTGGGAAATAGACGCGGTCTGAAAAAGGAATATGGTAAGCTTTAGCCATAACCTATACGGAGGAATCATGGATCACCGTTTACTTGAAATCATTGCCTGCCCGGTGTGCAACGGCAAACTTTATTACAGCCAGGATAAGCAGGAACTTATCTGTAAAGTGGATAGCCTGGCGTTCCCTCTGCGTGACGGGATCCCTGTCCTGCTGGAAACCGAAGCCCGCGCGCTGGCGGCAGAAGAGAGCAAACCATGAGTTTTGTGGTCATCATTCCTGCGCGTTTTGCCTCCACCCGTCTGCCGGGTAAACCGCTGGTCGATATCAATGGCAAACCCATGATTGTGCATGTCCTTGAGCGTGCGCGGGAATCGGGTGCCGAGCGTGTGATCGTGGCAACCGACCATGAAGAGGTGGCTCGTGCGGTGGAAGCCGCCGGGGGCGAAGTGTGCATGACCCGTGCCGATCACCAGTCCGGTACCGAACGTCTGGCCGAGGTGGTTGAGAAGTGCGGTTTTAGCGACGACACGGTCATTGTTAACGTCCAGGGCGATGAGCCCATGATCCCGGCGGTGATTATCCGTCAGGTCGCGGAAAATCTGGCGCAGCGTCAGGTTGGAATGGCCACGCTGGCGGTGCCCATTCACAGTGCGGAAGAGGCATTTAACCCTAACGCCGTAAAAGTGGTGATGGATGCCGAAGGCTACGCGCTCTACTTCTCCCGCGCGACCATTCCATGGGATCGCGACCGTTTTGCCGCTTCGCGCGAAACCGTGGGCGATACTTTTCTCCGTCATCTGGGGATCTACGGCTACCGCGCCGGATTTATCCGCCGCTATGTGACCTGGGCTCCGAGTCCGCTGGAGCAGATCGAACTGCTTGAGCAGCTGCGCGTGCTCTGGTACGGCGAGAAGATCCATGTCGCCGTGGCCGAACAGGTGCCTGGGACAGGGGTCGATACCCAGGAAGATCTTGAGCGCGTTCGCGCAGAGTTACGCTAATCCCGCCCATCCCCTCCTTCGAGGGGATTTTTTCGCTTCATTTGATGAAATCTTTTCCCGGATTGATCTCAGAAGGGTGACATCCGTCGTCCGCGCGCTCATTATAAAAGCAGTAGTCTTGATGGGGGTAATCTCAAATGGAACAGCTGCGAGTGGAGCTCAGCCATCTGCTGGGAGAAAAATTGAGCCGCGTGGAGTGTGTCCACGAAAAGGCCGATACCACGCTCTGGTCTCTGTATGACAGCCAGGGTAATCCACTGCCGCTACTGGCCAGAAGTTTCTCCTCCCCGGACGTTGCCCGGCAGCTGGCGTGGAAGATCTCCATGCTGGCGCGCAGCGGTACGGTGCGCATGCCCACGGTTTACGGTGTCATGACCCACGAGGATCATCCCGGCCCGGATGTATTGCTGATTGAACGTCTGCGCGGGGTCTCTGTTGAAGCCCCGGCGCGCACCCCGGATCGCTGGGAACAACTAAAAGATCAGATCGTCGAGGCGCTACTCTCCTGGCATCGACACGACAGTGCTGGGCTGGTCGGCCCGGTCGACAGCACTCAGGAAAACCTCTGGCCGCTCTGGTATCGCCAGCGCGTTGAAGTCCTTTGGGGAACACTGAATCAGTATCAGAACACCGGATTAACGATGCAGGACAGACGGATCCTGTTTCGTACCCGGCAGTGTCTGCCCGCACTTTTCGAAGGTTTCAACGACAACAGCGTTCTGATTCACGGCAACTTTACGCTGCGTAGTATGCTTAAAGATCCGCGTAGCGATCAGCTGCTGGCGATGGTGGGGCCGGGGGTTATGCTTTGGGCACCGCGCGAGTACGAGCTGTTTCGTCTGAGCGACAGCGGCCTGGCAGAAGGATTGCTCTGGCACTACCTACAGCGCGCGCCCGTGTCCGAATCCTTCCTCTGGCGTCGCTGGCTTTATATGTTGTGGGATGAAGTGGCACAGCTGGTGAATACCGGCCGTTTCAGCCGTGCCAACTTCGATCTGGCCTCTAAATCACTGCTCCCCTGGCTCGTCTGAAGCACCCTTCAGCCATTGCCAGATTCTGCCCAGCGTCTCATACCCTACGCGATCGCTGTGCATTAACCAGACTGGAGAGGGGATGACCTTCTCCCAGGGGTTGAGCGGGGCGTTGATCGCTAACTGGTTTGCCGGCGCAGGTAGCGGATGCAGCCCCACATGCCTGAAGAAAATCATCGCACGTGGCAGATGAGAGGCGGAGGTCACCAGCAAGAAGGGCGCATCGCCAATCGCCTTCTTGACCGCTGCCGCCTCTTCTTCGGTATCTTTCGGGCTATCGAGCGTGATGATCTCGCTTCGCGGTACTCCCAGTGATTCTGCTACGCGTGCACCCGCTTCGGCCGTGCTTACCGGGTTCGTCTTCGCTGCCGCGCCGGTGAAAATCAACTTCGAGCCGGGGTTCGCCCGCCACAGGCGAATACCTTCGTTAAGCCGCGGCAGGCTATTGTTAATCAGGTTAGAGCTGGGTGCCCACTGGGGATCCCAGGTATAGCCGCCCCCCAATACCACAATGTAGGCCACTTTCTGTGTATTCTGCCAGGTAGGATAGCGCTCCTCTATGGGTCGCAAGAGCCCATCGGCAACCGGCTGCAGGCTTAGCAGCAATAAGGCCAGCCAACCGACGGTGGTCAAAATTTTTCCCGCTTTCTGAAACCGGCTGAACCACAGCAACGCCAGACCCAGCGCGATAATCAGCAGCAGCAGCGGCAGCGGCAACATCATGCCGCCAAGGTATTTCTTCAGTGTAAAAAGCATCCTTTTTGGTTCCTTTTTTAACCATATAGCAGGCTAATACCGGTGATATTACACCAGAGAGGTTCATTCTCCGCGCGGGTGTGACAAAATAGCGGTTTTGCAGTTAGCGAGTGGAACTCTCCCAATGCGGGATCGCAATTTTGATGACATCGCGGAAAAGTTTTCGCGCAATATTTACGGCACCACGAAAGGGCAGTTACGTCAGACGATCCTCTGGCAGGATCTGGACAACATTCTTGCCGAAGCGGGTGACCGTACGTTGCGTGTACTCGATGCCGGTGGCGGGGAGGGGCAGACTGCCATTTTGATGGCGCAGCGTGGTCACCACGTCACACTTTGCGATCTCTCTTCTGAAATGGTTGCGCGTGCACAACGGGCCGCAGAAGAGAAAGGTGTGAGCGAGAACATGCATTTTATACATTGCGCCGCTCAGGACATCCCGCAGCATTTGGAAACGCAGGTTGATCTGATATTGTTCCATGCTGTGCTGGAATGGGTGGCCGAGCCGCAGGCGGTGTTAAAAACGCTGTGGTCGATGTTGTCGCCTGGCGGTACGTTATCGCTGATGTTTTACAACGCCAATGGCCTGCTGATGCGTAACGTACTGGTGGGCAATTTCGGCTATGTGCAGCAGGGTATGTACAAAAAGAAACGGCGCACGCTTTCGCCGGATTTCCCCCGTGAACCGCAGCAGGTCTATGGCTGGCTGGAGGAGATTGGCTGGGAGATCACCGGTAAAACAGGCGTGAGGGTGTTTCATGATTATCTGCGTGATAAACAAAAACAGCATGACTGTTTAGACGCCTTAACAGAAATTGAAACGCGGTATTGTCGCCAGGAGCCTTACTTAAGCCTTGGCCGCTATATTCACGTCACCGCGCGCAAGCCGCAGATGCAAGGATAATCTATGAGTGAATTTTCCCAGACAGTCCCCGAACTGGTTGCCTGGGCCAGGAAAAACGATTTCTCCATCTCGCTGCCGGTAGACCGACTCTCTTTCCTGCTGGCGGTTGCCACGCTGAATGGCGAACGGCTGGATGGTGAAATGAGTGAGGGTGAACTGGTGGATGCGTTCCGCCATGTCAGTGATGCGTTTGAGCAAACCAGCGAAACCATTAGCGTGCGTGCCAACAACGCAATTAACGATATGGTGCGTCAACGTCTGCTGAACCGCTTTACCAGCGAGCTGGCGGAAGGCAATGCCATCTATCGTCTGACCCCGCTCGGTATTGGTATCACCGATTACTATATTCGCCAGCGTGAATTCTCGACCCTGCGTCTCTCTATGCAGCTGTCGATTGTGGCCGGCGAGCTGAAGCGCGCGGCCGATGCGGCGGATGAAGGTGGCGATGAGTTCCACTGGCATCGTAATGTTTACGCCCCGCTGAAATACTCGGTGGCCGAGATTTTTGACAGTATCGACCTTACCCAGCGCCTGATGGACGAACAGCAGCAGCTGTTGAAAGACGATATCGCTCAGCTGCTGAACAAAGACTGGCGTGCGGCCATCTCCAGCTGTGAACTTTTACTGTCAGAAACCTCCGGTACGCTGCGGGAACTGCAGGATACGCTCGAAGCGGCAGGGGACAAACTGCAGGCAAATCTGCTGCGCATCCAGGATGCGACCCTGTCCCACGACGATCTGCACTTTGTTGATCGTCTGGTCTTCGATCTACAAAGCAAGCTTGACCGTATTATCAGCTGGGGTCAGCAGGCTATCGATCTGTGGATCGGCTACGATCGCCACGTGCATAAGTTCATCCGTACCGCAATCGATATGGATAAAAACCGCGTATTCGCTCAGCGCCTGCGCCAGTCCGTACAGAACTATTTTGATGCCCCCTGGGCATTGACCTACGCCAGCGCTGACCGTCTGCTGGATATGCGCGATGAAGAGATGGCTCTGCGCGACGAAGAGGTGACCGGGGAGCTGCCGCCCGATCTGGAATATGAAGAGTTCAACGAAATTCGTGAGCAGCTGGCAGCAATGATTGAAGAGCAGCTGGCGGTTTATAAAGCCAAACAAACGCCACTGGACCTCGGTCTGGTGGTGCGCGACTATCTTGCCCAATACCCGCGCGCGCGCCATTTCGATATTGCGCGCATCGTGGTCGACCAGGCCGTACGTCTGGGCGTCGCGCAAGCAGATTTCACCGGACTGCCGCCGAAGTGGCAGCCGATTAACGATTACGGAGCCAAGGTACAGGCGCATGTCATTGACAAATATTGAACAAGTGATGCCAGTTAAGCTGGCCCAGGCGCTGGCAAATCCGTTATTTCCTGCGCTGGACAGCCAGCTGCGTGCCGGCCGTCACATTGGCCTGGACGAGCTGGATAATCACGCCTTTTTGATGGATTTTCAGGAATACCTCGAAGAGTTTTACGCGCGTTATAACGTGGAGCTCATCCGTGCGCCAGAAGGATTCTTTTACCTGCGCCCACGCTCCACCACCCTCATCCCGCGTTCGGTCCTCTCCGAACTGGATATGATGGTCGGTAAGATCCTCTGTTATCTCTACCTCAGCCCGGAACGTCTGGCGAATGAAGGTATCTTCACCCAGCAGGAGCTGTATGACGAACTGCTAAATCTGGCCGAAGAGAACAAACTGCTGAAGCTGGTGAACAACCGCTCGACGGGTTCGGATCTCGATCGTCAGAAATTACAGGAAAAAGTGCGCTCTTCTCTGAACCGCCTGCGCCGTCTTGGGATGGTCTGGTTTATGGGCCATGACAGCAGCAAGTTCCGCATCACTGAATCAGTGTTCCGCTTTGGTGCCGATGTGCGCACCGGCGACGATCCGCGTGAAGCACAGCTGCGCATGATTCGTGACGGTGAAGCGATGCCGGTGGAGAACCATCTGCAACTCAATGATGAGAATGAAGAGAACCAGCCGGATAGCGGGGAGGAAGAGTAATGATTGAACGCGGTAAGTTTCGCTCACTAACGCTGATTAACTGGAACGGCTTCTTTGCGCGTACCTTCGATCTGGATGAGCTGGTCACGACGCTCTCCGGTGGTAACGGGGCGGGTAAATCCACCACTATGGCGGCGTTTGTTACGGCATTAATCCCGGATTTAACCCTGCTGCATTTCCGTAATACCACCGAAGCGGGTGCCACCAGCGGCTCTCGTGACAAGGGCCTGCACGGTAAGCTGAAGGCGGGCGTCTGTTATTCGGTGCTTGACGTGATTAACTCCCGTCACCAGCGCGTGGTGGTGGGTGTTCGTCTGCAACAGGTTGCCGGTCGCGATCGTAAAGTCGATATCAAACCCTTTGCCATTCAGGGCCTCCCGACCTCTATTCAGCCTACCGCATTGCTCACCGAGACCCTGAACGATCGTCAGGCCCGCGTCCTGAGTCTGCAGGAGCTGAAAGATAAGCTCGATGAGATCGAAGGCGTGCAGTTTAAACAGTTCAACTCCATTACCGACTATCACTCGTTAATGTTTGATCTGGGCATTGTGGCCCGTCGCCTGCGCTCAGCTTCCGATCGTAGCAAATACTACCGTCTGATTGAGGCCTCGCTTTACGGGGGGATCTCCAGCGCCATTACCCGCTCGCTGCGCGACTACCTGTTGCCAGAAAATAGCGGCGTGCGTAAAGCCTTCCAGGACATGGAAGCTGCCCTGCGCGAAAACCGCATGACGCTGGAAGCGATTCGCGTTACCCAGTCTGACCGCGATCTGTTTAAGCATCTGATCAGCGAAGCCACCAACTATGTGGCGGCAGACTACATGCGCCACGCCAACGAGCGTCGCATCCATCTGGATAAGGCCCTTGAGTACCGTCGCGAGCTCTTTACCTCGCGTAAACAGCTGGTGGCAGAACAGTACAAACACGTTGAGATGGCCCGCGAGCTGGGCGAGCACAACGGTGCCGAAGGGGATCTGGAAGCCGATTACCAGGCGGCCAGCGATCACCTGAACCTGGTGCAGACGGCCCTGCGTCAGCAAGAAAAAATTGAGCGTTACGAAGCGGATCTCGATGAGCTGCAAATTCGTCTGGAAGAGCAGAACGAAGTGGTGGCCGAAGCCGCCGATAAGCAGGAAGAGAACGAAGCTCGTGCCGAAGCGGCCGAACTGGAAGTGGATGAGCTGAAAAGCCAGCTCGCCGATTACCAGCAGGCGCTGGATGTTCAGCAGACCCGTGCCATTCAGTACACCCAGGCGCTTCAGGCGCTTGAACGGGCTAAAGCCCTCTGTCATTTGCCGGATCTGACGCCGGACAGCGCCGATGAATGGCTGGAAACCTTCCAGGCCAAAGAGCAGGAAGCCACCGAGAAATTGCTCAATCTCGAGCAGAAAATGAGCGTAGCCCAAACGGCGCACAGCCAGTTTGAACAGGCTTATCAGCTGGTGGTGGCTATTAATGGCCCGCTGGCGCGTAATGAAGCCTGGGATGTGGCGCGTGAATTACTGCGTGACGGCGTCAACCAGCGCCACCAGGCAGAGCAGGTGCAGCCCCTGCGCATGCGTTTGACTGAGCTGGAACAGCGCCTGCGCGAGCAACAGGATGCTGAGCGTCTGCTGGCGGAGTTCTGTAAACGCCATGGCAAGCGCGTCGATATCGACGAGCTGGAATCGCTGCACCAGGAGCTGGAGACCCGCATTGCCTCTCTCTCCGACACGGTATCCAGCGCCAGTGAACAGCGTATGACGCTGCGTCAGGAACAGGAACAGCTGCAATCGCGTATGCAGCGCTTGCAGCAAAGAGCACCGGTCTGGCTGGCTGCCCAGAGTAGCCTGAATCAGCTGAGCGAGCAGTGTGGCGAAGAATTTACCTCCAGTCAGGAGGTAACAGAATATCTGCAGCAGTTGCTTGAGCGTGAGCGTGAAGCGATTGTTGAGCGTGACGAAGTCGGCGCGCGTAAACGTGACGTCGATGAAGAGATTGAGCGCTTAAGCCAGCCGGGCGGTGCAGAAGATGCTCGTCTGAATACGCTGGCAGAGCGGTTTGGCGGCGTGTTGCTGTCAGAAATTTATGATGATGTCGGTCTGGATGATGCGCCTTACTTCTCCGCGCTGTATGGCCCGTCGCGAAATGCCATTGTCGTGCCGGATCTGTCGCTGATTTCAGAGCAGCTGGCGGGCCTGGAAGATTGTCCGGAAGATCTCTACCTGATCGAAGGGGATCCGCAGTCGTTCGATGACAGTGTTTTCAGCGTCGACGAGCTGGAAAAGGCGGTTGTGGTCAAGATCGCCGATCGCCAGTGGCGTTACTCGCGCTTCCCGGAGCTGCCGCTGTTTGGCCGTGCCGCGCGTGAAAACCGCATTGAAAGCCTGCACGCCGAGCGTGAAAAGCTCTCTGAACGTTATGCGACCTTGTCCTTTGACGTCCAGAAAACCCAGCGTCTGCACCAGGCCTTTAGTCGCTTTATCGGCAGCCATCTGGGCGTGGCCTTTGAAGACGATCCGGAAGCTGAAATCCGTAAGCTCACCACCCGCCGTGCTGAGCTGGAACGTGCGATCGCCAACCACGAGAATGATAACCAGCAGAGCCGCGTGCAGTTTGACCAGGCGAAAGAGGGCGTGGCTGCGTTGAACCGTATTCTGCCGCGGCTGAATCTGCTGGCGGATGACACGCTCGCCGATCGCGTCGATGAGATTCAGGAGCGTCTGGCTGACGCGCAGGAAGCCGCGCGCTTTGTGCAGCAGTACGGTAATCAGCTGGCGAAGCTGGAGCCAATGGTCTCTGTTCTGCAGAGTGACCCGGAGCAGTTCGAACAGCTAAAAGAGGATTATGCGTACTCCCAGCAGGTACAGCGCGAAGCACGTCAGCAGGCATTTGCCCTGACGGAAGTCGCCCAGCGCCGGGCGCACTTTAGTTACTCTGACTCCGCCGACATGTTGAGCGGAAACAGCGATCTGAACGAAAAACTGCGCCATCGCCTGGAGCAGGCTGAAGGTGAACGCACCCGCGCCCGTGAAGCGATGCGCGGTCACGCGGCACAACTGAACCAGTACAATCAGGTGCTGGCGTCCCTGAAAAGTTCTTATGACACCAAGAAAGAGCTGTTAACCGACCTGCATAAAGAGCTGCAGGATATCGGCGTGCGTGCAGACAGTGGGGCAGAAGAGCGCGCGCGTCAGCGTCGCGATGAACTCCATGGCCAGCTCAGTAACAACCGTGCTCGTCGCAATCAGCTTGAAAAAGCGCTCACCTTCTGTGAAGCGGAGATGGACAACCTGACCCGTCGTCTGCGCAAGCTGGAACGTGACTACCACGAAATGCGCGAGCAGGTAGTCACCGCCAAGGCGGGCTGGTGCGCAGTAATGCGTATGGTAAAAGACAATGGCGTGGAACGTCGTCTGCACCGTCGCGAACTGGCCTATCTCTCCGGGGATGAGCTGCGTTCAATGTCGGATAAGGCGCTGGGTGCGCTGCGTCTGGCGGTGGCAGATAACGAACATCTGCGCGATGTGCTGCGCATGTCGGAAGATCCAAAACGCCCTGAGCGTAAGATTCAGTTCTTCGTGGCGGTTTATCAACACCTGCGTGAACGTATTCGCCAGGATATTATTCGTACGGACGATCCGGTTGAAGCCATCGAGCAGATGGAGATTGAACTGGGGCGTTTGACCGAAGAGTTGACCTCACGTGAGCAGAAGCTGGCTATTAGCTCCCGCAGCGCGGCGAACATCATTCGCAAAACCATCCAGCGCGAACAGAACCGTATCCGCCAGCTCAACCAGGGGCTGCAGAGCGTCTCGTTCGGTCAGGTGAATAGCGTGCGTCTGAACGTAAACGTGCGTGAGACGCATGCCACGCTGCTGGATGTTCTCTCGGAGCAACACGAACAGCATCAGGATCTGTTTAACAGTAATCGTCTCACCTTCTCTGAAGCGCTGGCGAAGCTCTATCAGCGCCTGAATCCACAGATCGACATGGGGCAGCGTACGCCGCAAACCATCGGCGAAGAGCTGCTGGACTACCGTAACTACCTCGAAATGGAAGTGGAAGTTAACCGTGGCTCCGACGGCTGGCTGCGCGCAGAATCGGGGGCGCTCTCTACCGGGGAAGCGATCGGTACCGGTATGTCGATTCTGGTAATGGTCGTTCAGAGCTGGGAAGATGAAGCGCGGCGTCTGCGTGGCAAGGATATCTCGCCATGCCGTCTGCTGTTCCTGGATGAAGCGGCGCGTCTGGATGCCCGCTCTATCGCCACGCTGTTCGAACTGTGTGATCGTCTGGAGATGCAGTTGATCATCGCAGCGCCAGAGAATATCAGTCCTGAGAAGGGCACCACCTACAAACTGGTGCGTAAAGTGTTCCAGAACAGCGAACACGTACATGTTGTCGGCCTGCGCGGATTTGCGCCGCAGCCGCCGGAATCCTTCCCGGGCACGGCAGACGCCTCCTGAACACTCCGAAAATAACAAAAGGCGGCGAATAAGCCGCCTTTTTTATTCCTTGATGATGTACCCGCGGCTACGATATCTTTAAAATTCTTTACATAAGGCAAGGCTTACCGCGGTATGCCTTCCTATACTGTAAAAAAGCCCGCTGAAGAGGGCGTTGTACACTGCTAACAGGGGGCAAGGGATGTTGCTAAACGAGAAATATGGGGGCCGGCTGTCTGCGCTAAGCATCTGCCTGGCATTACTGGCCGCACCGCTGGTCAACGCATGGGCCGATGAGCCGGAACTGGTGCCGACAGATAGCTCTGCCACCACCGGATCGCAGCCGACGGCGTTATTACAGCCGCTGGAGCAATCACCGGCAACAGCAATAATGGCGGGTATTCAACCGCTGCCCGCCGATACCAACACGGCACAATTGCGACAAGAACTGCTGGCAAACCTGCCCGCGGGTTATACCCCTGCCTACGTTAATCAACTGACGCTGTTATATGCCGCCCGTGACATGAAGCCCATGTGGGAGGATCGCGATGCGGTTCGCGCTTTCCAGCAGCAGCTCGCTGAGGTAGCCATTGCCGGCTTTCAGCCACAGTTCACCACCTGGGTTGAACTGCTGACCAATCCTGACGTCACTGGCATGGCCCGCGACGTGGTGCTTTCCGACGCCATGATGGGCTACCTGCAGTTTGTTGCCGGTATTCCGGTTAACGGGAATCGGTGGCTTTACAGCAACAAGCCCTACAAACTGGCCACGCCGCCGCTGTCGGTGATTAACCAGTGGCAGCTGGCGCTGGACAAAGGCTCGGTGCCGCGTTTTATCACCAGCCTTGCACCCGCACATCCGCAGTATTCGGTCATGCACCAGTCGTTGCTGACGCTGGTGGCCGCTACCCAGACATGGCCACAGCTGCAAAGCACAGCGACGCTTCGTCCGGGACAGTGGAGTAGCGATGTGCCTGCACTGCGCGAAATATTGCAGCGGTCGGGCGTCATTGACGGTGGCCCGAAAATTGCCCTGCCGGGTGACGATCCGCAAAACGTGGTGGTGAGCCCGTCCGCACCGGCCGTCAGTAAAAAAGCCCAGGCTGCGCCGAACAAGCCTGCGGCCTATGATCGCAACCTGGTGGCCGCGGTCAAAGCTTTCCAGTCCTCCCAGGGGCTGGGTGCTGATGGGGTGATTGGCCCCTCAACGCGGGACGCCCTGAATCTGACGCCGGCTCAGCGTGCTGGTGTACTGGCGCTTAATATTCAACGACTGCGCCTGCTGCCGGGAACACTCACGACCGGCATTATGGTGAATATTCCGGCTTACTCGCTGGTCTATTATCAGAACGGCAACGAAGTGCTGGCATCGCGAGTTATTGTCGGCCGGCCGGATCGGAAAACGCCGATGATGAGCAGCGCGTTAAACAACGTCGTAGTCAACCCGCCGTGGAATGTCCCGCCGACCCTGGCGCGCAAAGATATTCTGCCTAAGGTGTGGAACGATCCGGGGTATCTCGAGCGTCATAACTATACCGTGCTGCGTGGCTGGAACAGTAAAGAGCCGATAGATCCCTGGCGGGTTGACTGGGGCACCATCACCCCGTCGAATCTGCCTTTCCGCTTCCAGCAGGCTCCAGGAGCCCATAACTCTCTGGGCCGCTATAAGTTCAATATGCCCAGCTCGGACGCCATTTACCTGCATGATACGCCAAACCATAATCTGTTTCAGAAAGAGGCTCGTGCGCTCAGTTCAGGCTGTGTGAGGGTGAATAAAGCCTCTGAGCTTGCGAATATGTTATTGCAGGATGCGGGCTGGAATGACACCCGCATATCAGATGCCCTGAAGCAAGGTGATACGCGTTATGTGAATATCCGTCATAATATTCCGGTTAATCTCTACTATCTGACGGCTTTCGTTGGTGAGAATGGCCAGACCCAGTATCGTACAGATATTTACAATTACGATGCAATCTCGCGATCCGGCGCACAAATCTTGCCGAAAGCGGAACTTTTAATCAGGTAAATGAAGCAGTTCGGAAAATTCTGTTGTCGTAACTTTGGGTGAAAACGGGGCAATCTGGCTGTGAGCCCCGTCTTTCCTGGGTTTGGGCGCCTTGACGTTAGCTTTATAGCCCGGTAAGGTGCCCTTCGTGCGCTGAAGTGCATATAAACGATAACATTGACCTGTAGACCTGATTATCATGGACAAATTTGACGCTAATCGCCGCAAGTTGTTGGCATTAGGGGGCGTTGCGCTGGGCGCAGCACTCTTACCGACGCCATCATTTGCCACCCTCTCAACGCCACGTCCGCGTATTTTGACCCTCAACAACCTGCATACAGGTGAGTCAATTAAGGCCGAGTTTTTTGATGGCAGAGGCTATATTCAGGATGAATTAGCAAAACTGAACCATTTTTTCCGTGATTTCCGCGCGAATAAAATTAAAGCCATCGACCCCTTGCTGTTCGATCAGCTTTTCCGTCTACAAGGATTGTTAGGCACGCGTAAGCCCGTGCAACTTATCTCCGGCTATCGCTCCCTTGATACTAATAACGAGCTCCGTGCGCACAGTCGTGGCGTGGCTAAAAAAAGTTATCACACCAAAGGGCAGGCGATGGACTTTCATATTGAAGGTGTTTCGTTAGCCAATATTCGCAAAGCGGCGTTATCTCTGCGCGCAGGTGGTGTAGGATATTACCCACGTAGCAACTTTGTGCATATTGATACCGGTCCAGTCCGGCACTGGTAATAACGAACACAGGAGCAGTATGAACTATCGTATTATTCCGGTTACCGCGTTCTCCCAGAACTGTTCATTGATCTGGTGTGAGCAGACCCGCCTGGCGGCGCTGGTTGATCCTGGTGGTGACGCAGAGAAGATCAAACAAGAAGTGGCAGCATCCGGGGTGACTTTGACCCAGATTCTGTTAACCCATGGTCATCTCGATCACGTTGGGGCGGCTGCAGAACTGGCACAACATTATGCTGTGCCGGTAATTGGCCCGGAAAAAGAAGATGAGTTCTGGCTGCAGGGATTACCCTCTCAAAGCCGAATGTTTGGTCTTGATGAGTGCCAGCCCCTGACGCCTGACCGCTGGTTAAATGAAGGCGATAACGTTAGCGTCGGCAATATCTCTTTGCAGGTGCTGCACTGTCCGGGGCATACGCCAGGGCATATCGTCTTCTTTGATAGCGCATCCCGGCTGCTCGTCTCCGGCGATGTGATCTTCAAAGGCGGCGTCGGCCGCAGTGATTTCCCGCGCGGCGATCATAACCAGCTTATTCAGGCGATTAAACAGAAGTTATTGCCGCTTGGCGATGACGTGACGTTTATTCCGGGACATGGCCCGATGTCTACGCTGGGGTATGAGCGTTTGCACAACCCTTTCCTGCAGGACGAGATGCCTGTCTGGTAAGCAAAAAAAAGCCCGCGATGCGGGCTTTTTTTTTATCTATGTCTTACAGCACTGCGACGATGGCTTCGCACAGCGGCGCCATGTTATCTGGCGTCATGCCCGCCACGTTAACGCGGCCAGAGGCGACGGCGTACACGCCAAACTCTTCACGCAGACGCAGCACCTGTTCTTTGGTCAGGCCGCTGAAGGAGAACATCCCGTTCTGTTTGATGATGAAGCTGAAGTCGCGATTTGCCCCTTTCTCCGCCAGGGTGGTGACAAACAGCTGACGCATACGCTGGATGCGCTCACGCATGTCATTCAGCTCTTGCTCCCACAGGGCACGCAGCGCGTCATTGCTCAGAATGGTCGCAACCACTGAAGCACCGTGTGCTGGTGGGTTGGAGTAGTTGGCGCGAATCACGGATTTCATCTGGCTGAACGCACGGTCAACGGTGTCTGCATCGGCAGCAACCAGCGTACAGGCACCCACGCGCTCATTGTACAGACCGAAGTTTTTGGAGTAGGAGCTGGCAACAATCAGCTCTTTATGCAGCGCTGCGAAAGCACGCAGACCTTCTGCATCCTCCTCCAGACCACGAGCGAAGCCCTGATAGGCGAAGTCAAACAGCGGCAGCCAGCCTTTCTCTACGGAGAGCTGCGCCAGCTGTTGCCACTGCTCAAGAGTCGGATCGATACCGGTAGGGTTATGACAGCAGCCGTGGAACAGCACCACATCACCGGCCTGCGCTTCGCTCAGGCTTGCCAGCAGGCCGTCAAAGTCGAGGGTATGATTTGCCGCGTCGTAGTAAGCATACTCGCGTACTTCCAGCCCTGCGGAGTTAAACACGCTCTTGTGGTTAGGCCAGGACGGATTGCTTACCCAGACGGTTTTCGCAGAGGTGTTTTTTGCAAGGAAATCGGCGGCTACGCGCAGGGCACCGGTACCGCCAGGGGTCTGCGCAGTGCGAGCACGTTTATCGCTAATCAGGGTGTTGCCTTTGCCAAACAGGAGCTCCTGAGTGCAGCGGCCAAATTCCGGAATACCGTCGATGCCGAGGTAATTTTTGGTGTTTTCATTTTCCAGCAGGTACTGCTCAGCCTTTTTAACGCTGGTCAGCACCGGGGTTTTGCCGGTTTCATCTTTATAGACACCAATACCAAGGTTAATTTTGCCGGGGCGGTCATCGGCACGAAACAGATCGGCCAGGCCCAGAATTGGGTCGGCAGGGGCGGCGGTAATGTTCTCAAACATGACGAGGTTCCATTGTGATTACAGAAGTGAAATCCGCTACCAGATTAACGGTTGATTTACACGTTGCCAACCGTTTGCGATAAAAAGCGTGCGGCTTTTCAAAAGTCGCTATTTTTTTCTTTGGCACATAAAAAAACAGGGCCGAAGCCCTGTTTATTAAGCATATAACAAAGTGGTGTACTGATTAGAACTGGTAAACGAGGCCCAGAACGTAGGTATCGTCAGTTGCCAGACCAGTTGCAGCGGTGTAATCGTTGTCATCCAACAGGTTGAAACGGTATGCACCGTACACGTTCATGTTTTTGTTGAAGTAGTACCAGCTACCCACTTCTACGTATTTAACCAGGTCAGCGCTGCCGCCGTTGAAATCAGTACCCGCACGAGCGCTCAGCTCTTTACCTTTGGACTGAACGTAACCTACGGAAGGACGCAGGCCGAAATCGAACTGGTACTGAACTACCGCTTCGAAGTTTTCAGTTTTGTTTGCGAACTGGTCATCATTCTCACGCGTCATGTTGCTGGATTCGCCGTACATAACCGCTGCGTACAGGTTGTTCGCATCGTATTTAACGGAGGTCGCCCAGCCTTCAGCACGGGTACCTTTGCCATCAGCTTCCTGATCGTTGGTACGATCGGAGTTGGTGTAGGCTGCAGTAACGTTGAAGCCGTCCAGGAAGTCATAACCCAGAGAGTAGCTGCCGCCGTCGCCGTTCTGACGCTCAACATCGTGGCCGCTTACGTTTTTACCCTGGTACTGCAGACCCAGTGACAGACCATCTACCAGGCCGAAGAAGTTGGAGTTACGGTAGGTAGCAACACCGGTAGTACGGCAGGTCATGAAGTTGTCGGTCTGGCAGAGGGTATCGCCACCGTATTCAACCAGCATGTCGGTAGAAGCCAGCGCATCGTAGAACACGCCATAGTTACGACCGTAATCGAATGAGCCGTAGTCACCCGCTTTCAGGCCAGCAAAGGCCAGACGGGTACGGGTGTCCTGAGAACCTTCCGCGCTGCTGGCGTTCAGGTTGTATTCCCACTGGCCGTAACCGGTTAATTGATCATTAACCTGAGTTTCGCCTTTGAAACCGATACGAGCATAAGAGTCATCTGCGCTGTTGCTGTCGCCGCCAGATTTATCCCAAACGTGTTTGCCAACGACTTTGCCGTACAGATCCAGTTTGTTAGCGTTTTTGTTATAGATTTCTGCTGCGTTAGCTGCACCGGCTACCAGCAGGGCAGGGATAACCACTGCCAGGATATTGCGCTTCATCATTATTTATTACCCTCATTGGTTTTTTTATGACACTCGCCACTGCCGTCAATAAATTCTGTCAATAAATGTTTCCGGAACTATTGATGAGAGTTTGGTGTCTTTATGTATCTGACAGGCATCTTTCCATTCAAATTACCCTT
Source organism: Leclercia sp. UBA1284 (assembly GCF_002308415.1). Classification (NCBI taxonomy): domain Bacteria; kingdom Pseudomonadati; phylum Pseudomonadota; class Gammaproteobacteria; order Enterobacterales; family Enterobacteriaceae; genus Leclercia; species Leclercia sp. UBA1284. Next base: position 712,774 of record NZ_DBUS01000006.1, read on the forward strand.
TCGCTAGCCTGAAAGTGCTACAAACATCAAGAATCGGTTACAAAAAGCAATTATGTGTAACTGAATGTAAATTTTGAGGAACTTTGTGAAGCACCTCAAACTTCAGAGCTGAGTGGCGATAAAAACACCGTCTCGATTTCTATCTATATGAATTGCTTATCTTAATTTTAGATAATGGCATTTCTTATTACCAAAAACCTTTACAGCCTCTTTTTCTTATATGTATCTCCAGACATCCAGACTGCCAAAAAACTGCACAAATAATGTGCTAATGCTTTAGAAAAGTATTAGACGCAATAAGACTGGGGTTTATTTTTTGTTTGTAGATGATTCTGGAAATAAAAGGTAACAGCTAAGAGGATTTTGCGGGGTTGCTTTTAGAAATGATTGACGTTCAACTGACAGAAGTTGACATTGCAGCATAAAATAATGGCCAGCAAGGCTGGCCATAAATTTAATATTTAGAACGAGGCGTTGCGCGGCGTACGCGGGAACGGAATAACGTCACGCACGTTCTGCACGCCGGTGACATAGGCAATGAGACGCTCAAAGCCCAGGCCAAAACCGGAATGCGGCACGGTGCCGTAGCGGCGCAGGTCGCGATACCAGCTGTAATCTTCCGGGTTCAGACCCATCTCTACCATACGTGCATCCAGCACATCCAGACGCTCTTCACGCTGCGAGCCACCGATAATTTCACCGATGCCCGGGGCCAGTACGTCCATCGCGGCGACGGTTTTCCCGTCTTCGTTAAGACGCATATAGAAAGCTTTAATATCTTTCGGATAGTTTTTAACGACCACAGGGGCTTTAAAGTGCTTCTCAGCCAGGTAGCGTTCATGCTCGGACGCCAGATCAACACCCCAGAACACCGGGTTCTCAAACTTCTCGCCGCATTTTTCCAGAATCGCGACAGCGTCGGTGTAATCCACCTGAGCGAAGTCTGTGGTAACAAAGCGTTCGAGGCGTGCAATGGCGTCGCTATCTACGCGCTCAGCAAAGAACTTCATGTCGTCTGCACGTTCTTCAAGAACGGCTTTAAAGACATATTTCAGCATCGCTTCAGCCAGGCCAGCAACATCGTCCAGATCTGCAAACGCCACTTCCGGCTCCAGCATCCAGAACTCCGCCAGGTGGCGACTGGTGTTGGAGTTTTCTGCGCGGAAGGTAGGACCGAAGGTGTAGATTTTTGACAACGCACAGGCGTAGGTTTCACCGTTCAACTGGCCGGATACGGTCAGGAACGCCTCTTTACCGAAGAAGTCTTTGTCGTAATCCACTTTGCCTTCTGGCGTACGCGGCAGGTTTTCCATGTCCAGCGTGGACACGCGGAACATCTCTCCTGCACCTTCGGTGTCAGAGGCGGTGATCAGCGGAGTCGAAACCCAGAAATAGCCCTGCTCATGGAAGAAACGGTGCAGCGCCTGTGCAAGGGTATGACGAACGCGGGCCACGGCACCAATCATGTTGGTACGTGGGCGCAGGTGAGCCACTTCGCGCAGATACTCGATGCTGTGGCGCTTCGCCGCCATAGGGTAGGTGTCCGGATCTTCAACCCAGCCGGTGACTTCAACGGAGGTCGCCTGCAGTTCGAAGCTCTGGCCCTGGCCCGGGGAGGCTACCACGGTGCCGGTAACAATCACGGAACAGCCCGTGGTCAGGTGCAGAACGTCATCATTGTAATTGGGCAGAGAATTATTAATGACGGCCTGTACAGGATCAAAGCAGGAACCGTCATAGACGGCAAGGAAGGAGATGCCAGCTTTAGAATCTCGGCGGGTACGCACCCATCCGCGCACGGTGACTTCACTGTCAACGGCGACACGGCCCTGGAGTACGTCGGCTACAGGCACAACGCTCATAATATTCTCTCTGTAATTAGTCGGAAAAAATAAATACTTGTCCGCCCACGATGGGGGGATATCTATGTTACCTGGCATCTGCCATCAGACAAGCAGATTTCGCAGTCAAAAGAGAAGAAATAAGAAATAAATGAGAGAAGGGAGCCCACAAGGCTCCCTGAAAACGTCAACTGGCTTTTTTAACCTGGGGCAGGTCGAAGGCTTTGCGCAAAGCGCGTACAAATGCTTTGTCATGGCAGATAGTTTTGCCCGGGCTATCCGAAAGTTTAGCCACCGGTTTGCCATTACATTCTACCAGTTTAATGACAATATTTAGCGGTTTCACCTGGGGGATGTCGCAGGTCAGGCGGGTGCCAATGCCGAAGCTTAAATTCACTCTTGATGAGAAATGGCGATAGAGATCGACGGCTTTGGTCAGGTCCAGGTTATCCGAGAAGACCAGCACTTTAGTGAGCGGGTCGATGCCCAGCTTTTGATAATGGGCGATGGCTTTCTCACCCCATTCAACCGGATCCCCGGAATCATGCCGCAAACCTTGATAGCGCTCGGCAAATTCTGGCCCGAAATCGCGCAGGAAGGCATCCATAGTTATACAGTCGGTCAGGGCAATACCCAGCTGATTGGGATACTCTTCCAGCCAGGCGGCAAGCGCTGCACGCTGGCTGGTGGCGAGGTCGGGGCTGATCTGCTGATGTGCCTGGAACCATTCATGCGCCTGGGTGCCCATCGGCGTCAGGGAGAGGCGACGCGCCAGATCATAGTTACTGGTGCCGACAAACCACGGCTCCTGCTGAAGCCGTTGCGCAATAGCCTGCTGCACATCGCGAGAGAAACGACGACGCGTGCCAAAATCCATTAAGCGGAAGCGAGACATATCCAGCGATTCCGTCAGACGAGAGAAGTCGACAAGTTTCTCTTCCAGCATCATCAGGGCCTGATCGACGCCGGCATCAGGCGTGCGGTAACGGTGTACCAGTTCGCTGATGACCGCGAGCAGCGGGACTTCCCACATAATCACTTCACGCCACGGCCCGGCAAGGCGGATATTGAGCTTACCGTTTTCGTTGGAGATAGTGACCTGTTCCGGGTTATAGCGGAAATCACGCAGGAAGTTGAGATAGTCTTCTTTAAAGAAAGGCAGGGCCGAGAGCCACTGATATTCGTCGTCCCGCAGCGTCAGATGCTGCATAGCATCGACCTGTTCGCGGATAGCTTCAGCATAGATGCCGAGCAGGTCGTCACCACGGCAGCGAAACTCCGCCGCTACCTGTACATCGTAGTAATGGTGAAAAACGGCTTGCTGCATATGCAATTTATACGCATCGGTATCCAGCAACGTATGCAGAACAGGAGAAGCGAATTGAGTCATAGGTGCGCAGTAGCATCCTCTCACGGGAGCGTTTAGTACAATAAACAACTATTGAAACCGCTGGAGTATACCTTGTTTAGCGATTTATTGAACCCCGATCACACCATAAGCTGGATTTAGGGTCGAGGGCATTTCGTGCCCCGTGTTATACAAATGTAGCAAAAAGGGTGTTTGTAACTGAAAAGATGAACATTCTGCGTAGCGCGATCTACACAACAGGAATAGACTGGATTCGTTATTCGACAAACGATGCAAAAGGTTTTCTATGACACAACAGCCACAAGCCAAATACCGCCACGACTACCGTGCGCCTGAATACCTGATTAGCGATATTGATCTGACTTTTGACCTGGATGCCACAAAAACTCTTGTTACGGCCGTAAGCCAGGTGACGCGCCAGAGCGCGACGGCTGTTCCCCTGCGCCTCGATGGTGAAGACCTGACGCTCGTTTCCATCGCGGTAAACGACCAGGCCTGGACAGACTATAAAGAAGAGAACGGCCAGCTGGTTATTAATAACCTGCCGGAGCGTTTTACCCTGCGCATCGTGACCGAAATTAGCCCGGCAGCCAACACCGCGCTGGAAGGGCTGTACCAATCAGGTGAAGCACTCTGTACGCAGTGCGAAGCCGAAGGTTTCCGCCATATTACCTGGTATCTGGATCGCCCGGACGTTCTGGCGCGCTTCACCACCAAAATCATTGCCGATAAAACTCGCTATCCATTCCTGCTCTCCAACGGTAACCGTGTGGGCGAAGGCGAGCTGGAAAACGGGCGTCACTGGGTGCAGTGGCAAGATCCATTCCCGAAACCTTGCTACCTCTTTGCGCTGGTGGCAGGCGACTTCGATGTGCTGCGCGACACCTTCAAAACCCGCTCCGGACGCGACGTGGCGCTGGAGCTGTTCGTTGACCGTGGCAACCTCGACCGCGCGCCATGGGCGATGACGTCGCTCATCAACTCCATGAAGTGGGACGAGGAGCGCTTTGGCCTCGAATATGATCTCGACATCTACATGATCGTCGCCGTCGACTTCTTCAACATGGGTGCGATGGAGAACAAAGGCCTTAACGTCTTTAACTCCAAATACGTGCTGGCCCGTACCGATACCGCGACCGATAAAGATTACCTGGATATCGAGCGCGTGATTGGCCATGAATACTTCCACAACTGGACCGGTAACCGCGTGACCTGCCGCGACTGGTTCCAGCTGAGCCTGAAAGAGGGCTTAACCGTCTTCCGCGATCAGGAGTTCAGCTCGGATCTGGGTTCGCGTGCGGTTAATCGCATCAGCAACGTGCGCACCATGCGCGGTCTGCAGTTTGCTGAAGATGCCAGCCCGATGGCCCACCCGATTCGCCCGGACAAAGTGATTGAGATGAATAACTTCTACACCCTGACGGTGTATGAAAAGGGTTCTGAAATCATCCGTATGATCCACACTCTGTTAGGGGAAGAGAACTTCCAGAAAGGGATGCAGCTCTACTTTGAGCGTCATGACGGCAGCGCCGCCACCTGCGATGACTTTGTGCAGGCGATGGAAGATGCTTCCAACGTTGATCTTTCGCACTTCCGCCGCTGGTACAGCCAGGCCGGTACGCCGATTGTTACCGTAAAAGATGATTACAATCCTGAAACCGAGCAGTACTCTCTGACCATCAGCCAGCGTACGCCGCCAACGGCCGAGCAGGAAGAGAAGCACCCACTGCACATTCCTTTTGCCATCGAGTTGTATGACAACGAAGGAAACGTGATCCCGCTGCAAAAAGGGGGGCACCCGGTGCACAATGTGCTCAACGTTACCCAGGCGGAGCAGACATTTGTATTCGATAACGTCTATTTCCAGCCGGTGCCGGCGTTGCTGTGCGAGTTCTCTGCACCCGTTAAGCTCGAATATAAGTGGAGCGATCAACAGCTCACCTTCCTGATGCGTCACGCGCGCAACGACTTCTCCCGCTGGGATGCGGCCCAGAGCCTGCTGGCGACCTACATTAAGCTGAACGTAAACCGCCATCAGCAAGGACAGCCGCTGTCGGTGCCGGTCCACGTGGCTGACGCTTTCCGCGCCATTCTGCTGGACGAGAACATCGACCCGGCGCTGGCGGCAGAGATCCTGACCCTGCCTTCCACCAGTGAAATTGCTGAGCTGTTTGAGATCATCGATCCGATCGCCATTGTGGCGGTACGCGAAGCGCTGACCCGCACCCTGGCGACCGAACTGGCCGATGAGTTCCTGGCGCTGTACAACGCGCATAAGCTCGACGAATACCGTGTCGAACATGCTGATATCGGCAAACGTTCACTGCGTAATACCTGTCTTCGCTACCTGGCCTTCGGCGAAACCGAACTGGCTGATACGCTGGTAAGCAAGCAGTATCACGACGCGGATAATATGACCGACGCGCTGGCTGCCCTGGCCGCTGCGGTGGCCGCTGAGCTGCCGTGCCGCGACGCGCTGATGCAGGCGTATGACGACAAATGGCATCAGGACGGCCTGGTAATGGATAAGTGGTTCATTCTGCAATCCACCAGTCCGGCGGCAGACGTGCTGAATACTGTTCGCCGTCTTCTGAAGCACCGTTCATTTACCATGAGCAACCCGAACCGCGTACGTTCTCTGATTGGCGCGTTTGCCAGCAGCAACCCGGCGGCTTTCCATGCCGAAGACGGCAGCGGGTATCAGTTTATGGTCGAGATGTTGACGGAGCTGAATAGCCGCAACCCGCAGGTGGCGTCGCGTCTGATTGAGCCACTGATTCGACTGAAGCGTTACGACGAGAAGCGTCAGGCGAAGATGCGTGCGGCGCTCGAGCAGTTGAAAGGGCTGGAGAACCTGTCTGGCGATCTGTACGAGAAGATCACCAAGGCACTGGCCTGATAAGCAGGTAATAGCGAAACGGCAACCCTGGTTGCCGTTTCTTATTTTCTCCCTCTCGCCGTGAGAGAGGGCCGGGGTGAGGGCATCAGGCATTAACCTTAAAAAATGCCCGCTCACTTACCCCACGCTTCATCACCCGATCCAGCACCTCCGCTTCCAGTTCCGCCAGCCTCGCCGACCCGACGCGCCGCGGACGCGGGATATCCACGTTCAGATCCAGACCAATTTTCCCCTCTTCTATTAACAGCACACGATCGGCCATCGCCACGGCTTCGCTCACATCATGGGTTACCAGCAATACCGTAAACCCGTGTTCCTGCCAGAGGGATTCAATCAAACCCTGCATATCTATCCGCGTCAGAGCATCGAGTGCGCCAAGCGGTTCATCCAGTAGCAGCAAACCCGGGCGGTGAATCAGCGCCCGGGCTAAAGCGACGCGCTGTTTCTGCCCCCCGGACAACGCTGCGGGCCATTCGCTCGCGCGATCCTGCAGACCCACGGCGGCCAGCGCCTGGCTTGCCGCCTCCCGCCAGTGACCTTTCAGCCCCAGACCCACGTTATCGATAACCGTTTTCCACGGCAGCAGGCGCGCGTCCTGAAACATCATTCGGGTATCATCCTGAATCTCCGCCAGCGGCGTATTGCCCGCCAGCAGTTCACCACCATTGGGGGCCTCCAGCCCGGCGAGCAGGCGCAGCAGCGTACTCTTGCCACCGCCGCTACGGCCAACCACTGCTACAAACTGCCCGGCGGGGATATGCAGATCCAGTTGGTTCAGAATGGTGTTGTCACCGTAGCGTTTGGTCACGCCGTTCAGCAGCAACGGCGTTCCCTGGTTCAAGCGTGCAGTATTCATGCGTGTGCCTCACTTTTGACATAAGCCGGATTCCAGCGCAGCCAGATACGTTCCAGCCACTGAGCGCTGACGTCGGCGAGTTTGCCGAGCAGGGCATATAGAATAATCGCCACCACGACGACATCGGTCTGCAGGAACTCGCGGGCATTCATCGCGAGGTAGCCGATACCGGAGTTGGCCGAAATGGTCTCTGCCACAATCAGCGTTAACCACATCAGGCCGAGGGCAAAACGTACTCCCACCATAATCGAGGGCAGGGCGCCGGGGAGGATCACATGGATAAACAGGGAAAAGCCCGATAAGCCATAGCTGCGGGCCATCTCGACCAGCCCACGATCAATGTTACGAATACCGTGCCAGGTGTTGATATAGATAGGGAAGAGGGTGCCGAGGGCCACCAGGAAAATCTTGGCGCTCTCATCAATGCCGAACCACAGAATCACCAGCGGAATCAACGCCAGATGCGGCACGTTTCGCAGCATCTGAATGGAGGTGTCCAGTAGCCGCTCGCCCCAGCGGGAAAGCCCGCTGATCAGCCCCAGCGTCAGACCGATCGTCCCGCCGATCGTGAAGCCAATCAACGCGCGCCAGGAGCTGATCGCCAGATGCTGCCACAGCTCGCCGCTTGAACTTAGCGCCCAGAAAGCCTCTATCACCCCTTCCGGAGAGGGGAGGATCCGGCTCGACAACCAGCCCACTGACGAGGCCAGTTGCCAGATAGCCACGATACTGACAGGCAGCACCCAGGGCGCAATACGCAGCAGCCAGGTTGGGGAAGGTTTCGCCATACGTCCTCCTCAGCTCTGCGCGACGTTACGCGGAATAAATTCGTTGGCGACCGCCTCGCCCTGCAGTTGCAGGCGCTGCGGTTGTGGGACTTCCGGGATAGCAACATCCAGATGAGGGAAAAGAAGCTCACCCACTTTGTACGCCTCTTCCAGATGGGGGTAACCTGAGAGAATAAAACTGTCGATACCCAGATCGGCATACTCATTAATCCGCGCCGCCACGGTCGGACCATCCCCCACCAGCGCCGTGCCGGCGCCCCCGCGCACCAGGCCGACCCCGGCCCACAGGTTAGGGCTAATCTCCAGATTTTCGCGTTTACCCTGGTGGAGGGAGGCCATCCGATGCTGTCCTACGGAGTCGGTTCTGGCGAAAGCAGCCTGTGCTCGGGCAATGGTTTCATCGTCCAGATGGGCAATCAGGCGATCGGCGGCTTGCCAGGCTTCTTCGTTCGTTTCACGCACAATCACGTGCAGGCGGATACCAAAACGCACGTTGCGCCCGCGCGCCGCCGCTTTGGCGCGAACCTGTTCAATCTTTTCTTTCACAAGTTCCGGCGGCTCGCCCCAGGTGAGATAGAGATCGACCTGCTCAGCGGCAAGATCCTGGGCCACATCTGACGAACCGCCAAAATAGAGCGGTGGGCGCGGCTGCTGCACCGGCGGGAAGTAGAGCTTCGCATCGCGGACGTGGATATGTTTGCCCTCGAAGGTAACCGTCTCCCCCTCCAGCAGACGCCGCCAGACGCGGGTAAATTCAGCCGAGGCTTCGTAACGCTCGGCGTGATCCAGAAACACGCCATCGCCAGCCAGCTCCTGTGGGTCACTCCCGGTCACCAGGTTAAACAGAGCGCGGCCATTGGATAAACGGTCCAGCGTGGCGGCCTGACGCGCTGCCACCGTTGGCGAGGTGACGCTCGGGCGCAATGCCACCAGAAATTTTAAGCGCTGAGTCACCGGAATCATCGAAGCCGCGACCAGCCAGGCATCTTCACAGGAACGTCCGGTCGGGATAAGCACCCCGGTAAACCCAATCCGGTCCGCCGCCTGGGCAATCTGCTGAAGATAGCCCTGATCCACCGGGCGTGCACCGGACTCGGTGCCAAGATAGTGACCATCACCGTGGGTAGGTAAAAACCAGAACAGATTCAGACTCATGATTTTGCTCCTTTATGCGCTGTCGGTTGCCAGATACGGTCACGGATATCGATTTTTTTCGGTACCAGTCGATTTTCGTAGAAGAGGTCGGCGGTCTGCTGCTGCAACGCCGCGGTGTGAGTATCCACCGGCTTAATGACGGTGGGTGGGCGGTGATCCAGATAGCTGGCAATGACCGTCTCAGGAAGACCCATAGTCTTTGCCAGCAGAGCGATACTGGCCTGCCGCTGGCTCTGGGTCAGGGCATCTGCGTCGCTGAAGGTATCCAGCACCCCCTGAATAAAGGCACCGTTCTTTTCCGCATAAGGACGCGCTGCCAGATAGAAAGAGCCGGTCTGCTTGAGGGTTTCACCATCTTTCAGCACTCTAACTCCCCCCTGCAGCAAGGCTGCGGAGTAATAGGGATCCCAGATAGCCCAGGCGTCCACATTATGTTGCTGAAACGCGGCGCGGGCATCGGCCGGGGAAAGATAGACTGGCTGTATCTCTTTAAACGTCAGACCGGCCTGTTGAAGGGCCCGTAACAACAGATTGTGTGAACTGGAGCCTTTCTGGAATGCCACTTTGCGGCCTTTGAGATCGGCGACGGTTTTGATCGGGCTGTTTTCCGGTACCAGAATCACTTCCGCTTTTGGTTTTGGCGGCTCGACGCCAACATACACAAGGTCTGCGCCGGCGGCCTGAGCAAAGATGGGGGGAATATCGCCGGTGCTACCCAAATCAATGCTGCCCACATTTAAGGCTTCCAGCATTTGTGGCCCCGCAGGAAACTCGACCCATGAAAAATGGGTGTTCGGGTAGCGTTTTTCCAGCAACTGATGGCTTTTAGCCAGCACCATACTGACGCTACCTTTCTGATAACCAATCCGCAGATTTTCCGGTGCGGGTTCGGCGGCCTGGGCAAAGGAGGCGATCGCGATGATACCGGCCAGGCTCAGGCGGGCGAGGGTGTTAAACATGGACGACTCCTTTCAACTGACCAAAAGCAGGAACCTGGACGTCACGACGATGCAGCGCCTGCCAGAAGGTCTCAAGGGCGCTATCAAGCCGGATTTGCAGGTTGGGGGAGAAATGCGGTTTATGCTGATAGTCAATGACTTGCGAATCATCGGCAAATACGCCGTGCAGGATCTCCTGCGCTTTCAGGGCGCTAAGCACCGGCTTGAGGGCATAATCTACCGCCAGCATGTGCGCCACCGTGCCGCCTGTGGCAAGAGGTAGCACCACTTTGCCCTCAAGGGCGCGTTCCGCAAGCAGATCAAGCAGCGTTTTCAGTGCACCGGAAAACGAGGCTTTATAGACCGGGGTCGCCACAATCAGGCCGTCTGCGCCTTGCAACTGCTCACTAAAAGCCTTTAATGCCGGGCTATCGAAGCGGGCATAAAGCAGATCCTCTGGGGAAAAGTTGTGCAGATTCCAGTGGCATACTTCGACCTCCAGCGAGGTAAGTTTCTCGCGGGCATATTCCAGCAGTGCGCTGGAGCGTGAAGGAAAACGCGGACTTCCAGCCAGAGTAATAACGCGCATACATGCTCCTTATAACCAATTGTTTGCTTTTATCTAACATTGATAACATTTACAGGCAGTGTGTCATTGCGCGCTTATTCCACTAAATGATTTATACGCAAGTGAAATGCTAAAAAACGAATAAGGAGGAGAGGGAAAGTAAACGATTGCGTTGCTCCACGCTTTTTTTGCCGCAGGTCAATTCCCTTTCGGGCAAGATTCGCAGATAATACGCCCCCGGTTTGCACACCGGGAATCCAGGAGAGTTCATGTACTACCCCTTCGTTCGTAAAGCCCTTTTTCAGCTCGATCCAGAGCGCGCCCATGAATTTACATTCCAGCAATTACGCCGTATCACAGGAACGCCGCTCGAAGCGCTAGTGCGCCAGAAAGTGATGGATAAACCGGTGCAGTGTATGGGGCTGACCTTTAAAAATCCGTTGGGTCTCGCAGCAGGACTCGACAAAAACGGTGAGTGTATCGACGCGCTGGGTGCGATGGGGTTCGGCTCTATTGAGATCGGCACCGTCACGCCACGCCCGCAGCCGGGCAATGAGCAACCGCGTCTGTTCCGCCTGGTCGAGGCCGAAGGGCTGATCAACCGGATGGGCTTTAACAACCTCGGTGTGGACCACCTGGTCGAGAACGTGAAAAAGGCCCATTTCGATGGTGTGCTGGGTATCAATATCGGTAAAAATAAAGATACGCCGGTAGAGCAGGGTAAAGATGACTATCTGATTTGTATGGAAAAAGTCTATGCCTATGCGGGTTATATTGCGGTGAATATCTCTTCGCCGAACACCCCGGGCTTACGCTCGTTGCAATATGGCGATGCCCTCGACGATTTATTAATTGCGATAAAAAATAAGCAGAATGATCTTCAGTCCCGGCATCACAAATATGTACCGGTCGCCGTGAAGATCGCCCCGGATCTTTCTGAAGAAGAATTGATCCAGGTTGCCGACAGCTTAGTTCGCCATAATATTGATGGCGTTATTGCAACCAATACGACACTGGATCGATCCCTGGTACAGGGAATGAAGCATTGCAACGAAGCGGGAGGACTCAGTGGCCGACCGGTGCAATTAAAAAGTACAGAAATTATTCGCCGCCTGTCAGCGGAATTAAAAGGTCAACTGCCGATTATTGGCGTGGGTGGCATCGACTCGATAATGGCGGCCCGCGAAAAAATGGCCGCCGGCGCTTCGCTGGTGCAAATTTATTCTGGCTTTATTTTTAAAGGCCCGCCGCTGATAAAAGAAATCGTTAATCACCTCTAATCTTTTCTCTCATTATGACGACCAGGGCTTTATTTCCAGCTCTGGTTGTTTTATATTCCGGGACTGTTGCTTATTTAGACATTATAGTCTTTGATTATTGAAGTAAAAAAACGAGACGGTAATAAGGACTTTCTTACGACAGGACGTTTCGGGGACGGGAGAGGCAAATGCGAATTAAACCTGACGATAACTGGCGCTGGTATTATTGTGAAGAGCACGATCGCATGATGCTGGATTTAGCCAATGGCATGCTTTTTCGTTCTCGTTTTGCCCGCCGGATGTTAACCCCAGACGCCTTCGCCCCCAGCGGTTTTTGCGTGGATGATGCTGCGCTCTATTTCTCTTTTGAAGAGAAATGCCGCGACCTGGAACTCTCTAAAGAACAGCGTGCTGAACTGGTGCTTAATGCTCTGGTGGCGATCCGCTTCCTCAAACCTCAAATGCCTAAAAGCTGGCATTTCCTCGCCCATGGTCAGCGCTGGAGTCCGGCGATGGGGGATGCTGCCTGCGTTCATTTGAGCGATACGGCAGAAGAGGTAAGTTTGCTGGTGGTTGAGTCTGGCGAAAACGCCGCGCTCTGCCTGCTGGCGCAGCCCGGTGTGGTGATTGCCGGGCGCACAATGCAGTTAGGTGATGCAATAAAAGTGATGAATGACCGTCTTAAACCGCAAATGCGGGTGGATTCGTTCAGTCTGGAGCAGGCCGTTTAAGGCGCTAGCTGTAGCGACGTTTTAGGGACGCAGCTGCAGCACAAAATCGTGCCGTCATTACCCAGGGCGGATTGCTTCAATGCGGTCACTTCCCCATCCAGCAACCGAATACGACAGCTCCCACAAATGCCCGCACGGCAGGAATAGGGTACGCGAATACCTGCCTGCTCAAGCTGCTCAAGTAAAATCTGCTGATTATTGCCGTTCAGGGTTTTATCTTGCCACTGAATAGTCACGGTGCTTTGCGGCTGGCTCTCTACCTCGATCTCCTCTTCCGTTGCGCCGGCGCCGTAAACTTTCGCCGGCCCGGTTGCAAGAATTTCAATCTCATCGCCCACGCGGATCACGCCGCTATTGCGCGCTATCAGGTTCTGACCGAAATCCACGTCGCCGTTATCTTGCGCCGTACGGAATGATTGCAGCGTTTTCAGCGGCTCGCCCGCAGGATGTTTTTGCCCTTTTTCCGGACTGATGGTGGTGAAGATACAGCGGCTGCACGGCTTCGCCACGTCAAAAATGACGCTACCAATGCGGATAACTTTCCAGGTGTCCTCTTCCCATGGCTGCGCACCGGTTACCACAATATTGGGGCGGAACTGCTCCATCTGCACGCTGGCCTTGCAGCGGTTTTGCAGATCGCGCAGGGAGGCCTCGTTGGCCAGCAGGTAGGGGTAGCCATCGGCAAAGGAGAGGGGAACGCCTTCGTGACGCTTCACGCGACGCGTAGGAGCCTGTCCGACCCAGCGTAGCTGCACGTCACGGGCGAAAAAGCCGCTCAGCCAGCGGTTAATGGCATCAGGCGCGATATGCGCGGTGAAGTGGTTACCCCATACCTCCGTCGGTGCGTTGTCCGGCGCAAAATCGCTAAAACGTACCACGGCGCTGGAGCCGTCCGGCGCGGTCAGGTGTAAACCATCATGCAGCGGAGAAGGGATAAAGCGTACCATCTGCGGGAACTGACGCGCAGTAATGAAAGTACCATCCGTTTCGGTGAGCATAAAAATACGATCAAAGGCAAAACCGCTGACATCTGCCAGTGCATGCGTCAGCCCAATACCACGCATCGATTTGACCGGATGGATAAAAAGCCTGGATAACGTAGGCACGGCAATCTCCCGCAAATGAAAATAAGCCCTCAACTTTATGACATAGAGCGCATATTAGCTATAATGCGCAGCAATTTTCTAAGAGTAAAAGTGACGATATGAATTCTCTGTTTGCCAGTACGGCCCGTGGGCTGGAAGAGCTGTTAAAAACTGAACTGGAAAGCCTGGGCGCGACAGCGTGTCAGGTGGTTCAGGGTGGTGTCCATTTTGAGGGCGACACACGGCTTATTTACCAGAGCCTGATGTGGAGCCGCCTGGCCTCGCGCATCATGCTGCCGATGAAAGAGTTTAAGGTCTATAGCGATCTCGATCTCTACACCGGCGTACAGATGATCGACTGGACAGAGATCTTTGCGCCGGGGGCGACCTTTGCGGTGCACTTCAACGGCGTGAATGATGAGATCCGCAACAGCCAGTACGGCGCGCTGCGTGTGAAAGACGCCGTGGTCGACTGTTTTACCCGTAAAAATCGTGAGCGCCCGAACGTTGATCGTGAAAACCCCGATCTGCGTATTAACGTGTGGCTGAACAAAGAGACGGCGAGCCTTTCACTGGACATGAGCGGTGAAGGTCTGCATCAGCGCGGATATCGCGATCGCGCCGGTGCGGCGCCGATCAAAGAAAACCTGGCCGCCGCGATTGTCATGCGTTCTGGCTGGCAGCCGGGCACTCCGCTGCTCGATCCGATGTGTGGTTCAGGTACTCTGCTGATTGAAGCCGCTATGTATGCCACCGATCGTGCGCCGGGTCTGCACCGTGGCAACTGGGGGTTCAGCGGCTGGGCGCAGCATGATGACGCCATCTGGAAAGAGGTAAAGGCCGAGGCACAGACCCGCGCACGCGCCGGGCTGGCGGCTTACGGTTCGCGTTTCTATGGCTCGGACAGCGACTCTCGCGTCATTGAGCGCGCGCGCAGCAACGCCCGTCGGGCGGGCATTGGCGAGCTTATCGATTTCAACGTGAAAGACGTGGCGCAGCTGAGCAATCCACTGCCGAAAGGGCCGTACGGCACGGTTATTAGCAACCCGCCTTACGGCGAGCGTCTGGACAGCGAGCCGGCTCTGATCGCTCTGCACAGCCTGCTGGGCCGGATCATGAAAGATCAGTTTGGCGGCTGGAATCTGTCGCTGTTTAGCGCCTCTCCGGAACTACTGAGCTGCCTGCAGCTGCGCGCCGACCGCCAGTTCAAAGCCAAAAACGGCCCGCTGGACTGCGTGCAGAAAAACTATCATCTCGCGGAGAAATCCGGCGAAAGCAAGCCGACCACCGTGGCGGAAGACTACGCGAACCGTCTGCGCAAGAATCTGAAGAAATATGAAAAGTGGGCGAAGCAGGAGGGCATTGAGTGCTATCGCCTGTACGACGCCGATCTGCCTGAATACAACGTTGCCGTAGACCGTTACGCCGACTGGGTCATTGTGCAAGAGTATGCGCCACCGAAAACCATCGACGCGCAGAAAGCCCGCCAGCGTATGCTGGATGTGATTGCGGCAACCATCGGCGTGCTGGGTATTGCCCCGAATAAGCTGGTGCTGAAAACCCGTGAACGCCAGAAAGGTAAAAATCAGTACCAGAAGATGGGCGAGAAGGGCGATTTCCTGGAAGTGGGAGAATATAACGCGCGCCTGCTGGTCAACCTTACGGACTATCTGGACACTGGCCTGTTCCTCGATCACCGCATCGCCCGTAAGATGCTGGGCCAGATGAGCAAAGGAAAAGACTTCCTTAATCTCTTCTCCTATACCGGAAGCGCCAGCGTACACGCCGGCCTGGGCGGTGCGCGTAGCACCACCACGGTGGACATGTCCCGCACCTATCTGGAGTGGGCTGAACGTAACCTGCGTCTGAATGGTCTGACCGGCCGCCAGCATCGCCTGATGCAGGCCGATGTACTGGGCTGGCTGCGCGATACCGACGAACAATTCGATCTGATCTTTATCGATCCACCGACGTTCTCCAACTCTAAGCGTATGGAGGACTCGTTTGACGTTCAGCGTGACCACCTGCGCCTGATGACCGACCTGAAGCGCCTGCTGCGCAAAGGCGGCACCATCATGTTCTCGAACAACAAACGCGGCTTCCGCATGGATCACGACGGCCTGAGCGCTCTGGGGCTGAAAGCTGAAGAGATCAGTCAAAAGACGATCTCTCAGGACTTCGCCCGTAACCGTCAGATCCACAACTGCTGGCTTATTACCGCCGCCTGAAAGGAATAGTAAATGTCATTAATCAGTATGCACGGCGCATGGCTCTCCTTTAGCGATGCTCCCCTTCTCGATGATACTGAACTGCATATCGAGGATAACGAACGCGTCTGTCTGGTAGGCCGCAACGGCGCGGGTAAATCTACCCTGATGAAGATCCTGAACCGTGAACAGGGGCTGGACGATGGTCGTATCGTCTATGAACAGGATCTTATCGTCTCGCGTCTGCAGCAGGACCCACCGCGTAACGTGGCGGGCACGGTTTATGATTTCGTTGCGGAAGGGATCTCTGAGCAAGCCGAATATCTGAAGGGCTATCACGACATTTCACATCTGGTGATGACCGATCCGAGCGAAAAAAATCTCAATGAGATGGCGCGCCTGCAGGAGTTGCTGGATCACCATGGCCTGTGGCAGCTTGAAAATCGCATCACCGAAGTGCTGGAACAGCTCGGTCTGGATCCGGACATGGAGCTGGCATCTCTCTCCGGCGGCTGGCTGCGTAAAGCGGCGCTTGGCCGGGCGCTGGTAAGCGGCCCGAAAGTGCTGCTGCTGGATGAACCGACTAACCACCTGGATATCGAAGCTATCGACTGGCTGGAAGGATTCCTGAAGACCTTTAACGGGACGATTATCTTTATCTCGCATGACCGTTCGTTTATTCGCAATATGGCTACCCGTATTGTCGATCTCGATCGCGGCAAGCTGGTGACCTATCCGGGCGATTACGACACCTATCTGCTGGAGAAAGAAGAGAACCTGCGCGTTGAAGAGCTGCAAAATGCCGAGTTTGACCGCAAGCTTGCGCAGGAAGAGGTCTGGATCCGCCAGGGCATCAAAGCCCGTCGTACCCGTAATGAAGGCCGCGTACGCGCCCTGAAAGCGATGCGTAACGAACGTAGCCAACGCCGTGAAGTGATGGGCAGTGCCAAAATGCAGGTTGAAGAGGCGGCCCGTTCCGGGAAGATCGTTTTCGAACTGGAAAATGTCAATTATCAGGTTGATGGCAAAGTGCTGGTAAACAACTTCACGGCTCAGGTTCAGCGCGGTGACAAAATAGCCCTGATCGGCCCTAACGGCTGTGGCAAAACCACGCTGCTGAAATTGATGCTCGGCCAGCTAAAAGCCGACAGCGGCCGGGTCCACTGCGGTACCAAACTGGAAGTGGCCTACTTTGATCAGCACCGTGCTGAGCTCGATCCTGACAGAACGGTGATGGATAACCTGGCGGAAGGTAAGCAAGAGGTGATGGTAAACGGGAAACCGCGCCATGTGCTGGGCTATCTGCAGGACTTCCTCTTCCACCCGAAACGCGCCATGACGCCGGTGCGGGCACTTTCCGGGGGAGAGCGTAATCGACTGCTGCTGGCACGTCTGTTCCTGAAACCCAGCAACCTGTTGATCCTCGATGAACCGACGAACGATCTTGATGTGGAAACGCTGGAACTTCTTGAAGAACTGATTGATAGTTATCAGGGCACTGTGTTGCTGGTTAGCCACGATCGTCAGTTTGTGGACAATACCGTCACCGAGTGCTGGATCTTCGAAGGCGAAGGCCGCATCGGTCAATATGTCGGAGGGTATCACGATGCCCGCGGGCAGCAGTCTCAATCACAGGCGCTGAAGCAATCCCGCAGCAAAAATGATGCGGAAGCCGCGGTCACCAAATCAGAAACGGTAAAACGAGGCAGCAGTAAGCTAAGCTATAATCTGCAGCGCGAGCTGGAAGGGTTGCCGCAGCGTATGGAAGAGCTGGAAGCAAACCTTGAAGCCTTGCAGGCCCAGGTCGCCGATGGCGCGTTCTTCAACCAGCCGCATGACCACACTCAAAAAGTCCTGGCGGATCTGGCGCTGGCCGAGCAGGCGCTGGAAGAAGCATTCGAACGCTGGGAGTACCTTGAGGCTCTGAAAAACGGCGCTTAAGTAAATATGGAGCCAGAATGTGTGAACATCACCATGCCGACAGGCACATTTTATGCTCACAGTGTGACCTGCTCGTGGCGCTCCCGGCGCTTGAGCATGGTCATAAAGCGGCATGCCCCCGCTGCGGGACAACGCTGACAACCGAGTGGGACGCACCGCGCCAGCGTCCCACCGCGTATGCGTTTGCAGCCCTGTTTATGCTGCTGCTCTCTAACCTGTTCCCGTTCATCTATATGAAGGTCGGGGGTATCACCAGCGAAGTCGAACTGCTGGAGATCCCCCGCGTTATGTTCAGCGAAGATTATGCCAGCCTCGGCACCTTCTTCTTGTTGTTCGTTCAACTGGTGCCGGCGTTCTGTCTGGTGGTCATTTTGCTGCTGGTAAATCGCGTCAAAATGCCCCTGAGCGTAAAGATTTTGCTGGCGCGGATCCTCTTCCAGCTGAAAAGCTGGGGAATGGCTGAAATTTTCCTCGCCGGGGTGCTGGTCAGTTTCGTGAAGCTCATGGCTTACGGTGATGTGGGGGTCGGCAGCAGCTTTATTCCCTGGTGTCTGTACTGTGTACTGCAGTTGCGCGCTTTCCAGTGCGTGGATCGCCGCTGGGCATGGGACGATATCGCTCCTGCGCCAGCCCTCCCGCATGCGCCGCAGGTGGGCGTTCCCGGAATTCGCCAGGGTCTGCGCTCATGCCCTTGCTGTACGGCGATTTTACCGGCCGATCAGCGAGTCTGCCCGCGTTGTGGCACTAAAGGGCATGTCCGGCGCAAAAACAGCATTCAGTGGACGCTGGCGCTGCTCTTTACCTCCATCATGCTCTATCTCCCTGCCAATATTCTGCCGATCATGATTACCGATCTGCTTGGCGACAAGATGCCCTCGACCATTATGGCCGGGGTTGTTCTGCTGTGGGGGGAGGGGTCGTATCCCGTGGCGCTGGTTATTTTTATTGCCAGTATTATGGTGCCGACCCTGAAGATGATTGCGATTGGCTGGCTCTGCTGGGATGCAAATGGGCACGGACAACGTGATAGCGAACGGATGCACCTGATTTATGAAGTCGTCGAGTTTGTCGGCCGGTGGTCCATGATAGACGTGTTTGTCATTGCAGTTTTATCGGCGTTGGTGCGCATAGGGGGATTGATGAATATCTATCCCGCTCTGGGAGCGCTGATGTTTGCATTGGTCGTGATTATGACCATGTTTGCGGCCCTGACCTTCGACCCTCGTTTATCGTGGGATCGTGAGCCAGAGCCAGACCATGAGGATAATAAAAAGCATGGATAACAAAAGTGGAGAGGCGAAAGTGCAGAAGGTTAAACACTGGTCGCCGGTCTGGATCTTCCCTATCGTGACTGCGCTAATCGGTGCCTGGATCCTGTTTTATCATTACAGCCACCAGGGACCGGAAGTCACCCTTATTACCACTAACGCAGAGGGCATTGA
The DNA here is from genome assembly GCF_002308415.1 of Leclercia sp. UBA1284. Taxonomy (NCBI): domain Bacteria; kingdom Pseudomonadati; phylum Pseudomonadota; class Gammaproteobacteria; order Enterobacterales; family Enterobacteriaceae; genus Leclercia; species Leclercia sp. UBA1284. The sequence goes on from NZ_DBUS01000006.1 coordinate 731,853, forward strand.
GGGGGGTAAAACCACCATTAAAAGCCGTAGCGTAAACGTGGGCGTAGTGGAAAGTGCGACGCTGACCGACGATTTGACCCATGTCGAAATTAAAGCGCGCCTGAATGCCGGTATGGAAAAGGTGCTTCAGGGCGACTCCGTTTTTTGGGTCGTTAAGCCGCAGGTTGGCCGCGAGGGCATTAGCGGCCTGGGGACACTGCTTTCCGGGGCCTATATTGAGCTGCAGCCGGGAACCAAAGGCGGGCAAAAAAATGAGTATCAGCTTCTGGATTCTCCGCCCCTTGCGCCACCTGATGCCAAGGGTATCCGCGTCATTCTCGACAGCAATAAAGCCGGGCAGCTGAGTCCGGGCGACCCGGTGCTGTTCCGGGGCTATCGCGTCGGTTCGGTCGAAACCAGCACCTTCGATACCCAAAAACGCACCATAAGCTATCAACTGTTTATCAATGCGCCAAACGATCGTCTGGTGACCAGTAATGTGCGTTTCTGGAAGGATAGCGGTATCGCCGTCGATTTGACCTCGGCCGGTATGCGGGTTGAAATGGGCTCGCTCACCACGCTGTTTGGCGGCGGCGTCAGCTTTGATGTGCCGGAAGGACAAGAGCTGGGTCAGCCTGTTGCAGAGAAAAGTGCCTTCAAGCTGTTCGACGATCAGAAATCGATACAGGATGCGCTCTACACCGATCACATCGATTATCTGATGTTCTTCAAAGACTCTGTCCGCGGTCTGCAGCCGGGCGCGCCGGTAGAATTCCGGGGTATCCGCCTGGGTACGGTTGGTCAGGTTCCCTTCTTTGTACCGGGACTGAAACAGGTGCTGGATGACGACTACCGTATTCCGGTGCTCATCCGCATTGAGCCGGAACGTCTGATCAACCAGATAGGTGAAGATCAGGATATCGGGACGCATATTACCGAGCTGATGAACCGTGGTCTGCGCGGCTCGCTGAAGACCGGTAATCTGGTGACCGGCGCGCTCTATGTAGATATGGATTTCTATCCGAAAGCGCCAGCCATTACCGGAATGCGGGAGTTTGGCGGGTATAAAATCATCCCAACCATGAGCAGCGGGCTGGCGCAGATCCAGCAGCGCCTGATGGATACGCTGGATAAGATTAACAATCTGCCGTTGAACCCGATGCTTGAAGCGGCCACGCATTCTCTGAATGAGAGCCAGGCCACGATGCGTCGTCTACAGACCACGCTGGATAATCTGAATAAGCTCACTGCCAGCCAGTCGATGCAGCAGCTGCCTCAGGATATGCAGAAAACGCTGCGCGAGCTAAATCGCAGCATGCAGGGCTTCCAGCCAGGCTCCGCCGCGTATAACAAGATGGTGGCGGATATGCAGCGCCTCGATCAGGTATTGCGTGAACTCCAGCCGGTGCTAAAGACGTTGAATACGAAGAGCAACGCGCTGGTCTTTGAAGCGAAAGATCAAAAGGACCCTGAGCCGAAGGGGGCTAAATAATGAAAAAATGGTTATTGATCGCCGCAGCAGCAGTGCTGACTGCCTGTAGCTCGGGTAGCGACAACAAGAGCTATTACCAGTTGCCGCTGGCTAGCCAAACGGGAGGCAACAGCATGGCCAGCCAGGGTAACCGCTTACTTTGGGTAGAACAGGTCGCGGTGCCGGATTATCTGGCAGGTAATGGCGTGGTTTATCAAACCAGCGATGTTAAGTATGTCATCGCAACGAATAATCTGTGGGCAAGCCCGCTTGATCAGCAGTTGCGCAATTCGCTGGTGGCGAACCTCAGCAGCCAGTTACCTGGCTGGGTTGTTGCTTCGCAGCCTCTGGGTAGCGATCAGGATACGCTTAACGTCAATGTGACCGGTTTTCACGGGCGCTATGACGGGCGCGTGATTATCAGTGGCGAATGGCTGGTTAACCATCAGGGACAGCTAATTAAACGTCCTTTCCATCTGGAGCTGAAACAGCAGAACGATGGCTACGAAGAGATGGTGAAGGTGCTGGGGCAGGGCTGGGCGCAGGAAGCCAAAAGCATCGCCAGTGAGATTTCACGCTTGCCATAAGTAAAATTCATTATCCAAAACCGCAATCTGCCTCTCGCTGATTGCGGTTTTTTTTTGATGGTATCTCAGTCTGTTACTTGTGCCGCATCACAGATTTTGTACAAACGAACTTCCGTATAGTTCACATTTATGACACTGGCGTGAATTTTGCGCATTGACGCTGGGCTTTATTCGCGGTATTCGTTAGATGTGATTGCACATTTAGTAATCACTGTTTTCTTTTCCACCAGATCAAATAATGAGGGAAACGAGGCATGAAGAGACAGAAACGAGATCGCCTTGAAAGGGCTCATCAACGTGGTTATCAGGCTGGCATCGCCGGACGTTCTAAAGAAATGTGTCCCTATCAGACCTTAAATCAAAGGTCGCAATGGTTAGGGGGCTGGCGAGAAGCCATCGGAGACAGGGCAGTACTTGCTTGATAGCGTCTCTTTAAAAAAGAAACCTCCGCATTGCGGAGGTTTCGCCTTTAACGCCTTCAGTCAGCAATCAGAAAGCTGACGTATCCTGGAACAGGCCGACCTTCAGGTCGGTTGCGCTGTAAATCAGACGACCGTCTACCAGCACTTCACCATCTGCCAGGCCCATGATCAGACGACGGTTCACAACGCGTTTGAAGTGAATACGGTAGGTCACTTTCTTCGCAGTTGGCAGAACCTGACCGGTGAATTTTACTTCGCCCACGCCCAGCGCGCGGCCTTTACCTTCGCCACCCAGCCAGCCGAGGTAGAAACCAACCAGCTGCCACATCGCGTCGAGGCCCAGGCAGCCTGGCATTACCGGGTCGCCAATAAAGTGGCAACCGAAGAACCACATGTCCGGGTTGATATCGAGTTCTGCTTCTACGTAACCCTTATCGAAGTTGCCGCCGGTTTCCGTCATCTTCACGACACGGTCCATCATCAGCATGTTCGGGGCCGGTAACTGTGGGCCTTTCGCGCCAAACAGTTCACCGCGACCAGAGGCAAGAAGATCTTCTTTTGTATAGGATTCGCGTTTATCTACCATGTTCTCAGTAAGCCTTATTTTAGTGAAGGACGCAGGATAGCTAACACGTGTACGCTGAACAAGTCCGATCAGTTTGGACTAAACCATCCCAACCAGCGCAGCGGCCACGGATAACGATGACGAGACTCCTGCTGAGTCGCCTGGGCGATGCGTTCCTGAATGGTCTGCATGAGCGTTGTCTGACCCTCGCCATCCCATATCAGGTTTGTGAGTAAGGGTAGCGCATCCGCAATATCTTCAATCGCCCAGAGGGAGAATTGTTCCTCTTCTACTGCCTTCAACACATCCTGGCTGAGGCTCAGGTGACGCACGTTTGCCAGCGGAATGATCACACCCTGTTTGCCGTTCAGACCACGCTGCTGGCAAACCGTGAAGAAGCCTTCAATCTTCTCATTGAGGCCGCCTACCGGTTGGGCACGACCAAACTGATCCACTGAGCCGGTTATGGCGATACTCTGGTTAACTGGCACGTCGGCCAGCGCGCTAATCAGGGCACACAGCTCGGCCATGGAGGCGCTATCGCCATCTACTTCGCTATACGATTGTTCAAATGTCAGCGAGGCAGTGAAGGGGATCTGCTGCTCAAGCTGTAGCTCTGACATCAGATAGGCCTGCATGATCATCATGCCTTTAGCATGAATATTACCGCCCAGTTCCGCTTTGCGTTCGATGTCGATAAATTCGCCATCGCCAATATGCACAACGCAGCTGATGCGCGAAGGTTCGCCAAAGGCGCGCGGATGGCCCGGGAATTCAATCACCGACAGGGCATTGATCTGCCCGACACGTTCACCTTCCGTTTCGACCAGGATCTGATCAAGCAGGATTTCATCCTGCATCCGGTCAGCAAGATACCCTTCACGCCATTGGCGTTGCAAAAGCATCTGGCTCAATTGCTCGCCAGTGAAGAAGGCATCCGGCGTTAATGCGGCCACTTCACGGAGTTGCTTACCCAGCCACAGAGGGCAGAGCGGCAAGGTCTCTTGATCGCCTGTGTAACGGACGGCTTCACGAATCAGCACTGGCCAGGCATCAGGGGCAGGGACAGGTAGACCAGCACTTTCGGCCAGGGCGTTTACCCATAAACACCATTGCTGCATCTCTTCTGCATCAGCAATCTGAATGTTGTCTTCAAATTCGCTGTAAATGGCCTGATCGGCCAACTCCGGTTCCATCTCCTGGAAATCGGCCAGTGCTTCGCGATCACCCACCAGGACCACTTTTAATGACAGTGGCATAGAAGGAACGGAGACCGGAAGTGGACGAGACTCGTCAAAACCGACCCAATCAAAGCGCTGCTGACTCGCGATATTCTTTAAGCGCATCCACAAGAGCGGCTGGGCCTGCAGGGTACGCAGGGAGATGAGCAAGACACCGCCATTGGCCTGGTGCACCAGACCCGGCTGGAGGCTGACCTCACCATTAAACTGACGCAAGCAGCCAAAAAGCTGTTCAGCCTCTACCCAACCGGCCGTTGTAACACCGCCAGTGACCGCAAAACGGCCATCTGCAATCTCAGTGGGGGTAAAGGTGATAGTCGTGCCGTTGACGCAATACGTACCGCCAGAGACGGCGTCATTCTCCGGCAACAACTGCCGCATGGCGTCCGCCAGCAGGTTGAGATACTCCGCTTCATCCGGTGCTTTCAGCAACATAAAAGGCGACGTTGCCCAGGGGCTTAACGCCTGCTCCATTGCGTAATGCAAACGTGGCTGCGTGTCGCTTAATGCGGATTCGTCTTCTTTCGCGAGGTCGGGCTGTGCAAACAGTTCTTGATAGCTATCGGTATCCGGAACCAGGTCACGCCATGCTAATTTCGTAATCGTCAAAGTTGATGTTTTTTAGTCAGATGTAAAACGATGGATTATACCGTAAGGCTCAGGCTCTGCCCACGAAGGAATAGGAGTTTCACGCGGTGAATCTCATCTGGCGGTCACAGGCGTTGATTTCTTTTCAGCAGATTGGCAAAAAACTGATATTCTGGACAGAGTTACACGGTCACATTGGGATCGCAATGAAATATCAACAACTGGAAAATCTCGAAAGCGGCTGGAAATGGAAGTACCTGGTCAAAAAACACCGCGAAGGAGAATTGATAACTTGCTACCTTGAAGCCAGTGCGGCGAAAGAAGCGGTAGATTTATTGTTGACCCTCGAGAATGACCCCGTTCGGGTTAACGGCTGGATTGAACGCCATATCAACCCCACGCTGCTGAACCGCATGAAGCAGACTATCCGCGCGCGGCGTAAACGGCATTTTAATGCTGAACACCAGCATACCCGTAAGAAGTCGATCGATCTGGAATTTTTAGTCTGGCAGCGTCTGGCGGGGCTGGCTCAACGTCGTGGGAAAACCCTGTCTGAGACCATTGTTCAGCTGATTGAAGATGCTGAACATAAAGAAAAATACGCCAGCAAGATGTCGACGCTGAAGACCGATCTGCAGGCATTGCTGGGCAAAAAATAGCGTTAGCTTTTTCGCAGGCAATAAAAAACCCCGCAGAGCGGGGTTTTTTTATAAGACGATAACTTATGCCGCAGGCTGAGTTACAACGTCTTTGATGCCTTTAACTTCGATCTCTACGCGACGATCTGGTGCCAGGCAGTCGATCAGCGCTGCACGTGCTTTCACGTTGTCGCAGGTGCTGCCGGTAACTGGGTTAGATTCGCCCATACCACGTGCGGAGATCTTGTTGCTTGGGATACCTTTAGAGATCAGGTAATCAACAACAGACTGAGCACGTTTCTCGGACAGACCCTGGTTGTAAGCGTCAGAACCGATGCGGTCAGTGAAGCCCAGAACCACTACGGAACCGTCTTTCGGATCCAGGTTGCTCAGCTGGCTGTACATCTGATCCAGAGCCTGCTGGCCTTCTGGTTTCAGAGTTGCTTTGTTGAAGTTGAACAGAACGTCAGACTTCAGAGTGAAGTGCTTGGTCTGTACTTCTGGAGCTGGAGCCGGTGCTGGAGCTACGATTGGCGCAGCTTCTTCCTGCTGGCCGAAGCGGTAGGAAACACCTACGCTCAGCAGGCCGTTGTCTGGACGGGTACCAACGGTGTTTGCATCACCGATGTTGTTGGTCCACTGGTATTCCAGACGGGTAGCGATGTCACGGGTCATTGCCCATTCCAGGCCGCCAGCGAATACTGGGGAAACGCCAGTGTCGTGGTCTTTGAAGGAAGCGCCGCCAGGAACGTTAGCTTTAGCATCTGCACGCCAAACCATACCACCCAGACGGGTATAAACGTCCAGATCGTCAGTGATTGGGTAACCCAGTTTAGCGGTCAGCTGAACGCCCTGAGCCTTGAATGCGCCGTTGATGTTGTCGCCTTTGTATGGCATACGACCTAACCAGTCGTAACCCATTTCAAAGCCAACATACGGGTTAACCTGGTAACCACCGAATGCACCAGCGCCCAGCTGGTTTTCGTGGGTTGGACCATTGTTGTTGATAAAACCAGTATCGTGGAACTGAGACCAGCCCAGTTTAGCACCAGTATACCAGGTGTTATCTTTCGGAGCGGCCTGCGCTACGGTAGCGAAGCCAGCCAGTGCCACTGCAATCGCGATAGCTGTCTTTTTCATTTTTTGCGCCTCGTTATCATCCAAAAATCGCCATGAGAATCTCAATGAGAGTTCACGGTTAAATCCTTCACCGGGGGGCGGGGACAATAGAGTAACTCTACCGATATCTTCGGCTTAGGCCGAGCACCCCTGGCGATGTAAAGTCTACAACGTAGTTGGAAACTTACAAGTGTGAACTCCGTCAGGCATATGAAAAAAAAAGTTTTGTATACACAATATTTAACATAAATTGTGGTTATTCATGCCAGACGAAATCAGAGAAACCGCACCAGACAAGACTCTTCGTCGGATTTACACATGGAATTAATGGTGTACAAGTGGCGCAAAAAAAATTCCAGGAAAACTCTTATTTTTACTTAATGATACAAATTCGAGTGAATTTTTAGCCCAGAAAAGTGTCCCTTGCCCTGGGGACCAACCTGAACCGGACGCATTATAAAGCCCAGCGCGTTTCCTTCTTCAGCCGCTTCAGCGAGCAAATATTGCTCATCATCCGATAACGCTTCAGTAAACCAGCCAATAACCACACTGTAATTACCGGTGCGCAATGCTCTGGCCATGGATTCAACAGTATGGCAAGGCGCAAGCTGACTAACCTGCATAACTTTAGTCAAAGGCAGACCCGCTGACTGCACCCACTGGCGACTTAATTTCTGATTAGGCGTGAGCCACAACTGCCAGCGAGACTGCTGCCCCAGTTGCTGTAAAAGCGGCAGCAGCAGGAGTTGGGTCATCATGGGCTGGTCTTCACGGTAGAGCACTTCACTAATCAGCCCGGTGGAGGGACGCGCAGAAGAAGTCATTGCGCTATTGCCTGCAGTTGAAGTGAAAGATGTTGTGCGATTTGAATAGCCTGAAGAGTACATAATCAATCCAGCCCTGTAGTTACTGTATGGATATACAGTAACCCCTGTGCGACTAAAGATCAACCTCATTTTCTGAAAGCGTCTCGCAAAATTCACTCGTTGTTGCTGCCTCTTTCAAAATCATCTTGCCCATCGCCCGCAACTTACCTATTTTTTGACTAACGGATCCGTTAATAAAAACTTCATTTGTTACTTCATGATTTAAAAGGAATTATTATGAAAAAGATATCCTATGAACGGATCTATCAATCTGAAAAATACCTGTCCTCATTGGGAGAAGTAGAGCATCGCGCGTTGTTTGGCGGGTACGCACTGGCCGTAGACAATACGGTGTTCGCCATGGTTTCAGCAGGCGAGTTGTACCTGCGGGCCTGCGAAGAAAGCGCCTCCTATTTCGTCAAACAGGGCGCCTCATTCTTAACGCTGTTAAAACGTGGGCGGCCCGTCTTACTAAACTATTATCGGGTGGATGAGACCCTCTGGCAGGATCAAGAGCGACTGCTACGGCTCTCGTCGTTTGCGCTCGAAGCCGCCCGCCGGGAACGCTGTAAACGCTTTAAACAGGACCGCCTGAAAGATCTCCCCAACCTGACCTTCCAACTCGAACTGCTTCTGTGCGAAGCCGGAATTCCAAACGAAGAGGCGTTACGCACACTCGGCGCTGAGGCATGCTGGTTGAGGATCAAGCGGTTGAATAAGCATCTTAGTTACAAAGTGCTGTTTGCACTGGAAGGGGCGATCCAGGGGCTACATGAAGCGGCTCTCCCGGCAATACGACGCCGGGAGCTGATTGAGTGGTATAAAACATTGCCAGCGCAATAACGCTACTCTGGCAAGTGAGCAACCTGTTGTTGTAGTCGACAAATTTCTGGCAGCAACGCAATAAGCAGACCGATCTGTTGTAGAACCAGTGGCGCTTTGCTCTCCGTGCCAGGTTCAAGATGCGATATACGTTGCGCCAGTTCATTTAATGCTTGCTCTACCCGCGGCTCATCCGCCGGGCGCTGATGCAGTGCATCATCCACATAGCAGACAGCATCATCCAGCAGATCCAGTATCGCTGGGTTCGTGAGCCGCTCACGGTGCGCGCCCAGTGCAGATATATAGCTGGTGAAGGTGTGATTCAGGCACAACAGCCGGAAAGCCACCTCGCGGATCTCCGCCGTGGCGCGTGGCTCCCGCGTCATATTTGAAACCACCGAGGCCAGTTCGGCATCGCGATTATGCGCATCCCGCCGGGCAATACGATAAGCCAGGCGGTTATCGCGCCCCTGGTGGTACTGTTCGAGGATCGCGTCCAGGTAACGACAGTTGGCATTGACCGCCTGAGCCAGTACCCGCGGTAAGTTGCGAAACCGCCAGTCGGGCCAGATAAAACTCACTGCTGCCCAGGCGATAGCGCAGCCTATCAGGGTATCGATCACTCTTGGTAATGCCACTTCGAACCCTTCACCAAGGAGATTAAAGCAGAGCAAAACCAGCAAGGTTATAAACATGGTGGCATGCGCGTATTGCACATTACGGAAGGCAAAGAACAACACCCCGGTAATAACAATCAGAATCAGCTGTCCTTCCACTGAGGGGACGAAATAGAGGATCGGCAGGCCCAGCGCCACCCCGGCGAGGGTGCCAAGAATACGCAGCGCCAAACGGTGTCGGGTGGCATTGTAGTTAGGCTGGCAAACAAACAGGCTGGTCAACAGGATCCAGTAACCATGATGCATCCCGGTAATCTGGATAAAGGCATAACCCACACATAACACCACCGACATCCGCACGGCATGACGGAACAGCGCCGATTCAGGCGAGAAGTGGCGGCTTAGGCGCAGCCAGATATCACTGAAACCATGCATACTGTCGTCTGCCAGCTGGTTTTCCGCCTCATTGCCGGGCTGCGCCAGGGCCTGTTCGGATTCGATGGAGGCGAGCTGGGCATCAATCGCCCGCAGGTTATTAAGCAGGAAACCGAGGGCTTTCATCTGCTCGGCCGAGGTACCGCTGGCCTGCACGCGATCGAGCGCCGCATCCAGATGGCTAAAGGCTCGCTCGAAACGGGGATCATGCTGGTAAGGCGTGCGCAATAAAATAGAGCGAGAGAGCTGCTGACAGGCTTGCGACTGCATCGACAGCAGACGCTGAAAACGGAACATGACATCGCTATAACGAAATTTCTCGCGCAGGGCCGAGTATTGAACGTGAGAGGAACTGGCGCGCTCATGAATATCCTGCGCCACAAAATAGTAATGCAGGGTACGGCGGGTGCCACGCTGACCGCGGTCGCCGCGTAAGCGGGTAAGGAGCGAGGCTTTCGTCTGGTTTAGCGTTGTCACCAGTTGGCCATTCGCCAGCGCCACATCGTAAAGGGGAGCCTGGCTTTCATCTTCAATGTCCGGATCGAAAAGCCGTGATTTAAGTTCCAGATAGTGGGCCAGCTGTTCATAGCTGCGCGCCAGGTTGTCCTGCAGCGGGCGAATGGGGAAGATCAGATGACCCGCAAGGGTTAACAAGTTATACCAGATAGCGCCAATGAGCAGCAGCACCGGCTGTTGATACCACTGGTCGTAAAGCGATACGCCCAGCATGGTGTAAATGGCTATCAGCAACGCGCCGAACGCGATAGTGGCATAGCGCTGGCCCAGGCCACCCAGCAAGATAAAGCAGCTTGTCGAGAGCAGTAGTCCTAATGCAAAGAGCCAGGGCCAGGGGAAGAGCAGCTCCACGGAGGCCGAGGCGATAAAAAAGCAGATTAAGGTAATAACCAGGTTACGCAGTCGTCCGGCGAGGCGATCGTCAAGATCGGCCAGGGCGCCAGCAACCACCCCCAGCGTCAGGGGGATGGTCAGCTTTACCTCGCCCAGCCACCAGGGCAGGGCGGTGCTGCCGCAAAGGGCGATGAAGATCCTGACGTTATAAAGCCAGGCGCTGTTCCATGTATAGCGACGTAGCAGTGGGCTGAGCATGCGCGCAGGTAATCCTTATGACTGAAATCGACGACGGGCGCTATTTTCACGGGCGGCACGGGCGACCTCCACCGGGACCACTCTACGTCCGACCGGCCACAGGGCGATAGCGGCAATCTTAAAATTGGCGATACCAACCGGGATACCAATAATAGAAATACACTGAGCAATGCCCGCCGCAATGTGCATCAGGCACAGCCACCAACCGAAAAAGATCAGCCAGAGAATATTAAGCAGCGTACCGCCGGTGTTCATGATTGCGCTCTTCCCGTCCGGGTTTAACTCATCGACGTGAACGGCTTCGTTACCATAAGGGAAAAGCGAAAGACGGGTGATTTCCCAGCATGATCGCGTTAGCGGCAGGGTGAAAATCAGGACGATACTCACCAGGGTTGCCAGCAGCCAGGAGAGGGTGGTGGCAAAACCACCCAACACAAAATTCAAAATATTCAAAACGGTACGCATAATCCCTCAATTCCTTCCGGTTTGTTCACAGCCTGATGATTGTAACGTTTTTTTGCGCTGGAGCACCTTAAAACTGGCAGTTACACTATCAGGCAACTATCACCCCGTGGATCAGGCTGGACATGGAACTGAAAGCAACTTCGTTAGGCAAGCGCCTGGCACAACATCCCTATGACAGGGTTGTCCTGCTCAACGCAGGCGTTAAGGTTTCAGGCGAGAAGCATGAATATCTCATCCCCTTTAACCAACTGTTGGCTATCCACTGTAAGCGCGGTCTGGTCTGGGGTGAGCTGGAGTTCGTGCTACCGGCGGATAAAGTGGTGCGCCTTCATGGTACCGAGTGGGCTGAGACCCAACGCTTTCATCATCATCTGAATACACTCTGGCAAACGTGGAGTGCTGAGATGAGCGACATCGCGGCACAGGTCTTACAGCAAGTGCTGGCGGAGATCGCAGAGAGCAATGAGCAGAACAGCTGGTTAACCCGCGTCAAGACCCTTGGTCTGCAGCAAAAAATCACCCAGGCGCTGACAGCGCTGCCATTACCTCCCTCCCGGCTGGAGGAGTTTGATAACTGCCGTGACGCGTGGCGGCAGTGTCAGGCGTGGCTGAAAGATATTGACCAGAGCCGTCTGCTGCATAACCAGGCGTGGACGGATACCATGCTGACGCGCTACGCCGATTTTTTTGCCGGGATCGAATCTTCCCCCCTCAACCCGGCGCAGGCGCGGGCAGTGGTCAACGGCGAACACTCGCTATTAGTGCTGGCCGGTGCGGGTAGCGGTAAAACGTCAGTGCTGGTGGCGCGTGCCGGGTGGTTGCTCACCCGCGGCGAAGCGACAGCAGATCAGATCCTGCTGCTGGCCTTTGGTCGTAAAGCCGCGCAGGAGATGGATGAACGGATCGAAGCGCGTCTGCATACGCAGGAGATCACCGCCAGAACTTTCCACGCGCTGGCGCTGCATATTATTCAGCAGGGCAGTAAAAAAGTGCCGGTCGTCAGTAAGCTTGAAAACGACACCCCCGCCCGACAGGCTCTGTTCATCAAGGCCTGGCAACAGCAGTGCAGCGAGAAAAAAGCGCAGGCAAAAGGCTGGCGGCAGTGGCTTGAAGAGGAGCTTAACTGGACCGTCCCGGAAGGGAGTTTCTGGCAGAACGAGAAGCTGGCTCGCCGTCTGGCGCCGCGCTTGGACCGCTGGGTGAGCCTGATGCGTATGCACGGCGGCGCGCAGAGCGAGATGATTGCCGGTGCGCCGGAGGAGATCCGCGATCTCTTCTCGAAGCGGGTGAAGCTAATGGCGCCTCTGTTAAAAGCCTGGAAAACGGCCCTGAAAGAGGAGAATGCCGTGGACTTCTCGGGGCTTATTCATCAGGCGATTCTCATTCTGGAGAAAGGACGCTTTGTGAGTCCCTGGAAACATATTCTTGTGGACGAGTTTCAGGATATCTCGCCTCAGCGCGCGGCGTTGCTGGCGGCGCTGCGGGGGCAAAACAAACACACCTCGCTCTTTGCGGTCGGCGATGACTGGCAGGCCATCTACCGCTTTAGCGGCGCGCAGTTGTCGCTTACTACTGCCTTCCACCACTATTTTGGTGAGGGGGACCGCTGCGATCTGGATACCACCTATCGCTTCAATAACCGAATCGGTGAAATCGCCAACCGCTTTATTCAGCAAAACCCGCATCAGCTGACGAAGCCGTTAAACAGCCTTGCCGCGGGGGATAAAAAAGCGGTCACCCTGTTGGCTGACGATCAGCTCGACGCGCTGCTGGATAAGCTCAGTGGTTATGCCAAACCGGAGGAGCGGATTCTGCTGCTGGCGCGCTACCATCATCTGAAGCCTGCCACGCTGGAAAAGGCCGCGACTCGCTGGCCGAAATTACAGCTCGACTTTATGACTATCCACGCCAGTAAGGGGCAACAGGCGGATTACGTCATTGTGCTGGGATTGCAGGAGGGAAGTGACGCATTCCCGGCCCCTGCCAGGGAGTCGGTCATGGAGCAAGCGCTGCTGCCCGTTCCGGAAGATTTCCCCGATGCCGAAGAGCGGCGGCTATTGTATGTGGCGATAACCCGCGCCCGTCATCGCGTGTGGTTACTCTTTAATAAAGCGCAGCCGTCGTCTTTTGTGGCGGTATTGCGTGACCTGGATGTGCCAGTAGCCAGAAAACCTTGAGATCGTGCCGGGTGGGGGCCACCCGGCAAAGAGCTTACTTGAGACGCTCTGCGAGGTAACGCTGATAATCTGGAATCAGAATATCAACCTGACGATTAAACTGCGGTGACTCGATAATAAAGTCAGCCGTCGACAGGTTTGTGGCAACAGGGATATTCCACACCGTGGCCAGACGCAGCAGCGCTTTCACGTCCGGATCGTGTGGAACGGCGTTAAGCGGGTCCCAGAAAAAGATCAGTACATCAATCTTGCCTTCCGAAATCAGCGCGCCTACTTGCTGATCGCCGCCCATCGGGCCGCTAAGCAGGGCATTCACGTCAAGACCTGTTTCACGGTTAATCAGATTGCCGGTGGTCCCGGTCGCGGAAAGGGCATGGTGTTGCAGCAGGGGTTTATGGCGCTGCACCCAGTTGAGCAGCATCTGTTTGCAGTGATCGTGGGCGACCAGCGCAATGTGTTTACGTTCCGGGAGTGAGCGGGTAGTCAGTTCCATTATCGGTTTCCATCAATGTAAATGGCTACAGATTACTGGAAGCATCTGACGCTGCAAGAGAAAGGGCAAAAAATTGCGGGTCAGGAGGGGGGTTGTTGCTTCGCCCACTGCATGAAACGGTTGCGGGTATCCGTATCCGCCTGCGCAAACCAGTATTTTAACCGCTGTTCGGTTAAAGTTTGCGATTGAGGGGGCGGCATATCGAGTTCAGACACGCCCGACAGCAGCGTACTGTCGTCGGCCATCCTGATGGCAAATTGCGGCAGCGAAGCCGTCAGCCCGGCGCTGTTATACCGCTCAGTATCGCTTTCGTAATTGATCCCTTTCGAGGCGGTGGTGATGGCGAGGATATCCAGTTTGACCGGAATCGGCATCGCATCTCCGTCCAGCAGCTCAATGCGCGGCGCGTTATCAAATGACTGAGACTCTTTTTCCGTCTCCAGACGCGGCAAACTAAAGTTGACCTGGCTGATGCGCTGCGTGTTGAAGCTGGCAACCAGCGGTGGGGAGATATAGATCCGCTGCTCATGGCTGGCGAGACGAATGGTTTTTTCAACCCGAAAAACGATCTGATGGGGGCCGTTATCCAGCTCAATGCTATCTGCGCCACGTAACAGCGAGCTGGAGACCCTTTTACCATCCAGCACCAGCAGATCGATATCGGTGGAGAGTCTCAGCGTGGTAGCGGAAGCGCAAACCGGCATCATTAATACCATCATCAGTGTGGCAATGCCGGTTTTCATAACAGGCTCCTGGGTATCCGATAGGTCGCGGAATAATGTATCTAAATTTTTCGGTGATCATGTTTACTAACATATAGACATCATTGCGCCGTTTGCCCTCATACGAACGTATGGGTTAGATGGTTGCCTGCCCAGCTTTGGCTTACACTCACAAAAAGCCAGGAGGAAAAGATGAAAGAGAACGATATCGTTAACATTTTGACATCGACGCGCACCATTGCGCTGGTGGGGGCAAGCGATAAGCCCGAACGCCCGAGCTATCGGGTCATGAAGTATCTGCTCGATCAGGGTTACCATGTGATCCCTGTCTCCCCCAAAGTGGCCGGTAAAACGCTATTAGGCCAGCAGGGCTACGGGACCCTGGCAGAGGTGCCAGAAAAAATCGATATGGTCGATGTGTTCCGCAATTCAGAAGCGGCCTGGGGCGTCGCGCAGGAGGCAATTGCCGTGGGGGCGAAAACATTGTGGCTGCAGTTGGGCGTCATTAACGAACAGGCGGCCGTGCTGGCGCGTGAGGCGGGGCTGAACGTGGTCATGGATCGTTGCCCGGCTATCGAAATACCCCGTCTGGGAATGGCAAAATAATAAAAAACCCGGTCAGCCCTGGCTACCGGGTTTTTTTTAGTTCCGTAAACGTGGCGCCTGCAACTGTTTACGGATGGTCTGCGCCAGTTCGTCCAGGGTCGGCTGTTCAGGGTGTTCATCCTGTGCTTCGCCACTCAACTGGGCTTCGGCAAGATAGGTATGCACCGGCTGGCCATCGTCATCTTCCATTACCACGTGGTACCAGGGTGCGGCGCGGAGATCTGCGTTAACCGCCAGCTCATCGGCTGACGGTTCATCGAGTGAGTATTCCGGGTCGATATCAACAACCACGCCCAGATACCCTAACAGAGAGTGGCGGACCTGCTGGCCGATACCGAATTTGCTGGCAATCATAGTCACCTCCCGGGAAACGTTACTTACACTATAAGTGTGGGCAACATTCCACTTTTCAAGTTACATGACGCGACAGGCAAATCCTTTCAGATAAAGCCCTTCAGGATAGGTTGCGATCACCGGGTGATCGGCCGCCTGACGGAACTGCTCTATAAATTGTACATCACGACCGGCATCTACAGCGGCATCGGCCACAATTTTCTGGAACAATTCGTTTGTCATCAGGCCAGAGCAGGAGAAGGTCAGGAGCACACCGCCTGGGTTAAGCAGTTGTATCGCCAGCATATTGATGTCTTTATAACCGCGGCAGGCACCCATCAGCTGATTTTTGTTTTCCACAAATTTTGGCGGATCCATCACGATAACGTCGAATTTCTCGCCCTGATCGCGATATTTACGCAGCAGCTTAAACACATCATCCCGCACAAACTCAGCTTTACTCAGATCCAGCTTGTTGAGTTCAACGTTTTGTTTCGCCACGTCCAGAGCCTCCTGAGAGGTATCCACGCTCACCACGCTGGCACAGCCGCCCATCAGCGCAGAAACCGCAAAGCCGCCCGTGTAAGAGAAGCAGTTAAGGACGCGTTTGTCTTTTACGTACTGGCGGGTCGCCAGACGACTGTCACGCTGATCGAGGTAATAGCCGGTTTTATGTCCGCCCTGGATATCCACCAGCAGCTTCATGCCGTGCTCTTGAATCGGCAGCAGCGCAGGTGGCAGTTCGCCGGTGACCGGGCCCTGGGTCAACTCCATACCCTCTTTTTTGCGCACCGCCACGTCGCTGCGGTCATAAATCGCGCATTCCGGATAGAGGCCTTGCAGGGCGCTGATTAACGCCGCGCGTTGATACTCCGCACCCGCGCTCAGCAGCTGCAGAACCAGGAAGTTGCCAAAGCGGTCGATCGTCACGCCCGGCATGCCGTCGGACTCCCCGGCAATCAGGCGATAGCTGTCTAACCCGTCACGCTGTGCTAGCCAGTCTCGCCACTGCTGCGCCTGCTGCAAGCGGCGGGTAAAGAAGGCGATATCGATGGTTTCCTGAGGATCAAAGGTCCAGACGCGCGCACGGATTTGTGACGCGGGCGAGTATGCGCCGCGGGCTAACCATTTCCCCTGATGGTCAACGATATCGATGGTTTCACCGAGGCTGGCTTTTCCTTCCATTCGGGCAACGGCACCGGAAAAGACCCAGGGATGACGACGCAGTAATGACTTCTCGCGCCCTTTGGCTAACACTAAACGTACACTCATAATTGGCTATTCTGTCGATTCAATGAAATGGCCGCCATTTTCCCGAGTTCAGGGGGGAAATGCAACGCGCCACGAGGATAAGGAGAACGATGATGTCAAATATCTGCACGATCGCATGGGTCCACGGCACGGTTCAGGGGGTAGGCTTTCGTTACAGCACCCAGCGAGAAGCGACGCAACTTGGGTTGACCGGCTACGCGCGAAACATGGATGACGGCAGCGTTGAGGTCGTGGCTTGTGGTGATGCAGCGCAGGTGGAAAAGCTCATCGCCTGGCTGAAGGCAGGGGGGCCGCGCAGTGCTCGGGTTGAAAAGGTCTTATCAGAACCGCATCAACCCGGCCGGGAATATACCAACTTTGGTATTCGCTATTAAATACACTTCACCGGTTTAGGCAGGCCGGCGATCTTGGTCGCCTGTTTCGCCGGGCCTTTCGGGAACAGACGATAGAGATAGCGGCTGTTGCCTTTCTCTTCGCCAAACTTTTTAGCCATCGCCTTCACCAGCATACGAATCGCAGGGGAGGTATTAAATTCCAGATAAAAATCACGCACGAAACGCACCACTTCCCAGTGTTCAGGCGACAAAGTAATAGCCTCTTTTTCGGCAATCACTTCCGCCAGCGCTTCGCTCCACTGGCTGCTCTCTTTCAGATAACCGTCGTTATCGGTCTCGATCTCTTTACCGTCAAAGCTCAACATTTTTCATCACACGTCAGTCAAAAACCGCTGCAGTGTAGCAAAAAACAGAGCCCCGCATAAGCGGGGCCCGGGGATACAGCACAGTGAGGGGATTAATCGCGGCTGGCGAAGCCCAGGATACTCAGCAGGCTGACGAAGATGTTGTACAGCGACACATACAGGCTTACGGTGGCGCGGATGTAGTTAGTCTCGCCGCCGTGAATGATGTTGCTGGTCTCATAGAGAATAGCGCCAGAGGAGATCAGGATAAATACGGCGCTGATCGCCAGGTGCAGAGCCGGCAGCTGCAGGAAGATGTTTGCCACCATACCCACCAGCACAATCACAATACCTGCCATCAGCATACCGCCGAGGAAGGACATGTCTTTACGGGTGGTCAGCACATAGGCCGAGCAGCAGAAGAAGACCAGGGCCGTACCGCCCAGCGCCATACCAATCACGTCACCCATACCTGCTGACAGGTAAGTATTCAGGATCGGCCCGAGGATATACCCCAGGAAGCCGGTAAAGGCGAAGGCAGATAAAATACCAACAGGTTTATCTGCGGTTTTATAAGTCAGGAACATCAGGCCATACATGCCCACCAGCGTCAGAATCAGCCCTGGAGAAGGCAGCATCAGTACGGTGCTGGCAGTCGCGGTGAGGGCCGAAAACGCCAGCGTCAGGCTCAGCATGAAATAGGTATTGCGCAGCACTTTATGGGTGCTAAGCAGCGACGCGCGGTCGCGGGAAGAAGTAATTATACGATCCATGAGTCACTCTCTTATGACAGATGTAATTAACGGCAAGAATAGAGAACGACGCAGCCGTAACAAAGTGATTTTACCCATCTTTACTCAGTTCTTCAGGGCTTTACCCAGCATGATCTCTCCCAAAAGGCTTTTACCGCAGAAGGAAAAATGGTTTCAGCAGATTATCGAGATCAAGATCTTATAGGTCTCTGAAATATATTGCTTTATTTTAGTTACCCAGCTAAGAGTTAAATCCGCATCGTCAAAAAACAGACAATAAGGCGAAGGAAATGAAACCACAACCACGCACTATCTTTACACTCTCTTTGCTGACGGCAGGCATCCTGTGCGCAAGCGCAACGGCGTTTGCGGCCAGCGTGCCGGCAGGAACGCAGCTTGCAGAGAAGCAGGAACTGGTCAGGAATAATGGCAATGAACCGGCCTCGCTCGACCCTCATAAAGTCGAAAGCGATGTCGAATTCAATATTATAAGCGATTTATTCGACGGGTTGGTGAGTGTCTCTCCGCAGGGTGAGATTCAGCCGCGCCTGGCGGAAAAATGGGAAAACAAAGACAATACCGTCTGGACTTTCCATCTGCGTCCGGGCATTACCTGGAGCGACGGCACACCGATTACCGCGCAGGATGTGGTCTGGAGCTGGCAGCGGCTGATCGATCCGAAAACCGTCTCTCCTTACGCCAGCTATCCAGGCAGTATGCATATCGTGAATGCCGCCGAGATTGCCGAAGGCAAGCAGCCCACGGATAAGCTGGGCGTGAAGGCGATTAATGACACCACGCTCGAAGTGACACTCACCCAGCCGAACGCGGCCTTCCTTGCGATGCTGGCGCACCCGTCTATGGTGCCGATCGATAAAGTCCTGGTGAGTCGTTTTGGCGAGAAGTGGACCAAGCCCGAGCACATCGTCTCCAGTGGGGCTTACAAGCTGTCGCAGTGGGTGGTAAACGAACGCATCATTGCCGAGCGCAATCCGCGTTACTGGGATAACGCCCATACCGTGATTAACAAAGTGACCTATCTGCCAATCACCTCTGAAGCGTCTGACGTTAACCGCTACCGGGCAGGAGAGATCGATATTGTCTATACGGTGCCTATCAATCAGTTTGCCCAGTTGAAAAAAACGCTGGGCAGCGAGCTGGACGTCTCCCCGCAGCTTGCCACTTACTATTACCAGTTCAATACCACCCGCGCGCCATTTAACGATGTCCGCGTGCGTAAGGCGCTGAATTTGGCGCTCGATAAAGAGATCATCGCCGATAAAGTGTTGGGGCAAGGGCAGCGACAGGCATGGTTGATCAGCCAGCCAGATATCGGCGGCGTCACGCTGAAGAACCCGGACTACGCCAGCTGGCCGATGGATAAACGCATCGCGGAGGCAAAAAAGCTGCTTAACGAAGCCGGCTTTAACGAAAGCCACCCGCTGAGCTTCAACCTGCTTTACAACACCTCTGAGTCGCACCAGCGCATCGCCATTGCTGCAAGCTCGATGTGGAAGAAAAATCTCGGCGTGGAAGCCAGGCTGCAAAATCAGGAGTGGAAAACCATGCTGGATACCATGCACACCCATACGTTTGATGCGGTGCGCTACGCCTGGATTGCGGATTATGACGATGCCGCCACCTTCCTGAATAACTACCGCACCGGTGACAGCCAGAACACCAGCCAGTACAGCAACCCGGACTATGATCAGGCGCTGGTTAACGCCGCGAAGGCCAAAACCCCGGCGGAGCGCGGTAAGTTTTATCAGCAGGCCGAAGATCTACTGGCGCGCGATGTTCCTGCTATTCCGGTCTATCACTATGTGCGTACGCACATAGTGAAACCCTGGGTGGGCGGTTTTACGCCAGATAAGCTGGGCTACTACTACACCAAAGATATGTACATCAAAAAGCATTAAGGCTTAAAACGTGAGATTTTGTGCTGATAAAACGGTCAATGCGTTGTTATTTCAACCGATTGACTGCGATTTGGCTGTTTTTCAGGCAAACGAACACAATGGTGCTTTACAGGGCGTACTGAGGTGTTTATAGTGCGCCTCATTGGAAGCGTGGCCGAGCGGTTGAAGGCACCGGTCTTGAAAACCGGCGACCCGAAAGGGTTCTAGAGTTCGAATCTCTACGCTTCCGCCAAATACGAAGAACCCCGTGATAGCGATATCACGGGGTTTTTTCTTTTATGCTTCTCCAGCACGCTGCAAATCAGCAAGGGTATCGATATCCCTGACAATTCCCTCATCCTCCAGCATTAGATCTGACACAGCCCCCTGACGACGTGCAGCCTGCACAATAGACCTCGCACCAGCCTCGCCGCGTAACGCGCGCAAGGCGGCATAATACCGACGGTCAAAGCCCACCGGATGCCCGGGCTGAGAACAGTAGTGCGGTACGACGAGAGAGGTGTGCGTCAGGGCGTGGGCAACGGCCCTCAGCGTGTCGGGTTGGATAAAGGGCAAATCAGCTGGCAGGATCAGCCAGCCGGAGGCCTCCGGTGTAGCCATCACGCCCAGCGCAATTGACTCACCCATCCCGGCAGTTCCCCCCTCGGGCCTCACCAGATGCCACTCAAGCCGCGAAGCCGTAACGGCGGCCAGGGTATGGTCCAGCACCCTTTGCCCGTTAAGCCTCGCCTCCAGTTTATGGCTCAGCCCGCCGGAGGCCAGAAAGCGTTCGCCGCGCCCGGCCGCCAGCACAATCACCACCGGGGCGGCCACTAACTTGCCGCTCCGGCCTGCCGCGTGGCGGCGATATCCGCCAGCACGGAGAGGGCCAGCGTGCTGGCATCCCGCGCCCGGGGAAAGAGGCCGATGGGGGCCTTAATCCTGGCGATATCCTCTTGATGCCAGCCCAGCGCGAGCAAGGTTTCGCTGCGCTGCGAATGGGTACGCTGGCTGCCCAGCGCGCCGATATAAAAGGGGCGAGCGCGCAGAGCGGCCTGCAATACTGGCAACTCTCGGTGGAGATCATGCCAGAGCAGCACCACGGCGGTATCCGCATCGATAAGGGGGTCTGAAGCGTCCGTAAAACCGGTTACCTCATAGCCTGCCGCCTGGGCCAGCGCGGCGGTCGCTTGCGCCTCGACCGACTGACCCTGCAGGACCAGCTGCACGCGGGGCCGATAGCCGCGTTCAAACCCGCCGCTGCGCCAGCCCGTCGTGACAGCGCCCTCTATCGCATCGAGCTGCTGCGTGGCGGGGCAATAATGCAAACCGGCCGGGGTACGTCTTTCCAGGCTGTTAAGGACCGCCAGCAGTGGGCGAGCTGAACGCAGCCGGTGAAGGGTGAGGGTGATGCCGCCTCCGCAGGGTAAGACAATGTCAAACCAGGGCGATCCTTTGCCATACCGTATCTGGCGATCCTGACCTTTGACCAGGAGATCCAGCGCCTCGAAGGCCACAGCCGACTCCACGCAGCCGCCGGAAACGAAGCCACAATAGTGGCCATCGTCGCGCACGCACATCTGCGACCCCAGCGCGCGGGCCGCGCCGCCCTCGATACCGGTCAGGGTCACCAGCACGGCCTCTTTTCCGGCGGTGAGCGCCTCGACGGCAAAGCGCAGCACGGCGATGCTGTCATCGGTGACAAAGGCGCGGGAAGGGGAGGGAAGCGGCGCGTTGGAGGCAATGTTATTGAGCATCATGCCTCCCTCACACCGCATCCGGCAGGGCATCGATAAGCTTATCGAGGGTGATCGGGTAATCACGCACCCGCACGCCGGTGGCGTTATAGATAGCGTTGGCAATCGCCGCGCTCACCCCGCACAG
Source organism: Leclercia sp. UBA1284 (assembly GCF_002308415.1). Classification (NCBI taxonomy): domain Bacteria; kingdom Pseudomonadati; phylum Pseudomonadota; class Gammaproteobacteria; order Enterobacterales; family Enterobacteriaceae; genus Leclercia; species Leclercia sp. UBA1284. The sequence continues at coordinate 753,591 of NZ_DBUS01000006.1, forward strand.
CCCAAGTTCGCCGACCCCTTTGGCCTTCATGGGAGAGGAGATGGGATCGGTATCCTCAAGGAAAATGACCTCCTGCTCCGGAATATCGGCGTGAACCGGCACTTCGTAGGCCGCCATATCATGGTTGACGAAGTAACCCAGCCGCGTATCTACCGCCAGCTCCTCCATCAGCGCCGCGCCCAGCCCCATGGTCATCGCCCCGATCACCTGGCTGCGCGCGGTGATCGGATTGAGGATCCGCCCGGCGGCGCAAACGGCCAGCATACGGCGCACCCGCACTTCACCGGTAGCGCTGTCCACGCCCACCTCGACGAAGTGTCCGGCAAAGGTGGACTGCTGATACTCCTTATCCAGATCGCCAAACTCGATGCTGTCCTCGGCGGTCAGCACGCCCGATTTTGCCGCCTCGGCCAGCGGCGCGCTGTGCCCCTGGGCGGATATCGTCTCGTCGGCAAATTCGGCTGTCGCCGGGTCGAAACCCAGCTGCCGGGCAATGGCTTCCCGCAGCTTCACGCAGGCGGCATACACGCCTGCGGTAGAGGTATTCGCCCCCCACTGGCCGCCCGATCCGGCAGAGACCGGGAAGCGTGAGTCGCCCAGCCGCACGTCGACCTTCTCCAGCGGCAGGCCCAGCATTTCGGCAGCGGTCTGCGCAATGATGGTATAGCTCCCGGTACCGATATCGGTCATGTCCGTCTCAACCGTCACGCTGCCATCAGCGTTGAGATGGACCCGCGCGCCGGATGTTGCCACCAGGTTGTTACGAAAGCCTGCCGCCATTCCCATACCTACCAGCCAGCGCCCATCGCGCACCTGGCCGGGCTGCGCGTGCCGTTTCTGCCAGCCAAAGCGTTCCGCCCCCGTCTGCAAGCATTCGACAAGCTGGCGACGAGAGAAGCGGCGCTCGGGGTTAGCCGGGTCGACCTGGGTGTCATTCAGAATGCGAAACGCAACCGGATCCACGCCCGCCTTGTCGGCAATTTCGTCGATAGCGATCTCAAGGGCCATCAGGCCGGGGGCCTCACCCGGCGCGCGCATGGCATTGCCCTCAGGCAGATCAAGCGTGGCCAGCCGCAGGCCAGTATGGCGGTTTGCGCCAGCGTAAAGCAGCTCGGTTTGCTGGACTGCCGTTTCCGGCGTGCCGCCGGGAAGATTGCCCGACCAGCTATCATGCGCGATGGCGACAATCTTTCCTTCGGTGTCGGTACCGATACGGATGTGCTGGAGGGTGGCCGGACGATGGGTCGTGTTATTGGGGATCGTCGGCCTCGGCAGCATCACCTTGACCGGGCGCTTCACCGCCCGCGCCCCCAGCGCCGCCAGCAGGGCATCGCTGCGTAAAAAGAGTTTGCCGCCGAAGCCGCCGCCAATATACGGCGAAACGATGCGCACGTTCTCCGGCGGGATCTTCAGGGTCAGGGCCAGATCGGTACGGCACCAGTCAATCATCTGGTTTGAGGTCCAGACCGTAACGTTGTCGCCCTCCCAGACGGCCATAGAGGCATGGGGCTCCATCGCCATATGGCTCTGATCCGGAGTGGTGTAGATCGCATCGAGCTTCACCGCCGCCGAAGCAAAGGCGGTGGCCACGTCCCCGACGTTTTTGTCGGGGGTATCTTCCGGCGGCTCGGTGACGGAGGCTTTTTTCGCCGCCAGATCGTAGGCGCCCTGCGCTCGTTTACAGGTCACCTTGACCAGCGCTGCGGCCGCACGGGCCTGCTCGAAGGTCTCTGCCACCACCAGCGCAACCGCCTGATGGTAGTGCTCAATTTCAGGGCCGCCTAACAGGGTGGCCGTATTTTTCTCTCCCTTGCCAAGCGGTCCGGCGTTATCGGCGGTAATTACTGCCAGCACGCCGGGGGCCGCTTCCGCCGCCTTTGTGTCTATGGCGGTAATGCGCCCTTTGGCAATGGGGGAGCCGACGACGTGTCCGTAAGCAGCATTGGGGGCGATATCATGCCATTCGTACGCATAGTGCGCGCTGCCCGTGGTTTTACGGGGGCCGTCGATACGCGTATGGGGTTGGCCGACAACCCGAAGCGTGTCGATAGGGTTAGTGGTGGCGGGTTTGTCGAATTTCATGCGTGAGCCCTCGCTTCAGACAACACAGAGGCGAGCGTGCGCTTCGCCAGGGTGAGTTTAAAGGCGTTTTCAGGCGTGGGATGGGCATCCGCAAACAGCCTGTCATACACCGCCTGCGCCCCGTCCGGAAGGCGGGCATCTGCTTCATCCAGCCGCCACGGCTTATGGGCTACGCCGCCCAGGGCCACGCGGCCCGTGCCGTCAGGCTGAACGATGGCCGCCACCGACACCAGCGCAAAGGCATAGGAGGCGCGATCGCGCACTTTGCGGTAAATATGGGTCCCCCCTGGTGGCGGAGGCAGCGTGACGGCAACGATCATCTCTCCCGGCGTCAGGACGGTTTCCAGATGTGGCGTGGTGCCCGGGGCACGCCACAGTTCATCGACGGGAAAGGTCCGTGTCTTGCCGTCCGGATCGACCGTTTCGACTTTGGCGTCCAGTACGCGCATGGCGACCGCCATATCGCTGGGATGCGTGGCGATGCAGGCGTCACTTGCGCCCACCACCGCCAGCTGGCGGCTATAGCCCTCGCGCGCCGCGCAGCCGCTGCCGGGCAGGCGCTTATTACAGGGTTGGTTGGTATCATAAAAATAGGGGCAGCGGGTTCGCTGCAGCAGATTACCGGCGGTGGTGGCCTGATTACGTAGCTGGCCGGAGGCCCCGGCAAGCAACGCCCGCGACAAGACCGCGTAATCTTTGCGCACTCGGGCATCGGCGGCCAGATCGGTATTATGCACCAGCGCCCCGATACGCAGACCGCCGTCGTCGGTGGCTTCAATGCTATCCAGTCCGAGGTGGTTAATGTCGATCAGGTGGACGGGGGTTTCGATCTCCAGCTTCATCAAATCCAGCAGATTGGTCCCGCCGGCAATGAATTTTGCCCCCTCGTGGCGTTGGGCGCTCTGTGCGGCCTCGGCCGGGGTCTTTACGCGCTCATAGGTAAAGGCTCTCATGATTTCAGCTCCCCGGCGGCCTCTTCGATGGCGGCAAGAATGTTGGAATAGGCGCCGCAGCGGCAGATATTGCCACTCATGCGCTCGCGCAGCTCGTCAGGGGTCATTTCCGGCGGCGAGACCAGATCGAGAGTCACGTGGCTCGGGATCCCGGCTTCGATCTCTTTCAATACCGCGACCGAAGAGCAGATCTGCCCCGGAGTGCAGTAACCGCACTGGTAGCCGTCGTGTTTAATAAAGGCGGCCTGCATGGGGTGCAGCGCCTCAGGGGTACCCAGCCCTTCAATGGTGGTGATATCGGCATCCTGGTGCATCACCGCCAGCGTCAGGCAGGCATTCAGACGGCGGCCATCCACCATCACGGTGCAGGCGCCACATTGTCCGTGGTCGCACCCTTTTTTGCTGCCGGTCAGCTGCAGATTCTCGCGCAGGGCATCCAGTAAGGTGGTACGGGTATCGACCTCCAGGGTTCGCGGTTCCCCGTTAACCGTAAAAGAGAGGGGAAGACGTTCAGCGGGGGGCGTGGCCGCAGGGCGCTCGTCACCAAACGCCATACCCGGCGCAACGGCGGCGGTGGCGGCGGTGCCCGCGCTGACTTTTAACAGGGTACGACGCGTCAGGCTAAAATCCTGCTCGCCTTCGTCAGGGGTATTGCCATGGTTGCTCATGCCAGGCCTCCGGTATCAAATGAGAAAAGTTATTCCTGAAACGTTTTTTTAAGCTTCAAGCATAGTCCCTGCTGTAGGCAGGATTATTCCTAATTCGTTTGTCGGGAGGCTGGCGCAGGCAGGCTAGTCCATGAGATAGCGGATAACGGTGACGCCCTCTTCTTGCCGTACGCGGGATTTTACCCGCCAAGTCTGTTCAATTTGCTCCGGGGTGAATACCGTTGCGGGCTCGCCGCTTGCCACGATCCGCCCGCCTTTAAGCAGCACCAGCCGCTGGCAGAATCGGGCCGCCAGGTTGAGGTCATGCAGCGCGACGACCACCGTCAGCGGCAGGCTGGCAATCAGGCGCATTAGCTCCAGCTGATGCTGAATGTCGAGATGGTTTGTCGGCTCATCCAGCAGCAGTACCTGCGGTTGCTGAGCCAGGGCGCGGGCGATTTGGCAGCGCTGGCGCTCGCCACCGGACAGGTGACGCCACTGGCGATCGCGCAGCAAGGTGAGCTGCATCAGGCGCAGCGCCTCTGCCACAGCCTGCTCATCTTCGGCGTGCCAGCCCTGTAACAGCCGGCGATGTGGGGTACGTCCCAGGGCGACAATCTGCCCGACGCTGAGATCCCCATCCACCTCGGCATGCTGCGTAACAAACGCCATCTGACGGGCACGCTGCCTGAGGGGGAGGGCATCAAGGGCAATCCCATTCAGGCGTACCTGCTGCGCACCGGCGGGCAGCAGCCCGGCCAGACAGCGGAGCAGGGTCGACTTCCCCGAACCGTTTGGCCCCAGCAGGCCAACCCGCTGCCCGGCGCTCACCTCCAGATCGATACCATGGAGTACGGTTTTTGATTGCAACTGCACCTGCAGTCCCTTCGCTGAGATATTCATCTTTTTCTCTCCCGGCTGCGCCACAGTATCAGGACAAACGCGGGGGCCCCCACCAGCGCGGTGACCACGCCGATCGGCAGCACCTGGTGGGCGATCAACGTCCGGGAAACCATATCTGCGAGGATCATAAAATGGCTGCCGATAAGAAAGGTTAAAGGAATGGATCGCTGATGGCCCGGGCCGCTCACCATGCGCGAGATATGCGGGATCACGAGACCGACAAAGCCCACGGCGCCGATGGTGCTGACCATCACGGCGGTGATCAGCGCGCAGGTTAGCAATAACACCACGCGTACCCAGGTGACCGGAACCCCAAGGGTGGTAGAGACTTCATCGCCGAAGGTAAAGGTATCCAGCGCCCGGGAGAAAGCCACGATTATGAGCAATCCCGCCAGCGTAACCGCCAGCGCCAGTAAAGCATCGGGCCAGCGCACCCCGCTCAGGCTCCCCAGCAGCCAGAACATGACGCTGCGTGACTGCTCGGCGTTGGCCGAGGTGCTTACCACATACGCGGTCAGCGCGTTAAACAGCTGGGTACCGGCAATGCCCGCCAGCAAAATGCGCGGCGGACTGTCGGTCATGCCGCGCGTAATGACCATGATCAGCCCAAAAGCGCCGCAGGCGCCGAGAAAGGCACCGCTGCTGATGCCCAGCGTGGTACCGCCGATGCCCAGCAACATCACGCATACTGCCCCCAGCGATGCCCCGGCGGAGATGCCTAGCAGATAGGGCTCCGCCAGCGGGTTGCGTAGAATCGACTGCAAGACCAGCCCGCACAGGGCCAGCCCGCCGCCGCTGCAGGCCGCCATCAGCGCCCGGCTCATGCGATACTCCCAGACAATACCCGCCTCCACCTGGGGAAGGTCTAAGGCGGTCAACCCTAACCCATTAAGAATGGCCTGGCCTGCCGTGATAAAGGAGACCGCCATCTCCCCCTGAGTGGCGGCGAGCACCAGCATCAAGGGTAGCGCCAGCACGCCTGCCGCCAACAGCGTGCGGTATCGCCAGCGCGGAGGCGAGACGTGCAGACGCATGGCCAGAGTGCTCATGGCTGCGCCTGGAAGGCGGCCAGCTGTTGACCGATCAGCTCGACCGCATCCACGTTGCGCAGAGACGGATTTAACGACATGGCCGGCACCACGATGATGTGGTTATTTTTGACCGCAGGGATATGCTGGGTAACCGGATCGCTGCGTAAAAAGGCCTTTTTCACCGCGACGTCATCGGCGGGATAGAGCCGCCGCGCCATCTCAGCAATCACGATAATATCCGGCTGCGCCTGGGCAATACGCTCCCAGGTGACGGCAGGCCACTCGTCGTGCGAGTCAATAACATTGTTCAGCCCCAGGGTCTGGCCGATCCAGCCCGGCGCGCCAAAATTGCCCGCAACCCAGGGATCGCCGTTCAGGCGGCTACTGGAGAACCAGAACAACACCTTCAGCGGTGTTTTCCGCTGGCTGGCGGCCTGCTTTTGCGCCTTTTCGATGCGTTGCGTCAACGCCTTGATCAGGCTGTCCCCCTGCTGGGGGACGGCGAATAGCGTAGCCAGCTCGCGGATTTCGCGTTCAATTTCCGCAATGGAGAAGGGGGTGCTGCGCGCGCCATCCCCGTTCGAGCTGTCGGTGACGCGCTTGCCAATGCAATCCGCAGGAGAGATCCAGGTGTTGATCCCGAGCGCGGCGAACTGGTCGCGGGTGGCCACTTCGCCCTGGGGTCCGATATGCCAGTGATACTGGGCCAATACCAGCTCGGGTTTTTGCGCGACCACCGCCTCAAAGGAGGGGGCGTTATCGGCCAGCTTTTTCAGCCCTTTGCCCTGGGGGGCAAGCGTATCCGGTAAGGGGCCAAACCATACCGAGGTAGCGGCAATTTTCTTCTCCAGACCCAGCGCCAGTAGCAGCTCGGTTTCATGTTGCCCCACGGTCACAACGCGTTCTGGTGGGTGAGTAAACGTGTGTTTGACGCCGCAATTCTCCAGCGTCAGCGGGAAGGGGCCAGCCGCAAAAGCCTGGGCGGTGAACAGGAGCCATGTAGATGCAGCCAGGGAAAGTAAATGTTTAACGGACACGTGCCAGACCTCAAAAATGTTATGTTATAACATAATACATATAGTTAGGCGGGGTTCAACCCCTGAACAGCGCAAAGCGTCAATCGACGGAAGGAGGGAAGTATGAAGATGCAACGGGCGCAGTCGGACGCTGCGCCCGTGAAGGTTATTGCGTGGCGCGCTTTTGCAGGCCGTCGAGCAACGCCTGATGGAAGCGCACCGGGTCCTGCATCTGCGGTGCATGGCCCATATCGTCAAACTCTATCAGAGTGGCATGGGGGATCCGCTTCGCCGTCTCTTTCCCGAGCACCGCGTAGTTCCCCAACTGCTGGCGAATTTCAGGCGGGGCGAGATCCTTGCCGATGGCGGTATTGTCTTTGGTGCCGATCATCAACAGCACCGGCATCTTCAGTTCACTGAACTCATACATCACCGGTTGGGTGTAGATCATGTCGTAGAGCAGGGCGGAGTTCCACGCCACGCGCGCTTTACCGGGGCCGTTATTCAACCCGGCCAGCATCGTAACCCAGCGCTCGTACTCCGGCTTCCACTCCCCGGCGTAATAGGTATTCTTCTCGTACTGACGAATGCCCTCGGCGCTGGTTTTCAGCTCACGCTGGTTCCACTCATCAACGGTGATATGCGGTACGCCGCGCGCTTTCCAGTCTTCCAGCCCTATAGGGTTCACCATCACCAGCTGCTCGACCTGCTGCGGCCACATCAGCGCGTAGCGGGTGGCGAGCATGCCGCCGGTGGAGTGGCCGATAACCGTCACCTTATCAACACCCAACTGCTTCAGAAGCGCGTGGGTATTATCTGCCAGCTGCTGAAACGTATACTGATACTGTTCCGGCTTGGTGGATTTGCAAAAACCGATCTGATCCGGGGCGATGACCCGATAGCCGCTGGCGCTCAGGGCTTTGATAGTGGCCTCCCAGGTACCGGCGCAGAAGTTTTTACCGTGCATTAGCACCACGGTGCGGCCATTCGCGTTCTCGGGTTTGACATCCAGATAAGCCATATCCAGACGCTGTTTCTGCGAGGTAAACGTAAAGTGCTGAACCGGCCACGCGTAGTCAAAGCCTTCCAGTTTCTCCCCGTAAGCCGGGGCATCGGCCGCCAGTGCCGGAGTGGAAAGGGCAACGAAAAGCGCAAGGCAGGATAATCGTCGTGCGGTCATGCAGGCTCTCCCATAGCAAAGAGTGAAAGTGAACAACAATGACACACTGTAGAGCACCAGACGGAACGGGGGTGTAAAGCGGGGTAAAGATGGCCGGGGCTGCGGTAATTTCCGCAGCCCGCTGGAAGGTTATTCCCAGTTATCCAGTACGCGCTGGCGTACTGCTTCAGGGTAACCCTGGTCAAAGGAGGCATGCAGATGGCGTTTCTCCTGCAGGGTATCAAAGACCACTTTCGCCCCTTTGCCTGCGATGTACTCCGCTTCGTCATAGCATTGAGGCAGGCGTATCACTCGCTGGTCATCAAAGACCACGCGGCGGCCCACCGGGTGCACGCGGGTCGACAGCACCCATACCACTTCTCGCAGGTTGGTAGGATCGAAATCGTCATCCACCACGTACACTTTCGGGATAAAGACCATCGCATCGGTTTTGAATAGCACCTCGCCAATGCGGCGGCTTAACGCTTCGCTACTGACGCCCGGCAGCCGTTCGCGCCAGTTTTGCGGCACCACCACCAGTAGCCAGTGCACGGTAGAATCCTCCGGGATCCAGGCGGTTGTAATCGGCAGGTTTGCCTCGCGCAGCGAGGTCAGCGCATCGGAGGCCAGGCCCATCGCCCAGAGGGTATGTGATTCGTCGGTAGGACGCCCCGTTATCGACATGGGCCAGATAGGATCGTCCCGGTGGGTAATGGTCTCTACGTGGAAGGTAGGCTGCGCGGACGAGCCTTCTCCCAGATAGCCGCCGTACTCCCCATATGGCCCCTCCTGGCAATCCCGCTCGATGGAGACATGCCCCTCGATAACAATTTCGGCCGTGGCGGGAACGTCCAGATCGATGCCGATTGCCCTTACCACCGGCACTGGCGCTCCCGCCAGCGTACCGATGTAGTCAGCCTCATCCGCATGTGCCGGAATGGGAATACCGGACACGCACGAAATCGCTGGCGCAGGACCCTGTACCAGCGCATAGGGCATTGGCTGACCCAATTTCACCCATTCGCCCCAGATCTGGCCAATATGCTGGCTTGGCACGATCAGCCCCACCATACGTTTGCCGTCCACCTTCATTACGCGGGCGATAGACCAGTTCACCCATTTACCGTCTGGGGTTTTGACAATCAGCGTGCCCCAGGTGTTGGCATAACGGCCACCGTCTTTATCATGGGCAAACGGGATAGGGAAACGATCGAGGCTGGCGTCGTCGCCGCGCAAAATGTTCTGATGGCAAAGGGCATCGGCAGATCCCACGCGTACCGGCGGTATGCCGGGCTGACTTCGCGCGGCGGATAACGCTTCGATAATTTGCGGGCCAGTGGACTCGGGTGCCAGCCCCAGGGACATCGCCACACGGGCATAGGGCATGTCGCTGCGGGAGGAGAGGCTGGCCGGGGCGCCAAACAGACGAAAACCGGGCGCTACGCCGGCAACCTTATGAAATAGCGGGGCAGGGGACTGACGTTCATAGCTGCGACGCGTGATGGCGCTCGGCTCAAAATCACCGTCAACTTCCCGGCGGACGTGCATGATATCGCCCATCTCATCCAGGGCATCAATAAAGCTTCTTAAATCATCGTAATACTTCATCTGACTTTCCTTAAGTCCTGGGACGCGGTTCGCCCCAACGTTGCGTTAATGCGTTATCCAGCCCGAACTGATCGAGGATGCGCGACGCGCAGTGGTTAATGATGTCGTCGGTGCTTTGCGGGTGGTTGTAAAAAGCGGGCATGGGCGGCAACATCATTGCGCCCGCACGGGTCAGGGCGAGCATGTTCTCCAGATGGATAGCGTTGAGCGGCGACTCACGCGGCACCAGCACCAGCTTGCGCTGCTCTTTTAAGGTGACGTCGGCGGCGCGGGCAATTAAACCATCACCGTAGCCACAGCGAATGGCGGCGAGGGTTTTCATGCTACAGGGCACGACGATCATCCCATCCACCCGAAACGAACCGCTGGAGATGGCCGCCGCCTGGTCATGTTCGCTGTAACTCTTTGAGGCGAGGGCCAGAACCTCCTGTACACTGTAGGGCGTTTCCAGTTGGAGGGTTGCGCGTGCCCATTTCGAGATGACCAGATGCGTCTCGACGCCCAGCTCTTTGAGCGCGACTAGCACGCGCACACCAATGGCGGCGCCGGTTGCGCCCGTCATGCCAACAACAATTTTCATGGGGTTTATAAGAACCTTTATGATATAGTTTGAACTTAAACTGTTTGTGTTCGAACTATATGGTTATCGATTCAGGGAGTCAAGACAGCCAATGTCAAATCATCGCGACTTAATTCATGCCGCGCCGCTGTGGCCGCACGGTGATAGCTCACTTATGCACCTGATGCGCCGGGCGGGGCAGCACGCCACGCTCTGCTGGAGTCAGTGCGTGGACACGGGATTATCTGCCGTCCAGTACGCCATTCTGGTGGTGCTGGCCGAGGAGACCTCTTGCGATCAGCAAACGCTGGGCAGCCGGGCGGGCTTTGATAAAGCCACCGGCACCTATGTGATTGATCGTATGAGTAAGAGTGGATTACTGTCGGTGCAGACCGATCCCGACAACCGCAGGCGCAAGCTGGTCTCGATGAGTGCGGAAGGCGAGGCAATGCTGGCGAAGATGATTACGCAGGCAAAACAGGCTGAAAACGTGATTACTGAAGGAATGAGTGCGCAGGATATTGCCGATCTGAAGCGACTTCTAAGCAAGATTGGTGGCCTGCAGGCGCCCTGAAAGGGCGTCCCACAGGATCAAGGTCAGGCGACCGCGCGGGCGTTCTCTTCGATATCCGCACTGACGCGCACGTCGTCGGCATCAAAGATCATGCAGTGGCGATCGTCAAAAGCGAGTTCAATCTTCTGCCACGGGGCAAATTTCACGTCGCCCGGCAGGAGGATCTTCACGTTGTCGTGACCATAACACTGACCGAACAGATAGGTATTGTTACCCAGTCGCTCCACCACTTCGCAGTTAAAGGTGATGCGCGTCCCCAGGCGGGTATCGGTGGTTAAATGTTCCGGACGAATGCCCAGCGTCACCTGACTACCGGGGGTGAGCGGGGAGGTCTGGATCGCCAGGGTCAGAGAATGTTGCTGCGACAGGCTCACGGTCAGCTCCCCGGGTTGCCAGGCGGTGACGGTGGCGGGCAGGAAGTTCATTTTGGGTGAGCCAATAAACCCGGCGACAAACTTGTTCACCGGTTTGTAATAGAGATCCATCGGGGCGCCCATCTGCTCCACTTTGCCGTAATTCATCACCACAATTTTGTCGGCCAGCGTCATCGCCTCTATCTGATCGTGGGTGACATAGACCATGGTGGTTTTCAACTCCTGATGCAGGCGTGCCAGATGCAAACGCATCTCCACCCGCAGTTCCGCATCCAGGTTGGAGAGGGGTTCATCGAACATAAAAACGCGTGGGTTACGCACAATCGCGCGGCCTATGGCCACACGCTGACGCTGGCCGCCGGAGAGCTGCTTTGGTTTACGGTCCAGAAGATGCGAGAGCTGTAGCGTTTTGGCCACCATCTCAACCTGATGGCGAATCTGATCTTTAGGCACCTTATTCACTTTTAGCCCGTAGCCCATATTCTCGGCCACCGTCATATGCGGATAGAGCGCATAGGACTGGAATACCATCGCCACGCCGCGATGAGACGGCGCCACGTCATTCATCACCTCGTTGCCAATCAGCACTTCACCTTCGCTCACCTCTTCCAGACCGGCAATCATTCGCAGCAGGGTCGATTTACCGCAGCCAGAAGGGCCGACGAAAACGGCAAACTCACCGTCCTGAATATCCAGATTCACATTGTGCAGCGTAACGGTGTCGCCAAAACGTTTGGTGACACTCCTCAATTGTATATTCGACATTAATGTTCCCCGGTAAGCCGTCGTTTCTGTCTTTTGTGTATTACGTATAACAATTCACAAAGACGTTGTCCGGCGGCGCAAATTATCTGTCACGACTATAACTTCCTCTATTTGCATGCCCTATACAGATATTTCATTAATGTTATGAGGATCACACAACTTACAGTTTTTTGTAGAGTTATCATGATGTGAAGGGTAGCGTATAACAAACCAAAGAGGTCAGGCATCATTCTTAGCAGGCCAGCTATAGCAGGTTTTGCAGGCGCAAGGATAGATCGTCTGGCACCATAACAACCCTAAAATTGTTATACCTTCACATGAGGTTGATAATGAAAAAGAACATTCTCGCTGCTCTTATCCTCTCTGCTATCGCCACCGTTCAGGTTCATGCCGCGCAGCAACTTAACGTCTGGGAAGACATCAAGAAATCTTCAGGCATCAAAGATGCGGTGAGCGACTTTGAAAAGCAGTACGACGTTAAGGTCAACGTGCAGGAGATGCCCTACGCACAGCAGCTGGAAAAACTGCGTCTGGATGGCCCGGCAGGTATCGGCCCGGATGTCCTGGTCATCCCTAATGATCAACTGGGCGGGGCCGTGGTGCAAGGGTTGTTAACCCCTCTGAATATGGCGGCTGGCGCGACTGAGCAGTACACACCGGCGTCAATCAACGCTTTCAAAATGGATAACGTCCTCTATGGCGTGCCTAAAGCGGTCGAAACGCTGGTCTTAATCTACAACAAAGACCTCATCGACAAACCGCTGGATAGCCTGCAGGCGTGGTACGACTTTTCTAAGCAACAGCGGGCGAAGGATCAGTACGGCCTGCTGGCGAAATTTGACCAGATTTACTACAGCTGGGGCGCGATTGAGCCGATGGGCGGCTACATCTTCGGTAAAAACGACAAAGGCGGCTATAACCCGCAGGACGTTGGGCTGAACAAACCGGGCGCGGTCGAAGCGGTTACCTTCCTGAAAAAATTCTATGCCGACAATGTCTTCCCGGCGGGGATTATCGGCGACAACGGCCTGAACGCCATCGACTCCCTGTTTACCGAGAAAAAAGCGGCGGCGGTGATCAACGGCCCCTGGGCTTTCCAGCCGTATGAAGCCGCGGGCATCAACTACGGCGTGGCGCCACTGCCGACCCTGCCGGATGGTAAGCCGATGAGCTCATTCCTGGGTGTGAAGGGCTATGTGGTCTCGACCTGGAGTAAAGACAAAGCGCTGGCGCAGAAATTCATCGAGTTTATTAATCAGCCGCAGTACGTAAAAACCCGCTACGTGGCCACCCGTGAGATCCCACCGCTGACGGCAATGATTGACGATCCGCTTATCAAGAATGACGAGAAAGCCAGCGCGGTGGCGGTGCAGGCCGCGCGTGCATCTGCCATGCCGGGCATTCCGGAGATGGGCGAAGTGTGGGGCCCGGCAAACGCCGCGCTGGAGCTGAGCCTCACCGGTAAGCAGGATCCGAAAGCGGCGCTGGATGGCGCAGAAAAACAGGTTCAGATGCAGATCGAAGCCATGCAGGCCAGCAATCAGTAATTGTCAGAGGTAACAAAACGGGCGCCCCGCGCCCGTTTTTTGAAAGGAGTGGTCAGTGAGTATCATCCCAGAAAATTATGCCAGCGCGCGGCCAGCCGGGCGTCATGCCTGGTGCGGCCTGCTGTTGGCGCTCATCCCGGGTTTCGGCCAGTTTTATCATCGTCAGTGGCTCAAGGGCGTTATCTTTCTCGTGCTGCTGGTAAGCTTTGTCGGCGTGTTTGCAGACTTCCTGGGCGAAGGGCTTTGGGGGCTGGTGACGTTAGGCGAAGAGGTACCGCGCGACAACTCTATCTTCCTGCTGGCAGAAGGGATTATCAGCGTGCTGATCATCGCCTTCGGCGTGGGACTCTATGCGCTTTCGCTGCGGGACGCGTGGGCCAACGGTCGTAAACGTGACGAGGGACAACAGCTTAACAGCGTGCGCAAGCAGTACCAGATGCTGCTGAGCGAAGGCTTCCCCTATCTGATGATCTCGCCCGGCTTTATTCTGCTGGTGTTTGTGGTGGTCTTTCCGATTCTGTTCGGGTTTGCCATCGCCTTCACCAACTACAACCTCTATCACACGCCGCCGGCGAAGCTGGTGGACTGGGTTGGTTTCAAGAACTTTATCAACATTTTCACCCTCTCCATCTGGCGTTCCACCTTCCTGGACGTGCTGCAGTGGACGGTGGTCTGGACGCTGCTGGCGACCACGCTGCAGTGTTCCGTCGGCGTGCTGTTAGCCATCCTGGTGAACCAGAAAGATCTGCGCTTCAAGCCGCTTATCCGCACCATCTTTATTCTGCCGTGGGCAGTGCCGGGTTTCGTCACTATTCTGGTGTTCGCCGGCATGTTTAATGACTCTTTTGGCGTCATCAACAATGCCATTCTGGCCTTCTTTGGTATTGCACCCAAGGCGTGGATGACCGATCCGTTCTGGACCAAAACCGCGCTGATCATGATGCAGACCTGGCTCGGCTTCCCGTTTGTTTTCGCCATGACCACCGGCGTGCTGCAGGCGATCCCGGACGATCTCTACGAAGCCGCCACCATGGATGGCGCCAGCAGCTTTACCCGGCTGCGCACCATTACGTTGCCGCTGGTGCTCTACGCCATTGCCCCGATCCTGATCACGCAATACACCTTTAACTTCAATAACTTCAACATTATCTACCTGTTCAACAACGGCGGGCCGGCGGTAGTGGGGTCGAATGCCGGCGGGACGGATATCCTGGTGTCGTGGATCTATAAGCTCACCATGTCTTCGTCCCAGTATGCGATTGCCGCAACTATCACCATCCTGCTGTCGATCTTTGTCGTCGGGCTGGCGCTGTGGCAGTTCCGTGCCACCAAATCGTTCAAAAATGACGACATGGCATAGGAGAGAGAACAATGGCTCAATCACAAAGTATTAAACGTGAGAAGTGGCTCCGCCTCTCGCTCTCCTGGCTGGTGATCCTGCTGGTCTCCACCGTCATTATCTATCCACTGGTGTGGACGGTAGGGGCTTCGCTGAACGCGGGCAACAGCCTGCTCAGCTCGTCGATCATCCCGGAAAATCTCTCATTCCAGCACTATGCCGACCTGTTCAATGGCCAGGTGAACTATATGACCTGGTACTGGAACTCGATGAAAATCAGCTTTATGACCATGGTGCTGACGCTAATCAGCGTGAGTTTTACCGCCTATGCCTTCTCGCGTTTTCGCTTTAAGGGGCGCCAAAACGGGCTGATGCTGTTTTTGCTGCTGCAGATGATCCCGCAGTTCTCGGCGCTGATTGCCATTTTCGTCCTCTCGCAGTTGCTGGGGTTGATCAACAGCCACCTGGCGCTGGTGTTGATTTACGTCGGCGGCATGATCCCGATGAACACCTATCTGATGAAAGGGTATCTGGATGCGATCCCGAAGGATCTGGACGAATCGGCCCGCATGGATGGTGCCAGTAACTTCCGTATCTTCATCGAGATCATTATGCCGCTGTCAAAACCGATTCTGGCGGTGGTGGCACTCTTCTCCTTCACCGGGCCGCTGGGGGATTTCATTCTTTCAAGCACCATTTTGCGTACCCCGGACAAATACACCTTACCCATCGGGCTTTATAACCTGGTGGCACAAAAAATGGGTGCCAGTTACACCACCTACGCGGCAGGGGCAGTGCTGATTGCCGTGCCGGTGGCGATCCTCTATCTGGCGTTACAAAAATACTTCGTCTCCGGCCTCACCTCCGGCAGTACCAAAGGATAAGCACATGAAAAGATTCCAGCCCGCTCTGCTTGCGCTCTGCCTCTCGTGCGGATTCGCCGTCAGCACCTTCGCTGCTGATGCGCTGAAAACCCGTCCGTTTAACGGCATGCCGGATGATTTTATCAAAGGCGCGGATATCTCCACCTTGCTGGAGGCCGAGCAGCATGGGGCGACGTTTTACAATGCGCAAAACCAGAAGCAGGATGCCATCGCGATTCTGAAAGCGAACGGTGTGAATTACGTACGCCTGCGCCTGTGGGTTGACCCGCAGGACGGACAGGGCAATACCTATGGCGGCGGCAGCAACAACCTGGAGAACACGCTCGCGCTGGCGAAACGCGTAAAGGCCCAGGGGATCAAATTACTGCTCGATTTCCACTACAGCGATTTCTGGACCGACCCGGGCAAACAGTACAAACCAAAAGCCTGGGAGAAAATGGACTATCCGCAGCTTAAAACGGCGATCCACGATTACACCCACGACGTTATTGCCCGCTTCAAGAAAGAGGGTGTGTTGCCCGATATGGTGCAGATTGGCAACGAAATTAACGGCGGGATCCTCTGGCCGGAGGGAAAAAGCTGGGGGCAAAACGGCGGGGAGTTTGACCGCTTAGCCGGGCTGCTGAATGCGGCCATCGACGGCCTGAAAGAGAACCTCACCGAAGGCGAGCAGGTGAAAATTATGCTGCATCTGGCTGAAGGTACGAAAAATGACACCTTCCGCTGGTGGTTTGATGAAATCACAAAGCGTAACGTGCCGTTCGATATTATCGGCCTGTCAATGTACACCTACTGGAACGGCCCCCTCAGCGCGCTGAAGGCTAACATGGATGACATCAGCCAACGCTACAACAAAGATGTGATCGTAGTGGAAGCCGCCTATGGCTATACCCTGGAAAACTGTGACAACGCAGAAAATAGCTTCCAGGCCAAAGAAGAGAAAGATGGCGGTTATCCTGGCACCGTCCAGGGCCAGTACGACTATATACACGACCTCATGCAGACCGTTATTGATGTGCCGGCGCAGCGTGGCAAAGGCATCTTTTATTGGGAGCCAACCTGGATTGCCGTTCCGGGTACCACATGGGCCACTAAAGCTGGCATGAAATATATCCGCGATGAGTGGAAAGAGGGCAATGCCCGCGAGAATCAGGCCCTGTTTGATTGTCAGGGAAAAGTGTTGCCATCAATGACAGTATTTAAATAATCCCCCTCTGATTTCAGGAAGCTGTAAATATGACTAAATTCGCGCCTTTATTTCCTAAGGTTGCTGCGTTACTGCATGGCGCCGATTATAACCCGGAACAATGGGAAAATTACCCCGGTATTATTGAAAAAGACATTACCATGATGCAGCAGGCAAAATGTAATGTGATGTCAGTCGGGATATTTAGCTGGGCGAAACTCGAACCGCGCGAAGGGGAATATGATTTTGCCTGGCTGGATGCGGTAATTGAGAAACTTTACGCGGCGGGTATTCATATATTCCTCGCCACCCCGAGCGGTGCGCGTCCGGCGTGGATGTCGCAAAAATATCCGGAAGTGCTTCGGGTAGGGCGTGACCGCGTGCCGGCGCTGCACGGTGGGCGACACAACCACTGTATGACCTCGCCGGTCTATCGCGAAAAGACGCTGAAAATTAATCGCCTGCTGGCGGAGCGCTACTCGCAGCACCCCGCCGTGCTGGGCTGGCATATCTCTAACGAATATGGTGGCGAGTGCCACTGCGGCCTGTGTCAGCAAAAATTCCGCGACTGGCTGAAAGCGCGTTATAAGACGCTGGATGCGCTCAACCATGCGTGGTGGAGCACCTTCTGGAGTCACACCTACACGGACTGGTCGCAAATTGAATCGCCCGCGCCGCAGGGTGAGGTCTCCATCCACGGCCTGAATCTGGACTGGCGACGCTTTAACACCGCGCAGGTGAGCGACTTCTGCCGTCATGAAGTGGCGCCACTCAAAGCGGTAAATGCCGACCTGCCGGTGACCACCAACTTTATGGAGTACTTTTACGATTACGACTACTGGCAGCTGGCGAAAGAGATCGATTTTATCTCCTGGGACAGCTATCCGATGTGGCACCGTGAGAAAGAGGAAACGACGCTGGCCTGCTACACCGCCATGTATCACGACATGATGCGTTCGCTTAAAGGCGGCAAGCCTTTTGTGCTGATGGAGTCTACGCCCAGCACCACCAACTGGCAGCCCATCAGTAAGCTGAAAAAACCGGGGATGCACATCCTCTCGTCTCTACAGGCGGTGGCTCACGGGGCGGATTCGGTGCAGTATTTCCAGTGGCGTAAAAGCCGCGGCTCGGTAGAGAAGTTCCACGGGGCAGTTATCGACCATGTGGGGCATCTGGATACCCGCGTCGGGCGTGAGGTGAGCAAGCTGGGCGATATGCTGGCGCGTCTGTCGGCGGTGGCGGGTTGCCGCACCGAGGCGCGGGTGGCTATTGTCTTTGACCAGCAGAGCCGCTGGGCAATGGACGATGCCGCAGGCCCGCGCAATATGGGCCTGGAGTACGAAAAAACCGTGAATGAGCACTACCGTCCCTTCTGGGAGAAAGGCATTGCCGTTGACGTGATCGATGCCGATCAGCCGTTGAGCCAGTACGCGCTGGTGATTGCCCCTATGCTCTACATGGTCCGCCAGGGATTCGCCGAACGCGCCGAAGCCTTTGTGGCCGAGGGGGGGCATCTGGTCACGACCTACTGGAGCGGCATTGTGGATGAAAGCGATCTCTGCTTTACGGGCGGCTTCCCTGGCCCGCTGCGCAAGCTGCTCGGGATCTGGGCGGAAGAGATCGACTGTCTGGGCGAGGGGGAACGTAACCTGGTGCAGGGGCTGGCGGGCAATGCGTCGGGTCTGCAGGGGCCGTACCAGGTGCGTCATCTCTGCGAGCTGATCCACACCGAAACCGCCCAGGCGCTGGCGACCTACCGGGATGATTTTTATGCCGGTCGACCGGCGGTAACGGTTAACCGCTTTGGCAACGGCAAAGCCTGGCACGTGGCGTCGCGCAACGATCTGCAATTCCAGCGTGACTTCTTCGCCGGCATTATTAACGAACTGGCGCTGCCGCAGGCCGTCGATGCTGATTTCCCACCGGGCGTGGTGGCTACCGCCCGTACTGATGGCGAGAGTACCTGGGTATTTGTGCAGAACTTCACGGCGCAGCAGCAACTGGTCACGCTGCCAGAGGGCTATACCGACAGTATGACCGATGCTGCGGCGGTGGGCGAAACCGTGCTCCTGCCGTGGGATTGTCGCGTGCTGAAGCGCAGGGCATAACGCCCGGCGCCACGCATTACACGCCTGCTCAAATGAGCAGGCATTTTTTTACCCCTGGATACCCTGAATCATTCGGCTTGCAGACCAGGATGCGTATCGCGTTTGCAGCGTGAAGGATGACGGATATAACTGAGAGGCTACTGATGGATACCAAAATCACTCAGCGTTTAATTCCGGCATTTGGCGGAGAAGAGAATATCGAACATATCGAAGCCTGTATTACCCGCCTGCGCGTCACGGTAAAAGATTTAAATAAGGTTGACTCGCAGGCAATACAGGAGGAGGGGGCGTTAGGGGTCATTATTATTGGGCAACAAGTCCATGCGATATTTGGCCGACAATCCGATACCTTGCGCCAATTACTCGACGACCATTTTAATGGCCGTAAATAAATAAAAAAAACGGGATAGCCAATAAATGGTTATCCCGTAAAGGCCAAAATAACTACCCAGTGTTGGAGATAAAATAATGATAACAGGCAAATCAGAGAATAATGCTTACCACCAGGCTTCAACCTGGATGCCAAAGTTCCAGTTATTATTCGCGGTGCCATCCTGGAATGATTGACCCTTCTCAGAGTCATTCAGATAAGAGGCAAACACGCGCAGTTCCGGACGCGACATAAAATCAGGGCCATCCGCCAGACCCAGAGCGATGGTGTACTTCTCGCCGCTCTGTTTGTATTTCGCGCCGTCGGTGTAGGTGTCTTTCTGATAGAACCCGCCTACCTCGCCGATAAGACGCACATACTCCGTAAACTGATACTGCGCGCGGCCGACGAGGGAGATCAGGCGTGACTTCTCGGTGTAGAGGGTGGTGTCATCCGCCGAGCCCCAGGTGAGAACGTGGTTGAAAGAGAGCTTATCGGTGATGGGAATCAAGCCGGTGTTGATAACACGGTAACCCGAAGCATCGTTGACATAGTTCCACATGTCATACCAGCCTCCGCCCTGAGAGACCATATTCTGCGCCAGCCCTTTGTTGGCATACTGCAGCACCAGCTTGTTATAGCCGCCCAGCATCTCCTGGCTAATCTCGCCGGTGACCATCACGCCGTTATCAGCGTCATACAAGCCGCCGTACTCTTTCTGCTTGTTGGTGGGGTTTGGCATCGCGTAATCGATGCCCACTTCGGTCCACGCGCCTGCCCAGGGTTTCCAGCCGGCGTAGCGTACGTCGATATAGTTGATGTTGACATCGTTGTCGCCATCCACGCGGTAATCCACGTCATTGGCATCGCCACGGATCCACGCCACGGAGATGGCGCCGGGGCCGAGGGTATAGTTTTCAATACCGGCACCGGCGCCGGAAATGTTCCAGTATTTGGTATCGATGATGTGCAGGTCATGACGCTGGTAATAGCGTTTACCGCCCCAAATTACCGCGTTAGGATCGCCCGGGATCAGCCCTTTGATCTGCAGGTTGAGCTGACGCAAGCCGAACTCGGCGTCGTCATCCAGGGTCGATTCGTTGTCATTCGAGCCATCGGACACCATGCTGACCATACTGTCGAGGTAAAAACTGACATCGTTCTTCTTGTAAACTTCTGAGCCTAATTCCAGCTCACCGTAGGTGTCGGTCTCGTTACCCAGACGACCAATCTTGTTTTTTTGCCACTCTTCCATCCCGCCATCCCGCGAGACGCCCACACCAGAGCGAAGATATCCATGGAAATCAATAGGTACTGAAGACGCCGCTAACAGCGAAGGTGAGGCCAGCGCAGCCGCCAACGCAACGGATACAGAGCGGATCGTAGTGTTCATTGTAACCCTCTTATTGTTTTGTAATACGTTCACAAATCCGCTGTCATAAAATGCCTAAACCCTTTCCGTGGCAATTGTGATGTCATAAATGTGTGATTAAGTGCAAATAAAACAGCGAGATTTGTTACGAGAGATGAGATTTAAACAGAAATGTGGCAATGTGAGCGTCATACTTTTTTAGAGCGTGAACCGCGCAATGATGCTGCGATGAGCGTTTTTTTAAATGGCCCCTGTTACAATCAAACAATAACGACACAAGGAACCGGACCATGAAGTCGAAAAGCGCGACGTTAGAGGATGTGGCTCGCCATGCGGGCGTCTCCTATCAGACCGTGTCCAGGGTACTGAACAAATCTGCCAATGTATCCGAAGCCACGCGCCATAAGGTGGAGAAAGCCATTGAAATACTGCGTTATGTTCCGAACCGGCTGGCACAGCAACTGGTCGGCAAGCAGACGCAGACCGTAGGGCTGGTCACCATATCTCTGGCCCTGCATGCCCCTTCACAGGTGGCGGCGGCGGTAAAACGCTATGCCAATCTTGAAGGTTACCAGGTGCTGATCTCCATGATCGATGAGAACGTCAACCACAGCATTCAGGATTCGATCAACGAGCTGAAGTCTCAGCTGGTGAACAAAGTGATCATCAACGTGCCGCTGGAGGCTGACGAGGCGCAGAAAATCGCGTCAGATAACGATGACATCGTCTGCCTGTTCCTGGATGTTGATCCCTACAGCTCTGTGTTTAACGTTTCGTTTAACCCGGCGGATGGCACGCGCGCCAGCGTGAAATATCTGCACGAACTCGGCCACCGAGAGATCGCGCTGCTGGCGGGACCGGCCAGTTCAGTCTCGGCAGAGCTGCGCCTGAAAAGCTGGGTGGAGACGTTGAAGAGTTATGGGCTGGAGCCTGCCACCGTCGTGCGCGGCAACTGGGATGCGCAGAGCGGTTACGCGGGGGCGCTGCAAATGCTGCGTGAGACGGCCCACTTTACCGCCGTGCTGGTGGGGAACGACCAGATGGCGCTGGGGGTGCTAAGCGCCTTCCATCAACATCAGATCCCGATTCCGGGCGAGAAATCGGTGATTGGTTACGATGACACTTATGAAAGCTCATTCTTCTATCCGGCACTGACGACCGTCTCGCTGGATCTGGATCTGCAGGGTAAAGAAGCGGTGCGCCGCATTCTGGACCACGGAGAAGAGAATACGCTGCGCTTGTCGTCCATCCTACCGGCGCGGCTGGTGGTGCGGCACTCCACTGGCCCGAAAGGGGAGAAGGGTAAAAACCTGCAGGCGCTCGCCGACCAGCTGCGGGCCATTGCCCATCAACTGGAGGAGCGGTAAAGCCTCCTCATCATGGCGACTGGCCAGAGTTGCCTCTGAGCGTGCCTCACGCACAGAGGCGCAAGGGCAGCGGCAGGGAGGTAAGCTCTAATGGACAAATATCTAAGCGATACAGCGATAAACTCAGGCTTCTGACCCCGGAAAATAGCCCAACAGGAGCCCGCTGAATGTTTCATCACCTGCGCATTGCCAGACCCGTGACGGATCTCGCACGATCTTTTCATATGTACGCCAGCGGCCTGGGGCTGCAAAAGATTGCCGACTTTGACGATCATGACGGCTTTAGCGGCATCATGCTGGGCCGTGCGGGGCTGCACTGGCATATGGAGTTAACCCTCTGTCTGCACCATCCGGTACAGCCTTCCCCGACAGCAGAAGATCTGCTGGTCATGTACTATCCGGAAAAGCAGGCGTGGGAAGAGGCCTGTGAAAAGATGAGCGCGGCGGGCTTCAGGGCGGTGAACGCGTTTAATCCATACTGGGATAAGCAGGGGGCAACCTTTATAGATCCTGACGGGTACAGGGTCGTTATCCAGAACCGAGCCTGGGAGTCACCTAAATAACGGCTCAGAACGTCGGCTCTGCTGGTACGCATGCAGAATCGCCATGCACACAGGCTTACGCACGCGATAAACAACAGACTCCAGCCGAATGGCTGTATGCGTTATCCCACCACGGAAGACTGCGCCTTTAGAGTGAAAATAAAGGCGCAGATAGCACGTGAAATTACTGTTTTTTGTACCTTATGGTCTGCCCAAAAAAGCGTGTTCTGTTAACGCTGTTCTGAACCGCACCAGGCGCCGAGTAACGCCTTCAACACACTGATAAGACCCAACACTATGAGCGCTGCCAAAGCGGCCAGCAATACAAAATTTGCCATCGGTTAATCCCTTCTGATAACACGTTTCTCAGAAAGCGTAGACGCTGTTTTCAAATTTTCCTCCCTTAATAATCCAGTGCGCTCTTTTTGTTAAATGCTTCGTTTCGCACCGGGCATTTCGGGGCGTCTGGCGGAGGCTGAGGAACAACGCACTGGAGCTGCCAGCGTTGTCCTACAACATCGGCCAGAGTAGCGCCGAGAGAGTCGCCAGCCCGCCGAGAACCACCCACAACACGGTCATGCCACGCAACTGCGCCAGCGCAGTGCGCGTGCAAATAAGCCAGGCGGGAATGAGGAACACGATCACCGCAATGAGCGGCCCACAAAACGTCTCGATCAGGTTGATGACGTCCGGGTTCGCGTAGACGATGCCGAACGTGAGCAGAAACAGTCCCAGAGAGGCGGCGCGCTTGCGAGACGCCGCGTTTTTACCCGATCCGCTGGCCACCAGCTGGCTAAAGGTTTCCGCTACCGACAGGCCCACCCCGAGGAAAGATTTTGTCATGCCGAGTATGGCGATGAACGGAGCCACATAAAAGATGAGGTTGAAGCTGCCGTTTCCTTTAATCACAGAGAGCACGTTCAGGTTCTCCGCCTTCGCCTGCACGAAGCTGTCATGCGGAATACTTAGCACGCAGCTCAGCACGAAGAAGATGATACTGGTAAAGATGGCGATATAAGCCACGCGGATCACCCACAACGCCTTTTCCTCGCCCCCGGCTTTTTTCTCTTTATACCAGGAGGTGAGGGGGGAGATCATCGGCGCACAGCAGAACGAAAACGTAATCAGCGGCAGCGTCAGCCAGATGCCTTTCAGCGTCACCGGCAGCGGAGTGGTTTTCACCTCAGCAACCGCACCGGTGAAATTTGCAAGATGCCACTCCGGGATCAGTGAAACGGCGATAAGCAGCACCGATGCCGCGAAGGGCAGTGCCAGCGCGCTCATCGTCGCGACGACCTTATCGCGCCCCTTACTCAGTACCCCATATAGCGCAGCGACCACGATAAATGAAAGCGGCCCACGGCTGATGCTGGTCATCTGCAGATGATCCACGAGGAAGTTATCCAGCGCATTGACCAGCGCCACCCCGTAAACCAGGGTCACAGGGAAGAAGGTCACGCAGTAGAATAAGGTCATCAACTTCTCGCCGTGACCACTAAAGAAAGAACCGAAGATGGGCAGCATACCTTTTTCAGTCTGCTCCTCCCGCAGATAGACCCGACATAAAAGCAGGTGCGGTATCAGGGATAATGGCAGGCCCAGCAGCAGCATCACCAGGAAGATGACCGGCCCGCGCGTACCAATTTCCACCGGCAGGAAAAGCGTTCCCGCCCCGACCGCTGTGCCATACAGACCCAGGGTCCAGATATTGTCCTGCCAGCGCCAGCCCTTTCGAACGGGGAGGGTGACTGTCGTCGTTGAACTATTCATCATGTTTTACCGCGTGGATAATGACGCCTGAAACAGGGAGACCAAACCGGGAAATCGAATAAGTGTCGCCGGTCATCTTGCCAGTGAGGGGTGTAAAAAGGAGATCATCTGCCTCTGGAAATCGCGGTAGAGACATAACGTCCAGTGCTATCACGTACTGGGCCGAGAGGAGGTGCTTTCGCATACTCAAAACCTTGTAAGTATACCTGTAAGCAACTGTCATTATTTATAGAGTATGCTTTAACAGGCGGTTAATAAGAAAAGGCATTTGTGACATTAACGACTAAATAACGCCTGACTTTCCCTGCCTGCACCGCTTGTTAATCAAAAAAAAATACCTTAATAATTAATTACCATAAGTAATTTTATTTCTGAAGGAGAAGCTTATTCGAATATTTTATAGCGGAGCTGAATAGATGCGCCTGGGGGGAATTAAAAAAACATGAACAATACAATCTCATAACCAGCCTATAGCGTTACGCACGCTAAGGATGCTGCTGAAAATAGCGGGTGTGGGATGCCATAATTTTGTGGCGACAGGACATTGCCGGTTGGGTGAATTTTGTCTGTTTGTTTATATATTGTCGCAGGTTGGCAGCAATGATCGCTAAACCGCACAAATGTGCTAATTTTATAGCATCTATTAACAAAAGATGGCCATTTTCATAAGTTACCCTAATTTTTTGTCAAAGTTATAACATTATGAAAATATCCAAAAACCTTAGTCCTGCGTTCTGGTTCACCTTAATGCTGCCGTTACTGTTTATGGCGGTACGGTTCTCTCCCTTACCCTTATTTGATGCCTCTATGGTGGGTCAGATAGAAAATTATCAGGCACTCTGGTTACTCTTTTGCGGCGTATTCACACTGGCCGCGATGTTGCCACTCTCCCTCAATAAGCCCACCCGGCTATTCTGGATCTGGTCTGCATACTGGTGGTTTGTACTGCTGGGGAGAAGCATTAGCTGGGGGCGTGAATATTTCCCGGATGTGCCACATCTCTATTTCCGTATTATCTCCGTGCTCTGGATTGCACCGCTGATTGTTGCGCTTTTTTCCAGGGCTCTCAGGGCAGAAATAGCGCGCAAAATCAGAGATATTCCTTTCCCGGTGGCTATCTTCTCCCTGGCGCTCATCTCTTTCCTCATCTCCGATACGGTTGAGCATAAAAGAGTGCTCGCCTTCCTTTTCGTTGATAGCCCTGAACATCAGGATATTATTGAAGAGCTGTATGAAATACCCTTTATGGTCGCGCTATTTATGACGGCATGTTATTACATGCGGATTGATAAATTAGCCTTAGCACATCCGGTTCGAAACCGTCCCGATAACAGAGAAGCATCGATAACGCGCTCATAATTAATCGCTATCACGAGTCGTCATGCTGTGTTTTTACGGCATGATGGCAAAACAAAAATAGCGGCCAGGCTCGACTCCCCCTCTTTATGCCGCGAAAGGGGGATGTTTAACGGCCGTCACAAAGCGAAACCGACTATCTCTCTCCTTCATAAAAAGTGAGAAGTGTGCTCACGCCTTACCGCATTGCAACGCGTACTGAGCCGTATAAAACGCGTCGAGGGGCGTATCGTCCCGGTAGACCGCCCGGGTGTCCTCTCTGCATATCCACTCATCAAGAAACCAGTCATCTTTACATCTGGCGTCCCGGGATGGCTTCACCGTCCAGGTGGATTTTCTGCCGAAGAGTCCCCTCCGCTGAACGATACTGCCGATGCCTCTGTCGTCGCCCATGCGAATGATCTCAAACTTCGCCATCATAGCCTCATGCTAACGAATACTAAGCCCAGATTATCCCACCCTTGCGGCGCGGTTTCTTCACAGTCTGCGCTGTATTGCCTTCGTTGATGGAGATGAAAGCGGGGGGGGGGGTAACTCGGGTGACCGCGTAAAACGCGTTTCGTGGCGTGAACCGTCGAACGTTTCACTTTGCGACCCGCATCCGCGCAATCTGTCATAAACCTGTCACACTCAAGGTGATGCGTAAAAAAAAGAGGAAGAAGGGATGAAAAGAGCACTCCTGGCGATCGCCGTGGCAAGCAGCGTCGCACTCAGTTCTGGGGTACAGGCGCAAACCGCGCCGGAAGGGTATCAGCTTCAGCAGGTTTTAATTATGAGCCGCCATAATCTGCGCGCTCCGCTGGCCAATAACGGCAGCGTACTCGAACAATCCACGCCCAGCCAGTGGCCGGAGTGGGATGTACCGGGCGGGCAGCTCACCACCAAGGGCGGCGTCCTGGAAGTGTATATGGGCCATTACATGCGGGAATGGCTCGCCGACGAGGGGATGGTTAAGGCTGGGGAGTGTCCGCCGGCCAGTAACGTCTATGCCTACGCCAACAGCCTACAACGCACGGTCGCTACCGCGCAGTTCTTTATCACCGGCGCCTTCCCGGGCTGCGACGTGCCTGTCCATCATCAGGAACAGATGGGCACCATGGATCCGACCTTTAACCCGGTGATTACTGATAACTCTCCAGCGTTTAAAGAAAAAGCCCTTAAGGCGATGGAGGCCGAGCGGCAAAAAATGCAGCTTGGTGAGAGTTACAAACTGCTGGAGCAGATGACCCACTATGCCGACTCCCCCTCCTGTAAGGAGAAGCAGGTGTGTGATTTGAGCGAAGCGAAGGACACCTTCAGTGCAGACTACCAAAAAGAGCCGGGCGTTGCGGGCCCGTTGAAGGTGGGGAACTCGCTGGTGGATGCCTTTACGCTGCAGTATTACGAAGGCTTCCCGATGGATCAGGTGGCGTGGGGCGAAATCAAAACCGACCAGCAGTGGCGGCTGCTTTCGAAGCTGAAAAATGGCTATCAGGATTCGCTGTTCACCTCGCCAGAGGTGGCACGTAACGTGGCTAAACCGCTGGTGAAATATATCGATAACGCGCTGGTCACCGACCAGGCGAAGGCGCCGAAAATCACGGTACTGGTCGGGCATGATTCCAATATCGCTTCGCTGCTGACGGCGCTCGACTTTAAGCCTTATCAGCTACACGATCAGTACGAGCGTACGCCAATTGGCGGCAAGATCCTCTTCCAGCGCTGGCACGATAAAAACGGTAACCGGGATCTGATGAAGATTGAGTATGTTTATCAGAGTGCGGAACAGCTGCGAAACGCGGATGTCCTGACGCTGAAATCCCCGGCTCAGCGCGTGACGCTGGAGCTGACGGGCTGCCCGATTGATGCAAATGGTTTTTGTCAGATCGACAAATTCAATGCGGTATTAAACGACGCGGCGAAGTAAAAAAGTCCCCCCCGCGCTGGCGGGGGGGTAGTTGTCAGACGTTTTGCCGTTCTATGGTTTGCTCGCCCCAGAACAGCGAGTCTTTATCCGTCTTCTCAAAGGCGCGCACCAGTACTTCATCGCTGCCTTCTTCCCATATTTTCTCCGCCAGCTTCTCATCGTAGTTTGCGACTTCAAAGATAGCCTCTGCGATTTCTGGCGATGTATTACGTAAACTCGCCCATTCGCCCACGCGATGCGCTTTTGCTTCTTGAGTTGGCATATTCGTCCTCCTGTTTACGGTTAACCTTTCAGTTTGACGGCTAAGCCGGCAACATGTTCACCCTGATAGCGGGCAATATTCAGCTCCGCCTCGCTGGGCTGGCGGGAGCCATCTCCCCCGGCAATGGTCGTGGCGCCGTAGGGGGTACCACCACGTACCTGAGAAATATCAAACAGTTCCGGTGAGCCGTAGCCGATAGGTACAATCACCATCCCATGATGTGCAAGGGTAGTCCATGTAGAGGTAATTGTCTGTTCCTGGCCGCCGCCGGTGCCGGTTGAGCTAAACACGCTGGCAATTTTGCCGCGCAGCGCGCCGTTGGCCCACAGCCCCCCGGTCTGATCGAGGAAAGTGCGCATCTGTCCGGCCATATTGCCGAAGCGCGTTGGGGTGCCAATGATAATCGCATCGTAGTCCGCCAGCTCCTGCGGGGTGGCGACCGGGGTATCCTGTGTTTTACCCCCTGCGTTGGCAAACACCTCTGCGGGCATGGTTTCAGGTACACGTTTAATGGTTACCTCAACGCCCCCAATTCTTCTGGCGCCTTCCGCCACTGCCTGCGCCATCGTTTCTACGTGTCCGTACATCGAATAATAGAGCACCAGAATTTTCGCCATCTTGCTTCACTCCTCAATTATTGTCGCGCAGCCGAGCGCTGCAGTACCTTAAAGATATGACGTGCTGGCAGGAGTGCAAATTATTGCGCGGGTTGTTTGATCTGAGCACTGCTGCTTTTGCGGGGCAGGTGAGCGTCGCTTAAGATTCGCTCTGGCCACAAATCGAACTCCATTGCACCGTGCGGCAGCGCTGGTTTGACGATAACCGGCGTTAGGGTCTGCTGGCGCGCCGCGCATCACTCAGTCGTTGCAGCCCGAAGATCATTGTGGCGATAGGGAGCAGGCGCATTGTTGCAATATGAAACATATTTGCCGTATCGAATTTTCGGAACGATAAGAGATGCTTATGTGTAAGCGGCTGCAATTTTCATACGAAAGGCTGATTTCCTGTTGCTGAATATTACGATTCACTGGCCAGATGCCCTATGTTCACTAAGCTTAGTTTCACGCGGCACAGATAAACTGGCTGAGTAAGTGTCGCCAGGTGAAAGAATCCTCTTTTACTGAATGCAGTATGATGTCTAATATGTCGAACTCTGGAGGTAGCACATGGCTAACCATCGTGGTGGGTCAGGTAATTTCGCAGAAGATCGTGAAAGAGCATCAGCAGCAGGCCGTAAAGGTGGCCAGCAGAGCGGGGGTAATTTCAAAAATGACCCTCAGCGTGCGTCAGAAGCTGGCAAAAAAGGGGGCAAAAATAGTCACGGCAGCGGTAACAATAGCAAGTAGTGACTCATGTCTACGATACGGATAGCGTAATCCGTAACGTTGCTCCCACCGCCGGATAGCCCGGCGGTTTTTTTATCTCCGCAACATTGAACTGTTATCACCGACATCGCACACTAGCGGATTAATTCTTGTCTTTGGTGTGACATGTCTGCCTCTCGTTATGTTTTCTCCGTTAAACCGCAAGAAGCGTTATTAATTCTCATCACTATGTTCTGGGGTGGCACCTTTCTGGCCGTCCAGTATGCGGTCACTCTGAGCGATCCCTTTTTCTTTGTCGGCCTGCGCTTCGCCACGGCGGCAATTGCGGTGGCGTTGATCTCACTGAAATCTTTGCGCGGACTTACGCTTAAAGAGCTCAAAGCCGGCGTAGCGATCGGCGTGGCGATCGCCATGGGTTACAGCCTGCAAACCTGGGGTTTACAAAGCATCTCCAGCAGTAAATCGGCCTTTATCACGGCGATGTACGTTCCGCTGGTGCCACTGTTGCAATGGTTATGCCTCGGCAGAATACCGGGAATCATGTCGTGTGTGGGCATCGTGCTGGCCTTTATAGGCCTGATACTGCTGGCCGGGCCGGGCGATAATCTGCTGGCATTAGGACCGGGTGAGATCATCACCCTGGTAGGCGCGATTGCCATTGCGGCGGAGATCATTCTTATTAGTGCGTGGGCGGGACAGGTCGATGTAAAACGAGTCACCGTGGTGCAGCTCGCTACCGCGTCGCTGGTGGCATTTGGCGCGATGGTTCCTGCCGGCGAAGCCGTTCCAGCTCTGTCGCCGGGGCTGATTGTTGTTGCGCTCGGTCTGGGCATTTTTAGCGCCATTATTCAGGTCACCATGAACTGGGCGCAGAAAAGTGTCTCCCCGACGCGTGCGACCGTCATCTACACCGGCGAACCGGTCTGGGCCGGTATTTTTGGCCGCATCGCCGGCGAACGATTGCCTGTCCTGGCCCTGCTTGGCGGCGTCTTTATTGTCGTGGGTGTGCTGGTGAGCGAACTGAAGTTAAAAAAGAAGCGTAAAGCGGCCAGTGCTAACCTCAGACTAAATCGTGGTGAACAGAAATGCCCCTCTTTGGAGGGGCATTGGCTATTAACTGTCCTGCCCGACAACCTCCCCCTGGGGGACGGCTGCCGCCCGTCGGCTTAACAGCGCATTCAACAGAATTGCGCCGAAGGTCGCGGTGCCAATGCCGCCCAGAGTAAAGCCACCCAGCGACAGGGCAAAATCTCCCGCCCCCAGTACCAGCGTCACCGCCACCATGATCAGATTCCCGTTCTGACTCAGATCGACATGGTTTTGCACCCAGATGCGCGCTCCCGCCACGGCAATCAGGCCAAACACCACGATCGAGGCACCGCCAATCACCGGAGCAGGAATGGTGTGGATCAGCGCGCCAAACTTCGGCGAGAAGCCCAGCAGCAGGGCAATTACCGCCGCGGCCACAAACACCAGCGTAGAGTAGACTTTGGTCACCGCCATCACGCCGATGTTCTCGGCATAGGTGGTCACGCCGCTGCCGCCCACCGAGCCTGAAAGCAGGGTCGCCAGTCCGTCACCGACAAAGGCGCGGCCCATGTACGGGTCCATATTGCGCCCGGTCATCCCCGCCACCGCCTTCAGGTGGCCCAGGTTTTCCGCCACCAGGATCACTGCCACCGGGGCAATCAGCATCATCGCCTGGCCGCTAAACGTGGGGGAGGTGAGCTGCGGCACACCAAACCAGGCGGCGTTGTGTACCAGCGTAAAATCCACCGGTTTCCCCAGCCCGAGCAGGTTAGTGACCAGCGCATAGAGCAGGCAGGCGATGATCAATCCCACCAGAATCAAAAGCCGTTGCACCATGCCGCGGGTAAAGACCGCGACCAGGCCAATGCACAGCACCGTCATCACCGCCATCCAGCTATCAAATGCCGAGCCAGAGACCCCTTTCACCGCAATCGGCGCCAGGTTAAGGCCAATGGCCATCACCACCGCCCCCGTGACCACCGGCGGCATGAGCCGTTCTATCCAGCGGGTACCGCTTTTCATCACGATCAGCCCAATCAGGGTATAGACTGCCCCGCAGGCGATAATTCCCCCCAGCGCCACGCTGAGATTGGGGTTTACCCCCTGGCCGCTAAAGCCGGTGGCAGCAATCACCACCCCCACAAAGGCCGCGCTGGAGCCGAGATAGCTTGGCACCCGCCCCCCGGTTATCAGAAAGAACAGCAGGGTGCCGACGCCTGACATCAGGATCGATAAGTTCGGATCCAGCCCCATCAGGATGGGCATCAGCACCGTGGCACCAAACATCGCCACCGCGTGCTGCACCCCCATTACGGCGGTCTGAGGATACGAGAGTCGTTCATCCGGCGCGACCACGCCGCTACCCGTAGAGGTCGATTTCAACTGCCAGTGGGGAAAACCGAACATTGCCATGAGCAAACTCCTTCAGGAGGGTTAACAGGCTGGTCGCATAAGTGCGTGATAGCCGCGATCAAACCACACCAGCCCCTGCGGCGCGGGGTGGCACGTAATAGCCACAATGCTACAAAACAGAATGTCGTGGGTGCCCACGCTCACCACCTGGCTAATGTGGCAATCGAACGACACCAGCGCCTCTTCCAGCCGCGGGCAGCCGGTCTCCCCCCTCTGCCAGCGGGCGGCGGCGAAACGCTCCACCATCGGCGTTTTGCCGCCAAACAGATTAGAGAGCGGTTCTTGTCCGGCGCTCAGGGTATTCACGCACAGGGTGCGGTTTTCGCTAAAAGTGGGCCACACCGAGGCCCCCCGGTTCAGGCACACCAGCAGGGTCGGCGGCTCGTCAGTGACGCTACACACCGCACTGGCGGTAAAGCCCGCCTGTCCGGCAGGACCGTCAGTGGTGATGATATTCACCGCCGCCCCCATGCAGGCCATGGCGTCGCGAAAGGTCTGTTTATCAGGAAGGGTCATGATGGCTCCTTACGCCAGCCCGCAGGCGTCTTCAAAGGTGAGGCGCGGCAGGCGGGCATACACTTTGCTGGCATCGCCATAGCCGATGTTAACGAGCAGATTGCTCTTGAGAGGGGTGCCGGTGAAAAAGGCGGCGTCCACCTTCTCACGGTCGAAGCCGGACATCGGCCCGGTATCCAGCCCCAGCGCCCGGCAGGCGAAAATGAGATAGGCCGCCTGCATGGCGCTATTACGGAACGCCGTCTCCTCGGCCAGCGCCGGGCTTGAGGTAAACCAGCTTCGCGCATCGCCGTGCGGAAACAGCGCAGGCAGGCGATCATAGAACGTGCTGTCCCAGGCGACGATGGCCGTCACCGGAGCGGTAAGCGTCTTTTCCAGGTTGCCGCTGGAGAGCGCGGGGCGCAGCTTCTCTTTGCCCTCCGGCGTACGGATAAACACGAAGCGCGCCGGAGAACAGTTAGCGGAGGTCGGCCCCCATTTCAGCAGCGCATAGATCTCGCGCAGGGTCTCGTCGCTCACCGGCTGGGGCAGCCAGCCGTTGTGCGTGCGCGCCTGGGTAAACAGCGTATTGATTGCGGTGGGGTTGAGTGCTTCGCTCATTTCGACTCCTTAAAAAACGGGTTCGGATCTGTGTAGCAGGCTGGCCAGCCCGTTCAGCAGCAGGGTGTTAAAGGACTCGGGTTCGGTGACATTGCAGGCGTGGCCGCCATGGCGCATCACCACCTTTGTGCTGCGGGGCAGGGCCGCATGCAGCGCTGTGGAACAGACGGTCGGCACCAGCAGATCGTCGGCAGAACAGATCACCTGCACCGGGCAGGCAACGCACGCAGCCTGAAGGCTAAAATCGGCTGCCTTGAGGGCAGCGAGCCTGCGCAGCAGATTGGTTTTGCCCTGGAAGTGGGCCAGTGCCAGCGCCTCTTCCGCCTCCATACGGGGCGCACGGGCGGCCATCCAGTCTGCCGGGTAGAGAAACAGCGGCTGGGCCTCGACCCACGCCTGAGCACCGCCCGCATGCAGGAGCCGCTCGCGAATCTGGAAGCAGCGTCGGGTGTGGGGATTAAGCGTCAGCCAGCCGTTGATACAGACCAGCGCGCTCACGGCCTCAGGCGAGTCGATGGCCAGTTGCAGCCCCACCAGGGCGCCCAGCGCGTGACCCACTACGGCATAGCGTGAGATGCCCGCTGTTAAAAGCGCCTCGTGCAGTTCCCGGGCCATCTGTGCCAGGGAGTAATCCTCGGGCAGCGTCGCGGTATTGCTACCCGTGCCGCGCTGGTCGTAGCAGACCACCTGATACTCCTGCTCCAGCGCGGCGAGCTGAGGCAGCCAGTAGCTGGCGCTGCCCCCGAGCCCCGAAATCATTACCACGACTGGCGCGCCCGCCCAGGGCGGCGGTGAGACGGAGAGTTTCATCAGTCCCTCACTTAGCGATATGCGCAACAGAGGCGATCTCAACCAGCGCTTCCGGCTTCACCAGTCCGCACTGAATGCAGAATCGCGCCGGCTTATCGCCGGGGAAGAACTCCGCGTAAATTTCGTTAATCGCGGCGTAGTTTTTCCAGTCGGTGATAAAGATGCTGTTGAAGGTCACATCCTCCAGGGTGCCACCCGCCGTCTCGATAACGCTTTTGATGGTCTCGAGCACGTGGCGGGTTTGCCCCTTTGGGTCGTCGGGATAGACCACGTTATTCTGCTTATCAAACGGCAGGGTACCGGAGACATAGACCACGCCATCGGCAAGGGTGCCCGGCACAAACGGGGCGATGGGGGTGCTGGTGCCTGGCGGGATAATGACGGATTTAGGCATGGCGTGACTCCTCAGGCGATACGGGCAAGTGTGGCGGATGAAAGGGCATGGCAGAAGCTTTCGACATCGCTGACCCAACCAAAAAAGGTTTCGATATTGAACAGCGCGGCCTCTTGCGCAAATGCAGGGCCCGCCTGGTGGGTCGCGTCCTCCAGCACAACGCCGAAATATTCGAGGAAAAAGCCGTCGCGCAGGGTCGACTCCACGCAGACGTTGGTCGCGATTCCGGTAAAGACCAGATGACGAATGCCCCGGCTACGCAGGATGCTGTCCAGCGGGGTGTTGAAAAAGCCGCTATAGCGCGGTTTTGGCAACACGATATCGCCGGGCTGAGGCACCAGCTCATCCACGAGCTGGTAATCCCAGCTCCCTTTTGCCAGCAGCTTGCCCTGCAGTTCAGGCCGTTTGCGCATGGTTTTCAGGGCGTTCGATTTGTGGTAGTTGGGGGAGCCGGGGCCTCCCGCCTCGACGTACTGCTCATCCCAGCCGTTCTGGAACCAGATGATCAGCATCCCCGCTTCTCGTGCGGCGGTGACGGCGGTATGAATGTTCTCAATTACAGGCCGGGTGGTGGAGACGTCAAATCCGGCCAGATCGAGATAGCCTCCCGGGGTGGCATAGGCGTTCTGCATATCCACCACAATCAGGGCACTCTGCTGCGGCGCAAAGGTAATCGCCTCCGGGCGTGCAGGTAAGGTTGTCATTACGCGACCTCCCGGGTGGTAGCCGGGACATTCGCCCGACACTGCATCAAGGGCTGAATGCGTTCCCCGAAGGCCTCGATGCCCATCAGAAAATCGTCAAAGGTAAGCAACACCCCTTCGGCACCCGGAACGCTGGCAACCTCGTCGAGCATTTTCGCTACGCTGGCGTAAGAGCCAACTAGCGTGCCCATATTGATATTCACCGCTGAGGTGGGGTCGGCCATCTGGCGCACATTGGTGTCGGTGCCGGAGCGGGTGTCTTTCTGGCTCTGCTCGGTGAGCCAGCTCAGAGCCTCTTCGTCTGCCCCTGCTTTATAGTGTTCCCACTTCGCCCGTGCAGCCTCGTCGGTTTCGTCAGCAATCACCATAAACAGGACGTAAGAACCCACGTGGCGCCCGGTTTTCTCCGCCGCCTGCTGCATGCGAGCGGCCGTCGGCGCGAAGGCACTCGGGGTATTGACCCCTTTGCCGAAGCAGAAGTTAACGTCCGCATGCTCGGCGGAGAAGGCCATGCCCGCATCGCTCTGTCCGGCGCAGATCACCTTCATTGGCACCTGCGGCTGCGGGCTGACGCGACAGTCGTTCATGGTGAAGTAGTCGCCCTTGAAATCGCTTTTCCCCGTGCCCCACAGGTCGCGCAGGACGGTGACATATTCGGTCAGGTAGTCGTAACGTTTTGAGAAGTACTCGTCGCCCGGCCAGAGCCCCATCTGCTCATATTCGGGCTTCTGCCAGCCGGTGACCAGATTCACGCCAAAGCGTCCACCGGAGATAGAGTCGATGGTTGAGGCCATCCGCGCCACAATGGCCGGCGGCAGCGTCAGGGTCGCGGCGGTCGCGTAAATCTGGATGCGGGTGGTCACCGCCGCAAGGCCCGCCATCAGCGTGAAGGAGTCCATGTTGTGATCCCAGAACTCGGTTTTACCGCCAAAACCGCGCAGCTTGATCATCGAGAGGGCAAAATCAAAATGGTAGTGCTCTGCCTTTTGCACAATCGCTTTGTTCAGCTCAAAGGTCGGCAGGTACTGGGGGGCATGGGTGGAGATCAGCCAGCCGTTGTTGCCGATAGGGACAAATACGCCAATTTTCATCACAAACCTCTCTTACTCTGTGTGGGGTGAAAGTCAGACGTGGCGCTGCATCCTGCATCTCCTCTTCAGCCGCGTACTCCTGTTTTGCAAAGGCGATGCCAGTTTTGAAAAGGTTAATGTTATTAGTGTGTTAAAAGTAAGTTGATAAAAAAGGCATTTGAAAAGTGGACTAAACGGTCAAAAAGTCTGCACATAAATCAGGCAGTCATGCGCGATCGCGGTGCAGAATATCGTGTCATGTCAGGGGTTTTGCTATGCTGTTGGCAAAGAAAAAGGAGTGAGCACATGGCACAAGGCGCAGTGAAGGGCACCGGTAAGCGGTCGCAGGCGGTGAGCGCAAAGAAAGCGGCGATTCTGGCGGCGGCGCTTGAGACCTTTTCCCAGTTTGGCATCCACGGTACTCGTCTCGAACAGGTCGCTGAGCTGGCGGGGGTGTCGAAAACGAATCTGCTCTATTACTACCCGTCTAAAGAGGTGCTGTACGTAGCGGTATTACGCCAAATTCTTGACGTCTGGCTGGCACCGCTGAAGGCGTTTCGCGAGGAGTTCACTCCGCTGGTGGCCATCTCGGAGTACATTCGCCTGAAACTGGAAGTGTCGCGTGACTACCCGCAGGCTTCCCGGCTTTTCTGTCTGGAGATGTTGCAGGGCGCTCCGCTGCTAAAAGAAGAGCTGACCGGGGGCGTGAAAGCGCTGGTGGATGAAAAATCGGCGATTATTGCGGGCTGGGTGGCCAGCGGCAAACTGGCGGCGGTGGATCCGCACCATCTGATCTTTATGATCTGGGCCGCGACCCAGCACTATGCTGACTTCTCGGCGCAGGTAGAGGCGGTGACGGGCAAGACCTTACAGGATGAGGCGTTCTTCCAGCGCACCGCCGAAAACGTGCAGCGGATGATTATTGAAGGGATCCGCGTGCGTTAGTTGGCCGGGGGAAGCGGGCAGCTCAAATCGCCCTCTTCACACTGCATCAGGCTGGCGAGCATGGCTTCGCGCTCGCTGGTCTTCTCGGTAAGGCACTGATTGACGATCATGGGCTGTACGGAGCCGCCCTCGGTGCCAGAGCCGATAAAGGCGCAGTCAGCGTCGCGCAATTTAATCCACGCAAGTTGGGCGTTTTTCAGCAACCCTTGCTGAGCGCCAGCCGCACGCTTCATTGCTGCCTGGTATGTCTGGTTCAACTTACTATCCGCCTCCTGATACTGTTTTGCCGTGCAGATATTCAGATCCAGTTGCGTCGTCGCGTTTGCGCACTCATCCGCCAGCGCACTGGCGCTTAACAGCAACGCGGTGCCGGCGATCAGTAAAGATTTCATGTTTTCTCCCAGGGCCTAAAACGAAAAAAGCTCCGTTACCGGAGCTTTTATTAGCATAGCGTTAACCGATTGTCATCAGGCTTGCGTTGCCCCCGGCGGCGGCGGTGTTGACGCTGAGCGAACGCTCAACGTACAGACGCTCCAGTAGCAGATTCGTTTCACCGCGGGCGAAGCCCTGCACCGAAACAATCGCCCCTTCGCGGGCCGCAACCTCTTCGCAGAGTTCACGCAGCTGGTCAGAGTCGCCGTGATAAATCACCGCATCGAACGGCTGGCGGGCCAGCTCCTCTTGTTTTGCAAAGTGGATCCGCTCGCTGACCGCCTTAGGCAGCTGTTTAGCCAGGTCGCGGTGCAGGCCATCTTCTGGCCACAGCACTTCACAACCCGTTGCCAGCGCACCGGCCAGCTGGACCAGGGCATCCTGCTCGTTATCCGCCACACAGAGCACACGCTCACGCGGCATCAGCGTCCAGGTATTGCGCTCGCCGGTTGGTCCCGGAAGCAGACGCTGCGTACCGGCCTGCGCCAGCTCGCCATATTGTAGGCACAGGGCATGCAGTTCCGGGCGTTTCTCTGCCCAGGCTGCCAGCGCCTCTAGCGGACGGGTAAGGACGGTTTTCACCTGGGTGTCCACCGCGTACTGCGCATCCTGACGCGCCAGGGTTACACCCAGTGCGTTCTCCGGGCGGTTCGCCAGCAGACGATAAAGGTACATTGGACCACCGGCTTTCGGACCGGTGCCCGACAGGCCTTCACCGCCAAACGGCTGCACGCCGACCACGGCACCGACCATGTTGCGGTTGACGTACAGGTTGCCCACTTTGGCGCTGCCCGTCACCTGCGCGATGGTTTCGTCGATACGGGTATGCACGCCGAGAGTCAGACCGTAGCCGGAGGCGTTGATCTGTTCAATCAGCGCGGCAAGGTTATTACGGCTGTAGCGCACCACGTGCAGCACCGGGCCGAAGACCTCTTTTTTCAGCTCATCGAAGCTGGCGAGCTCAATCAGGGTCGGTGCCACGAAGGTACCGGTTTTCCACTCACGGGCGTCGTCACTATTTTCACGGACGGCCTGGTAGACCGGGCGGCCTTTAGCACGCATCGCCTGAATGTGATTTTCAATGTTGGCTTTCGCTTCGGCATCGATGACCGGCCCGATATCGGTGGTGAGACGACCCGGGTTGCCCATGCGGCACTCGGCCATCGCACCACGCAACATTTTCAGCGTATGGTCGGCAATGTCGTCCTGCAGGCAGAGAACACGCAGGGCGGAGCAGCGCTGACCCGCGCTGTCGAAGGCGGAGGAGAGCACGTCTACCACCACCTGTTCGGTCAGGGCAGAAGAGTCGACAATCATGGCGTTCATGCCGCCGGTTTCCGCAATCAGCGGCGTTGGGCGGCCCTGTGCGTCAAGACGGGTAGCAATGTTGCATTGCAGCATCGAGGCCACTTCAGTGGAGCCGGTAAACATCACGCCGCGCACCCGGGTGTCGGCGGTGAGCTGAGCACCGACGGTTTCACCGCGTCCCGGCAACAGCTGCACCACGCCCGGCGGCACGCCCGCTTCCAGCAGAATAGAGATGCCCTGAGCCGCAATCAGCGGGGTTTGCTCAGCCGGTTTTGCCAGGACGCTATTGCCTGCGGCAAGCGCGGCGGCAATCTGTCCGGCGAAGATCGCCAGCGGGAAGTTCCACGGGCTGATACAGACGACCGGCCCCAGAGGACGGTGCGTTTCGTTATCGAAATCATCGCGCACCTGACCTGCATAGTAGTGCAGGAAATCGACCGCCTCACGCACTTCGGCGATGGCATTACTGAAGCTCTTGCCCGCTTCGCGCACCAGGATGCCAATCAGCTGCTGCATCTGGTCTTCCATCAGCACCGCGGCGCGCTCCAGAATAGCGGCACGTTCCTGCGGCGGGGTGGCGAACCAGATTGGGGCATTATTCACTGCGCTATCCAGCGCCTGGTTAACTTCCTCTTCGGTGGCTTCACGCACATAGCCAACAATATCTTTTGGCTCTGCCGGGTTGAGCACCGGCTGCATATCACCGTCAGCCACCGGCTGTTCGAGGATCGGTTTGGCCTGCCATTTATGCAGGGCGCTGTTGAGCAGGGAAGAGGAGAGGGAGGCCAGACGGTGTTCGTTCGCCAGGTCCAGACCCGCGGAGTTGACGCGACCTTCGCCGTACAGATCGCGCGGCAGGGCAATTTTCGGATGCGGCAGGCCAACCTGACCCTCCTGCGCGGCCATCTTCTCTACCGCCTGTACCGGATCGGCCACCAGCTCATCCAGCGGCAGGGTGGTATCGGCGATACGGTTAACGAAGGAGGTATTAGCACCGTTTTCCAGCAGACGACGAACCAGATACGCCAGCAGCGTTTCGTGGGTGCCGACCGGAGCATAAATGCGGCATGGACGGTTGAGTTTCCCTTCCGCCACTTTACCGGTGACCTGCTCGTACAGAGGCTCACCCATACCGTGCAGACACTGGAACTCATACTGACCCGGGTAGTAGTTCTGCCCCGCCAGCTGATAAATCGCCGCCAGCGTGTGCGCGTTGTGGGTCGCAAACTGCGGGTAGATCAGATTGGGCACGCCAAGCAATTTTTTCGCACAGGCAAGGTAAGAGACATCGGTATACACCTTGCGGGTATAAACCGGATAGCCTTCCAGCCCTTCCATCTGGGCACGTTTGATTTCGCTATCCCAGTAGGCGCCTTTCACCAGACGGATCATCAGGCGGCGACGGCTGCGCGAGGCCAGGTCAATCAGGTAATCAATGACGAACGGACAGCGTTTCTGATAGGCCTGAATAACAAAGCCGATCCCGTTCCAGCCCGCCAGCTCTGGCTCAAAGCACAGTTTTTCCAGCAAATCTAATGAGATCTCCAGACGATCGGCCTCTTCGGCGTCGATGTTAATGCCGATGTCATACTGCCGCGCCAGCAGAGTCAGGGATTTCAGACGGGGATAGAGCTCTTCCATTACGCGGTCGTACTGCGCGCGGCTGTAGCGCGGGTGCAGCGCCGAAAGCTTAATCGAGATACCCGGGCCTTCATAAATGCCGCGCCCGTTGGAGGCTTTACCGATGGCGTGGATCGCCTGCTGATAAGAGACCATATAGGCCTGCGCATCGGCGGCGGTCAGGGCCGCTTCGCCCAGCATATCGTAGGAGTAGCGGAAGCCTTTATCTTCCAGCTTGCGGGCGTTCGCCAGTGCTTCGGCGATGGTTTCGCCGGTCACAAACTGCTCGCCCATCAGGCGCATCGCCATATCCACGCCTTTGCGGATCAGCGGTTCGCCGCTTTTACCGATAATACGGTTAAGGGAGCGGGAGAGGCTGGCTTCGTTGTGGGTAGAGACCAGGCGACCGGTAAACAGCAGACCCCAGGTGGCGGCATTAACAAACAGCGACGGGCTACGGCCAATGTGTGACTGCCAGTTGCCGTTGCTGATTTTGTCGCGGATCAGGGCATCGCGGGTGGCTTTGTCCGGAATACGCAGCAGCGCTTCGGCCAGGCACATCAGGGCGACACCCTCCTGAGAGGAGAGGGAGAACTCCTGCAGCAGGCTCTGCACCATGCCGGCACGGCCGCTGGCGGTTTTCTGATTACGCAGCTTCTCGGCCAGCTGGTATGCCAGGTTATGCGCCTGCGTCGCGATCGGCTCGGGCAGGCGGGCCTGCTCCAGCAGCATTGGCACGGCGTCGGTCTCTGCACGGCGGTAAGCGGCAGTGATGGCGGCACGGCTGACAGACTGCGGCAGGATCTGCTCGGCGAACTCCAGGAAGGGCTGATAGCTCTCTTCCGCTGCGTCGGCCGTCTCGTCGCCCTCGTTAGCCGCGCCGTTCAGCAGGGCTGGCAGCTCCGGTAACCCCTCTTCGCTCTCCAGTCGCTCCAGATAATTAAAAATGGCCTGCTTAATTAACCAGTGCGGCGTGCGGTCAATGCGGGTCGCCGCGCTCTTAATCCGTTCGCGGGTTGCGTCATCCAGCTTAACCCCCATGGTGGTCATGCCCATGCCAAAACTCCTGTTGTTCTTTAATGATGTTCTAACGTTTCGAGAAATATCCACCATGTTGCAACTTTGTGCAACCGTGTTAATTGTGACAGGGCTTGCAAGCTTAAAAATGAATGGATTGTTAACGACTGGTTAGCTGAAGAAAGAGGTAGCCGGCGGCGGCTAAGGCCCGTTTTTATGCGGTGCTTAACACTTTTAAAAGGTGCAACCCGTAAAAGCGTGAGCGAGTGCAACCTATAGGAAAGACCTATAAATTCTGGGATGAATTCGGTGTAAATGCAGTGTTAAATCGTTTGTGTGCGAGCACTGCTTACGGCAGGATACGCGCGGCCAACAGAAATAGAGATCATCATCACGTTCCGATGATGCAATAACAAGACAATCCGGATGATTGTCGCAGAACATTTGCGGAGTAGTTATATGGCAATAAGCACACCGATGCTGGTGACCTTCATCGTTTATATTTTTGGCATGATCCTTATTGGCTTCCTGGCCTGGCGATCTACCAATAGCTTTGATGATTATATTTTAGGTGGCCGCAGTTTAGGGCCGATGGTGACAGCACTCTCAGCGGGCGCCTCCGACATGAGCGGCTGGCTGCTGATGGGCCTGCCGGGTGCCATCTTCATCTCTGGTATTTCAGAAAGCTGGATCGCGATTGGTTTGACCGTCGGGGCCTGGATCAACTGGAAACTGGTGGCGGGCCGTCTGCGCGTGCATACCGAAGCCAACAATAATGCGCTAACCCTGCCGGACTACTTCACTGGCCGCTTCGAAGATAACAGCCGCGTGCTGCGCATCATCTCGGCGGTGGTGATTTTAGTGTTCTTCACCATCTATTGCGCTTCCGGCATTGTGGCCGGTGCGCGTCTGTTTGAAAGCACCTTCGGTATGAGCTATGAAACCGCGCTGTGGGCCGGTGCCGCAGCGACCATCCTCTATACTTTTGTAGGCGGGTTCCTGGCCGTCAGCTGGACAGACACCGTGCAGGCGAGCCTGATGATCTTCGCCCTGATCCTGACGCCGGTCATTGTGATTATCACCGTGGGTGGGTTTGGCGATTCGCTGGAAGTGATTAAGCAAAAAAGCATTGAAAACGTCGATATGCTGAAAGGGCTTAACTTCGTCGCTATCGTCTCCCTGATGGGCTGGGGGCTGGGCTATTTCGGTCAGCCACACATTCTGGCGCGCTTTATGGCGGCGGATTCTCACCACACCATCGTGCATGCGCGTCGTATCAGCATGACCTGGATGATTCTCTGCCTGGCGGGTGCCTGTGCAGTAGGCTTCTTCGGTATCGCTTACTTCAATAACAATCCGGCGCAGGCGGGCGCGGTGAACCAGAACGCCGAGCGCGTATTCATTGAGCTGGCGCAGATCCTCTTTAACCCATGGATCGCCGGGATTTTACTGTCCGCTATTCTGGCCGCGGTGATGTCCACCCTGAGCTGCCAGCTGCTAGTCTGCTCCAGCGCCATTACTGAAGATCTCTATAAGGCTTTCCTGCGTAAAGGGGCAAGTCAGAAAGAGCTGGTATGGGTAGGGCGCTTTATGGTGCTGGTGGTGGCGCTTATTGCCATTGCGCTGGCGGCAAATCCGGATAACCGCGTACTGGGTCTGGTGAGCTACGCCTGGGCGGGCTTTGGTGCCGCTTTCGGCCCGGTAGTCCTCTTCTCCGTACTCTGGTCGCGTATGACCCGTAACGGCGCGCTGGCGGGGATGATCATCGGTGCGGTTACCGTTATCGTCTGGAAACAGTTCGCCTGGCTGGGCCTGTACGAAATCATCCCGGGCTTTATCTTCGCCAGCCTGGGTATTGTGATCTTTAGCTTGCTGGGCAAAGCGCCATCTGCGGCCATGCAGAAACGCTTTGCTGAAGCGGATGCCCATTACCACACGGCACCGCCGGTTAAGCTGCAGGCGGAATAAGCCTGACGCACGCTCTCTAAGCCGGGTACGCCCGGCTTTTTTATTGCTAAATTTTCTGATTTACGTTGATATCTCGGGGCTTATAACAATGAGGATAGCAACCATGATATTTAAAACAGGGTTAATGGCAGGCACACTTTTACTGCTGGCTGGCTGCAGCGCACCGTCGCAACACGCGGCGGTAGCGGAATGTAAAGCCGATAACCAGATGCAGCAAACCACGCTCTATTTCGGGCTTAACCGCCCGGCAGGGGCAGAGATTACCGGTGCGGAGTGGCAACAGTTTGTCGACCAGGATGTTACCCCACGTTTTCGTGATGGCTTAACGGTGTTTGATGCACGTGGGCAATGGCTGGGGAACGACGGGAAAGTGGCGCGGGAGCCGAGCAAGGCGCTGATGCTGATACACGGTAAAGACGCGCAGAGTGAGAAAAATATTGAGGCACTGCGGGGGATTTATAAATCACGCTTCGCCCAGGAGTCAGTGATGCGTATTGACCAGCCGGTGTGCGTCCAGTTTTAACGAAAAACGGCGGGATACCCCGCCGTCAAGATTTACAGCACCAGGCCGGCAAAGCTCGCCGAGAGCAAGCTCACCAGCGTCGCACCGTAGACCAGGCGCAGACCGAAGCGTGATACCACGTTGCCCTGCTGCTCGTTCAGCCCTTTTATTGCCCCGGCGACGATACCGATAGAGGCAAAGTTGGCGAACGAAACCAGGAATACCGACAAAATGCCCAGCCCGCGCGGCGTCATCTCTGCGGCAATTTTTTGCAGCTCGATCATCGCCACAAATTCGTTTGCCACCAGCTTGGTGGCCATAATACCGCCTGCGTGCAACGCATCGCTAAGCGGGATGCCTACCAGCCATGCCAGAGGATAGAACACATAGCCCAGGATCTGCTGGAAGCTTAAACCAAAGATGCTGGAGAAGAGGGCGTTGACGGCGCTAATCAGTGCAATAAAGCCAATTAGCATCGCCAGAATAATCATCGCCACTTTAAAGCCGGCCAGAATATACTCTCCGAGCATTTCGAAGAAACTCTGGGATTCGTGCATTTTCTCCAGCTTAATATCCGGCTCAGCTTCCGGGCGCGTTGGGTTAATGACCGACAGAATGATAAAGGTGCTGAACATATTCAGAATCAGCGCCGCCACCACATATTTGGCCTCCAGCATCGTCATATAGGCGCCCACGATCGAGAGCGAGACGGTCGA
Organism: Leclercia sp. UBA1284; assembly: GCF_002308415.1. Classification (NCBI taxonomy): domain Bacteria; kingdom Pseudomonadati; phylum Pseudomonadota; class Gammaproteobacteria; order Enterobacterales; family Enterobacteriaceae; genus Leclercia; species Leclercia sp. UBA1284. The sequence continues at coordinate 797,640 of NZ_DBUS01000006.1, forward strand.
CATGGCCGTGGCTGCCATCGTGAACAGACGACGGGAGGAGAGATCGCCTAACACCCCTTTATAAGCAATGAAGTTTTCTGATTGGCCGAGCGTAAGGGAGCTGATCGCGTTGAACGACTCCAGCTTACCCATGCCGTTCACTTTTGCCAGCGCGCTACCAAGCAGGCGAATAAAGATCGGCAGAATGCGCCAGTGTTGCAATATCCCAATCAGGGCGGAGATAAAGACGATGGGGCAGAGCACGCCAAGGAAGATAAAGGCCAGCCCTTTGTCACCCATACCGCCAAAGACAAAGTTGGTGCCCTCGGCGGCATATTTCAGCAGCGTTTCAAAGAAGCCCGAAACATATTTAATAATGAACAGGCCGCTTTCGGCATGCAGGAAAAAGAACGCCAGTGCTATTTCGATCACGATGAGCTGTAAAATATAGCGGATACGAATTTTACGGCGATCGAAACTGACCAGCCACGCCAGCGCCAGGATAACCACCAGGGCCAGCAGGAAGTGCAAAATAGTAGACATATTTAATAATCAGCAGGTTTTCGAGGCGCACATTTAGCCACAGCCGCGTTTAAGGGTAAATGGACTTTTATTCATGAGCTTATAAAGCCGTTAGTTAACAGGGTAATGATTACCCTGCAAGGGGTTTACATCCTGTCATTAAAACGCCGCATATTTCGCTTGTATTTCTGCATGCCGTAATGATAATCACTATCACAAGAATTTACCTTTCTTTGCATCAATTGACGGCGATAAACATTTAAGGTGTCGGCATGTTTGTTCCATTTCTCATTATGTTACGTGAAGGCCTTGAAGCGGCCTTAATTGTCAGTCTTATCGCCAGTTACCTGAAACGCACCCAACGCGGGCGCTGGATTGGGGTGATGTGGATTGGGGTTTTCCTCGCCGCAGCGCTCTGCCTGGGGCTGGGCATTGCCATCAACGAAACCACCGGCGAGTTTCCGCAAAAAGAGCAGGAGTTATTCGAAGGCATTGTGGCGGTAATTGCCGTGGTCATCCTCACCTGGATGGTGTTCTGGATGCGTAAAGTGTCCCGTAACGTCAAAGTTCAGCTGGAGCAGGCGGTCGATAGCGCCCTGCAGAAAGGCAATCATCACGGCTGGGCGCTGATCATGATGGTCTTTTTCGCCGTCGCCCGCGAAGGGCTGGAGTCGGTCTTTTTCCTGCTGGCGGCATTCCAGCAGGACGTAGGTATCTGGCCACCGCTCGGCGCGGTACTGGGGCTGGCGACCGCCGTGGTGCTCGGTTTTCTTCTCTACTGGGGCGGCGTGCGTCTCAACCTCGGCGCTTTTTTCAAATGGACCAGCCTGTTTATCCTGCTGGTGGCCGCCGGGCTGGCAGCGGGCGCTATCCGCGCTTTCCACGAGGCCGGGCTGTGGAATCACTTCCAGGATGTGGCTTTTGACCTGAGCACTATCCTCTCTACCCACTCACTGGCGGGAACGCTCCTCGAAGGCATCTTCGGTTATCAGGAGACGCCGAGCGTCAGCGAAGTGGCGATCTATTTTATCTATCTTATTCCGGCGCTGGTGCTGTTTTTCATGCCATCACGCCCCAGCACGCAACCGACGCGGACTGCGCTGTAACGTGCTTTGTTTAGTTACAACATACTTATTAACGGGAAGGGTCATGGCTATTCAATTTCGTCGTACCACGTTACAGGCAGGTATTGCCGCGCTGTTGTCCTCTGCGTTTTATGTGCAGGCTGCCGATATTCCACAGGTGAAAGTCACCGTCAATGACAAGCAGTGTGAGCCGATGACCCTCACGGTCAACAGCGGCAAGACACAGTTCCTCATTCAGAACCATAGCCAGAAAGCGCTGGAGTGGGAGATCCTGAAAGGGGTGATGGTTGTGGAAGAGCGTGAGAACATTGCCCCAGGCTTTAGCCAGAAGATGACGGCCAACCTGGAGCCGGGTGAGTATGAGATGACCTGTGGCCTGCTGACTAACCCGAAAGGCAAGCTGATTGTTAAAGGCGGTGCCACTGCCGAGGCGGCGAAAGGGGAGGCCTTGCTGAGCCTGGGCGACGCCATCACCGCTTACAAAGCTTATGTGACGAAAGAGACCGCCGACCTGGTCGCCGGGACCAAAGCCTTCACCGATGCGGTGAAAGCGGGCGATATCGAAAAGGCCAAATCGCTGTATGCGCCGACCCGTCAGCATTACGAACGTATTGAACCTATCGCTGAGCTCTTCTCCGACCTCGACGGCAGCATCGACGCCCGTGAAGATGATTACGAGCAAAAAGCGGCCGATCCGAAATTCACCGGCTTCCACCGTCTGGAAAAGGCACTGTTTGGCGATAACAGCACTAAAGGGATGGAGCACTATGCCGATCAACTCAATAGCGATGTGCTGGAGCTGCAAAAACGCATCAGCGAGCTGGCATTCCCGCCCTCTAAAGTTGTGGGCGGCGCGGCAGGCCTGATTGAAGAAGTTGCGGCCAGCAAAATCAGCGGTGAAGAAGATCGTTACAGCCATACCGACCTCTGGGACTTCCAGGCGAACGTGGAAGGCGCGCAGAAGATTGTCGACCTGCTGCGTCCTCAACTGCAAAAAGAGAACAGCGCGCTCCTGACGAAGGTGGATGCCAACTTCAAAAAAGTGAACACCATTCTGGCGAAATACCGCACCAAAGACGGTTACGAGACCTATGAAAAGCTGACCGAGGCGGATCGTAATGCCCTGAAAGGACCGATTACTACTCTGGCGGAAGATCTGGCTCAACTGCGCGGCGTGCTGGGTCTGGATTAAGCATCATGAACAAGCACGATGAGTACGACGTTGCCCAGCCTTCGCGGCGTCGGTTGTTAAAAGGGGTCGGCGCGCTTGGCGGCGCGCTCGCTCTGGCAGGGGGTTGCCCGGTAGCGCATGCGGCAAAACCGCAAAGCGCGCCGGGGACGCTCTCCCCGGATGCACGCATGGAGACGCAGCCGTTCTTCGGTAAACATCAGGCGGGTATTCTTACGCCGCAGCAGGCATCGATGATGCTGGTGGCTTTTGATGTTCTGGCCAGCGATAAAGCCGATTTGGAGCGTCTGTTCCGGCTGTTAACGGCCCGTATCGACTTCCTGACGACGGGCGGCCCGGCCCCCGATACCCAGAATACACGCCTGCCGCCCATGGATTCCGGTATTCTGGGGGCCTATATTGCCCCGGATAATCTGACCATTACCGTCTCGCTGGGCGAGTCGCTGTTTGATGCACGCTTTGGTTTGCAAAAGCTGAAGCCTAAGGCGCTGCAGAAAATGGCGCGCTTCCCGAATGATTCGCTGGATGCCGCCCTCTGTCATGGTGATGTCCTGCTGCAAATTTGCGCCAACACCCAGGACACGGTGATCCACGCGTTGCGCGATGTGATCAAACATACTCCGGACCTGCTGAGCGTGCGCTGGAAGCGGGAAGGGTTTATCTCCGATCACGCGGCGCGCAGTAAAGGCAAAGAGACGCCGGTTAACCTGCTCGGTTTTAAAGACGGGACTGCCAACCCCGACAGCAGCGACAATGTGCTGATGAACGAGGTGGTATGGGTCACAGCGGATCAGGGCGAACCGGCCTGGGCCGTAGGCGGCAGCTATCAGGCGGTGCGTATCATTCAGTTCCATGTGGAGTTCTGGGATCGTACGCCGCTGAAAGAGCAGCAGACCATCTTTGGTCGCGATAAACAGAGCGGGGCGCCGCTGGGAATGAAAAACGAGCACGATGTGCCGGACTACGCCCGCGATCCCGACGGGGAGACTATCGCCCTCGATAGTCATATTCGTCTCGCCAATCCTCGCACCAAAGAGACCGCCTCCAGCCTGATGATGCGCAGGGGATACAGTTATTCGCTGGGCGTGACCAACTCGGGGCAACTGGACATGGGGCTGTTGTTTGTCTGTTATCAGCACGACCTGAATAAAGGCTTTTTAACCGTACAAAAGCGGCTAAATGGCGAAGCGCTGGAAGAGTATGTGAAGCCCATTGGCGGCGGCTATTTCTTCGCCTTACCGGGCGCCCTGGATAAAAATCACTACCTCGCTCAGGGTTTACTCGAAGCCTGAATAACTCTCCCGCATCGTGGTGCGGGAGAGCTTTTTTACTATGATCTTCCTGATGTTATTATTTTGTAATAATTCTGAATGACACTGTGGTCTGCTGCAGGGTGACTCTGAAAGTTGCATTCAGGTAAAATAAATGTTGCATTTGTTTTAAATCCTGATGTACTTATTCTAAGAAAGCGGTAAATCCCGGCAGTGATGTCTTTCACTATGGAGATCGCGAATGGTAGGGTCCTGTACTGGACAAGGTAAACGCAATAACCGCAGCACCCGACGCGGAGGCTTAGACTCCGACAACGATTTCTTCACCACAAAAAACGCCCCCACCAACGTAAATCATGATTTTTCCCACGTGCCGAACGGTGCGCGTAGCCGTTCGGCAATGTCCAACAACCAGGCAAGCTATGGCTTAAAAGGAAGCCAAACCTCAGATGTTTGTGCGCATAATCGCGCCGGCAACGGCGTGTGTGATGAATACCAACAACTCAAGGTGCTATCCATGGGAAGACAAAAAGCAGTGATCAAAGCTCGTCGTGAAGCAAAACGTGTGCTGAGACGAGATTCACGCAGCCATAAACAGCGTGAAGAAGAATCGGTCACCTCGCTTGTGCAGATGAGTGGCGTTGAAGCAATTGGCATGGCAAGGGACAGCCGTGATCTTACTCCTGTTGTGGCACGCAATGACGCTCAGGCGCAGTACCTGAATGCTATTGAGAGAAAATCGCTTATCTTTGCAACTGGCGAAGCCGGATGCGGTAAAACCTGGATAAGCGCCGCCAAAGCGGCGGAGGCTCTGATCCATAAGGACGTAGACAAGATAATTGTTACTCGTCCTGTGCTGCAGGCCGATGAAGACCTGGGCTTCCTGCCAGGCGATATCTCGGAGAAGTTTGCGCCTTACTTCCGGCCGGTTTACGACGTGCTCGTTAAACGGTTGGGCGCTTCCTTTATGCAGTACTGCCTACGACCAGAAATTGGCAAGGTAGAAATCGCGCCGTTCGCCTATATGCGCGGACGTACATTTGAAAATGCGGTTGTGATTCTCGACGAGGCTCAGAACGTGACCGCTGCGCAAATGAAGATGTTTTTAACGCGCCTCGGGGAGAACGTGACGGTCATCGTTAACGGTGATATTACGCAGTGCGATTTGCCGGCGGGCGTTCCGTCGGGATTAAGCGATGCGCTGGCACGTTTTGAGGAAGATGAGATGGTGGGTATTGTCCGCTTCACAAAAGACGATTGCGTACGATCGGCTTTGTGTCAGCGAACGCTGAATGCGTATTACTGAGTTCGCTGTTCTGTTCAAGGCCCGGGAAACCGGGCTTTGTTTTTTTGGGAGGGGGATAATGAGAACCCCCGCTGGGGTGCAAGATACGAAAAAAAGCCCGTACTTTCGTACGAGCTCTTTCTCAAATATGGCGGTGAGGGGGGGATTGACTCGCTGCGCTCGCCCTACGGGCAGATTCCTCGCAGGCTCGTCATATGTCCAACTGGCTGCGCCAGTTGTCGAACCCCGGTCGGGGGTTCTCATCCCCCCCTGGCGGAGAATATAAAAGAAAAAAGCCCGTACTTGCGTACGAGCTCTTTCTCAAAATATGGCGGTGAGGGGGGGATTGACTCGCTGCGCTCGCCCTACGGGCAGCCTGTTCGCTTCGCTCCCAGTCTGTCCAACTGGCTGCGCCAGTTGTCGAACCCCGGTCGGGAGTTCTCATCCCCCCGCAGGCGTGCAATATGCGAAAAAAAAGCCCGTACTTGCGTACGAGCTCTTTCTCAAATATGGCGGTGAGGGGGGGATTCGAACCCCCGATACGTTGCCGTATACACACTTTCCAGGCGTGCTCCTTCAGCCACTCGGACACCTCACCATATTGTCATCCCGTTGTTGCTGGGACGGGCGCTAATGTAAGGAAAACCCGAACGGTCGTCAACTCACTTTTTCAGTAATTTAGCGCGTTCATACAAACTTCAAGCAATATGATTCCTAATTGTTCTGAAAGCGCCTCTTTTATCAGCAACGCAGCAGCCGCATTTATTTGTTATGCTGGCAATCCAGTTGAAAATGAAAATAAAACAGCGCAGAAAAGCAGGAGAATTTATGGATATCATCTTTTATCACCCTACATTTGATACCGCTTATTGGCTTAATGCCCTTTCAGCAGCATTGCCGGGCGCGCGGGTTCGCGAGTGGAAGCGGGGAGATAAGGATCATGCGGATTACGCCCTGGTCTGGCATCCACCCGTCGAAATGCTCCAGGGACGCGATCTGAAAGCAGTATTTGCACTCGGCGCCGGCGTTGATTCGATTCTCAGCAAGCTGAAAGCCCATCCAGAGATGTTGCCTGAACATATCCCCCTGTTCCGCCTGGAAGATACCGGGATGGGCGAGCAGATGCAGGAGTACGCCGTGAGCCAGGTATTGCACTGGTTCCGCCGATTCGATGATTATCAGGCCTTCAAGTTACAGGCGCACTGGGAACCGTTAGCGGATTATCAGCGTGAAGACTTTACCATTGGGATTCTGGGGGCGGGCGTGCTGGGCTCGAAAGTTGCCGAAGCGCTGGCACCCTGGGGATTCCCGCTGCGCTGCTGGAGTCGCAGTCGTAAAGAGTTCCCAGGCGTAACCAGCTATGCCGGTGTGGAAGAGCTGCCAGATTTCCTCAAAGAGACCCGCGTGCTCATAAACCTGCTGCCCAATACGGCAGAGACGGCGGGCATTATCAATGGGGCGCTGCTCAGACAACTGCCCGATCAAAGTTATCTCATCAACCTGGCTCGCGGCGTGCACGTGGTTGAACCCGACCTGCTGGCTGCCCTCGAGAGCGGTAAACTGAAAGGGGCCATGCTGGATGTCTACAGTAAAGAGCCGCTGCCGCCTGAAAGCCCGCTCTGGGCGCATCCGCGCGTGGCCATGACGCCGCATATTGCCGCCGTCACGCGTCCGGCAGAAGCCGTCGATTATATTGCCCGCACCATCACACAGCTGGAAGCGGGAAAACCCGTCAGCGGACAGGTAGACCGCCAGCGCGGTTACTGAGTTAAACCCGGCGTTTGCCGGGTTTTTGCTAATATTCGCAGACGATAACTGCTATCCTTTGGGAAAGATGAGAGGAGAGAATGATGTATCCCGTTGACCTGCACATGCACACTGTCGCCAGCACCCACGCCTACAGCAACCTTCATGACTACATCGCACAAGCAAAGCTTAAGAACATCAAACTCTTTGCGATTACCGATCACGGCCCTGATATGGCAGATGCTCCGCACTATTGGCACTTTGTGAATATGCGTATCTGGCCACGCCTGGTAGACGGCGTCGGGATCCTGCGCGGCATTGAGGCGAATATCAAAAACACCCAGGGTGAGATTGACTGTACCGGCCCGATGCTCACCTCTCTGGATCTGATTCTGGCCGGGTTCCATGAACCGGTATTTGCCCCTCAGGATCAGGCCACAAATACCGAGGCGATGATTGCCACCATTGCCAGCGGCAATGTGCATATCATCAGCCATCCGGGCAATCCAAAATATCCTATCGACATTAAGGCAGTGGCGCAGGCCGCGGCCGAACACCGCGTGGCGCTGGAGATCAACAACTCGTCATTCGTTCACTCGCGTAAGGGCAGTGAGGCGAACTGCCGGGCTGTCGCGGCGGCGGTACGAGACGCCGGAGGGATGGTGGCGCTGGGTTCCGACTCCCACACCGCGTTCACGCTGGGTGATTTTAGCGAGTGCCGTAAAATCCTCGACGAGGTCGACTTCCCGGAAGATCAGATTCTGAACGTGACGCCTCGACGCATGCTCGACTTCCTGGCGTCGCGGGGGATGGAACCTATCCCTGAATTTGCTGAATTTTAACTGTGTAATGGACTAAATAAATGAATGAGTTTTCCATCCTCTGCCGCGTGCTGGGCTCTTTGTACTACCGTCAGCCTCAGGATCCGCTGCTGGTGCCGCTCTTCACCCTGATTCGTGAAGGCAAACTGGCGCAGAGCTGGCCGCTGGAGCAGGATGAGCAGTTACAGCGTCTGCAGAATAGTTGCGATATGCAGCAAATTGCCGCAGATTACAACGCTCTGTTTGTTGGCGAGGAGTGCCGTGTGTCACCTTATCGTTCCGCCTGGGAAGAGGGGGCAACAGAGGCCGAGGTACGGGCTTTTCTTTCAGAGCGCGGCATGCCCCTGTCTGATACGCCGGCGGATCACATCGGTACCTTGCTGCTGGCAGCATCGTGGATTGAAGATCATGCCGGGGACGACGAAAACGAGGCGCTTGAAACGCTCTTTGCGGATTACCTTCTGCCGTGGTGTGACACCTTCCTGGGGAAAGTTGAAGCCCATGCGGCCTCTCCATTCTGGCGGACCATGGCTCCCTTAACCCGTGACGCTATCGCAGCCATGTGGGATGAACTTCAGGAAGAGAACGAAGAGTGATTTACGTCACATAAATAATGTAACGGTGAATCTCATTTTACATATTATGTGCTTCTGATCGCATTTCACCGGCGCGTATCTGCTAAGATGCGCGCCATGAACATACTCCTTTCTATCGCAATCACGACAGGCATCCTCTCCGGTATCTGGGGGTGGGTAGCCGTCTCATTAGGGCTACTGAGCTGGGCCGGTTTCCTGGGATGCACGGCCTATTTCGCCTGCCCGCAGGGCGGACTTAAGGGGCTCTTTATCTCCGGCTGCACCCTGATGAGCGGTGTTGCATGGGCGTTGATTATCATTCACGGCAGCGCGCTGGCACCGCATATGGAGCTGGCAGGCTACGTTATGACCGGTATAGTGGCGTTTCTGATGTGCATACAGGCAAAACATCTGCTGCTTTCGTTCGTACCGGGCACCTTTATCGGCGCGTGCGCTACCTTTGCAGGGCAGGGAGACTGGGCGCTGGTGGTGCCGTCTCTACTGCTGGGGCTGGTATTTGGGTATGCCATGAAAAATAGCGGGCTGTGGATTGCCGCCAGGCGAGAGCGATCGCAACGCGTTGCGGCGCTAAATGAATAAAAAAGGCGAGACATCTGTCTCGCCTTTTTTGATGCGCCATTAGCAATCAGGATTCCGGCGGTACCGACATCTGACGGTATTTAACCAGGATATCGTTTTTCACATCATTTTTATTCTGCAGATCCCATAAACCACGATCGATACCGTCGTTAATCAGGAAAATAACCCCTGTCTCGATAGCAGACATCAGGCAGAGCATGACCGGTTCATTCGAGGTGTAGCCAATTTCACCCTCAAGCAGGCGCTGGTAATCAATAAAGCGGAAGACCCCTGCCTGAACCTCATAAGAGAGGATCGTTTTGCTGGTGGTGACCGAAGATAAGATCTCACCCGTGCTAACGTTAATAACACGAAGGTTAACCGCTATCTGATCCAGCTGGTACTGGGTATCGCCGCCGATACCAAAATACCGGGCCCCCACGCCGCCAGATTTCACGTTACTTTCGTAACCAATAATCGAACCTTCCACCATGACGTTTGCTGCAGTTAACGACTCGAGCGGAACACGGTTATTGATGGCAACGGTTCCGTTCTCCTGTGCGGCACGAATAATCTTACGTTCGTTCAGCAGGTTTTGCAGTCCCTGACGTTCCAGCGGCACAAACCAGCGAGAATCTTTTAACGCCGTCACCAGCATTGCCGTGGCGCTTTGCGGTACTGCAGTAGAGAAGTTACTCGCCGGGTAAGGTTTGAATTGTCCGGTCTCATCCTGGATGTTATAGACCGAGACGAAAACTTTCCCGGTCGGCATCGGCAGATGCGTTAAATCACGATAACTTTGGGCCCGAGGCATTAATGTCGGTTTTGCGGCTTCTTTAGGTGGAGCAGTTAAACAACCGCTCAATAAGCACACTGCAACAAGTAACAGTAAGCGCTGCATGATTATTGTCCTTATTACGACGTTGTCTAAAAGTCGGTTGAGTTAGTTTGTAAACCCGAAACCTGGATAGTGGAGGTTTTCCCCGTTTTCCGGTCGGTTACGTTTAACTGCAACTGCCCATCTTTATTAGCAATATCAACGATGTAATCGCTGGTCACCATGCGGCCAGGCTTACCGGTATTAATATTGGTTAACAGTCCACCCAATATTTGCGACTGAATAGCCTGGGTAAAGTTATCCAGCGCAGAGGGCGTTTCGATGCCAAAGTCATCATCAAAACTGGGATCTTTATAGGAGTTCTGAGCCTGGGCACTGTTTAAAAGGAATGCGCCATTATTGGGGTTTCCACCAAAATTAGGGTTGCGGAACTGGAAAGTCATATTCCCGGCCCAGGTAATGGGTGAAATAAACATTAATACAATCACTGCATGTTTTATACGCATGACAGCCTCCGGATAATAATGCTTTTAAAATTCGTCTTGTGCTAAATCGCCTGTGCTCAATAGAGCTTTATCTATTTGCAAACGATTAAGCGCCTCTTCGGTTTGCGCCAGGGCAACATTCACGTTGTCATCGAGACCTTGTTTGCCTGGGAATAAGAAAGTCTGAAATATCACGTCCTGATTGACCGTTATGGTTATCCAGCTTCCCCAACGTGCGCTGGGCCGCTCATTGATGGTTAAGTTGCCGGGGTAATCACTTTCCCATTTGTCGCTAAATGCACGATAAAAGCTGTGCCCGACAGATGAAACTGTGTGATCGGTCAATAATCCGGGGATCTCCACTTCAACCGCGTGCAGCTCCCCGGCAGCAAGTAAAAAACCTGCTGCGGCAATCCAACTCATGGTGCGTTTCATAGCGTTAACGCCTGAGGTTATCGTTTGCCCATGAAACAGCCTGAGTTCGGTTTTTAACAGCTATCTTCTTGAAAAGATTATAAAGGTGAGTCTTAACCGTATTTTCGCTGATAAATAACGAACGGGCGATTTCAATATTTGAAGCTCCGATGCGAAGTTTATTCAAAATCTCTTTTTCGCGATGCGTAAGCAAAGCGGATTCCGAACTGTTGTAGCGATAATTTCCGGAGTGGGTGATGAGATAGCTAGCAAGCTTTTGCGAAAAGTAGCATTCGCCGCGCAATATGCTTTGCAGCCCATCGATAACGCGCGTCTCGTCTTCACTGACATAAAAAACGCCGTTGATATGGGGCCAGCTTTCGATATCTCTGAAGGGATACTCGTCAGGAGTATTCAATAAAAGTACACGGATATTATTGTTTTTCCTGCTTAAAATATCCTGCCAGTAATGGATAAGCTTTTTGTCGGCTTCCATCATATCGAAAAGAATAATACTGCCAGTCGTAATGTCGTCAAAAGAACGTTGAATATTATGCAATTTCCCGTTCAGTGACAGAGTATGTTTCAAATGCTGTAGTAAAGCTGTGGCTTGTAACGAAGGTTTGGTGATCAACAATAAAGCATGACCATGAATACTATGGACTTCATTAAACATGATGAAACCCCTTTTTTCGGGACATCCGGCAGCTGCCCTCTTATATTAAGAGGGCACCAGAAGTACTGACAGATGTTGCACTGCTGTGTGTAGAAGAAAATCATATCCTCCAGAAGGAGGTAAAATAAAAAATACTACTGAACTTCTGATTTCAATCTAGCTATTACGATTTTTAAAGCAAGTGTTAAACATGTAACAGGATGTAAAAATCAATATTAATATGTAAAAACAGAGGGTTTAAAATGCTTAGATTTGATAATAAAGTTGTACATATTGATATTGGTGCACACATTTTAAAAATCATACAAATATTTATAACCAGATGAATTTAAATGTAAATTTAATTTGTACAGGCTTGCGCATCTGGTATGAGTTCTGCCCGGAATCTACGACTCAGGTTACAATCTGTAAACGTCTTAAGAAATGACGCCTTGTGTCACGCTCTTAAAAATATATCCTGTTTTATCACCTATAACGAAGCCGTAACGCCCGGTTCGCTGTCTGCAACGCTTTATTGTTAAAAGTGGAGAATGATCCGTCTGACATAACGATAACCAGACTTATCGCTACCTTGATGAGTATTAATTAATACTTTGGGGTGACCACAAGAATTAAAATACAACTGGCGGGTGAGATATTTAAATTGTTTACCCCGACATACTGTTCTTCGTAACGCGGCGTTAACAAATTTTCACTGTTGTTAACACAATGTTATTCACGTAAGTCCAGGTCCAGGGTGACAACATGAAGAGCAAGATGTTATTGATGTTAACATTGCTGGGTGCGCCTGGGGTAGTTTTCGCGGCAACATCAGATTTAGCGGTTTCTGAATATAATTTCGCGGTTAATGAATTAAGTAAAGCTTCATATAACCAGTCAGCCATTATAGGTCAGCAGGGCGTTAATAATAACGCTGCTGTTCGGCAGGACGGCTCGAAATTATTATCTGTCGTCTCACAGGAAGGCGGAAATAATCGTGCAAGGATAGATCAATCAGGCAGTTACAATCTTGCATATATTGATCAATCCGGTAATTCGAATGATGCAAGCATTAAACAAGCTGCATACGGTAATACCGCGATGATTATCCAGAAAGGTTCTGGTAATAGAGCGAGCATTGCGCAGTACGGTACACAGAAAACAGCAGTTGTAGTACAGAGACAGTCGCAAATGGATATTCGCGTTATCCAACGCTAACCACGCGCGGCACTTAAATCAATCCGATGGGGGTTTACCATGAAACTTTTAAAAGTGGCAGTTATTGCAGCGATCGTAGTTTCTGGCAGTGCTATGGCAGGTTCTGTTCCTCAATATGGCCACGGTGGTAATGGCGGCTGGGGCGGTAATAATGGCGGCCCAAATTCAAATTTGAGCATTTATCAGAGTGGCGGCAGTAACGCAGCACTTGCTCTGCAAACGGATGCAAGAAATTCAGATCTGACTATTCGTCAGAACGGTTTTGGCAACGGCGCAGACGTTGGCCAGGGTGCTGACGACAGCGACATTCTGCTGACCCAGCACGGCTTTGGTAACAACGCTACCATCGACCAGTGGAACGCTAAAAACGCGGATATCAACGTCTCTCAGAGTGGCGGTCGCAACGCCGCCGCAGTTGACCAGACTGCATCAGGCTCGAACGTCGTTGTCCAGCAGGTTGGTTTCGCCAACAACGCGACTGCACATCAGTATTAATCGACAAATCTGTGCTACAAAAAAACAGGGCCATTGCCCTGTTTTTTTTCGGGGGTTATTTATGAATACGCTGCTACTTCTTGCTGCGCTCTCCAGTCAGATAACGTTTCAAACCTCTCAGGAGAACGGCATGCTGACCATTATTCCGCAGGTCACGCTAACGGAATCCTGTCTTTGCCAGGTACAGATCGTCACGTTACGCAAAGGACAGGGGGGACAAAGTACCTCTCAGCAGCGTAATACACTGACGCTACCGGCGAACAGGACTGTCGACTTGAGCCGCATCAGCGTAAACGCCGGGCCTGATGATGCCATCAATATGGTTGTGACAGTATCTGACGGTAAATCGCTTCACCTGTCCCAGCAGTGGCCGCCGTCGAAATCCTGATTTAAAACATTCATTAAATCAATATATTATAGTTCTGGAATTAGTTTGAGCCCCTGTCTATGCTGACGTAATGGGTGTCGTCGATACCCGCCCACAGGTCCATTTTGGGCAGGTGGTTTCATCATCAAGGACGATATCATTAAGGGTCTCACTAATGGTTACGTCAGCCATCAAATATCTCTCTGGTCTCTCTGTCACCCTCCTTTTCCTTGCGCCTGCTCTCTCTGCCACGCTGGAAAACGCAGCGGTTATCAAAATCGTTGGCCGCATTATGGAAGATCCCTGCGTCATCTCGCCGCAACAGCAAACGGTACAATTTACCTGCTATCAGGCCGGTGAAATGCACAGCCGCAACGTCAGCTATCAGGCAGTCAGTGACGGGGCGACCGTGAATGTTGGGGTCGCAGATTTAAGTATGAAATACCTGACTCCAGAGCGAAAACTGGCCATTCTTGAGGTCAATTACCGCTAGGCCCGGCCTCGATTAAAACAGGGAAGAGGTCAAAATCTTCCCTTTATCTACGTGGCCTCTGCGATACAATTAAAAGAAAACCGCAAGCAGAGGTACTTATGCAGGCGCGAATTGAAGTTATCCAGGGCGATATCACCACACTGCAGGTGGATGTCATAGTGAATGCGGCCAATCCTTCCCTGATGGGCGGCGGCGGCGTGGATGGGGCCATCCACCGGGCGGCAGGTCCGGAATTACTAGAGGCCTGTAAAAAGGTGCGTCAGCAGCAGGGCGAGTGCGCCCCGGGTCAGGCGGTCATAACCCTCGCAGGCAATCTTCCTGCTAAAGCGGTGATCCATACCGTCGGCCCTGTCTGGCAAGGCGGCGATCACCATGAAGCCCGTACCCTTGAAGAGGCCTATCTGAACAGCCTGAAACTGGCCGCAGCCAATGGCTATCAAAGCCTGGCATTCCCGGCCATCAGTACTGGCGTTTACGGTTTTCCGCGCGTGGCCGCTGCAGAAATCGCCGTCGCTACGGTTTCAGACTATCTCACCCGCAAGCCTCTGCCGGAGCGGGTATACTTTGTCTGTTATGATGAAGAAAATACCCGGCTATATCAGCGACTCCTTACCCAGGGAGGACAAGAAACCGACGCATAATACGCGGCTAGGCCGCGCCATTGCGCCGGTAAGCTCTGCACATCCCGGCCTGTGTGGTCTACTCCCGCTGGATGACAGCCTCGACGCTTTTGCCTGTCGTTACCGGCTGGCCGAGATGGCAGAGCGCTCGCTTGATGTGCAGTATTACATCTGGGAAGACGACATGTCCGGGCGGCTGTTGTTTTCCGTACTCTTAGCCGCAGCCTCGCGCGGGGTGCGGGTTCGCCTCTTGCTGGATGACAATAACACCCAGGGCCTGGATGAAATCCTTTCTCTTCTGGATGCGCATCCCAATATCTCTGTTCGCCTTTTTAACCCTTTCTCTTTTCGTAGCCTGCGTGCGCTGGGTTATCTGACCGATTTTGCCAGGCTCAATCGGCGCATGCACAATAAGTCGTTCACGGTTGATGGCGAAGCGACCATTATTGGCGGACGCAACGTGGGTGACGCCTATTTTGGCGCCGGTGAAGAGCCGCTTTTTTCTGACTTGGACGTCATGGCCGTTGGGCCTGTGGTAAAGGATGTGGCAGACGATTTTGAGCGGTACTGGCGCTGTGCGTCGGTTTCGACTTTGCGACAAGTGTTAGAGCTTTCCGAGACGGAGATCGCGGAAAAACTCACCCCGCCGGAAACCTGGTACCAGGGGGATATTACCCGCCGCTATCTCGACAAGCTCGCGTCGAGTGAATTTATCACTCGCCTCGAAGCCCGTGACCTACCGCTGATTTGGGCCAAAACGCGACTACTCAGTGACGATCCCGGTAAAGGGCAGGGTAGGGCAAAGCGACACTCTCTACTGCCGCAGCGTTTGCTGGATGTAATGGGCTCGCCGGAACAGCAGATCGATATTATCTCTTCTTATTTTGTTCCCACCCGTTCGGGCGTGGCGCTGCTGCTGCAAATGGTACGGAAAGGGGTGAAGATTGCCATTCTCACCAATTCTTTAGCGGCCAATGATGTGGCGGTAGTTCATGCAGGTTATGCCCGCTGGCGTAAGAAATTGCTGCGACACGGTATAGAGTTATATGAGTTAAAACCGACCCAGGAAGGGCCGCCGGTACTGCACGATCGGGGGATAACCGGGAATTCCGGTTCCAGCCTGCATGCGAAAACCTTTAGCATTGACGGGGAGAAGGTCTTCATTGGTTCGCTCAATTTTGATCCCCGCTCCACGATGCTCAATACCGAGATGGGCTTTGTAATTGAGAGCAAAACCCTGGCACAGCTTATACATAAGCGCTTTTCGCGTAGCCAGCGTCATGAGGCCTGGCAACTACGGCTGGACAAATTCGGGCGTCTGAACTGGATTGAGTACAAAGAGGGCAAAGAGATTGTGCACAAAAAGGAGCCCAAAACCCGCTTCTGGCAGCGCGTGCTGGTCCGCCTCACTTACTGGCTGCCGGTGGAGTGGCTACTGTAAAAGCTGCGCCGGACCATAATCCGGCGCACCGTGATTAGTTTGCGGCTTGTTTGACGCTTTCAGCCTTGTTCTGCGGTTTACCCGAGAAGAGGAAACGCAGCAGGGGAATGCGCAGATGAATTTCGTACAGCACAATCGCCAGGCCGACGACAAACACCAGTCCGGTAATAAATCCTAACAGGTTCGAACCGATATGCGGCGTAATGTATGCACCAAAGAAGAGCGTCAGTGGGTGGTGCACCAGGTAGATGAAGAGCGAGGCATTAACGAAATAGGTCACCCGTGACGATTTAAAATTCAGCAGGCGGTGGCCCAGCGCAAAGACCACATTTACCATCCACAGCCCAAGTAGCATGGTGATCACGCTTTCAGTTTCATACATCCAGGCATCGCCGCTGCCATATTTCTGATTCAACAGATAAGCCATAAATGCCAGCGCCGCACCCAGCGTACATCCGCGGGAAGGGGTGGTAAAAAGCGCCTTCAGCTGAGGATAGATAAAGGCCAGCGCGCCCAGGAGGTAGAAAGGCAGATAGTAGAGCGTCTGCATGACCACAAAGTTGAACATGCCGTCGCTAAGAATAGGGGGGTAGAGGATAAACAGCGTGCGACGAACCGCCGCGTAAGCGATGCCCAATAGCAGGAAGACAATCGACAGTTTACCCAGCGTAATTCGTTCAAACAGACCTTCGCTACGGGTAGCAAGGTGATGCCGCACGCGGCTAAAGATCCACAGACTAATGGTCGTTAATACCACCAGTACCAACAGGAACCAGAGATGTGAAATCAGCTCCCAGGCGAGGGTGTTGTATTTTTCATACCCGGAGAGGTTATGCCAGCCATCCGCTTTTCCCTTCACATACTGAAGCATGATGAATTGAGGTAGCGTGAGGAGCGGAATGGCGGTCAGCATCGGTATCCCGACGCGCTCAACACGCACTTTCCACCAGCGTTTCAGCGGATAGCGCAAAAACAGCATGTAAGAGAAGTAGCCGGAGATAACAAAGAAAACCTGCATCCGGAAAGAGTGAATAAAGTCGTTAAACAGCGTTAGCCACCAGGAGGGCTCGGCGCTATTCACGTGCCAGACGTGGCTTGAATAGATTAATGAGATATGAAAGGGGATCCCCAACAGCATGAGCCATGCCCGAATGGAGTCGAGGAAATATTCACGTTGTGCAGGTGCTGTGCTCATATAACGTTGTGCATTCTCAGACTTTTCGTCTTATCCCTAAAGGTCATAGTGGTTACATTCGAGGCCAACCCTACACGAAGTCCGACACACTGTCTCCAGGATAAGCACGCAAAGTGAAAATGGGTTACTTTCACTTGCTTAATCCATGAGCCAGCGCGCTGAACAAAGCGGTGATTATGTTGTCGGAATGCCTGATTTTCCATTAAAATGGATCGGATCGATATAAGCACACAAAGGGGGAAGTGCTTACTTATTATGAAACATAAACCACAAATGATGAAAATGCGTTGGTTGGGGGCAGCTGTACTGTTGTCTCTATATACCTCATCGGCCTGGTCCTTTACCATCGACGACGTCGCAAAACAGGCAAAATCGATGGCGGGCAAGAGCTATGAAGCGCCAAAAAGTAACCTGCCCTCCGTTTTCCGCGACATGAAATATGCGGACTATCAGCAGATCCAGTTTAACCGCGACAAAGCTTACTGGAACAACACTAAGACCCCGTTCAAGCTTGAGTTTTATCACCAGGGGATGTATTTCGACACGCCAGTCACCATTAATGAAGTGACCGCCACGGCAGTGCGTAAAATCAAGTACAGCCCGGATTATTTTAATTTTGGCAACGTACAGCACGATAAAGACACGGTAAAAGATTTGGGCTTTGCTGGCTTCAAGGTGCTTTACCCTATTAACAGCAAAGATAAAAATGACGAAATCGTCAGCATGCTTGGCGCAAGTTATTTCCGCGTGATCGGTGCCGGCCAGGTGTACGGTATCTCTGCGCGCGGTCTGGCCATTGATACGGCGCTGCCCTCTGGCGAAGAGTTCCCGCGTTTTCGTGAGTTTTGGGTCGAGCGGCCAAAACCTACCGACAAGCGTCTGACGGTTTATGCACTGCTGGATTCCCCTCGCGCGACCGGCGCGTACCGTTTTGTGATCATTCCAGGCCGCGATACGGTGGTTGACGTTCAATCCAAAGTTTACCTGCGCGATAAAGTGGGCAAGCTGGGCGTTGCGCCATTGACCAGTATGTTCCTGTTTGGGCCGAACCAGCCCTCTCCGGCGACCAACTTCCGTCCTGAGCTGCATGATTCCAATGGACTGTCGATTCATGCCGGTAATGGCGAATGGATCTGGCGTCCACTGAATAACCCGAAACATCTGGCTGTTAGCAGCTTCGCGATGGAAAACCCGCAAGGCTTCGGCCTGCTGCAGCGTGGCCGCCAGTTCTCTCGTTTTGAAGATCTCGATGACCGCTACGACCTTCGCCCAAGCGCCTGGATTACGCCGAAGGGCGAATGGGGTAAAGGCAAGGTTGAACTGGTAGAGATCCCGACCAACGATGAAACCAACGATAATATCGTTGCGTACTGGACGCCGGATCAGCTGCCGGAAGCCGGTAAAGAGATGAACTTCAAGTACACCATCACGCTGAGCCGCGATGAGGACAAACTTCATGCTCCGGATAACGCGTATGTCATGCAAACGCGTCGCTCTACCGGTGATGTGAAGCAGTCGAACCTGATTCGTCAGCCCGATGGCACCATCGCATTTGTGGTGGATTTTGCCGGTCAGAACATGAAGACGCTTGCGCCAGATACCCCTGTAACCGCCCAGGCAAGCATTGGAGACAACGGTGAAATCGTTGAAAACAGTGTGCGCTATAACCCGGTCACTAAAGGGTGGCGTTTAACCTTGCGCGTGAAAGTGAAAGATGCGAAACAGCCGACTGAAATGCGTGCCGCTCTGGTGAACGCCGACCAGCCGCTGAGTGAAACCTGGAGCTATCAGCTACCTGCCAATGAATAAGACAACTGAGTATATCGACGCCATGCCGCTCTCTGACATAGAGAAAGCGGCATTGCCGAAGGACGATATCCGCGCGGTACATACCGCGCTGGATGCAGAACGTCACCCATATACCCGTGACGACGATACGCCGCTGGGCTCGGTTAAGGCTCGCCTTGAGCAGGCCTGGCCCGATTCGCTGGCTGAAGGGCAACTGATAAAGGATGACGAAGGGCGTACCCAGCTTGAGGCAATGCCGAAGGCAACGCGTTCTTCCATGTTCCCGGATCCGTGGCGCACGAACCCGGTAGGCCGCTTCTGGGATCGTCTGCGCGGGCGCGACGTCACGCCGCGTTATCTTTCTCGCCTCACGAAAGAGCAGCAGGCAAGCGAGCAAAAATGGCGTACCGTGGGCAGCATCCGTCGCTATATTTTGCTATTGCTGACCGTGGCGCAAACCGTTGTCGCTACCTGGTACATGAAAACCATTCTGCCTTACCAGGGGTGGGCACTGATCAACCCGGCAGACATGCTCGATCAGGATCTGCTCGTCTCCTTTATGCAGATCCTGCCGTACATTCTGCAAAGCGGCATCCTGCTGCTGTTCGCCGTACTCTTCTGTTGGGTCTCGGCCGGTTTCTGGACCGCGCTGATGGGCTTCCTGCAGCTGCTGATAGGCCGTGACAAATACAGCATTTCGCACTCTACGGTGGGGGATGAACCCCTGAATCCCGAGCACCGTACTGCGCTGATCATGCCGATTTGTAACGAAGACGTGGATCGCGTCTTCGCCGGACTGCGCGCTACCTGGGAGTCGGTGAAAGCCACCGGTAACGCGGCGCACTTCGACGTTTATATTCTGAGCGACAGCTACAACCCCGATATCTGCGTTGCTGAGCAGAAAGCGTGGATGGAATTGATTGCGGAAGTGCAGGGCGAAGGGCAGATCTTCTATCGTCGCCGCCGCCGTCGTGTGAAGCGTAAAAGCGGTAACATCGATGACTTCTGCCGTCGCTGGGGTAACCAGTACAGCTATATGGTGGTGCTGGACGCCGACTCCGTTATGACGGGCGACTGTCTGACCGGTCTGGTGCGCCTGATGGAGGCGAATCCGAACGCCGGCATTATCCAGTCTTCGCCGAAAGCGTCGGGTATGGATACGCTGTATGCGCGTTGCCAGCAGTTTGCCACCCGTGTTTACGGGCCGCTGTTTACCGCGGGCCTGCACTTCTGGCAGTTGGGTGAATCCCACTACTGGGGCCATAACGCCATCATCCGTGTTCAACCCTTTATTGAGCATTGCGCCCTGGCGCCACTGCCAGGCGAAGGGTCCTTTGCCGGTTCTATCCTCTCCCATGACTTCGTTGAAGCCGCCCTGATGCGTCGTGCCGGGTGGGGGGTGTGGATCGCTTACGATCTGCCAGGCTCCTATGAAGAGCTGCCGCCGAACCTGCTGGATGAACTGAAACGCGACCGCCGCTGGTGTCACGGGAACCTGATGAACTTCCGTCTGTTCCTGGTTAAAGGGATGCACCCGGTTCACCGTGCGGTGTTCCTCACCGGGGTAATGTCTTACCTCTCTGCGCCGCTGTGGTTTATGTTCCTTGCGCTGTCCACGGCGCTCCAGGTGGTGCATGCGCTCACCGAGCCGCAATACTTCCTGCAACCGCGCCAGCTTTTCCCGGTGTGGCCGCAGTGGCGCCCTGAACTGGCGATTGCGCTCTTTGCATCAACCATGGTGCTGCTGTTCTTGCCGAAACTGCTGAGTATTGTGCTCATCTGGTGTAAAGGCTCGAAGGAGTATGGCGGGTTCTTCCGCGTCACGCTCTCGCTGCTGCTGGAAGTGCTGTTCTCGGTGCTGCTGGCGCCGGTACGTATGCTGTTCCACACCGTGTTCGTGGTTAGCGCCTTCCTCGGCTGGGAAGTGGTCTGGAACTCACCGCAGCGTGACGACGACTCCACGCCGTGGAGCGAAGCCTTTATGCGTCATGGCTCGCAATTGCTGCTGGGTCTGGTTTGGGCAGTGGGTATGGCATGGCTGGATCTGCGTTTCCTCTTCTGGCTGGCACCGATTGTCTTCTCGCTGATTCTGTCGCCGTTTGTGTCGGTGATATCCAGCCGTTCAACGGTCGGTCTGCGTACCAAGCGCTGGAAACTGTTCCTCATTCCGGAAGAGTATTCGCCGCCGCAGGTGCTGGTTGACACTGACAGATTCCTTGAGCTTAACCGTAGCCGTTCGCTGGAAGATGGGTTTATGCACGCCGTATTTAACCCATCCTTTAACGCGCTCTCTACGGCGATGGCAACGGCCCGTCACCGGGCAAGCCAGGTGCTGGAGATCGCCCGCGATCGTCATGTGGAGCAGGCGCTGAATGAAACGCCTGAAAAACTGAACCGTGACCGTCGTCTGGTGCTGTTGAGCGATCCAGTGACCATGTCGCGTCTGCACTATCGTGTCTGGTCAGCCCCGGAGAGATACTCGTCGTGGGTTAGCCATTACGAGACGCTGAAGCTTAATCCGTTGGCGCTGAAGGCGAAATAAGCCTGAGGTAAAAAAATACCGGCCTGTGGGCCGGTATTTTTTTCTATGAGGTAACCATGAAAGTCATCATCGTCATCATGATGTCCCTGATGCTAACTGGATGCGGAAGCATCATTAGTCGCACCATCCCTGGACAGGGGCATGGTAATCAATATTATCCCGGTGTGCAGTGGGATGTTCGCGATTCCGCATGGCGCTACCTGACGGTGCTGGACCTGCCGTTCTCGCTGATATTTGATACGCTGCTCATGCCCATTGATGCCCATCACGGGCCGTACGAATAGTTAACGCTCGTCCCACTCGTCTGCCGCGGTCTGCCCCTCTTCGGTATCCAGCGGCGGTTCGAGCTGGAACTCACCTTCATCCCACTCATGGAGGGTATTCTCCTCCAGCCACTCCTGGCGCAGTTCAATTTCATCGAAATCGCCGTCGAAAACAGCCTGCGCTGCTTCGCCACTTAATACCGGCAGGCATTCCCCCTCCTGGCCATCGTCGGCAAAAAACTCGACCTGCCACATAATGTCCCCATCCTGCAGAACATATTTTTGAATATTGAGTTGCTCAATATTCGCATTCTCTTCCTCAATGCCTGGATTATTGGCGAGATACTCCTCGCGTGCAGCGTCAATAGCTTCTTCCAGCGTGGCGTACATAGTCATAAGTGTCTCCCTGTTTTCGACATAGCATTCAGGGAAAGGATAGCTTATCCACTGAAATTGCAAGTATGAATGCGCAGAAAGCCGTCAGCCATTTTTCTTAATGACGCACTGCCGGGGAGGAAGAAGGGGGATTTCGCGGCGATTTGCGCGTTGCTCTCGCCATGCTGAGCCAGGAATAGATGGCGTTAAAGAGCACGACGCAGGCCGTCACGATAAATACGGCCCTGAAGCCGAAGCTCGCAGAGACACCGGCCCCCACCAGCGGCCCCGTGACATTACCAATATCGCGAAAAGACTGGTTATAACTGAATATCCGCCCGGCAATCTGGTTGGTGGAGTTGTAGACCAGCAGGGTCTGTACGGCGGGCAATAGCGCCCCGTCAGCGGCGCCTAACAGGAAACGTAATACACCCAGTTGCCAGGGGGACTGCACCATCGACATAGGAATCAGCAGCAGCACCGAAATAATCAGGGCTGCGATCAGGATTTTCTCTGGGCCAATGTGATCGCCGAGTTTACCCAGTCGCGGCGCACTGATCAGCGCCGCCACGCCGGGTACCGAGGCAATCATCCCGCTAATAAAGGCGATATTGCTCACGTTGCCCGCTAAATCGCGCACATAGAGCGTAAGGATGGGGGCTATAGAGCCGGTCGCAACCTGAATGATTAAGGTCGTGACAAAGAGACTTAACACCAGTTTCGGATTTTTCAGGGCGCCTATCACCTGACGCGCATGGAGCATCTCTTTCTTCGCCACCGGGGTAAAGTTTTCCCGAATGCACAGCAGGGTGACGATAAAACAGATGAACAGCACCGCCGCGGTGATAAAAAAGACCGGCCGCAGGCCATAAATATCGGCCATAAAACCGCCCGCCAGCGGGCCGAGGAGTGCGCCGCTTACCGCCCCGGTAGAGAGCGTACCCAGCGCCCAACCGCTTTTATGTCGCGGTATCTGCGTAGCAATAAGCGCGTTGGCATTGGGCACAAACCCGCCCAGTAAGCCCAGCAAAGCGCGCAAAATCAGCAACTGCCAGACATTTTGTGCCAGCCCCATCAGCACCATGATGATGGACATGCCCAGCGCTGAGCGCAGGAGCATGATTTTACGCCCTTTCCGGTCAGCAAGTCCGCCCCAGAAGGGGGAGGCAATGGCCGAAAAGAGAAAAGTAATGCTAAACACCAGCCCCGACCACATATTCAGCGCGCTATGGCCGGTTACCCCGAGCTGTTCGACATACAGCGGCAGAAAAGGCATGACCAGACTGAAGGCTGCGCCGGTTAAAAAACAACCGAACCACGCAACCGCGAGATTACGTTTCCAGTTTATAGGGGCATCTGAGGGCGACATAGCAATCCGCAATAATATTATGAGAGGTAATAAGCCTGCTAATTATGCGCCTGCGTGATGATTGCTGCAATGGAGGAGGGCTTTTATCGCTAAAAGAGAGGCGGCCTGCTGGCCGCCCCGGGGAGATTAATAGCGGGAGGGAACGCCCTCCGGCCGGGTTTTAAAGCGACGATGTAGCCACATATACTGTTCAGGTGCCAGCATGATGCACTTCTCCACAACCTCATTCATCCAGCGGGCGGTGGTCTCGGCATCGTCAAGCGGGGGAGCCAGCTCGGGCTCCAGCATCATCAGTTCATAACCTTTACCATCAGGTTTTCGCCGCGGTACGAAGGGAACAATCGCCGCTTTGGACATGCGCGCCAGCATCCAGGTACCGGAGGTCGTCGCTGCCTCTTCTACGGCAAAGAAGGGGACAAAGACGCTGGCGTTACGACCATAGTCATGATCTGGCGCGTACCAGATGACCTCACCTGATTTCAGGGCGCGAATCATCCCTTTCAGGTCTTTACGGTCAATCATGCTCTTATTGGAACGCATACGTCCCCAGGTTTGTAACCAGTCAATCACCGGGTTATCGTTGGGACGATAAACGCCGATGCCGGGCGCCTGCATGCCAAACATTCGTGCACCGATTTCGAGGGTGAGGAAATGGACCCCAATCAACAGCACGCCGGTTTTATCGGCCTGAAGTTGATGCACCGGACCCATGCCGGTACCGGTGACGTCATACCAGCGTGCCATCCGCTTATCAGACCAGAACCAGGCCATGCCTGTTTCCATCAGCCCCATACCGACGGATTCAAAGTTTTTAACCACCATCTCATGGCGTGCCTTTGCGTCCATTTGTGGAAAGCAGAGCTCCAGATTGCGATCGGCAATGCGGGCACGGCGTTTCATCAGGCGCAGGGCAAGGTGGCCCAGAACACAGCCAAGGCGATAGATGATGGGGTAGGGCAGCTTTACCACTAACCATAATAAACCGATCCCCAGCCAGGTAGGCCAATAACGTGGATGGAGTAGCGCCATGGAAAATTGAGGTAAATGGGTCATGTTTTTCCTGTTCTTAAACGTCCTTATGCAGCATTGTCGCATTTTTCAATCTATTGCCCAAATTTCTGCAAAAAAAGCGATCTCATGTTGCGGGTAAAGCGCAAAACGAAATTTTGTGAGTCAGAAATGTAGCGCAAAATGAAGGGATGTAAATTCTCATTGTTTGCTATATCATGCGGCCCGATTTGATTCTCTAACGATTGCAGGAACCGTACACCATGCCAGTGTTACACAACCGCATTTCGAACGAGGAGTTAAAAGCGCGCATGCTGGCCGAAACAGAGCCGCGCACGACTATCTCGTTCTATAAATATTTCACCATCGTCAATCCGCACGAAACGCGTGACACCCTCTACAAAGCCCTGACTGCGCTGAACGTATTTGGCCGCATTTATCTGGCCAAAGAGGGCATCAATGCGCAGATTAGCGTGCCTGAAAGCAAAGTCGACGCGTTACGTGATTATCTCTACGGCTTCGATCCTGCACTGAATGGGCTGCGTCTGAACGTGGCGCTGGAAGATGACGGTAAATCCTTCTGGGTGCTGCGTTTGAAAGTGCGTGAACGCATCGTCGCCGATGGGATTGACGACCCGACCTTCGATGCCAGCGACGTGGGTGACTATCTGAAGGCGGCTGAAGTGAATGCCATGCTCGACGATCCCGATGCGGTGTTTATCGATATGCGTAACCACTATGAATATGAAGTGGGCCATTTCGAGGATGCGCTGGAGATCCCGGCAGATACCTTCCGTGAGCAACTGCCTAAAGCCGTTGAGATGATGCAGGAACATAAAGATAAAAAGATCGTTATGTACTGCACCGGTGGGATCCGTTGTGAAAAGGCCAGTGCCTGGATGAAGCACAACGGCTTCAATAAGGTGTGGCATATTGAGGGCGGCATTATTGAGTATGCCCGCCGTGCCCGTGAGCAGGGCCTGCCGGTACGATTTATCGGTAAAAACTTCGTCTTCGATGAGCGGATGGGTGAGCGAATTTCGGAGGATGTGATCTCGCATTGCCATCAGTGCGGTACATCATGCGACACGCATACCAACTGCAAAAACGACGGTTGTCATCTGCTGTTTATTCAGTGCCCGGCATGTGCTGAGAAGTTTAATGGCTGCTGTAGTGAACTGTGCAGCGAAGAGAGCGCTCTGCCTGAAGAGGAGCAGCGCCGTCGCCGCGCGGGACGTGAAAACGGTAATAAAATCTTCAATAAGTCGCGTGGTCGTCTCAATACCCGCCTGGGTATTCCTGACCCGGAATAACGGCTGTCCGGCCCGGCTGCAGCGAGCAACCGGGCCGACTTCACTTACTTCTTCTGCACGCCTTCAACAGAAATAATCAGATCCACTTCCTGCGATGCCGGACCCAGATCGGTAGTGATATTAAAGTCCTTCAGACGGATTTTACCCTCAGCTTCAAACCCGGCGCGTTTGCCGCCCCACGGATCGTCGCCCTGACCAATCAGCTTCGCTGCCAGCGTCACTGGTTTAGTCACGCCGTTTAAGGTCAGGTTACCGGTGATATCCAGTCCGTCACCTGCTTTTTTAACTTCTGTAGACGCGAAAGTCGCCTGCGGGAACTTCGACACGTTCAGGAACTCTGCGCTGCGCAGGTGTTTATCACGCTCAGCGTGGTTAGTGTCTACGCTGTTGGTATTGATCGTGACATTCACTTTATCGGCAGCCGGATTTTTTTCATCGAAGGTAAAAGACCCATCGAAATCATTAAAGGTGCCGTACAGCCAGCTGTAGCCCAGGTGCTGGATGCGGAAGTTGACGAAGGCGTGCTGCCCTTGTTTATCAATTGTATAGTCTGCTGCAACGGCGGCGCCGGTGGTGAACAGCAGAGTTCCTAAGGTTAATCCCAGCAGGCTTTTTTTCATCTTATGCTCCAGAGTCAGACGACGCTTTACCCAACATACGTGTCAGGGTGGCATCTTTATCGATAACGTGATGTTTGATGGCGGCGAGGCCATGTAAAACGGAAAGAACAACCAGGCTCCAGGCGAGCCATAGATGTAGTGAACCCGCGAGATCCGCCTGCGTACCGGCATCTGCCAGTAGTGCAGGGACATCAAACAGGCCGAATACGCTGATGGGCTTGCCGTCGGCGGTAGAAATCAGGTAGCCGCTAATCAGAATGGCAAAGAGTAGGCCGTAAAGGGCGATATGGGCCGAGGCGGCCGCCAGTCGGGTCAGGCGAGTCTGGCTTTGCAGCGGTGGCGGTACCGGGGAGACGTGGCGCCAGATAATGCGGATCACCAGACCCATCATCAACAGGATGCCAATGCTCTTATGCAGCTCGGGTGCCTGATGGTACCAGCCATCGTAGTAGCTAAGCGTGACCATCCACAACCCGAGGCCAAACATGGCATAAACGACAATGGCCGTTACCCAGTGTAATAACAGGGAAATAACACCATAGCGTGTTGGGGAATTACGTAACTGCATAGTCAGTACCGCAATAATATTAATGTGCGGTCAACATGACGTGTCGGAAATAGTAATGCAAATGATATTTAATAATAATGACTATTAATTTTTATCTTTCAGTTACTTTGATGATGACAGGGATTTTACATCAGCTTTTTCGTAAAAAATGAACTGTTTAGCAGCCCTACAGCCGATTTGATTAGGTTAATAACATTCAAATTATTTGCGATGAATTTATAGTTATTTTAAGAAGTGTAAGGTTGTGTCAGGGGTTATGCCGCATAGAACAGAATATAAACGACATCGATAACGGCTAATAATGACCACAGCACAATATAGAGCATCAGATGCTCACGAATATTGTTGATCAGATAGTTAAGCAGGCGTCGCATTCACTTCCCATTTGCGAAAAGTTAAAGGCTTCGGCATCCCGAAGCCTGGGGCAATTATCAGCGAAAGCGTGCTAAGGAGAAGGGCGTCAGATCAAACGACGGCGTGATATCCTGGGCAAATTGCGCGGCAATCTCACCCAGTACGCTGGCAAACTTAAAGCCATGACCGCTGAGGCCGGTGATCAGCAACGTATTATCATGCCCTGGCAGCGTATCAATAATAAAATCTTCGTCTGGGGTGTTGTCATAGGTGCAGGCTGCTCCATGCAGCAGACCGCCTACGCCCGGCAGTACATTCCGTAAGAATGTAAAACACTCCGATCCATCACTGGCTATGGCACCAAAGGGGACGCGTTCTTGCTGGGACGTGATGGGTTGCCCGCCGTTATGTTTACCGATCTTGAGTTCATCATTTTCAGCAGGAAAACCGTAGAACTGATTGCCGTCTGGCAATTCGCCGGTAAACGCCGGGAAGTGGTTTTTACTGCTGTAGCGGCCATCGGCCTGGAACCACGCAAAGACTTTGCGCACTGGCTGCACTGGCAGGTCAGGCACCAGGCTGGAGACCCAGGTCCCCGAACTGACCAGCAGTCGATGCGCGCTATATGCACCATCAGCCGTTTCTACCGTCACCTCATCATCACCATGCTGAATGCGGCTCACCGGGCAGTTAAACAGCTGCGCGCATCCGGACTCTTTCGCCAGAGCAATCCAGGTCTTAATCGCCAGTTCGCTACGTAACACCCCAGAACTGCCTTCAAACAGACCGACATAGTTCTCAGGCACCCGAATTTCAGGCCAGCGCGCCATAATGGCCTCGCTGCTCATAGACTCTACGTTGAGGTTAAACTTCTGCGCGCTCTGGGCGACATTTGTCAGAAATTCAGAATCAGCAGGCCCCAGGTTGATCACGCCGGTACGCTCAAAGACGGCCTCACCACTGATCTCTGCCAGCTCATCCCACAGCGCCTGCGCGCGTAACACCATCGGGACATAGCGCTCGCCCTCGCCGTAAGCGTGACGAATCAGGCGGGTATCACCATGGTGGCTCCCTTCGGTGTGTGGCGGCATATGGGCATCTATCATCAATACCTTCAGCCCGGCACGGGTTGCATAATAACCTGCGGCGGCGCCGACGGAACCACTGCCAATAATGATTAGATCGTATTTCATATAAATCTCTTTACGCTGCACTTTACATAGCAGAGTAATTAACATGGCGGGGTTATACAAGGGAGAAATAAATAAGGCACCCTGAGGTGCCTGTTGAGTGAAAATTGGGCATATTCTTAATGCCGACGATACTCATTTTCCTGGTAGTCACCAGATTCTATTTTTGCAATTCCTGCTTCTAAAATAGAAATAAACTGGCGTGCGACATCTGTTGTTAACCACAGAGTCTGCCCAACCTCCGCTTCTTCACGGTCCGCCTGATTTGGGGTCTGGTAGTGTAAGCGCAACATCAGCGCGTCGTAGCTGTCTACGGTGCTAATATCCCAGCCGACGAGAGGATGGGTCTGGATGACTTCATTATTCTTTTCCATCTTAACCCCCTTAATACGTGTTAGAAGACAACGACTTTGAGGTTCAATGCGTGTTTTTCTGAAGCTACTTCAGTATACATTAAATAAGGGTTCTGATCGGAAAAAGAAACCATCGCAACGTAAATAGTTACATTTTAGGAATGTTCGAACAATAAATCACCGTGATGCTCACGATTTTAAAAGAAGTCAGGCAGTGCGGGGAACTTTCTTAAAACGAAACGAAAAAAAGCCGGGGCGACCCGGCAAAAAACACAATGAGGGCGTAAAACTTAATCGGTAATAAACCAGTCATCAGCGCTCTCCCAGGTCTCCTGGAGGATTTCGCTGATACGCTCTTTATCTTCTTTGGCACCACCTAATACTGACAGGTTATTGGCGGCAGCATAACGCACGGTAACGGCACCATCGCGCTCGGGAAAGGAATCGTTGATACGACGGGATAATTCACCCGCCAGCGCATCCAGCGCGCCGACAGGCATGGCTGTGGTTCTGGCGATCGTGACTTCAATACGCATAATAACCCCCTGTGCAATATACTGTGTATTTATACAGTTCTATTGTTGCCAACGCAACAGGGGGAGACCACTTTTTTAACCTTTAACCGTCCATTGCACGGTTTCACCCGCCAGGAATGGAATTACGGTGTCATCCGTCAGGGCAATCGACTCCACCACCTGGCTCTCTTCGCGCACCAGTTCAACGAACGTATCGTTAACCGGCAGGTTGTAGAATTTCGGGCCGTTAAGCGAGCAGAAAGCTTCGAAGTGTTGCAAGGCATTCATCTCCTCAAAGACCTGGGCATAGCTCGCCAGTGCGGTAGGCGCATTAAAGCAGCCTGCACAGCCGCAGCTGGCCTCTTTGCGATGACGTGCATGCGGCGCGGAGTCTGTACCCAGGAACACGCGGTCAAAACCGCTGGCGACCAGCTCACGCAGCGCCTGCTGGTGGATATTACGCTTCAGGATCGGCAGGCAGTACAGATGCGGACGCACGCCGCCAACCAGCATATGGTTGCGGTTAAACATCAGGTGCTGCGGGGTAATGGTTGCCGCCAGACGCTCGTTGCCCTCGCGGACATAATCTGCGGCATCTTTAGTGGTGATGTGTTCAAACACCACTTTCAAACCCGGCAGGCGCTGGCGAAGCGGTTCCATCACGGTATCGATAAAGCGGGCTTCACGATCGAAGATATCGATGTCGGCATGGGTCACTTCACCGTGCACCAGCAGCGGCATACCCAGTTTCTCCATGCGCTCCAGTACCGGCATAATGGCATCGACGCTGGTCACGCCGTGGCTGGAGTTGGTGGTGGCGTTTGCCGGATAGAGTTTGGCGGCGGTGAAAACCCCTTCGGTAAAGCCGCGCTCAATCTCTGCTGGATCCAGCGTGTCAGTCAGGTAGCAGGTCATCAGCGGAGTAAAGTCATGCCCGGCCGGTACGGCAGCGAGGATGCGGTTGCGATAGGCAATAGCGGCATCAACGGTAGTGACTGGCGGTACCAGGTTAGGCATGACAATCGCGCGGCCATAAATTTCACTGGTATAAGGCACGACGGTGGCCAGCATGTCGCCATCACGCAGATGGATATGCCAGTCGTCAGGACGGCGGATTTTCAGAACCTGGGGATGTGCAGTCATTAGTATGCTCCGGCTTGGTAGGAATCAGTCATGAAGGCTGTTTTTTGCCGGACACAAAGGATAGGCGGAAACGTTTTCGTTTGCACTCTTTTTACAAAAAAAGGCGCCGAAGCGCCGTTATATTTACTCAGTGAAGGGGATTATGATTTCTCCCGGCTTCACTTCAATGCCTTTGGCATATTTCTTCGCCAACGCTTCGCCTTTGCTCTTATCTTCACTCAGGATATAGGCTGGCTGTTTATTGAAGTAGCTGCGCAGCGACTGGTTGAGATAAGGCATCAGGGTCTGAAGTACCGGTTTCATTTTCTCCGGCGTGACGACCGCATCGGCAATCTCCATCTCCTGCAGATAGATCGCCCCTTCTTCTTTATTGAAGACCGGCAGCGCTTTTAGTTTGAGCTGAATATTGGCCTTCTGGCTGCCAAACAGGGAGCTCATGTCCAGGCTGGCATCACCGGAGAGCATCACTTTGTTTGGCTCTTCCCGGCCAATCTTACTGTCCAGGTTGGTCAGTACAATATGCGCATCCGCCACGCCGGGGACGCCGATATCTTTGGCAAAATTATTATGTTTCTGAAGCGCCTGGTTAATTTCCTGCTCGCTGACGGTGTACTGAGTAAGCTGATTGCAACCAACCAGCAGGCCGCTCACTATAAACGCAGCGGCAATAACGATTTTCTTCATGTTTTTCCTCAACATAATGTCAGCACTTAACGCCCGACGAGCCAGTATGTCAGGCGAGAGTGTTACAGACCAGCAGAAAAAGCTGAAATCAACGGGCGGGCAGAGGGTGCCCGCCCGTCCGGGCTTACAGTGCCTGGGAAGAGAGAAGGTTGATTTGGGTCTGCTTCGCCATGTTATCGCGATAGTCCGCGACCCGCGTTGGCCAGGTAATGCCCGCGACCAGCGTCAGGTTACGCAGCAGTGGGAAGAGGTGAATATCATCGTTAGATAACTCGCCATTGACGGCGTTAGGCTGGACGATGAGCTTGTCCAGCGCCCGCAGGTCATCGCTGATATTTTTTACCAGACCGGCGGTGTGGGCCATATGCTCATCAAAGCTGCCGATAGCGGCCTCTTTCTTCTCAACGAAGTACGCACGGGCCTCTGGTGTAGAAAACTCATCAAACGCAGATTTCGCGAAGCGGGGGATAAGCAGACGATTCACGTAACCGTTCACTTTGCGTAGCCACTCTTCAATGGCGGGGTTTTGCTTGCCAGTGAGCAGCGGCTTGCCATCAAGCTGGTCGACATAGTGGACGATATCCATGCTTTCGGGCAGGTAACGGCTGTCGTCTTTTTGCAGGATGGGGGCCATTTTCTTACCAATCATCCGCGTGGGCGTTGCTTCGTCATCATTCTGCAGCGTGATGAGTTCGACGGGTAGATTCTTCAGACCAAAAATCATTCGGGCTTTAAGACAGAACGGGCAGTGATCGTAAATATAAAGTTTCACGTTTCTCCTCCAGTTGTTGACCATCAATAGTCAGTATGGAGGAGAAAAAAGCATGAGACAAATCAGGCCCCAGGCTCCAGCATGGTGCCCGCGCTACGTTTGTGGCTGAACTGCCAGCCCAGCGCGAAGAAGGTGATCACCCCGATCACCGCCAGCATCACCCAGGGTAACTCCGGCTGACTGAATGCTTTGCCGGCATCAAACAGCCAGCCGCCGCCTGCATAACCCAGCGCACCGCCAATCGCCAGTCCGAGGCGGCTAAAGCCCATATAGCTACCGCGTGCGCGGGCATCCGCCAGCTGGGCGCTCAGGGTTTCACGTGCCGGTTCGGCGATGATCGAGCCAATGTAAAAAGTGCAGATCAGAATAAACAGCTGCTGTAGCGAGCTGACCATCCCGATCGGCAGCATGCTGATCGACATTAACAGCAGTCCTGCCATTAACCGGTGCTCCAGACGAAACCGCTTTTCGCTCCAGCGGGCTATCGGATAGAGCAGAGTCAGCGACAGGCTGGCTTCGATGGCATACATCCATTTCACCGCTGCCGGGGAGCCGGCGATATCGTTGACCATGATGGGCAGCATAAGCATGACCTGCACCGCCAGCATGTAATAACCCGCCAGGGTCAGCACGTAAGTGACGAAGCGTTTGTCCCGCAGCACCCGGCCCATCCCTTCGCGCACCGGGGCCTTAACGGTGGAGAGTTTCCACGCAGGCAGTAGCCAGGCGTTGAAGCCCGCGCACAGGATAAAGAGGACGGCACCCACGGCGCAGACCAGGCGGAAATCATACTGCAATAGCCAGCTACCCAGCAGGGCGCCAATTACCGCGCCGGCACTGTCCTGCATCATCAACAGGGAGAAAAACCGTCCACGCTGCTGCGGACGTATCAGTTTGACCACCAGCGCGGTGCGCGGTGGGTCAAACAATGTTCCTCCGAGCCCGGAGATAAGGCAAGAGGCCCACAGTATCCAGGGTTCGTGAGCAATGCCCATGGTGGCAAACCCGGCCGCACGTAGCAGCATGCCGGTGACGATCATCGGTTTGGCGCCGAAGCGGTCGGCAATCGCGCCACCAAAGATCCCCAGCCCTTGCTGCACAAACTGGCGCAGGCCGAGGGCAATACCGACCATTAATGCCGCCCAGCCCATTTGATCCACAAAGCGGATCGAAATCAGAGGGAATACGACAAAAAAGCCCAGTACCACCAGCATGTTATCGACGAGAAGGAAGTATTTACCCAGGTTCCGGGCCTGCGAGATGCGGGACATTTCCCCTCCGGGAAATTAAAAGGTAAGCGCGCTAATATTCTGCGGGGTTATGAACATTTTTCCCACTGTCCCGGCGACAATATTTTTTTATCAAACGAAGACTTTGATTGGCGCTTTTCATCGTAAAGTGTGAAAAGTCACGAAAATGGTATGTCACTGTTTTCACAGACGGCAACCGCACAGGTATAGTAAAGATAACGGGCCGAGGCTGTAACGGGAAGGAGTGGTATCGATGTTTGGCTATCGCAGTAATGTGCCGAAGGTGCGCCTGACGACCGACCGGCTGGTTGTGCGTCTGGTGCACGAGCGTGATGCCTGGCGTCTGGCGGATTATTACGCCGAGAATCGTCAGTTTTTAAAACCCTGGGAGCCCATTCGGGATGAGAGCCACTGTTATCCCTCTGGGTGGCAGGCGCGCCTGGGGATGATTGCAGAGTTCCATAAG
This sequence comes from Leclercia sp. UBA1284, assembly GCF_002308415.1. Lineage (NCBI taxonomy): Bacteria > Pseudomonadati > Pseudomonadota > Gammaproteobacteria > Enterobacterales > Enterobacteriaceae > Leclercia > Leclercia sp. UBA1284. Next base: position 831,486 of record NZ_DBUS01000006.1, read on the forward strand.
CAGGGCTCGGCATTTTATTTCGCTCTGCTCGATCCCGATGAAAAAGAGATCATCGGCATCGCCAATTTTTCCAACGTGGTGCGCGGGTCTTTTCATGCCTGCTATCTCGGCTATTCAATTGGCCAGAAGTGGCAAGGGCAGGGGTTGATGTTCGAGGCGCTCTCCGCCGCCATTCGCTATATGCAGCGCACCCAACGTATTCACCGCATTATGGCGAACTATATGCCGCACAACCAGCGCAGCGGCGATCTGCTGGCGCGTCTCGGCTTTGAAAAAGAGGGATACGCGAAAGATTATCTATTGATAGACGGCGAGTGGCGCGATCATGTCCTGACGGCGCTCACAACCAAAGAGTGGAGCGCAGGACGCTAAGGAGATGTCATGAAATATCAGTTATCGCTTATGGAAGCGCGGGTGATCGGCAGCCTGCTTGAAAAACAGATCACTACCCCTGAACAGTATCCCCTGTCGATCAATGCCGTGACGCTTGCCTGTAACCAAAAAACTAACCGCGAGCCGGTGATGAACCTTGCAGAACATGAGGTTCAGGATCTGCTTGATGCGCTGGTCAAGCGCCACTATCTACGAACAGTGAGCGGGTTCGGCAACCGCGTCACAAAGTACGAGCAGCGTTTCTGCAACTCTGAATTTGGCGACCTGAAACTCAATCCCGCCGAGGTGGCGGTCATTACCACACTGCTGTTGCGTGGGCCTCAAACCCCGGGTGAACTGCGCAGCCGGGCCGCGCGGATGTACGAATTTGCCGATATGCAGGAGATTGAGCAAACGCTGGAACATCTGGCCTCCCGCGAAGACGGGCCCTATGTCTTGCGTCTGCCGCGGGAGCCGGGCAAACGTGAGAGCCGTTATATGCATCTCTTTAGCGGCAATGTCGAAACGCTGATAAACGTGGTTGAGGCGGTGGCACCGGTAGAGGATGAGAGCCTGCTTGCCCGCGTCGAGGCGCTGGAAGGTGAAGTCGCCGACCTAAAACAGCGGCTCGATTCGCTGCTGGCACATCTGGGAGATTAACCGTGACAAAATTACGCGTAGGTGTTGTAGGGTTGGGCGGCATTGCTCAGAAAGCCTGGCTGCCGGTATTGAGCGCCGCCACCGACTGGACGCTGCAGGGGGCCTGGTCTCCGTCGCGGGACAAAGCGCTGCGTATCTGTGAGACCTTCCGCATGCCCTATGCTGGCTCGCTGACCGAACTGGCCCAGCAGTGCGACGCGGTCTTTGTTCATACCTCTACGGCCACCCATTACCAGGTGGTGAGCGAACTGCTCAACGCCGGCGTGCATGTCTGCGTAGATAAACCGCTGGCAGAAAATATTCAGGATGCCGAGCGTCTGATTGAGCTGGCCGCGCGGAAAAAACTTACCCTGATGGTGGGCTTCAATCGCCGTTTTGCCCCCCTGTATCAGTCGCTGAAAAGCCAGCTCTCCGGCGCGGCTTCTCTGCGAATGGATAAGCACCGCGCTGACAGCGTCGGCCCCGGCGATCTGCGCTTCACGCTGCTCGACGACTATCTGCACGTGGTAGACACCGCACTGTGGCTGGCAGGCGGTAACGCGCAGCTCGATAGCGGCACCCTGCTGGCGAACGAGCAAGGCGAGATGGTCTATGCCGAGCACCATTTCAGTATTAACCATTTGCAGATTACAACCGCCATGCATCGGCGGGCGCGCAGTCAACGGGAGTGGGTTCAGGCCGTCACCGACGGTGCGCTGGTGGATGTCACCGATATGCGTGAGTGGCGAGAAGAGAGAGGGCAGGGGGTGGTACACCGCCCGGTACCGGGCTGGCAGAGTACGCTGGAGCAGCGGGGTTTTGCAGGCTGCGCGCATCACTTTATTGAGTGCGTGCAAAATCAGACCATTCCGGAGACGGCGGGCGAGCAGGCCATTATGGCTCAGCGCATCGTCGAGAAGCTGTGGCGCGAGGCGATGAGCGAGTAACCGTTATCTGCGGGTTCAACCCCTGTAACATCTGCCGATAGTAATTCCCCGGAATCCAGGTAGACTAAGCGCTTCTTTCAACGCCTGCACTGCAGGCGTTTTGCCGTGTGGTTGTGGAAATTCACGTTAATGAACCTATTAAAATCGCTGGCCGCCGTCAGCTCGATGACCATGTTTTCTCGCGTGCTGGGCTTTGCACGCGATGCCATTGTGGCAAGGGTTTTTGGTGCAGGCATGGCGACCGATGCCTTTTTCGTCGCCTTTAAGTTGCCCAACCTGCTGCGTCGTATCTTTGCTGAAGGGGCTTTCTCACAGGCGTTTGTCCCAATCCTGGCTGAGTACAAAAGTAAGCAGGGCGAAGATGCTACCCGGGTGTTTATCTCTTACGTTTCGGGTCTGCTGACCCTGGCGCTGGCCATCGTCACCGTGGTGGGGATGTTGGCAGCGCCGTGGGTTATCATGGTGACCGCGCCAGGCTTTGCCAACACGGCAGACAAATTTGCTCTCACCACCCAGCTGTTGCAGATCACTTTCCCCTATATTTTGCTTATATCGCTCGCCTCTCTGGCTGGGGCGATTCTCAATACCTGGAACCGCTTCTCGGTGCCGGCTTTTGCCCCCACGTTCCTCAATATCAGCATGATCGGATTTGCGCTGTTTGCCGCGCCGCACTTTAACCCTCCGGTGCTGGCCCTTGCCTGGGCGGTGACCGTCGGCGGCGTGTTGCAGCTGGCTTATCAGCTACCGCATCTGAAGAAAATTGGCATGCTGGTCTTGCCGCGCATCAACCTGCGCGATGCCGGAGCGATGCGTGTCGTCAAACAGATGGGGCCGGCGATCCTGGGCGTCTCCGTTAGTCAGATCTCGCTCATTATCAACACCATTTTTGCCTCTTTCCTCGCCTCAGGATCGGTTTCATGGATGTATTACGCCGATCGTTTGATGGAGTTTCCCTCTGGCGTGCTGGGCGTGGCGCTGGGCACCATCTTGCTGCCGTCGCTGTCGAAAAGCTTTGCCAGCGGCAATCATGATGAATATTGCCGCCTGATGGACTGGGGGCTGCGGCTCTGCTTCCTGCTGGCACTTCCCAGCGCGGTGGCGCTGGGGATCCTGGCCAAGCCGCTGACCGTGTCGCTGTTCCAGTACGGCAAATTTACCGCGTTTGATGCGGCCATGACCCAGCGGGCGCTCATTGCCTATTCGGTAGGACTGATGGGGCTGATCGTCGTGAAAGTGTTGGCGCCGGGCTTCTATTCGCGCCAGGACATCAAAACGCCGGTCAAAATTGCCATTGTGACTTTAATTATGACCCAGCTGATGAACCTGGCGTTTATTGGCCCTCTTAAGCACGCCGGCCTGGCACTCTCAATCGGTCTGGCGGCATGTCTTAACGCCGCTCTGCTCTACTGGCAACTGCGTAAACAGAAGATCTTTACCCCGCAGCCGGGTTGGGCACGTTTCCTGGTGCGTCTGGTGATAGCGGTGTTGGTGATGGCGGCGGCATTAGTGGGTATGCTGCATGTGATGCCGGATTGGGCGCAGGGCACGATGCTCTATCGACTGCTGCGGTTAATGGCGGTCGTGGTGACCGGCGTGGTGGCTTACTTTGCGACCCTGGCCATTCTCGGTTTTAAAGTGAAAGAGTTCACCCGCCGTACGGCGTAACGAAAAAAGGGGAGTCACAGACTGTGCTCCCCGTTCCTCTCTCGCTGGCGCGATTAGATAGAAAACTTCTTACCGCCGCCGCGCGAGGCGGACTGTTGTCCATTCGCGCCATACAGGCCTGGCTCCTGATGTGGCTTCAGAACCTCCAGCGCCTGCTGGTTGCGGGTAATTTGTCCTTCCAGTAACCAACCATTGTGCTGGTTAAGGTCGCGCAACTGCTGGGTTTTTTCTGTAATTGTCTGCCAGCGTTCGGCGAAATCATCATTCGCACTACGTTGGGAGACTTGCTCAGCGCGACGCTGCTGCTCCAGGTAATCCAGAGTGGCGAGCAGCGAACTTTTATCTTCAGTAATTCGCTGAAGTGCGCTGCCGCTGATATGCCCGGCAGAGAGCTGTTGTTGTTCAGCATCCATTACCGTTTTCAGGTCGTTAAGAATGACCGTCATTTGATCCAGTATTTCCGAGAGACGACTCATACGGTTTTTACTCTAAGAAACTTTGCGCTTCCTGAATCAGCGCGTCAGCAATTTTGCTGGTATCCATTTTTAGTTCGCCATTACGAATAGCGGTTTTCAGCGCGTCAACGCGTTCCATATTAATATCGTTGCTACCCGGCTGCATCAGCTTCGCCTGGGCATCGCTCAGCGTCACGCTGGTGCTGTTAGCCGACGCCGTTTTTTCAAGGCGAGTTTTTGGCGTGGCAGTGTCATTCGTTTCGCGAGTTTGTACAGTGCTAACCGGCTTTACGGGCGATGTACGATCAATGCTCATTGTGTTGTCCTCATAGAGGGTTCGCGGCGTTGGTGCCTGACATCATCATTTGTTACTACTTTATCGGCAGCCGCCGCAAAATCTTTAAAAAGATTATAGGTTAATCAGAATATTCCCATCAGAACCGACCGTTCCACTGACCACCTGGCCGGAAGCCATACGCACGCGGGCATTCTGGGCCACCGCTGCGTTGTTCAACGCCTTGCCTTCACTGTTCACGCTAAAGCCGTCTCCGCTGGCGACAACCATCACGCGTTGACCAGCTTTAATACGCCATGACTGACGCAGCATACTCAATTGCAGTGGCTGCCCTGGCGCCACATCGCGAAGCGTGACGGCATCTTGCGCCTGGTTAATATCCAGCATGGTGCGCGGTGGCAACTGATCCAGTCTGCCGCGCTTAAGCGTTACGCTACCGGGCTGCAACACGCTGCCGCGAGCAATCACCTGGGAGGCGACAACATAATTGCCCATCGCCTGAACTGCAACCTGAATGTAGCGCTTCTCATTGGCGCAACGTGTCTGCACGCTGAGATTGCCCCACAGTCTGGCACTGCCCGGTACGCTAAATGAGGGCTGCTCACAGCTCGGCAGCAGGTTAGCCGGGGAACGAATGGTCACGGTGACCTCATCGCTAATGCCGGCCAGCCGCTGGGCAAAAAATGCCGTCAGTTGCGCGTCCAGATCCTGCGCCGAAGAGAGGGCGCTCCAGAGCAATAAGGTTGCGGCAAGACCACGTTTGAAAATGCGCATCATAAAATACCCGCCAGTTCCAGGATGAGAGGGATTCTACCTGTCGTCCTTTCTCATCAACGCAATAAATAGCGACGCATTTTGCGCTTATTCCGTCGATAAGGGTGACGGGTTGAGATTTAAGCTGTGAACTGAAATTTTGCCATCAGCGGAGGAGACATGCTCGATAAACTCGACGCCGCGCTACGTTTTCAGCAGGAAGCGCTCAACTTACGCGCCCAGCGTCAGGAGATTCTGGCCGCCAATATCGCGAACGCTGATACCCCCGGGTTTCAGGCGCGCGATATTGATTTTTCCAGTGAACTTAAAAAAGTGATGGAGCGTGGACGGGCCGAAAACACCGGCGTTGCCCTTGCGCTGACATCTGCACGCCATATTCCCGCTCAGGTCGTTAACACCCCGACCACCGATTTACTTTACCGCGTTCCCGATCAGCCATCCCTCGACGGCAATACCGTAGATATGGACCGGGAGCGTACGCAGTTTGCCGATAACAGCCTGAAGTACCAGATGGGGCTGACCGTTCTCGGTGGACAAATTAAAGGCATGATGAATGTCCTGCAGGGAGGCAATTAATTTTGGCTTTACTGAATATTTTTGATATCGCCGGTTCCGCGTTGACCGCCCAGTCCCAGCGTCTGAACGTGGCTGCCAGTAACCTGGCAAACGCCGACAGCGTGACGGGCCCAGATGGTCAACCCTACCGTGCAAAACAGGTTGTTTTCCAGGTCAATGCTGCGCCAGGCGCAGCGACCGGTGGGGTAAAAGTCGCTGATGTGATCGAGAGCCAGGCGCCGGACAAACTGGTGTACGAGCCAGGCAATCCGCTGGCCGATGCCAATGGCTACGTCAAAATGCCAAACGTGGATGTCGTGGGTGAGATGGTGAACACCATGTCTGCCTCCCGCAGCTACCAGGCAAACGTTGAAGTACTCAATACCGTCAAGGGCATGATGCTCAAAACGCTTACTCTCGGTCAGTAAAGGAGACTCGCATGTCCATTGCAGTCAATATGAATGACACCACCAATGCTACCAGCGCAGCCAGCTCCAGCTCGTTGACGGGTAGCAAAGCGTCGGATCTGCAGAGCAGCTTCTTAACGCTACTGGTGGCGCAGTTGAAAAACCAGGACCCCACCAACCCGATGCAGAATAACGAACTGACCACGCAGCTTGCGCAGATCAGTACCGTTAGCGGCATCGAAAAACTGAACACCACCCTGGGCTCTATCTCCGGCCAGATCGACAACAGCCAGTCACTGCAGGCAAGCAGCCTGATTGGTCATGGCGTGATGATCCCGGGTAGCACCATCCTTGCCGGTACCAACACTACCGACGGTACCAGCAATACGTCGACAACGCCGTTTGGCGTTGAGCTGCAGCAGCCTGCCGACAAAGTGACAGCCACCATTACCGATAAGGCTGGCGCCGTCGTTCGCACCATTGACATTGGTGAACTGAAAGCGGGTGTTCACACCTTTACCTGGGATGGCACGCTGGCCGACGGCACGACCGCGCCGAACGGCTCTTATAACGTTGCCATTTCTGCCAGCAGCGGCACGACCCAGTTGGTGGCACAACCTCTGCAGTTTGCGCTGGTTCAGGGCGTCACGCGGGGTAGCGATGGCAACAAACTGGATTTGGGTACCTACGGTACCACCACGCTCGACCAAGTTCGGCAGATTATCTAAGCCTTAATACTTATCAGGAGTAAGTCATGGCCTTTTCTCAAGCGGTCAGCGGCCTGAATGCTGCGGCCACCAACCTCGATGTCATTGGTAACAACATTGCCAACTCCGCGACCTATGGTTTTAAATCCTCAACCGCCTCTTTTGCGGATATGTTTGCGGGTTCTAAAGCGGGTCTGGGCGTCAAAGTGGCCGGCATCACCCAGGATTTCACCGACGGCACCACGACCAACACCGGCCGTGGCCTGGATGTTGCCATTAGCCAGAACGGTTTCTTCCGTATGGTCGACAGCAACGGCTCCGTGTTCTATAGCCGTAACGGCCAGTTCAGCCTGGATGAAAACCGTAACCTGGTGAACATGCAGGGCCTGCAGCTGACCGGTTACCCGGTCGCGGGCTCGCCACCAACGGTGCAGACCGGTGCAAACCCACAGGCGATCACCATCCCGAATACGCTGATGTCGGCAAAACGAACCGATACCGCCACCCAGCAGATTAACCTGAACTCGACTGACAAAGAGCCATCTGTCGCATTCGACGCTACGACCAATAGCCCGAACCCGGACAGCTATAACAAAAAAGGGACGGTGACGGTCTTCGACAGCCAGGGTAACGCCCACAACATGTATGTCTACTATGTGAAAGCAGCGGACAACAAATGGGATCTCTATACCCAGGACGGTAGCGTAAATGGTTCTACGCCGACCAAAGCGGCGCAGATGAGCTTTGACAGCAGCGGTAACCTGGAAGGCGTCTATAACTACGACGCAGCGGGCGTGCTGAGCGCGACTAAAAATGCGGAACCGTCAATCGCCATCACCTCCGGCGCATTAAATGGTGCGACGCCAACCGCGTTCACGCTGAGCTTCCTCAACTCCATGCAGCAGAACACCGGTGCGAACAACATCGTGGCCACTAACCAGAACGGTTACAAGCCAGGCGATCTGGTCAGCTATCAGATCAACGATGACGGTACCGTTGTGGGTAACTACTCCAACGAACAGACCCAGGTTCTGGGCCAGATCGTGCTGGCAAACTTCGCCAACAACGAAGGTCTGCAGTCCGAAGGTAATAACGTCTGGTCTGCGACCCAGTCTTCTGGCGTGGCGCTGCTGGGTACCGCCGGTACCGGCAACTTCGGTTCACTGACCAACGGTGCGCTGGAAGCCTCGAACGTGGATCTGAGTAAAGAGCTGGTGAACATGATCGTTGCGCAGCGTAACTACCAGTCGAACGCGCAGACCATCAAAACCCAGGACCAGATCCTCAACACGCTGGTTAACCTTCGCTAAGTGGCTGACGGGATAGCTTAATGGATCACGCAATATATACCGCGATGGGCGCTGCCAGTCAGACGCTCAATCAGCAGGCAGTGACCGCCAGTAACCTGGCTAACGCCTCGACACCTGGCTTTCGTGCCCAGCTCAATGCGCTGCGTGCGGTACCGGTAGAAGGCTTGTCCTTGCCAACGCGTACGCTGGTTACCGCCTCGACGCCGGGCGCGGATATGACCCCTGGCCAAATGGACTACACCTCGCGTCCGCTGGACGTGGCGCTGCAGCAGGATGGCTGGCTGGCGGTACAGACCGCAGACGGTACAGAAGGTTATACCCGTAACGGTAACATTCAGGTGAATGCGGCGGGACAACTGACGATTCAGGGGCGTCCGGTGATTGGCGAAGCAGGACCGCTCGCCGTGCCGGAAGGCTCTGAGGTCACTATTGCCGCAGACGGTACCATCTCCGCGCTTAACCCGGGCGATCCGCCGAATACGGTGGCGCCGGTCGGCCGTCTGAAGCTGGTAAAGGCCGAGGGTAACGAAGTGCAGCGTGGCGACGACGGTATCTTCCGTCTGACGCAGGCGGCACAGGCAACCCGAGGCGCAGCCCTGCAGGCTGACCCAACCATTCGCGTTATGTCTGGCGTACTGGAGGGCAGTAACGTCAAACCGGTTGAAGCCATGACCGATATGATCGCCAGCGCACGTCGTTTCGAGATGCAGATGAAAGTTATCAGCAGCGTGAATGAGAACGCGGGCAAAGCTAACCAACTGTTGGCAATGACTTAACAGGACTTCCTATGATCAGTTCTTTATGGATCGCAAAAACTGGCCTGGATGCGCAGCAAACCAATATGGATGTGATCGCCAACAACCTGGCGAACGTAAGCACCAATGGTTTTAAGCGTCAACGCGCCGTTTTTGAAGATTTGCTTTATCAAACCATCCGCCAGCCAGGTGCGCAGTCGTCTGAACAGACAACGCTGCCGTCCGGTTTGCAGATTGGTACCGGCGTTCGTCCGGTAGCGACCGAGCGTCTGCATAGCCAGGGTAACCTGTCTCAGACCAACAACAGTAAAGATGTGGCTATCAAAGGGCAGGGATTCTTCCAGGTACAGTTGCCAGATGGCACCTCCGCCTATACCCGTGATGGTTCGTTCCAGGTGGATCAGAACGGCCAGCTGGTCACCGCAGGCGGTTTCCAGGTACAGCCAGCGATCACCATTCCGGCCAACGCCCTCGGCATCACTATCGGGCGTGACGGGGTCGTGAGCGTGACCCAGCAGGGCCAGGCGGCACCTGTGCAGGTTGGTCAGCTCAACCTCACCACCTTTATGAACGACACCGGTCTGGAAAGCATCGGTGAGAACCTGTACATCGAAACCCAGTCTTCCGGCGCGCCGAACGAGAGCACGCCAGGTTTGAATGGCTCAGGTTTGCTCTATCAGGGGTACGTTGAGACCTCTAACGTTAACGTCGCGGAAGAGCTGGTGAATATGATCCAGGTTCAGCGTGCGTATGAAATTAACAGTAAAGCAGTGTCGACGACCGACCAGATGCTGCAGAAACTGACGCAACTCTAAGGTGTAGCCCGGTGCGGTAATCCCCGCACCGGCTCCCTGTTTTCGAAGATGAAGGCAATGCAAAAACACGCGGCGAATCGTTATCCTATAGTGACTCTGCTGGCCGTGACCCTGAGCGGTTGCGCCTGGATCCCGTCTAAACCTTTGGTGCAGGGTGCGACCACCGCCCAACCCGTTCCCGGCCCCGCGCCGGTCGTTAACGGCTCTATTTTCCAGACCGCGCAGCCTATTAACTACGGTTATCAGCCGCTGTTTGAAGATCGTCGTCCGCGTAACGTGGGTGACACACTCACCATCGTCCTGCAGGAAAACGTCAGTGCGAGCAAGAGCTCGTCGGCGAACGCCAGCCGCGATGGCAAAACGAATTTTGGCTTTGACACCGTGCCACGCTACCTGCAAGGGCTGTTTGGTAATGCACGTGCCGATGTCGAGACCTCTGGCGGCAACTCCTTTAATGGTAAGGGTGGCGCCAACGCCAGCAATACCTTTAGCGGCACCCTGACGGTGACCGTCGATCAGGTACTGGTGAACGGTAATTTACATGTTGTGGGTGAAAAACAGATTGCCATCAATCAGGGCACTGAGTTCATTCGATTCTCCGGTGTGGTTAACCCTCGCACCATCAGCGGCACTAACACCGTACCGTCCACCCAGGTGGCGGATGCGCGCATTGAGTACGTCGGTAACGGCTACATCAACGAGGCGCAGAATATGGGTTGGCTGCAGCGTTTCTTCCTTAATTTATCGCCGATGTAAGCGAGGTGACCTATGTTTAAATCCCTCTTGGGTATCGCGTTGGTGCTGGTGGCAAGCTTTGCCCAGGCTGACCGTATCCGCGATCTCACCAGCGTACAGGGCGTACGACAAAACTCCTTGATAGGCTACGGCCTGGTCGTGGGGCTGGATGGTACCGGTGACCAGACGACGCAAACCCCGTTCACCACCCAGAGCCTGAACAACATGCTCTCGCAACTGGGGATCACGGTACCCACGGGCACCAACATGCAGCTGAAGAACGTGGCGGCCGTTATGGTCACCGCGAGCTTCCCCGCCTTTGCGCGTCAGGGGCAGACCATTGACGTGGTGGTCTCTTCCATGGGTAACGCCAAAAGTCTGCGCGGCGGTACGCTGTTAATGACCCCGCTGAAAGGGGTGGACAGCCAGGTCTACGCGCTGGCCCAGGGTAACATTCTGGTTGGCGGCGCAGGCGCCTCCGCGGGTGGCAGCAGCGTGCAGGTTAACCAGCTCAATGGCGGCCGCATCACTAACGGCGCCATCATTGAACGTGAGCTCCCGTCTCAGTTTGGTTCCGGTAATACCATCAATCTGCAGTTGAATAATGAAGATTTCACCATGGCGCAGCAGATTGCCGACACCATCAACCGCAGCCGTGGCTTTGGCAGTGCGACAGCGCTTGACGCGCGTACCGTGCAGATTCGCACCTCCAGCGGCGGCAGCAATCAGGTCCGGATGCTGGCCGATATCCAGAATATGGAAGTCAACGTACCGTTGCAGGATGCGAAAGTGATTATCAACTCCCGTACCGGCTCGGTGGTAATGAACCGCGAAGTGACCCTGGACAGTTGCGCCGTGGCGCAGGGGAACCTCTCGGTAACGGTTAACCGCCAGGCGAACGTCAGCCAGCCTGATACGCCATTCGGTGGCGGCCAGACGGTGGTGACGCCGCAGACGCAGATCGATCTGCGCCAGGAGGGGGGTTCACTGCAGAGCGTACGTTCCAGCGCCAATCTCAACAATGTGGTACGTGCGCTTAACGCGCTGGGCGCCACGCCGATGGAGCTGATGTCGATTCTGCAATCCATGCAGACCGCAGGCTGCCTGCGCGCGAAAGTGGAAATTATCTAATGCTCGGCGATAGCAAACTGATGGCAAGTGCGGCCTGGGATGCCCAGTCGCTCAACGAGCTGAAAACCAGTGCAGGTAAAGACCCGGCGGCGAATCTCCGCCCGGTTGCCCGCCAGGTTGAAGGGATGTTTGTGCAGATGATGTTGAAAAGCATGCGTGAAGCGCTACCGAAAGATGGCATCTTCAGCAGCGACTCAACCCGGCTGTACACCAGCATGTATGACCAACAGATTGCCCAGCAGATGACCTCCGGCAAGGGGCTTGGCCTTGCCGATATGATCGTCAAGCAGATGGAAGCCGCACAGGGAGTTAAGCCGGAAGATCAGCCTCAGCAGGTGCCGATGAAGTTCGACCTGCAAACGGTGACCAGTTATCAAAACCAGGCGCTAACCCAGATGGTGCGTAAGGCCGTGCCGAAAGCGCCGGAGAGCAACGATGAGCCGTTATCCGGCGACAGCAAAGACTTCCTGGCGCAGCTCTCTCTGCCCGCACGCCTGGCGAGCGAGCAGAGCGGCGTGCCGCATCACCTGATTCTGGCCCAGGCGGCGCTGGAGTCGGGTTGGGGCCAGCGCCAGATCCGTCGGGAAAACGGCGAGCCGAGCTTTAACATCTTTGGTGTGAAAGCGTCTGGCAGCTGGAAAGGGCCGACGACCGAGATCACCACCACCGAGTTCGAAAACGGTGAGGCGAAAAAGGTTAAAGCCAGGTTCCGCGTTTACAGCTCCTATCTGGAGGCACTCTCAGATTACGTTGGCTTGCTCACCCGCAATCCGCGCTACGCTGCGGTGACCCAGGCGGCGACGGCGGAGCAGGGTGCACAGGCGCTTCAGAGCGCAGGGTATGCCACCGATCCGAACTACGCCCGCAAGCTCACCAGCATGATCCAGCAGCTAAAAGCAATGGGTGAAAAAGTCAGTAAAGCCTATAGCACAGATCTTGAAAATCTGTTCTGAAAGTTCTCAAGTCCTGATGGTGTCTGCCGATAATCATCATCAGGACTCGTGTCTGAAAGTGTAAAAGGAACCCCCATGTCCAGTTTGATTAACAGCGCCATGAGTGGCCTCGGTGCTGCACAGGCAGCGCTGAATACCGTCAGTAATAATATTTCAAGTTACAACGTGGCAGGGTATACCCGCCAGACTACAGTGCTGGGCGCATCGAACAGCACCCTCACAGGCGGTGGCTGGGTAGGAAACGGCGTTTATGTTTCTGGGGTACAGCGTGAATATGACGCGTTCATCACCAACCAGCTGCGTGCGGCGCAAACCGACAGCAGTGGGCTAACGACGCGCTATCAGCAGATGTCAAAAATTGATGACGTGCTCTCTGATACCACTAACTCTATCTCTACCACGCTGCAAGACTTCTTTAAAAGCCTGCAAACGCTGGTCAGTAACGCCGAAGATCCAGCGGCGCGTCAGACCGTACTGGGTAAAGCCGATGGCCTGGTAAACCAGTTCAAAGTGACCGACCAGTATCTGCGTGACCAGGAAAAACAGATCAACATCGCGCTCACCACCAGCGTTGATCAAATTAATGGTTATGCGAAACAGATTGCCAATCTCAACGATCAGATCTCCCGTCTGACCGGTGTGGGCGCGGGTGCTTCGCCAAACAACCTGCTTGACCAGCGTGACCAACTGGTGAGTGAGTTAAACCAGATCGTGGGCGTTGAAGTTTCCGTCCAGGATAGCGGTACCTATAACATCTCTATTGGTAACGGATATACCCTGGTTCAGGGTAGCAATTCGAACCAGCTGGCGGCGGTATCATCCAGCGCCGATCCGTCCCGTGTGGCGGTCGCGTTTGTTGACGCAACCGGCACATCAGAGATTCAGGAAAAGCAGCTGAACTCCGGCTCTTTAGGCGGCCTGTTGACCTTCCGTTCGCAGGATCTGGATAAGGTGCGTAATAACCTGAACCAGATGGCGCTGGCGTTTGCCGATGCGATGAACAATCAGCAAAAGCAGGGTTTGGACGCGAATGGTGACACGGGCAAAGAGCTCTTCTCCTTCGGGAAGCCTGCGGTCACCAGCAACGCCAAAAACACCGGGACGGCGATCGTCACGGCGACCTTTGATGACACCACCAAAGTTCAGGCAACGGATTATCAGCTGGAAAAAACGGCTTCCGGCTGGACCGTGACCCGCCTTGCGGACAAGACCAGCTTCGCCGTCACGCCGGACGCTAACGGCGATATGAACTTCGATGGCCTGACCGTCAACGTGAGCAATAATGCCGACGCCAACGTGAAAGACAGCTTCATTCTGAAACCGGTTCAGGATGTGATCGTCAACATGAACATGCTGGTCAAAGATGAGTCGAAACTGGCGATGGCCTCAGCCACCGGCGGTGGCAAGAGCGACAACCGTAACGGCCAGGCAATGCTGGATCTGCAAAACAGTAAGCTGGTAGGCGGTAACAAGTCCTTTAACGATGCTTACGCCTCTCTGGTGAGCACCGTGGGCAGCTCAACGGCTTCCCTTAAGACCAGCAGCCAAACGAAAGCCAACGTGGTCACGCAGTTGAGCAATCAACAGCAGTCCATCTCTGGGGTTAACCTTGATGAAGAGTACGGCAACCTGCAACGTTACCAGCAGTACTATCTGGCTAACGCACAGGTACTGCAGACCGCCAGTACGCTCTTTGATGCGTTAATTAACATTCGCTAAGGACGAGGTAATCGATGCGTATTAGCACCCAGATGATGTACCAGCAGCAAATGCAGGGCATCACCAATTCCCAGAGTAAGTGGCTGAACTATGGCCAGCAGATGTCTACCGGTCAGCGCGTCAATCGCCCTTCCGACGACCCTATTGCAGCGTCTCAGGCGGTGGTGCTCTCTCAGGCGCAGTCTCAGAACAGTCAATATGAGCTGGCGCGTAGCTTTGCGACCACCAAAGTCTCGCTGGAAGAGAGTGTGTTGGGGCAGGTGACTACCGCTCTGCAAAGCTCTCTGGAAAAAGTCGTTGCTGCGGGTAACGGGACCTTCACCGACAATGACCGTGCCTCGCTGGCGACTGACCTGAAAGGGCTTCGCGATCAGCTGATGAACCTGGCGAACAGCACCGACGGTAACGGACGCTATATCTTTGCGGGCTACAACACCGAAGCGCCGGCGTTTGATAGCGCCACCGGTACCTATAATGGTGGCACTACGCCAATCAGCCAGCAGGTTGACGCCGCGCGTAACATGGAAGTGAGCCATATCGGCAGTGATGTCTTCGCCAAATTCACCAGCAATGCGATGAAAGAGCCCGATGGCACCCTCGGGGAAGCGAACCTGTTTAAGATTCTGGATACCGCCATCACAGCGCTGAACGATCCCATTGGGGATGATGGCGCTAAGAGTGCAGCGTTGAAAGAGAGCATTGATGTGGCTAACCGGGGACTGCGTAACGTTCAGGATAACATTCTGACCGTGCGTGCCGAACTGGGGACCCGCCTGAACGAACTGGACAAGCTGGACGACCTCGGCGCAGAACGCACGCTTGGACAGACTAAGCAGATGAGCGATCTGATTGATGTTGACTGGAACTCGGTCATTTCGTCCTACACCATGCAGCAGGCGGCGCTTCAGGCTTCGTATAAAGCGTTCACTGATATGCAGGGAATGTCTCTGTTTCAGCTGAATAGATAACATTTTTGACCTTTAGAGTATGGCTTGAAACTGGTCATACTTTGTCTGCCCAACCCGTCATCCCGGGTTGGGCTTTTTTTTATCCGTTTTGCGCAGCGGCGGTAGTCGTTGCGGTGCGCCCGGTCAGGCGAATCACCAGTGCGATAGCGCCAGTGAGGGTAGCCAGGGCCACTACGGCTGGCCAGCCAGCAAGGGCATACACCTTAGTACCCAGCGCAGAGCCCAGCGCCATACCAATGAATACCACGGTAAAGAGGAGGGCATTCAGACGCCCGCGCGCCTGCGGCTCAAGGCTATAAACCAGGTTCTGGTGGGCCACCAGGCTGGATTGCAGACCGAGGTCAAACCCCACAGCCGAAACGGCAATCAGAATCAGTTGACCATGAACGCCCAGCATAGGCATCAGGAACATCAGGGCAAAAGAGACGGTGACCAGTGCGGCGCCTAGCTGGGTGACTTTACCTGCGCCCAGCTTATCAGCCAGCCCACCGGCCAGTGGAGCCGCCAGCGCACCGGCTGCCCCGGCAATACCGAATCCTCCTGCCACCGCGCTGCCCAACTGATAGCGCTCTAGCAGCATCACTGCCAGCGTTGACCAGAAGGCGCTAAAGGCGATTGAGAGGAACCCTTGCGCCAGCGCGGCACGACGCAATGCGGGGTAGCGGCGCCACAGGTGCGCCATTGAGCGCATTAATGCGGGGTAGCTAAGCGTGGAATGAATAGCGAAGCGGGGCAGAACAGCCCACATCACCACACCGATGAGGGCAATACTGGCCGCCGCCAGTTGATACATCACGCGCCAGCCAAAGGCTTCGCCAACGATGCCGCTAACGGTACGGGAGAGCAAAATCCCGAGCAGCAGACCGGTCATCACCGTGCCAACGGTTTTCCCCTGTTTGCCCTCAGGGGCAAGAATGGCGGCCGCCGGAACGATATCCTGCGCCATGGTGGCTGCCATACCAATCAGCAGGCTAACAATCAGTAAGCTGTGCAGTTCCGTGACGAGGCTACTGGCCAGCAAAACCAGCGCCAGGGCCGTGCTTTTCAGCAGAATCAGGGTTCGACGATCATGGCGATCGCCAAGCGGCAGCAGAAACAGAATGCCGATGGCATAGCCTGCCTGGGTCAGGGTAGGTACCAGCCCCATCCCTTCAATACTCAGGTGCAGGTCGCTGCCCATCAGCGGCAGCAAAGGCTGGGCGTAGTAAATCGAGGCGACGCTAAAGCCAGCGCCAATGGCGAGCAGTAAAATGACCCAGCGGCTAATGGCGTGGGCAGGGAGGGTAGTGTTCATAGTGTGTACCTCAATCAGGATGTGAGGCTATTCTTTCGCACCCACGCTTGCGGTGGTAGCCAGCCTGGTGTTAAAACACCTATACGTTAAACGTATAACAGAGGGTGAGATGCAGCGTTCAGAGCGTATAGATAGGGTGGAGTTGATGCGAACCTTCGTCCGCATTGTTGAGGCAGGCTCGCTGTCTGCGGCGGCGAAACAACTTGAAACCACCCAGGCGACGGTCAGCCGCCGTTTGCAATCGCTTGAATCACTGCTGGGTGTGCGACTCATTTTACGCACCACGCATGCCATGAAACTGACCGATGACGGCGAACGCTGCTATCAGCACGCGGGTAGGGTGATAGACAGCTGGCTGGCGCTGGAAGATGAGATGGGCCATGCGGAAGATGAACCCGTTGGTATGCTGCGTGTGCGGGCGCCGCACGCCTTCGGTCAGGAGCAGTTACTGGAGCCATTAACACAGTTTCTGAACCGTTACCCGCGGCTGACGGTCGAGTGGATGCTGAATGACCGTTCGGCAGATTTTATGAGTGAGAATATCGACTGCGCGATTCGGGTCGGGGCGGAGATCGATCCGGCAACGGTTTCAATCCTGCTGGCAGAGGTGCCGCGCTGCATTGTGGCCGCGCCGGAACTCCTGGCTCGCTTCGATCCTGTGCAGTCACCTCAGGCGCTTTCCGCATTGCCCTGGGTGGCATTGAACAGCTTTTATCGTCAACATATCGAGCTCTACACCGACGGAGAGACGCAACTGTTGCGTATCCCTATCTCTCCCCGCTTAAGCACTGACAGCCTGTACGTGACGCGTAAAAGCGCCCTGACCGGGCTGGGGGTAGCGGTGGTGTCGAGCTGGACGGTGGAGGAAGATATCCGGGCAGGGAGGCTGGTGCATCTTTTACCGGAATGGCAGCCTGCGGCACTACCCGTGCACCTGGTCTATCCGTGGTCGCGCTATTACCCTGCGCGCTTAAGACGTTTTCTGGAAATGATGCGTGAAGTGATGCCAGAAATAGCCGGTATGCGTAAGCCGCTGGCGCAAAAAAGGTAAAAAAAAGCCGACCCTAAAGTCGGCTTTTTTATTACGCGGCGCGTTTATTCAACAGACTGCGGACGCGTTGCAGGCGCAGTGGCCTGATGCGTTGCACTGTGGCCACCGGCAGATCCTTTACCTTCGAAGTTGAAGGCTGGACGTACCCAGTCGCTATGGCGCGGTGCTTCTGCGACGTATTCCGGCGCAGGAGCGCGGGTCATAGGGGCAGTCGCATGGTGCAGTGAGGTGTCAGCTTTCGCGGCTGGCGCTGCGTTGACTTCTGGCGCTTTCTCTACAGCGACATCCGCCTTCACTTCAGGCTCAGCTTTCACTTCCGGCTCTGCTTCAACCACAGGCTCTGCTTCAACAACAGGCGCAATTTTCGGTTCAACGTCGGCCACGGCTGCGACAGCAGGGGCTTCCTGAGCAGGCGCTTCGGATGCTTCAGCCACAACAGGTTCTGCTACTGCGACGTCTTCAATCACCTCTTTAGCGACCACGACATCTTCATTGGCGATAATTTGCGGTTGTTCAGCAACAGGCGCGGCAATCACTTCCGGATGGGTTGTCTCCACCGGCGCAACTTGCGACTCAACAGCAATCGCTGCAGCGGTATTCACCTCTTCCGGTGCAACAGTAGTGGCGTCGGTCACAACAGGTTCAACGGCATTGGTTTGCTCATCGATCTGCGCTTCTTGCTCCAGCGGGCGAGCAACCGGATAACGGATCCAGGCTTTACCGGACGCCATCTCTGGGGAGGCGCAGGCAATGGCCAGTGGCATCGGCGACTGCAGCGGGTAACGTTCGTCACGGTAACGACGACGACGCTGACCACTTACACGCAGATGACGCGGGGAACGACGTGAACGACGCGGCATACCGGCGTTATCACGCGCTTCGCCGTTGTCGTCCTGCTCCTGCACGTTTTCCACCACGGCTGGCAGATCCACTTTCGCCAGTTCGGTGCTCTGTGCCGGGGCAACAGGTGCCTCAACGGTTTCTACGGCTGCGGCTTCGTCTGCCTGAGACTGGATACGTACAGATTTGGTCAACTGGCGCTGTTTACGGCGCGGCATCACCTGAACGCGTTCTTCCTGCTCGGTTTCCTGCTCTGGCTGCTCTTCGCGGTTCAGCACTTTAACTTCTTGCTGTGCCTGACGCTTCTCGTCATTACGACGACGGTTGCGCTCACGACGCGGCTGCTGCTCGTCACGGTTACGGGTTTTTTCCGCTTCGGTGCCGGTAGACTGGCGAATTTCGCGCTCTTCCGCGTTCTGCTGCGATTTCTCGCGGCGATTACGACGGTTCTCCTCGCGGCCTTCACGCGCTTCGTTGTTGTCAGCACGGTTGTCGCGACGTTCATTGCGGTCGCCACGGTCGCCACGGTCATTACGATCGCGACGGTTGTTTTGACGTTTACGGCGCTCCTGAGAACGTTCCTGCTTCTCTTCTTTTTTCTCGACTTTCGGCTGTTCAGGCTGCGCCTCTTCACCGGCAAACATCTTCTTCAGCGCACTGAAGAAGCGGCTTAGCAGGCCTTGCTCAGCAGGGGCTGTGCTTGCTACAACGGCTGGTTTCTTCGCCGCAGGTTTGGCGGTTGCCTCTTCCTGTGCAAGTGCTGGCGGTGCTTCAGGCATCACGAAAGCGGCCAGCGCAGGCTGCTCTGGCAGTTTACGTTCGGCGTACTCTTCTTCAGACGGCAGGGCCATCGCTTCTTCATGCAGCTTCGGCAGCATGTAGCTCAGGGTGGCCGTCTCTTCGCCTTTACGCACGCGCAGAACGGAGTAATGCGGCGTCTGCATCTGATCGTTTGGCACGATCACGCAACGAACGCCGCCCAGACGCGTTTCGATGGCGCTCACTGCGGCACGTTTTTCGTTCAGCAGATAAGACGCAATCGGCACCGGAACAATGGCGTGAACTTCTTTGGTGTTCTCTTTCAGCGCTTCTTCTTCAATCAGACGCAGAATGGAGAGGGACAGCGATTCGTTGTCACGCACGGTACCCGTACCGGAACAGCGTGGGCAGACGTGATGGCTGGACTCACCCAGAGACGGGCTAAGACGCTGACGAGACATCTCCAGCAGGCCAAAGCGCGAAATATGACTGATCTGGATACGTGCACGGTCCTGACGCACGGATTCGCGCAGTCGGTTCTCAACGGCGCGCTGGTGGCGAACAGGGGTCATATCGATAAAGTCGATAACGATCAGACCACCGAGGTCACGCAGACGCAGCTGACGTGCAATCTCATCTGCCGCTTCCAGGTTGGTATTAAAGGCCGTCTCTTCGATATCGCCACCGCGGGTTGCACGCGCGGAGTTGATGTCGATTGCGGTCAGGGCTTCGGTAGTATCGATAACGATAGAACCGCCTGACGGCAGACGCACTTCACGCTGGAAGGCGGACTCAATCTGGGATTCAATCTGGTAGTGGCTGAACAGCGGGATTTCACCGGTGTACAGTTTAATTTTGCTGGTGAAATCCGGACGACCCAGTGCGGCGATATGCTGGCGAGCCAGCTCAAGCACTTTAGGGTTATCAATCAGAATCTCGCCAATGTCCTGACGCAGATAGTCGCGGAAAGCACGGACAATGACGTTACTTTCCTGGTGAATCAGGAATGGGGCAGGGCGGCTTTCTGCGGCTTTCTGAATCGCTTCCCAGTGTTTAAGGCGGAAGCTCAGGTCCCACTGCAACGCTTCGGCAGATTTGCCGACGCCCGCGGTGCGAACAATCAGGCCCATGCCGTCCGGCAGCTCAAGGCTTGCCAGTGCTTCTTTCAGCTCAGTGCGATCATCACCTTCGATGCGACGAGAGATGCCGCCAGCGCGTGGGTTGTTTGGCATCAGCACCAGATAGCTGCCTGCCAGGCTAATAAAGGTTGTTAGCGCAGCGCCTTTGTTACCCCGTTCTTCTTTATCGATCTGAACGATAACTTCCTGACCTTCACGCAGAACGTCTTTGATGTTCGGACGACCATGGGCGTTATAGTTGGACGGGAAATATTCGCGGGCAATTTCTTTGAGTGGGAGGAAACCGTGACGCTCAGCACCGTAGTCAACAAATGCAGCTTCAAGGCTGGGTTCAATGCGGGTGATTTTGCCTTTGTAAATGTTCGCTTTTTTCTGTTCGTGGCCTGGGCTTTCAATATCCAGATCGTACAGACGCTGCCCATCCACAAGGGCGACACGCAACTCTTCTTGCTGAGTTGCGTTGATTAACATTCTTTTCATCGTAACTTACTCATTATTCTTACATTGACGACTAAGCTGCGGGCAAGATGACGCTTTCCGGGGTATGAACCGATGGCCTCGTGTCTATTCACGTCGCCAACCTCACGGTTGTCGCTCGCTTAAGAGGCGCAAAGTGTCGGTTGCCTGTATTTCATACGGAAACACAGCGCAATTATCAGGGGAACAGCCTGGGTAAAACTCTCCAGAGAAGATTCCATTTACCGGTAAGTACTGCAACCCGCAGCCCGCTAACTGTCTGAAAGATCAATACGTCTTACGCCATTGCTGCGTGGATGATCGGTCAGACAAAATTGGTCATTCCGTCGTTATCCTTACTTAACCAGGATTTAACACGGAAAACAGCAACATTATTCCATTGCTTCCTGGGTTATAGCAAGTTGACTTTTACCATTTATCACCCGGTTACTCACAGTTTTTTCACTTCTTCGAAAGGATCGGTTTAATAACCATCAAATCGATTGCGTAAAGCAAAGAGTAACCGGTCAAAGGTATATATAAGCATAGAAAAATGAGTGGCGCTAACCGCGACTGATAATTAGAATCGCCCACCATGAAAACAGAGACTCCATCAGTAAAAATCGTTGCCATCACCGAAGATGAAGCGGGGCAACGTATCGACAACTTTTTGCGCACCCAACTGAAGGGCGTGCCAAAGAGCATGATCTACCGCATCCTGCGTAAGGGTGAGGTGCGGGTAAATAAGAAGCGCATCAAACCTGAATACAAACTTGAAGCGGGAGATGAAGTCCGCATCCCGCCGGTCCGCGTCGCCGAGCGGGAAGAGCAGGCGGTCTCGCCGCATCTCAACAAAGTCGCGGCGCTAACGGATGTGATTTTATATGAAGACGATCATATCCTGGTGCTGAACAAGCCTTCAGGCACCGCCGTACATGGCGGCAGTGGGCTGAGCTTTGGCGTGATCGAAGGTTTACGTGCCCTGCGCCCGGAAGCGCGCTTCCTTGAACTGGTACACCGCCTCGATCGCGATACTTCTGGCATCTTGTTGGTGGCAAAGAAACGCTCCGCGCTGCGCTCCCTGCATGAACAGTTGCGTGAAAAAGGGATGCAGAAAGATTATCTCGCGCTGGTTCGCGGCCAGTGGCAATCTCACGTGAAAGTGGTTCAAGCGCCACTGCTGAAAAATATTCTGCAAAGCGGTGAGCGTATTGTGCGCGTGAGCCAGGAAGGTAAACCGTCAGAGACCCGTTTTAAGGTTGAAGAGCGTTACGCCTTTGCAACGCTGGTGCGTTGCAGCCCGGTGACGGGGCGTACTCACCAGATTCGCGTCCATACCCAGCACGCAGGCCACCCGATTGCCTTTGATGATCGCTATGGCGATCGCGAATTTGATAAGCAGTTGGCGGGTACCGGGCTTTCACGCCTGTTTCTGCACGCAGCGGCACTGAAGTTTACCCACCCTAATACGGGGGAGGTCATGCGCGTTGAAGCGCCGCTTGACGACCAGCTCAAACGTTGCCTCAAGGTATTGCGGGACGCGAGCTAAAAGAAGAAACCGGCCATTGGCCGGTTTTTTTACGCCATTAACGGGTTGTAATCTTCCCGACGCAGCATCTGGCAGAGCGCAATGAGCGGCAACCCGACCAGCGTATTGGGATCGCGCCCCTCCAGCCGATCGAACAGCGCAATCCCCAGCCCTTCGCTTTTGAAACTGCCTGCGCAGCTCAGCGGGCGCTCTTTGCGCACGTAGTCGTCGATCTCCTGCTCGCTAAGATGACGGAAGTGGACGTCAAAGGGTTCGCACTCTGTCTGTAGATGGCCCGTCGCGGTGTTATACAGCGCCAGCCCCGTATAAAAGGTGACGATGTTACCGCGCGCTTTCATGAGCTGCTGGCGTGCTCTCTCTTCCGTGTGCGGTTTACCGGTAATTTCGCCATCCAGGACGCAAACCTGATCGGATCCTATAATCAGATGGTTAGGATAACGTGCGGCGAGGCACTGCGCTTTTTCCTGTGCCAGACGAAGAACGAGATGGCGGGGGGACTCACCCGGCTGCGGGGTCTCATCGATGTCCGGTGCGGCACATTCAAACGGTAGACCGAGTTTTTCAAGCAACGCGCGGCGCCAGGGAGATATGGAGGCAAGAATGAGATTCGGCATATTTTTTTCACCAGATATAGCGTATCGATGCCAGCCATTTTAAACTACAGGCCGCAATGTGTGCGAATAATTGGCAAAAGGCAGCTCTGGTTGCCTTTTTCTTTGACTCTATGACGTTACAAAGTTAATATGCGCGCCCTATGCAAAAGGTAAAATTACCCCTGACTCTTGATCCGGTCCGTACGGCTCAAAAACGCCTCGATTACGAAGGAATCTATTCTTCCGATCAGGCAGAGCGTATTGCCGAATCCGTAGTCAGTGTGGACAGTGATGTAGAATGCTCCATGTCGTTCGCTATCGACAACCAGCGCCTTGCCGTTTTAACCGGTGATGCAAAGGTGACGGTAACGCTCGAATGTCAGCGTTGCGGGAAACCGTTTGTACAGCATGTTCACACAACGTATTGTTTTAGCCCGGTTCGTTCCGACGAACAGGCTGAAGCACTCCCGGAAGCGTATGAGCCGATTGAGGTTAACGAATTCGGTGAAATCGATCTTCTGGCGTTGGTTGAAGATGAAATCATCCTCACCTTGCCAGTCGTTCCGGTGCATGATTCTGAACACTGTGAAGTGTCCGAGGCGGACATGGTCTTTGGGGAACTGCCTGATGAAGCGCAAAAACCAAACCCATTTGCCGTATTAGCCAGCTTAAAGCGTAAGTAATTGAGGAGTAAGGTCCATGGCCGTACAACAGAATAAACCAACCCGTTCCAAACGTGGCATGCGTCGTTCCCATGACGCGCTGACTGCAGTTACCAGCCTGTCTGTAGACAAGACTTCTGGTGAGAAACACCTGCGTCACCACATCACTGCTGACGGTTTCTACCGTGGCCGCAAGGTAATCACTAAGTAATCACGCGCAAGCGTGATGAAGCTTAGTGAGGATTTCCCCGGGCAACTGGGGAAACACCAAACCAGGCTGTGACGATACCTTGACACGTCTAACCCTGGCGTTAGATGTCATGGGGGGAGATTTTGGCCCTTCCGTGACAGTGCCTGCAGCATTGCAGGCACTGAACTCTAATTCGCAACTCACACTTCTTTTAGTCGGCAATCCCGACACAATCACGCCATTACTTGCAAAAGCTGACTTTGAACAACGTTCACGTCTGCAGATTATTCCTGCGCAGTCAGTTATTGCCAGTGATGCCCGCCCGTCGCAGGCTATTCGTAATAGCCGGGGCAGTTCAATGCGAGTGGCGCTGGAGCTGGTAAAAGAAGGGCGAGCTGAGGCTTGCGTGAGCGCGGGAAATACCGGCGCGCTAATGGGGCTGGCCAAATTACTGCTCAAACCCATCGAGGGGATTGAGCGCCCGGCGTTGGTGACGGTTTTACCGCATCAACAGAAAGGCAAAACGGTGGTGCTTGATTTAGGTGCTAACGTCGATTGCGATGGCGTGATGCTGGCGCAATTCGCCGTGATGGGCTCGGTGCTGGCCGAAGAGGTGGTAGGCATCACCAATCCCCGCGTCGCCTTGCTGAATATCGGAGAAGAAGAGACCAAAGGTCTTGATAATATCCGCGAGGCCGCCGAGCGACTTAAAACTGTTCCGACCATCAACTATATTGGTTATCTCGAAGCCAACGAATTATTGACCGGAAAAACGGATGTACTGGTGTGTGACGGTTTTACTGGAAACGTCACGTTAAAAACCATGGAAGGGGTCGTCAGAATGTTTCTCTCGCTGCTGAAATCGCAGGGCGAGGGTAAAAAACGGTCCTGGTGGCTGATTTTATTAAAGCGTTGGTTACAAAAAAGCCTGACGCGGCGATTCAGTCACCTCAACCCCGACCAGTATAATGGCGCCTGTCTGTTAGGATTGCGCGGCATCGTGATTAAGAGTCATGGTGCTGCCAATCAGCGAGCCTTTACCGTCGCGATTGAACAGGCAGTGCAGGCGGTGCAGCGACAAGTTCCTCAGCGGATTGCCGCTCGCCTGGAATCTGTATTAGCAAAAAGTGACTGAGCGTACATGTATACGAAGATTTTAGGTACCGGCAGCTATCTGCCCAAACAAGTGCGAACCAACGCCGATCTGGAAAAAATGGTTGATACCTCTGACGAGTGGATTGTCACACGCACAGGTATCCGCGAGCGTCGTATCGCCGCGCCAGATGAAACCGTTTCTACCATGGGTTATGAAGCTGCTCTGCGTGCGCTCGACATGGCTGGCGTCGATAAAAACGACATTGGTCTGATTATCGTTGCAACGACGTCTGCGACCCATGCTTTCCCAAGTGCAGCCTGTCAGGTTCAGAACATGCTGGGCATAAAAGGTTGCCCGGCCTTTGACGTTGCGGCCGCCTGCGCAGGCTTTACCTACGCATTGAGCATCGCCGATCAATACGTGAAATCTGGTGCAGTTAAAAATGCGCTGGTGATCGGTTCTGATGTTCTCGCACGCACCTGCGATCCTGAGGATCGCGGCACGATTATTATCTTCGGCGACGGTGCCGGCGCGGTACTGCTTGGTCAGTCTGAAGAGCCGGGCATCATCTCTACTCACCTGCATGCCGATGGCAGCTACGGTGAGTTGTTAACGCTGCCGAACGCCAACCGCGTTAACCCGGACGACCCGATTTTCCTGACTATGGCCGGAAACGAAGTGTTCAAAGTCGCGGTAACCGAGCTGGCGCATATCGTTGATGAGACGCTGCAGGCCAATAACCTGGAGCGCACGGCGCTCGACTGGCTGGTGCCACATCAGGCCAACCTGCGCATTATCAGCGCCACGGCCAAAAAGTTAGGCATGTCGATGGATAACGTTGTGGTGACCCTTGATCGTCACGGCAACACCTCTGCGGCATCCGTACCTTGCGCGTTTGACGAAGCGGTACGCGATGGGCGAATTCAACGGGGTCAGCTGGTGCTGCTCGAAGCCTTCGGCGGCGGGTTCACCTGGGGCTCTGCACTGGTTCGTTTCTAAAAAGGATTAATAAAAATGACGCAATTTGCATTTGTGTTTCCGGGTCAGGGCTCTCAGGCCGTTGGCATGTTGTCTGATTTAGCAGCAAGCAACCCGGTTATTGAAGAGACTTTCCGTGAAGCTTCTGATGCCCTGGGGTATGATCTCTGGGCACTGACTCAGCAGGGTCCTGCTGAAGAGCTGAACAAGACCTGGCAGACGCAGCCTGCGTTACTGACCGCCTCCGTCGCGCTCTGGCGCCTGTGGCAGCAGCAGGGCGGGAAAGCCCCTGTCATGATGGCTGGTCATAGCCTTGGCGAATACTCCGCACTGGTCTGTGCCGGGGTGATCGGCTTTGCGGATGCGGTGCGTCTGGTTGAACTGCGTGGCAAATTCATGCAGGAAGCCGTGCCTGAAGGGACCGGCGGTATGTCGGCCATTATTGGTCTGGACGATGCGTCTATCGCCAAAGCCTGTGAAGAGTCAGCCGAAGGGCAGGTTGTATCGCCTGTTAACTTCAACTCCCCGGGCCAGGTCGTGATCGCAGGTCACAAAGAAGCAGTGGAACGTGCAGGTGCAGCCTGTAAAGCAGCAGGCGCGAAACGCGCACTTCCTCTGCCTGTCAGCGTACCTTCTCACTGCGCACTGATGAAACCCGCCGCAGATAAGCTGGCGCTGGAACTGGAAAAAATCACCTTCAACGCACCGTCTGTTCCGGTGGTGAATAACGTTGACGTGCAGGCTGAAACCGCACCTGAAGCGATCCGCCAGGCGCTGGTACGTCAGCTGTACAGCCCGGTTCAGTGGACCAAAACCGTTGAATTTATGGCATCGCAGGGCGTTGAGCACCTGTATGAAGTTGGCCCGGGTAAAGTCCTCACCGGCCTGACTAAACGTATTGTTGATACCCTGACTGCCTCGGCCATTAATGAGCCGGAAGCAATGTCAGCGGCACTCTCGCAATAAAAGAGGAAAACCATGAGTTTTGAAGGAAAAATCGCACTGGTCACCGGCGCAAGCCGCGGTATCGGTCGCGCAATCGCTGAGACGCTCGTTGCCCGTGGCGCGAAAGTTATCGGCACTGCAACCAGCGAGAATGGCGCACAGGCCATCAGCGACTATCTGGGTGATAACGGGAAAGGTCTGGTACTGAATGTGACCGATCCTGCATCTATCGAATCTGTTCTGGGAAATATTCGCGCAGAGTTTGGCGAAGTCGATATTCTGGTAAATAATGCCGGTATCACTCGCGATAACCTGCTGATGCGAATGAAAGATGATGAGTGGGACGATATTCTCGAAACCAACCTGTCATCTGTATTCCGTCTGTCAAAAGCGGTAATGCGAGCTATGATGAAAAAGCGTCATGGCCGTATTATCACTATCGGTTCTGTGGTTGGTACCATGGGAAATGCTGGTCAGGCTAACTACGCTGCGGCGAAAGCAGGTCTGATCGGTTTCAGTAAGTCGCTGGCGCGCGAAGTTGCGTCCCGCGGTATTACTGTAAACGTTGTTGCTCCGGGCTTTATTGAAACGGACATGACGCGTGCGCTGACCGATGATCAGCGTGCGGGTACGCTGGCAGCTGTTCCTGCGGGTCGTCTTGGCGATCCTAAAGAAATTGCCAGCGCGGTTGCATTTTTAGCCTCTGACGAAGCGGGTTACATCACTGGTGAGACCCTCCACGTCAACGGCGGGATGTATATGGTTTAATCACGATCGAAAATATTTGCGTTATTGTAGGGATTGGCCTCAAAATAACGTAAAATCGTGGTAAGAACTGCCGGGATTTAGTTGCAAATTTTTCAACATTTTATACACTACGAAAACCATCGCGAAAGCGAGTTTTGATAGGAAATTTAAGAGTATGAGCACTATCGAAGAACGCGTTAAGAAAATTATCGGCGAACAGCTGGGCGTTAAGCAGGAAGAAGTTGTGAACTCCGCTTCCTTCGT
Organism: Leclercia sp. UBA1284; assembly: GCF_002308415.1. Taxonomy (NCBI): domain Bacteria; kingdom Pseudomonadati; phylum Pseudomonadota; class Gammaproteobacteria; order Enterobacterales; family Enterobacteriaceae; genus Leclercia; species Leclercia sp. UBA1284. The sequence continues at coordinate 859,251 of NZ_DBUS01000006.1, forward strand.
TGAAGACCTGGGCGCAGATTCTCTTGACACCGTTGAGCTGGTAATGGCTCTGGAAGAAGAGTTTGATACTGAGATTCCGGACGAAGAAGCTGAGAAAATCACCACCGTTCAGGCTGCCATTGATTACATCAACGGTCACCAGGCGTAAGTGAACATCTCCAGGCGGTCATTCGACCGCCTGAGTTTTATCTTTTATCGTCCCACGAATCTCTTTTATTTATCCCTCCCTGGAGGACAAACGTGTCTAAGCGTCGTGTAGTTGTGACCGGACTTGGCATGTTGTCTCCTGTCGGCAATACCGTAGAGTCCACCTGGAAAGCTCTCCTTGCCGGTCAGAGCGGCATCAGCCTAATCGACCATTTCGATACTAGCGCCTACGCAACGAAATTTGCTGGCTTAGTAAAGGATTTTAACTGTGAAGAGATCATCTCGCGCAAAGAACAGCGCAAGATGGATGCCTTCATTCAATATGGAATTGTCGCTGGCGTTCAGGCCATGCAGGATTCTGGCCTTGTTATTACGGAAGAGAACGCAACCCGTATCGGTGCTGCAATCGGCTCCGGAATCGGCGGTCTTGGTCTGATTGAGGAAAACCATACCTCTTTAGTGAATGGTGGCCCACGTAAAATCAGCCCGTTCTTCGTTCCGTCCACGATTGTTAACATGGTGGCAGGTCACCTGACCATTATGTATGGCCTGCGTGGCCCAAGCATCTCTATCGCAACCGCCTGTACCTCTGGCGTGCATAACATCGGCCAGGCCGCGCGTATCATCGCGTATGGCGATGCAGATGCCATGGTTGCGGGTGGGGCTGAAAAAGCCAGTACACCTCTTGGCGTAGGCGGTTTCGGCGCAGCACGTGCGCTCTCTACGCGCAACGACAACCCTCAGGCAGCGAGCCGTCCATGGGATAAAGACCGTGATGGTTTTGTGCTGGGCGACGGGGCAGGCATGATCGTACTGGAAGAGTACGAACACGCGAAAAAACGCGGCGCGAAAATTTATGCTGAAGTCGTTGGCTTTGGGATGAGTAGCGATGCTTACCACATGACATCACCACCAGAGAACGGCGCAGGTGCTGCGCTGGCGATGGAAAACGCGATTCGTGATGCAGGTATTACCCCTGCACAGATTGGCTACGTGAATGCGCACGGTACCTCTACCCCTGCGGGCGACAAAGCTGAAGCACAGGCTGTTAAGTCTATCTTCGGTGAAGCAGCCAGCCGCGTAATGGTGAGTTCGACCAAGTCCATGACCGGCCACCTGTTGGGTGCGGCGGGTGCAGTAGAATCTATCTACTCCATTCTTGCGCTGCGCGATCAGGCTGTCCCTCCAACCATCAACCTGGATAACCCGGATGAAGGTTGCGATCTGGACTTCGTTCCACACGAAGCGCGTCAGGTCAGCGGAATGGAGTACACCCTGTGTAACTCCTTCGGCTTCGGCGGAACCAACGGTTCTCTGATCTTCAAAAAGGTCTGAGACTGACTCTCCGCTAGTCCTGTTTAAAGGTCCGCTTGTCGGACCTTTTTTATTCAACCTTATCTGCTTGTTCAAGACCCGCCGTCCTGCCAGACTTAATCTCCCCTATAAAGGAGCCATCATGTATTTAATCAATGGATTGCCTCAGGACAGCCTGCCCGTGAACGACAGGGCAGTGCAGTTTGGCGATGGTTGCTTCACCACGGCGCGGATCGTCGATGGAGAGGTCTGTTTACTGACAGCGCACCTGCAGCGTTTGCGCAGTGCCTGTGAAAAACTCTTTATCCCTTTTGAGCAGTGGTCAGCGCTGGAAGCTGAAATGACTACCCATGCCCAGGGAATAACCCGGGGCGTGCTGAAGGTGATCATTACCCGCGGCGGCGGGGGGCGGGGTTACAGTGCGGCAAACTGCCTGCAACCGACCCGTATCCTGTCGGTTTCCGCCTTTCCTGCCCACTATGATCGCTGGCGCAATGAGGGTATTCGCCTGGCATTAAGTCCGGTACGTTTAGGGCGTAATCCGATGCTGGCAGGCATTAAGCATCTTAATCGCCTTGAGCAGGTCTTGATTCGCACGCATCTTGAACAGACGGACTGTGATGAGGCGCTGGTTCTTGACAGCGAAGGGCTCATTACGGAATGCTGTGCCGCTAATTTGTTCTGGCGCTGCGGGCGCGATGTGTTTACCCCGCGGCTTGACCAGGCGGGTGTAAATGGCCTGATGCGCCAGTTTTGTCTGCAACAACTGGCACACTCCGACTATCGTGTTGTCGAAGTCTGTGCACAGGAAGAGGCGCTGGGCGCGGCCGAGGAGGTCATTGTGTGTAATGCCCTGATGCCTCTGGTGCCCGTGCGTCAGTATGGTGAACACCACTGGTCATCGCGAGAGTTGTACCAATTTTTAGCCCCACTGTGTGAGCAAACCAGATAATCATGAAGAAAATGTTTCGTTTTATTCTCCTCATCATCGTCGTGCTGGGTATTGCGGCCGGCGTGGGAATGTGGAAAGTGCGCCAGCTGGCGGACAGCAAGATCCTGATCAAAGAAGAGACCATTTTTAGCCTGAAAGCGGGAACCGGGCGTCTGGCGCTTGGCGAACAGCTTTACGGTGAAAAGGTGATTAACCGTCCACGCGTCTTCCAGTGGCTGCTGCGTATCGAGCCAGACCTCTCTCACTTTAAGGCCGGGACGTACCGCCTGATGCCAGGGATGAGCGTGCGCGAAATGCTGGAACTGCTTGAAAGCGGAAAAGAGGCGCAGTTCCCGCTGCGATTCGTTGAAGGCATGCGGTTGAGCGACTATCTTGCGCAGCTTCGTGATGCGCCATATATCAAGCACACTCTGAAGGACGACGATTACGCCACCGTCGCGCAAGCTCTTAAATTCGACAATCCAGCGCGGATTGAGGGCTGGTTCTGGCCCGATACCTGGATGTATACCGCAGGAACCACCGATATTGCCATGCTGCAGCGCGCGCACAAAAAAATGGTGAGCGCGATAGAGAAAACCTGGGAAGGCAGGGCAGAAGGTCTGCCTTATAAAGATCAGAATCAGTTTGTCACGATGGCCTCGATCATTGAGAAGGAGACGGCGGTGGCCAGCGAGCGGGATCAGGTCGCTTCGGTGTTTATCAACCGTCTGCGTATTGGCATGCGTTTGCAGACCGATCCCACGGTGATCTACGGGATGGGTAAAAATTATAACGGGAAACTAAGCCGTAAAGACCTGGAAACCCCGACCGATTATAATACCTACGTCATTAGCGGCTTACCGCCAGGACCGATCGCCACGCCGGGCCAGGCATCACTGGATGCTGCCGCTCACCCGGCTAAGACGCCTTATCTCTATTTTGTTGCTGATGGCAAGGGCGGGCACACATTCAATACTAATCTTGCCGCTCATAACCGTTCGGTTCAGGACTATCTGAAGGCACTTAAGGAAAAAAATGCGCAGTAATTACATCGTCATTGAAGGGCTGGAAGGCGCCGGAAAGACCACCGCACGGGATACGGTCGTTGAAACCCTGAAGGAGTGCGGCGTAGAAGAGATGGTCTTCACCCGTGAGCCGGGCGGCACGCAGTTGGCTGAAAAGCTGAGAAGCCTGGTGCTGGACATCAAATCCGTCGGCGATGAAGTGATTACCGACAAAGCTGAAGTGATGATGTTCTATGCGGCGCGCGTACAGTTGGTAGAAACGGTTATCAAGCCGGCACTGGCTCAGGGGCAATGGGTGATTGGCGATCGTCATGATCTCTCTACGCAGGCCTATCAGGGCGGAGGGCGTGGAATCGATCAACAGATGCTGGCGACGCTGCGTGATGCGGTGCTGGGGAATTTCCGCCCGGACCTCACGCTCTATCTGGATGTGACGCCGGAAGTGGGCCTCCGACGCGCACGTGCGCGTGGAGAGCTGGATCGGATCGAACAGGAGTCTCTGGATTTCTTTAATCGTACCCGCGCGCGTTACCTTGAACTGGCCGCCCTGGACCCCTCGATTCGCACTGTCGATGCGACTCAATCGCTGGATGAAGTGAAGCAGGCGATTCGCCAGACCGTGCGTGACTGGCTGAAGGAAGTACAGGCATGAAATGGTACCCATGGTTGCGCCCGCATTTTGAACAACTGGTGAAGGGTTATCAGTCGGGGCGGGGGCATCATGCGCTACTTATTCAGTCGTTACCCGGTATGGGTGATGATGCACTTATCTACGCGATAAGCCGCTTAATGATGTGTCAGCAGCCGCAGGGTACCAAAAGCTGCGGACACTGTCGCAGCTGCCAGTTGATGCAGGCCGAAACCCACCCGGATTACTACACGCTCGAGCCGGAAAAGGGGAAAAGTACCCTGGGCATTGATGCAGTACGCGCGGTGAGCGAAAAGCTCTACGAGCGCGCACGGCTGGGTGGCGCCAAGGTGGTGTGGTTGAAAGATGCCGCACAGCTAACCGAGGCTGCTGCCAATGCTTTGCTGAAAACCCTGGAGGAGCCGCCGGAGAACACGTGGTTTCTGCTCTCGTGTCGGGAGCCGGGGAAGTTACTGGCGACGCTGCGTAGCCGCTGCCGCTTACATCACCTCGCTGCTCCTCAGGAATCCTGGGCAATGAACTGGCTCCAGCGAGAAGTGACGGTGTCACAGGACGCGGCATTAACGGCGCTGCGTCTTTGCGGCGGCGCGCCAGCCGCGGCTTTGGATCTACTCCAGCCCAACCTCTGGACGCCCCGTGAGCAGCTCTGTCAGGCCGTGGGCAACGCCAGCGAAAGTCGGGATTGGCTGAGCCTGCTGGCTATCCTCAATCATGACCAGGTGACAAGCCGACTGCAGTGGTTCTCCACTCTGCTGCTGGATGCGTTAAAAATGCAGCAGGGGGCGACACAGGTGAGCAATGTCGACGCCTGGCAACTGATTACCCTCCTGGCTCAGCGTCACAATGGCGCCTGGCTGCGCGCCGTACTACACGATGTCTGCCAGTGTCGTGAACAGCTTATTAGCGTCACCGGGCTTAATCGCGAGCTTGTGCTGACAGACCTGTTACTGAATATTGAGCATTACCTGCAACCGGGTGCCGTCTTGCCCGATACCCACCTCTGAGAGAGACATTATGTTTTTAGTCGACTCACACTGCCATCTCGATGGCCTTGATTACCAAACACTCCATAAAGACGTCGATGATGTGCTGGCGAAAGCCGCCGCACGCGACGTGAAATTCTGCCTGGCGGTCGCGACCACGTTACCAGGATACCGCAGCATGCGCGAGCTGGTGGGGGTGCGTGATAACGTCGTCTTCTCCTGCGGTGTCCATCCGCTTAACCAGGATGAAGCCTACGACGTGGACGATCTGCGCCGGCTCGCGGCAGAAGAGGGCGTGGTCGCTATGGGCGAAACCGGGCTGGACTATTTTTACACGCCGGAAACTAAACCGCGTCAGCAGGAGTCCTTCCGCAACCATATCCGTATTGGGCGAGAGCTGAACAAGCCAGTGATTGTTCACACCCGCGATGCACGTGCCGACACCCTGGCGATCCTTAGCGAAGAAAAGGTGACGGATTGTGGAGGCGTACTACACTGTTTCACAGAAGATAGAGAAACAGCAGGTAAGCTGCTGGATATGGGGTTTTATATCTCGTTTTCCGGGATTGTGACGTTCCGTAATGCTGAACAGCTGCGCGATGCGGCGCGTTATGTACCGCTCGATCGCTTGCTGGTGGAGACCGATTCTCCCTATCTGGCACCGGTACCGCATCGCGGTAAAGAGAATCAGCCCGCAATGGCACGGGATGTGGCCGACTATATGGCCGTGTTGAAAGGCGTCGAGGTTCAAGAACTGGCACGCATTACTACTGAAAACTTTGCCAGCCTGTTTCATATCGACCCCTCCCGCCTGCAATCTGCCTGATTAACCTCTTTTTTTAAGGCTCGTAATTAATAGTTAAAGCGAGTAAAGTTCTCCGCCCTGAAAGGGGCGGTAGAGACGATTTTGGAAACACTTTGACATCTATTTTGTAAAAAACTGCAAGTTTTTAGGATGCCATAAGCTGAAACGTGATAACCGTCAAACAACGACGCGGAGATTTATTTTACTCTGTGTAATAAATAAAGGGCACTTAGATGTCCTGTCCACGGCGCGGTTCTCCCCCCGTGCCAATGCGTGAAAGCGTAAAAAAAAGCACAAATACTCAGGAGCACTCTCAATTATGTTTAAGAATGCATTTGCTAACCTGCAGAAGGTCGGTAAATCGCTGATGCTGCCAGTATCCGTACTGCCTATCGCAGGTATCCTGCTGGGCGTCGGTTCGGCTAACTTCAGCTGGCTGCCAGCCGTCGTATCTCATGTTATGGCTGAAGCAGGTGGTTCTGTTTTTGCAAACATGCCGCTGATCTTCGCAATCGGTGTTGCCCTCGGCTTCACGAATAACGATGGTGTATCCGCACTGGCCGCGGTCGTTGCCTACGGCATCATGGTTAAGACCATGGCGGTCGTTGCGCCTCTGGTGCTGCATTTACCTGCTGAAGAAATCGCGGCAAAACACCTGGCTGATACCGGTGTTCTGGGTGGTATCATCTCGGGTGCGATTGCGGCATATATGTTCAATCGCTTCTATCGCATCAAGCTGCCTGAGTATCTGGGCTTCTTCGCTGGTAAGCGTTTTGTTCCAATCATCTCTGGTCTGGCGGCGATCTTCACTGGCGTGATTCTCTCCTTCATCTGGCCACCGATTGGTTCCGCTATCCAGACCTTCTCCCAGTGGGCTGCGTATCAGAACCCGGTAGTGGCGTTCGGTATCTACGGCTTCATTGAGCGTTGCCTGGTACCGTTCGGTCTGCACCATATCTGGAACGTTCCATTCCAGATGCAGATTGGTGAATTCACCAACGCGGCAGGTCAGGTCTTCCACGGCGATATCCCACGCTACATGGCGGGTGACCCGACTGCAGGTAAACTCTCTGGCGGCTTCCTGTTCAAAATGTACGGCCTGCCGGCTGCGGCAATTGCTATCTGGCACTCTGCTAAACCAGAGAACCGTGCAAAAGTGGGCGGTATCATGATCTCCGCAGCGCTGACCTCGTTCCTGACCGGTATTACCGAGCCGATCGAGTTCTCCTTCATGTTCGTTGCGCCGATCCTGTACATCATTCACGCAGTACTGGCTGGCCTGGCATTCCCTATCTGTATCCTGCTGGGTATGCGCGACGGTACCTCCTTCTCGCACGGCCTGATCGACTTTATCGTACTGTCGGGTAACAGCAGCAAACTGTGGCTGTTCCCAATCGTGGGTGCGGGCTATGCGATTGCTTACTACACCATCTTCCGCGTGCTGATCAAAGCACTGGACCTGAAAACACCGGGTCGTGAAGATGCAACAGAAGACAGCAAAGCAGGCGTGACCAGCGAAATGGCTCCGGCCCTGGTTGCAGCGTTCGGCGGTAAAGAGAACATCACTAACCTGGACGCATGTATCACTCGTCTGCGTGTGAGCGTTGCTGATGTTGCGAAAGTAGACCAGCCGGGTCTGAAAAAACTGGGCGCAGCGGGCGTAGTTGTTGCAGGTTCTGGTGTACAGGCTATCTTCGGGACGAAGTCCGATAACCTGAAAACCGAAATGGATGAGTACATCCGCAACAGCTAAGTTGTGACCTGGGGAGACTAAGGCAGCCGCATGGCTGCCTTTTTTATTGGCGCAACCGGGTGGCCAATGGTCATCGTTGCTCACGATCAAATGGGTATATCCGGCGAGGGCTGAGCAAAGTGCATAGATAAAAAAAGGGAGCCGGCTGGCTCCCTGTATGTTTTACATCTAATCAGAAACTGTAGCTTGCGCTAACCGAGAAGTTTCGTGGTGCGCCATAAACGCCGTAGGTTCCCAGATAGTCGTAATACTCTTTGTCGAAGACGTTGTTCAGGTTTGCCTGTACGGCAAAGTCTTTGGTCACCTGATAACGTGAGAAGAGATCGACAACGGTGTAGCCATCCTGAGTAATCTTGCTGGTACCGTTAGGGCCTGGCGTTTCGAAATCATACCAGGTTTTGTTCTGCCAGCGCGCACCGCCGCCGACGGTTAGCTCTGGCAACATTGGCAACTGATAACGGGTAAACAGCTTCATGGTGGTGCGCGCCTGCTGCGGATTAACCGCATTGCCGTCTTCGTCTTCAGCAATGTAGCGGCTGGCACCAAAGGTGAGCTGCCAGTTATCGGTCAATGCACCGTTCAGTTCAAACTCAACGCCTTTGCTGACGGTACCGTCGATAGATTTGTAGGCAGATTGTCCGCCGGAGCCAGGGATGGTTGTGCCAGTATTCACGGCCACATTATCTTGTTCAATACGGAATACAGCGAACGTTGCGGTCAGGCGAGTGTTGAACCAGTCACCTTTGACGCCTGCTTCATAGCTCTTACCCGTGGTGGGGTCGATGAAGTTGCTGTTGATGTCACGCTGCCCGGAAGGCTGGAAGATAGACGTGTAGCTTGCGTAGGCCGACCAGGTATCGTTGATATCGTAAATCAGACCCGCATAAGGGGTGATATCGTGGAAGTCGGTGTACCGCACTTCATTTGGTTTACGTTCCAGGTTGTACTTGGCGCTCCAGTCGGTGTAGCGCGCGCCCAGAATCAAGTGCAGCGGATCGGCAAGAGAGAGGCGAGTTGCGGCATATACTGATTTCTGACGGATCACATCCCGCTGATACAGCGTGAAGCCAGACCACGTTGGATCGGCCAGGTTACCGTTGTAATCGTAAATGTTGCCCACGTCCATCAGGCCATAATTATCATTCACCGGGTAGGAGTTGTCGTAGTTATTACGTTGACGACTGTAGCTTCCCCCTAACATCAATTCATGCTGACGACCCAGCAATTCATAACCACCCCGAACGAAGGCATCCACCGAGTCCTGTTTACGCTCGCCTTTATTCCAGCCGCCCCAGGCTCCCTGGAAGCTGCTCGCGTCGTACAGGCCAGTGGTTCTGTCCGGATAGCCATCAATGTACATCAGCTTGCTGTCGAAATTGGTTTCCGCATGCATGGCGTTGATTTTCGCTTCCCAGCCGTTATCAAAGCGCTGCGTTAAGTTTGCGAAGACCTTGGTTGAATCGACATTCGAATAGGTCCAGTTAGCGGCTGTATTAAATTCACGACGGAAATGGGTCTTGCTGCCATCGCTGAACAGCGACGGGAAACCGCCCCAGGTTGGGCTGTCTTCTTCGCTTTCCTGGTAGTCATAACCGAGGGAGAGTGTGGTCGAATCCGTTACGTCCGCATCCACTACGCCATAGATGAACTTCTTACGGTAGTGGTTACGCTCAACGAAAGAATCCCTGTCTTCATAACCGGTAATGACGCGGCCACGCACATTGCCGGAGTCGGTCAGCGGGGCCTGCAAATCCAGCACATAGCGCTGTTTATCCCAACTGCCGTAAGTGGCAGAGGCTGAGCCTTTGAACTCTTTGCTGTCGGCATGTTTACGGACCATGTTGACGTAGGCTGAAGGATTGCCTGTTCCACTCATCAGGCCCGCCGCGCCGCGGACCACTTCAATTTTGTCGTAGATGGCGGTATCGCCGGCGGTGTCGCCGAAGTTCCAGCGGTTATCAAGGAAAGTAGGCATATCTTCATAAGCAAAGTTGCTGATGAAGAAGCCACGGGAGTAGAAGTTAGTCCGGCTGGTATCAATGCGGGAGGCGCTTACCCCAGTGGTGTTATCCAGCACCTGCCCAATGGTGTTCAGTTCCTGATCCTGCATACGCTGCTGGCTAATTACGCTGACGGACTGCGGAATATCGCGTGGAACAAGCAGTAATTTGGTGCCGGAAGTGGTGGTTTTTACGCTGTAGTCCTGCGCTTCGTCAGGCTGGTCGTTTGACGTAGAACCGTCAACAACAACCGTCTCTTCCGACGTTGCAGCGAAACTTACGGTCGGCATCAATGCCATCGCAATACAGGCTGCCAGCAACGAGGGGGTTGCGGCAGGCTGACGTTGCCCGTCCCTGGTATGATGAATGAAAGACATTATCAAACCCTTTCTGAGTGAGTTGTAAAAAGCGCCCCAGTCCTGCATTCGGTCTGGGATCATTTGTATGTTCAAAATGCGCATGAAAATGCAAATGCGAAATATACGCATTAGGATTCATCGTGTAAACAGATGTAATCCGGTGAATTAAAATTATGTTTTAGTCTGACGGGGTGGGTAGCTGGTCACTCTGCGACCAGCAAGAGGGGAATAAGGAAAGAATTCACGGGATAAGGTTGAAAGGATTAGAGAAACTCGCTCATACTCTTATTCTGTGTCACTGAAGAGTGCGCCCGCAGGATGAGATTGCCGGGCACGACGTCTGATTAAAAAAGTAATAAGGAAAACGTCATGGCTGAAGAAACTATTTTCAGTAAAATTATTCGCCGCGAGATCCCGGCCGACATCCTCTATCAGGACGATCTGGTGACCGCTTTCCGCGACATTTCGCCTCAGGCACCTACACACATCCTGATTATTCCTAATATTCTGATTCCGACGGCTAATGACGTGAAAACTGAGCATGAACTGGCATTAGGCCGTATGCTGACAGTAGCCGCAAAAATTGCCGCGCAGGAAGGCATTGCTGAAGACGGCTACCGTTTAATCATGAACTGCAACCGCCATGGCGGCCAGGAAGTCTATCATATTCATATGCATCTACTGGGCGGTCGTCCGCTGGGGCCGATGCTGGCGCATAAAGGTTGATGACATGCTAAATGGGCGTATTGCTGCGCTGATGGTAGGACTGGTGCTGGTGGGGTGCAGTTCGCGTCCGGCTATCCCCGTCAACGACGACCAGACGTTGATTATGGAGTCCTCCGTGCTGGCGGCGGGGATCACCGCAGAGGCACCGTCGCTGGCCATCAGTGAAATCCAGCCGTCTGCGTCCTCAACGCTATTTAATGAAAGAAACGTACCTGTTACCGTCCATTACCGTTTTTTCTGGTATGACGCCAGAGGCCTTGAAATGCACCCGCTTGAGGCGCCGCGTAGCGTAACCATTCCGGCTAAGAAGTCGGTTACGCTGTATGGCAGCGCCAACTATCTGGGCGCGCACAAGGTCAGACTGTATCTCTATTTGTAAGGGGTGAACCTTGATTAAGAACCTGACTCGTTACGCGCTGGTCACGGCTTTCGCACTTTTCCTTTCCGGCTGTATTACCCGTACGGAGCAACCGCCTGCGCCCGTTGACGAGGCGAAACCGGGTACGCAGCAACCTACCCAGCCAACGCAACCGGTGCCAACTGTGCCGTCGGTTCCTTCGGTCCCTTCACAGCCGGGCCCGATTGAGCATCCGGACGAAACTGCACAGCCCACGCCGCGCGAACGTCATTATGACTGGAACGGCACCATGCAGCCGATGATGGACAAAATGCTGCAGGCCCAGGGCGTGACCTCCGGCAGCGTGCTGCTGGTGGATAGCGTGAATAACCGTACAAACGGTTCGCTGAACGCAAGCGAAGCCACGGAAACCCTGCGCAATGCGCTGGCCAATAACGGTAAATTTACCCTGGTTTCCGCGCAGCAGCTGGCGGTCGCCAAGCAGCAGCTTGGGCTCTCTCCGCAGGACAGCCTGGGTTCGCGTAGTAAAGCCATTGGCATTGCCCGTAACGTCGGCGCACAGTATGTGCTCTACTCCAGCGCTACCGGCAACGTCAACGCACCTGCATTGCAAATGCAGCTGATGCTGGTTCAGACAGGCGAGATCATCTGGTCGGGCAAAGGTGCAGTTCAGCAACGCTAACCTGTCGCGCGACACGCTGCTGTCGCGCTATTTTCCGCAATATCGACTCCTCGCGCCGCAGGCCCACCCGGGATTGAGCGGCGCGAGCGCCATTATTGAGCACGATAATCACCGGTTGGTACTGCGTCAGTATCATACCGCGCTGGGTTCACCGGCTCATTTTCGCCGTCACTATCATGCGTTACGCCACCTTCCTGAGACGCTGGCGCCGCAGCCGCGTTTTATTGCTCCTGGCTGGATGGCCGTGGAGTATCTTCCGGGCGAAGTGAAACAGGCCCTCCCGGCCACCCGGGCGCTGGCGGCTATGCTGTATCATCTTCACCGACAGCCGCCGTTTGGCTGGCGGATCGTTTTGATGCCGCTGCTTGAGCGCTACTGGCTACAAGCTTCGCCTTCGCGTCGTTCGCCGTTATGGCTACAACAGTTAAAGCGTCTGCGCAAACTGGGCGAGCCGTCACCCTTGCGACTGGCGCCACTGCATATGGACGTGCATGCAGGTAATATTGTGCACACGGCCAACGGCCCGCGGTTACTTGACTGGGAATATTGCGGCGACGGGGATATCGCCCTGGAGCTGGCGAGCGTGTGGACGGAAAATGAAACGCAACGTCAGGTGCTACTGACAGAATATGCTCATCTCGCCAGGTTGCCAGTGCGGCAATTGCACCGTCAGGTCAGACGCTGGCGTCCCTGGGTGCTGATGTTGATGGCTGGCTGGTATGAGCTGCGCTGGCAACAATCGCAAGACAAACAATTTATTACGCTCGCCGATGACATCTGGCAGCAGTTACAAACAAAAGGATAAGAGAGGGTACTGTGGGTCCAGTGATGTTGGATGTGGAAGGGTACGAACTGGATGCGGAAGAGCGTGAAATTCTGGCGCATCCGCTGGTGGGGGGGCTAATCCTTTTTACCCGAAATTATCACGATCCGGCGCAGCTGCGTGAATTGGTGCGCCAAATCCGCGCCGCTTCCCGCCATCGCCTGGTCGTCGCGGTGGATCAGGAAGGCGGGCGCGTCCAGCGTTTCCGTGAGGGCTTTACCCGCCTGCCGGCGGCACAGTCCTTTGCCGCGCTGCTGGGTATGGAAGAGGGTGGGAATCTTGCGCAAGAGGCTGGCTGGTTAATGGCGAGTGAAATGATCGCCATGGATATCGATATCAGCTTCGCGCCGGTTCTGGATGTGGGGCACATCAGCGCCGCCATCGGTGAGCGTTCATACCACGCCGACCCGCAAAAAGCGCTGGCGGTGGCGACCCGCTTTATTGACGGTATGCACGATGCCGGTATGAAAACCACCGGTAAACACTTCCCGGGCCACGGGGCGGTAACGGCGGATTCGCATAAAGAGACGCCGCGCGACCCACGTCCCGAAGCAGAGATCCGCAGTAAGGACATGGCCGTGTTCCGCTCGTTGATTACCGATAACAAGCTGGATGCCATCATGCCTGCGCATGTTATCTACAGTGACGTCGATCCGCGCCCGGCCAGCGGTTCTCCGCACTGGCTCAAAACCGTGTTGCGTGGAGAGCTGGGTTTTAATGGCGTGATCTTCTCAGACGATCTGTCGATGGAAGGGGCGGCAATTATGGGCAGTTATGCTGAACGCGGTCAGGCGTCGCTGGACGCGGGTTGCGATATGATCCTGGTCTGCAATAATCGTAAAGGCGCGGTAAGTGTGCTTGATAACCTGTCGCCGATCAAAGCTGACCGTGTTACACAATTGTATCATAAAGGTTCATTTAGCCGTCAGGAACTGATGGATTCAGCACGCTGGAAGACGGTCAACGCGCAGCTAGAGGCGCTGAATGAACGCTGGCAGGCGCACAAAGCGGGCCAATAATCCCTTCCTGTTATGAGAAGTGTGGCGAGGATACGATGATCATCTATTTGCACGGTTTTGATTCGAACAGTCCCGGTAACCATGAAAAAGTTCTGCAACTGCAGTTCATCGACCCGGATGTACGTCTGATTAGCTACAGCACGCGCCATCCTAAGCACGACATGCAGCATCTGCTGAAAGAGGTGGATAAGATGTTGCAATTAAATGTCGACGATCGGCCGTTGATCTGCGGTGTGGGGTTGGGCGGTTATTGGGCAGAGCGGATCGGTTTTCTCTGTGATATCCGTCAGGTGATCTTTAATCCTAACCTGCTGCCGAACGAGAACATGGAAGGCAAAATCGACCGCCCGGAAGAGTATGTCGACATTGCCACCAAATGCGTAAGTAACTTTCGCGAGAAGAACCGCGACCGCTGTCTGGTCGTGCTCTCACGCCACGATGAAGCGCTGAACAGCCACCGCTCGGCCGAACTGCTGCATCCCTATTATGAGATTGTTTGGGACGAAGAACAGACCCATAAGTTCAAAAACATCTCTCACCATCTGCAACGCATAAAAGCCTTTAAAACCCTCGGCTAATCCCTGTGCTAAGCAGTAGAAAAACCCGGCGCCTCTCGGTTAGCCGGGTTTTCTTTTGCCATAATTGATTAACATTTAAACGGCAAAACTTGATTAATATCAATTTTGGTATGACCAATGCACCGAACATGCTATTCTCGAAAGTGTTGAATGGTTTCAGTGCGGTAACCCTTTGTTAAGTAAAGGTTATTTCTATAACTTTTACTTAACAATTGGTTAATAATTTGAGGGGGTCACGTTGACTACGCCATTGAAAAAGATAGTGATTGTGGGCGGCGGCGCAGGCGGGCTAGAGCTGGCGACGCAGCTAGGTAAAAAGCTTGGGCGCGGCAAAAAAGCCAAAATTACGCTTGTGGATCGTAACCATAGCCACCTGTGGAAACCGCTGCTGCACGAAGTCGCAACCGGTTCTCTGGATGAAGGGGTGGACGCCCTGAGCTATCTGGCACATGCCCGCAACCATGATTTTCAGTTCCAGCTGGGTTCCGTGGTGGATATCAATCGTGAAAGTAAAACCATCACTCTGGCAGAGCTGCGTGATGAGAAGGGCGAGCTGCTGGTGCCAGAGCGTAAACTGGCGTACGACACGCTGGTAATGGCGTTGGGCAGTACCTCTAATGATTTCAACACACCGGGCGTGAAAGAGCACTGCATCTTCCTCGATAACCCGCACCAGGCGCGTCGTTTCCATCAGGAGATGCTGAACCTGTTCCTGAAGTACTCCAATAACCTCGGGGCGAGCGGTAAAGTGAACATCGCCATCGTGGGCGGCGGGGCCACCGGCGTGGAGCTCTCTGCTGAACTGCACAACGCGGTGAAACAGCTGCATAGCTACGGTTATAAAGGGCTAACGAACGATGCGCTGAACGTGACCCTGGTTGAAGCAGGCGAACGTATTCTGCCTGCGCTCCCGCCGCGTATTTCCAGTGCCGCGCATAACGAACTCACCAAGCTCGGCGTGCGCGTACTGACGCAGACCATGGTGACCAGTGCCGATGCGGGCGGTCTGCATACCAAAGAAGGTGAGTATATTCAGGCCGATTTGATGGTCTGGGCGGCGGGTATTAAAGCCCCTGATTTCATGAAAGAGATCGGCGGCCTGGAAACCAACCGTATCAATCAGTTGGTAACCGAACCTACGCTGCAAACCACGCGCGATCCCGATATCTTCGCCATTGGCGACTGTGCTTCCTGCGCCCGCCCGGAAGGCGGTTTCGTGCCACCACGCGCTCAGGCCGCACACCAGATGGCAAGTCTGGTCCTGCACAACATTCTGGCGCAGCGCAAAGGGAAAGAGATGAAGAACTATGTCTACAAAGACCACGGTTCTCTGGTATCGCTCTCTAACTTTTCTACCGTCGGTAGCCTGATGGGCAACCTGATGCGGGGTTCAATGATGGTAGAAGGGCGTATTGCACGTTTCGTCTACATCTCTCTGTACCGTATGCACCAGATTGCACTGCACGGTTACTTCAAAACAGGCCTGATGATGCTGGTAGGCAGAATCAACCGCGTGATACGTCCACGTCTGAAATTGCATTAATCGTCTCGCCCCTCCGCACTCGTCGGAGGGGCTTATTCAGCAGATCCTTCTGTTTCAGTGCCCCTGAAAGTCCAGGAGTTCTCTGAATCACTTCGGTTTCCCCTGTCGTACCACATTTTTAATCCTTTATCCCATTTGCAGACCCCTCTGTCTGGTTGCAGAATTGTTACCAATAGCAACACAAAGGAGGAAGCCCCGTGAATAAGTCAATGTTAGCGGGTATAGGGATTGGCGTAGCTGCTGCGCTGGGTGTGGCGGCGGTTGCCAGTCTAAATGTGTTTCAGAGTGGGCCACAATATGCTCAGGTTGTCTCTGCCACACCGATTAAAGAAACCGTAAAAACGCCGCGTCAGGAGTGCCGTAATGTCACCGTAACGCATCGTCGGCCTGTGCAGGATGAGAACCGTATTGCCGGTTCCGTACTGGGTGCCGTAGCGGGTGGGGTTCTGGGCCATCAGTTTGGTGGTGGCCGCGGTAAAGATGTTGCCACCGTTGTCGGCGCGCTGGGTGGCGGCTATGCCGGCAACCAGGTTCAGGGCGCCATGCAGGATCGTGATACTTACACCACGACCCAGCAGCGTTGCAAGACCGTGTATGACAAGTCCGAAAAAATGCTTGGCTACGACGTGACCTACAAAATTGGCGAACAGCAGGGGAAAATCCGTATGGACAAAGATCCTGGCAGCCAGATCCCGCTGAACGATAAGGGTCAGCTGGTCCTGAATAACAAAGCATAAAAAAGCTGTACTCTGCATTTGCTCCCCATTCGCTCAGGCTGGGGAGCTTTTTTATGCCTGCAATAAAAAGACCTTAAACGCCCGTCTCGATCCCGGCAGGTTTAAGGTCTTTTTCATGTCCACAGTTATCAGATATCGAAGAGATTATGCTGGCGGTGTAAAAACCATCCTGTAAGCAGGATGGAGATAAAAGCAAATAACACAGAACCACCACATAAAATCCAGAGACCAAATAACAATGTTATTACTATTAACACCTTCAATAATGGTAATAGCAAAATCATCTCTATCAATCCTTCTGTATGTGTAGTCAGAAAGTGTTTTGTCCTTGAGGAGAAGTACGATTTTGCCGCCCGCACAGGGTTCAGGAGAGTAAACGTCATTGTTGTTGTTGTCGTCATGACGTTTGCGCAACTTGTGTTGAACGGCTGCTAATCATTAGCAGAACAATAATCACAAGTTAAGGATAGCAAACGCCTTAATTTATGAGAAAGATTTGGCCTATCGTTTAACAGGCCAAACCCTCTTTCTGTGGCAGGTTTACATCTTAATGAGCTCAGGCCACAAGTGCAGCGTGGTCCGGGTGATGCTCTGTAGTTTTTCGAGGGTTGCCCCTTCACGTGCGCTGATAGACATTCCCTGCAGGACACAGCTGAGATACTGCGCCAGCCGGTCTGTTTCACATTGGGCCGGGATTTCACCGCGCTGTTGCCGTTGGCGAAGAAAAAGGCCAAGTGTCTCTTCCTGCATGGCGTGGCGCGATTTCACCGTATTCGCAATCTCTTTAGAAGAGGCGGCAAGGGTGGCGGAGGTATTAATCATAAAACAGCCCGCCGGGGTCTCTTTACTGGTGAAGCAGGTTGCTACTGCGGTGAAATAGTCACTCAGTGCCTGCTCAACGCTCTTCTCTTCACAAAACAGCTGGGCTTCATGTTTCGCCGCAAACCGGGTGATATAGCGATCCAGCACCGCGCGAAACAGCCCCTCTTTATTGGTGAACTCTGCATACAATGTTGGCGCTTTCGCACCCGTCGCTTCCACCAGATCCGCGAGGGATGTCGCCTCATACCCATGTTGCCAGAAGAGTGTCATGGCCTTATCAAGCGCCGCGTCCCTGTCGAACACCTTAGGTCGGCCACGGCTTTTTTTAGCGCAACTCGTCAGTGTGGTTGTCATAGGCCGTCGTACCTTAGTTGGATTGTTGAATAACCATTATAAAAATAATCTCATGGCGCGACCAGCACTCATTTCAGAAAAATAATTTAATCATATCTTTATGAAAAATAAAGGATTTGAAATTAATTTAATGATCATTATAAAAATAATGTTGACGCGTGATGGGGATCACACTTATGATTTACCTATCGATCGTTAAGTAATTAACTTGCGACCCCAAATTCATCTGTCAAAAGGCTATAATCATGAAAAACGTAAAAACTTTGATCGCTGCAACCCTGCTCAGTTCCCTCTCTTTCGCCAGCTTCGCCGCGGTTCAGGTGCAGACCACACCTGCCGATCAGCATAAAGTGGGCACCATTTCTGCCAATGCAGGGACTAACCTGAGTTCTCTGGAAAGTGAACTGGCCCAAAAAGCCGATGAGATGGGTGCAACATCCTATCGCATCACCTCCGTGGCCGGTCCTAACAACCTGCACGGTACTGCTGTTATCTACAAATAAGCCCTGGCTAAACCCTCATACTGCCACTGCTTTACCACTGCTAAAAAAAGGCCCTGCATATGCAGGGCCTTTTTTATTTACATAGACTGGCTGGCAGCCACGTGTCGGGTGACATCGGTGGGCATTCCGGAACGCGCCTCCATCGCTCTTTCCATCACGATGCCGTCAGCCTGGCTTTTAAAAGCCTGCATGCTGGCATTAAGCGTGATGGGCAAGGTTTGCGGATCGTCCTCGATGTTTTTCGACAGGGGCTGATGGATCTCCACGAGGTGTCGGCCATCGGGCTCCACGGAGGCTTTAATCGGCGTATTGATGATATTGACCTTCGTGCCCGGGGTTATTACCCGGAACAGGGTTTCGATGTCGTTATCACGCAGACGAATACAGCCAGAGCTGACGCGCATACCGATACCGAAATCCGCGTTAGTGCCATGCAGTAAATAGACGCCGCCGTAGGCTGCCAGACGAATAGCATGATGGCCCATCGGATTATCCGGCCCGGCAGGCACTACCGCAGGCAAATCGATGCCCTGGGCTTTATAGCGGGCACGAATATTCGCCGTCGGGGTCCAGGTCGGATTGGCGCGCTTGTCCGAGACGGTCGTCACCATGGTGGGTGTTAACGTATTGCTATCCAACTGCCCGATACCGATGGGATAGACGGTCACCTCATTTTTTCCAGGCGGGTAGTAATAGAGGCGAAGTTCGGCCAGGTTGATCACAATGCCTGTGCGTGGTGCATCCGGCAGTAATGTTTGCAGCGGGATGGTCAGTACGCTGCCCGGGCGCGGAACATAAGGGTCGACGCCCGGGTTGGCTTGTAACAGGGCCAGAAAACCGACGTTATAGCGTTTTGCGATCGCCTCCAGCGAGCCGCCGTCATCTTCCACTACGTGAAAGCGGTTCTCACCCACCAGACGACTTCCTGCAGCAGGGAGAGGCCAGGTGTTAGCCCACGCAGGGAGGGCCAGGGCGACGGTGGCGACCAGCGCAAAAAACGTTATCCAGCGAGAAAATCGTTGAGTCATCATCACCAAAATCCATAGCAATAATTGGGTTCATGTTATCTGAACGTTAATTGATAATTATGGTGAATAGATGTGTCGAAAAGTGGCAGGAGATTGCAAAGAGTTTGTAAATCCCCGGCCTGTCAGACAAGCCGGGGAGGGGGATCAGGCGACGGCGTTCTCTTCCAGCAGGCGCATAAAGTTTCGTACCCACTCCATGCGGGTCTTGCGCTCCGTCAGCTCCTGGGTGAACTTGAGACGGGTCGGGCCGTCCAGGCGGAAGTGCTGGGGCTCTTTCTGCAGCAGGCCAATCAGCCACATCGGGTCGACGTGATTCTTCTCAGCAAACTCGATCATGCCCCCTTTTTCGTTACCTTCCAGCTTGCGAATACCCAGTTTCTGCGCCTGCTGACGAAGGCGAGCGATATCCAGCAGATTACGTGCCGCATCGGGGAGCAGGCCAAAGCGATCGATCAGCTCGACTTTTATCTCCTCCAGCTCGGCCTCCTTTTTGGCGCTGGCGATGCGCTTATAGAAGGAGAGGCGAGTATTGACGTCAGGGATGAAATCATCCGGCAGCAGAGAAGGCATGCGTAACTCGACCTCCGTTTGCTGGCTGGTCAGATCTTCGAGCGACGGCTCCCGTCCCGCTTTCAGGGCATCGACGGCGTTTTCCAGCAATTCCATATAGAGCGAGAAGCCAATGGTTTCCATCGAGCCGCTCTGGTCTTCCCCTAACAGTTCGCCCGCGCCGCGAATTTCCAGATCGTGGGTCGCCAGCGCAAAACCTGCCCCCAGATCTTCCAGCGAGGCGATGGCTTCGAGGCGTTTTTGCGCGTCGGTGGTCATCGCTTTCGGGTGCGGGGTTAACAGCCAGGCGTAAGCCTGGTGATGCGAACGGCCCACGCGGCCACGCAGCTGGTGCAACTGCGCCAGACCAAAGTGGTCCGCACGTTCAATAATGATGGTATTCGCCGTCGGGATATCGATGCCGGTTTCAATGATGGTGGTGCAGACCAGCACGTTAAAGCGCTGGTGGTGGAAATCATTCATGACCCGTTCCAGCTCGCGTTCGCGCATCTGGCCATGGCCAATGGCGACGCGGGCCTCCGGCACCAGTTCGGCCAGTCGATCTGCGGCCTTCTGGATGTTCTCCACGTCGTTATACAGATAGTAAACCTGTCCACCACGTAGCACTTCGCGCAGGATCGCTTCGCGTACTACCAGGCTATCGTACTCGCGTACAAAGGTTTTCACCGCCAGACGGCGCGCCGGTGGGGTGGCGATAATCGACAGATCGCGCATGCCGCTCATGGCCATATTGAGCGTACGGGGGATCGGCGTTGCGGTGAGGGTCAGGATATCCACATCCGCACGCATCGCTTTGATGCGCTCTTTATGACGCACGCCGAAACGGTGCTCTTCATCGACAATGAGCAGTCCCAGATCTTTCCATTTCACGTCGCTTTGCAGCAGTTTATGGGTACCGATCAGGATATCGATTTTGCCTTCGCTTGCCTCCTGCAGGATCTGCGTCTGCTCTTTAGCGCTCCGGAAACGGGACAGCATTTCGATGCGCACGGGCCAGTTGGCGAAACGGTCGCGGAAGTTATCGTAGTGCTGCTGTGCCAGCAGGGTGGTCGGTACCAGTACCGCCACCTGCTTGTTGTTCTCCACGGCGAGGAAGGCGGCGCGCATTGCCACTTCGGTTTTACCGAAGCCGACGTCGCCGCACACCAGTCGGTCCATCGCCAGCGGCTGGCACATGTCGCTCAGCACAGCGTTGATCGCCTGGCTCTGATCCGGTGTGGTCTCAAAGGGGAAACTTTCACAGAAGAGCTGATACTGTTCTTTATCATGCTTAAAGGCGTAGCCCGTTTTGGCCGCACGCTGAGCATAGATATCCAGCAGTTCCGCCGCCACGTCACGCACTTTCTCTGCCGCTTTCTGACGCGCACGCGACCAGGCATCGCCTCCCAGTTTATGCAGCGGGGCGTTATCTTCCGCACCGCCGGCGTAGCGGCTGATCAGATGCAGCGAAGAGACGGGCACATACAGTTTGGCGTCGTTGGCGTAGGTGAGCATCAGGTACTCCCCCTTGATGCCGCCTGCTTCAAGGGTAGTCATCCCGGCGTAGCGACCCACGCCATGCTCCAGATGGACGATAGGCTGGCCTGGATGTAGTTCTGCCAGGTTACGGATCAGCGTGTCCGGGTTTATGGTGCGACGGCTATCCTGGCGACGACGCGCCACGCGCTCGCCCAGCAGATCGCTTTCGCAGATCAGGGCCCGGTTGTTGAGGGTATCGACAAAGCCATGCTCGGCGGCACCGATCATCAGATAGCGGCCATTCCCGGTCGCCTCGTCGAGGCGCAGAATGCGTTTAGGTGCGAGCTTAATTCGCCCCAGCAACTCGCCCAGCGCTTCACGGCGGCCTTCGCTTTCTACGGAGAAGATCACCGGGCCGGTAAAGCTTTCAAGGAATTTGCGCAAATTGTCCAGCGGTGACTTCTGCTGGGCCTGCACCGCCAGGTCTGGCAGTTTCTGGAAACCGAGATTGGTATTTGCCGCTTTTTCTGCGAGATTTTCAGTTTTAAGCTGCATGCGCGGCCAGCGTTTCAGCTCACTGAACAGTTCATCGCTGCGTAGCCACAGCTGTTCGGGTGGCAGCAACGGACGCATCGGGTCTACGCCGCGGTTCTCGTAACGCGCACGGGTTTCGCTCTCAAAACGGTTTGCGCTACTTTCCAGATCGCCGGTGTTCACCACCAGGGTATTGGCCGGGAAATAGCTAAACAGCGGCGGCAGCGGCTCGCTGAAGAACAATGGCTGCCAGTATTCAATGCCCGCGGGCAAGGTGCCTTTGCTCACCTGCTGATAGATATGTTCAGCGTCACGTTTCACATCGAACTTATCCCGCCACTGACTCCGGAACAGCTCGATGGCGGTTTTATCCGTCGGGAACTCATGGGCCGGCAGCAGATTAATGGCTTCTACCTCTTCCAGCGTTCGCTGTGTATCGGCATCGAATACGCGCAGGCTATCGATCTCATCGTCGAAGAAATCCAGACGATAAGGGCGATCGCTGCCCATAGGATAGAGGTCGAGCAGCGCGCCGCGCGTAGCATATTCACCGTGCTCCATGACCTGGTCCACATGACGATAGCCCGCGCTGTCGAGTTGCGCTCGCAGCGCATCACGCGACAAACGCTGCCCTTTTTTCATCACCAGCGCATGGCCATGCAGGTAGCTGTGGGGACAGACGCGCTGCATCAGCGTATTGACCGGCACAATCAACACTCCGCGCTGCATAGAAGGCAGTTGGTACAGCGTCGACAGGCGCGAAGAGATAATCTCCTGGTGCGGAGAGAAGCTGTCGTAGGGGAGGGTCTCCCAGTCGGCAAGGCTGAACACCAGGCTGTCGGTAAATTGACGAATTTCATCATGCAGGCGCAGGGCGTTCTGCATATCTGGCGCAACCAGCACCACCGGCCCCGGATGACGTTCAGCGATCTCCGCCACCAGCGTGGCGCAGGCCGCGCCCGTGAGTTCACCCAACTGGCGTTGGTCGCCCGCTTTGTTGGGCAGGGAATAACGATTTAGTTCAGACATAGCTTAGTCAGGATCTCTTATGGGCATATCACTGATACACAATGTCTTTATTATCCTTGATCGTTTTGCTTTAGCAAACCGGAACCGCACGGGAGGAGAAGGCGCCCCCCGGCGGGAGCGCCTGGAGGCTAGCGTGAAGCCTGTAGCGCTGGGGGGGAGAAGAAAAGATCGCCAAACAGAATGCCCGACAGTTTACGTGTACCCAGTCCAACCAGGGTGCAGATCAGCAGGCTGGCAAACGGGTAAAACAGCACCAGCGTGAGTTCCGCCCACTGAGGCCATGTTGCTGCATTCATCTGGCCGATAAAGAACAGGCTGAAAGCCTCGATCAGAATGCGGTGCGTGGTATAGATGGCTATGGTGTTGGAGCCAATCACGTTCAGCAGATTGTTCGGTTGCACGCTATAGCGCTGCTCAAAGCCGTAAAAAAGCTTCATGATCAGCAGAATCGACAGCAGTGAGAGCAGCAGCGGCGCGTTGGCAAACCACAGCACGACCGAAATTGCGGCGAAAAGCGCCACCGGTAGCACGTTACGACGCAGCGCCAGCCCTTTCATCCATGTCATCAGCTGTGCGCCGTACCAGGCCCCCAGACTGTAGTAGATGGCATTACGGACTACGCTGTTCATGCCCCACCAGGGTAACGGCAGGAAGTTAATCGCCAGGCTTGCCAGCGCCAGCAGGGCGATCATGGGCAATTTCCAGCGGCTAAAGAATTTGCACAGGGTGAAATAGACCACCAGCGCGTACAGATACCAGAGACTGGTGCTGGCGGTGAGCATACCTTTGATAAAGTCCGGTAAGGTAGCGGCGTAAGCCGCATTGGAGCCGTGGGGCAGTTCGCGCTCGGGTGCCAGCCAGGCGTTGATATGGCTCAGGGCTTGCCACTGCAGAACGCCCCACAGAATCAGCACCCAGACGATGCTCCAGATCCGTTTATCGATACTGTCACGCCAGGTCACCTCGTCGATGTACCGGCGAATCAAAAAACCGGAGATAAAGAAAAATACCGGCATACGAAAAGGGGCGAGATAAAGATTAAAGTAGACCCAGCATTTCGCCAGCAGCGCTGAAAGGGGAAGTTGTAGTGCATCCAGATGCGGATAAAAAGTGATCACCGAGTGATAAATGACCACTAAACAGATGCAAAGTCCTTTTATCTGATTAATCCATAATGCTTTTTGTTTCATCGGAAACCGATACCTGTATTGCCAAAAACGAACCGTTAAGTCTGCTAAGGGGCGCTGGTGATGTAATGGGTAAGAGTCTGTATCCGGGCGTTTTTAAGAAAAGGTGGAGGGAGTTTGCGGCTAAGTTGTCCACAATTGTGACCTTAGCTGACTGATTTCCGTTGTTTTTTCGGAAAAATGAGAAGCAAAGCTTAGGGTTTCAGTCATTTACGCTTCACGGATTCGCTTATATACTCGTGGGTCTGCTATCAGCAAACAGACGGATTTCATGTACCAACCTGTCGCACTATTCATAGGCTTACGTTATATGCGTGGGCGTGCCGCGGACCGCTTCGGTCGCTTTGTCTCCTGGCTCTCTACCATTGGCATTACGCTTGGCGTGATGGCACTGGTGACGGTGCTGTCGGTGATGAACGGCTTCGAGCGCGAGCTGCAAAACAATATTCTGGGGCTGATGCCGCAGGCCGTTCTCTCTTCTGCCAACGGGTCGGTTAACCCTCAACAGCTACCGGAAAGCGCGGTGAAGTTGCAGGGCGTAAACCGCGTCGCGCCGCTTACCACCGGTGATGTGGTGCTCCAAAGCGCCCGCAGCGTGGCGGTGGGCGTGATGCTCGGTATCGATCCGGCGCAAAAAGATCCGCTCACCCCTTATCTGGTTAATGTGAAGCAGACCGACCTGCAGCCCGGCCAATATAACGTGATCCTTGGCGAACAGCTGGCCGGGCAACTGGGCGTAAACCGTGGCGATCAACTCCGGATCATGGTGCCTTCTGCCAGCCAGTTTACGCCGATGGGGCGCCTGCCGAGCCAGCGTCTCTTTAACGTGATTGGCACCTTTGCCGCCAGCAGTGAAGTCGATGGCTATCAGATGCTGGTGAATATTCAGGATGCCTCACGCCTGATGCGCTACCCGGCGGGCAATATCACCGGCTGGCGTCTGTGGCTGAATGAGCCATTGAAGGTTGACGTGCTCAGCCAGCAGACCCTGCCAGAAGGGACCAAATGGCAGGACTGGCGCGACCGCAAAGGCGAGCTGTTCCAGGCCGTGCGCATGGAAAAGAATATGATGGGCCTGCTGCTGAGCCTGATCGTCGCCGTGGCGGCGTTTAATATCATTACCTCGCTGGGGCTGATGGTAATGGAGAAGCAGGGCGAGGTGGCGATTCTCCAGACCCAGGGGCTGACGCCGCGCCAGATTATGGCGGTCTTTATGGTTCAGGGGGCCAGCGCCGGGATTGTCGGTGCGCTGTTGGGCGCCGTACTGGGGGCGCTGCTCGCCAGCCAGTTGAACAATTTAATGCCTATTATCGGCTCACTGCTTGATGGCGCGGCG
Organism: Leclercia sp. UBA1284; assembly: GCF_002308415.1. Lineage (NCBI taxonomy): Bacteria > Pseudomonadati > Pseudomonadota > Gammaproteobacteria > Enterobacterales > Enterobacteriaceae > Leclercia > Leclercia sp. UBA1284. The sequence goes on from NZ_DBUS01000006.1 coordinate 884,504, forward strand.
TTGCCGGTCGCCATCGAGCCGCTGCAGGTCGTGGGTATCGCGCTGGCCGCGATGGCCATTGCGCTGCTCTCTACGCTTTACCCTTCCTGGCGCGCTGCCGCCACTCAACCCGCTGAGGCTTTACGTTATGAATAAGATCCTGTTGCAATGCGACAACCTGTGCAAACGCTATCAGGAAGGCAACGTGCAGACTGATGTCCTGCACAATGTCAGCTTCAGCGTAGGAGAGGGGGAGATGATGGCCATTGTCGGGACCTCTGGCTCTGGCAAAAGTACCTTGTTGCACCTGCTCGGCGGACTGGATACCCCCACTTCCGGGGATGTGATTTTCTCCGGTACGCCGCTCAGTACCATGTCTTCAACGGCGAAGGCCGATCTGCGTAACCGCGAGCTGGGCTTTATTTATCAGTTCCACCATCTGCTGCCCGATTTTACCGCGCTGGAAAACGTGGCCATGCCGCTGCTGATCGGTAAAAAGAGACCGGCAGAGATCAATGAGCGCGCCAGCGCGATGCTGAATGCAGTTGGTCTGGGCCATCGTGGTAATCACCGTCCATCGGAACTCTCTGGCGGTGAACGCCAGCGCGTGGCCATTGCCCGTGCGCTGGTCAATAATCCGCGTCTGGTGCTGGCGGATGAGCCGACCGGTAACCTGGATGCCCGTAACGCCGACAGCATCTTCCAGCTGCTAGGTGAACTGAACGCCTCTCAGGGTACAGCCTTCCTGGTCGTGACCCACGACCTGCAGCTGGCGAAACGGATGTCGCGCCAGCTTGAGATGCGCGACGGCCGTTTGAATGCGGAACTGACCCTGATGGGGGCAGATTAATGGCTTCACCATTATCGTTACTTATCGGCCTGCGCTTTAGCCGTGGCCGCCGCCGTAGCGGCATGGTATCGCTGATCTCGGTGATCTCCACCGTGGGTATCGCGCTGGGCGTGGCGGTATTAATCGTCGGCCTGAGCGCCATGAACGGTTTCGAGCGCGAGCTGAACAACCGTATTCTGGCGGTGGTGCCGCATGGCGAGATCGAGCCGGTTAATCAACCCTGGAATAACTGGAACGAGGCGCTAAATAAAGTAGAGAAGGTGCCCGGTGTAGCTGCCGCTGCGCCTTATATTAACTTTACCGGCCTGGTGGAGAGCGGCGTTAACCTGCGCGCGATTCAGGTAAAGGGGGTTAACCCTCGTCAGGAAGAGAAACTGAGCGCATTGCCGCAATTTGTGAAAGACGGCGCATGGACGGGCTTTAAAGCGGGCGAACAACAGATCATTATAGGCAAAGGGGTTGCCGACGCGCTGAAAGTGAAGCAGGGCGACTGGGTCTCGATCATGATCCCGAATGCCAGCGCCGATCATAAATTGCAGCAGCCGAAGCGCGTGCGCTTGCACGTTACCGGCATCCTGCAGCTGAGCGGCCAGCTTGATCACAGCTTTGCCATGGTCCCGCTGGAAGATGCCCGTCAGTATCTGGATATGGGTAGCAGCGTCACCGGTATTGCCATCAAGGTGAACGACGTCTTTAACGCTAACAAGCTGGTGCGCGACGCAGGCGAAGTGACCAATAGCTATGTCTATATCAAGAGCTGGATTGGCACCTATGGCTATATGTATCGCGATATTCAGATGATCCGCGCCATTATGTATCTGGCGATGGTGCTGGTGATTGGCGTGGCCTGCTTTAACATTGTCTCGACGCTGGTGATGGCGGTGAAGGACAAGAGTGGCGACATTGCGGTGCTGCGTACTCTCGGCGCCAAAGACGGTCTTATTCGTGCCATTTTCGTCTGGTATGGTTTGCTCGCCGGGCTGCTGGGAAGCCTCTGTGGTGTAGTGATTGGCGTAGTGGTTTCTCTGCAACTCACCCCAATTATCAATGGAATTGAGCGTCTAATCGGCCATCAGTTCCTCTCTGGCGATATCTATTTTATTGACTTCCTGCCGTCTGAATTGCACTGGCTGGACGTCGTTTATGTGCTGATTACAGCACTTTTGTTGAGTCTGCTGGCAAGCTGGTATCCGGCGCGTCGCGCAAGCCGAATCGATCCGGCGAGGGTGCTAAGTGGCCAGTAATTACGTCTTGATGTAGCGATCGCAAGGCCGCTATATCGAAAGAGGAATGCACTATGTATTACGGATTTGATATTGGCGGCACCAAAATTGCGCTCGGCGTGTTTGATGAGAATCTCAAACTGCAGTGGGAAACCCGCGTTCCCACGCCGCATGAAAGCTACGATGAATTCTTAACTACTCTCGTCGCGCTGGTGGGGCAGGCCGATGCGCGCTTTGGTGTGACAGGGAGCGTGGGGATAGGTATTCCCGGCATGCCGGAAACCGATGACGGCACGCTCTACGCCGCCAACGTGCCTGCGGCCAGCGGTAAACCCCTTCGCGCGGATCTCACCCGCCTGTTGGCGCGCGATGTGCGTCTGGATAACGACGCAAACTGTTTTGCCCTCTCTGAAGCCTGGGACGATGAGTTTCGCCGTTATCCACTGGTTATGGGGCTGATTCTCGGCACTGGCGTCGGCGGCGGGCTTATTATTGATGGCAAACCGATCACCGGCCGCAGTTATATAACCGGCGAGTTTGGTCATATCCGGCTTCCTGTCGATGCGCTGGAGGTCGTCGGTCGCGATTTCCCGCTTATCCGCTGTGGTTGCGGCCAGCATGGCTGCATTGAGAATTACCTGTCAGGCCGTGGATTTGCATGGCTGTATGAACACTTCTATCATCAAAAAATGCAGGCACCCGAAATCATCGCCCTGTGGAATCAGGGAGATGAACAGGCGAAAGCGCATGTTGAGCGCTATCTCGACCTGCTGGCGGTCTGTCTGAGTAATATACTTACCGTCGTCGATCCTGACCTGTTGGTCATTGGCGGCGGGTTATCAAACTTTACCGCGATCACGGAGCGGTTATCAGAACGTTTACCACGGCATTTGCTGCCGGTTGCCCGCCTGCCGCGCATTGAAAAAGCGCGCCATGGGGATGCCGGGGGAATGCGCGGTGCGGCGTTCCTGCACCTCAGCCGCTAGCCAGAAGAGGTTTTTATGTTGTCGCGTCGGTCACATCGCCTCACCCGTTTTCGCAGAAATAAACGTCGTTTGCGTGAACGCTTACGCCAGCGAATATTCTTCAGAGATCAGGTAATGCCAGAATTAATGGAAAAACCGAGAGTAGTGGTGCTGACCGGAGCAGGGATCTCCGCAGAGTCAGGCATTCGCACCTTCCGGGCCGCTGATGGGCTGTGGGAAGAGCACCGTGTGGAGGACGTCGCAACGCCGGAAGGCTTTGCCCGTAACCCGCAGCTGGTCCAGTCGTTTTACAATGCGCGTCGCCGTCAGCTGCAATCTGCTGAAATTGCCCCTAACGCGGCGCATCTGGCGCTGGCGAGGCTGGAAGAGGCGCTGGGCGACCGTTTCCTGCTGGTGACGCAGAACATCGATAATCTCCATGAGCGCGCGGGTAACAAGAATGTTATCCATATGCACGGTGAACTGCTCAAGGTACGCTGCGCCTGGAGCGGCCAGGTGCTGGAGTGGACCGGTGACGTCACCCCTGATGACAAATGCCACTGCTGTCAATTTCCGTCGGCGCTGCGCCCGCACGTTGTCTGGTTCGGCGAAATGCCGCTGGGTATGGATGAGATCTACAGTGCGCTGGCGATGGCCGATGTGTTTATCGCCATTGGCACCTCCGGGCATGTCTATCCCGCAGCCGGGTTCGTCCATGAGGCGAAACTGCAGGGAGCGCATACGGTAGAGCTTAATCTTGAACCGAGCCAGGTGGGGAGTGAATTTGAAGAGAAACAGTACGGTCTGGCCAGTGAAGTGGTGCCGGCGTTCGTAGAAAAGTTACTGAAGGGATTGTAAAAAGAGGTGAGGGCGCAGGCCCTCACCGTATTTATTAGCGACCTGCTTTCAACTTCTGATAATACTCTTCGTAGATGCGGCTGGCGTCGCCCACATCGTTTTGCCACTCACCTTTACTGATAGTTTCGGCATCAGGATAGAGTGTCTTATCGTTCGCCACGTCCGGGCTGAGCAGTTTACGCGCCGCGAGATTCGGGGTCGGGTAGCCAATGGTTTCTGCCACCTCTTTGGCCACATCCGGGCGCAGCAGGAAGTTAATCAGCTTCATGGCGCCATCTACGTTCCTGGCGTTTGCCGGGATCGCGAGGCTGTCCATCCAGAAGATGCCCCCCTCTTTTGGCCAGATGACCTCCAGCGGGGTACCGGCCTGACGCGCCACATACGCCGAACCGTTCCATACCATGCCCAGGTTCACTTCCCCTTCCATGTACGGGTTCGCCGGGTTATCGGAGTTAAAGGCCGCCACGTTAGGCATCAGCTTTCTCAGCTCGTTGTAGGCGGCTTCGATCTCTTTCGGATTGGTGGTGTTGCCGGAATAACCGAGTTTACGTAGCGCCATCTGGAACACTTCGCGCGCATCGTCGGTCAACAGCAGGCTACCCTTATACTCGGGTTTCCACAGATCGGCCCAGCTGGTCACCGTTTTCGGATCCATCTCGTCACGGTTTACGCCAATCGCGGTGGCACCCCAGATATAGGGAATGGAGTAGTCGTTGTTAGGATCGAAGGGTTTGTTCAGCACCTCAGGATCGAGGTTAGCGAAGTTGGTCAGCTTCGTCTTATCGATCTTCTGGATCATCCCCTCTTTACGCATTTTATCCACGAAATAGGTAGAGGGTACGACCAGGTCGTAGGCGCCGTCTTTATAGGTTTTGAGCTTGGCATACATGGTTTCGTTCGACTCGTAGGTCGAATAGATCACCTTGATACCGGTCTCTTTGGTGAACTGCTCCAGCAGGCCTGGCGGCACATACTCGGTCCAGTTATAGAAGTAGAGTGTTTTACTGTCGTCCGCGTGCGCAGCGCTCATACCGAAAGCAAGCGCGCCAGCCGCGAGCAGGTGGCGTGACCATTTCATCATTTTAACGTCCCCTGAACTTTTGTTTTATCACGAGCAATAAGCTGGCTGGTAATAACCAGAACCAGCGATAACATCAACAGAATGGTGGCCAGCGCGTTCACCTCCGGCGAGACGCCCACTTTAACCATCGAATAAATTTTCAGCGGCAAGATCTCATAGCTCGGGCCGGTGACGAACGAAGAAACCACGACGTCGTCCATCGACAGGGTAAAGCTCAACAACCATCCGGCTGCCACTGCAGGCATCGCCAGCGGCAGGAGGATCTTGCGCAGAATCACCATCTCACTGGCACCCAGATCTTTCGCCGCTTCCAGCATGCGCACGTCAAATCCCTTCAGACGGGAGTAAACCGTCACCACCACGAAAGGCAGGCAGAAGGTAATATGCGAAAAGAGCAGCGACCAGAAGCCGAGTTGTACGCCCAGCAGCATAAACAGCACCAGCAGCGATATGGCCATGACAATGTCCGGAGACATCATCACCACAAACAGCATGCCGCTCACAAACGGCTTGCCGCGAAAGCGGTAACGGTAGAGGGCCACGGCAGTCAGCGAGCCAATCAAGGTCGCAAACGTGGCCGAGACGATTGCCATCGTCAACGAATGCTGCGCAGCCTGGAGCAAACTGTCGTTGTTGACCAGCAGGCTATACCACTTGGTAGTAAAACCCTGCCAGTTAATCCCGAAACGTGAACTGTTAAATGAATTCACAATCAGGATGATGATGGGAATATACAAATAAGCATAGATGGCGGTCATAAAACCGCCGCGAAGCAGTCGACCCATCATTCCAGCTCACCTTTTTTGTTAAGCAGTCGGGATGCGCGCCAGTAGACCATTAGCATCAGCCCCATAACCACCGTCAGCGTGATGCTGGTGGCGGAGCCAAACGGCCAGTCGCGAATATTGAGGAACTGGCTTTTGATGACGTTGCCAATCAGCAGGTTTTTCGCGCCACCCATCAGATCCGAGACGTAGAACAGCCCCATGGCCGGCAGTATCACCAGCAGGCAACCGGCGATGATACCCGGCATCGTCAGCGGCAGGATTATACGGATAAAGGTCTGCATCTTACTGGCGCCGAGGTCTCTTGCCGCTTCCAGCAGCGGCTTATCGAGCTTCTCGATGCTGGAGTAGAGCGGCATCACCATAAAGGGCAGCAGTATATAAACCAGGCCGATAATGACGGCGCCCGGGGTGTACATAATGCGAAGCGGGGTCTCGATGATCCCCAGCCACAGCAAAAATTCATTCAGATACCCTTTGGTACTAAGGAAAATCTTCAGGCCATAGATGCGAATCAGAGAGTTGGTCCAGAATGGCACAATCAGCAGAAACAGCAGCAGCGGGCGAATTTTCTGTGGCAGACGCGCCAGAAACCAGGCGAAGGGATAGCCCAGCACCAGACAGGCGAGGGTGGCTATCACGGCCATGTTCAGCGAGTGCATCAGCACCTGGAAATAGAGCGGATCCAGCAGGCGCGCGTAGTTATCCAGCGTAAAGACCAGCTTGACGAAGTGGGCATCGTCGCGGGTCAAAAAGCTGGTGGCGATGATCATCAGGTTGGGTAAGAAGACAAACAACACAAGCCAACCGACGATAGTGGCAATCACCACATTCTGGAACTTACTTGTGTTCTTCATCAGCCAGTACGACCTCCCAGCTCTCTACCCAGTTAATGGCCATTTTCTGGTCAAGGGAGTGGTCGAAGTCCGGATCGTCCTCATTGAAGAACTCACTGACCAACACCATTTTGCCATTTTCGAGTTCAACCACCGACTCCAGGGTCATGCCCTTATAGTTGCGCTCGCGGATATAACCAATCAGACCTTCGACGTCGCTGCTGTCATGGATCTCGTCAACGCGCAGATCTTCCGGGCGCAGCATTACGTTCAGCTTTTGCCCTTTTTCTACCGCAAAGTTAACGGTGATGTTGCACTCATGGCCTTCGACGCTGGCGCGGACGCGCTGCGCATCCAGGCGTTCGATAACCGTGGCGCTAAAGTTATTGATCTCACCGATAAAGCTTGCGACAAAGAGGTTTTTCGGCTCTTCATAGATCTCACGCGGCGTGCCGTCTTGCTCGATTTTGCCTTCGCGCATCACGACGATACGGTCGGACATTGTCAGCGCCTCTTCCTGATCGTGCGTCACGAAAACAAAGGTGATGCCCAGCTTACGCTGTAGCGCTTTCAATTCGTTCTGCATCTGTTTGCGCAGTTTGTAATCCAGCGCGGAGAGCGATTCGTCGAGTAATAACAGGCGGGGTTTGTTCACTACCGCGCGGGCAATGGCGACGCGCTGCTGTTGTCCACCTGAGAGCTGATGCGGCTTGCGCTGGGCAAACTCTTCCAGCTGTACCATGCGCAGTGCCTCCGTCACACGCGGGGCAATCTCCTGCGCCGGGGTTTTCTGCATGCGCAGGCCAAAGGCCACATTTTCAAAGACCGTCATATGCGGGAAGAGGGCGTAGCTCTGGAAGACGGTATTGACGTGGCGATGCTCGGCAGGGACGTCGGTGATATCCTGGTTTTCAAGATGAATATGGCCGGTGTCGACGTTTTCCAGCCCGGCGATCAGGCGCAATACTGTTGTCTTACCGCAGCCAGAGGGGCCGAGAAGCGTAAGGAACTCGCCGTTGTTAATGGTCAAATTAAGATCGGCGATAACGGTTTTACCATCAAAACTCTTATTAATGCCCGATAAAAGCACCAGCGGTGACAGTGAACCTGGTTGTGTATTCAATTTATGACTCTGTCCCATATCGACGCTGCGATCTATCTAACGCAGCGGGGTTTGTGTGTAACCACCTTGGTGACTCGTAATGAGGGCGGCCATTCTACGGCAAACCATTGAATTCGCCAATCCTTGATGCTCCCCGATAAGCTACCTTTATTAGCAACGGGATGAGATAAACGAAAAATATTCTCGTTTGCGGGATAAAAGTGACCTGACGCAATATTTGCGTTTTAGGGCTTATTGATAATGTTGTCACAAAAAGTGAGGGTGACTGCATGGATAAATTACTAGAGCGTTTTTTACAGTACGTTTCGCTGGATACCCAATCTAAGCCGGGTGTTCGCCAGGTACCGAGCACAGAGGGCCAATGGAAATTACTGCAGCTGCTAAAGTCGCAGCTTGAAGAGTTAGGCCTGGTCAACGTGACATTAAGTGACAAAGGCACGGTCATGGGCACGCTACCGGCGAACGTGCCGGGTGAGATCCCGGCCATTGGTTTCATATCCCATGTTGATACCTCCCCTGATTATAGCGGCAAAAACGTTAACCCTCAGATTGTGGAGAACTATCGCGGCGGCGATATCGCCCTGGGCGTCGGCGATGAGATTTTATCCCCGGTCATGTTCCCTGTGCTCCACCAGTTGCTCGGCCAGACCCTGATCACGACAGACGGTAAAACGCTGTTGGGAGCAGACGATAAAGCTGGCGTCGCCGAGATCATGACCGCGCTGGCGGTGCTGAAGGGTAAAAACATTCCTCACGGTGATATTCGTGTCGCCTTTACCCCCGATGAAGAGGTGGGGAAAGGGGCGAAGCATTTTGATGTGGAGGCGTTTAACGCAAAATGGGCCTACACCGTGGATGGCGGTGGTGTAGGGGAGCTGGAGTTCGAAAACTTCAACGCCGCGTCGGTCAATATCCGCATCGTGGGCAACAATGTGCACCCAGGCACCGCAAAAGGGGTGATGGTTAACGCACTCTCGCTGGCGGCGCGTATCCACGCTGAAGTGCCTGCCGGGGAGAGCCCGGAGCAGACGGAAGGCTATGAAGGTTTTTATCACCTTACCAGCATTAAAGGCACCGTTGACCGCGCGGATATGCACTACATCATTCGCGATTTCGACCGCGAAGGGTTTGAAGCGCGTAAACGTAAAATCATGGATATCGCCAAAAAGGTTGGCAAGGGGCTGCACCCGGATTGCTATATCGAACTGGTGATTGAAGACAGTTATTACAATATGCGGGATAAGGTGGTCGCACATCCTCATATTCTGGATATTGCCCAGCAGGCGATGCGTGATTGCGATATTGAACCGCAACTTAAGCCGATTCGTGGCGGAACCGACGGGGCACAGCTCTCCTTTATGGGATTACCTTGCCCGAATCTCTTCACCGGGGGCTATAACTACCACGGCAAGCATGAGTTCGTCACCCTGGAAGGGATGGAGAAAGCGGTGCGGGTTATTGTGCGCATTGCCGAACTGACGGCGAAAGGGTAATCAGGAAGAGTCCGGGTGGCGCTATGGCCACCCGGTACAGGCGCGTCTTAGTCCTCAAAGAACCAGTAGCCGCTGTTAACCAGCGCGGCGAGCATCGCCAGGAAGGAGGGGTCATCCAGCGCATCGCCAAACTGTGCGGCATCCAGCACCATATGGCTGGCGATAGCTTCCACGGCAGGGCGGTGAGGTGAATCCAGCTTCTCGCCGTTAACATAAACCTCGCCATCGATACGCAGTACGCGCAGACCACCCAGGCGTACCAGTTTGTCGCCCTGCTGCAGCGCATCGTAGATTTCGTCTGGCTGGTAAGGAGGCTCCGGCGGCGAAACGTCCAGCTCGTGACGAGACTGGCTGACAAACTCACCAAACCACTGGTTAAAATGTTCTGGTTGATTAATCAGGTCCAACATCATCCCACGCAGTTTATCGAGCTCCTGCGGCAGGATATCAGCGGGATGTTCACGGGCAGGGACGTCCGGATCGGCAAAGCGATGGCTTCCCAGCTCGCGCTGCAGGACGTAGTCCGCAAAGCTGCTGATCATCTCCCGGCCGCTTGGCGCGCGGAATCCGACGGAATAGTTCATCGAATTTTCCAGCGAGTAGCCTTCATGCGGGAATCCTGGCGGAATATAGAGTATGTCGCCCGGCTCCAGCTCTTCATCAATAATACCTTCGAAGGGATCGACCTGCAGCAAATCCGGATGCGGGCAGTGCTGCTTCATGGGCACTTTGTCACCCACGCGCCAGCGGCGACGGCCGGTGCCCTGAATGATAAAGACGTCATACTGATCGAGATGCGGGCCTACGCCGCCGCCAGGCACGGAGAAGGAGATCATCAGATCGTCCATCCGCCAGTCAGGCAGCGCGCGGAACGGGCGCATCAGCGCTGCGGTAGGTTCATGCCAGTGGTTGACGGCCTGAACTAACAGCGACCAGTTGGTCTCGCCGAGGTGATCGTAGCTCTCGAACGGACCATGGCTAACCTGCCATTTCCCATCCTCATGACTGACCAGGCGGCTATCGACCTCATTCTCCATCGCTAAGCCAGCGAGTTCGTCAGGGGAGATAGGATCGACGAAATTTGCAATGCCGCGTTTCAGAACGACCGGGCGTTTTTGCCAGTAACGTTCAATAAACTCAGGCCAGTTAAGTGTTAAGTGATAATCCATAATATTTTATTCCGCAGGCTCTTACTGAGACGGATTATAACGGAAGCTCAGACACCTGCGCGTGAGAATCTCGCTTTTTTCACCCGGAGGGCTTAACTCTCATGGTCACCAGGCTGTTGGCGGCCAAAGATTGCCACCATGCGGGCACCGCCGAGCAGGCTGTCGCCCGTTTCGATACGGCCGTCATACTGCTCAACAATATCCCGCGCGACCGAAAGCCCCACGCCCTGGCCTGGACGCAGGGTATCAGCCCGCTGTCCGCGGTCGAAGACCTGATCGCGTTTACCCTGGGGAATACCGGGGCCATCGTCCTCAACAATAATATGAAGTTGATCGTCGTCCTGTCGGGCCGAGATTTCGACAAACTCGAGGCAATATTTGCAGGCGTTATCAAGCAGATTACCCATCACCTCCATAAAGTCGTTTTTCTCGCCAATGAAGCTTATCTCCGGCGAAATATCGAGGCTGATGCTGACCCCTTTACGTTGATAGACCTTGTTCAACGCCGAGGTGAGGTTGTCCAGCAGCGGCGCCACCGGGTGAAGTTCGCGGCTGAGCAACGCACTGCCAGAACGCATACTTGCCCGGTGCAGGTAGTAGCCAATCTGCTGGGAGATACGGCTGATCTGTTCCAGCATCACCGGCTCGGCGTCGTCCACGCTCAGCTTCGCGCTGCGCAGGGATCGTAAGGTACTTTGTAATACCGCCAGCGGCGTCTTCAGACTGTGGGTCAGGTCGGTCAGTGTTGTGCGGTATTTGTCATAGCGTTCACGCTCACTCTTCAGCAGGCGGTTCAGGTTACGCACCAGGCTGGTCAGTTCACGGGTGGTGACCGGGTTAAGTTTCTCCCGGTGATGCTCTTCCAGCTCACGCACCTCTTTCGCCAGCGACTCGATAGGGCGCAGGCTCCACCAGGCGGCGACCCACAGCAGGGGGATCACCAGCAGCAGGTTCGCTACCAGCACATAGACGAACCAGTTCCACACCATATAAGAGCGTTTTAGCTCAACGGGAATGGTGTCGATCACCACAATGGTGAGCTGGGGCATTTCGAGGGTCGCCGGGTAGAGATTAATGGCGACCGAGTGGGTCATCTCAGTGTCGTCGTCATCTTCGCGGATCTCGCTCAGTTGCTGCTGCATAGAGCGGTCATTACCCACCAGGCTGCTGGAGGCGTTAAGATCTGCCTCCAGCTCGTGAAATCCGTTGGTTCTCAGCCACTCTGGCTGGATACGGTTCACCAGCCAGGGTACATCTCGCTGGGCCCAGAGAAGCTGGCCCTTTTCACCGTATATCAGGGCGATGGTCGGACTCTGTCGATCCAGATGTTCCGGCATGTCGATGCTGATTTTATTATTTTCCCAGCGGGCAAGGGTATAAAACAGGTTACTTTCGCCGCGCAGTAGGCGAAAGGTGGTCTTGTCAAAGCTAACGCTGTAACCCACCAACGCCACCAGACCGTAGGCCAAAGAGAGCACCAGCACCACGGCGGCCGTCGCCAGCAGGAAGCGAACCCGCAGCGAAAGCGGCAGGAAGTGACGCAGAATTTTTTTCATTTAGCGTAATTCGAAAAGGTAGCCCTGACCGCGGACCGTCGTAATGACATCTTCCGGATACTGTGCCTGGATCTTTTTCCGCAGACGCCCCATCAGCACATCAATGGTGTGGCTTTCACGCAACTCAGCATCAGGATAGAGCTGCAACATCAGGGAATCTTTGCTAACCACTTTGCCGCTGTTGCGGATCAGGGTTTCCATAATGGTGTATTCGAAAGCGGTCAGTTTGATCACCTCGTCATTGATGGAGAGCTCACGGCGAGAGAGATCGACCTGGAAAGGCGGTAGCGAGATCACCTGAGAGGCGTGGCCGCTGTTACGGCGCATCAGGGCCTGCATGCGGGCAGCGACTTCTTCAATATGGAAGGGCTTGGTCACATAGTCGTCGGCCCCGGCGCTAAGCACCTCGACCTTATCCTGCCACCCTTCGCGGGCGGTTAACACCAGCACGGGCAGTGAGACATCGTGGCTGCGCCAGCGACGAATGAGCGACAGACCGTCTTCATCCGGCAGGCCGAGATCGACGATGGCAATATCCGGCAAGTGTTCATTCAGATAGTAGTCAGCCTCTTTGGCATCTTCGGCATCATCCACCTGATGACCCATTTCCTGAAGTTGAACCTTCAGGTGATGACGTAATAATGCATTATCCTCGACAACCAATACGCGCATCATCGCTTCTCCCTAAAATAAATGCTCTGAATAGTTTAACGCTGATTATGTTGGGAGAGGGATAAACATTTAATAAACCGGGGGAGGGAACCCTCTTTCCGGACGGAAAGAGGGGGAATGCGATTACTTCAGTTCATCAACCATGGTAATGGCGCGGCCGATGTAATTCGCCGGGGTCATTGCTTTCAGACGGGTCTTCTCTTCTTCCGGCACGTCCAGGCTATCGATAAACTGTTTCATGCCTTCTGCGTCAACGCGCTTACCGCGGGTCAGCTCTTTCAGCTTCTCATACGGTTTTTCGATGCCATAGCGACGCATCACGGTCTGAATCGGCTCGGCCAGGACTTCCCAGTTGTGATCCAGTTCGTCCAGCAGACGGTCGCGGTTCACTTCTAGCTTGCTCACGCCCTTCAGGGTGGACTGATAAGCAATCAGCGCATAGCCAATACCCACGCCCAGGTTACGCAGGACGGTGGAGTCCGTCAGGTCGCGCTGCCAGCGGGAAACCGGCAGTTTGCTCGCCATGTGTTGCAGCACGGCATTCGCCAGGCCGAGGTTGCCTTCGGAGTTTTCGAAGTCAATCGGATTCACTTTGTGCGGCATGGTGGAGGAGCCGATTTCGCCGGCGATGGTTTTCTGCTTGAAGTGGTTCAGCGCAATGTAACCCCAGACGTCACGATCAAAGTCGATCAGGATGGTGTTGAAACGCGCGATGCAGTCAAACAGCTCAGCAATATAGTCGTGCGGCTCGATCTGGGTGGTGTACGGGTTCCACTGAATGCCCAGTGAGGTCACGAACTCTTCGCTGAACTGGTGCCAGTCCACTTCCGGGTAGGCAGCGATGTGGGCATTGTAGTTACCGACAGCGCCGTTGATTTTACCGAGAATTTCAACCTGTTCCAGCTGACGGAACTGGCGCTCCATACGGTAGGCCACGTTCGCCATCTCTTTACCCATGGTGGATGGGGTAGCTGGCTGACCGTGGGTACGGGAAAGCAGCGGGATATCGCGATACTCGACCGACAGCGCTTTCACCGCGTCAATAATTTTACGCCAGTACGGCAGCACCACGTCCTGACGCGCAGTTGAGAGCATCAAGGCATGAGAAAGGTTATTGATATCTTCAGACGTACAGGCGAAGTGAATGAATTCGGAGACAGCATTGAGGGCCGGAATGCTGGCCACTTTCTCTTTCAGGAAATATTCAACCGCTTTCACATCGTGGTTAGTCGTGCGTTCAATGGTTTTGATGCGTGCGGCATCTTCTTCATTGAATTGAGCAACGATTTGATCGAGGTAATCGTTTGCCTGGGCGTCAAAAGCAGGAACTTCCTTGATGGCTGCCTGTGCGGCCAGCTTTTGCAGCCAGCGAACTTCAACCTGTACGCGGAACTTCAGCAGACCATATTCGCTGAAAATGTCGCGCAGCGCGCTGACTTTATCGCCGTAGCGTCCATCGACAGGGGAAACGGCGGTCAGTGAGGATAATTCCATAATTCGTAACTCCGGGAGGTTAACAATGAGCAAGAATCTGTTTTGCCTGAGTGCTCAGGCGATGACGAGAAAACATTAACTGCAGGCGGCCACCGCCGACCTGGTGCCACAGCACGGCGGCGCGAATGCCCGCCAGCAGCGAGGCGCGAACTTTGGCCTGCACCTGTGGACTTTGTAGCACTGCCGGGGACCCCGTTACCTGAATGCGTGGCCCCAGTGGGCTAATCACATCCACGTAGATACCCGCCATGGCGCTCAGTAAGGTTTCGGATTGCAGATCGAAATGATCGAGCTGACGCTGCAGCCCGGCAATGCGGTTGCCGAGGGTGTCCATCGCGCCTTTGGCGGCGTTGAGCTTACGCTCCAGCACCATCATGCTTAAGGTATAGCGGGTCAGTTCGGCATTCAGCCCCTGACGATTGTTAGCGTTCAGGACCCCTAACAGGGTTTCAAGGCCGAGGCGAAGATTCGCTTCACTGCCGCCGAAGACACCAAGCGTTGAACTGGGGTTAAGATCAACGATGCTGTTCAGCGACACGTGCAGGGCATCAGCGTCGCAATGACCCTGATGCGCCAACTGTTGCACCAGACGGGCAGACTGGCAAATTCCCGCCAGCGCCAGGGTGATGTCATAATAGTTCTTCGCCACACTTACTCCTTTCTGTGTGCTAACGCATTAGTCGGTTATCAGCGGCAGACGCTGTTCGATGATACCACCGCCCAGACAGATTTCGCCGCTGTAGAAGACCGCGGACTGCCCTGGGGTAACGGCGGAGACGGGCTCGTCGAAGCGCACCTCAATGCGTTCGTCGTCAATCGCGGTGAGGGTGCAAGGAATATCGGTCTGGCGATAGCGGGTTTTCACCGTGCAACGCAGCGTGCCTTTTACCGGCTCGCGATCGACCCAGTGCAGCTGTTGGGCAATCAGCCCCACCGACATCAGACGCGGATGATCGTGCCCCTGCGCCACAATCAGAATATTGTTCTCAACATCTTTATCGACCACGTACCACGGATCTTCGCTGCCTTCTTTGGTACCACCAATCCCCAGCCCTTTGCGCTGGCCGAGGGTGTGGTACATCAGCCCCTGATGCTGACCAATTTCTTCACCATCAACGGTGACGATTTTGCCCGGCTGGGCTGGCAAGTAGCGGCCAAGGAATTCGCGGAATTTACGCTCGCCGATAAAACAGATACCGGTTGAGTCTTTTTTCTTGGCGGTGATCAGATCGAGCTCTTCGGCAATCTTACGCACTTCGGGTTTTTCCAGCTCGCCCACCGGGAACAGGCTCTGGGCAATCTGCTCATGACCGAGGGTATAGAGGAAATAGCTCTGATCTTTATTGCCATCGAGGCCTCGCAGCAGCTGGCTTTTGCCGTTAACATCGGCACGACGCACATAGTGGCCGGTGGCAATGTAATCGGCGCCCAGGTCTTCAGCGGCGAACTCAAGGAAGGCTTTAAATTTGATCTCTTTGTTACAGAGAATGTCCGGGTTAGGGGTACGGCCGGCTTTATACTCTTCCAGGAAATGTTCGAAGACATTGTCCCAGTACTCTGCAGCAAAATTGACGGTATGCAGTTCAATGCCGAGCTTATCGCACACGGCCTGAGCATCGGCCAGATCGGCCGCCGCGGTACAGTATTCCTCGCCGTCGTCTTCCTCCCAGTTCTTCATGAACAGGCCTTCCACCTTATAGCCCTGTTGCAGCAACAGCCAGGCGGAAACGGAGGAGTCGACACCGCCGGACATGCCGACGATCACTTTTTTTGGGCTTTCTGACATTGGAATACTCACGACATTGAACTTCAAGGCGGCGTATTCTATCACGCGCCCCCGGCAATGGCACCCTCTGTAAACGGCCAGTTAAATTCGCCGATGGTCTCTAACGGCAGACGATGACCAGAGAGATAGCAGCGGATGCTCTCGGCAACCAGCGGTGAACGCAGGTTGGTGGCGCTCAGAATCTCGTCGGCCGTCACCCACAGGCAGCGGTCGATATCATCGTCGTGCGGCTCGGTGGCGCACATTTCGTTAAGCTCGATAACAAACAGAAAACGCAGGAACGGGGTCTTATCCGGCGCAATCCAGTGATGAAGACGAATAAACTGCTGCGGTTCAGCGTGAATACCGGTCTCTTCCCACAATTCCCGGCGGGCGGCCTGTACCAGGGTCTCATCGGCTTCAAGATGACCGGCGGGTTGGTTCCACAGCGCTTTGCCGTTGATAGTCTCTTCCACCACCAGAAATTTGCCCTGGGCGTGAACCACTGTGGCCACGGTAACGTGCGGTTTAAACATTCTCTTCTCCTTTTTCTGTCCCGTCGCGCCATTCACCATTGGCGAGATTATCCAGTGAGTAATCGCCCATGGCGTAGCGGATTAAGCGTAACGTCGGGAAGCCGACATGCGCGGTCATGCGACGAACTTGGCGATTGCGCCCCTCATAAAGGGTAATTTTGAGCCAGGATGTGGGGATCGATTTGCGCTCGCGTACGGGCGGCGTGCGCGGCCACAGCCACTCCGGTTCACTCACCCGCTCAATACCGGCGGGCAGGGTAGGGCCATCGTTAAGGGTCACCCCAGTACGCAGAGCGGCAAGCGCCTCTTCGGTAGGTTCACCTTCCACCTGTACATAATAGATCTTTCCGGTGCGCTTACCGGGCTGCGTCAGCCGCGCCTGCAATGCGCCGTCATTCGTTAACACCAGCAGACCTTCACTGTCGCGATCCAGACGGCCTGCGGCGTAGACGCCTGCAACCGGGATAAAGTCTTTCAACGTGCTGCGGCCAGCTTCATCGGTAAACTGCGGCAAAACATCGTAGGGTTTATTGAACAAAATCACCCGTTTGGGCTGGTTTGTTTTCGGTTTTCTGGTGGCTTGTCGTGAGCTGAATCGCTCAACCCGGTGATTTCTAAAAGAAGTTTTCTTCATGGTATTTTCAGGCTTTATCAATTGCCGCATTATAGCCTAATAACGAAGACCTTTCATGGCGCCAGACATTCAGGTACTATCGGGAGGCTCATTACAAATTATTAACATAAGATCAGTAACAACCAGAAGCGCTCGAAGGAGAGGTTAATGGAAAGCAAAGTAGTTGTTCCGGCGGAAGGTAAAAAGATCACCCTGCAAGACGGTAAGCTGAACGTCCCTCATAACCCGATTATCCCGTTCATCGAAGGCGATGGTATCGGTGTAGACGTCACCCCGGCAATGCTGAAAGTGGTGGATGCCGCTGTTGAGAAAGCCTACAAAGGCGAGCGTAAAATTTCCTGGATGGAAATTTACACCGGTGAAAAATCTACCCACGTTTACGGCCAGGACGTCTGGCTGCCAGCTGAAACCCTCGATCTAATCCGCGACTACCGTGTTGCCATCAAAGGCCCACTGACTACCCCAGTCGGCGGCGGCATCCGTTCTCTGAACGTTGCGCTGCGTCAGGAGCTGGATCTGTATGTTTGCCTGCGTCCGGTACGTTATTACCAGGGCACCCCAAGCCCGGTTAAACACCCGGAGCTGACCGATATGGTTATCTTCCGTGAAAACTCTGAAGATATCTATGCGGGTATCGAGTGGAAAGCGGACTCCGCTGACGCCGAAAAAGTGATTAAATTCCTGCGCGATGAGATGGGCGTGAAGAAAATTCGCTTCCCGGAACATTGCGGTATCGGCATCAAGCCGTGCTCCGAAGAGGGGACTAAGCGTCTGGTACGTGCGGCGATCGAATATGCGATCACTAACGACCGTGACTCTGTGACCCTGGTTCACAAAGGTAACATCATGAAGTTCACCGAAGGCGCGTTCAAAGACTGGGGTTACCAGTTGGCGACCGACGAGTTCGGCGGTGAACTGATTGACGGCGGCCCATGGCAGAAGATTAAGAACCCGAACACCGGCAAAGAGATCATCATTAAAGATGTGATCGCCGATGCGTTCCTGCAGCAAATCCTGCTGCGTCCAGCGGAATACGACGTTATCGCCTGTATGAACCTGAACGGTGACTACATCTCCGACGCCCTGGCGGCGCAGGTTGGCGGCATCGGTATCGCCCCGGGCGCGAACATTGGTGACGAGTGCGCCCTGTTCGAAGCGACCCACGGTACTGCACCGAAGTATGCAGGCCAGGATAAGGTGAACCCAGGTTCAATCATCCTGTCGGCAGAGATGATGCTCCGTCATATGGAGTGGTTCGAAGCCGCTGACCTTATCGTTAAAGGTATGGAAGGCGCGATCAACAACAAGACCGTGACCTATGACTTCGAACGTCTGATGGAAGGCGCTAAACTGCTGAAATGTTCAGAGTTTGGTGACGCGATCATCGAAAACATGTAATCCAGTCACTGGGTTATACAAGAACGGGAGCCGAAGGGCTCCCGTTTTTTTGACCCTTCCAAATTTCTTCCCCAAAACTCTCCCCAAAAAGTTTCCCCAAAACCCCCCGGATTTCACCCCGTTTTTGTGCTGACAATCACCCAATCTTTTCCCCGGTCATCGTTATATCTATCTGTCATTTTCCTCGACTTATGCCCGAGCAGTTTCTGAGTGTCTACACCTTGTTCCCTATAAAGTCGCTCCGATAATGATCGCTGCTCGTGGAAGGTTGGGGCAGTGCCTTTCTCCCAAGTAAGTCCACTCTTATCTCGCGCTTTTTTAAATGTGGAGGTTAGCGAACTGGTAGAAACCTTATCCCCACGCATAGCTTGCGAGGTTGAGTGGCGGAAGTGAACGAGGTATTTGCTCACTACTGCATCACGACATTTGGATATAACCTCACGAAGAGTTAAGCCTAAAGCATCGCATCTTAAATCTAATGGGATCGCTAAACGGGAACCTGTTTTCTCTTGTTCAACATGTAACATGTTGTCCCATATGTCTTTAAATTGCATGTTGCAGATATCACCCAAACGCTGGCCGGTAATTAATGCGAGAAGCATTCCGCTCTGTAGATAAGGTTCTTGTTTCTCTGCGGCGTCATAAATGGTTTTCCATTCTTCCAAAGATAGGCGCTGACGAGTAACTCTATTCCTGGGTTGCTTCGTCGCCTGCGCAGGGTTATAGCCTGGTGGTACATGACCGTGATGTTGTGCTTCTTTAAATACGTCAATTAACACCAGGCGTACAACCTGAGCCATGCGGTTATGACCTTCTGCCTTAACCGCATCGGTTATCTCAGCAATATCTAACGTGGAAATATCTTTCAAATGTTGCATCCCGCAGTGTTCTCGAAATAAGCGCACTGGCTTGGCTTTTTGTTTTAATGAATTTGGCCTGAGTTCATTGTGTTTAACGCGTTCTTCCTGAATGACGATGTATTTATCAAGCCACTCGGAAACAGTAATGTCTGCTCTTTTCCCCTTCATACGCGCGAGACGATCATTAACGCTGAGGATCTGGCGGGTCCGCTGTTCAGCAATAATGGTATTTGCCTCAGTCGCTACTTGCTTAGCTTCGGCTTCATCGGTTCCCAGGCTATGGAACCTTCCTGATACAGGGTGTTTGTATTGCCAATAAACCTTGCCTGTACGCTTATCTAATTTGCAGTACAGATTCGGAATGGAAATTTTATGCGCTCTCGGTCTAGCAGCCATCAGCAATGATCCGTTTTAATCTGGGGTTAGAATTCGCAGGGACAACTGGTTCGGCGATTACGCCAACATAACGCGCCTCACGGTCTACCATCCAGCAGCGTCCTACCTTTACGGCTGGGGGGACCATCATTCGACCCTTAGCGTACTTTTTCAATAAGCGTTCGCTCGGGGCTTGATCCCCAAACTCTTCCCGTGCCCAGTCGATTAAAGAAATCATGCGGGACATATGTTCCTCCACTAAACCGGCTGCACCCGGTTAAGGTTTGTAAAACGAGCAAGATGAGCATCCACCACGGAGGCCATCATTGCAGGTACGACATATTTTTGTGTCAGTATGATAGAGCTGGTGGACCATCTCTTTCGGCACCATCACCGGCATCGGCACGCGGATAACCAGACGGCGTAGTTCTGCTATCTCGTCGGCCTGCTCCATGACGCGCGCATGCAGGTCCGAAGCTTCTTCGCGCCACCAGGCGACATCGGCTTTAAGGCGGCGCAAGCGCCGCTGTTTGAGTTTGCTTACCATAAGCCATGCCCGGTTATGGATATGAGCTGGCAGATAGCGAACATCACCGCCGTGATAACTACCACTTTGACAGGAGGCATCACTTCACCTCCACGCACTTTATATTGTTAATGCGCGGTGATGTCTCATTCCATGAGCGCTCTCGCTCCGCAATAGCTAGCGCTTTTATAGCTGCCTGGCACTGAGCCATATTCTTCATCGGCTCGATCTGCATGTTCATGCTCTGGCTGCTAAGAACCATAATCAGAAAGACGTAGCTCATTCCGCCTCCTGCTGCGGTGCTGCTGCGGCGGCACGCTCGTATGATTCATCTGTCACATAAGACAGCGTTCCGTACCCAGACAGGCTGTAGCCTATGAGTTGGGCCAGTTGCATCTGGTATTCAGCTTCAAATTCGTCCAGCGCTATCTCGTTTAGCCCGTAGCCATGCTCTGTGGCGTAATCCAGCAACTTCCTGACGATAGGGTTTTCTTTAAAGCGCAGAGTGCCATGGACGTCGATAGCAAGCGGCTGCATCGGCAACTTGCAAGCCGTCGTTACAGGCTCGGCACCCTGGAGCATGGCGGCGCGGCTACCATTGACCACCTTCACACCCTGTCGGATATCATCAAACTCAAGGTCGCCTTTAATTTCCGCATGCCTGAAAGCGATAGACAGAAATTCCAAGCACTGCTCGTTTGTCCATTCCTCCGCGGCCTCCGCTTCGAGCGATGCCAGCGCCGCAGCATCATCACGAACTTTTCGTAGTTCAAGCACTGCAACCTGAACTGCATAAGCGAACATGGCAGCAGGGCGTTCACCTACTTTTTCGCTATCACGCTGCATATTGACGGCAACAGTCATCAGTTCGTCCAACTGCTCACCGGTCATTGGTTTATTAGTTGTTGTCATGATGATTCTCCTGCTGCTGCAGTTTGTATTGCTTAACGAAGTAGGCAACTGCTTTTGACTGGCTGGCAACGATGCCGTTGAGATTGACGTTCTTGCCCCGGTAGATCGGTGCAGAGCCTATATCAACTCCGTCGAGAGTTACGTAAAGGGTTTTTCCACGTACTTCAGTGGCTGGTATTGGCTGAGACAGGCGGTAAGTTTCTCTAGCCTCAGCAATGGCCTTGTGTTCGTCGATAATGGAAAGTGCTTCAGCAAGCGCTGCGCCTTCGATAGTGAACACACCTTCATCGCTGATAGATGCCTGAGCCATAAGCTCGACGAAACGACGTGCAGTTTTGATGCTAAGTTCTGGCGCGATAGAGCTGCGTGTAACCTTCGTTTTACCCTGGGCAGCAGCTACTGCTTTATCGTGCTGTAGAACCTCGCCAGCCTGTTCGCCATATTCACGGACGCGATCAACAGCAACATCGACTGATACAGAGCCTGATTTCACTTCCTGCTGAACGTCATAGTTGGCGGTGCTTAGCGTGAGTAACTTCTCTACCGTGGCCACAGACTTATTGACCAGTTTTGCAATCTCGCTGGTGGTCTGGTTAAACGCGTTATGCAGTTCCTGGATAACCGCGGCCTGTTCCATATCGGATAATGGAAGCTGGTTATTGCTGGTCATGATGCGAGCCAGGCGCTGAACATCGTTACCGTTGAAAGGCATGATGTGGATGCGGTCTACAGGTTTTCCTTCTTCAGCGCAGCGAGCATAGCAACGACGACGGCGGTGACCTTCGACAACCCACACCCCACCTTCATCACGGGCGATAACTTCCAGCGGAGGTACTGAGCCACCATTCATCAGATATTTGAACAGGTCATCATCAGCCAGGCGGGTACGTTCGTCGTCATCGTGACGTTTATTGAAGCCCTCGCGAACGTGAATATCGTCGAGACTGATGAACATGCCGGTGTCGGTACGCTTGATGGTTCCGTCACGAGACATCAATTTGAATGAGTTAGCCATCACGCAACCCCTTCGTTTAGTACTGTCAGGGTGACAGGCGTGAGTTCGCGAAGCTCGCGCTGGGCTTCAAGCAGGTGCATATTGCTGGGGGTTTTTGTGTGGCGCTCAACGATACGGTCACATTCTTTAGCCCAGCAGGTAACATCTTCTCGAAGAGTGGCATTTTCAGCAGCCAGTGCCTTACGCTGACTCATGGACTCACAAAGCGCCACGCTGGTGTAATCCAGTCGGTTAGCCAGTTCATTCATGATCCCGCGATAAGCAGGTGGAAGGAGAGGGGCGGCTTTACGAGCTGCGTCGATCAGCTGCTCTCTGGTTAAGCGTGGTTGTAACTCGGTGACGTTCTGTGTGGTCGTCATGGTTAGTTTCTCCGTTATATAAGCGCTCTGCACAGCGCTGATTTTTGGTTGCACGAATCCCTCGCCTGGTGGCGACTAAAAATAAAGGGGTTTCGTTTTAGTAAGCACCCGGGCAGGGCACTTAATGAAACGGGCGACTACCATCGCCTGTTAGCTTCTCCACAACTGAGAGCGCGTTCCGCTCGAATTTGCATTTAACGAACTGACACTTAGGTTAAAGGTCCAGAACGCGCTTTCAGTTGTGTAAAAGGGGCGGTCGACATAAGGACATTCAGAACTGCCGACCGCCAAGACTACACACAGCATTTGTTGCAGTTACTACGGGTTTACCACGCTGGCTACGTGATACTGGCGCAGCATGCAGGATTCAAACCTGCGACCCACGGCTTAGAAGGCCGATGCTCTATCCATCTGAGCTAATGCCACAACGCAGAGCGCACTACCTTTGACCAACCTGCCGACGATATGCCCGCCTGACTGTTTGACTGACAAAATACGTAGCCACGACTCAGGACTATAAGGTTCTATCGGGTTCCGGTGTAATGCGCTTTGCTGTTGCATCCTCGTCTCTTCCGAGGTGTCGCACCGTACCGCCTGGATGGTGAATCCAATGCTCGTGCTACTGCTAGGCTTGCACATTCCGGCTACCCGCTAGATCTGGATATTGTCTTCAAAGGAATCCCCGGACCGCTCCGGCACATGTGCCATATGCCGTGGAGTAAAGATAATAATAAATTGCGAATAACGCAAGCATTAAAAATGCGCAATACGCAATTACGGGGCAAAAAAAAAGACCTCCATTGGAGGCCTGTTTTACCAAAGACGGTCTAACCGTGACGTTTATACGCTTGAGATTGGCTTATCAAAACCTTGCCAAAGATGTGAAAGCGATGCTCATTTTCTTTGGTGATGTTCCATTCTCGATATTTGGGATTGTCAGAAATGACAAGAAGCTGATCGGGGATCATTTGTAGGCGTTTTACGTAAACCTTACCGTCAAAGCCAAATACATAAATGCCATCACCATCAAATTCATTAATGTTTACATCAACAAAGATTAAATCACCAGGCTCGATAGTTGAGGCCATGCTATCACCGCGAACGTTGATAACTTTAACGCCAGTTGACGTCCTGCCTCCAAACATAATCACCGCCTGGTCGTTACTGTATTCGATGGCATGAATAACATCGATAACGTCACTACCCTGAATATGTCCTGACCCGGCGCTTGCACTCACATCAAGTACCTCGACTCTATACACATCAATGTCCTTTCGGGCTGATGAATCATTTTTACTGTTTATACATACAGTAGACTCATTTTCCAATGACGTAAATAGGTCGGTAACTTTAACGCCTAAAGCTTGAGCAAGTCTGTTAAGTGTTTGTTCTGAAAACTGCTTTTGCTTTCCGGTTTCAAGCCGAGAAATATTGGCAGCATCAACCCCCACAGCTTCAGCGAGTTCTGCGATTTTCATGTTCTTCGTCAGGCGAAGATGTCGTATGCGAGATCCTATATTCATGCGCCTATTACATGTTGTTTTTGCGCCTCATGCAAAGCAACTTGCGCAATCCGCCAGAATGAAATAATATGCGTATTACGCAAATTAAGGAGGCATTATGCAATCACCGTTAAGAAAATTGCGTAAATCGCATGGTATGACTTTGTTGCATGTTGCAACTGGCGTGCAAGTCGATCCAGCTACGCTGAGCCGCATTGAAAGATGCGAGCAAGTACCGTCTGTAGAGCTAGCCGAACGTCTTGCCAAGTTCTTCCATGGCGAAATCAATGAATTACATATTTTATATCCGAGCCGCTATCAAACTCCTGACGACGTTCTCAGCAAGCGAAATCTTAGTTCGAAAGTAGCTAACTAAATAACTACCAAAGGAAAAACAAAATGGTAGACAGCATAAACACAGCGATTCGCCTTATGTGCAAGGCACACAAACACGGTCGTGTAGGCCTGGCAGCTGATCTTGGCATGACCATCGATCAATTTCACAACCATCTATACCAAAAATGCGGCAGTCGTTTTTTTACGGTAGTCGAACTTGAACAGATGCAGTCCATTTCCGGCACGTCTTATCTGGCTGAGTATTTCGCTAAGCGCTGCGGAAAAATGCTGGTTGACATTCCAGTTCCCGAGAGCATCGACAATGTCGATTTGTATGAAATCGATATGAAAGCGACGGTCGCAGCTGGCGAACTGGCGTCAGCAAAAGTTGCAGCTATTGCTGACGGTGTAATCGATATGAAAGAACGGCAGACACTTTCCGATTTATTCAACAAGAAGTTGCGTCACCAGATTCACGGCTTCCTGGGTTTTATGGCTCTGTATGGGGCGGGAATTTCAGATCAGGCAGTCGATGTTTTCGTTTCAACCGGCAGAAAAGGTGACGCCCCGAGTGTGCAGCTCGAGGCGTCTGGCGCGCCGGTTCTTTAAGTGGAGAAACTAACGCATGAACAGTTTAAACCGATTCAGACCAGCTAAGCAATTCAGATGCCTGCCGCTGGTGGGGAAAAACTCCCCGTTCGGCTATGTGGAAATAGTACACAGCGCTGATGGTGCCAACAACTACCAGGCATGTGCAGAGATGGTAGGTGCATTTGCTCTGATGAACGAGAAGGGGCGCGAGGAATGGCTGAAGTTGACCGGAGGTTCAAAGACCACAGAGGTATCCCGGTGCGGGTCATTCGATGGGAGCCAGAAAGCCGACGCGTTATATACCTTCGCGAAGGGTACGATCATGAGTGCTTCAGCCCTCTTGAGCAATTCCAGCGCAAATTTACAGAGTTAAAGGACTGCCATGAGCCTGTTAATGCCATCCCGGCCGATAGTAATTAACCCTGACCTTGCATACAGCATTGGCCTGAACGAGGCCATTGCGTTGCAGCAGGTGAATTACTGGCTGAAAGAGACAAATTCCGGTCTGGAACGTGACGGTGTGCGCTGGATTTACAACACGAACGAGCAGTGGCTGGAGCAGTTCCCGTTCTGGTCCGAGTCTACCCTGAAGCGCACCTTCACCCGCCTGAAGACCCTCGGAGTGCTCAAAATTGAGCAACTGAACAAGTCTCAGCGCGACATGACGAACTACTACACGATTAACTATGAAAGCGAGCTTTTAGATGAGGTCAAAGTGACCAAATCGAAGAGTTCAAAATGCACTCGTCCATCAGGTCAAAATGAACTAATGGAAGAGGTCAAAGTGGAACGCTCCATCGGGTCAAAACGAACCGATGTCATCAGGTCAAAACGGCCTGATGTTCTTACAGAGAATACAACAGAGAATACTACAGATATTAAAAACCCTTCTTGTCCGGTTGCTGCGCAACCCGACCGTGATGTGGTTATCACTGACCAGGCCAAACAGGTCTTAACTCATCTCAACCAGGTGACAAACTCACGCTATCAGGTATCGACCACATCGTTGCAAAACATCAGGGCCCGTATCGGCGAGGGTTACACCGTTGAAGAGCTGAAACTGGTGGTGGACTATTCAAACGCCAAGTGGGCCGACGATCTGAAAATGGCCGCGTATCTGCGCCCACAAACCCTTTTCCAGCCGAACAAATTTCCCGGCTACCTGAAATCTGCAGGGAACTGGTCAAACGCTGGCAAGCCTCCACGCATAAACGGCGAATGGGCTCGTGAAGATGGCATTTTCAAATCCAGTTTCCAGAACACAGACTACAGCAAGATCCCCGCTGGTTTCAGAGGAGCTAACTCATGAGCCTTTTGAAAAACATTCAGCTATTCATCGCAAACAACCCTGGCCTGACCAACAAGCAGTTGGCGGCATCGATGCCACAGTTTGACGTTCACGCCGTGCAGCGTGGCGTATGTCACTTGGTAAAACTTAACCGCGCCACACGTAAGCATAACGGCAAGTGCTACCAGTATTTTGCTAAGCCGCCGAGCGGAGAAGTCGGGGAAGTAATTTCCCGCTTAAAAATAGACCGAGCGCAGAGCGCTACTGATGTTGAGATGGACAGCGTAGTTAACCCCGCAGTAGCTGCATTGATGCTGAAAGCCCAGGGGCTTACTGAAAAGGGCCTGTTTCAGCGAGCGGCCACGGTCCTGATGGAAGCATTCCACAAAACTAAAAGCGAAGTCCTGCGCGAGAAGATACTTGTTGAGCGCCAGCGATACCTTAGCCAAGCCAAAAAGCAGAAAGCGGCAAAAGATACGTGTTTTTTGGCAGGCAACAGCTTAAGGAGCGTGGGATGAAATATTCGTTAATCTACGCAGACCCTGCCTGGGAGTACGGCAACACCATCAGCAACGGGGCAGCGAGTAACCACTACGGCACGATGAAACTCATCGACATGAAGCGCCTGCCGGTGTGGGAGCTGGCTGCCGAAGATGCTGTACTGGCCATGTGGTTCACTGGCACCCACACCCGCGAAGCGATAGAGCTGGCTGAGGCATGGGGCTTTAAAGTCCGAACCATGAAGGGATTCACCTGGGTGAAGTTCAACCCTCTGGCAGAACAGCACATCAACAAAGCGCTGGCATCCGGCAATGTTGAGGACTTTTACGACTTCCTCGATCTGCTTAACGGTCAGACGAAGATGAACGGCGGCAACTACACCCGAACCAACACCGAGGATCTTCTCATCGCCACCCGTGGTAAGGGGCTGGAAAGACTGAGCGCCAGCGTGAAGCAGGTTATCTACAGCCCACTGGGTGAGCATAGCGCGAAACCGGAGGAGGCCCGATTCCGTCTGGAGAAGCTTTACGGTGACGTTCCACGCATTGAGCTATTCAGTCGTTGCGGCGCACCTGGCTGGCATCACTGGGGTAATCAGGCCGAATCATCTGATGTAGAGCTTTTTCCTGGTTATGTAAACAAAACTTCTAAAGTGGAGGCCGCGTGAATGAGTTGGCTCTTTTCGCAGGCGCTGGTGGAGGAATACTCGGCGGACACCTGCTCGGATGGAACACAGTATGCGCAGTTGAACGTGATGCCTACGCCGCACAAGTTCTCGCGCAACGACAAAACGATGGAATCCTCAGACCTTTCCCGATTTGGTCTGACGTGTGCAGTTTTGACGGAAAGCCGTGGAGAGGAATTGTTGATGTCGTTTCTGGCGGCTTCCCGTGCCAGGACATCAGCGCAAATGGAACTGGTGCCGGCATCGAGGGAAAACGTTCAGGCTTATGGTCAGAAATGGCGCGAATTATCGGTGAAGTTCGACCTCAATTCGTTTGCGTGGAAAATTCTCCACGACTCAGAGGAAAAGGTCTTGCCATGGTCGTCAGTGACCTTGCCGCAATGGGGTATGACTGTGAATGGTTTCGTTTATCAGCATCGAACTGCACAGCGCCCCATACCAGAGACCGCTTGTGGGTTGTGGCCTACCGTCAAATCGACAATAAGAAGCGATTGCAAGAGCGAGAGGTTACGTCACGCCCCAGACCTTGTTTCAGTTATCAAGATGAGGCCATTACCAGATGGAACGATGCCACCCCAGGATGGACAACTGAGCCCCGAATGGGTCGAGTGGTTCATGGGATGGCCCATCGGGTGGACAGAATTAAAGCCCTTGGAAATGGACAAGTTCCAAGAGTGGCTGCGGCAGCATTCTCCGCGCTTGCAAAAGGTTGAGGAAGCAGCATGAAACTTTCAGCCGAGCAGGAAAATGCAGTACGCGATGTTGCGCGACGCTGCATCCGGGAGATAAGGGAAGCGCTTAAACAGAAGCCTAAACCAAGCTGGAACACTGCTGTTCCCCCGATCCTGAAAAAATATCACGAACTGGTGAAGCCGATGGGCGTAACGCTGGTGAAGTTTAACAGTGAAATTGGTCGCCTGAACGGGCGCTATGGAGTGGAGTCATGAACCATTTAACGCCCCGTCAAAGTGAAGTTCTGGATGCAATAGTGCTCTACAAGGATAGAACCGGATTCCCGCCGACGATTCTGGAGCTTGCCGGTTTAATTGGCTGTGCATCACCTAATGCTGCTGCCGAGCATGTGAAGGCGCTTAAGAAAAAGGGGTACATCTCAATTGCTCCTGGCGCTGCCAGGGGGATTACCGTAGTCAAAACGGAATGGGATGCAGATCCTGTAACGATCATTAAAGAGCTGCTATCGGGTGGTGAAAATGCCAGAGATAACGCTGTGGAATGGCTGAAAAAGCAGGGAGTGACGTTATGAAACTTGTACTCCCGTTCCCACCGAGCGTAAACACCTACTGGCGAGCCCCGAACAAGGGACCACTGAAAGGCCGTCACCTCATTAGCGCAAAGGGCAGGGCATACCAGAGTGCAGCTTGTTCGGCTATTGTCGATCAGCTGCGCCGCCTGCCAAAACCCTCCACCGCACCGGCGGCAGTGGAGATCCTTCTGTTTCCACCAGATTCTCGCCGCCGCGACATCGATAACTACAACAAAGCGCTGTTCGATGCGCTAACCCATGCTGGTGTCTGGGAGGACGACAGTCAGGTACAACGAATGCTGGTGGAGTGGGGGCCGAAGGTGGCCGGAGGCCGGGTAGAAATAACGATCACCACACATGAACCAATGGCGGGTGCAGCCGCCTAAAAAGTGGAGAAGAGCATGAACCAGATGAACGTAACCGTAATGTGTCAGGCACATCATGCAGTTGCTATGGGACAGCAAATAACGATGTCGAGTCGGGAAATTGCTAAGCTGGTAGATTCTCGCCACAGCAATGTATGCGTGACCATTGAACGACTCATGAATAGCGGTGTTATTGGGGGGTATGCTGCAATGCAGTACACCCACCCTCAGAACCAGCAGACCTACCATTACTACGAAGTTAATAAACGCGACAGCTATGTGATTGTTGCTCAGCTTTGCCCTGAGTTTACTGCTCGGCTTGTAGACCGCTGGCAGGAACTGGAGAACGGCGCCGGCATGGTGCTTCCTCAGACACTACCTGAAGCACTGCGCATGGCTGCAGATCTTGCTGAACAAAAACAGCGACTGAGTGAAGAGCTGGCCATTGCAGCACCTAAAGCTGAATTTGTGGATCGCTATGTAACCGCCACCGGCTCAATGACTTTCCGGCAGGTGGCCAAATTGCTCAACGCCAAAGAGCCTGAGTTCCGTCTGTTCCTGATGGATAATCACATCATGTATCGCCTGAGTGGGGTGCTTACCCCTTATCACCAGCACATCGAGGCCGAGCGCTTTGAAGTTAAGACAGGCACAACCAACGCCTCTAATTATGCCTTTAGCCAGGCACGCTTCACCGCTAAAGGCGTTAAGTGGATCGGTGGTCTGTGGGCTGAGCACATCGCTAAGGGGCAAATGGCGTGAGGGCACTACTTACACCTGAAATTGCGCCTATGGCCGGGGTAGTTATCTTCCGTCCCGGAACTGATTTGCTCTGGCTATTCCGTCAGGGCAGGGTGGTAATTGAAAAGCCATCGGAAGCTATACAGCATCTACCGTCTGGCCTTCTTCCAGAGTCATACCAGCCACTGAAACATGATGACAGTATGCAGGTTGTTTTTGAGAACGAGCGCGTTATTCAGCGTGCTGGTGGCCTGAACGGTCTGGATCCCTGGCTGGAGCAAAAGTATGAATGTCAGTGGCCACACGAAGAATGGCATTCCCATGATTTTACAGTGATGCGCCACGCTCCCGGCAGTATACGTTTGTGCTGGGGTTGCGATAACAATCTGCGAGATCAAACCACTGTAAGACTTGCAGGAATTGCACGTGAAAACCTGGTATCCTGGCTACTGGCAACCGTAAGCGGTCAACTTGGCTTCAGTGAAGGCCATGTGCTGACACTTCCGGAGTTCTGCTGGTGGTTGGTAAAGAACGGGCTGGCAGATGTTATCCCGGAAAGTATGGCTATCAAGGCCCTGAGGTTGCAGCCAGAACCCATGCAATCTGTGATGCGAGAAAGTGACATAACCCCATCATTACCAGCGGTAGAACTGCTGCAGGAGAAAGCAAAAAAGATAGTGGCGGTGAAGGTTGATCCAGACACCCCGGAATCCTTCATGATGAAACCTAAGCGCCGTCGCTGGGAAAATGAAAAGTACACCCGTTGGGTTAAGTCGCAGCAGTGCATGTGCTGTAACAACCTGGCAGATGATCCCCACCACCTGATAGGCCACGGGCAGGGTGGAATGGGTACAAAGGCGCATGACCTGTTTGTGATACCTCTGTGCAGAGAGCATCACGACGAGTTGCACGCCAGCCCTGTGGCATTCGAAGCGAAGCACGGCGACCAGTTAACGCTGCTGTTTCGATTTTTAGATCGTGCGCTGGCTATCGGCGTATTAGCATGAACAGTGGAGATAACATGCGCGATATGTATGAAGTTATGGATCTATGGGGAGCTTGGGCATCTTCAGACAATAGCAGCGTTGACTGGCAACCAATTGCGGCAGGCTTCAAAGGTTTATTGCCACATGGTAAGAAATCACGGCCTCAGTGTAACGATGATGAGGGGATCATGATTGATGGATGCGTTGCGAGGTTGAAAAAATTCAAACCTAATGAATGTGAACTTCTGATTGCTCATTTCGTTATCGGAATCTCATTGAGAGCAATTGCGAAAAAAAGAAAAGTCTCCGATGGTACTATTAGGAAAGAACTACAGACTGCAATGGGGTTTATTGATGGCTGCATTTGTATGTTAAGATGAGTATCAGGCAGCACTAGCTGCCTGATTTATCATTAAGTTCTTTCTTCTCTGTGTAAAGCTTTTTCAATTTCAAAGGTATGAACGTAGACTGAATAAATGAGAAGCAAGTTAAGAATGATATTGCATGGGTTATCACGCTTATTGATAATGATAACGCCAAACCTGTGTGGTTTTTATCTTTTGAGAGTAAGTAATATATGAAGATTAGTGCTAATGTTAAAAGATACAACAAAAACAAACTGTAATATCTATTGAATCTAATTAAGAATCTATTTGTTTGATATGTGCGCTCAACTTCAGTTAGCCCAATTGAAACGGAAGAATTATCGCCTGACAGTGTGATGACTAACAATAAAAAGCCAGTCAATATTGAGAATATATTGGCAACCAAGTTGAGTGCGTCAGTGTTATTAGTAAGAGTTTCAGTAAAGAAATAAGAAAAAAATAAAGAGGCGAGCATGTTTAACGCTGTGATAGCAATTGCATTTATATCAAGGTTTCTCATTATCTCAAGCCTCTTAGAAATCTCATTAAAACTCGTTTTTTACAAAATCGCTTAAAATTTCTTCCGCATATTTTGACAGGATCGACTTTGCCCCATAGGGAATAGTGTAGTATACCTGTGTAAGTCTTAAGCTGTCACTGGTTATTTTTTCGCTTTTTTTTGTTTCAAAGTAAAAGTCACTATCTAAATCACTTATCCAAGGGATTGGATTATTTTCAATAGATTTAGCGAGTTGTGGGTTTCCTTTATGATCAATAGTTAGATGACCTGAAATTCCTGTCTGTTTTACAGCAGGTTCATTTTGGATCAATGATTTTAAAAAGCCAGGTTGTTTATTAAAATCAGAGCTCATAACTTCCAGATTTACATGGACCGCTTTTAATCCGTCTGATTGCAATTTCGCAACTGTATCCTGGCGGAGGATGCATGTTGGAATAATGTCTATCTTAAAATGACCAAATAATTTACTGGTCTTAACCTCTGGCCAATTTGTCGATATTAACATTAGTGATGCTATTTTGTTCCCTTTAATCATGTAGAAAGCATGCAGGTTGTCATGGTTTTTGACTGGGAAAAGATCTTTATCTTTAGGATTGATAGGTGAGACTGAGACCTGCTCATTAGGGTTGTATGAAGTAAAGTGAATAAAATGTGTATTATTTATAGTTTTGATTTCTTTGCATTTGATGTGCTTGGTAGCTGAATATTGAATAATGGTGCCCGCAGCTAAACTTTTACTAGCTGCGATCTGCTTATATAAGTTGTTGTTATTATTCGAGTTTACTTTAAATGCCCTAACCGTAACCTTGCGGGTTAGGTTGGCTTGCTTTTGTTTTGAGAAGTTCATCGCTTTTCCTTAAGGTTAGAGTTTGGGCGAGCATACTTTAAAAAACTAACGCGTACGCAAAATGTATAGTATTCTGCTATGAGTTGTCACTACGCACTGACACATAACATTCGAAACCTCGCCAGCCGGCGGGGTTTTTTTATGGCCGCAATTCCTGCTTTATCCCCGCGCCATTGGTCTCGTCGCTAATGGATGGCGGTAAGTTGGAATTATCCGCGAGGTCAGGCCAACAATCATAAGCCTCGGCATCCTGCCGGGGCTTTTCTTTTTCAGGCTCCCGGAACCCCATAACTCGTTTTGTTGTTAATTCATCCGGAGGGCCTGATCCCTTACCAAATAGCACCCGCATCCCAGCGAGGTGAGAGAAATGTCCCGTATGAGCAAACTTGTCACCGGAGTCGCCCTCGGCACCTCAGGAGGAACCATCCTGAACGGCGTCCTCACAAAACTGAGTCCTGACGAATGGAGCGCCATCGGCGTACTGGCGGGTATTGCCGGGATAATCGTTACAGGACTCATTAACTGGTATTTCAAACGCAAGGTCGCTAATGCGCAGGTTAAGGCGCTGGAGAAATACGGCCCGGCGGTGAAAGTTGGAGAAGACTGAAATGCCAATGACCAGCAGCCTTCGCAATAAACTGATCGCCGCAGCTGGTGGCGGCGCAATGCTGATTGCCTCGCTGTTCCTCGGCGGGCAGGATGGTGTAGAAGGGCGAAAGTACGAAGCTTATACAGATGTCGCCGGAGTGTGGACTGTCTGCGACGGCCATACGGGACGGGATATCGTCAGGGGCAAGACTTATACCGATCGTGAGTGTGACCAGTTGTTGTGGAAAGACATCCAGCCAGCCAAGCGTACGGTAGACAATCTGGTCAGGGTGCCGCTGGGCGAGTATCAGCGCGCCGCGCTTTACAGCTTTGTCTTTAACGTTGGTTCTGACGCGTTCTCGAAGTCCACGCTTCTGCGCAAGTTGAACAAAGGTGATCACGACGGGGCGTGCGAAGAAATGCGCCGTTGGGTTTACGCTGGTGGCATGAAATGGAAAGGCCTCCAGAATCGGCGAGAGATGGAGCGATCGATGTGCCTGGCGGAGAGCAAACATGACCTTTAGCCTTCGAACGATTCTGCTGATTACTCTCGCAGCCGTTCTGCTGGCAGGTGGCTATGGCGAGCTACGTTACCGGAATGGCTGGTACGCCCATGCCGACCGTATCAACGTGCTGGCTGCTGATAAGCGGGCCAAAGCAGAAAAGGCTATTCAGCCTGTCGAACTGAAGGCCGCTCAGGCCAGAGAAGAAGGCCGGGTAATCTACCGAACCATAACCCGTGACGTGGTGAAATATGTCCAGGATCCAAATCGTACCGTTTGTGATTTTGATGATGAGTCTGTCCGGCTGCGCCAACGTGCCATCGACGCTGCCAATTCCATCAGCGGATTTGATGCAGGAGCCGTGTCAGGCAAGTGATGCTGGCACCAACAGCGACGAAGACCTGCAGGCAGATATCGAAACTGCTGAATGCCTGCAGCGGCTGCGCCTCGATAAGTACCGCTGGCAGGCTTGGTACAAAGCAGTAAAATGAATACGACTCTGCTTATCTCGTAATGAGCGATGTCGCGGTTATTATTTGAGAAGCTCAGGTAGCGACAATCGTAGAAGAGTTTTTCCATCTCAAGTTGGATAATCGTTATAGCTTGATAAGTTTAACAATGTGATACCTTAAGTATTCCTCTTCTTCTAGTTAAATGGCAATATAGGAATAAATGACCATTTAACAGGATAAGAAATTGGAAACGCAAATAATCTCTTCATTGGTTAGTGTAAGTGGCGCTTTAATTGGTGCTTTTGGTGGTGCATTTCTTGCTAATCGCTTTGCTGAAAAAAGATTTTTTAAGCAGACTCAGCTAGATGCCGAAAAAGACATGAAAAAACTACTAGTTTCAAAAACTGAAGAGCTGCACATATTAATTTCAAAGTGGTCAAAGTATATAAGCAGTCTCCATATGTATCGAAGTAGCTTACTATTAAATAAAATCACGCTTGCAGATTTTTATAAGCATTCTGCAGCCTTGGAGCTTGAGAGTGGCGTTCATGATAGGCTAGAGGCGCTTATTTATTTGTATTTTCCATCATTCGAGCCTGACCTTTTAGAAGTTAAAGATCTTCTTAAGATTTCTAATCGTACAGAAAATGATGTGCTTCATCATCGCATTAATAGCGAGGAAGCTTACGAGATAATAGATGACTGCGGCACCCAACTGGAAAGAAAATTCGTGCAAATGAATAAAAAACTGATTTCTTCAGTGCAATTATAGAGACAGAAAAATTAAAAACTGAAGCCACCATCCCTGCTGGTGGCTTTTTTATTGGAGTGAATATGTCATCCACTTCACCCTGGCACCGACTCTATAACACCAAATGCTGGTACCGGCTTCGTTATCACCAGCTTCAGAAGCAGACACTCTGCGAGTTTCATCTCAAACGAAATCAGGTAATAGCCGCAACTGTTGTTGATCATATCAAACCACACAAGGGTGATGAGACCCTCTTTCATGACCCGGAAAATTTGCAAAGTTTATGCAAATGTTGCCACGACTCGGTAAAGCAACGTATGGAGAAGGGCGGTACGGTCACTGAGTTCGACAATGAAGGCCGGGTTATCTGGTAACAGGAGCAACGCATGAAAGATCTAAAGATTGAATACCGCGACGGTAAGCTGACAGAGCTGAGCATCGACGGCGTGAGCTTCAATATTGTCACTGCCATCACTTTCAGCCACACGGTGGGCGAGACGCTGCCGACGGTCAGCCTGGCCTTTACGCTCGGCATTGGCGAACGGCTTATGCCCTCAAGCCTTTCCCGCGAAAACCTGCACATCATTGAGAAATGATACTAATTCTCATTTAAATCCGCGAGGCAGGGGGAGGGGCAAAACTCTGGCGGCAGCATTATAAAGACCGCGCTCCCAGGTTTATTTTTAAAAACGTCCAGAAAAAAAGGAAAAACGTGATGGCACAGCGAGGCAGAAAGTCTCTGGCTGCGACGTCTGCTGTCTCGCTGCCGGCACTGGCTGAAAGCAGGCTGCAGCCGTCCATTCATCTGAGCGATCCGGAGATAAACGTCTGGGTCCGGTTGGTCAATGACAACCCCACCAGCTCATTTACCGAAACGCACCGCGACATGCTGGAAATGTATTGCCGGCATGTCGTGCAGGCGCGGCTGTTGACCACGCAGATTGAAGAGTTCGAGCTGGAATGGCTGGCGCGGGATGATGGTTTAAAGCGCTACGACAAATTACTCACCATGCGCGAGCGCGAAGTACGTTCCGCATCATCACTGGCGACGCGGCTGCGAATCACCCGGCAGGCTACTGCCGATCCCAAAACGGTAGGCCGTGCCAACAACAATCTGCCACGGGAGAGAAAACCCTGGGAAATTGAATAAGGCTCTTCGATGGCTAAAAAAACTCTGACAAGAGCCGAGAGGAATATCCTCTGGTGCGAAAGAAATATCGTTATCCCTGAAGGTAAGTTTGTTGGCCAGCCCCTGAAAATGGCTGAGTTCATGAAAGACGACTTCAGGGCTATCTTTGACAACAAGCATGGCACTCGCCGCGCCATCATCAGCCGCGGGCGCAAGAACGCCAAGACCGTTGAAACCGCCATGCTGATGCTGCTCTATCTGGTGGGGCCAGAAGCGGCGCCGAACTCGCAGCTGTATTCTGCCGCACGTTCGCGTGACCAGGCGGCCATTCTGTTTAACCTGGCCTCCAAGATGTGCCGGATGAACCCGGTGCTTATGCAGTATGTGGCGATCAAGGATTCAGCAAAAGAAATTCACTGCCCTGAACTGGGTTCTTATTATCGCGCACTGAGCGCAGAAGCCACCACGGCCTACGGTTTCTCGCCGAGATTTGTCGCCCACGATGAGCTGGGGCAGGTTCGTGGGCCGCGTGACCCGCTTTATGAAGCGCTGGAAACGGCGACCGCTGCTCAGGATAACCCTATCTCGGTAATCATCAGCACCCAGGCACCCGATGCGAGCGACCTGCTCAGCCTGCTGATTGATGATGGCCTGACCGGGGCCGATCCGCGAACGGTGGTCAGGCTCCAGACCGCGCCGGAAGATATCGATCCTTTCTCTGTTGAAGCCATCAGGCTGGCAAACCCCGCCTTCGATGTATTCATGAACCAGAAAGAAGTGCTGGATATGGCCGCCAGCGCAAAACGCCTGCCGTCGCGCCAGGCAGAGTTTGAGAACCTTGTACTGAACCGCAGGGTTGAGGCGAAAAGCCCGTTCGTGAGTCAGACCGTCTGGCACATGAATAAAGAGGAACCCGGCGAACTGGCGGGCGCTACCGTCTGGGGCGGTCTGGACCTTTCCAGCGTGTCGGACCTCACCGCGCTGATTCTCAACACAACCCATGGCGATGTGCACTGTAAGTTCTGGCTACCAGAGGAAGGGCTGGCAGACAAGGCGCGTAACGATCGCGTGCCTTATGACATCTGGGCGAGGCAGGGCTGGCTGAACACGACTCCGGGCAAAGCCATTGAGTATGCCTTTATCGCCAGAGAGCTGCGGCACGTTTTTGATATCTGTAACGTCAGGGTGCTGGCGTTCGACCGCTATAACATGCGTTTCCTTCGCCCTCATCTCATCGACGCCGGATTTACTGAAGCGGAGCTTGAGCGTTTTGTGGAATTTGGCCAGGGCTTTGTATCAATGTCTCCCGCACTCAGGGAACTGGAGGCCAGATTGCTTGGTGCGCAGCTGAAGCACGGCAACCATCCAATCCTCGAGATGTGCGCCAAAAACGCCACGGTAATCACCGACCCCGCCGGTAACCGCAAATTTGTTAAAGGCAAGTCGAGTGGCCGTATCGACGGGATGGTAGCACTGGCAATGTCCATCGGCGCGCAGACCAGTGATGAGGTAGAGGATCAGGGAGATGTTAACGATTTTATCTATAACTTTTTGAGCGTGTAAAAATGGCAGATACCGATTACAGCATTGACCTGCGAACGCGATCGCCATTCTGGGCGCGCATGGCCTCCATCCTGACCGGGGGCAGACTGGTGACGCCAGAGAAAGGCTCTCAGATGGCTGGCACCTCTGCACACGGCGTTGTTGGTGAATCCGTCGTCACTGATGAGCGCAACATGCAAATCAGCACTGTGTGGGCCTGTATCCGTCTGATTTCTACGGTCACTGCATCCTTACCGCTTGATGTGTACCAGACCAGTGACGATCAGCGCAGCAAGGTTCCCGGCACCCATCCTCTCGCAAAGCTACTGAGGTTCCGGCCAAACAATTTCATGACCGCTCTGGAGTTCCGCGAGGCTATGACCATGCAGCTGTGCGCCTACGGCAATGCTTACGCGCATGTGGAACGTAACAGCGTTGGCGATGTTATAAGCATGGTTCCGCTGATGAGCGCCAATATGGAGGTGCGGCTCAGTGAGAATGGCAAAAACATTATCTACCGTTATCGCCGTGATACGGAATACGCCAACTTTTCGCAGAAGGAAATTTTTCATCTTAAAGGGTTTGGCTTCAATGGACTCACTGGCCTCTCACCGCTGGCCTTCAGTGCTAAGTCAGCCGGAGTGGCTATCGCCATGGAAGACAATCAGCGTGAGTTCTTCGCAAATGGAGCGAAGTCTCCGCAGATTCTGATGACTGACGGCAAGGTGCTGACTAAAGAGCAGCGCGGCCAGCTGGAGGAGAACTTTAAGGAGATTGCCGGCGGACCAGTTAAAAAGCGGTTGTGGATCCTGGAGAGCGGGTTTACTACGCAGGCTATAGGGGTTTCGCCTCAGGATTCGGAAATACTGGCTGCACGAAAATTTCAGGTCGCCGAACTGGCCCGCTTTTACGGTGTGCCTCCGCATCTGGTCGGCGATGTTGATAAAACCACCTCCTGGGGCTCTGGAATTGAGCAGCAAAACCTGGGCTTTCTTCAGTACACGCTAAAACCCTACCTTGACCGCTGGGAGTACAGCATTGAACGCTGGCTGGTGAAAGAGTCAGAGCAGGGCGCTATTCATGCCGAACATAACCTCGACGGGCTGTTACGCGGCGACTCAACAAGCCGGGCATCATTCATGCAGATCATGGTCAATACCGGCATTCGCACCGTTAACGAGGTTCGACGGCTGGATAACCTGCCACCACTGCCCGGCGGTGACGTGGCGACGCGCCAGTCGCAGAACGTACCCATTACCGATCTTGGATCAAGCAAAGAGCCCCGCAATGACGGGGCTTAATTTTTATGGGGGCCATCATGCCTGAAATTCACAAGACGCTGGCGTTCGACCAGACCGAAATCAAGTTCACCGGCGACGGCACCAAGGGAACGTTTGAAGGGTACGCCTCGGTTTTCAATAACACCGATGCTGATGGCGACATTATTTTGCCCGGCGCTTTCGCTGGAGTGGTCGCTAACCAGAGCCGCAAGGTGGCGATGTTCTTTAACCACCAGACGCGAGCCATCCCGGTTGGCAAGTGGGATGCCATGCACGAAGACGAGAAGGGGCTTTTTGTACGTGGGCAACTCACTCCGGGGTTAAGCCTGGCCGAAGATCTGAAGGCCGCCATGCAGCATGGCACGGTTGAAGGCATGTCGGTCGGTTTTTCAGTCGGCCCCGATGATTACACCGTCGGCACGTCAGGCCTGATTTTCAAAAACATTTCTTACCTGCGGGAAATCAGTGTCTGCACCTTCCCGGCCAACGAACTGGCAGGCGTAACTGCCATGAAGAGCATCGACGGCATTAAAACCATTCGTGACGCGGAGGCCTGGCTGAGGGATTCAGTCGGCCTTACTCGCGCAGAAGCGCAGGCGTTTATCGCCCGCGTGAAGTCCGCAGGCCGAAGCGAGTTCGGCGGCGGCGACATTGACGCGCTTGCACAGCGCATTACCTCATTTGCCGCTAACCTGCGGACACCTTAACGGAGTAACACATGTCTGAATTATCTGTACTGGAAAAAGCAATCGAGAACTCCCAGAAAGAAGTGAAGGAGCTTATCGAAGAACAACGTAAATCCATCAACCAGAACGGGGAAATCAACAAGCAACTGCAGACCGATCTGGCTAAAGCCCAGGATGAACTGAAAACCACCGGTACCCGCCTGTTTGATCTTGAGCAGAAACTGGCTGGAAACTCACCTGACCAGACCGCCCAGAAGTCCTTTGCAGAGCGCGTATCCGAAGACCTGATGAAAGGCTGGGACGGCTCACGCACCAAAGCGAAAGTGACCAGTTTTGATAAAGCGATCGGGTCTGGCGCCAACTCCGCCGGCTCTCTGGTTCTGCCGCAGCAGAATCCAGGTATCTTGATGCCTGGCCTGCGCCGCCTGACCGTACGTGATCTTCTGGCCCAGGGGCGCATCACCAGTAATGCGCTGGAGTATGTTCGTGAGAACGTGTTCACCAACGCTGCCGCGCCAGTGGCGGAAGGCACCCTCAAGCCGGAAAGTAACATCACCTTCACCAAAGAAATGGCGAACGTGAAAACCATCGCCCACTGGATCCAGGCATCCCGACAAATCATGGATGATGCGCCAGCTCTGGAGTCGTACATCAATGCCCGCATGATGTACGGCCTGGCTCTGGTGGAAGAGAACCAGATGCTGAACGGAGATGGTACCGGCGACAACCTGCAGGGGCTGAACGTGGTGGCGAACGACTACGAAGCAGCCCTCAATGCGACAGGTGATACCGGCGCTGATGTTCTGGCGCATGCCATCTATCAGGTATCGCTGAGTGAGTTCGAAGCCGATGGCATCATCCTGAACCCAGCGGACTGGCACCGAATCGCGTTGCTGAAGGACGCTAACGGCAATTACATCCTTGGCGGCCCGCAGGCGTTTGCCTCCAAAGTGCTGTGGGGGCTGCCGGTTGTATCGACTACCGCGCAGACGGCAGGCAAATTCACTGTGGGTGCGTTTGGCCTAGCGTCGCAGGTGTGGGATCGAATGGATGCCACAATCGAGATCAGCAATCAGGATCGCGACAACTTCGTTAAGAACATGCTGACCATCCTGTGCGAAGAGCGCCTGGCGCTGGCGCACTACCGTCCTGCCGCCATCGTCACCGGCGATATTGCGGTTTCTTCCGGCGAATAACAGAAGGGCGCGGTCAGCAATGGCCGCGTTTAACCTATGAAAATTAAAGCTCTCCGTATGTTCTCGCATTATCACCTGGGCACTGTATCCCAGGGCGAAACCCGCATCGTGAAAAAAGAGGTTGGCGAGATGCTGGTAAAAATGTATCTGGCTGAAGAGGTTGAACCTGAGAAGGTGAAAAACTCCAGTCCTGAACAGCCTGAACAGCCTGAACAGCCTGAACAGCCTGAACAGCCTGAACAGCCTGAACAGCCTGAACAGCCACAAAAAGCCAAAACCGGGGGTAAAGGTGGAAATAAGCGCGGAGCAGATGGCGCTGATAAAGACGCATCTGAGGGTTGATAACGACGCCGAAGATTCTCTTATCACTGCCTATACAGCTGCGGCCGTCGATTATGTTGAAAAGTTTTGCGACGGTTCGCTGGTGGAATCCCTTTCGCCGCCCCCTGAAGACAAAGAGCCTCCCCGGGAGGTTCTTTTTACGCCCGGGATCTGGGCGGCAATGCTTTTGCTGATTGGTCACTGGTATGCGAACCGGGAAGCCGTGAATGTGGGAAATATCACTTCTGAGCTACCGCTTGGTGTAGAGGCGCTTCTTTTCCGTCACCGGAGATGGCACTGATGGCCTGCTCAGGATGTGCCGCACGCCGTGAGTGGCTGAAAAAATGGATGGCTATTGCCTATGAACGAGCAACAGGTAAACGAACTTCTGAAAGCGCTGGAGTTGCAGACAAAAGCGCAGACAGAGCAGACCGCGGCGATAAACCGCCTGGCTGAATCCAGTGAATCACTGGCTGCCTTACTTTATGAGTACATGGCGGGAGAGATAGAAACCACCACACTCGATTCTCCGGTACCGACTTACCTCAGCGGAAAGCCCAGGGGGTGAGCATGCAGGCCGGAAAACTTCGTCACCGCGTTATATTGCAGAGGCCTGTTAAAACCCAGAGTCCGGCTACCGGGGCCATTATCAACGGCTGGGCTGACGTTGCTACCCTGTGGGCCAGTGTTGTCGATCTTTCCGCGCGTGAGTTTGTGGCGGCCCAGGCAGGGCAAAGCGAAGTCACGACGCGGATCACTATTCGCTGGCGCGATGACGTAACCAGTAAGCACCGCATCCTTTATCTCGGCCGTGTTTATAACGTCCATGGCGTTCTGTCCGACGACAAAAGCGGGCGCGAATATCTGACACTTCCATGTTCGCAGGGGGTTAACGATGGCTGATGGTATTGAGTTCAGCATTACTGGCGTCGATTCTTTGCTGGGCAAACTGGATGCCGTCAGCGTCGATTTGCGTCGCAAAGGTGGCAGGGCAGCGCTCAGGCGTGCCGGCAACGTCATCGTCGAGAAAGCGAAGACTAACGCCCGTCGCGTTGATGACCCGGGTACCGGCAGGAGCATCGCAGATAACATCGCCATGCGCTGGAATGGCCGTCTTTTTAAGCGGACGGGCGATCTGAGTTTTCGCATTGGCGTGCTGCACGGCGCGGTCCTTAAAAAGCACCCCGATTTTGGCAAGAACGCACCCACTCCTCACTGGCGACTTATTGAGTTCGGTACCGAGAACGTTCGCGCCCAGCCAATTATGCGCCCGGCAGCGGAGAGCAGCGTCGGCGAAGTGTTAAATACCTTTGGCACTGAGTATGAAAAGGCCATTGACCGGGCCATTAAGCGCGCTCAGAAAAAAGGAATACCACCATGATTGCGCCCATATTTGGTGTATGCGCGGCCAGTGCGGCGGTAACCGCGCTACTCGGATCTGATCCGGTGCGACTATACCCCTTCGGCCAGCAGGATGATGCTGTCGCTTACCCGTATGCGGTGTGGCAGAACATCACTGGCTTGCCGGAAAACTATCTGGCACAGCGGCCGGATGCAGACTCCTTTACGCTGCAGGTAGATGCGTATGCCGACACGGCGGACGAGGTTATCGCCGTCGCCTCTGCGCTGCGTGACGCCATCGAGCCTCACGCTTATATCACACGCCTGGGCGGTCAGGAGAAAGACCCGGAAACAAAGCGATATCGCTACTCATTCGATGTTGACTGGATAGTCACTCGAGAAACGAATTATTCAACCACCGGCCTTGAGCCGGTTTTTTTATAACCGGAGATAACAATGTCTGTATTGACGCAAGGTACGCAGCTCTTTGTGCTCGTAAAAGGCGCGGTGAGCGAAGTTGAATGTATCACTGCATTTTCACCCGGCAGCAATCCGGCTGACCAGATTGAAGACACCTGTCTTTCTGAACGCTTTGATCGCAGCTATAAGCGTGGTCTTCGAACGCCTGGCACAGCATCACTGACGCTTAACGCTGATCCTAAAAATACCAGCCACATCATGCTCTACAACCTGTCGATTTCGGACGATGAAGAGGATCAGGACCTGACGTTCGCAATTGGCTGGTCAGACGGAACGGCTTCTCCTACAGCTGCGGCAGAAGATGCTAGCGGCGCCGTGGACGGGTTGGTTCTTCCGCCGAGTCGAACCTGGTTTGTATTCAAAGGCTATGTCTCCGACTTCCCGTTTGATTTTGCAGCTAACACTGTTGTTTCTACTTCAGCATCTGTCCAGCGCTCCGGATCTGCTGTATGGGTGCCAAAAGTCGTGACCCCATAAAATCAGGGCGGCAACGCCCTTTTTACTCAGGATAAATAATGAAACTTACGCTTGAAGCACTCAAAGATTCCGGCGCGTTTA
This sequence comes from Leclercia sp. UBA1284, assembly GCF_002308415.1. Taxonomy (NCBI): domain Bacteria; kingdom Pseudomonadati; phylum Pseudomonadota; class Gammaproteobacteria; order Enterobacterales; family Enterobacteriaceae; genus Leclercia; species Leclercia sp. UBA1284. Next base: position 927,786 of record NZ_DBUS01000006.1, read on the forward strand.
CCGGTCGCCCGGTTGAGAAAGAAATCTCATGGAAACAGGGTGATAAAAAAATCACTGCGACCGTGTATGTTCGCCCTATGGGTTATCACACAGCAACCTCCGATGTACTGGCTTTTGGGGGTAAGGTCGATGGTGTGGCAGGACGTATTGCTGCATCTATCTGCGATGAACTGGGTAAGCCCATCTTCACTCCGGCAGACATTACTGGTGAGGCCGATCCTGAACGTGGTGCACTGGATGGCGGTCTGACGGTAGCGCTGCTGCTGGCCATTCAGGAAGTTAACGATCTGGGAAAGACTTCGAGCTCAGCGCCGAAGACGAATTCTGGTGCGAGCTCGTCCTCAACGGAATCGGAGGCAAAACGATCGCCGAAGCGCGCGAGTCGCTCTCATTCAAAGAAACTCAGCTCTGGGCAAAGTACCGGGAAAGATACGGAAGTCTGAACCCTATGTTGCGGGTTGAGTGGGGTGCCGGGCTGGTGACCAGCATGATAGCCAACGTTAACAGAGACCCTAAACACCCACCATTCACCGCGACCGATTTCACACTGCACTTTACCAAAGTCAAAGCTGCTGATGGGCCAATCTCGTTAGAGGAGGCCAGAGCCAGCTGGACATAACGCCGCCAACGGAGAGTTTATGGCTTCCAAATCACTGGGCACCCTGACGATAGACCTGATTGCCAAGGTGGGCGGTTTTGTCTCTGGCCTCTCACAGGCTGAGCGAGCTTCACAAAAATGGCGTAAGCAGGTAAAGGAGGATGCCGCAGCTGCTGCAGTTGCCATGACCGGATTCGCAACAGCAGTCGGCGCTGCAGCCATCGGAGCCGGAGTGGCGGGGTATAACCTGCTCAAAACAACTTCACGTCAGATAACCGAATCAGACCGCTGGGCAAAGTCCCTTAACATGTCCACGCAGTCACTGTTAGCCTGGCAATATGCTGCAGAAAAAGCAGGGGTTTCCGGCGATCAGATGGCCGATATCTTTAAAGATGTCGGAGACAAAATCGGTGATGCCGTTCTTAATAAATCTGGTGAGGCGGTCGGTGCGCTGGACTCTCTTGGGTTGTCAGCTAAGAAACTGGCCGGAGAATCTCCCGATAAGCAACTTCTGGCTATCAGCGACGCCCTGGAGAAAGTTAAGTCCAACGCCGAGAAGACCACCATTCTCGAAAGCCTGGGCAATGATCTCTCAAAGATGCTGCCGCTCCTCGAAAATGGCAGTGAAAAGCTGCGTCAGTATATGGATGCCGCGAAGAAGTTTGGTGTGGCGCCAGATGACGCAGATATTGAAAAACTGGTTAGAGTTAACGCCCTGTTTGAGGATATGGAGACGCAGGTCAACGGCGTCAAAATTGAACTTGCTGCGGGGCTCGCCAGCGTAGATTTGAGTGGGCTCCAGAAGTCTATTGGAGATATGGGGGATGTATTTAAAGATCCGGCCGTTATTCAGGGGCTGACTGATCTTGTTGGTGGGGTAGTGGACCTGGCCACCTGGCTGGTAAGAGTGGGGGCCGAGGCAGGGAAGCTGATAGACCAGTACAAAGGCGGGAGTTCTGTCGGCCTGAACGCCTCCATTCCAGAAATTGAACGGCGCATCAAGAACCTGAATGCAGATCTCGATGATAAAGGCGTACTGGCGAGTTTCAACAGAATAGGTATGGACGTATCCGGTAAGGAGGCCGAAAGGGCTGAGCTCCAGAGGCGACTGGCCTTTTTGAAGAACTCCCAATCTACTCTACCGGAAATAAAACTGCCCGAGCCAGTCAAAACAAACTATAGCCTTGGCAGCGGGGAAAAAAACGGTAAGCCGCAAAATAATACCTCTGGTCAAAAACTGGATTCTGCGTTTAAAAGCGTTGAGCGTAGTTACTTGCGCCAGATCGAACTCATCGACACTACCGGCAAAAAAACGGCTGTGGTGACCGAGCAGCAAAAACTACAGTTCGATATTGCCGACGGTAAGTTGCAGTCACTTAACGAAGCGCAGAAGACGCGGCTGGTATCTCTGGCTCAGGAAGTGGATCGCCTGAACGCTGTCAAAAAAGCCAATGAAGAAAATGCCAGGGTAGCGGCGTTTGTGGCAAATCTGCAGGCACAGAACGAGAATGCGCGTGCGGATTTAGGCGTGGATGTGCAAGGTGCAGGAATCGGCAATAAGCAGCGTGAGCGGCTCAGGGAACGCCTGAGTATTGAGCGCGATTTTCTCGACCAGCAGCGGGAGCTGCAAAAGCAGTATCAGTCCGGTGATATAAGCCAGACGGTTTATGACCGGGAAACGCAGGCTCTGAAGGATGCGCAGTCTGAAAGGCTCGAAGTTCAGGAGGATTACTACAAGAAAGTCGATGCGCTACAGGCTGACTGGGTAACCGGCGCCCGGGACGGACTTGCCGACTGGGTGGATGACTCCACGAACTATGCAATGCAGGCGGCCGACGTCATGAAAAGCGCTCTCTCCGGGATCAGCAGCAACATTGTCGAGATGCTCAACGGCAATAAAGCGAGCTGGAAAGACTGGGGTATAAGCGTTCTGAAAATCATAGAACAGGTGATGGTAAATATGATGGTCGCGAACGCGGCCAGCTCTATCGGTTCGCTGTTTAGCGGTGCCGCCTCATCCTCTGCCAGTAGCGGAACAGCAATCCAGAACTACGGTGCAAATCTGCAATTAAACGCCAAAGGCGGCGTTTACTCTTCAGCCGATCTCAGTCAGTACAGTAACTCTGTCGTCAGTTCACCGACGTTGTTTGCGTTTGCAAAAGGTGCCGGTCTGATGGGAGAGGCTGGTCCTGAAGCCATTATGCCTCTTACCCGCGCGTCTGATGGTTCCCTGGGGGTCCGCGCCGTGGGAAATGGCGGCGTCACGCCAGGTAGTGGAGGAGCACCGCAGGTCAGTATCCAGATTGATGGCAACGGGAACAACCAGACTCAGGCAACCAGTGGTTATGAACAGTTCGCGCGAGAGGTGGGGAATTTTGTCGACAGGCGCTATCGGGAGCTTATTGGCCGCGATTTATCCCCGGGCGGTGCTGTCTGGAATCTCGCAAAAGGAGGCCGCTGATGGCTCTTGAAACATTCAGCTGGTGCCCACGCATCAACGCGGAGCAGGAGGTAACGTTCCGCCGCCGCTCCGCTAAGTTTGGTGACGGGTATGAACAGGTTTCCGGTGATGGCTTAAATCCGCGTTCACAAAAGTGGAACTTACAGTTTACCGGCACCGAAACGTATATCGGGGAAATTAAAAACTTTCTCGATCGCCACCAGGGAACAAAGTCTTTTCAGTGGCACCCACCGCTTGAACCGCTGGGGCTGTATCGCTGTGATACTTACACTCCGTCGCCGCTTGGCGCTGGGCTCTTCAACCTTTCTGCAACTTTTGAACAGGCCTATAAACCATGAGTCTTAACGCAGATTATCAGAAACTCGAGCCAGGCGATGAGGTCAGGCTTTTCGAAGTGGATGGCACTGCATTTGGTACAGGTGAGGTCTTACGGTTTCACAACTACAGTCTCGCACATACTGAAGCAGAAATAACAGCGGCTGGCGGTGACGAAAACAAGCTCCCTGCCAAATCAATCTGGTGGCAGGGCGAAGAATATAAAGCGTGGCCATCCCAGATTGAGGGGATCGAGGCTTCTACCTCTGGGAGTAGTGCGCAGCCAAAACTTTCGGTTGCTAACCTCGACAGCTCGATCACCGCACTTTGCCTGGCTTATGACGATATGTTGCAGGCGAAGGTGACGATACATGACACCCTGGGTAAATATCTCGATGCGAAAAACTTCACCGGGGGTAACCCGACAGCCGATCCGACCCAGGAAAAGCTGAAGGTTTTCTATATTGATGCGAAGAGCAACGAGACTAACGAGGTCGTTGAATTCACCCTTTCCAGCCCGATGGACCTACAGGGGTTGATGATACCTACGCGCCAGCTTCATTCGTTGTGCACCTGGTGCATCCGTAACAAGTACCGTACCGGTGATGGTTGCGACTATGCCGGCACGCGCTATTTCGATAAAAACAATAACCCGGTAAGCGATCCATCCCTGGATGAATGCAACGGAACGCTGACGGCCTGCAAACTTCGGTTCGGAGAAAATAACGAGCTGTCGTTTGGTGGTTTCCCGGGTACATCTTTAATCAGGAGCTGATATGCGCCAGAAAACCACCGAAGCCATCATGGCGCATGCTGCAGCTGAATATCCTCGTGAATGCTGCGGCGTGGTGGCACAGAAGAGCAGGGTGGAGCGATATTTCCCCTGCCGCAATCTGGCATCAGATCCGGAGGAAAACTTTGTCCTTTGTCCTGAAGACTACGCCGCCGCTGAAGACTGGGGGGCGGTGACCGCAATCGTGCACAGTCACCCTGATGCAACTACCCAACCGAGCGAAACGGATAAAGCTCAGTGCGATCTCAACGGCCTGCCCTGGCACATTGTCAGCTGGCCGGAGGGTGACCTGCGCACAATTATGCCCAGAGGAGAAATCCCCCTTATTGAGCGGCCTTTCGTGCTGGGCGTTTACGACTGCTGGGGTCTGGTAATGAGCTACTTCCGGCAGACCCAGGGAATTGAATTGCACGATTACCGGGTTGATTATCCGTGGTGGGAAAATGAATACCCGGATAATTTCTATCAGGACTGCTGGTACGAATGCGGTTTCCGGGAATTCAACGGCCCGACTCAGCCAGGCGATATGGTGATCATGCAGGTTCAGGCTGACAAGTGGAACCATGCCGGCATCCTGCTGGAAGGTAATATGCTGCTGCACCATCTGTACGGTCATCTGAGCCAACGAGTGCCTTACGGTGGATACTGGCAGGAAAGAACAGCGATAGTTCTTCGCTACAAAACTCTGTGTTAATCTTCGGAAAAACAAAGGGGATAAGGATATGAAAAGAACACTGCTGACACTTTCTTTCTGTTTTTTGGCTGGTTGCGCTACGAAGCCAGTTACAAATGAGCAGGCGAAAGATGTTCCAGCCAAACAAATTATCGACAGTACGCTTCTTGTCAAAAATGCAGATTCTGGAAAAGTAATTATAAAGCGTGATTCTGGTTTCATGGGTAGTGCATGTTTGACTCGTGTATATGTTGATGGAAAGGATGTTGCAGATTTAGATACTGCTGAGAAAGTTACTGTTTATCCTAAATCAGGAGATCATATTTTCAGCGCATGGCCTAAAGGGATTTGCGGTGGAGGTATGAGTGAACAATCAGGAAAAGTAACGGAAAATGGTACTCTAATGTATCGTATTGGGTATGGAACCAATGGAGACTTTGGTATTTATCCCACTGCTTTCTAGCTGAATAAAGCATAATTTTCATAGAACCTCGCTTCGGCGGGGTTTTTTTATGGAGTTTGTATGAAAGAAACGACGGTAAGAATTGAGCTTGGTGGGCTTTTGGGGAAAACATTTGGCCCAGTTCATTACAGACTTATCAGAACTACTCATGAAGCTACACGGGCGCTAGCTGCCACAGTGAAAGGTTTTGAGCAATACATGATTTCAAGTCAGCGTCGCGGTCTAACCTATGCTGTTTTTAGAGGCAAAAAAAATATTTCTGAAGATGATCTTGGGATGCCTGTTACCGAAGAAGTCATTCGGGTCGTACCAGTAATTATCGGGAGTAAAAAAGCTGGCGTATTGCAAACTATTTTAGGCGCTGTTCTGGTTGTTGTTGGTGTAGTTATCAGTACTTTTACCGGTTGGACAGTAGCTGGTATAGGTGTTGGCGGTGCGATCACCAGCCTCGGTGTATCAATGATGGCAGGCGGCGTAATCCAGATGCTTTCTCCTCAACCGGCAGGCCTCGCCAGTAAACAGGATGCAGATAACCGGGCATCATATGCTTTCGGTGGCGTGACCAATACCGCTGCGCAAGGGTATCCGGTGCCTCTTCTTTACGGGCGCCGGCGCATCGGAGGTGCGATTATTTCAGCTGGCATTTACGTCGAAGATCAACAGTAGAAAGTCATTCATTCCAATTCCGAGGATATTAAACGATGAAATTGCTTCATGGTTATATCTTGTGCAGCCCACCATTAAATAAAGAAAAAAACGTCCCCGATCCCCTTCTAAAGGCTCAGAAAGCACTCGAAGAAGCTATAAGCGGAGCATCTTATCTCGACTGGGATAATCCGGATTGGTCTGCAGGCGGACATGTACATAACTGGCATAACTATGCCTCAGAAGCATTACAGTTGATATGGAAAGATTTCAGCCCCGAGCAGAAACAAATAATCGCTGCTGCACTTGATGAATGTGCAAGCAATGAGCACTGGGATTAACACCTTCGAATAACCAACCGCCTCCGGGCGGTTTTTTTATGGGCGCAATATGGTAAACGCAACCGCTATAAGAGGCCGCAAGGGTGGCGGCTCAAAATCACGCACGCCTACCGAACAGCCTGACGATCTCCAGTCTATTGCGAAGGCCAAATTATTAATCGCGCTTGGTGAGGGTGAGTTTTCAGGCCAGTTAACCGGCAAAGATATTTATCTCGATGGTACCGCTATTGAGAATGCTGACGGCTCTCAGAACTTCAGCGGCGTCACCTGGGAGTTTCGTTCCGGCACTCAGGCGCAGAAATATATCCAGGGCATACCCGGCACCGAAAACGAAATCAGCGTGGGTACCGAAGTATCAAGCGCCACAGCCTGGACTCGCACTTTTACCAATACCCAGCTTTCTGCCGTTCGTGTGCGCCTGAAGTGGCCATCGCTTTTCCAGCAGGAAGACGACGGCGATCTGGTCGGGTATTCGATTAAATATGCGATTGATCTGCAGACCGACGGCGGCACCTGGAAGACGGTACTGAATACCAGCGTAACCGGTAAAACCACATCCGGTTATGAGCGCAGCCACCGTATTGATCTTCCGCAGGCCGGCAGCACCTGGACGCTTCGTCTGCGTAAAATCACCGCTGACGCGAATAGCGCGAAGATCGGCGATACGATGACGCTGCAGAGCTTTACCGAGGTGATTGACGCTAAACTGCGCTATCCGAACACCGCGCTGCTGTACATCGAATTCGACTCAAGCCAGTTCAATGGCTCTATTCCTCAGATTTCATGCGAACCGCGCGGACGCGTTATCCGTGTTCCGGATACCTACGATCCAGAAACCCGAACCTACAGCGGTACATGGACGGGGACGTTTAAGTGGGCATGGACAGATAACCCGGCGTGGATTTTTTATGACCTGGTGGTGACCGACCGCTTCGGGCTGGGTGACCGCCTGACGGCGGCGAATATCGACAAATGGACGCTGTACCAGGTGGCCCAGTATTGCGATCAGCTGGTGCCGGACGGTAAAGGCGGCAACGGTACCGAACCTCGCTATACCTGCAACGTCTATGTTCAGGAGCGAAACGACGCTTACACCGTTCTGCGTGATTTTGCGGCCATCTTCCGGGGTATGACGTACTGGGGCGGGGATCAGATTGTATCCCTTGCAGACATGCCCCGTGATGTCGATTACAGCTATACTCGCTCGAACGTTATCGACGGGCGTTTTAATTACTCCAGCAGTACGACCAAAACACGTTACACGACTGCGCTGGTGTCCTGGTCAGACCCGTCTAACGCCTATGCCGATGCCATGGAGCCCGTATTTGAGCATGCGCTGGTGGCGCGTTACGGATTTAATCAGCTGGAAATGACGGCGATTGGTTGTACCCGTCAGTCGGAGGCTAACCGTAAAGGGCGCTGGGGCATTCTGACCAATAATAAGGATCGGGTCGTTTCCTTTGATGTCGGCCTGGACGGTAATATTCCCCAGCCTGGCTACATCATCGCCGTTGCAGATGAGCTTTTATCCGGAAAGGTGATGGGCGGCCGCATCAGCGAAGTTAATGGCCGTGTTATCACACTGGATCGGGAGCCTGACGCCACCGCCGGGAATCGCCTCATCCTCAACCTGCCATCTGGCGCCGCGCAGAGCCGAACCATTCAGTCTGTCAGCGGCAGGAAGGTAACCGTCACCACAGCCTATAGCGAGACCCCGCAACCGGAATCGGTCTGGGTGGTGGAGTCGAGCGAGCTCTACGCGCAGCAATACCGCGTAGTCAGCGTGGCCGACAATAACGATGGTACGTTTTCCATTGCAGCAGCCTGGCACGATCCGGATAAATATGCTCGCATCGATACCGGCGCCATAATTGACCAGCGTCCTGTAAGCGTCATTCCTCCGGGTAACCAGTCGCCACCTGCTAACATCGTGATCAGCTCGTTCTCCGTGGTGCAGCAGAACATCAGCGTTGAAACCATGCGCGTGAGCTGGGACCAGGCGCAGAACGCTATCGCCTATGAAGCGCAATGGCGCCGCAACGACGGGAACTGGGTTAACGTGCCGCGCAGCTCCACCACGTCCTTCGACGTGCCGGGGATTTACGCCGGGCGCTACCTGGTCCGGGTGCGTGCAATTAATGCTGCCGAAATATCCTCCGGATGGGGCTATTCGGAAGAGAAAACGCTGACGGGTAAGGTGGGCAACCCGCCGAAGCCGGTGGGCTTCACCGCCTCTGAAAACGTGGTATTTGGTATTGAGCTGAACTGGGGGTTCCCGGCGAATACGGACGACACGCTGAAAACAGAAATCCAGTACAGCCTGACCGGGAGCGAGGATGATGCCGTCCTTCTGAGCGATGTTCCCTATCCGCAGCGCAAGTATCAGCAGATGGGCCTGAAGGCGGGGCAAATTTTCTGGTACCGGGCGCAGCTGGTGGACAGGACAGGCAATGAGTCGGGTTACACAGACTGGGTACGTGGACAGGCCAGCATCGACGTATCGGATATCACCGATGTTATCCTGGAGGATATTAAAGAATCGGACACGTTCAAGGAACTGATCGAAAGCGCAGTCGACAGCAACGAGAAAATTGCTGGCATGGCCGACGACATCAGACAGAACGCTGACGATCTGGAGCAACAGGCGCTGGCCATCAAGGAAAATGGCGATGGTCTCGCGCAGGCCGAGGTGAAGATTGACGAAATCTTTGTCTCAATGGATGGCATGACGGGAGGCGTTAAAAACTCCTCTATCGCGGTTATTCAGAACAGCCTCGCGCAGGTCACCAGCCGTCGATCCCAGACAGCCACCAACGCCGGGAACAGCGCCAGTATCGACCGCATCGACACCACCATTGCAGACACCAGCCAGGCGGTTGCCCGTGCGCTGGTGACGCTTGATGCTTCTGCCGGTGGCAATGTCTCAAACGCGACCGATCTCACCGAAACCCTTGCTGATTTCACGCAGGCCTCGGCCACGAAAATTAACTCCCTGACGGTTACGGTAAACGGCCAGACTGCAGCAATTAACCAGACTGCGCAGGCGGTGGCTGATGTAAACGGCAACCTGAGCGCGATGTACAACATCAAGGTGGCGGTGGACTCCAACGGACGCCAGTACGCCGCCGGGATGGGGATCGGCGTTGAGAATACACCGAGCGGCATGCAATCGCAGGTATTGTTCCTGGCTGACCGCTTCGCCGTCATGGCTCAGGCAGGCGGTAAAGTTACGCTGCCTTTCGTGATTCAGAACGGTCAGACCTTCATCAATGATGCGTTCTTCCGCGATGCGAGCATTCAGTTTGGGAAAATCACTGATTCTCTGAAGTCTGATAATTTTGTGGCTGGCAAGACAGGCTGGAATATGCCGAAAAGTGGTAACGCAGAACTGAACAACGTCACCGTGCGAGGAGCTTTGTATGCAACAACCGGTAATTTCGGATTTAGTGGGCCGAACAAGGCGACTGTGATCGACAGTGATGGCCTCACGGTCAATCTGTCTGGTGGTGGAAGGATTGTGCTTGGGGAGTGGTCATAATATGCCTACAGGACTGTTGATTGATCTCAATGACGGCGGGAAGCGTATGGAGATAACGGCGGGCCTGCGGTGCCCGTCGTTTGGGGCCAACTTTGTCAGTGGCTACCAGAAAGCCAAGTACGTTGATATTGCCGATTATGTTTCCGGTGCGCAGGTGCTGTTTATCCCGCATGCGACAGCTTACCTTGATTCAGGGCTGCTTCATAAAATGAACTCGGTCACTATATCCGGTGGCCGTGTGACGCAGAACTCCACGATGAAGGATGTAAGCATCAGTGAGCGTGAGAGTACGTACACGTTCCCCGGAAGCATCTGGCAGATATTTCCGCCAGGCCAGCGTAAAGGCGAAGGCCTGCTTATTGGTGACAGCACCGACTTCCTGGCGATTACCAACGCCACGCAGTCAGGGCAGTGTATCTGGAAAGGAACCGTCAATGTTCCCACTGGGGGCTGGGCGATTCCCACGATAGCGGGGTACGATAAGTCCAAATATATTGTCTTTGGTCGCTGTAATAGCGGTAACACTGTCGATTTCGATGGCAGCACGGTCAGATTCTTCAGCCCTCCGTCCACCAACGATGATGCTCCGACGACGGGCATAATAGATATTGTCATATTCGCCAGTGGCGTGGCACCACAGCCTGGCACCGGTCTCAATATCTTTAATGCTGCAGGAGTCTGCACGTTTTCAACGACAAGACGGCCTTTCGTCTACCTCAATCAGCTCTGGACACCTTCGAAAAATGGCGTGAGCATCGGTAACGGATATGTTCCGCTGGGCAGATTCGGCCTGATGGCTCACGAAGTAAATGGCATGTATGTGTATCGAATGTTCGGAATAAAAATACAGAACGGCAGTGCTTCGGTACAGGGTGGGAAATATCTGGGCCGCGAGCGGTATGCAATTTTCGGTAATGACACGGTAACGCCGCTGAATCTTCCCGTTCTTCCCGATATGTACGTCTGAATAAACTGTCTTTTTAATCAACCTCGCTGCGGCGGGGTTTTTTATTGCCTGGAGAAAATATGCTTTATAACACTGGCACCATCGCCATTAACGGAAACACTGCCACCGGCACAGGAACAAACTGGACGGCACCGGCCAGCCAGGTCCGCGCTGGTCAGACGATTATGGTCATGTCCAACCCCGTTCAGTTGTTCCAGATCACGTCCATCAATAGCGCAACATCGTTAACGGTCACGCCTGCAGCGTCACCCGCGCTCAGCGGCCAGAAGTACGGCATTCTGGTAACAGATGCCTTGTCAGTCGATGGCCTGGCACAGAGCATTTCGCAGCTCATTAACGAGTACGACGAGAATATTGGCGGCTGGGAAACGTTCGCCACTACCTCAGCAAACCAGAACATCACGGTCACCATCAACGGTAAAGCAGTCACCATTCCCGCTATTGGTAAACTACTTCAGAAAGGTAGCGGGGGAGGGCTGGCTATCGGAGATGGAGGCACTGGCGCAACCACCGCCGATGGCGCACGCACAAACCTCGGCTTGGGAAGTAGCGCAACACGCAACGCATACAGTAACTCTGGCGACATGCTGTCGGTAGGTGATTTTGGACTTGGTTCAACAACCGGAAATTCGTACAACGACTTCACGGCCACCCAGACCATTTTTTCAAACTCTGGCGGCCCGGTAGCGGCTAACTTCCTTGGTTTCACGATCAAGGCGGCTGCCGGTGATTATGCTCTTCAGCTTTCAGGACGCAGCGGACAGAACTTCTACTGGCGAGGTCGTGATCCAGGTAGTACCTCGTCGTGGCGCAGAATCTGGGATGATGGCAACACTACGGTAGACACTAATGGGTACATTAAGCGCGCTTCGCCGGTGGTTAAGCTTTACGCCAATGGCAGTTACGAAACGAACGACGAATCTGAGGGCGTGATCGTGACACGATTAAGTGAGGGGCAATACCTGATTGATGGTTGCATGGGTATGAATTCGGATGCTGCCTGGGGCGGTATTGATGGAGGATTCGATATCCCGAAAGATCGAAATGGCCAGGCGCTTATCTGGTTGGATTATGAAGTAAATGCTGATGGAGCTGTGGTGGTAAAAACCTATCACCGTACACATCCGGAGGCGCCGGCATTCGCCAGAAATGAAGTGGACGGTGTGAGCAATGGCGATCCTATAGATATTCCTCGCGACCAGTTCGTTTCCGTCCGTGTAGAAATGCCTCAGAACAGCATCTGGAATAAAAGGATTGCAGAGGCATCACAAGAGCAGAAAGTGAACACCGACCGCCATCAGTCGTAATAATTGATAGGCGGCTTCGCATTGATCTAATCCCTGTTAAAAACTACTGTATATAAAAACAGTATAAACAGGAGTGATCTTTCATGGAATTTTACACACCAGTAGAGTTACGCGGCATTGTCGCGTTACCGCTTTATGGGAGCCTTGTTCAGTGTGGCTTTCCTTCCCCTGCTGCAGACTATGTCGAGCAGCGCATCGATTTGAACGAACTGCTAATCCAGCACCCGAGCGCCACATATTTTGTCAAGGCCGCGGGCGATTCAATGGTTGAAGCAGGCATCAGTGATGGTGACCTGCTGGTCGTGGACAGCTCCAGGGTTGCAGAACATGGTGACATAGTCATCGCCGCGATCGGGGGTGAGTTCACCGTTAAACGACTTCAGCTTCGTCCGACTGTTCAACTCAATCCTATGAACAGCGCCTACTCACCGATCCTGGTAGAAAGTGAAGATACGCTCGATGTTTTCGGGGTCGTGACATTCATCGTTAAAGCGGCCAGTTGAGATGTTTGCGCTTTGTGATGTGAACAGCTTTTACGCGTCATGTGAAACGGTGTTCAGACCCGATTTAAAGGGGCGGCCCGTCGTTGTTCTCTCGAATAACGACGGGTGCGTTATAGCCAGAAGCGCCGAGGCGAAACAGATTGGCATAAGTATGGGTGAGCCGTTCTTCAAACAACGTGAATTATTTCGTCGATACAATGTGGCCACGTTCTCCAGTAACTACGAGCTGTACGCGGACATGTCTCACCGGGTGATGACCACTCTGGAGGTCATGAGCCCTCGAGTTGAAATCTACAGTATCGACGAGGCATTTTGTGACCTGACCGGGGTTCGTAACTGCCGGAACCTGGAAGATTTCGGCAGGGAGATTCGTGCCACTGTTTTGCGGGATACTCACCTCACTGTGGGTGTGGGAATAGCGCAAACGAAAACTCTGGCGAAGCTGGCAAACCACGCTGCTAAAAAGTGGCAGCGGCAAACGGGCGGAGTTGTCGATTTATCAAATATCGATCGCCAGCGCCGGTTAATGGCGCTCGTCCCAGTAGAGGATGTCTGGGGCGTAGGGCGCCGAATCAGTAAAAAACTGAATGCCATGGGTATCAAAACCGCTCTCGATCTCTCAGAGCAGAGCACCTGGATTATCCGGAAGCATTTCAATGTGGTACTGGAGCGAACCGTGCGTGAGCTGCGTGGCGAACCTTGTCTCGAACTTGAGGAGTACGCGCCGGCCAAACAGGAAATAGTCTGCTCGCGCTCATTCGGCGAACGCGTCACAGAATATGAGCATATGCACCAGGCCATATGTAGTCATGCGGCGCGCGCGGCGGAGAAGCTGCGCGGTGAGCACCAGTATTGTCGCTACATCTCTGCATTCGTGAAAACCTCGCCCTTCGCAATCAATGAGCCGTATTACGGGAATAGTGTATCTGTGAAGCTGCTGACGCCAACTCAAGATAGCAGGGACATTATCAGTGCCGCAGTACGCTGCCTGGATAATATCTGGCGTGATGGCCACCGATATCAGAAAGCGGGAGTGATGCTTGGGGACTTCTTCAGCCAGGGCGTTGCGCAGCTAAACCTGTTCGACGACACGGGGCCACGACGAAACAGCGAACAACTCATGGAGATACTGGATCACCTGAACGCCAAGGGAGGGAGGGGGACATTGTTTTTTGCCGGGCAGGGAATACAGCAGCAATGGCAAATGAAAAGGGAGATGCTCTCGCCTCGCTATACGACGAGGTTCTCCGATCTGCTATTTGTTCGTTGAAAAAGGGTGCGCACCTTAAATCCTACAATCGGATCGATGTGATTATGCTGGTGGGCGTGAAGAGCGTAAAGAAATGAGTCGCGGAACTGGAAGAAGCTACGCAAACCTTCCCCAAAACTAAAATCATCAACCATAAATTCAAAGTGTTACGAAAATCAGTTGGTGACATTGTTGGTCACCAAATTATAATATTTTTCTTGCAAATTCAGTTGGTTAAAATGAAATCGATAATGTAATGCTCCGTCATATGGAATGGTTCGAAGCAGCAGACCTTATCGTTAAAGGTATGGAAGGCGCGATCAACAACAAGACCGTGACCTATGACTTCGAACGTCTGATGGAAGGCGCTAAGCTGCTGAAATGTTCAGAGTTTGGTGACGCGATCATCGAAAACATGTAATCCAGTCACTGGGTTATACAAGAACGGGAGCCGAAGGGCTCCCGTTTTTTTATATCTGATAAACTTTTCCCTTATGCCGGGCGGCTCGAGGTTGCCACGCATAGTGTGATAACGGCTGAGTTATATATTAAGGCGAATGGTATTGAGGGCTGTAATAGTAATTTCTGCTGCGCTTATGAATATCTAAATTATTATTCGGAATAATCGGAAAGGAGATGCTGCGAGAATAAATTGCGCGTCAAAACGGTCTCTTTAAGCCTTATGCTCTCTGCGGTACAGGGGTGAAGAACAAAGTAAACAGCCCGGTAAACACCGGGCCTGCTCAGTTAAAACCAGTTGAATTTGGCGGACAGCAGACATAACAGCGCGCCTGCTGAAACAACATTTATAAAAATGATGAATCGACTAGATACGTTCATATTATCAATTTATGTATAGGATATTGAACCAGTGCGAATAATCGTAATAGCAAATGCTAAAACGATCAATGCGGGTACAGATAAAAAAAAGCCCACACGAGGTGGGCAAGAAATACTGGAAGCAATGTGAGCAATGTCGTACTGAATACCTGAGTGTTTCGCTCAACTATTCAGTATTGAGAAAGATAATCTTTCTCATTGGAACATGCAACCCCTTCTTTTGTGCGGATTGCCTCTTTTTCAGATGGCGTTAAATCGTGCACGTGATGCTTATCACAATTTGCAAATCTAAATCCTGTGCTATCCTTTGTGTGTACTTGATTTAACGACAAAAACCATACAGAGAGGAACGATATGGGAATTTTATCCTGGATTATCTTTGGGCTTATCGCGGGTATTCTGGCGAAGTGGATCATGCCGGGCAAAGACGGCGGCGGCTTCATTGTCACCATCATCCTGGGGATTATTGGTGCCGTGGTCGGCGGTTGGATCAGTACACTTTTCGGGTTCGGCAAAGTGGATGGGTTTAACTTCGGTAGCTTTGTAGTGGCGGTGATCGGTGCGCTGGTCGTGCTGTTTGTTTACCGTAAAATCAAGAGCTAACAGATAAAAAGACCGCCTTCTGGCGGTCTTTTTATTGTCATCACCACCAGCCCAGCTGGCTTCCGGCTACGGCAACAACAGCGACAATTAGCATAATAATGGTCGTTTTTCTCATTTATCCCCCTGGTGCCGCGTAACCGCCGACAAAAAACCACGTTAAAAATACTACCGCCGTTATAAAGATAACGACCGGAAACAAAATACCGATCCGCATGTTTTTATCCATCCTGATAATCAAAGCCCGTTGAGTGTACGGGGTTAATCCACATTGAGGAAAGCGGTTTTACGTCGGGATTTTTTATCCACGTACATAGCCGCATCGGCCGAGCGCAGGGCGCTGTCGGCATCAGTCGAAAGCGGATCCACTTCGATTACCCCAAGACTGGCCCCTGGATAGACAATATGCACATTGCCTAGCCAATACTCTCCGGCTATACGCGCATTGATTTGCGTCTTCAATAGCGAGAGCGATTGCTCTTCCTGCGTTCCCTCATTCCGGGACAGGCAAGCAACCATAAACTCGTCTCCGCCCAGTCTGCCGACGATATCATCATCACGACGGCCGTCGTTAAGCCGCTTCCCCACTTCAACCAGGAACTTGTCACCCGCTTCATGGCCAAAGCGGTCATTAATCAGTTTAAAATCGTCCAGATCGATATAAGCGATAATGGCGTTCCGCTTTACGTGTCGCGCCAGGGAGAAAAGGGTAGAGAGGTCTTCAAAAATCGCACGCCGATTCGGCAGGCCCGTCAGCGCATCGGTATAGGAGTAGGCAATCAACGCCGCGTTGGCTTCCCGCAGTTGAGTGACCAACGACTCTTTTTCAATGGACTGGGCAATCAGCCCGGCAAACAACTTCAGCACATGTTCGGCGCG
Source organism: Leclercia sp. UBA1284 (assembly GCF_002308415.1). NCBI lineage: Bacteria > Pseudomonadati > Pseudomonadota > Gammaproteobacteria > Enterobacterales > Enterobacteriaceae > Leclercia > Leclercia sp. UBA1284. The sequence goes on from NZ_DBUS01000006.1 coordinate 943,958, forward strand.
CTCTCTCAATCTCTTTTTATGCGTGCTGGTCGCGCACAGGGTGCCGTAGAGAGACCCATCCGCAAGATGAATGGGGATGCTCATATAGGTTGTGATCCCCAGCGCTCTGGCTGCATCGCAATCGGGAAACTGTTCGCCAACGTGATCGCTAAAAAAGGTACTGGAGTCGATCGCGCGCTTACACAGGGTATCGCCCCAGGGAACGCTCAACCCTTCCGGGATCTGCATCTGCTGGCTATTACGGGCATAAAGAATATGCTGCAAACGGGCGCTGATATCGATTTTAGTGAGATAGGTAGACTCCATCTCGGTAACAATCTCGAGCATTTCAAGAAGCTGGCGCACCAGACTCTCAAGAGATTGTTCGGTGGCAAGCGTTTCAGAAACACGGGCAAGAATTAGATCCGACATGCGATGCTCGACTCCCATACAGAGACCTCTGTATCTGTATGTTTTGCTGAAAAAATGGGCTTCGGCGCATAGTAAAACATGAATGTGAATAATTTGATATATCCAGGAATCGTCCGTTATGTTTCGGCGAGAGAATAAAAAAAGCCCCGGTAGTTAACCGGGGCAAAATAGATCTTGATTACGGAATGATGTTCTCTGGTCAAGGTGAGAACGGGGCCACTATAACCCCCAAAGATGCAGTATTAATGAAGAAATCATGGAGAAAGTGATTGCGATAATAGGCGGGATTAAGAATAATCTTAGCCCTCAGAATTCAACCTGCAATGAGTGAAGTATGTTTCAGTTAAAGCCGGGCAACCTGGCGTTAGTCATTGGCGCCCGTACGACTGCCGGCCGTCGCAATATTGGTAAATCCGTTGAGCTGTTTGGTCTTTGCCAGCCTGGACAGCGTTTTTTGAATCCGGTGAATGGCGTAATAACCGAAATGCCAGATACCGCCGAACGCGCGCTCTGGCTGGTGACCGGCGATGTCTTTGCCTGTGATAATCAGCACGGTTTTGCCTTTGTGCGCCCGGAACATCTGTTGCCGCTCAATCCGCAACAACTACCTGAAATCTTGCTCACAGCACTGCACGACTAAATTACAGACGGCGGAGCCATGCGGCCAACACCTGGGCGTGGTTCTGCTCGCGATCTTTCGCACCATAGAGCAGCGTGACCCTTTGTTTATCTGCCAGCCTGGCGATGCGTTTTCCTTCCTCAACGTTTTCTTCCAGCTCTTGCTGATACGCCTTACTGAAGCTGGCAAAGTCGATGGTTTCGCTATGGAAGGCTTTGCGCAGCTCGCCTGAAGGCGCCAGAACCTTGCACCATTCATCGCAGGCCAGGTCCGTTTTCTTCACTCCTCGTGGCCAGAGACGGTCAACCAGAATGCGGTAACCATCCTCTTTACTGGCGTCGTCATAGAGACGTTTGCACTGAATCATGATCTTTATCTCCTTATTTTGCCACCTAATTTAAGGTGTTGTGATAATTGCAAAAGATCGGTAGTCTGAGATTCCTTATGTTATCCGGAATTTTTCTGGCATAAGGAATACCTGATGGAACACACTCCGCAAAAAGATACCCTCCGCATTGCCCTGGTTGGGGATTATAACCCTGACGTTCTGGCGCACCAGGCGATACCGCTCGCCATTGATGATGCCGCCGCTGTACTGGATATTACCGCTGATTACGACTGGATAGCGACCACCGAGCTTAGTAGTCCGGAGGATCTGGTCGGTTATGACGCACTCTGGCTGGTTCCGGCAAGTCCTTATAAAAACGTGCAAGCGGCGTTCATTGCCGCCCGCTATGCCCGCGAAAACAGCCTCCCGTTCCTCGGTACCTGTGGCGGCTTCCAGCATGCGCTGATTGAATATGCGCGTAACGAGCTGGGCTGGCATGACGCTGCCCATGCTGAAACGGACAGCGACGGGCGCATGGTGATCGCACCGCTCACCTGTTCTCTGGTGGAGGTCACGAACACCATCGAGTTGCGCGCCAATACCCTGATTGCGAAAGCGTATGGTCGGGAAGAGATTGTCGAGGGGTATCACTGCAACTACGGTGTGTCTGAAGCCTTTGCGGCAGAGCTGGAAAAGGGCGACCTGCGGGTCACCGGCTGGGATGAACAGGGTGATATTCGCGCCGTTGAGTTAGTGACGCATCCGTTTTTTGTCGCCACGCTGTTCCAGCATGAGCGTGCGGCGCTGGATGGGCGTCCTGCGCCGCTGGTGCAGGCACTGCTGCGTGCGGCGCAGGGCTAAAGGCCTGTTAACGCGGCGCGATCTCCCGGTCGCGCCCGGCCAGTATGCCGCAAACGGCCATCACGATTGAGGCCAGCGCACAGGCAAGCAGCGGGATATGCCAGTCGCCGCTGGTATCATGAATTTTCCCCATCAGCGGTGGGCCGCAGGCGGCCAGCAAATAGCCCACCGACTGCGCCATCCCCGAAAGCGCCGCAGCCTGATGCGCGGAACTGGCACGCAGGCCAATAAAGGTCAGGCCGAGGATCATCGTCGCCCCTGAACCGAAGCCGAATATCAGCGTCCAGACCACAGCCTGCGAGGGCATAAACCAAAAGCCGGCGGCACTGACCGCACACATTAACGCCACCACTCCGGCCAGCGCGCGCTGATCTTTCAGACGATGAAGAATCAGCGGAACGGCCAGCCCCGGAGCGGCAGTGGCCAGCTGCAGCAGGCCGTGCATGGAGCCGGCCTCGGTTTCGCTGTAGCCGTGACTTTGTAAAATAGCGGGTAACCAGCCGATAATGACGTAATAGATCAGCGAGTTAATGCCGAGGAACAGCGTCACTTGCCAGGCCAACGGTGAGCGCCAGATCCCCCGGTTATGCAGCGCCCGTGCACCACTGAGCTGGCTGGCCGGTTGCTGTCGCCATTGTGGGAGCCACAGCAGCAACGCCAGCAGCGGGAAGACCATCAGCATCAATAAGGCGCCGTGCCAGCCTGCACCGCCCAATGCCACCGGCACCACCAGCGCTGAGCCCAGCGCAGCCGCCGCGCCCATGGTCAGAGAGTAGGCCCCGGTTAACTTCGCTACCTGGCCTGGAAAATCACGTTTAATCAGTCCTGGCAGTAAAACATTGCCCAGTGCAATGCCGCAGCCGATCACGGCGGTGCCGATAAACAGCAGCGATGCCGCGGGCAGGGAACGCAGCGCAATACCGCTGATAATCAGCAGTAACGCTACAAACAGGCTGCGCTCCATCCCAATGCGCCGGGCAAGGCCTGCCGCTAACGGCGATATCAGCGCAAAAGCCAGCAACGGCAGGGTGGTCAGTAATCCAGTCTGAGCTGTACTCAGGGCGTAGTCGAGACGAATCGCATCCAGTAGCGGTGCGGCGCCGGTAAAAGTCACTCGCAGCGTGGTGGCGATTAACAAAATCCCGGCAATCAGCAGGGCGCGCTGTTTCCCGGTGGCAGAGAGTGCAGTGGTCATTGTTTTCCCTGGTCTGAAATGAAGGCCACACGATACCCGTTTTCGTTGCTGATGGAATCAAGCTAAAATGACAGATTATCGCTAAATTCGGACAAGATGATGTCTGGTCTCGGTTTAAATGGTTATGACCCGGATAGCCAGCACGCTGCGGCAGTGGCTTTCCATATTCGCGTGGTGGAAGAGGAGCAGTTCATTCCGCTGCATCAGCACCGCAAGGGACAGTTGATCCTGGCGCTACGCGGCGCCATCACCACGGAGGTGGAAAACGCCATGCTGATGGTGCCGCCCCAGTATGCGGTGTGGATCCCGGGGCAGCTTCCCCACAGTAATAAAGCCACCCCCGGCGCGCGGCTCTGCTTCTTATTTATTGAACCCGGCGCTATCGCGCTACCCGATCGCTGCTGCACATTAAAAATCTCGCCGCTGGTTCGAGAGGTGATCCTCGCAATGGCAGAACGTCAAAACATCGCCTGCCAGCGGCTGGTGGAGGTGCTGGGCGATGAACTGCCGAGCCAGCCGCAGGAACAGTTACAGTTGCCGGTATCACCGCATCCTAAAATCCGTCAGATGAGTGAAATGATGATCGCCCAGCCCGCCGCCTGGCAAACCCTGCATCAGTGGGCGCGTCATTTTGCGATGAGTGAGCGTAACCTGGCGCGGCTGGTGGTTAACGAAACCGGGCTGAGTTTTCGCCGCTGGCGCCATCAGCTACAACTGATTGTCGCGCTACAGGCATTAATATCCGGGCAGACGGTGCAGCAGGTCGCGCAAATGCTGGGCTACGACTCCACCACCGCCTTTATTACTATGTTCAAGAAGGGGCTTGGGCAGACCCCCGCGCGCTACATTGCCACCCTGGCTACGTCTTACCGATAAACAGCGAGACCAGACCGGCGGCGATAAGCGGGCCAACGGGAACGCCGCGAAACAGCGCGACCCCCAGTACGGTACCCACCAGCAGGCCGGCAACCAGCGTCGGCTGAGAGCTCATTAAGGTTACGCCCCGTCCCCCCAGCCAGGAGACAAAGACGCCCACGGCAATGGCGATCAATGATTTCCAGTTCATAAAGGCGTGGATAAGCGTTGAGGCAGGTAGCGTACCGCTGGCGATGGGCGCCATCACCCCAATGGTGAGAATAATGATGCCGATGGTCAGGCCCTGTTTTTCAATCCAGGGGAAAAAGCCGCTGAGTGGCGTAACGCGCACAATAATTAACACCAGAATGGAGATGGCAACCGTGGTGTTATGGCTGACAAAGCCCAGTGCAGCCAGCCCGAGCAGGATAAGCAGGGTAGGGTCAAACATGAAGAGATCCTTGCCAAAAATAGTAAGCCTGCTTACTTTACCCGCAACCGGGTGAGTAAACAGGCTTTTCTAAAAAATTCCACTATTTTTGGGCGGCTGCCTGAAGGTTACGCCACTAACAGCGATACCAGCGGGCTTCCTTCGCGCACAAAGACAGGAATGGTCTCCAGTGCGGCCTCAACGCGGATACGTTCACCGCCCTGGTAGCGCTCACCGTTCAGTGCGATCCACTGCTGGCCCGCAGGCAACCAAACCTCACGCTGGCGTTGTCCGGCGTGCATCACCGGCGCGACCAGCAGGTCCTCGCCAAAGAGATATTGATCTTCAATTTCCCAGCTCTGGGGCTGCTGCGGATAGTGCCAGAAGAGCGGGCGCATTAGCGGATCGCCGTGCTGATGGGCATTGTCATACAGCTCATCAATATAAGGTCGCAATTTCTCGCGTACCGTCAGCCAGTGCTGCATGATGCTGAAGTTCGCTTCGCCATAACTCCACAGTTCGTTCGGGGAGCCGCTGTTGCACTGAGGAATGCCGTCGCGATAGCGCTCTGGCGGCTGGATTTGTGGCTCACGATAACCGTGCATCCGCAGAACCGGGCAGAAGACCGCCCACTGGAACCAGCGGATCAGCAGTTCATGGAACGCCGGATCGTTAACGTTGCCGCCCTGGAAGCCGCCGATATCGGTCGTCCACCACGGGATGCCTGCCAGCCCCATATTGAGCCCTGCGGCGAGCTGATTGCGGAAGGCGTGGAATGATGAGTGCACATCGCCTGACCAGGCCAGCACGCCATAGCGCTGGCTGCCTGCCCATGAACAGCGCACCAGGTTAACAATATCCTTTTCGCCGTTGGCCTTCAGCCCCTCGTAGAACCCTTGCGCGAAGTCGCGTGGATAGCGGTTACCCACTTCCAGCACCGGGCCTGCGTGGTAACGATAGTTATCAAAGTCGTAGGCACGATACTCAGGCTCGGCCTCATCCAGCCAGAACAATTTGATACCCAGATCATAATAATTCTGTTTTACCGTATCCCAGACGAAGGCGCGCGCCTGGGGATGCGTCGCGTCAAAGAAGGTCGTGTTACCCATAAAGTCGAGATTTACCTGCACCCCGCGTTCGCTGGACACCAGCCAGCCTTTGGCTTTCATGTGGGGATAGAGCGGGCTACGTGCTTCAACCGTGGGCCAGACCGAGACCATCAGCTCAATGCCCAGGCCGTTAAGCTCTTCAACCATCGCTTTCGGATCGGGCCAGTCGACCGGATCAAAACACCAGGTCCCCTGATTCGGCCAGTGGAAAAAATCGATCACTATCACCGACAGCGGTAGGTTGCGGCGACGGTACTCACGGGCTACGTCCAGCACCTCCTGCTGGGTGCGATAGCGCAGTTTGCACTGCCATAATCCGCTGATAAATGCCGGGGCCGGCGGAGGTGTCCCCGTGGCCTTGACATACTGGCGGGTAATGGCCTGGATAGAGTCCGCGGCGGTGATCCAGTAATCCATCTCGCCGGTCACGCGGGCGCGCCATTCGGTCTGGTTTTTGGCGAAACTGACCTCGCCGATGGCCGGGTTGTTCCAGAGCATGCCATAACCGAGGCTCGACTGCATAAAGGGAACGCTGGCCTGGGAGTTGCGCTGTGCCAGCTCAAGGGTGCAGCCTTTCAAATCCAGCCACGGCTGTTGGTACTGACCCATGCCGTAAATCCGCTCATCAGGGCGCGACTCAAAACGGACGGCGAGTTGATATTTTCCCCCCGCAAGCGGTTTGAATTCCCGACCATCAAGCTTCAGGGCACTGACGTACTTATCCTGACTCTTTTCACTTGCCCCAATGCCTACCGTGGAGCGCTGACGCCACATCTCCTCCAGCAGCAACTCTCCGCGCTGGTTATAAAAGGCCAGTTGCCCCTTCAGGTTGAGCACTGCGGTAATATTGCCATTACGCAGGGTCAGGATCTCGGGCTGGACGTTAATGTCAGCCGTAGACGGTGTCGCCGGCAGTAAGGCGTGATTTTCATCATTGAACGCCGGTGAACAGGTCGCTCGCACACGCAGGCTGTGCTCTCCCCAGGGCTCTATACGTAAGATTTGACGCTCAAAACGCCACTCAATACTGTTGGTGTGTCGAATAAGTTCACTCATGAATGCTGCGTCCTTTTAAGAAAAAGTCTGTTTGGCGAGTTGGATGGATTTCATGGTGCTGTCGTCGAGTTTGTACCAGCGCAGAGTCGCGAAGGCGGCCAGCGAAAGGATGCCCGGCACCACGGTAAAGAGGGCGATGATGCAGTACATGGCGGTAGAGGTCTGTTCCGGCGCATTCGCCACATAGCCGCTAAAGCCCAGCGTCCAGCCAACAATGGCGCCGCTGATGGCCATACCGAGTTTGAGCACCGCCAGGAAGGTCGAGAAGATAACCCCATCCATGCGTTTGCCCTGTTTCCATTCGCCGTAGTCGGCGACGTCGGCCATCATGACCCACATTAGCGTGGTGGTGGCCTGGTAGAGGGTAGAGATGATGAATGTCATTGGCACCAGCACCAGCACGGATTTTGGCGCGAAGAACAGGGCGATGCTCAGTACCCCGGCCAGCACCGCGCAATAGCCGAACATCTGCACTTTGCTGTAGTCACGCGTCAGGCGTTTTGCCAGTGCGCTACCGGCGGCTTTACCCAGAATATGCGCCCCCAGCATCCACATAAAATAGCTGGCGCTGCCGAGATAATAGGTGACGAAATACATCATGGCGCCGAGGCGAATTACGCCGAAGCCGATGTTAGTCAATACCAGAACAGCCACAACGCGCCACTGATCGTTGCGTAACAAATCGCGTAATTCTGAGAGGTAATTATTATGGGTCGCAGGGGCTTTAATCCTTTCCCGGGTATTGGCGAAGCAGATCCAGAACATGATGACCGCCACCGTTGCCATTATTCCCATGGCCCAGCGATAACCGACTAATTTGTCATCTCCGCCAATAAACTCGGCCAATGGCATCATAAAGAAAGTGGATAATGCGCCGCCCAGGGTGGCAAGGAAGAAGCGATAAGATTGCAGAGAAATACGCGCTTCGTTATCTGGCGTAATGACCGCCCCCATAGAGCAGTATGGAATATTAATGGCGGTGTACATCAGCATCATCAGGGTATAGCTGACGGTGGCGAAAATCATTTTACCATGAAGATCGAGCGATTCCGGTACCGCATAGGTCAGCAGGCAGCTGGCACCAAATGGCAGGGCCAGCCACAACATCCATGGTCGGAACTTACCCCAGCGGGTACGGGTGCGGTCAGCAATATATCCCATGGCCGGGTCAATGATGGCATCGGCGGTACGCGCCAGTAAAAACATGGTGCCAACAAAGGCAGCAGGCAGCCCGACCACGTCGGTATAATAGAAGGTCAGAAAAATAATGACGTTATCCAGCCCTATATGGCTGGCCATATCGCCCAGCCCGTAGCTGATTTTTTCTTTACGGGTAATTTTTTCGGTCATTCTATTCCCCTGCCGGTAGGCGGTGTATTTGTTGTGATGTTCTGCAGCTTATGTTTTATCAGTAACGAATGTTTAACAATTACGAGATCTGGCATCGTAGTTACGGAAACTTATTTTCGTGATACCGGTAACAAATCACCCTGTAAGGGTTAGCGTTTATTTGAATTAAGTGGTTTAAGAGGCTAGAGCTGTCTGAATCGTTTCAGTATGAAGATATTTATTTCTTACTAAAAATGTCATTGAAGTGTCATTTCTCCGGCGTAAAAACGAGTAAAACACGACGGGAGAATGATGATGAACGATCCGGCTTTTGGAGATGTAATCTATATTTCCGGCACCTTTTTCACCATTATTTTTATTCTGGTCGCCTCGGTACTTTGGCTCGAAAAGCACGCGTAAATCCGTGACTCCGGGTCGTTAGATCCCCTTTTTCAACCCTTTTTTCACGCCGTTATTCTCCTCGTTTTTTATTGTTGCGCCCCGTTCCCCGCGGCACACTTTTTCATTCAGATCCCTGTGCCTGCCCATCTCTCCCACTCTCTGAACAAGGGATTTGTCTTCACGGCAGGACAGCAACACTCTTTTAAGTTTGGGTTCAGGAATGAATAAAGAACGCTTTGTCCTTCATCCGCTGGCGCTTGCGCTACTGGGCGCATTGTCATTTACTTCTCAGGCGGCTGAACGAACTACGGCCCCGCAGGTAAACGACGGCGATGTCATCACCGTAACCGCGCCCGTGCTCTCCCCGCTGGAAGTGGTGACCTCGCCAAAAACGCCACGCCAGCCGGTGCCGGCCAGCGACGGTTCTGATTACCTCAAAACCATTCCCGGGTTTAGCCAGATCCGTAACGGAGGGAGCAACGGCGACCCGGTATTCCGGGGCATGTTTGGCTCACGCCTGCGCCTGTTGACCAATGACAGCGAGATGTTAGGTGCCTGTCCTTCGCGTATGGATGCGCCAAGCTCTTATATTTCGCCAGAAAGTTATGATCTGCTGACGGTGATCAAAGGGCCCGAAACCGTACTCTGGGGGCCGGGTAACTCTGCCGGAACGGTACGATTCGAGCGTGAACCGCCGCGTTTCGACAAAGCGGACATAAAGGGGGACGCCAGTTTGCTGGTCGCCTCTAACGATCGCTTTGATGAAAATGCCGACGTCAGCTTTGGCAACGATAAGGGCTACGTGCGCCTGACGGGGAATAATTCGAAAGCGGGGGATTACAAAGATGGCAATGGCGATCGCGTCGCCTCGAAGTGGGATAAATGGAACACCGATTTGGCCATCGGCTGGACGCCGGATGCGGACACGCTGCTGGAGTTGACAGCCGGGCAGGGCGATGGCGATGCCAGCTATGCCGGGCGTGGCATGGACGGCTCGCAATTCAAACGTGAAAGCCTGGGGCTGCGCTTCAAAAAAGAGAATATCGGCGAGGTCTTCGATTCGCTGGATATGAGCGCGTATTACAACTATGCCAACCACATTATGGATAACTACTCCATGCGTTCGCCGGGAGCGCCCGCTTCAGGCACCATGCCGATGGGATCGATGGATATGTCGATGCCAATGGAAAAACAGGTCGATCGCCGGACGGTGGGGGGCAGGGTGATGGGAACCTGGCTGTGGTCTGATTATGAGCTGAAAAGCGGTCTCGATACGCAACTGAATACCCATCGCAGCAACGAAGATGATGAGGACGAAGGCTGGCAGGAAGATGCTCGCTTTCATGACTATGGTGCCTTTAGCGAACTGACGTGGAGTGCGACCGACCTCAGCAAAGTGATTGGCGGTGCGCGTCTGGATAAGGTGGAAGTGGATAACTTTACCGGCGTTGGCAGCAGCAGTCGGCAAGACACACTTCCGGCCGGCTTCTTACGGGTTGAGCATAATCTCGGATCGCAGCCCGCGATGGTCTACGCCGGACTGGGCTACACCGAGCGTTTCCCGGATTACTGGGAACTCTTTTCACCCACCTATGGACCGGATGGCACCACGGATGTCTTTGATAATCTGAAACCGGAAAAAACCACCCAGCTTGATGTTGGGGCACAATACAAAGGGAAAAAAACGACCGGCTGGATCTCCGCCTATATCGGACGGATTAACGACTACATCCTCTTCCTGTACGATCCCGATGATAGCCACGTCAGCCAGGCAGATAACATTGATGCCACCATTATGGGTGGCGAGATGGGTGCCTCTTATCAGCTGAGCGAACGGTGGAAAACCGATGCCACGCTGAACTACTCCTGGGGGGAAAATACGGACGAACATCAGCCGCTGCCACAAATGCCGCCGCTGGAAGCTCGCCTTGGCCTGACGTGGGAGAAAGGCGACTGGAGCTCTACAGGGCTGTTGCGTATGGTCAGCCCACAGCACCGGGTGGCGTTGAGCGAGGGGAACGTGGTTGGCAAAGACTTTGATCAGAGTGCCGGGTTCGCCATTGTTTCCGCCAACGCTGCTTACAAGGTCAATAAATTCCTGAAACTCAGCAGTGGCGTAGATAATCTGCTGGATAAAAGTTACAGCGAACACCTTAACCTGGCGGGAAATAGTAGCTTCGGTTACTCCTCTGATACCCCTGTCAATGAGCCAGGGCGTACCATCTGGGCCAAAATGAACGTTGAATTTTAAGCCTCTGCCCTCCGTCGTTATTATTTAATGGGACGTGAGGGCTATTAAATAGAATTAAACAGGTTGGCCTGTTTTAACTGATAATAATATCGTTGCTTGATATATGCACTTTAACGAATAACTAAATTTTCTTATTTAATAGGGAGTTTCTGTTTTTAATGCCGTTAATTTAGATATACTGACAAAAATAGATATTTAATATGGTATACTCTTTACAGGTTATTCTTTTGTTATGTGAAGGTTAATATGAACAGGAAGTTCAGAGATATCGACGCGACCGTGCGTGGACTCAATAGCGCAACTGATGCGCATTTTAAATGGCTGGTAAAAGTTCTGCGTTATGTAGCGAGTCGTGAGGGCGATTTACCTGAAATCACCTGCACCGACGCGCATCATCATTGTGAATTTGGACACTGGCTGAATGACAAATTGCTTGAGGAGCGAGAGGATAAAAACTTTCTCCTGGACATTAATAAACAGCATATTGTAATTCATTACGCCTGTCGTACCATGATTACGGAAATCATCGAGAACAAAGATGCTTCCAGTGCCTATGAGGACTTTGAAAACGCGCTGTTAGCCTTCACGGAATCTCTCACTCTTTTTAAAGTGCATCTTTTGCAGCTGCGCACAAGTTATGACGTACTCACAGGGTTACCTTTACGCCGCGTGCTTGATGAATCTTTCGCGAGCATGAATAAAGAGTTAAGTGATGATGGTCTTTATCTGTTGCTGCTTGATGTCGATCATTTCAAAAAAGTGAATGATGATTACGGCCATTTGAATGGCGATATTGTATTGCAATCATTGGCAACGCATCTTGATAACCATGTTCGCGCGTCAGAGTCGGTATTTCGCTACGGGGGTGAAGAGTTTATTATTCTGCTGCACGTCAGGGATGATAACGAAGCTATCGCGGCGGCGGAACGACTCCGTCGACTGATTTCTGAAATGGTGATTGTCGCAGGGGAATATCATATCAATGTGACGTTCACCTCGGGATTAACCAGAATAAAGTATGGCGAACCCCTTCGGGAAGCGGTCGAGAGAGCGGATTTAGCTTTATATAAAGGCAAAGCCAGCGGCCGAAATTGTACGATGTTGATTAACACCCAGCGTGAAACGCAGAGATATAGCGATTAAAAAAGAACAGCCAGTTAGTTATAACTGGCTGTTTTGTTTAGCTGTTGCTGGTGGCCGATTGCTTGTGGAAGAGCTCACGGAATACGGGATATATATCATCCTGGTCGCGGATATGCTGCATCGCGAAGTTTTCAAACGTCGCCTGCAGATGTTCATATTCACGCCACAGGGTCTGGTGTGCCCGACGAGTGATCTCAATATAGCTATAATAGCGCACCACGGGCAGCAGTTTTTTCGCCAGGATCTCATGACACAGCGGTGAATCGTCTGCCCAGTTATCGCCATCGGAAGCCTGAGCCGCATAGATATTCCATTGTGCCGGGTCGTAGCGCTCTTTCACTACCTCGTCCATTAACTTCAGGGCGCTGGAGACAATGGTGCCGCCTGTCTCTTGCGAGTAGAAGAATTCGTGTTCATCCACCTCTTTCGCCTGAGTGTGGTGACGAATATAGACCACCTCCACGTTTTTATAGGTTCTGCTCAGGAACAGATAGAGCAGGATATAAAAGCGTTTGGCCATATCCTTTGTGGTCTGATCCATCGAGCCGGAGACGTCCATCAGACAGAACATCACCGCCTGGCTGGAGGGCTCAGGGCGTTTTTCATAGTTCCTGTAACGCAAGTCGAAGGTGTCGATAAAGGGCACACGTTCGATCTTCGCGCGTAACTCGGCAATCTCTTTGCGCAGACGCTCCTCTTCCAGCAGTTGCACAGGCTCGCTGTTTTCCACCGTTTGCAGGCTGGCTTCCAGTTCACGTAGCGCCCGACGTTTGCCCGCTGTCATGGCGGTCCGCCGCGCCAGCGAGTTCTGCAGCGATCGCACTACGCTGATGTTTGCCGGCACGCCATTCGCGGTATAACCCGCGCGATGGGTTTTATACTCGGTTAACTGACGGTGCTGATTTTTCTTCAGATTTGGCAGGGCCAAATCTTCAAACAGCAGATCGAGATACTCATCTTTGGAGATCTGAAAAACGAATTCATCCTGTCCTTCACCATCCTGACTCGCCTGGCCCTGGCCGCTGCCAGAACCGCCACCGCCGCCCTGCGGACGCTCGATGCGGTCATTCTGGATAAAGTGATCGTTACCGGGATGTACGCGATGGCGTAAACCGCCGCGTCCCTGGTGAAACATTGGCTCGCTAATATCGTCCGTCGGAATAGAGACGGACTCGCCGCTATCGACATCGGTCACCGAACGCTTATTAATGGCCTCGGAGATCGACTGTTTGATTTGCGCTTTATAACGGCGCAAGAAGCGTTGGCGATTCACCGTGCTCTTGTTTTTGCCGTTAAGACGCCGGTCAATAAACCAGGTCATATGTCCCCCGTACTGCATTTGCCAACTTTGTACCCTTACGGGTATGCGCAGTTGCTGTTTGCCCGGCAGGCTTTCACCGCCGGGCAGCATTGTTATGATGATTTACGGACGCGGAGATACCATTCACACAGCAGGCGAACCTGCTTGCGGGTATAGCCTTTCTCCATCATACGGTCGACAAAGTCGTCGTGCTTTTTCTGCTCGTCGGTGGAAGTTTTGGCGTTAAATGAAATAACCGGCAGCAACTCCTCGGTATTAGAGAACATTTTCTTCTCAATGACCGTGCGCAGTTTTTCATAACTGGTCCAGTTGGGGTTGCGACCGTTGTTATTTGCCCGGGCACGCAGCACAAAGTTAACGATCTCATTACGGAAGTCTTTCGGGTTACTGATCCCGGCAGGCTTCTCGATTTTTTCCAGCTCGGCGTTCAGCGATTCACGATCGAAGAGCTGACCGGTGTCCGGATCGCGGTACTCCTGATCCTGGATCCAGAAATCGGCATAGGTAACATAGCGGTCAAAAATGTTCTGGCCGTACTCGGAGTACGATTCCAGGTAGGCGGTCTGGATCTCCTTGCCAATGAATTCAGCATATTTCGGGATCAGATAACCTTTCAGGAACTCAAGGTAACGTTCGGCCTGCTCCTGCGGGAACTGCTCACGCTCAATTTGCTGTTCCAGAACATAGAACAGGTGTACCGGGTTTGCCGCCACCTCCGCATGGTCGAAGTTGAATACGCGAGAGAGGATCTTAAACGCGAAGCGCGTAGACAACCCGTTCATCCCTTCATCAACACCCGCATAGTCGCGATACTCCTGGTAGGATTTCGCTTTCGGGTCAGTGTCTTTCAGGCTCTCACCATCGTATACGCGCATTTTTGAGTAGATGCTTGAGTTTTCAGGCTCTTTCAAACGCGACAAGATTGAGAAGCGTGACAGCGTTTCCAGGGTGCCAGGGGCGCAGGGCGCATGCACCAGCTCACTGTGATTCAGCAGTTTTTCGTAAATTTTGATCTCTTCTGAGATGCGCAGGCAATAAGGCACCTTGACGATGTAAACACGGTCAAGGAAGGCCTCATTGTTTTTGTTATTTCTGAACGTGACCCACTCCGATTCGTTTGAGTGCGCCAGGATAATGCCGTTGAACGGCAGGGCGGAGATGCCTTCAGTCCCGTTGTAGTTGCCTTCCTGCGTCGCGGTCAGCAGCGGGTGCAGCACTTTGATGGGGGCCTTAAACATCTCGACAAATTCCATCACCCCCTGGTTTGCCCGGCAGAGCGCACCCGAGTAGCCGTACGCATCTGGATCGTTTTGGGCATGGTTTTCCAGTTTACGGATATCGACTTTACCGACCAGGGCAGAGATATCCTGGTTGTTCTCATCACCCGGTTCCGTCTTGGCGATAGCAATCTGTTCCAGAATGGACGGCCAGACTTTTACCACGCGGAATTTGGTAATATCGCCGCCAAATTCGTGCAGACGTTTTGCCGCCCAGGGTGACATGATGGTGCCCAGATAACGACGGGGAATGCCGTACTCTTTATCCAGGATCTGCGCATCTTCCTGCGGATTAAATAGACAGAGCGGGTGATCATTCACCGGGCTGCGCTCACCGTTAGCGCTCAGCACATAGATTGGCACCCGCTGCATTAATGATTTAAGACGTTCAGCCAGTGACGATTTACCGCCACCCACCGGCCCCAGCAGATACAGAATCTGTTTCTTCTCTTCCAGCCCTTGTGCCGCGTGCTTCAGATAAGAGACGA
Organism: Leclercia sp. UBA1284; assembly: GCF_002308415.1. NCBI lineage: Bacteria > Pseudomonadati > Pseudomonadota > Gammaproteobacteria > Enterobacterales > Enterobacteriaceae > Leclercia > Leclercia sp. UBA1284. The sequence continues at coordinate 959,033 of NZ_DBUS01000006.1, forward strand.
TCTGCTCAATGGCATCCTCCATGCCATAAAACTCTTCGAACGCAGGATATCGGGCGACGACCCGATTGGAAAAAAGACGGGAAAGCCGTGGTTCCTGGGCAGTGTCCACCATCTGTGGCTCACCGATAGCCATCAATAGCCGTTCTGCCGCGTTAGCATAGGCACTGCGATCTTGCTTACAGATGGCAAGAAACTCCTGCAGTGTGAACTCTTCGTCCTTGGCAGCTTCATAGCGCTGGCGATAGTGATCGAATATATTCATGGCATGCCGTCCTTTCGTTTTTTAGCACAGGATAAGAGCCGTTCGTATGAATAGTGGAGGCTCCCGGAAGCGGGATCCTTTGCACCTCACTGCAAAAGCAGCAACCCGTGTGCCAGGTCGGGGGCTAAAACTGCGGGGTGGTCAGGAATTCATCTTCTTAAAATTAAGCGTAGATGGCATTTGCAAAACTTGCATGTCGCCCAAATCTAATTTCAATGACATATCAATAACTCATCCGAAAAATCAGCGATAATTTTTAAGTCAAACACACTTATTTCGCGGTTCTGTCATCGGAGTGACAATATTTCGTCATGTGTATCGCAGAAATTAATCTGTTTATCAGAAATATTCGTATGTAAAAAATTGGGAAAGCGCGCGAAGGGCGGTTAAACTCCTTTCGCGGATTATTTGACTACAGGAAAGAATGGATTGTGACCAAACTCAAACTTCTGGCACTGGGAATTCTCGCTGCCGCTTCAGTGGGTACCGCTAGCGCGGAGAATCAGTGGTCTGTCGGCGCAGGCGTCGGCGTGCTCAATAGCCCGTACAAAGACTATGACCGTGATGTCTATCCGGTACCGGTGATCACCTATGAAGGTGACAACTTCTGGTTCCGCGGTCTTGGCGGTGGCTATTATCTGTGGAATGACGAAAGCGATAAGCTCTCGATCATGGCTTACTACGATCCGATGCACTTCAAGCCGGGCGACAGCGACGACTGGCGACTGAAGCAGCTCGATAAACGTAAGAGCACCATGATGGCGGGTCTCTCCTACGTGCATAACACCCAGTATGGTTTCCTGCGTACCTCCCTGGCAGCTGACACGCTTGATAACAGCAACGGCTACATTTGGGATCTGGCCTGGTTGTATCGCTACACCAATGGTGGCCTGACGCTGACGCCGGGCATTGGCGTGGAGTACACCAGTGAAAACTACAATGACTACTACTATGGGGTGTCCCGCCGTGAGGCAAATCGTAGTGGTTTAAATCGCTACAATGCTGACGATGGCTGGAACCCGTACCTGGCGCTCACTGCCAGCTACGAATTCACTCAGGACTGGAATATCTACGGCACCGGCCGTTACACCCGTCTGAGCGATGAGATCAAGGACAGCCCGATGGTCGACAAATCCTGGGCAGGCGCGTTCTCTGTTGGGGTGACCTACAGTTTCTGATTGTGCATCTTCACAGTGCAATCACTGCATTACAACGGGGCGCTTGCGCCCCGTTTGCATTATGTTGGTGCGGTGAAACAGGAGAAACAGATGAGCAAAAAAACCGTTATGTTTGGCGAAAAAGAGGCTCTGCCGGCCATTGGCCAGGGCACCTGGTATATGGGTGAGAAAAACAGCCTTCGTTCTCAGGAGGTCACTGCGCTGCGCACGGGCATCGAACTGGGCCTCACCCTGATCGATACCGCAGAAATGTACGCAGACGGCAAAGCAGAAGAGGTGGTTGGCGAAGCGATTAAAGGAGTGCGTGATAAAGTCTATCTGGTCTCCAAAGTCTATCCGTGGAACGCGGCAGGCCAGAAAGGGATGGCGGCCTGTGAAGCCAGCTTACGCCGCCTGGGTACGGACTACCTCGATCTCTATCTTCTGCACTGGCGAGGCGAGTACGGCCTGGAGGAGACCGTCGGGTTGATGGAGACCTTGCAGCGTCAGGGCAAAATTCGCCGCTGGGGTGTATCTAATCTGGATGTTGAAGATATGCAGGCGCTCTGGCAAGTGCCCGGAGGGCAGGCCTGCGCGACAAATCAGGTCCTCTATCATCTGGCTTCGCGAGGCATCGAATACGATCTTCTTCCCTGGTGTCAGCAACAGCAGATGCCGGTAATGGCTTACTGCCCCCTGGCTCAGGCCGGGCGATTACGTTCTGGATTAATGACGCATCCGGTGGTCAATGAGATAGCACAACGTCATCGCGCCACGCCGGCGCAGATCCTGTTGGCATGGGTCATTAGTCATCAGGGGGTGATAGCGATTCCAAAAGCGGGCTCGCCGGAGCATGTCAGGGATAACGTGCAGGCGTTAGAGATTACGCTCTCTGACGAAGAGATAGCTATGCTTGCGGACGCATTTCCGGCGCCTGGCCATAAAACGCCGCTGGATATGGTGTGATGATAAAACGCCCCGCTCCCGTGGGGAGTGGGGCGGGCATCATTAATTAGCGCTGAATGATGCTAATAGTTTGTCCCAGGCGAGAAGGCTTCTCTTCGCTGGTCTTCTGTGGTGATGTTACGCAGGCGGTTTCTACACAGACGAAGGTCTTATAACCCTCGTCCGGTACGTCGGCCATGCTCACAGAGAGCGCCGGGCCCGGGTTCCAGCCCACAACGTTGCTATGGTGATGGTGCACCACTTCGACGCTGCGGTTCAGCGCGGCGTCATGAATGACGCTGCACGCTTCCGGGTGCAGATAAACGCGGTCGGTACGATCCGGGAAGGTCTGAACGCCGTCGCTCAGTTTGCCCTCTTTGGCGTTATCCACTTTGTCGATAAAGGTATCGCCCAGTCCACTCACCTTGACCGCGCTGATGTCACCCACGTTGAAATAGGTGTGCAGGGCGCTAGTGGTTTCAAATTCGCCGTGAGCTTCCAGTTCGATTTCACAGGTTTTACCCAGCTTGAAGCGTGCATAGAGGGTGAAATCGTGCGGCCAGAGCGCACGGGTCTCCTCATTTGCCTGCAGTTCAAACGTCAGTACCACACCATTTTCATCGTCATTGTGCGCTTTCAAGGTCCACTGCTGATTACGGGCAAACCCGTGAGCAGGCAAACCTGACTGTGCCGCCGGGCCAAACCACGGCCAGCAAATCGGCACACCGCCGCGGATCGCCGCCCCTTTTTTGAAAGAGGTGTTGTCGCTGAGCCACAGCGCTTCGGTTTGACCTTCTGGTTTCCAGGAGAGCAGGTGAGCGCCATTCAGCGCTACGGAGGCTTTTACGCGCGGGTGATCAACGACGATGATGTCGGCTCCGTCAATCTGACGGCGGGAAAGCACAGGGGTAAGTTCTTCGACTACCGGAAGTGCAAAAATTTTATTAATCATTAAGCAATCCTCTGTCTTGAAGCAATAAAAAAGGCGACCGAAGTCGCCTTTTGGATCAGTGTCTCATCTCAACTTATTTGGAGATGTGAGCGATCAGGTCCAGTACTTTGTTGGAGTAACCGGTTTCGTTGTCGTACCAGGATACCAGCTTAACGAAGTTGTCGTTCAGTGCGATACCTGCTTTAGCATCGAACACGGAAGTGCATACTTCGCCGTTGAAATCGGTAGAAACAACGTCATCTTCGGTGTAACCCAGAACGCCTTTCATTGCGCCTTCGGAAGCAGCTTTGATTGCTTTCTTAATTTCTTCATAAGAAGCAGCTTTTTCCAGACGAACGGTCAGGTCAACAACGGATACGTTAGGAGTCGGAACGCGGAACGCCATACCAGTCAGTTTGCCATTCAGTTCTGGCAGTACTTTACCTACCGCTTTAGCAGCACCGGTAGAGGATGGGATGATGTTCTGAGCCGCGCCACGGCCGCCACGCCAGTCTTTGTGAGACGGGCCGTCAACGGTTTTCTGAGTTGCGGTGGTCGCGTGAACGGTGGTCATCAGGCCTTCAACGATACCGAAGTTGTCGTTGATAACTTTCGCCAGCGGCGCCAGGCAGTTGGTGGTGCAGGATGCGTTGGAAACGATATCCTGGCCAGCGTAAGTTTCGAAGTTAGCACCACGTACGAACATTGGGGTGTTGTCTTTGGAAGGACCCGTCAGAACAACTTTTTTCGCGCCAGCGGTGATGTGCTTACGTGCAGTTTCGTCGGTCAGGAAGATACCAGTCGCTTCAGCAACCACGTCAACACCGATTTCGTTCCACTTCAGGTTAGCTGGATCTTTTTCAGCAGTAACACGGATGGTTTTGCCGTTAACAACCAGGTGGCCGTCTTTAACTTCAACAGTACCGTTGAAGCGACCGTGGGTTGAGTCGTACTTCAGCATGTACGCCATGTATTCAGCGTCCAACAGATCGTTGATACCAACGATTTCGATGTCAGAACGTTCCTGAGCAGCACGGAAAACAATGCGACCGATACGGCCAAAACCGTTGATACCTACTTTGATAGTCATATATTCCACCAGCTATTTGTTAGTGAATAAAAGGTTGCCTGTAAAATTACAAAAACCATACGCAGCGTCAAGCGGAATCGTGTCAATCATTGCGACAAATCAATCCTTCGCGCGACCTTTGGGCGATTGACTCGCCTAACATTCCCTCGGAGCTTGCAACCATATGGGGACTGCGCCGTGAATTTTAAAGGGCTGGCCGAAGAAAAATGTGGATTTGATCACATTTGGCCGACCGCCTTTTCGCAACGACTAAGTTTAGAACAAAAGTTCACACTTCAGTGTTAATGTTTTGTTAGAATCGACCTAAACGTTGTCTGTTTTCAATCGTGAGATATGAGCTTATGTCGAATCAATCCAACCCGGACGAACTGAAGAAAAATCTAACAGAAATGCAGTTCTACGTGACCCAGAACCACGGCACCGAGCCGCCATTCACCGGGCGTTTACTGCATAACAAACGTGATGGGATTTACCACTGCCTGGTGTGTGATGCCGCCCTGTTTAACTCTGAAAGTAAATATGATTCTGGCTGCGGTTGGCCAAGCTTCTATGAGCCCGTTAGCGATGAGGCAATCCGCTATCTGACCGACAACTCTCATGGTATGCAGCGCATCGAAATCCGCTGTGGAAATTGCGATGCCCACCTCGGTCATGTTTTCCCGGACGGCCCTCAGCCAACAGGGGAGCGTTTCTGCGTCAATTCTGCCTCGTTAAGCTTCACCGATGACCAGAATGGCGACCAGACTAAAGGTTGAAAAATCGATTCAGCAAATTATTCCACCGGAGCCGGGTAAATCATGAATATTGACGAGATGATTAGTGGGATGACAGAGGACGTTTATCAACGCCTGGTCACCGCCGTTGAGCTGGGAAAATGGCCTGATGGGGTGGCGCTGACCCCGGCCCAGAAAGAGAACAGCCTGCAACTGGTTATGCTCTGGCAGGCGCGTCATAACACCGACGCGCAACACATGACCATTGATACCCAGGGGCAGATGGTGATGAAGAGTAAACAACAGCTGAAGGAAGATTTCGGCATCGCGCCAAAATCGATTGCCATGTTCAAATCCTGATGGGTTTGTGCATGCCGGGCGGTGAAAGTGCCGCCGCCCGGCAAAAGGACTACGCCTGTGTCTCTTGCCAGTCTTCCAGCGTATACAGGGTAGCACCGGCGGCGGCCATATCCATAAACGCCTGCGCGCTATCCTGAGGCTGAAGATTGACGCCGCGGCAGCCATCGGTAATCACATTGACGGTGTACCCCAGCTGGAGTGCGTCCAGCACGGTAAATTTCACGCAATAATCTGTCGCCAGACCCAGCACAATAAGCTCAACGATTTCATGGTGGCGTAGCCACGCATCCAGCGCCGTTTTCTGACGATGACCGTTATCAAAGAACGCGCTATAACTGTCGATGGCCGGGTTTTCGCCTTTGTGGAACACCGCATCAATCGTTTTTTGGTTAAGTAAAGGGTGGAGCTCAGCGCCTTCGGTCTGCTGAACGCAGTGATCCGGCCAGAACGTCTGTGCCAGCCCGTCGAGTTCGCCCTGGCTATAAGGTTCAACGTCATGCTGGCTGGCAAAGCTACCGTGATTTTCCGGATGCCAGTCCTGGCTTGCCACCACGGCATCGCCGCGGGCTTTACACCACTCAATAAGCGTATTAGCGATATCAACAGTGCTGTCGCCTTCTGCTACCGCCAGTGCGCCGCCTGCGCAAAAATCATTTTGCAGATCAACCAGTAATAAAGCTCGTTGCGTCATATTCATTCCTTAAAAGCAGCGTATTTATCATCTAATTTTAATGGTGAAGCGGGGCCATAGAACGCTATCCGGAGCATTCCTGGACGCCCGGGCATTAACGACAAAAGACGACAGGGACTCGTTTCGAGTAGATAAACCAGGGCACTAAAACAATCAGGCTGAAAGAGGAGACCAGGAGCCAGAGCAGATCGGCGAATTGCAGCGACATATCGAAGGCGATCCCGCTGTAGATGACCGAACCGGCGTTGATAACAAAATTACCCACGTAATAGGCAATCATGGCTTTTCGGGTTCGCTTACTTTTTCTGAAGAACTGCCAGCAGGCGTTGCCCAGCAAAGTCAGATAGACAATGCTCGGCAGGGTTAACGCTGCAACAGCCAGCCCGACGTCATGGTCTTCACCCGTGAAAAAGAGCCACAGAAGTAACACGACCACCCAGGCGTTGAACGCCCCGGCGATGCAGGAAAGTATCAAACCGGCTGCAGGAAACAAGAGAAAACCGTCAATTTTGGTACTGTTGCTCATAAGCTCCCTCTCATGAGATAGCGGGCGAGGAGGGCAACGCCGTCACCCTCTCGTGCTTCCCAACCGACTCTATTCGTCTGGCGTCAATTCGCCGCGCAGGTTCTGCATCATGGCGAGACGTATGGCGTGGATATCCAGATCCTGGCTCAGAAGGTAGTGCAATTTGGTAAGGGTGGCTTCCACCGTCATATCAAAGCCGCTGATCACCCCGGCATGCGCCAGCGCGTTACCCGTGGCGTATCCGCCCATATTGACCTTACCGGACATGCACTGCGTCAAATTCACCACCACAATGCCGCGTTCGCTTGCGGCCTGCAGCTCTTGCAGAAATTCACCATTCTGCGGAGCATTGCCCACCCCGTATGAACGCAGTATTAACGCTTTCACCGGCTGACGCAGAAAGTTTCGCACCACATCCGCCGAGATCCCCGGGTAGATCGTCACTACGCCAATCGGCTGCGGCGTAATCGGATGGACCACTAGTTCGCCCAGGGTATTTGGCGCAGGCGGGGTACCGAGGCGGCGAATATGAATACCCGCCTCCAGCAGCGGTTGCAGGTTAGGTGAGGCAAACGCATCGAAACCATCCGCGTGGGCTTTGGTGGTGCGGTTACCCCGGAAGAGGCGGTTATTAAAGAACAGCGCAACCTCGTTAATCGGGTAGTTCGCCGCTACGTACAGGGAGTTCAGCAGATTGATCTGCCCGTCAGAGCGCAGCTCGGCCAGCGGGATTTGCGAGCCGGTCACAATCACGGGCTTACCCAGGTTCTCCAGCATAAAAGAGAGCGCCGAGGCGGTAAACGCCATAGTGTCGGTGCCATGCAGGATCACGAAGCCGTCATACAGATCGTAATGAGCTTTAATATCGTCGGCAATATGCTGCCAGTCCTCTGGCGTCATATCAGAGGAGTCCATTAGCGGGTCATACTCGTGAATGGTGAAGTCCGGCATCTCCGGGCGATGAAACTCCGGCATCAGCGCCAGCTGGCGTTGCAGATGACCCGAGACCGGAATGTAACCATTTTCAGAGCGCTGCATACCGATGGTACCGCCGGTATAAGCCACGTAGATCGATTTCTTGTGCATGATGTTGTGTTCTTGGCTTCAAAGAAAAATCCCCTCTTCACGGAAGAGGGGATGAGGATTAACGTACGTTGGCGCAAGTTAGACAGAACGCGTAACGATTTTGTGGATCGTTAAAGGCCGCGAGCTTATCGCTTTCACCTTTTACCACGCTGGCCGCCGAGGCCAGCGGTGCCGGCAGCATCGCCTGTAGCGCCTGCGGCAACATGGCGCGCACCGAGCCTGACATGCTGTTCACGACCACGTCGAAGAACGTAGGTTCGTCCTGATAGTAGTCCACATGCCACTGCTTCAGCTTCGCCAGTTCAGCCGCTTTCGCGACGGCATCGTCGAAATCGCCGAGGCTATCAACCAGACCGTTCTTTTTGGCATCCTGACCGGTCCAGACGTGACCCTGGGCAATCTGATCGATCTGCTCCGGCGTCTTCTTGCGCGAGTCGGCAACCAGCGTAATAAAGCGCTTGTAACCATTCTCAATGCTGAGCTGCATCATCTGCGACACTTCTGGCGGCAGCGCTTTGGTTACCGCGACATCTGCCAGCGGTGAGGTGGCTACGCCGTCGGTATGCACACCCAGATAATCCAGGCTGTTCTCCATGGTGTTGATGACCCCGAAGATACCGATAGAGCCGGTCAGGGTGCTCGGGTTCGCCACGATGTAGTTCGCTGGCGTGGAGATCCAGTAACCGCCAGAGGCCGCCATACCGCCCATCGATACGACCACCGGTTTACCTGCCGCGCGCGCCGCAGCCAGCTCGGCGCGGATCACCTCAGAAGCGCTGACGCTGCCGCCCGGGCTATTAACCCGCAGAACAATCGCTTTCACTTTTGGATCGAGGCGTGCATCGCGGATCTGCGAAGCGGTAGTATCACCGCCCACGTTACCCGGCGTCTCTTCCCCGTCCATGATGGCGCCGTTAGCAAACACCACCGCAATACTGTCGCCAGCATCGGCTGGTTTGTTCGGCTGGTAATCATAGAAGCTGATGGCGCTGAAGTTTTTGTCCTCTTTGCTCCAGCCAAACTGTTTGGTCAGGGCTTTTTCGATGTCGGCGCTCGAGCCGAGCACATCGACCAGTTTGTTATTCAGGGCATATTTCGCCGTGTCGCCATCGACCTTACGCAGGCCATCAAGCACCGCCTGTGCGCCCGGGAAAAGCTGTTCAGGCGTGATCTGGCGGTTAGCGGCCACGGTGCCGAGATAGTTCTGCCACAGTTCGCCAATCCAGCGGCTGTCAGCCTCGCGGGCGGCAGGGGACATATCATCGCGAATAAACGGCTCAACGGCCGATTTATAGGTGCCAACACGGAAGACATGGGTGGTGACTTTCAGCTTATCCAGCAGCGATTTGTAATAAAGGCCATTGGTCGCAAAGCCATGCAGGTCCACGGTACCTTGCGGCGAGAGCCAAATTTTATTGGCGAAACTGGCCAGATAATATTGCCCCTGACTGTAGTTATCGCCCACAGCGATGACCGGTTTGCCGCTGTCGCGGAACTCGCGTAGCGCTTTACCAATGTACTGCATGGAAGGCTGGTCGGCCCCCGCGAAGTTTCTCAGGTCGAGAACGATCCCGGTGATGTTACGATCTGCTTTCGCCTGGCGAATCGCGTCGACGATGTCAAACAGCGAATTCTCCTGCAGACGATCGCTGCTGGCACCAAACAGCTGGCGACCCAGCACGCCGAGTCGGTTGTTGGTAGACGGTTTATCGACCACCACCCCTGCAATATCCAGCAGCAGCGCACCGCGCGTAGCATGCTGACTTTGACTGGTGCTGCTTATATGCATCCAGACGCCAACGCAAACCATCACCAGCAAGATGAAAAAGAGGTTCATGACCAGCTGACGGACGAAATTCAGCAGCCGCCACGTCCATTTAAAAAATCCGGCAAAAAAACGCCAAAGGGTTCGCATCTCTTCTCCCTGTCCAAAAATTACCCGGCCCGTCGCCATGGACGGGTTGTCGGGCTATCGTAATGACCCAACTGCCTCTTGTCAGCAGGAATCGCCTGCCACGCTGTAACAAAATCTGCTGTCGTGTTAATTTTGAGTAAATCCGTAGACAGGAGTTACCCCATGGATGCACTAGAACTGCTGGTTAACCGCCGCAGCGCCTCACGCCTTACTGAGCCCGCTCCCGCTGGTGAACCGCTGGAAAATATCCTTCGCGCAGCCTTGCGCGCGCCCGATCACGGTACGTTACAGCCGTGGCACTTCTTTATCATAGAAGGTGAAGGCCGCACGCGTTTCAGCGCGCTGCTGGAAAAGGGGGCTATTGCCGCTGAGCAGGATGAAAAAGCGATCGAGAAAGCGCGAAATGCGCCATTCCGCGCGCCGATGATCATCGCCGTAGTCGCTAAATGTCAGCCGAATCACAAAGTTCCCGTCTGGGAGCAGGAGATGTCCGCCGGATGCGCGGTCATGGCAATGCAGATGGCTGCCCTCGCGCAGGGCTTCAATGGTATCTGGCGCAGCGGGGCATTAACCGACAGCCCGGTGGTACGGGATGCGCTGGATTGCAGAACAGAAGATAAAATCGTCGGTTTCCTCTATCTCGGTACGCCGCAGTTGAAAGCGTCCACCACCGTCTCAGTGCCCGATACCTCGCCGTTCGTCACCCGCTTCTGACGACCTGGGCTAAACTGTCTGGATTCTGTGCAAGTGCACCAGAATTCAGACACCCATACTTACCCCGTAATGGAATGAGCGTTAACATAACGCAATTGCAATGACAGGAGATGTCCATGAGCGAGCAAACCATTCGTTTAACGCAATACAGCCACGGAGCCGGTTGCGGTTGTAAAATTTCCCCCAAAGTGCTGGAGACCATTCTTCACAGCGAGCAGGCGAAGTTTGTCGACCCGAACCTGCTTGTTGGCAACGAAACCCGTGACGACGCCGCCGTTTACGATTTAGGCAACGGGACCAGCATCATTAGCACCACCGATTTCTTTATGCCGATTGTCGACAACCCGTACGACTTTGGCCGCATCGCCGCCACCAACGCCATCAGCGATATCTTCGCGATGGGGGGTAAACCCATTATGGCGATTGCCATTCTTGGCTGGCCCATCAACACCCTGGCACCGGAAATTGCCCGCGAGGTGATTGAGGGCGGGCGTTTTGCTTGCCAGCAGGCGGGCATTGCGCTGGCAGGCGGCCACTCTATCGACGCACCAGAGCCTATCTTTGGCCTGGCGGTGACCGGCGTGGTGCCCACCGAACGCGTTAAACGCAACAGTACCGCCGAGCCCGGCTGCAAACTCTATCTGACCAAGCCGCTGGGGATTGGCGTGCTCACCACCGCGGAGAAGAAATCTCTGCTCAAGCCTGAACATAAAGGCCTGGCGGCGGAAGTGATGTGTCAGATGAACCTCGCCGGGGCGGCTTTTGCCAACATTGATGGTGTGAAGGCGATGACGGACGTCACCGGCTTTGGCCTGCTTGGCCACCTGAGCGAGGTGTGTCAGGGAGCGGGCGTCCAGGCGCAACTCTGGTATCAGGATGTGCCGAAACTGCCGGGTGTCGAAGCATATATTGCCCAGGGGGCGGTGCCGGGTGGCACCCAGCGCAACTTTGCCAGCTACGGTCATCTGATGGGCGAGATGCCCGCCGAGTGGCGTGATCTGCTGTGCGATCCGCAAACCTCTGGCGGTCTGCTGCTGGCGGTAACGCCAGAGGCCGAAGCCGAAGTGAAAGCCACCGCCGCGGAATACGGCATCAACCTGAGCGCCATCGGCGAGCTGGTCACGGCTCGTGGTGGACGGCCAATGATCGAGATCCAGTAATTCGATGCGGTTATTTATTGCCGAAAAACCGAGTCTCGGTCGCGCCATCGCCGATGTGTTGCCTAAACCGCACCGCAAAGGCGATGGTTTTATTGAGTGTGGTAATGGGCAGGTGGTGACCTGGTGTATCGGCCACCTGCTGGAGCAGGCGCAGCCCGATGCCTACGACAGCCGTTATGCCCGCTGGAATCTTAACGACCTGCCCATCGTGCCGGAAAAATGGCAGCTTCAGCCGCGTCCGTCGGTAACTAAACAGCTCAATGTGATTAAGCGATTCTTGCACGATGCGGCGGAAATCATTCACGCCGGTGACCCGGACAGGGAAGGGCAGTTGCTGGTGGATGAGGTGCTGGACTACCTGCAACTGGCACCAGAAAAGCGTCAGCAGGTGCAGCGCTGTCTGATTAACGATCTCAACCCGCAGGCGGTCGAGCGCGCCATCTCGCGGCTGCGCGCCAATAGCGAGTTTGTCCCGCTCTGCGTCTCGGCGCTGGCCCGGGCGCGCGCCGACTGGCTGTACGGCATTAATATGACCCGCGCCTACACCATTCTTGGGCGCAATGCAGGTTATCAGGGTGTGCTCTCCGTGGGCCGCGTCCAGACGCCGGTCCTGGGGCTGGTGGTGCGTCGTGACGAAGAGATTGAAAACTTCGTTGCCAAAGATTTCTTTGAAGTGAAAGCGCATATCGTTACCCCTAAAGAGGAGCGCTTTACCGCGACCTGGCAACCCAGCGAAGCCTGCGAACCCTATCAGGATGAAGAGGCGCGTTTGCTTCATCGTCCTCTGGCAGATCACGTCGTGAACCGTATCGGCGGGCAACCGGCGGTCGTGACCAGCTATAACGATAAACGGGAATCAGAACCGGCACCGCTGCCGTTTTCGCTCTCAGCGCTGCAGATTGAAGCGGCGAAACGCTTTGGCCTGAGCGCGCAAAACGTGCTCGATATCTGCCAGAAGTTGTACGAAACCCATAAATTGATAACTTATCCGCGTTCTGACAGCCGATACCTGCCCGAGGAGCATTTTGCCGGGCGGCACGCGGTGATGAACGCCATCGGTGCGCATGCGCCGGAGTTATCAGGCCAGCCTGTCGTTAACGCAGATACCCGCAACCGCTGCTGGGATGACAAAAAAGTCGATGCCCACCACGCCATTATTCCGACGGCGCGCAGTAGCAAGGTCACGCTGACGAACAACGAAGCGAAAGTGTACAACCTGATTGCCCGCCAGTATCTGATGCAGTTCTGCCCTGATGCGGTATTCCGCAAGTGCGTCATTGAGCTGGAGATCGCCAAAGGCAAATTCGTGGCCAAAGCGCGTTTCCTGGCCGAAGCCGGATGGCGGACGCTGCTGGGCAATAAAGAGCGCGATGAAGAGAACGACGGTACGCCGCTGCCGGTGGTGGCAAAAGAGGACGAACTGCTCTGTGAGAAAGGCGAAGTGGTTGAGCGGCAGACGCAGCCGCCGCGTCACTTTACCGATGCGACGTTGCTCTCGGCCATGACCGGTATTGCCCGCTTTGTGCAGGACAAAGATCTGAAGAAGATCCTGCGCGCGACGGATGGATTAGGCACCGAAGCTACCCGCGCCGGGATCATCGAGCTGCTGTTCAAACGGGGTTTTTTGATCAAGAAAGGGCGCTACATTCACTCCACCGATCCGGGACGGGCGCTGATCCACTCGCTGCCTGAACTGGCCGCACGGCCGGATATGACAGCCCACTGGGAATCGGTACTGACACAAATCAGTGAGAAGCAGTGCCGTTATCAGGACTTTATGCAGCCGCTGGTGGGCACCCTGTTTGATTTGATTAACCAGGCGAAGAGTACCCCGGTCAGGCAGTTCAGGGGGATGTCAGCGCCAGGTAGCGGCAACAAGAAACCCTTTAAAAAAAAGCGCAGCGCAGCATAAATAAAGCCCGGTGAGGTAACCTGCACCGGGCTTTTAACGTCTGCCATTTCAGAGAATTTAAATCACTCCCTGGCCCATCATCGCATCGGCGACCTTTACGAACCCGGCGATATTTGCCCCGCGTACGTAGTTGGTCTGTTTCTCTTCACCGCCGTACTCGACGCAGGCGTGGTGAATATCCAGCATGATGTGGTGCAGGCGCGCATCCACTTTTTCGGCTTTCCAGCCCATCCGCGCGGCGTTTTGCGCCATCTCAAGACCTGACGTCGCCACGCCGCCGGCATTAGCCGCTTTACCCGGCGCAAAGAGTACACCCGCCTCCAGGAACAGATCGGTCGCTTCGATGGTGGTGGGCATGTTGGCCCCTTCCGCTACCGCTTTCACGCCGTTTGCCACCAGCTGACGCGCGGCATCGATATCCAGTTCATTCTGGGTGGCACACGGCAGGGCGATATCCACCGGCACGGCCCATGGCTGTTTACCCTCAAGATAGGTCAGCCCAAATTCGCGGGCATAATCGGCCACGCGGCCATCGCGGCTGGCTTTAATTTCGCAAAGACGTGCCAGCTTCTCGGCAGTAAAACCGGCTTCATCAACCACGGTGCCGCTGGAGTCAGAGGCGGTGATGACCCGTGCGCCAAACTCCATCGCTTTCTCAATGGCATACTGAGCCACGTTCCCCGAGCCAGAGACCGCCACGCGCATCCCTTCAAAGCTCAGACCATGGCGCTGTAACATCGCCTGGGTGAAATAGACCAGACCATAGCCGGTGGCTTCTGGACGGATCAGGCTGCCGCCGAAGGAGAGACCTTTGCCGGTAAACACGCAGGCGCTGTTATTGGAGAGTTTCTTCATCATCCCGGCCATAAAGCCCACTTCACGTCCGCCTACGCCGATATCCCCCGCCGGTACGTCGGTGTCCGGCCCCAGGTGACGATAAAGTTCAGTCATCAGCGCCTGGCAGAATCGCATGACCTCACCTTCACTTTTGCCTTTCGGATCGAAATCACTGCCGCCTTTACCGCCGCCCATCGGCAGGGTAGTGAGGGCGTTTTTAAAGGTTTGTTCAAAACCGAGGAACTTAAGAATGGAGAGGTTAACGGAAGGATGGAATCGCATGCCGCCCTTAAACGGACCAATTGCTGAGTTGAACTGTACACGCCACGCACGGTTAACCTGGACCTGATTGCGGTCATCCACCCAGACCACGCGGAACTGAATTACGCGCTCAGGCTCAACCAGACGCTCCAGCAGGGACATCTGACGATAGCGTGGGTTCTGTTCAAGGAACGGCCACAGGGTGGTCATCACTTCGCGAACGGCCTGCGAAAACTCACTCTGATGCGGGTCGCGCTGTTGAACAGTATTCAGAAACGATTCCAGAGAGCATACCTGGTCCATAAGTATAAGTTCCTATTATAAATAGAATTATTATCTTTTTGACGGTTTTATCTGTGATGTGTTGTGGTTTTCGACTATATCACTCGTACCAGTTTGTGACGCAAGTGAAAATTTCCCCATCCAGGGAAATTCATCATCCGCCCCGGGTCATAATAAAAAACGATGATGGAAAGGGTTAAAGCTTGCGGGTGACTGTCCGTTATAGTGTTAAGAGGACAAAACAGGATGAAACGTCTATGAATCGATTAATGATTGCCGCCATGCTCGGGCTTTTCTCTCTCAGCAGTTATGCCGAGCAACGTCTGCGCCCGGATATCGACGTTAACGTGCCGCCGGAAGTGTTCAGCTCTGGCGGGCAGCGGGCGCAGCCGTGCAACATGTGTTGTATCTATCAGGATCAGAACTATTCGGAGGGGGCGGTGGTTCGCGCTGACGGGGTATTGTTACAGTGTCAGCGCGACGAACGGACAATCAGTACGAATCCACTGGTGTGGCGTCGTGTGAAAGAATAAAGGCTTCCAGTAGCGGGACATCCGCAGGTGCAAGGTTGTAGGTCAACGCCTGCCGTGGGGTACACCACACCAGCTGGGTGTGATAGTGCGCCACCGGGGTGCCGCTAAAGTGCGGCACGTGCCAGGCGTGCAGGTGGATCAGCCGGCGGGAGACTTCCCGCTGGTGGCTGGCAACATAGTCGCCGGGCTGAACCTCAATGGCGAGCTCCTCACGCAGCTCGCGAATCAGAGCCTCTTGCTGCGTCTCACCCGGTTCCACTTTGCCCCCGGCCAGTTCCCACATTCCCGCCTGATCGGCATCCTCTGGCCGCTGGGCCAGTAAAATCTGGCCATCCCGTTCGAGGATGGCGCAGACGACGTCAATTTTTTTGACCTTCATCGCGGTGAGCTTAGAGATCAAACTTCGCCCAGACCGGCGCGTGGTCAGACGGTTTTTCCATGCCGCGGATGGCGTAATCAATCCCGGTGTCGATACAACGTTCCGCCAGCGGATGGCTTGCCAGCAGTACATCGATGCGCAGACCACGGTTATCATCAAAACCTTTGGAACGGTAGTCGAACCACGAGAAACGATCCTGGGTTTCCGGGTTGGCGTAGCGGAAAGTGTCCACCAAACCCCAGTCCAGCAGGCGACCCATCCACTCGCGCTCTTCCGGCAGGAAGGAGCATTTACCGGTGCGCAGCCAGCGTTTGCGGCTCTCTTCACCAATACCGATATCAAGATCCGTCGGGCTAATATTGATGTCTCCCATGATTAGCACCGGGTTCTCTTTCTGCAGCTCAGTTTCAAGATAACGCTGGAGATCCTGATAGAACTTCTCTTTCGCCGGGAACTTGGTCGGATGGTCGCGGCTTTCGCCCTGTGGGAAATAGCCATTGATAACCGTGATGTTTCCCATCGGCGAAGGCAGTTCTGCCATGATGATGCGGCGTTGCGCCTCACCGTCATCGTCCGGGAAGCCACGACGAACAGAAACTGGCGTCTCTTTGGTCAGCAGCGCCACGCCGTAGTGACCTTTTTGCCCGTGATAAAAGACGTTATAGCCCAGTTTTGCCACCTCTTCGAGGGGGAACATATCGTCGTGAACTTTCGTCTCCTGCAGACCAATGACGTCGGGCTGATGTTGTTCGACGATGGCTGCCAGTTGATGGGGACGGGCGCGCAGGCCGTTGATATTAAATGAGACAAATTTCATAGTCGCTGCCAGTGCAAGGTGAATAGTGCAAGGATGGTAGCAGAATTTAGCGCGACTGACTGCCACCGCCAGCAGGGAAAAACCGATAACGGCGATAGATGTAAATAATGGTGCAACTTTTGCACTTTTTAGGCGCAGCTTGCCCGATAAAAGCGCGTAAAGAGTTAAGTAATTTCGCGAGGGATCACAATTCCAGAATTATATTTGGTAAATGAATAATATTACTATTTTTCATCCGGCAAACCCGCGCTTGTTGCAAAAATATTCACTATTTATGCAAAAATAATGAATAACGCCTCGACGTAACTTGTTGATTTTACGTTTACACCTCCCTTTTATGCACTTTTATCGCTAGCTGGCACGAACAGTGCAATCTACATTTAGAGCGCAAACACTCAAATATTTAACATCTAAATAACCTTTTATTTACCGGATGAGGTCGCTATGTCTCTGTCAATTACGCGTGAAAATTTCGATGAATGGATGATGCCGGTTTATGCGCCGGCGGCTTTTATTCCGGTGCGGGGAGAGGGTTCACGGCTGTGGGATCAGCAGGGTAAAGAGTATATCGACTTTGCCGGCGGGATTGCGGTTAACGCGCTGGGCCATGCGCACCCGGCATTGCGTCAGACCCTGAACGAGCAGGCGGCCAGGTTTTGGCATACGGGAAATGGCTACACCAACGAGCCGGCGTTGCGTCTGGCGAAGAAGTTGATCGACGCCACCTTCGCGGAGAAAGTGTTCTTCTGTAACTCGGGCGCCGAAGCCAACGAGGCGGCGCTGAAGCTGGCGCGCAAATATGCCCACGACCACTTTGGCAGCCAGAAAAGCGGGATCGTCGCGTTCAAAAACGCGTTCCATGGCCGCACGCTATTTACCGTCAGTGCCGGCGGGCAGCCCTCTTATTCTCAGGATTTTGCACCGCTGCCGCCGGACATTCGCCACGGCGTCTATAACGATCTGAACTCAGCCCGCGATCTGATCGACGACATGACCTGCGCGGTGATCGTTGAGCCGATGCAGGGGGAGGGGGGCGTGTTACCGGCAGACAAAGCGTTCCTGCAGGGGTTACGCGAACTCTGCGAGCGTCACAACGCGGTGCTGATTTTCGATGAAGTCCAGACCGGCGTCGGCCGTACCGGTGAGTTGTATGCCTATATGCACTACGGTGTAACGCCAGATGTACTCTCTACCGCCAAGGCGCTCGGCGGCGGCTTCCCGATTGGGGCGATGCTGACCACCAATAAATTCGCCAGCGTCATGGGCGTGGGGACGCATGGCACAACCTATGGCGGTAACCCACTGGCTACAGCGGTGGCCGGGCAGGTGCTGGATATTATCAATACGCCAGAGGTGCTGAATGGCGTGAAACAGCGTCATGACTGGTTTGTTGAGCGTCTCACGGCCATCAACAATCAGACCGGCCTCTTTAAGGAGATTCGTGGCCTTGGCTTGCTGATTGGCTGTGTGCTAACCGAGGAGTACGCCGGAAAAGCGAAATTGATTTCACAGGAAGCGGCGAAAGCAGGGGTCATGGTGTTAATTGCCGGGGCCAACGTGGTGCGTTTTGCCCCCGCGCTGATTGTGAGCACCGAAGAGGCGCAAACCGGGTTAGACCGGTTTGCGCAGGCCTGTGAACGTGTGAAGTCCGGGGTGTCATCATGATGGTTATCCGTCCCGTTGAACGTGAGGATCTCCCTGCGCTCATGCAGCTTGCCGGTAAAACAGGCGGTGGGTTGACCTCGTTGCCTGCCGATGAACAGACGCTGTTGGCGCGTATCGAGCGTGCCATTCAAACCTGGCAAGGGACGGTGCCGAAAGGTGAACAGGGCTATGTCTTTGTGCTGGAAGAGTGCGAAACCGGCACCGTGGCAGGGATCTGCGCCATTGAAGTGGCGGTGGGGCTCAACGATCCCTGGTACAACTACCGCGTAGGCACACTGGTTCACGCCTCGAAAGAGCTGAACGTCTATAACGCGCTGCCGACGCTATTTCTCAGTAACGATCACACCGGCAGCAGTGAACTTTGTACCTTGTTTCTCGATCCCGCCTGGCGCAAGGAGGGCAATGGCTACCTGCTCTCTAAATCGCGTTTTATGTTCATGGCGGCCTTCCGCGATCGCTTCAATGACAAAGTGGTGGCTGAGATGCGCGGCGTGATCGACGAAACGGGTTTCTCTCCGTTCTGGAAAAGCCTCGGCGAGCGCTTCTTTTCCATGGAATTCAGCCGCGCTGACTACCTGTGCGGCACCGGGCAAAAAGCCTTTATCGCTGAGCTGATGCCCAAACACCCGATCTATACCCACTTCCTTAGCGAAGAGGCGCAGTCGGTGATTGGCGAAG
The DNA here is from genome assembly GCF_002308415.1 of Leclercia sp. UBA1284. Lineage (NCBI taxonomy): Bacteria > Pseudomonadati > Pseudomonadota > Gammaproteobacteria > Enterobacterales > Enterobacteriaceae > Leclercia > Leclercia sp. UBA1284. The sequence goes on from NZ_DBUS01000006.1 coordinate 977,947, forward strand.
TGCATCCGCAAACCGCGCCGGCTCGTGCGGTGCTGGAAAAAGAGGGATTCCGCTACTGTAACTATGTGGACATTTTCGACGGCGGGCCAACGCTGGAGTGCGATATCGATCGGGTGCGCGCGATTCGTAAAAGTCGGCTGGTGGAGGTGGCAGAAGGCCAGCCTGCACCGGGCGAGTGGCCAGCCTGTCTGGTCGCCAACGAACAGTATGACCATTTTCGCGCCACGCTGATTCGCGTGGATCCCGACTGCGAACGTCTGGTGCTCACCGCCGCGCAACTGGATGCCCTGAAATGCCACGCAGGCGACCGTATCCGCATGGTGCGTCTGTGTCCTGAGGAGAAAACAGCATGACTTTATGGATTAACGGCGACTGGGTCACCGGCGCGGGAGAAAAACGCACGAAAACCAATCCGGTTGGACAAGAGACCCTCTGGCAGGGCAACGACGCCAGCCCGGATCAGGTTGAGCAGGCCTGCCGTGCCGCCCGGGCGGCCTTCCCGGCATGGGCCAGGTTGCCCTTTACCGCGCGCCAGAGCATTGCGGAAAAATTCGCCGGACTACTGGAAGCCAATAAAACTGAACTGACGAGCATCATTGCTCGCGAAACCGGGAAACCGCGCTGGGAAGCAGCGACCGAAATCACGGCGATGATCAATAAAGTGGCCATCTCGGTGAAGGCCTACCATACCCGTACTGGCGAGCAACGCACCGAGATGGTAGACGGCGCGGCAACCCTGCGCCATCGTCCTCATGGGGTGCTGGCGGTGTTCGGCCCCTATAACTTCCCCGGCCACCTGCCGAACGGACACATCGTTCCGGCGCTGTTGGCGGGTAATACCCTGATCTTCAAACCCAGTGAACTGACCCCCTGGACGGGCGAAGCGGTGGTTAAGCTGTGGGAGCAAGCCGGTTTGCCGCCGGGCGTGTTGAATCTGGTGCAGGGGGGACGGGAAACGGGCCAGGCGCTGAGCGGCCTTCGCGACGTGGATGGCTTGCTGTTTACGGGCAGCGCCGGCACCGGGTATCAGCTGCACCGTCAGCTGGCAGGACAGCCGGAAAAAATTCTCGCGCTGGAGATGGGCGGCAATAACCCCCTGATCGTTGATGAGCCCGCCGATATTGATGCCGCCGTCCACCTTACCATTCAGTCCGCCTTTATTACGGCGGGCCAGCGCTGTACCTGCGCGCGTCGCCTGCTGGTAAAACGCGGTGCGCAGGGGGATGCGTTTCTGGCGCGCCTGGTAGAGGTATCGTCAGCGCTGATACCCGGCGAGTGGGATGCTCTGGATCAACCGTTTATCGGCGGCCTAATCTCTGAGCAGGCAGCTATACAGGTGTATAACGCCTGGCGCGAGCATGTTGCGAAGGGCGGGACCTCGTTACTGGATCCGCGACGGGTAAAAGCGGGTACCTCTTTATTGACGCCAGCTATCGTCGAGATGAGCGGCGTGCAGAGCGTGGCGGATGAAGAGGTCTTTGGCCCCCTGCTGTGCGTCTGGCGTTATGACACCTTCGATGAAGCCATCGCCATGGCTAATGCCACCCGCTATGGCCTGTCGAGCGGGTTAATCTCCCCGGATAGAGAAAAGTTTGACCAGCTGTTGCTGGAAGCGCGGGCCGGGATCGTCAACTGGAACAAACCCCTTACCGGTGCCGCCAGTACCGCGCCATTTGGCGGCGTGGGTGCCTCTGGCAACCATCGTGCCAGCGCCTGGTACGCCGCAGATTACTGCTCGTGGCCGATGGCGAGCCTGGAAACGGAAACCATCGCGCTGCCAGAGCAGCTCAATCCGGGCCTCGATTTTACACAGGGGAAGCGCCATGAAAGCGCGTGAAGTCAATTTTGACGGCCTGGTCGGGCTGACCCACCACTATGCCGGGCTCTCTTTTGGGAATGAAGCCTCAACCAAACACCGTTTCCAGATCTCAAATCCTCGTCTGGCGGCGAAACAGGGGTTGCTCAAAATGAAAGCCCTGGCTGACGCCGGGTTTCCGCAGGGGGTGATCCCTCCTCATGAGCGGCCAAACGTGGCCGTTTTACGCCAGCTTGGTTTCAGCGGGACTGACGAGCAGGTCGTAGAGAAAGCCGGCACTTTGTATCCGGATCTGCTCTCCGCCGCCAGTTCAGCGTCGGCGATGTGGGTGGCTAATGCCGCCACCGTGGCGCCCTCTGCCGATACGCTCGACGGCAAAGTGCATCTCACCGTGGCTAACCTCAATAACAAATTCCACCGCGCCACCGAAGCGCGAACCACTGAACAGCTGCTGCGATCGATTTTCCGCGACAGAACGCACTTTAGCGTTCATGAGGCCCTGCCGCAGGTGGCGATGTTTGGAGACGAAGGTGCAGCCAACCATAACCGACTGGGAGGGGAGTATGGCGAACCGGGTGTTCAGCTCTTCGTCTATGGCCGCGATGAATCCGGGCATGCCACTCCGTCACGCTATCCCGCCCGTCAGACCCTGGCGGCGAGCCAGGCGGTGGCCCGGCTGAATCAGGTCAATCCGGGTCAGCTGATTTTCGCCCAGCAAAATCCCGAGGTGATTGACCACGGGGTATTCCATAACGATGTGATTGCCGTCTCCAACCGTCAGGTACTGTTTTGCCACGAGCAGGCGTTTGTGGACCAGCAGGCGCTGTTCGGGATCCTTCGCAGCCGCGTGCCGGGCTTTACCCCGCTGGAGGTGCCCACAAAGGCGGTCTCGGTCGCGGATGCCGTAGCCACCTATCTCTTTAACAGCCAGCTTCTGAGTAAAGACGACGGCAGCATGATGCTGGTGCTACCGCAGGAGTCGCAACTTCATGCTGGCGTTTGGCATTACCTGAATACCTTGCTGGAAGGGGACAACCCCATCAGCGAATTGCGCGTATTTGACCTTCGCGAAAGCATGGCGAACGGCGGCGGCCCGGCATGCCTGCGGTTGCGGGTCGTCCTCACGCCAGAGCAACAGCAGGCGGTCAACCCGGCGGTGATGATGAATGAGACGTTGTTCAACACACTTAATGACTGGGTGGATCGCTACTATCGCGATCGCTTAACCCAGGCCGATCTGGTTGATCCGCAATTGTTGCGTGAAGGGCGCGAGGCGCTGGATGCCTTAACCCGAATTTTACAGCTCGGTTCGGTCTATCCGTTCCAGCAATAAAGGAGGCGAGATGGAAAACCTGTTGGCCCTGACGCTGGCCGCGGAGTCACCGGCCCAGCATGCGGGCACCGGCCCTTCGTTTCACTGGCGCTGGCTGGCGCCAGGCGTGGTGGAATTGACCCCTGAGACACAGAGCACGCGTTCGCTGGTGCTTTCGTCAGGGATCCATGGCAATGAGACGGCACCGGTTGAAATCGTCGATGCCTTACTGAGCGCCCTGTTCCGCGGCGAAATGATGCTGAGCTGTCGTCTGCTGGTGATCTTCGGCCATCCGCTGGCGCTGGTGGCGAATAAGCGCTATCTGGAGTGGGATATCAACCGCATGTTTGGTGGACGCTGGACGCAGTTTCCGCCTGGGGAAGATGCCGCCCGGGCCCAGGTGCTGGAACAGTGTGTAGCTGAATTCTTTGCCGATGCAGGGGATGATCGCTGGCATCTGGATCTGCATACCGCGATCCGCGCCTCTTACCACGTGCGCTTTGGGGTGTTGCCCCAGCGGGACGCCCCCTGGGATGAGGCATTTCTGGGGTGGCTGGGGGATGCAGGGCTGGAGGCGCTGGTGTTCCATCAGACTCCGGGCGGAACCTTTACCCATTTCAGCTGTGAACGCTTTGGTGCGCTGGCCTGTACTTTGGAGCTCGGGAAAGCCCTGCCTTTTGGGCATAACGATCTTCGCCTGTTTGCTGTCACTCAGCAGGCCCTGCAGGCACTATTAAGCGGAAAAACGCCGACCCGGCAGTCAGGCGAAGTGGAGCGCTATCGGGTGGTGCAACAAATCACCCGCCGCAGCGACGCCTTTCGCCTGCATATGGCGGCACATACGCTGAACTTTACCCCGTTTCGTCGGGGCGTGCTGCTGGCGGAAGATGGTGAGGAGCGCTACGAGGTGCAAAAGTCGACCGAGTATGTGCTCTTTCCAAACCCCTCGGTTGCCTTTGGGCTGCGCGCAGGATTAATGCTGGAAAAAATAAACTGATAACGGCTGCCCCGAAAGGGGCGGTCATTCATCGTTGCGTTTATTTTGATTGATCTTTAATGCGCCAGATTTTTTATACGGATTATTCCTGGATAATTGCTTTATTATTAAACGTCATGCCGCTATACTTCTCCATAATTCCTTTAAAATCATTCATATGATTATTGTTGTTTCATCTCTCCACGGTTTATCCTTATTTCCTTCACAATTGAACAAATATTGTTTTTTACACTTTCACAGTTTTACTGTTGCTCTGATTTATTGACGATAAACCCCGTAAAGTTTATCTCGTCAACACGGCATAGCGCCGAAGAATAACTGAAAGAAAGGACAAGATTATGCGTAAATTAACTGCACTGTTTGTTGCTTCTACCCTGGCTCTGGGCGCTACCAGCATGGCGTTCGCAGCGGATACCGCCACAACGACCGCGGCGCCGACTGAAGGCAAAATGATGCACCATAAAGGCAAGCCGGGCATGCATCACGATATGATGTTTAAAGACCTGAATCTGACCGACGCGCAGAAACAGCAGGTGCGCGACATCATGAAAAGCCAGCGCGACCAGATGAAGCGTCCACCTCTGGAAGAGCGTCGCGCAATGCACGACATCATCGCCAGCGACTCCTTCGATAAAGCGAAAGCAGAAGCGCAGATCGATAAAATGGCCGAGCAGCACAAAGCCCGTATGCTGGCGCACATGGAAACCCAGAATAAGATCTACAACATTCTGACGCCTGAACAGAAAAAACAGTTCAATGCCAATTTTGAGAAGCGTCTGACAGAACGTCGCGCACCAGAAGGTAAAATGCCAGCACCTGCCGAATAATCGGCCCCTCCTTAAGACCGCCGGAGTCCTGTTCACAAAAGCGAATTCGCTGTGGACAGGTCCGGCGGTTTTTTTCTTTACCGCCCTCTTGTAAGCCGCCAGAAGCGCGGTATTCTCCTGTAACGGCTTGAATGTACTTACACTTATGGCCAGAAATTTTTCCTGACCAGCCTAAAATCTGTAAGCACGCTTGCCGATACTACGTCTGTAGTAAACCAACTAACGATAACAATCAATTCAGCGACCGTGGTAAACGGCCGCTCTGGTGCGTGTTGCGCCATTCAGGAGTGGTGATGGAGTTTTTCGATATCCGTAAAATGCCGGTCAATCTTTGGCGTAATGGCGCCGGAGAGACGCGAGAAATTTGTTGTTTGCCTCCGGCAACCCGTGACTTTACCTGGCGGGCCAGTATCGCGTCCATTGCCGGTAATGGTGAGTTCTCTCTCTTTCCGGGCGTTGACCGGGTCATTACGCTACTAGAAGGGGGGGAGGTCGCTCTCGATGGGGGCCATGCGTTTAACCACAGGCTACGTCGCCATCAACCCTTCAGCTTTGCAGGTGATACGCCGGTAAAAGCGAAGCTCACTGAAGGGCAGATGTCGATGGATTTCAATATCATGACCCGACGTGACCGCTGTCGGGCCAAAGTGCGGGTGGCCGATCGCACCTTTACGACCTTTGCCTCGCGCGGGGGCGTAGTCTTTGTCATCAGCGGCGCATGGCAGATGGGCGACAAGCTTCTGACCGCCGATCAGGGGGCATGGTGGCAGGAAGGCCGACATACCCTGCGTTTACTGAAGGACGAAGGCAAGCTGCTGTTTAGCGAAATTATTTGGCTACCCGGTCATTAAGGGGGGTGATCTCATAACTGCCGGAGAGCAACGGTTTACAGAGGATCTTATACCCATCCTGATCGAACCCCGCAGGCGTGCGGAGCAACTCCGGCGCCTCGTCCAGCGAATTCACTGCGCCCAGCCAGAGCCAGTTGTGGATGATATGATAATGGGTCATCCCCTCTCGCGACTCTTTAAGTGCAATGGCACTGTCCCACGGCCAGCAGGTGACGCCAATGTTTTCCAGCCCCGTCAGCAGCCGTTGCTGATGATCCTCCACGCTCTCTTTGCCGCAGCAGGCACCCGCGCAGCGTTTTAGCGCTGAGCGAAAGCAGGCGCGCCCGCGGGTTAAGGACTCCAGCCCCAACAGGCCGTAACAGAGCTTCTCCGTATCGGCGAGGCTTTGCAGAGTTTGTAACGCCGCACGGCGGTTAGCAAAGAGGCCGTAGAGATTGGGCGTATGGGAGAAATCGACCTCGCGGGCATACACCACCTGCGGTTTCCCCTCGCTAATATGCAGCGAGCAGAGCTGCCGGTTGCGGCGCAGCCGTTTGTTAAAGAGCGGCTGCTGCTCTTTAATCAGGCGCGCTTCCAGCAGCAGCGCACCAAGCTCACCGGCGGTCTGCGTCCAGCTAATGCGCCGGGACTGACGTAACATCGCGGCCTCTTCCGGGGTACGCAGATGCGACAGGACCCGGCTGCGAATATTGACGCTTTTACCTATGTACAGCGGCATGGCATCGCTCTCGCCATGGAAAAAGTAAACGCCGGGCTGCTTGGGTAACGCTTCAAGCCATGGGCGCAAATGTTCGGGGTATTCATAGATGGCAGCCGCTTCAAATTCGAGACGCGGTGCGGATTGACGCCTGCTCACAACTTACTCCTGATACTGTTCAGGTATACAGTGTAGCAGCCTGTTGCTGGTTAAAAAAGAGGCGGCTTACGCCGCCTGCAGGAATTTATCGTTTCCAGAAGTCGTCAAATGGCGTGATAGGTGGGCGACGTTTATGCTCCGTCTTCACATACCAGCCTTCGATAATGCGCGCAGTTCCTTCGTCGAGAACCTTGCCTTCCAGATAATCATCAATATTCTCATAGGTTACGCCCAGCGCGGCTTCGTCCGGCAGGGAAGGGCGATCGTCTTCCAGATCGGCGGTTGGGGCTTTTTTGTACAGATGCTCCGGACAGCCCAGTGCGGCCAGCAGCTGTTTACCCTGGCGCTTGTTAAGACGGAACAGCGGGTTGATGTCCGTGCCGCCATCACCGTATTTGGTGAAGAAACCGGTCAGCGCTTCTGCGGCGTGGTCGGTCCCAACGACGATCCCTTTGGTCATACCGGCAATGCTGTACTGCGCTTTCATTCGCTCGCGGGCCTTTTCGTTACCGCGAACAAAATCGCTTAGCTCAATACCAGCATCGCGCAGCGCTTTTTCACTGGCCAGCACCGATTCTTTAATATTGACGGTCAATACCCGATCCGGCTGAATAAAGTTGAGTGCATCCTGGCAATCCTGCTCATCGAATTGCACGCCATAGGGCAGGCGTACCGCGATAAACTGCAGCGTGGCGTCGCCGGTTTCATCACGCAATTCCGTGATGGCCTGCTGACTCAGTTTACCCGCCAGCGTGGAGTCCTGACCGCCGCTGATGCCCAGCACCAGGGTCTTAATGAAGGGGTAGGTTTTCAGATAGGTTTTCAGAAAATCGACGCTACGACGGATTTCATCCTCCGCGTTGATCGTCGGTTTGACCCCGAGCGCTTGAATAATCTCTTGTTGCAGAGCCATTTAGCCCCTCCGTTTCGTGAATTCGCTTAATGAATGATTCGTTAAAATTACCCCGTCAGGCGTAAAACGACAAGGATCCCTGTTATCACTGTGGCAAAAGCACGCGATTTTGCTGCTAATCGCTGTTTTATTAGAATTTTCCTAAAAAGCCGCGCTGGGCTGTCCGGGGTTGAAAAAAGTAATTTTATATTCCAGGCTTATCTAACACGCTGATAAACAAGAGGACGGAATATGAACAAGAATATCGCAGGAATGTTGGGTGCAGCGGCGGTACTGACTATGCTGGCAGGCTGTACGGCGTATGACCGTACAACGGACCAGTTCACACAGCCTGTTGTTAAAGACGTTAAGAAAGGGATGAGCCGTGCGCAGGTTGCGCAGGTAGCCGGCAAACCTTCTTCAGAAGTTTCAATGATTCATGCACGCGGTACCTGCCAGACATACATCCTGGGTCAACGTAATGGTAAAGCAGAAACTTACTTTGTTGCCCTGGACGATACCGGTCACGTGATCAATTCGGGCTACCAGACCTGTGCGGAATACGATACTGACCCGCAGGCACCTAAAGCCCAGTAAGGCACTCTCCTTAGCTCTGATACAAACCGGCCACTGCGCCGGTTTTTTTACATCCCACCGACGCTTAATTCTCCACGCGAATTATTTGCCTGAAATGTGAAGGTAATCATTACGCCAGGTCAATGAGAGACAATTATAAACCTCTTAGGATTATTACCGGCATAGCGGTTGCCGTATACTCATGCCATACCGAAACGTCAACGATACACCGAGGAAAGTGGAGGCTGGCGTTGTCACCCATCGGGTAGCCATATAAGAGGGAAGTTGGGATGGAAAAGAAACACATCTATCTGTTTTGTTCTGCGGGCATGTCAACGTCACTGTTAGTGTCAAAAATGCGTGCGCAGGCGGAGAAGTACGAAGTACCGGTCATCATCGAAGCATTTCCGGAGACCCTGGCAGGCGAGAAGGGCGTTAACGCCGATGTCGTTCTGCTCGGCCCGCAAATTGCTTATATGCTGCCAGAAATCCAGCGTTTATTACCCAATAAGCCGGTAGAAGTGATCGACTCTGCGCTGTACGGCAAAGTTGATGGTTTAGGTGTACTTAAAGCTGCCGTTGCAGCGATTAAAAAAGCTGCAAATTAAAATTTTATTTTTTCCCGTCAAAGAGCAATTTCACACTCACTTACGCCGCAATTTTATTGCGGCATTTAAGGGTATTTTTCTATGAGTAGAGTCATTGGTGCACTTGAAAAGGTACTCCTTCCTTTTGCAGTTAAAATAGGAAAGCAACCCCATGTCAACGCCATCAAAAACGGTTTTATTAAATTAATGCCGTTAACGCTGGCCGGTGCCATGTTCGTTTTAATTAATAACGTTTTTCTAAGTTTTGGCGATGGCTCATTTTTCTACTCATTAGGTGTTCGGTTAGACCCCTCAACCATTGAAACGTTAAATGGTTTCAAAGCCATCGGCGGCAATGTATATAACGGTACGCTGGGTATTATGTCGCTGATGGCCCCTTTTTTTATTGGGATGGCGCTGGCTGAAGAACGTAAAGTGGACTCGCTGGCGGCGGGGCTGTTATCTGTTGCTGCCTTTATGACCGTCACGCCCTATAGCGTTGGCGAAGCCTATGCGGTAGGCGCGAACTGGCTGGGTGGCGCCAATATTATCTCCGGTATCGTCATCGGGCTGGTAGTTGCGGAACTCTTTACCTTTATTATTCGTCGTAATTGGGTCATTAGATTACCCGATAGCGTGCCGGCATCGGTGTCACGCTCCTTCTCAGCGCTGATCCCGGGCTTCATCATTCTTTCTATAATGGGCACCCTTGCCTGGGCGTTGTCGCACTGGGGGACGAACTTCCACCAGATCATCATGGATACTATCTCCACGCCGCTGGCATCGATGGGCGGTGTAGTCGGCTGGGCTTACGTTATTTTCACCTCGTTGCTGTGGTTCTTTGGCGTGCATGGCTCGCTGGCGCTGGCGGCACTCGACAGCGGCATCATGACCCCGTGGGCGCTGGAAAACGTGGCGCTGTATCAGCAGTATGGCTCCGTGGATGCGGCACTGGCAGCCGGGAAAACCTTCCATGTATGGGCGAAACCGATGCTCGACTCCTACATCTTCCTGGGGGGCACCGGTGCTACGCTTGGCCTGATCATCGCGGTCTTTATCACTTCACGCCGCGCTGACCATCGTCAGGTGGCGAAACTGGCGCTGCCATCCGGGATCTTCCAGATTAACGAGCCGATTCTGTTTGGTCTGCCGATCATTATGAACCCGGTGATGTTTATACCTTTTATCCTTGTTCAGCCGCTGCTGGCGGCCATCACTCTGACCGCCTACTACTTAGGCATTATCCCACCGGTGACCAACATCGCGCCGTGGACGATGCCCGCTGGTCTGGGTGCGTTCTTCAACACCAACGGCAGCGTAGCGGCCTTCCTGTTGGCGATGTTTAACCTTGGGGTGGCAACCCTGCTTTATATGCCGTTCGTGGCCATTGCCAACAAAGCGCAGACCACCATTGATGAAGAAGAGAGCGAAGAAGAGATCGCCCTCGCACTGAAATTCTGATGTCGACTGGCGCGAGGTAACTCGCGCCTGTAAAGGAGAAGAGCATGTTTGATTTGGATAACGTCGTGGCAGAAGAGGCCGTTGAAAACGATCTGGAAGAGGTGGTGATGGGCCTCATTATCAACTCAGGGCAAGCGCGCAGCCTGGCTTATGCCGCGCTGAAGCAGGCTAAGCAGGGCGATTTTGCCGCTGCGCGTGCGATGATGGACCAGTCCCGCCTGGCGCTGAATGAAGCGCATTTGGTACAAACTAAACTGATTGAAGGCGATCAGGGTGAAGGTAAAATGAAAGTGAGCCTGGTGCTGGTACATGCCCAGGATCATCTGATGACCTCAATGCTTGCCCGCGAGCTGGTCACCGAACTCATCGATCTTCACGAAAAAATTCAGTAAGTATGGACAGGCAGGAGGTCAGCGCGATGGAGATCAAAACCGCACGTGAGCAGCAACTGTTCAATGGCAAAAATTTTCACGTGTTCATCTACAACAAGGTTGAGAGCATCAGTGGTTTGCATCAGCATGACTACTATGAATTCACCATTGTGCTGACTGGCCGTTACTATCAGGAGATCAACGGCAAGCGGGTACTACTGGAGCGCGGTGATTTTGTTTTTATCCCGATGGGCTCACATCACCAGAGCTTCTACGATTTTGGCGCCACGCGTATTCTCAACGTGGGGATCAGCAAGCGCTTTTTCGAAACGCATTACCTGCCGCTTCTGCCGTTCTGCTTTGTCGCCTCGCAGATTTATCACATCAAAGCAGAGTTCCTGACCTGGATCGAAACGGTGATTGCATCGCTGAATTTTCGCGACAGTGAATTTGATGAGTTTATCGAAACCGTCACCTTTTACGTCATCAACCGCCTGCGCCACCATCGCGAAGAGCAGCAGGTGGCGGATGATATTCCCCAGTGGCTGCGTACCACCGTTGAGGTGATGCACGATAAACTCAAGTTTGGCGAAAACGCGCTGGAAAATATGGTGCAACTCTCCGGTAAATCACAAGAATATCTCACCCGTGCGACTCAGCGCTATTATCGTAAGACGCCGGTGCAGATTATTAATGAAATTCGCATTAATTTCGCCAAGAAGCAGCTGGAAATAACCAACTACTCAGTGACGGATATTGCTTATGAGTCGGGTTATAGCAGTCCCAGTCTGTTTATAAAGACGTTTAAAAAATTCACCTCATTTACACCTAATAGCTATCGCAAAAACCTGACGGTAATCAATTAAACGCCGGCGGATCTGCCGCCGGGAATATCGATTTCAAAAACTTGCCCATAACTGGTGGGAAGGGAGCGCTATACTTAACGGGCGGCTCTCCCAGGGAGAATAATATGCAGAAGAAATTAAAAGTAGTTACGATCGGCGGCGGCAGCAGTTATACCCCGGAATTACTTGAAGGCTTTATTAAGCGTTACCACGAACTGCCGGTCAGTGAATTATGGCTAGTCGATGTGGAAGAGGGGCAGGAGAAGCTGAATATTATTTTCGACCTCTGCCAGCGGATGGTGAAAAAAGCTGGCGTACCTATGACGGTGCATAAAACGCTGGATCGCCGTGAGGCACTGAAAGACGCCGATTTCGTCACCACCCAACTACGCGTAGGCCAACTCAAAGCGCGTGAGCTGGACGAGCGTCTGCCGCTGAGTTACGGCTACCTCGGACAAGAGACCAACGGTGCGGGCGGTCTGTTTAAGGGGCTGCGCACTATTCCGGTGGTCTTCGACATCATCAAAGATGTGCAGGCGATCTGCCCGAACGCGTGGGTGATTAACTTTACCAATCCGGCTGGCATGGTCACCGAGGCGGTCTATCGTCATACCGATTTCAAACGCTTTATTGGTGTCTGTAATATTCCCATCGGTATGAAGATGTTCATACGCGACGTGCTGGCGCTTAAGGAGAGCGATGCGCTCTCTATCGACCTCTTTGGTCTGAACCATATGGTCTTTATCCGCGATGTGCTGGTAAACGGGCAGTCGCGCTTTGCCGAACTGCTGGACGGCGTAGCCAGCGGCAATCTTAAGGCTGCCTCGGTGAAAAATATCTTCGACCTGCCGTTCAGCGAAGGGCTGATTCGCTCCCTGAATCTGCTGCCTTGCTCGTATCTGCTCTACTACTTCAAGCAGAAAGAGATGCTGGCCATCGAAATGGGCGAGTACTACAAAGGCGGGGCACGTGCGCAGGTGGTGCAGAAGGTCGAAAAACAGTTGTTCGAGCTGTATAAAGATCCGCAACTGAACATTAAGCCGAAAGAGCTGGAGCAGCGCGGCGGCGCCTATTACTCCGACGCGGCCTGCGAAGTGATCAACGCTATCTATAACGATAAGCAGGCCGAACATTACGTGAACATTCCGCATCATGGTCACGTTGAAAATATTCCGGCTGACTGGGCGGTAGAAATGACCTGCATCCTGGGGCGTGACGGCGCAAAACCGCACCCACGTATCACCCGCTTCGACGATAAAGTGATGGGGCTTATTCACACCATCAAGGGCTTTGAGGTGGCGGCAAGCCAGGCGGCGCTAAGTGGCGAGTTCAACGATGTGCTACTGGCGATGAACCTCAGCCCGCTGGTGCACTCGGATCGCGATGCTGAAAAACTGGCACGTGATATGATTCTGGCCCATGAAAAATGGCTGCCAAATTTTGCAGCAACCATCGATAAGCTCAAGAGCGAACAGCATTAAGAGGGCGTGCAATGGAAAATCTGCTGATCGTCAACGCCGATGATTTTGGTCTGTCGAAAGGGCAGAACTACGGCATCGTGGAAGCCTGCCGGCATGGCGTGGTGACCTCTACCACCGCCATGATGAATGCTGAGGCAATTGAGCACGCCGTTGCCCTGAGTCGTGACCTGCCTGCTTTGGGCGTCGGGATGCACTTCGTCCTGACGTTAGGCAGGCCCCTGACCGCAATGCCTGGCCTGGCGCGCGAAGGGGAGCTTGGAAAATGGATCTGGGAAATGGCTGAGCAGGGCGGCCTGCCGCTTGAGGAGATTGCCAAAGAGCTGGAGTGTCAGTTCAACCGCTTTGTCGATCTCTTCGGTCGTTCGCCGACGCATATCGACAGCCACCACCATGTGCACATGATCCCGGCGATTTTCCCGCTGGTGGCTGAATTTGCTCGCCGTAAAGGGGTGGCGATGCGGGTGGATCGTCAGGAGGCCGCCTTTAAAGCGACGTTGCCGGCGTTGCCGCCGATTACCGACGGCTTCAGCAGCGCGTTCTATGGCGATGCCATCGACGAGGCGCTGTTCTTGCAAACGCTTGATGATTCGGCGCAGAAGGGGGAGCGAAGTCTGGAGGTGATGGCGCATCCGGCCCTGATCGACAATACTCTGCGTAACAGCGCCTATTGCTGGCCGCGACTGGATGAGCTGGAGGTATTGACCTCGGCGTCACTGAAAACTGCGATTGCCGAGCGCGGATATCGACTGGGAACCTTTAACGACCTGTAAAAAAACAAAGCCGGGTGGCATCACCACCCGGCTCTTTTTATGCCGGAATAGCGGCTATCTTGTTGCTACGTGACCAGACACGGTGCGCGGCCAGCAGATTCAAAAGCTGATCGGTGAAGGCGCTATCTGCGCTGTCACCTTCCACAATGCCCTCTTCACCCTGATCCGCAACCTTAAGCAGCGCTTTAAACTGTCGCGCATCGCCCGCCAGCGCGATAGGTTTAAGATGCTTATAGGCCTCCAGCAGGTAATATTGCGCATCGCCATTATTCAACAAGCTTTGAATATCACCACATGGCACCACCACGGCATCTACCGTCAAGGAAGGCGCACCGGCAAAGGTCGCGGCTATCGGCAGGGTAGAGCCGTCGTCAGCCGTCACTTCACCCATGCGGGCGTAGAGCAGCTTTGCATGAACCCCCCGGGACTTGAGGGCCTGTAACACCGCCAGTAGATCCGACGAACGGGTTTTATCATTCAGCAGTACGCCAACCACACGACCTTTAATATCGCCGCCCGGCACCGCATAAAGGCTGAGGCTGGGATCCTTTTTCAGGTTGTTGACGTCCTTCGGCGGCGCAATGTTGCGCTGTGCTTCAGTGAGGGTAATCCCCAGATTTTCAGCGACCCCCTGGGCAAGCGTGATATCAATGTGGGCCAGCTGATCCACGACCCGCTCCCGGATATAGGCGCGAACCACCTTGCTCAGCTCGAAACTGAAGGCACCAATAATATGCTGCTGCTCTACCGGCGTTTGACTCTGCCAGAAGAGGCGAGGGTGGGCATAATATTCGCCAAAGGAGGGGCTGCGCTCACGCACTTTATGACCCTCAACGCGTTCCTGATACGACTCAAAGCCGCCGCGTTTTGGGCCTGGAGGGGTTTCGCGCGGCCAGTTATCGTTAATCGAGTTCGGTTCATAGTTGGCCGGGTTGGTATCGATATCCTGACGGTGCATGCCATCGCGCTGGAAGTTGTGGTACGGGCAGGTCGGGCGATTAATCGGGATCTCGTGGAAGTTAGGTCCGCCCAGGCGGCTGATCTGCGTATCAGTATAGGAGAACAGACGCCCCTGCAACAGCGGATCGTTAGTGAAGTCCAGCCCCGGTACGATGTGGCCTGGATGGAAAGCAGCCTGTTCGTTTTCGGCGAAGAAGTTATCCGGGTTGCGGTTGAGGACCATTTTGCCGACGCGTTGCACCGGCACCAGCTCTTCAGGAATCAGCTTGGTAGGATCCAGCAGGTCAAAATCATATTTGAATTCATCTTCTTCCGGGATGAGCTGGAAGCCCAGTTCATACTCCGGATAATCGCCCGCTTCGATGGCTTCCCACAATTCACGGCGATGGAAATCCGGATCGCGCCCCGTCAGTTTTTGCGCCTCATCCCAGACCAGAGAAGCTTTACCCGCTACGGGCTTCCAGTGGAAACGAACAAACGTGGCTTTACCTTCGGCGTTAATCAGCCGGAAGGTGTGGATGCCAAAACCTTCCATGGTGCGATAGCTACGCGGGATACCGCGATCGGACATCGCCCACATCACGTTGTGCAGGGTTTCCGGCTGCAGGGAAACATAATCCCAGAAGGTGTCATGGGCGCTCTGTCCCTGGGGAATGGCCCAGTGTGGCTCGGGTTTAACGGCATGGACGAAGTCGGGAAACTTATGCGCGTCCTGAATAAAGAAGATCGGCGTGTTGTTGCCCACCAGGTCAAAGATACCCTCGTCGGTATAAAATTTGGTGGCGAACCCGCGGATATCACGCACCGTATCGGCGGAGCCTGCACCGCCCTGTACCGTTGAAAATCGTACGAATACCGGGGTGATCTTATCGGGGTCAGAGAGAAAATCCGCTTTGGTCAGGTCGCTCAGGCTCTTATAGGGCTGGAAATAACCGTGTGCTGCCGAGCCGCGCGCATGCACGATACGCTCCGGAATGCGCTCGTGGTCGAAATGGGTGATCTTCTCGCGCAGGATAAAATCTTCCAGCAGCGTGGGGCCGCGGCTACCGGCGCGCAGGGAGTTTTGATCGTCGGCGATACGTACGCCCTGATTGGTCGTTAGCGGAAAGTTCTCGCCATTTTTACGCTGGCACTCCAGCGCGTTGAGCTTTTCGTTACCCGTGTGCGGTGCCTTCAGGCTACCTGGCGCAGTGGGTTGTTCTCCTGGTGCGGTTGGGGCAGCCGTGGGCCGGTGAGAGCCGTCCTCCGGCGCCAGCGAGTCCAGTCCGGGTTTTGCTTCGTTTTCGTTGTGAACTGGAGATTGATGGGGTTTATGGGGATTATCATTCTGCGACATTACTCTCGTCTCCTGTTTTCATTGCTGAAAAGCCTTTTTTATTGGCATCAAAACCTATTAACTATAGAACAAGAGGCGTAATAATCCCGGTTAGAGCGTGATATCTCGCTGTTCAAGTGGGAGTAAAAGGCACGCAAGGCACGACGCAGGAGGGGCAATCAGCTATGATAGGATTTTACTGATTCTTGAATTTGCTTTAGTGAACCAGTCGCTTATGAAACCACTTCGCCAACAAAACCGTCCTGTCATTAGCTACGTACCCCGCGTGGAACCCGCCCCGCCTGACCATGCCACTAAAATGGAGGGGTTTCGTGATGTCTGGCTATTGCGCGGCAAATATGTGGCGTTTGTGCTGATGGGGGAGCATTTTCGCCGTTCCCCACCGTTTACCGTGCCAGAGTCGGCCCAGCGCTGGGCGACACAGGTACGTCAGGAAAACGAGTTAAAAGAGTAGCCATAAAAAAAACCGCCCGAAGGCGGTTTTTTTTATGCTGTTAGCGATTAACGGTGCGCCAGTTCGGCGTTGTCGTCGCTCTCCAGAATCTCTTTATCGGTCTGTTTCAGCCACTGGCTGGTCAGTGTACCGGCAGTCATAGAACCACTCACGTTCAGGGCGGTACGGCCCATGTCGATCAGGGGCTCTACAGAGATGAGCAGGGCAACCAGCGTGACCGGCAGGCCCAGTGCAGGCAGAACAATCAGTGCGGCGAAGGTCGCACCGCCACCCACGCCGGCTACGCCTGCGGAGCTGATGGTGACGATACCTACCAGCGTTGCAATCCAGACGGGATCCAGCGGGTTAATCCCGACGGTTGGAGCCACCATCACTGCCAGCATCGCCGGATAAAGGCCCGCACAGCCATTCTGACCAATGGTGGCACCAAAGGAGGCAGAGAAGCTGGCGATAGATTCCGGTACGCCCAGACGACGGGTCTGCGCTTCAACGTTCAGCGGAATAGAGGCCGCGCTGGAGCGGCTGGTGAACGCGAAGGTCAGAACCGGCCAGACTTTGCGGAAATATTTCAGCGGGCTCACGCCGTTCACGCCCAGCAGGATCCCGTGAACCACAAACATAATGCCCAGGCCCAGATACGAGGCGACAACGAAGCTACCCAGCTTAATGATGTCTGCCATATTTGAACCGGCAACCACTTTGGTCATCAAAGCCAGGACGCCGTATGGCGTCAACTGCATCACCAGACGGACCAGCTTCATTACCCAGCTCTGCAGGGTATCGATAGCGGTGATAACACGCTGACCTTTCGGCGCATCTTCTTTCAACAGCTTGAGTGCGGCCACGCCCAGGAACGCCGCGAAGATCACCACGCTGATGATCGACGTCGGGCTCGCACCCGTCAGATCGGCAAACGGATTTTTAGGCACGAAAGAGAGCAGCATTTGCGGCACGGTCAGGTCGGCCACTTTGCCCGCGTAGTTTGTTTCGATCGCCGTCAGACGTGCGGTTTCGGCCGTACCCTGTACCAGACCTTCGGCAGTCAGGCCGAAGAGGTTGGTTACCAGCACACCCACCAGCGCGGCAATCAGCGTGGTAAACAGCAGCGTACCGATGGTCAGGAAGCTGATTTTACCCAACTGAGAGGCGTTATGCAGACGCGCAACCGCGCTCAGAATAGAGGCAAAGACCAGCGGCATTACGATCATTTGCAGCAGTTGAACGTAGCCGTTACCGACAATGTTAAACCACTGGATGGAGTCTTTCAGAACCGGGTTGGCGGCACCGTAAATAGCCTGCAACGCCAGGCCAAATACCACACCCATTACCAGACCTACCAGCACCTTTTTGGCCAGGCTCCACTGACGATGACGCGTTTGCGCCAACAGCAATAGCAAGACTACGAACACCACGATGTTCGCGATTAATGGAAAGTTCATCCCCGTTCTCCTGATTTATTATCAGATCGGACGTCAGCCCGATCCTGTTGGCGCAAGGGTAGCAGATGTGAACCAGGTCTCTTATATCCAAATGGAATGGATTATGCCAAACCGACCAATAACGTTGGTTTATTGTTCAATCTGGTGATGAATAAAGCGATTGAACTGCATTTGCAGGGAATTGATCATCTGCGATGACCACCGCACTGCACCATTATCGGGCAAGGTTTGCGGCATCCACACCGCCCAGGCAAAGAGCGCCATGCAGAGCACACGCTCAAGCTGGTTGCCTTTTTGCGGCGCCAGAATAGGCAGGCGAAAACGCCAGCGGCAGGGCCAGAGCAGCGGAACGCCGGCCGGGGTGAGCATATCCGCAAGGATATGGCTGAGATAACCGAGTACCATCCCCTGAATGGCATCCGCGGGGATAATCCAGTCTTCAGGCACTTTTAAATAAAAGAGGGTGAGGGCGATGAAAACCGCCAGCAGGCTGTGGGTAAAGCCCCGGTGACCAAACATGCGGGCCACCGGCTTTGAGATCCACTTGAGGCGCTGCCCCAGCAGCGATTTTGGGTGATCGATATCCGGAAGCAGACAGGTCAGTACCGCGGAGGGCACAATGTGCCACCAGTCGCCCTGCGCCAACACAGGCGTAAGCTCAGCGTTTTTGGCAAACACTGCGCAGGCGAGAGAAAAAAGCAGATGACCTTCCGCCGTCATGATAAAACCCACTAAACTGTCGATTCATCCAGTATAGGGTTTTTATACAGTAGACGGAAGAGGTGACGTTGTAACCCTTTGTCACAAATTGCGCTTAACGCGCCAGCCAGCCGCCGTCTACCGCCAGAGTATGACCATTAATATAGTCGGAGGCCGACGAGGCTAAAAACACGACGGGCCCTTGCAGGTCGGCGGGCGTACCCCAGCGACCGGCGGGAATACGATCAAGAATCTCTTTGCTGCGCTGCGCATCATCGCGCAGTTGCTGCGTATTATTGGTTGCCATATAACCTGGTGCAATCGCGTTAACGTTAATTCCCTGCGTTGCCCATTCGTTGGCCAGCAGTCGTGTAATACCTAGTACACCACTTTTAGAGGCCGTATATGAGGGCACCCGGATACCGCCCTGGAAGGAGAGCATCGACGCGATATTAATGATTTTGCCGCCCTGACCCTGGCGAATAAACTGCCGCGCCACGGCTTGCGAGAGGAAAAAGACCGACTTCAGGTTCAGGTTCATGACCTCATCCCAGTCTTTTTCGCTAAAGTTAAGGGCATCTTCCCGGCGGATAGTTCCGGCGTTATTGACCAGAATATCTACCCGGCCCATCTCCGTCACCGTCTGGTTGACGATATCGTCCAGGGCATCCTGCTTACTGAGGTCGGCCTGAATAGCCATAAAGCGGCGACCCAGCGCGTTGACTTTTTCGGCGGTCTCTTGCGGGATTTTGCGGTTTACGCCGACGATGTCGCAGCCTGCCTGTGCCAGGCCGAGCGTCATTCCCTGGCCTAAGCCCGTGTCGCAACCGGTGACTATCGCCACTTTACCTGAAAGATTAAAGGCATCCATTATCATGTTGACCTCAGAAAGTAGGGTTATTGTGATTCTGAGATAAGAATAGAAGTGGCGTATAGAAAATACAAACTAAAATGAAATGGCGTTTTAAAAATATTTAAATCGATCGCATTTCTGGGCAACCTGGATTGCCCAGTGTCGCATTAACCGAGCAGGTGGGCAGGGGTTAGCTGCGTTAGAGAGTGAAGTTTAACATCGGCCAGCGCATAGCGTGCGTCCTGTTGATTCTCCTCGGCAGGTACCACGATAGCGCGCATGCGTGCCGCTTTACTGGCGATCATGCCATTAACGGAATCTTCCAGCGCGACGCACGCCGTAGGATCGACGCCCAGCTTAGCCGCACAATCCATATAGACCTGCGGGTGCGGTTTGCTGTAAGGCAGTTTTTCGGCCGATGCGAGCGCATCGAAGCTGCTGCGCAGATCAAACATCTCCAGCACTTTTTCCAGCATATGAAGCGGCGAGGCGGATGCCAGACCCACCCGTAACCCCTGCGCTTTACAGAGCGCGACGGCTTCGCGCGCGCCTGCCAGCAGCGGGCGGCTCTCTTCAACCAGCGCAATGGCGCGGTTGATAATTAAGTCGGTGACCTCGGCGCGGCTCGGACCCGACCAGGGTTGCTGGGCAAACCACAACTCCACCACCATGTCGATCCGCAGACCGAGTGTATCCGGCAGTTCATTGCGGCGGCTGATATCCACGCCAAGGCTGGCCATGACATCCAGTTCAGCACGATCCCAGAGCGGCTCGGAATCGATCAGTAATCCATCCATATCAAAAATGGCAGCAATAATTTGACGCGAGTTTGACATTATAACTTCTCCATAAAGGGGGCCGAACACCGTGGGTGTACACAGCAATTTACCATATTGTCCTCAAAGATCGGGCGAAAATGGCGACCAGCAGGTAGACTTATCCACTATGTAAGCGTCTCTATAACGAGGAACCAATGACGTATCAACAAGCTGGACGCATAGCCATTCTTAAGCAGATCGCGGGCTGGGTGATTTTTATTCCAACGGTAATTTCCACGATCATCTCTGTTTTGAAATTTATGTATGACCACAGCGAAAAGCAGGCCGGTATTAACGCCGTCATGCTGGACTTCGCTCACGTTATGATTGAGATGATGCGTTTTAACACGCCGTTTCTTAATTTTTTCTGGTTTAACTCCCCAACTCCGGATTTTAAACAGAGCCTGAATATCGGTTTCTGGATTATCTTTGCCCTTATTTTTGTCGCGCTGGCGTTACAGGCTTCAGGCGCCCGGATGCGGCGGCAAACCCGTTTTCTGCGCGAGGGGCTTGAAGATCAGCTGATTCTGGAGAAAGCGAAAGGGGCAGAAGGAATGAGCCGGGAGCAGATTGAGTCGCGTATCGTGGTGCCACACCACACCATTTTCCTGCAAATCTTTCCGCTGTATGTGCTGCCGGTCATTTTGATTATTGGCGGCTACTTCTTCTTTTCACTGCTCGGGTTTTTGTAAGAGCATTGCCGGGCAGGTTGGCTGCCCGGCAGTTCCGTCAGGCCGCCAGTACCCTTTCCAGCGCTTTTTGGGCATTGACCAGATGCTGTCCGCCAAAGAGGATCGCACGGTTCATCAGCGTATAAAGCTGGTAAATAGGTTGGCGCTCAAGGAAGTCTGCCGGCAGGGGAGAGACCGACTGGTAACCGTCGTAGATTTGTGGCGGCTGTTCAGGGTGCAGCGGCAACATCGCCAGGTCACACTCTCTGTCCCCCCAGTAGCAGGCCGGGTCAAAAATGTAAGGCCCCTGTGGGCCGAGCGCGCAGTTATCTGACCAGAGATCGCCATGCAGGAGCGACGGCTGCGGTTGATGGGAAGAGAGCCGCTGGCGGATATGTTCCACGATAGTATCGATATTCCCGAACTCCAGCCCTTTTTCAGCCGCCAGTTCAAGCTGCCAGCCAATGCGTTGTTCGGCAAAAAAAGTAGACCAGCGCCGCTGCCAGGCGTTGGGCTGAGGCGTGGTGGAAAGATCGTTATCAAAATCGAGGCCGAATTGAGGCTGGTCGCTCCACTGGTGCAGCCGTGCAATCTGTTGCCCCAGAATAAAGGCGTTGTGGGCATCCAGCGGACGGGGAGGGAGATAATCCACCACCAAAAAACTGTAATCGCGATCGCTTCCAACGGCCAGGACCTGCGGCACGCTCACCGTTTTGCTGCGAGAGAGGAGTTCCAGCTGATCGGCCTCGGCGGTGAATATGGGCAGTAACTCCCGCTCATCGCATTTAACGAAAAGGTCGCGCCCCGCATAGCGCAGATGCCATGCGGCATGGATCTCTCCGCCTGGCAGTTCGTTACGCAGTTCAATTTCACCTTCACCCAGTTGTTCACGTAAAAGATGACTGATAGCCTGCCACATGTGCTCTCTCCCATGTTGTCTGCCAGATCATAAAGTTAGCGTAAATTGGTGGTAAAAAAATACGAACTAACGCACATCTGCGCCGTTTGGTACGAGCGAGGGCACTTATTGTTGCTTGTGCCACTCATCCCAGGTGGCAATCTCAACCGTCGCCTCTTTACCGGTAGCACTTGCCACCAGCCCTTTCGCCAGCGCTTCTACCTCATCCGGACTAAGTGGACTCACCAGACCAAAGGTATTGGGGCCGAGTTCATGCAGATTGCCCTCATCATCCGTGAGCGTTAATAAAAAACCGCTGCGGGTAAGATGGTTATTAATTTCGTTCAGTTCAGTCAGCGAATCTTCGTGGACCTTTACGGTTACGACGTAGCGGGTGATGTCACCACTGCTCATATTTCACCTCATTGTTATCATGAAATTTTTCTAGCTTAGTCGATTCATCTGGTTTGGCGACCCCTCCGGCAGGCCGAAGCGGGAATATCAGGATTTCGCCAGGTATTGATATATTTTATCGGTGTCCGCCAGAGAACAGAGACGGGTGCCCTGATTTATGGTGGCTGCGCTACCTGCGGCGACGCCGTAGCGCGTCATCTCCTGCAGCGATGCCCCCTGCGCCAGCTTGAGCGTCATGGCGCCCACCATACTGTCACCGGCACCGACGGTGCTCTGGCTTTTCATCGGGGGCGGCACCACCTGGACGAAGCCAGTGGAATCTACGGCCAGTGCTCCCTGTGGACCCAGGGAGACCACCACGCGGTGTGCTTTGCCGCTTTTTACCAGCTCTTCTGCGGCGGTACGGACGTCATCCGGCTGGGTGAGATCGCGTTTTACCAGCGCGCTCAGCTCTTTTTGGTTGGGTTTCACCAGTTCAATCCCGCCGAGTGCCAGCGCCGCGGTAAGCGCATCACCCGAGCTGTCCACAATGCAGCGAATACCTTGTCGCTGGGCGGCCTGAATGAGCTGCGTGAGTTTGTCGGTTTTGACCCCTGGCGGAAGGCTACCGCTAATAACCAGGATGGATCCGCTTTCAATCGCGAGGACTTTTTCTTCCAGTTGGCGAAACTCGTCATCACTCAGTGTGGCGCCGGGCATCACAAAGCGGTATTGCTCGCTGTTAGACTCCACGTGAACATGCAGGTTCTGCCGTGTCCAGTCGTGCGCATCCACGGTCTGAACCGGAACCTGTTCATCCGCAAGCAGGGTAACCAGGTGCTCGCCGGTTGCCCCGCCTGCAGGGAAAATCGCTGTCGCTTTGCCCCCCAGGTGGGTAATGGCGCGAGCGACATTGATGCCACCGCCGCCCGGTTCGAACACGGGCGCGCTACAGCGTAATTTACCTTCCGGGTAGATCTGCGCGGTGATGGTCGCGCTATCCAGTGAAGGGGAGAGCGTTAAAGTAAAGATTCGGACCATTTTAACCTCCATTTTGTATGGGCAGCTTAAGCCTGGCACCGATAAGCCGATTGCGAAAGTAAATAACAGTATGATTTCTCATATAAATATTTTTTTGCGATGTCGCTTCTATTTATATTTTTTTAAAGGGTTTGGGATCGTTCTTATTCAAAAAATGAAATAAGAAATCATTGCTATGTTATTTGAGCCTTTTTATAATTTGTTACCTTTCGATGGGCGGCTTGTTATTGATCCATAAGAAGGTTTCCGGGACCGTGATGGTCTCTTTTTTTGTTGTACGGACTCTTTATAAATGAAGCTCTTAAAGACAGTACCCGCTGCGATGATGTTAGCGGGGGGCATGTTTGTATCTCAGTATGCAGCTGCCGATGATTCCGTTTTTACTGTCATGGATGATCCCTCCACTGCGCAGAAACCTTTTGAAGGCAACCTTAACGCAGGTTATCTGGCGCAATCCGGTAACACGAAAAGCTCATCTCTGACGGCTGACAGCACACTGACCTGGTACGGTAATACGACCGCATGGTCACTGTGGGGGAATGCCAGCAACACCTCTTCTAACGATGAGCGCTCTTCCGAGAAATATGCGGTGGGCGGACGTAGCCGTTACAATTTGACTGATGTGGATTACCTGTTTGGCCAGGCAAGCTGGCTGACCGACCGCTACAACGGCTATAAGGAGCGCGATGTGGGGACCGTCGGTTACGGTCGTCAGTTCCTGAGTGGCCCGGTTCACAGCTTCCGTTTTGAATTTGGTCCGGGCGTACGTTACGACAAATATACCGACGGCGATAGTGAAACTCAGCCGCTGGGTTATGCGTCCGGGACTTACGCCTGGCAGATGACAGACACCACCAAATTTACCCAGGGTGTTTCTGTCTTTGGTGCAGAGGATACTACCGCAAACTCAGAAACGGCGCTTAACGTTGCCATTAACGAGCATTTCGGTTTGAAAGTCGCTTACAACGTGACCTGGAACTCCGAGCCGCCGTCGTCTGCGCCAGAGCATACTGACCGCAGAACCACGCTTTCACTGGGCTACAAGATGTAATAATGGCGGGCCAATTAATTTTGGCCCGTTTTTAATTCTGTGCCAGGAAATAACAAACGCCGTTTTAAAATATTAGCGTAGCTGATATCTCCATATTTCCTCCATCATTCCTTTGACTGAGCTTTGTCAGTTTATTTGACACGAATTGATAAATATTTTGACTAGGCAAAAGTGTGATCCAGATCTACACTGTGAACACAGGCAATATAAAGCCTATTAAGTTGTTCTGTATTAATTCTGTGTGAGATATCTATTATGAATAAAATTACAACTGCGGCTGCAGTGACTGTGCTTTCTGCACTTTCATTCGGCGTACTTGCCGCCGATGCCGTTTATGACTCTGCCAGTAACATGAATAGCCAAATTGGTATTACTCAAGCTTCCGACGTTGAAGCAGGTTCAAACATCGCGCCGGGTTCACAGTCCACAGGGCAGTCCATGGACAAAGCCTTTGATGTGCATACTCTGGTTGCGGGTGAATGGTCCTGACACATGCTAATAATGGCTGGCCGTTGATTTTACATCGTCGTGCCGAGTAAAAAAAACCGGATCTTGTCGTACCGGTTTTTTTATTTTTCGCATTAATGGCTAAAATATTTAAAATTGAATTTTAGTTCTGCGCACAGAGTGCAAATATAAGTAAAGATCGCTTGCCCGAAACGAGGGGATTATCCCCAAATCATCGCAGCCCAACGTAATAACAACATCGCAGCGCATATTGCGATAAGTATCAGCACCATTTTCCAGTGTTTTTTTGAAAAGCGTTTCGTTGGCATAGTTTCCATCCCTGTTCGAATCCCGACGAAGTTTATCAAACTTCGCCTGACGATGCTTCCACCCACTCGCTCGGGAAAAACGCGGCAGAGGTTATGTCTTAAAACCAGTGAAATTTATTCGCCAGGATCAGTACCACACCCGCTGCGGAGAGAATGTTCAGGATAACCACGGTTCGACTGGATACATTCATACGACGCCCCATTATCTGTTAACGGACCAGTACAAGGATAGCTCAGCAATTGCGCCTTGCCTGTTCCCGCTTTGAATCTCAGACAAAAGTACCAGTGACTCATTCTCCGGGGAGGGTGTTTTCACTCTTTTGTTAGTGTTACCATCGGCATGCTGATCGAAAGGGGAAACCACACCCTTCGATCTTGTGCGGGATGACAAGCCAATTTGACGATTGTTGGTCAGATGGTTCGGTAATCCACTGTTAACTGTAAAATTATTCTCTTTGCATATGCTCTTATGTGTGGGGCATCACTGCGAATAAGGACATAAAATGCCTGTTATTACTCTTCCTGATGGTAGCCAACGCCATTTCGACCACGCTGTAAGCCCAATGGATGTCGCCCTGAACATCGGTCCAGGTCTGGCGAAAGCCACCATTGCCGGCCGCGTGAACGGCGAACTGGTTGATGCTTCCGATCTCATTGAAAACGATGCGCAGCTCTCCATCATTACTGCGAAAGACGAAGAAGGTCTGGAGATCATTCGTCACTCCTGTGCGCATTTGTTAGGTCATGCCATCAAACAGCTGTGGCCCAACACCAAAATGGCGATTGGCCCGGTTATCGACAACGGCTTCTATTATGACGTTGATCTTGACCACACCCTGACCCAGGAAGATATCGACGCGCTCGAAAAGCGTATGCACGAGCTCGCTGAAACCAACTACGATGTCATCAAGAAGAAAGTAAGCTGGCATGAAGCGCGTGAAACCTTCGTGAAGCGTGGCGAGAGCTATAAAGTCTCTATTCTTGACGAGAACATCGCCCATGATGACAAGCCTGGCTTGTACCATCATGAAGAATACGTCGACATGTGCCGTGGACCGCACGTGCCGAATATGCGCTTCTGTCATCACTTTAAGCTGATGAAAATCGCCGGCGCTTACTGGCGTGGCGATAGCAACAACAAAATGTTGCAGCGTATCTATGGTACGGCCTGGGCAGACAAAAAAGCCCTGAATGCCTACCTGCAGCGCCTGGAAGAGGCCGCAAAACGTGACCACCGTAAAATCGGTAAGCAGCTTGACCTGTACCACATGCAGGAAGAAGCACCGGGCATGGTGTTCTGGCACAACGATGGCTGGACCATCTTCCGCGAACTGGAAACCTTCGTACGCTCCAAGCTGAAAGAGTACCAGTACCAGGAAGTGAAAGGCCCGTTCATGATGGACCGCGTGCTGTGGGAAAAAACCGGCCACTGGGAAAACTACAAAGATGCGATGTTCACTACCTCTTCCGAGAACCGTGAATACTGCATCAAGCCGATGAACTGCCCGGGTCACGTGCAAATCTTCAACCAGGGTCTAAAATCCTACCGTGACCTGCCGCTGCGTATGGCTGAGTTCGGTAGTTGTCACCGTAACGAGCCATCAGGTGCGCTGCATGGTCTGATGCGTGTACGTGGCTTTACCCAGGATGATGCGCATATCTTCTGTACCGAAGATCAGGTTCGTGATGAAGTTAACGCCTGTATTCGTATGGTCTACGATATGTATAGCACCTTTGGCTTCGAGAAGATCGTCGTCAAACTCTCAACGCGTCCGGAAAAACGTATCGGTAGCGATGAGACCTGGGATCGCGCGGAAGCGGACCTCGCCGTGGCGCTGGAAGAGAACGGTATCCCGTTCGAATACCAGCTGGGTGAGGGCGCCTTCTACGGTCCTAAAATTGAATTTACCCTGTATGACTGCCTCGATCGCGCATGGCAGTGCGGAACAGTACAGCTGGACTTCTCCCTGCCGCAGCGTTTAAGCGCCTCTTATGTTGGCGAAGACAACGAGCGTCAGGTACCGGTTATGATTCACCGTGCAATCCTCGGTTCTCTGGAGCGCTTCATCGGCATTCTGACCGAAGAGTTTGCTGGCTTCTTCCCAACCTGGCTGGCGCCAGTGCAGGTCGTGGTCATGAACATTACTGATTCTCAGGCCGATTACGTTAAAGAATTGACGCAGAAACTACAAAATGCGGGCATTCGCGTAAAAGCGGACTTGAGAAATGAGAAGATTGGCTTTAAAATCCGCGAGCACACTTTACGTCGTGTCCCTTATATGTTGGTCTGTGGTGATAAAGAGGTGGAAGCAGGCAAAGTTGCCGTTCGCACCCGCCGTGGTAAAGACCTGGGGAGCCTGGACGTAAGTGAAGTGATTGAGAAGCTGCAACAAGAGATTCGCAGCCGCAGTCTTCAACAACTGGAGGAATAAGGTATTAAAGGCGGAAAACGAGTTCAAACGGCACGTCCGAATCGTATCAATGGCGAGATTCGCGCCCAGGAAGTTCGCTTAACAGGTCTGGAAGGCGAGCAGCTGGGGATTGTGAGTCTGAGAGAAGCAATCGAAAAGGCTGAAGAAGCTGGAGTAGATTTAGTTGAAATCAGCCCTAACGCCGAACCGCCAGTTTGTCGTATCATGGACTACGGCAAGTTCCTTTATGAAAAGAGTAAGTCTTCTAAGGAACAGAAGAAGAAGCAAAAAGTTATCCAGGTTAAGGAAATCAAATTCCGTCCTGGTACCGACGATGGCGATTATCAGGTAAAACTCCGCAGCCTGATTCGCTTTCTGGAAGATGGCGATAAGGCCAAGATCACACTGCGTTTCCGCGGTCGTGAGATGGCCCACCAACAGATCGGTATGGAAGTGCTTAACCGCGTCCGTGAAGATCTGAGTGAACTGGCAGTAGTCGAATCCTTCCCTACGAAGATCGAAGGCCGCCAGATGATCATGGTGCTCGCTCCTAAGAAGAAACAGTAAGGCCTTCAAGCAGCAAAATCTGTGGAGCCTTCGGGCCTCATAGGTTTTGCTCGCCTATGTTTCGTTTATTTAACAATGCGAAGTGGAAGTTATTAAGATGCCAAAAATTAAGACCGTACGCGGTGCTGCTAAGCGCTTCAAAAAAACCGGTGGTGGTGGATTTAAGCGTAAGCACGCAAACCTGCGTCATATTCTGACCAAAAAATCTACTAAGCGTAAACGTCACCTGCGTCCAAAAGGCCTTGTTTCTAAAGGCGATCTGGGTCTGGTTATCGCGTGCCTGCCGTACGCATAAGCCGTTAACGTTTAATTTTTTTACTAAGAATATAGATACAGGAGAGCACATATGGCTCGCGTAAAACGTGGTGTAATTGCACGTGCACGTCACAAGAAAATTTTGAAACAAGCTAAAGGCTACTACGGTGCGCGTTCACGCGTTTACCGCGTTGCCTTCCAGGCTGTTATCAAAGCAG
This sequence comes from Leclercia sp. UBA1284, assembly GCF_002308415.1. NCBI lineage: Bacteria > Pseudomonadati > Pseudomonadota > Gammaproteobacteria > Enterobacterales > Enterobacteriaceae > Leclercia > Leclercia sp. UBA1284. Next base: position 1,006,429 of record NZ_DBUS01000006.1, read on the forward strand.
GTCAGTACGCTTACCGTGACCGTCGTCAGCGTAAGCGTCAGTTCCGTCAACTGTGGATTGCGCGTATCAACGCAGCAGCACGTCAGAACGGTATTTCTTACAGCAAATTCATCAACGGCCTGAAAAAAGCCTCTGTTGAAATCGACCGTAAGATCCTGGCTGACATCGCAGTATTCGACAAAGTAGCGTTCACCGCTCTGGTCGAAAAAGCGAAAGCAGCTCTGGCATAAGCCAGTTGAAAGAGGGGGCTTTGCTCCCTCTTTTCATATACCCGTCATACTTCAAGCTGTACCTGCATTGGCTGCGTTCGTTCACTTCAGTCACTGATGTAAGGGCCTGAGGATTCTCTCTCTTGCCGCCTTGTTACAACGTGAATTATTTGGGGTATAACCTTATCAGAACATTGACATTTATCCGTGCAGGCTTTTCAATAAGCGCTTAACGGTTTTTCCACACAAGGTAACGCAAGCATGAATGCTGCTATTTTCCGCTTCTTCTTTTACTTTAGCACCTGAATTCAGGAGGCTAGCGCGTGAAAGATGAAACGAAAAACAGCGCCAATTAAGCCTCCCGATGGAGGCTTTTTTTGTGTCTAAATTCGAGAGATTAAGTCCACCAAATCGGTGTCTGCACCGACATAATGAGGAAAACCATGTCACATCTCGCAGAGCTGGTTGCCAGTGCAACGGCTGCCATTAACCAGGCCTCAGATGTTGCCGCGTTAGACAACGTCCGCGTCGAATACCTGGGCAAGAAAGGGCATCTGACTCTTCAGATGACCACCCTGCGTGAGCTGCCGCCGGAAGAGCGTCCAGCTGCAGGCGCAGTGATTAACGAAGCCAAAGAGCAGGTCCAGCAAGTTCTGAATGCGCGTAAAGCCGAATTAGAAAATGCCGCGCTGAACGCCCGTCTCGCTGCAGAGACCATCGACGTCTCCCTGCCGGGTCGCCGCGTTGAGAACGGTGGTCTGCACCCGGTTACCCGCACCATTGACCGTATTGAAAGTTTCTTCGGTGAACTGGGCTTTACCGTCGCCACCGGGCCGGAAATTGAAGATGACTACCATAACTTCGATGCCCTGAACATTCCGGGTCACCACCCGGCACGTGCCGACCACGACACCTTCTGGTTTGATGCGACCCGTCTGCTGCGTACCCAGACCTCTGGCGTACAGATTCGCACCATGAAAAACCAGCAACCACCGATTCGCATCATCGCGCCGGGCCGTGTTTACCGTAACGATTACGACCAGACTCACACCCCGATGTTCCACCAGATGGAAGGTCTGATTGTTGATAAGAACATCAGCTTCACCAATCTGAAGGGCACGCTGCACGAGTTCCTGAATAACTTCTTTGAAGAGGATCTGCAGGTGCGTTTCCGTCCGTCTTACTTCCCGTTCACCGAACCCTCTGCTGAAGTGGATGTGATGGGTAAAAACGGCAAATGGCTGGAAGTGCTGGGCTGCGGTATGGTGCATCCGAATGTACTGCGCAACGTGGGCATCGATCCGGAAGTTTACTCCGGCTTTGCGTTCGGCATGGGTATGGAGCGACTGACCATGCTGCGTTACGGCGTAACCGACCTACGCGCTTTCTTCGAAAACGATCTGCGTTTCCTCAAACAGTTTAAATAAGGGCAGGACAGAACAATGAAATTCAGTGAACTGTGGCTACGCGAATGGGTGAATACCTCTCTCGACAGCGAAGCGCTTTCTAACCAGATCACCATGGCTGGCCTGGAAGTGGACGGCGTTGAGCCGGTTGCGGGCGCTTTCAACGGCGTGGTAGTGGGCGAAGTGGTGGAGTGCGGTCAGCACCCTAACGCCGATAAATTGCGTGTTACCAAGATCAACGTAGGCGGCGAACGCCTGCTGGATATCGTCTGCGGCGCACCTAACTGTCGCCAGGGGCTGAAAGTTGCGGTGGCGACTATCGGCGCCGTACTGCCGGGTGACTTCAAAATTAAAGCCGCAAAACTGCGCGGCGAGCCTTCCGAAGGCATGCTCTGCTCCTTCTCTGAGCTGGGTATTTCCGACGATCATAACGGTATTATCGAATTGCCAGCCGATGCGCCTGTCGGTACCGACATTCGTGAGTACCTGAAACTCGATGACAACACCATCGAAATTAGCGTTACGCCAAACCGTGCGGATTGCTTAGGTATTATCGGTGTGGCACGTGACGTCGCCGTGCTGAATCAGACCGAGCTGAACGTACCAGAAATCGTGCCTGTTGAAGCGACCATCAGCGACACGCTGCCTATCCAGGTTGAAGCTGCAGACGCCTGTCCGCGCTACCTGGGGCGTGTGGTCAAAGGCATCAACGTGAAAGCGCCAACTCCGCTGTGGATGAAAGAGAAGCTTCGTCGTTGCGGCATTCGCTCTATCGATGCCGTCGTTGACGTCACTAACTACGTTCTGCTGGAGCTGGGTCAGCCGATGCACGCGTTCGATAAAGATCGTATCGAAGGCGGCATCGTGGTGCGTATGGCGAAAGAGGGCGAAACCCTGGTTCTGCTGGACGGCACCGAAGCCAAACTGAATGCCGATACGCTGGTAATTGCTGACCATAACAAAGCGCTGGCCATGGGCGGCATCTTTGGTGGGGAGCACTCTGGGGTTAATGATGAAACGCAGAACGTGCTGCTGGAGTGTGCGTTCTTCAGTCCGCTCTCCATCACCGGTCGTGCACGTCGTCACGGCCTGCACACCGATGCGTCTCACCGCTACGAGCGCGGCGTGGATCCTGCACTGCAGTATAAAGCGATGGAGCGTGCGACACGCTTGCTGCTCGATATCTGCGGCGGCGAAGCGGGCCCGGTTATCGATGTCACTCACGAAGCGACCCTGCCGAAGCGTGCAACCATTACGCTGCGCCGCAGCAAGCTGGATCGCCTGATTGGTCACCACATTGCCGATGCGCAGGTAGGTGACATTCTGCGCCGTCTGGGCTGCGAAGTGACCGAAGGTCAGGATCAGTGGCAGGCTGTTGCCCCAGGCTGGCGTTTCGATATGGAGATCGAAGAGGATCTGGTTGAGGAAGTTGCCCGCGTCTATGGCTACAACAACATTCCTGACGCCCCTGTTCAGGCGGGTCTGGTCATGGGCTCGCACCGCGAAGCTGGCCTGTCCCTGAAGCGTGTGAAAACCATGCTTAACGACAAAGGCTACCAGGAAGTCATCACCTACAGCTTTGTCGATCCGAAAGTGCAGCAGCTGGTTCATCCATGTGAAGAAGCGCTGATTTTGCCAAGCCCGATCTCCAGTGAAATGTCTGCAATGCGCTTGTCATTGCTGACCGGTCTGCTGAGCACCATCGTTTATAACCAGAACCGTCAGCAGAGCCGCGTGCGTATCTTTGAAACCGGCCTGCGTTTTGTACCGGATACCCAGGCTGATCTCGGTATCCGTCAGGATCTGATGCTGGCCGGCGCCATTTGCGGCAACCGCTACGAAGAGCACTGGGATCTGACGAAAAACAGCGTTGATTTCTACGATTTGAAAGGTGACCTCGAGTCCGTGCTCGATCTGACCGGTAAATTATCCGAAATTGAGTTCCGTGCTGAAGCTATTCCAGCCCTGCATCCGGGCCAGTGTGCGGCAATTTATCTGCAGGGAGAACGCGTTGGTGTCATTGGCGTTATCCATCCGGAGCTTGAGCGTAAACTGGACCTGAATGGCCGCACGCTGGCGTTTGAGCTGGAGTGGAACAAGGTTGCAGACCGCGTTATTCCTCAGGCTCAGGACGTTTCTCGCTTCCCGGCGAACCGTCGTGATATCGCTGTTGTGGTGGCCGAAAACGTGCCTGCCGCAGATATTTTGGCCGAATGTAAGAAAGTTGGCGTAAATCAGGTAGTTGGCGTAAACTTATTTGACGTGTACCGCGGCAAGGGCGTAGCAGAGGGCTTTAAGAGCCTGGCTATCAGCCTGATCCTTCAGGATACCGGCCGTACACTCGAAGAAGAGGAGATTGCCGCTACCGTTGCCAAATGTGTAGAGGCATTAAAAGAGCGATTCCAGGCATCATTGAGGGATTGAACCTATGGCGCTTACAAAAGCTGAAATGTCAGAATATCTGTTTGATAAGCTTGGGCTTAGCAAACGGGATGCTAAAGAGCTGGTAGAGCTGTTTTTCGAAGAGATCCGTCGTGCTCTGGAAAATGGTGAGCAGGTAAAACTCTCCGGCTTTGGCAATTTTGATTTGCGAGACAAAAACCAACGTCCGGGCCGTAACCCGAAGACGGGGGAAGATATTCCCATTACAGCCCGCCGCGTGGTGACCTTCAGACCCGGACAGAAGTTAAAAAGCCGTGTCGAAAACGCTTCGCCAAAAGCAGAGTGATATGAACTAACTAAAAAGGCCGCTTTTGCGGCCTTTTTTCTTTGCGCTGTTGTAAACCCACCGTAAAATCAATCACCTCATTCATACGCATAATGATACCCATGCCCGAATTCGCCCGTCATCAATACCGCGCCGATCTGCGAAAATTACTGTTGCTGATAGTGGCGCTGGTGGCGGCACTGGGGTTTAGCCTGTGTGCGGGTGAGCAGTGGATTTCGCCGCAGGCCTGGTTTAGTGATGACGCGCGTCTTTACATCTGGCAAATACGGCTTCCGCGTACCCTGGCGGTGGTGTTGGTGGGGGCGGCCCTGGCCCTGAGCGGCACCATTATGCAGGCGCTGTTTGATAATCCCCTCGCCGAGCCCGGTCTGTTGGGCGTCTCAAACGGTGCCGGTGTGGGTCTGATTGCGGCAGTCATGCTGGGGGGCGGGGCGCTCTCGGGGACGGCGCTAAGCCTCTACGCCATTCTCGGCGCGCTGATCATTACCACTATCCTGCTGCGCTTCGCCCGCAAACATCTCTCCTCCAGTCGTCTGTTGTTGGCAGGCGTGGCGCTGGGCATTATCTGTAGCGCGCTCATGACCTGGGCGGTCTATTTCTCCACCTCGTTTGACCTTCGCCAGCTAATGTACTGGATGATGGGGGGCTTTGGTGGTGTCGACTGGAGTCAAGGCTGGTTGATGCTACTGCTGATACCTGTGATTCTCTGGGCGTGCCTGCAAGCCTCGCCGCTGAATATGTTAGTGCTGGGAGAGACCTCCGCGCGCCAGCTCGGCCTGCCGCTGACCTTCTGGCGTAACACGCTGGTGATGGCTATCGGATGGATGGTGGGCGTCAGCGTGGCGCTGGCGGGTGCCATCGGATTTATTGGTCTTGTCATTCCACACATGCTGCGCTTAGCCGGTATCACCGATCATCGTCTGTTGCTGCCTGCCGCGGCGGCGGCCGGGGGGGCCATATTGCTGCTGGCCGATATCATCGCCAGGCTGGCGCTGAATGCTGCAGAACTGCCCATCGGTGTCGTGACCGCGACATTGGGCGCACCGGTGTTTATCTGGCTACTCTTAAAGGCCGGACGTTAATCGCCGCCAACCTGAAACACAACCTGAGGTAAAACTATGTCGACAGATATTTTGCATACTCAAGTGACGACCATCGATGGGGAAAAGACCACCCTGGAAAGCTATAAAGGTAACGTTTTGCTGGTGGTGAACGTGGCATCAAAATGTGGCCTCACGCCGCAGTATGAACAGCTGGAAGCGCTGCAAAAGAGCAAAGAACAAGAGGGCTTCACCGTACTCGGCTTCCCGTGCAATCAGTTTCTGGGACAGGAGCCAGGCAGCGAAGAAGAGATCAAGACCTTCTGCAGCACGACTTATGGCGTGACTTTCCCGATGTTTAGTAAGGTAGAGGTTAACGGAGAACAGCGTCATCCTCTCTACCAGAAGCTTATCGCTGCGGCTCCTGCGGCCGTCGCTCCAGAGGGCAGCGGTTTTTACGAGCGAATGGCAAGTAAAGGTCGCGCGCCGCTCTATCCGGACGATATTCTCTGGAACTTCGAGAAATTCCTCATTGGCCGCGACGGACAGGTCATTCAGCGCTTTTCACCGGATATGACGCCAGACGATCCGCAAGTCACTGCCGCTATTGAGAAGGCACTGGCCAGCTAATGACGGCGCTGATGCAGCTCAACGGCGTTGCGGTGGCGAACAGGCTAGGGCCGATCGATGTGCAGGTCAACGCAGGGGAGATTATTCACCTTGTGGGGCCGAACGGCGCCGGTAAAAGCACCTTGCTGAGCCGGATGTCAGGGTTGTCAGACGGTGCAGGGGAGATCCATTTTCAGGGTAAACCGCTGGCCGACTGGTCGCCAGCCTCGCTTGCCACTCGACGCGCCTGGCTGGTTCAGCAGCAAACCCCGCCGTTTGCCATGCCGGTCTGGCACTATTTGATGCTGCATCAGCACGATAAAGCCCAGGAGTCGTTACTGCTGGAAGTTGCGGACGCGCTGGGCGTTAAGGATAAGCTCACCCGCAATGTCAATCAGCTCTCCGGCGGCGAGTGGCAGCGAGTGCGCCTGGCTGCAGTGATCCTGCAAATTCATCCGTCAGGTAACCCACACGGCCAGTTACTGCTGCTGGATGAGCCAATGACCAGCCTTGATGTTGCGCAGCAGGTAGCGCTCGACAGAGCGCTCAGCGCGCTATCGCAGCAGGGGATCGCCATTGTGATGAGCAGCCACGATCTTAATCATACGTTGCGGCATGCCCACCGCGTATGGCTATTAAAGCGCGGCGAGTTGCTCGCCAGCGGCGCGCGAGACAAGGTTTTAACCCCGCCTAATCTTGCCCGCGCCTACGGGATGCCATTCCGCCGGCTGGATATCGAAGGTCACAGAATGATCATTTCCACCGGACAGGAATAAGCGCAGGTTGCGCCGTAGCGCTAAGACAGGCTAAATTACGGAAAGAACAAAAAAAGCAGAGGATTCGTCTGGAATGCGATTCTGGTTTCCCCTTGTGGTGGCGCTATTTCTGGCCGGGTGCAGTAGCCATCGTGCGCCACCGCCAAACGCGCGCCTCTCTGACTCGATCACGGTCATTGCTAACCTAAACGATCAGTTGCAGAACTGGCGCGGCACACCTTACCGCTATGGCGGGATGAGTCGTGGCGGGGTGGACTGCTCGGGCTTTGTGTTAATGACCTTCCGCGACAAGTTTGATTTGCAACTCCCCCGGGAGACGCGTAAACAGGCTGAAATAGGCACCGAAATTAATAAAGATGACCTCCTACCAGGGGATCTGGTTTTTTTCAAAACCGGGTCGGGCGAGAGTGGGCTTCACGTCGGTATTTATGATACCGACAACCAGTTTATTCACGCTTCTACCAGCCGCGGCGTGATGCGCTCGTCGCTGGATAATGTCTACTGGCGTAAAAATTTCTGGCAGGCCAGACGTATATAAATGGGTGGCGCCGCAAGGCGCTCTCGCTTTAAAAGTCCCGCAATATTCTTTCAACGACGTTATTTTCTGTTGTAATAATTAGCCGTAAATGCGTTGCTTATCAAAAACTGGCTATTAATGGATATCCAGGATAAGATTATTTCGAGTCTAAGGAAACTCCTAAAATTATAACGGAACTAATGAAATTCTTCCTATTAAAATCCATGATATTGAATTACATATCTATATGTTTCAGGATGACACATAGCGTCATAAGTACGGGGCGGGAAAATGATAATTACGCTGGATAACGCTTATCAGTCTGAGCTGTTAATAGTGCCAGCCCGCAATGATTCAGGGGCGCTAATCGGAATCGAAATAATCGTCAACTTTGTTGGCGTGGCTACAAATGTACGTATGCCGACTGAACTGGTTATGCCGTATCTCACGGCCAGGCAAGAGATTGAGCTGTTTCAGGAAAAGTTGTTACTGCTCGATAGCTGTAAACTCTTTTTTATTCAACATCAGCTGACCGCATGGATAAATATTACCCCTACGGTCGTAACCTGGTTAATTAGCGAAGGTAATGGTATTGCAATTTGTGAACGTTACCCGTCACTCGAGTTTACTGTTAATGAGAATTATCCTGAACTTAATAAAGGAAAAGAAAATACCAGTTTGATGAACTTCGCGCTTCGCTTTCCGCTGGTATTAGCCAATTTTGGTGCGGGTGATGCCTCCACCAAAGCCATTTTCGATGGATTGTTTAATCGCGTGGTGCTGGATAAAAACTTCATTCAACAACATTTAACTGATCGAACGTTTGAACCCTTTATCCGGGCCATCATGATGCAGGTTTCACCTTATTGTCAGTCGGTGATGGTGGCTGGAGTGGATGACAAAGAGACCTTGCAGCGTCTGTCGGGTTTTGGCTTTAGCGCCATGCAGGGGAGTCTGTGGCCCCCGGTATCTGTAGAAAACATCACCTCCCTGGTGCAGGATAACCCTTAGGTTACCCCGTGTTTAACACCGGATAAACGCACTACACTAAAGGCAGGAGGATCTATGACCCTGTCTTTTACTTCTCACTGGCATGATGAACTGCCAGGTTTTTACACCGCGCTGAAACCCACGCCGCTCAGTAATGCTCGTCTGGTCTGGCATAACGCCGCCCTGGCGGACGAACTGGGTATCCCTGCATCACTGTTTACCCCAGCCGAAGGGGCTGGCGTCTGGGGAGGCGAAACGCTGCTCCCGGGCATGAAGCCGCTGGCACAGGTCTATAGCGGCCACCAGTTTGGCGTCTGGGCCGGACAACTCGGCGATGGTCGTGGCATCCTGCTGGGCGAACAGCAGCTTGCGAATGGCCAGACGGTCGACTGGCACCTGAAAGGGGCTGGCCTGACGCCTTACTCCCGCATGGGGGATGGCCGAGCCGTGTTGCGCTCAACCATCCGGGAAGCCCTCGCTTCCGAGGCGATGCACGCGCTGGGCGTGCCCACCAGCCGTGCTTTATCGATCGTCACCAGCGATACCCCGGTATCACGTGAATCGGTGGAGCAGGGTGCGATGCTGATGCGTATAGCCCAAAGCCATGTGCGTTTCGGTCATTTTGAACATTTCTACTATCGCCGTGAGCCAGAAAAAGTGCGACAGCTGGCGGATTTCGTTATTGCCCATCACTGGCCCCATCTGCAGAACGATGCCGATAAGTATCGGCTCTGGTTCCGTGATGTTGTCGCCCGCACCGCCTCGCTAATGGCCTGCTGGCAGACGATCGGTTTTGCGCACGGGGTAATGAATACCGATAACATGTCGATACTGGGTCTGACTTTTGATTATGGCCCGTACGGTTTTCTGGATGATTACCAGCCCGGTTTTATCTGTAACCACTCCGATTATCAGGGACGCTATAGCTTCGATAACCAGCCGTCCGTGGGATTATGGAACCTGCAACGGCTGGCCCAGTCGTTATCGCCGTTTATCGACGTGGATGCCCTCAATGATGCGCTCGATGAGTATCAGGAGGTGTTGCTGCAGCAGTACGGTAAACTGATGCGCCGCAAACTGGGGCTGATGCGTCAGGAGAAGGGTGATAACACCCTCCTGAACGGGCTGTTTACGCTGATGGCAAAAGAGGGCAGTGACTATACGCGAACCTTCCGCATGCTGGGCCAGACGGAGCGCCAGAGCGGGGCGTCCCCGCTGCGGGATGAATTTATTGACCGCCAGGCCTTCGACCAGTGGTTCGCCCTCTACCGCGAGCGCTTACAGCTGGAAGATGCGGACGATGCTGCCCGACAGACGCAAATGAACGCCGTCAACCCGGCAATGATACTGCGTAACTGGCTGGCACAGCGCGCTATCGAGCAGGCAGAGCAGGGGGATTATGCCGAACTCCATCGTCTACATGAGGCGCTTCGTACGCCGTTTGCCGAACGGGATGATGACTACGTCAGCCGCCCACCGGACTGGGGCAAGCGGCTGGAAGTGAGTTGCTCAAGCTAAGGGGCAAGAAAAACCTGCGGTGTGGCGCTGGCAGGATGTGTACCAACGTGGATCTCAGCGCCATACCAGCGGGTGAGGGTATCAGCTTGTAAAACATGCTGCGCTGTTCCCCCGGCAACGAGATCGCCGTTGTGCAGCAACAGCACACGATCTGCCCACAGCGCGGCGAGGTTGAGATCGTGCAGGACAACGCACACATGCAGATGCCCGTGCTCTGTCAAACGCTTCAATAAACGCAGTATGTGTTGCTGGTGGTAAAGATCCAGCGCTGAGGTAGGTTCATCCAGAAACAGCCAGCCTCGGGGCGCCCCGTTGCGCCAGAGCTGCGCCAGCGCACGGGCGAGTTGCACCCGCTGCTGCTCACCGCCGGAGAGCGCCGAATAAGAACGCCCGGCCAGCGGCAGGCAGCCGGTCAGCTGCATGACCTGGGTGATTATCGATCTGTCCGGCGTTAAGCCCCAGGGGGTACGCCCCATGGCGATGACCGCTTCAACCGGCCAGTCAAAACCAGGCTGGGTGAGCTGGCGCATCACCGCCCGGGTACGCGAAAGGGCCGGTGCGCTCCAGTGTGCCAGGTCTTTACCCTCGAGTTTGCACTGCCCGGCCTCGGGCTTCAGGTAGCCGGTCAGCAGCCGTAATAACGTCGATTTCCCCGCTCCGTTGGGGCCAATCAGCGCCACCAGTTCGCCCGGTATCAGAGTGAGAGAGATGTTGCGGATCACCGTCCGATCCGCCACGCGATAAGTCAGGTTTTGTGCGACAAACGTCTCAGCCATGGTGCCCTCCCCGGCGGAAGATCAGCCACAGGAACCAGGGGGCGCCGAGGAGGCTGGTCAGCAGGCCAACCGGCATCTCCGCAGGCGCCACCAGCGTACGGGCGGCCGTATCGGCGATCAACAGCAGCAATGCTCCCGCCAGCACGGAGCCTGGGATCACCGCCCGATGATCGGAACCCAGCCACATGCGCAACAGATGGGGAACCACCAGCCCGATAAAGCCAATCACGCCGCTTACCGCCACGGCAGCAGCCACCAGCAGGGCGCTGCAGAGCAGTAAAATCCGCTGCACCATCCGCACCTCAATGCCGAGGTAGTGTGCTTCTTCATCGCCCAGCTGCAGCACGTTAAGCGCCGACGCCAACCGACAGATAATTAATACCGTGGGGATCATCAGGGAAGTGATCGCCAGTAGCGTTGACCACTGGGCCTGACCCAGGCTACCCATGCCCCATAGCGAGAGTTGGCGTAGCTGGGCATCGTTACTGACCCACGACAATACGCCCACTGCGGCACCGCACAGGGCATTGATCGCGATCCCCACCAGCAGCAAGCGAGACAGCGAACTGTCGCGCTGCTGGCTCAGGATAAAGATCACTCCGGTTGCCGCCAGTGCGCCGACAAACGCTGCCAGCATTGGCGCGTAGAGCATCAATAGCGCGGGTAAAGAGAGCGGTAAGACCACCCATAAAGCCACAGCTAACGCCGCACCGCTACTGATCCCCAGCAGGCCTGGATCGGCGAGGGGGTTACGAAACAACCCCTGCATCACGCAGCCTGCCAACGCCAGCGAGCCGCCAATCACCAGCGCCAGCAACACGCGGGGCAAACGGATGGTAAACCAAATCTGGCGCAGAGCATCGTCACCCCTGCTCCAGAAGAGACTTACCGGCAGACGCAACGCGCCAAAACCGGTAGCAAGCAGGGTCGCGAGGGCCAGCGAAAGGGCCAGTAACCATAGCGAGAGCGTGATTTTACGGGACATCAGGGGAGTTGCCCGGCTTTGGTACGCAGCTGCTGGATGGCCTGCGGCGTGCGAATGCTAAAGCCAAGCAGCGCCATATCGTCAATAACCAGAAGCTGTTTATGACGCCCGGCCGGGGTTTGTGCCAGGCCGGGTAACGTCCACAGGTTATCCTCGCCGCCCAGCGCTTTCACGCCGTCCTGCGAGATCACTACCAGATCGGGTTGGCTGGCGATCACCCCTTCTTGCGAAAGGGGCTGATAGCGGGTAAATCCCTGCATCGCATTTTGCAATCCGGCGGCACGGATCGCCGCATCGGCAGCGGTTTGCTGGCCTGCGGCCATCGCGGTCATTCCCCCATGATTCAGTATGAAAAGGACACGCTTGTGGAGCGAAGAGTCAGGCAGCGCAGCCAGCTGCGCGCGCAGCCTGTTGCGCAGAACCTCGCCTTCAGCTTCCCGGTGCGTCGCCTTAGCCACAATCCGCACTTTCTCATCGATCGCGCTCAGGTCAGGACTCCCTGGCACCGTGACCACCGCGACGCGGCTTTGTTCAACCTGCTTCAGGGCCAGAGAGGGTTGCGCCTGATCGCTGGCCAGCACCAGCGTCGGACGCATGGCGAGGATCCCTTCGGCATTGAGCTGACGCAGATAGCCCACGTCCGGCAATGATTTCGCCTCGGCGGGCCACAGGCTGGTACTGTCTCGCGCTACCAGCGACGACTGCGCACCCAGGGCATAGACGATCTCGGTAACGTCGCCCCCGAGGGCGACGATTTTTTGCGGAGTGGCGGCAAAAACCGTCAGCGGCAAGGCGGCGATCAGGACCAACAGTCTTTTCATGCGGCCAGCCCCTTAGGCAGCAGGGTGTCGATCTGAGTCCGCCACTGGGGCTGCTCTGGCTCCCCTTCGGTGCGCTGGCCATAAAGCTGGGCGATTTGCGTCCCATCGGCCGCAAAGAGCTCAAGGCTGGTGACGTGACCGTCGGCGGTGGGTTTACGGGTCACCCAGGTTTCTGCGATGGTCTCTTCCAGCAGATGGAGGGTGAAAGTCGGGTTGAAGATATTTAGCCAGCCTTTCATCGGCACCACTTTTTCGACCGCACCCGTGAAAATCTGCACGCAGCCACGATTGCCGACAAAAACCATAATTTCATTGCCATCCTGACGGGTGGTCTCCAGCAGTCTGCTCAGGGCGCTGTTATCCACCCGGCAGGCCAGATCGTCACTCACCAGGCGGAAGGCCTGCTGGCGGCTCAGGTTATGGCGTTTCAACAGACCAAAGAACTGATGCACATCGGTCATGGCGTGCCATTCTTTATCCAGGGTAGCGGCATCTGCCCCTTCGGCGTAGGTGACGGCGTCGGCCGGTTTGAGCGTCAGCGGCGGATTGTCGGCAGAGATAAAGCGCGTGAGCAGATCGCCCCAGGCGGCAACGTCGGTCTTGTCGGTGGTGTAAACCTTCAATAGCGCATCGCCCTGATGGTCAAAAAACTGGATGCTCTGACGCGCGCCCCGGGCGTTGACCTCGCTAATATGGAAGGCGCTGGCCCACTGGCCGAGGAACAGGCGCAGATCCAGGGCCCGCGGATTCAGCACCAGCCCGGCGTGACCCTTAAGATGCTGATTGCTGAAGGCACCTACCTGCTCGTGTACCGCATATTCATTACGGCAAATGCACTTTGTTTCTCCCACGGCCTCCAGCGCGCCGAGGATCTCGCGGATCTCGCCCTGCAGACGCCAGGCATCATGCCCCACGCGCGCAGAGGTGAGTTCTGCTTCGCTGATACTCATCATGCCTGCGATGTCGCGAGCATATTTACCCGGATGTTCTTCTTTTAGCGCAAGCCAGCGTGTGTAGTCATTCATTGTCTCTTCCTTCCGAATAAAGACCCCGGCGAACCGGGGCAAGGGGATTACCATTGATAACTTACGAAGATCTTACCGTTACGGCCATCCTGCGGGATGCCCTGCGGTGACCAGTACTCTTTGTCGAAGGCGTTGCCCAGCACCAGCGTGGTGGTGACACCTTTCAACTGCGCCTGACCTTCGTAGCTGACGTAGAAGTCATTTACCGCGTAGCCAGGCTGCTTACTGTAGCTGCTGCTAACGTGGGTTGAACGGTCGGCAAAGGTACCGATCCAGCCGACGGAGAAGCCGCTCTGGGCCACCGGTATGTTCAGTTTACTGGTGACAGTGTCCGGGTTGATGCTGGAGATGTACTCCCCGGTGTCGGTATCTTTGCCGCGAGTGCGGTTATAGGCCATGTCGAGGCTAAACAGGTCGGCGGAATATTTTGCCATCACGTCCCAGCCCCAGATTTTGGCATTCGGCACGTTGTAGGACATGGTGGTCGCAGCGGCAAAATCGACGGTGGTCGAGATGTAGTCTTTGGCGTTGGTATCAAAGTAGCTGGCTTTGAACTCCAGCGCATCGTTGCCAAGCCAGAGATTGTCAAAGCGCAGACCAAAACCATACTCCTGCGTTTCGTTGGTTTCTGGTCGCAGATTCGGGTTTGGTACCCAGTAGTTGGTGTAGAAACTGCCGATGGAGAAGTGTTTCTCATCGTTATACATCTCACCCATGGTTGGGGCGCGGAAGGCCTGGGCATACGAGCCAAACAGCATCAGCCAGTCGGTTGGGCTAACGGTTAACCCGGCACGGGATGACCACTTATGCGCATCCACATCTTCATAGCCGTCGCTACTTCCGCGATAGTTGTCATAGCGGGTACCGCCAAGAAGGGTGACCGGCAGATCGCGCAGGGTGATCTCATCCTGCAACCAGCCTGAGCTGAAGTCGATTTTCGCATCCGGGAAGCCTGTCGCAGCGCCAGATGCGTTCTGCTCCTGACGGTAATACTCGCCGCCGTAAGTCAGTAAATGAGAGGCGAAGGAGTCGCTGAACAGGCGGGAGCGGTTTTCCACTTTCCCGCCTTTGGTGGTCTGTTTGCGGAATTCGCCGGTGTCATCGAGGTTTTGCGCGTTGATGCGGGCTTCTGACCAGTACACTTTGGCATCTGCATTCAGCCAGTCGTTACCCGCCGGCGCAATCTTATAGCCAAGCTGGGCGTCACGCTGAATAGTAGAACGGTCAGTCATGGGGTTGCTGCTATCCACTTCGCCTGGCGTTTGCGGGTTTTTTGGCTCCTGCGCGGCATTATTGTAGTAACGCAGCATTCCGCTCAGGGTCTGAGCGCTGTCAATTTTCCAGTTCCCTTTTGCCAGCATGTTATTGATGGATTCATCGTTGGGCGCGGTATCGCCGTCGCTCTGACGAATATCGCCCCGGTCACGGCTGGACCAGGAGAGGAGGCCGTCGAGGGTGTCGGTACGGCCAAAGGCGCTGGCGCCCATGCCCAGGCTATGATCCCCGGTGGCGGCGGTGCCGAATACACGATATCCGCTGTTTTTCCCAGCCTCCAGCAGATCGCTGGCATTCACCGTATCGTAAGCAATCACGCCCCCCAGTGCGCCGCTGCCGTACAGCAGGGCGGAGGGGCCACGCACCACTTCGATGCGCTTAATAAGGGCGGGATCGAGAAAAGTGCTGTTGAGATGACCGGTATCGGTCCCCTGGCGCACCCCATCTACCAGGATCAGTACGCCACGACGATCGTAACCGCGCAGGTTCACGTCCTGGCCGTTAGTGCGACCACTACCGTCGAGGGTTATCCCCGGTACCTGGCGCAGCAAATCGGCGGCAGAGCTGGCGGTCTGATTTTCTGGGGCGGTGGCATCGATAACGCTCACCATCATCGGGGCTTCAAAGGTGCTCCGGGCGTTGCCCGTGGCGGTGACGGTCATCTCCTCCGCAGCAGCAAAAGCGGCGCCGGGTAGGGTACTGAAAATCGCCAGCGCCAGCAGCGACGGGCGCAAAGACGCGGAATGCAGGTATGGCATAGCAACTCTCCATAAGGATATGAAAGCGCTGGCTGCCTGGGGATGACCTGGGTGGCTGGCGAGGTTTTTTATTTTGTCAGGATTAATTTTCCGGCATGGGTTTGACGCAGCAGATACTGCTGGCCGTCATGCTCGATAATGACGCGGCCTTCATCGCCCAGCAGCGTTTTACTGCTGATACGACGATCGGCTGCATCGGGCGCAGGCTGTGTTTTGTCTTCAGGACGAGAAAGCGTTGCTGCAGTGTTATCCATACGTGACATAGTGTTTTCAAAATAGCAATCAATGTAACAATGATAATCATTATCAACAAAAGATCTGACTCGGCAAGCGTTTTTACCAAAAAAGCGCGAGAGGATCGGATTACCAACAAATGTGAAGAAAATGAGGAGATTAAGCGCGGAGAAACCCGGCGCAAAGGCCGGGTATTAGTTTAAAACCGGGTATCAACCGCGGCAGCGAGCTTTTCAATCAGCAGCTCAGTATCTTCCCAGCTGAGGCACGGATCGGTAATGGACTGGCCGTAAGCAATCGGCTGACCGACCACCACTTTTTGCGTCCCTTCTTTGATAAAGCTTTCAGCCATAATGCCGGCGATGGCGGTGGAGCCGCTGCGGATCTGCTGGCAAACGTCATCGCAAACCTCCAGCTGGCGACGGTGTTGTTTCTGGCAATTACCGTGGCTGAAGTCGACAACCAGCTGCTCCGGCAGGACAAATTCACGCAGCGTTTCACACGCCTCATGAATATCCTGAGCATGATAATTCGGCTTTTTGCCGCCGCGCATAATAATGTGACCGTACGGGTTGCCGCTGGTCTGGTAGATCGTCATCTTACCGTTTTTATCCGGCGAGAGGAACATATGGCTAGCCCGCGCCGCGCGAATCGCATCTACGGCGATACGGGTATTGCCGTCGGTGCCATTTTTAAAGCCCACAGGGCAGGAGAGCGCTGAGGCCATTTCACGGTGGATCTGGCTTTCCGTCGTACGGGCGCCGATTGCGCCCCAGCTAATGAGGTCGGCGATAAACTGTCCGGTCACCATATCGAGAAATTCAGTGGCCGTCGGCATGCCAAGCTCGTTCACCTGCAGCAGCAGTTTACGCGCCAGTTGAATACCCTGATTAACGCGATAGCTACCATTCAGATCGGGATCGGAAATCAGCCCCTTCCAGCCTACCACCGTGCGTGGTTTTTCGAAGTAGGTGCGCATGACGATCTCAAGCCGGGCCTGATGTTTGTCACGCAGCACTTTCAGCCGTTGGGCATAGTCGATAGCGGCATCAAGATCGTGGATGGAACAAGGGCCAACAATTACCAGCAGGCGAGGGTCGTCGCCATTAAGGATTTTTTCGATACGTTTTCGTGACGTTGTCACGTTTTCTGCCACGGCGGCAGAGAGAGGATAGCGCTCGGCCAGTTCGGCTGGCGTGACGAGAGTGTCAATGCGCGCCGTGCGGAGTTCATCGGTTTTATTCATGGAATATCTCAGAATTTTGTGCTTCATCGGCAAACTACCGGGAAGTGATGGGCATCACCTTAAACCAATCCCCGCTGATTTCAAGTGCAGGGCGTTATCCGCCCTGCCGTTGCGCAGCAGTATACGCTTTTATGAATTCATGTACTAGCATGTTAGTACATGCGGCGGCTCAGCCCCATTATGTCGAGGATTTTGGTGGCAATCTCTTCCACCGAATAGTTAGTGCTGTTTAGCCAGGGGATCTGGTTTTTTCGGTACAAAGCTTCCACTTCAGAGACTTCCATCCGGCACTGACGCATAGAGGCGTAACGGCTATTTTCGCGGCGCTCTTCGCGGATAGCGGCCAGCCGTTCCGGGTTGATCGTCAGGCCAAAAAGTTTGTGTTGCAGCGGTTTAAGGGCCGCAGGCAGAACAAGATTGTCCATGTCGTCGGCAATAAAGGGGTAGTTGGCGGCGCGGATACCAAACTGCATCGCCAGATAGAGGCTGGTGGGGGTTTTACCGCAGCGCGAGACGCCCAGCAGGATCACCTGCGCCTGATCAAGGTTACGCATCGAAATGCCATCGTCGTGCGCCAGGGTGTAATCAATGGCGGCAATACGGGCATCGTATTTGATGATATTGGCCGGGTTCAGGCCGTGCGTACGGTGGGCGATAGGGGTCGGATCGAGCTGCAACTCATTCTGCAACGGAGCAACCAGCGCCTGAACAATATCCTGGCAGAATCCTTCGCTCTGCAAAATGATGGCCCGGATTTCAGGAAGCACAATGGAGTAAAACACCAGCGGACGTACGCCGGTTTGCTGAAAAATAGCGTCGATTTGATCCTTCACCGCTCTGGCGCGGCTTTCGTTTTCCACAAAAGGGAGTGTGATGCTGTTAATGGCGACCGGGAACTGTGACATTACCGCGTGGCCCAGCACTTCGGCGGTAATTGCCGTCCCATCGGAAATATAAAAAACCTGGCGATCCACAGCATTATCCATTTTGCGTACCCTGAATATCAAACGTAATTGTCTGAAAGCATAAATTAAAAAAGTAAATTACAACAGTCAAACAGCGGGCATAATTAAAAATGAAATGGTGTTTTTATTTTTAATGAAAAGTGGATTTCATTTTTATAAACAGCGTTGTATACCGATTATTTTTGTGGGAATCCATATTAATCATTAGGTTAGCAATTGAGCGGGAACAGTCCGAAAAGCGAAAAAATAAATCTGCTTACACGATTCACCGTTTTTTTAGCGCGGATAAATATGCCAGTATAAATACCGCAGTAAGGTGTTTCTTAACCCGTTCATATATCATAAAAGGATTGTTTCGATGTCCAACAATGGCTCGTCACCGCTGGTGCTTTGGTATAACCAACTCGGCATGAATGATGTAGACAGAGTTGGAGGCAAAAATGCCTCCCTGGGTGAAATGATTACAAATCTGTCAGGTATGGGTGTCTCCGTACCGAATGGATTTGCTACCACCGCCGATGCGTTTAATCTGTTTTTAGACCAGAGCGGCGTAAACCAGCGCATTTACGACCTGCTGGACAACACGGATATTGATGATGTCTCTGCGCTTGCAAAAGCCGGGGCACAAATCCGCCAGTGGATTATCGACACACCTTTCCAGCCGGAACTGGAAAAAGCCATCCACGATGCGTACAACCAGCTCTCGGCTGATGACGCACAAGCCTCTTTTGCCGTGCGCTCATCCGCCACCGCAGAAGATATGCCCGATGCCTCCTTTGCCGGGCAGCAGGAGACCTTCCTCAACGTGCAGGGCTATGATGCCGTGCTGGTGGCAGTGAAACACGTCTTTGCCTCCCTCTTTAACGACCGCGCCATCTCTTATCGCGTACACCAGGGCTACGACCATCGCGGGGTGGCGCTGTCTGCTGGCGTTCAACGCATGGTGCGCTCCGATCTCGCCTCATCGGGTGTGATGTTCTCTATTGATACCGAATCCGGTTTCGATCAGGTGGTCTTTATCACCTCGGCCTGGGGGCTGGGCGAAATGGTGGTCCAGGGGGCGGTGAACCCGGATGAGTTCTACGTGCATAAACCGACGCTGGCCGCCGGGCGCCCGTCGATTGTGCGTCGTACCATGGGCTCGAAAAAAATTCGTATGATCTATGCCCCGAACCAGGAGCACGGTAAACAGGTGACGATTGAAGATGTACCGCAGGAAGAGCGCGACCGCTTCTCTCTGACCGATGCTGAAGTGCAGGAGCTGGCGAAACAGGCGGTACAGATCGAGAAACATTATGGCCGTCCGATGGATATTGAGTGGGCCAAAGATGGCAACACCGGCAAGCTGTTTATCGTCCAGGCGCGTCCGGAAACCGTGCGCTCACGCGGGCAGGTGATGGAGCGTTACACGCTGCATGCGCAGGGCAAAATTGTCGCCGAAGGCCGTGCTATCGGCCATCGTATCGGCGCCGGCCCGGTAAAAGTGATCCACGATATCAGCGAGATGAACCGCATTCAGCCCGGCGATGTGCTGGTCACCGACATGACCGACCCGGACTGGGAACCGATCATGAAGAAGGCCGCGGCCATCGTCACTAACCGTGGCGGCCGTACCTGTCACGCGGCGATCATCGCCCGTGAGCTGGGGATCCCTGCCGTTGTTGGCTGTGGGGATGCGACGGAGCGCATGAAGGATGATGAGAAGGTGACCGTCTCCTGTGCCGAGGGTGATACTGGTTATGTCTACGCCGATATTCTGGACTTCAGCGTGAAAAGCTCCAGCGTGGATACCATGCCGGATCTGCCGCTGAAGATCATGATGAACGTCGGTAACCCGGATCGCGCCTTTGACTTTGCCTGTCTGCCGAACGAAGGCGTGGGTCTGGCGCGACTGGAATTTATCATCAACCGCATGATTGGCGTTCACCCACGTGCGCTACTGGAGTTTGATGACCAGCCGGCGACGCTGCAGAACGAAATCCGTGAAATAATGAAAGGCTACGACTCACCGAAAGAGTTCTACGTGGGCCGTCTGTCCGAAGGAATTGCCACCCTGGGCGCGGCATTCTACCCGAAACGCGTGATCGTACGTCTGTCGGACTTTAAGTCGAATGAGTACGCCAATCTGGTCGGCGGTGAGCGTTACGAGCCGGAAGAAGAGAACCCGATGCTGGGCTTCCGTGGTGCGGGTCGCTACGTCTCCGACAGCTTCCGCGACTGCTTCGCGCTGGAGTGCGAGGCGGTGAAACGCGTGCGCAACGACATGGGGCTGACCAACGTTGAGATCATGATCCCGTTTGTGCGTACCGTAGACCAGGCGAAAGCGGTGGTAGACGAGCTGGCGCGTCAGGGGCTGAAGCGCGGTGAGAATGGGCTGAAGATCATCATGATGTGCGAAATTCCGTCCAACGCACTGTTGGCAGAACAGTTCCTTGAGCACTTTGATGGCTTCTCTATCGGCTCGAACGACATGACGCAGCTGACGCTGGGTCTGGATCGCGACTCCGGCGTGGTCTCTGAGCTGTTTGATGAGCGTAACGAAGCGGTGAAAGCGCTGCTTTCTATGTCTATCCGCGCGGCGAAGAAGCAGGGCAAATATGTCGGGATTTGCGGACAGGGCCCGTCCGACCATGAAGACTTTGCGGCGTGGCTGATGGAGGAGGGTATCGATAGCCTCTCCCTGAACCCGGATACCGTGGTGCAGACCTGGCTGAGCCTGGCTGAGCTTAATAAGTAAAACCTGATCCCGGTTTTTTATAAGGCCGGGAAAGAGTGAAAAGGGCGAGGAGAATACTCCTCGCCCTTTTTATTTTCTCTTATTTGCTGCGCATCACAAATAATGCAAAAAACTAAATATCATAATTTGTCTGTTAATTTCGACAATTGTTAGCCTGGCAGGTGTTGCTAATACTTTGGCCTTAACTGCGCATTGACCTGAAATCTGCGCATCCTGGTTGAAACACGTTTTAACCTGATAATAAGGCCAATAAAATGACACTCTCCTCTGTTTTAACTACGAAAGATAAAATAGGTTACGGTTTTGGCGATATGGCCAGTGCGCTGGTCTGGCAAACAGCAACGTTATTTCTTGCTTATTTCTATACGGATGTTTTCGGTTTGCCTGCAGCGATTATGGGAACCATGTTTTTAGTGGTTCGCGTCGTGGATGCCTTTGTCGATCCCTGCATCGGTGCCCTGGTCGACCGGACGCAAACCCGCCATGGTCGATTTCGTCCCTGGCTACTGTGGTTCGCCATTCCGTTTGGCGTAAGCTGTCTCATCACCTTCTACGTACCGGACGTGGGGGCGACGGCGAAAATTGTCTATGCCTGCCTCACCTATACCCTCCTGAGCCTGATCTACTCTGCTATCAACGTCCCGTATTGCGCCATGCCCGGTGCCCTGACGCTGGATCCGCGTGAACGTCACTCGTTACAATCCTGGCGCTTTGGACTGTCGTTCATCGGCGGGTTGATTGTCACGGTGATTGCCCTGCCGCTGGTTTCGCTCCTCGGTAATGGAAACGTACAGAAAGGCTATTTCTACGCCATGAGCCTGATGGGATTACTGGGTATCATTTTATTTTTCTGCTGCTTCTTCATGACCCGCGAACGTTATTCCCCGCGAAATGATACTTCGGGCTCTATGTTGTCTGATTTAAAACTGCTGGCCGGCAACAGCCAGTGGCGAATTGTTTTCCTGTTTAATATTTTACTGTTAACCGCAGTGGTGACGCGTGGCTCGGCGACAATGTATTACGTTAATTATGTCCTGCTGCGCCCGGATCTGGTCTTTGCCTTTATCGTGGCCGGAATGGTCGCGGCCCTGAGCGGGGCGTTATTGTCCGAACGTCTGTTAGGTAAATTCGACCGCGTACGTGCTTATCAGTGGACAATAATCTCTTTCGTGATATTTGGTGCGCTGATCTTCTTTATTCCCCCATCACAGATCTGGCTTATCTTTGGCCTGAATATCATTTTTAGCTTTATTCAAAACCTGACGACGCCATTACAGTGGACGATGTTCTCTGACGTGGTCGACTACGAAGAACATCGCAGCGGTCGTCGCCTTGATGGGCTGGTTTTTTCAACCGCGCTGTTTGCCATTAAGTTCGGCCTGGCGCTGGGCGGTGCCGTTGTGGGCTGGGTGCTGGGTATGGTGAATTATGCCCCAGGACAGGCGACCCAGACGCCCCACGTGCTTACCACGATTAATGCGCTCTTTACCCTCATTCCTTGCGCGCTATTTCTGGGCATGGTGGTACTGCTTGCCCTCTACAAGCTTAACAGCCGGGTGGTGGATTCCATCGCCCGTGAGCTCGCCAGCAAGCGCGACGCACAGACCGCTGCCAGGCCGCTTAGCCCTGCCATTCAATCTGCCACACAGGAGTAAACTATGACTGCTATCTACAAGGATGCGGGCCGTCCCGTTCAGGAACGCGTTGCTGATTTACTGGCGCGCATGACTCCGGAAGAGAAATTTGCCCAGATGCACGCCTACTGGTTGATCCTCGATGAGCACGGTCACCACCGTGAGCGCAGCGATCTCAGCGATGAATTTGCGGGCGTCACTGAGCAGGCATCCCTTAATGAACGCCTCAAGTTAGGCGTGGGACAGATCACCCGTCCGCTGGGAACCCATATTGTGGAGGCAAAAACTGGCGTTCGTGCCGCAAACCGGCTGCAACGAATGATGATGGAGGAAACCCGGCTGGGTATTCCTGCGCTGTTCCATGAAGAGTGCCTGGTCGGCCTGTTATGTAAAGATGCCACCCTGTTTCCCTCTTCACTGAATTATGGATCGACCTGGGATCCGGCACTGGTTCAGCGTGCCGCAGAGCAGATTGGCAAGGAGGCGCGATCTGTGGGCTGCCAGCAGGGACTGGCGCCGGTGCTGGACGTCTCCCGTGATGTACGCTGGGGCCGCACTGAAGAGACCTTTGGGGAAGATCCCTGGCTGGTGGGGGTGATGGCGACGGCGTATGTCAAAGGGCTGCAGGGAAAAGAGCGTGATCTGCTGGCCACGCTAAAACACTATGTGGGCCACTCCTTCAGCGAAGGGGCGCGTAACCATGCTCCGGTACATCTCGGCTTTAGCGAACTGAACGATACCTTCCTGCTGCCGTTCGAGATGGCGGTTAAGCTGGCCAACGCCGGCTCGGTGATGCCGGCCTACCACGATATCGATAATCAGCCGGGGCATAGCGATAGCTTCCTGCTGACCACGGTCTTACGCGAACAGTGGGGGTTTGACGGGCTCATTGTCGCCGATTACGGCGGCGTGAGTTTGCTGCATCAGCATCACGGTATCTCTCATGACGCTGCGGAGTCAGCAGCGCTGGCGTTTAATGCCGGGCTGGACGTCGAGCTACCGAAGGATGATTGCGCCCGCCATCTCGCAGATGCGGTCGCGCGCGGGCTGATAACGATGGCGAAGATTGATGAAATCGTCGCGCGCGTGCTCACGGAAAAATTCCGTCTTGGCTTATTTGAACAGCCTTACGTGGATGAGAGCGGTATCGACCTGCAGAACGAAGAGACCCGGCAGGTGGCACGCGAAGTGGCCACGCGCTCCATGACCCTGCTGGTGAATAACGGGATCTTACCTCTGTCCTCGACACCGCAGGTGGCCGTCGTCGGGCCTACCGCCGATGATCCCCTTGCGCTGCTGAGTGGCTATAGCTTCCCGGTGCATCTGATTATTAGCGATATGGTGGAGGAAACTGTTCAGGTCACTACACCGCTGGCGGCCCTGAAACACTACCTCGGAGAGGGCAATGTCCGCTATGCCAAAGGTTGCCATATCATTGAGCACCGGATGGCGGGGGCGCCGGTCTTCCCGGGGGAGAGCAGCGGCAAGCCAATGCAGCAATCACCGGTCTCGCACGATACCGGTCTGATAGCGCAGGCGGTGCGCGCCGCGCAGGATAGCGAGGTCGTGGTGGCATGCGTCGGGGATCTGGCGGGCTTATTCCAGAGTGGCACCGTTGGCGAAGGGTCCGATACCGATAGCCTGAATTTACCGGGTGTACAACAGCAACTGCTGGAAGCGCTGGTTGCCACCGGCAAACCGGTAATTGTGGTGATGACCGGCGGCCGACCTTACAACCTGCAGGGGCTGGAGGAGAAGGTGGCCGCCCTGATGCTGGCCTGGGCTCCGGGTCAGGAAGGGGGCTGGGCCATCGCGGACGTGCTGACAGGGCGCGCTGAGCCTGAAGGCCGGCTGGTGGTCAGCGTACCGAAAAGCGCAGGGGCGATACCGTATTACTACAACCACAAGCTGAAAAGCGGCGGCACGCCGTTTGCTTTCCATTTTGGCGCGCGCTACCCCTTCGGCTTTGGTCTGGGATGGACGCAATTTGACTGGAGCGCGGCGCAACTCGCTGAAAGTCAGGTTGCGATAACCGGTGACGTTGCGGTGAGTATTACCCTGAAGAACGTAGGCGAGCGTAGCGGCAGTGAAGTCGTCCAGCTGTACGTACGCGATAAAGTGGCGACGCAGGTAAGGCCCTTACAGGAGTTAAAAGCGTTTCAACGGGTCACGCTTGCGCCAGGCGAATCGGCGACGCTCACCTTCACGCTGCCTGTCGATATGTTCAACTTTACGCGCCGCGACGGCAAGCGCATCGTCGAGCCCGGCGAGTTTGAACTCCAGCTCGGGGCGTCGTCGGCGGATATTCGTGATGTTGTCACGGTCAACGTAACGGGTGAGACTCGGATTCTGCCTGCCCAATGGCGAATGGTGGGGCGGTGCGAGGTCAATCGCGGATAGCAGGATAAAAAAAAGCCCATCGTGGGAGATGGGCAAAGACTACACACAGCAATTCGTTGTTTCACTCAGGGGATTTCCATGCTTATAAATCAACGCGTTGATTCATAACCGTGACCTAATAGTAGGCTTGCGCGCTTTTTGCGTCGATCGGATTCCTCTCAATAGTTTAAAAGCGTTGAAGATTTTTCGAGGTTTATGAGGCAATTGCGAGCACTTAGTAGGTCAGAGGGGATAAATACACTCAATAAATATTAGCAACGCTTAACATTCTGGTGGGCGAACCCACCAGAACCGTGGTTTCACTTATGCCGTTGTTCAGCGTCGCTAATCTCTTCGGGTACCAGGTGCGGATCCTTGACGGGGAAGGGCACTTCATTCACCCACGCTGAGAAAAGACGCCAGGAGACGGCCAACAGGACCGGGCCGATAAACAAGCCTATCATGCCGAAGGCGATCAGCCCGCCGATGACGCCGGACAGAATCAGAATGAGCGGCAAATCCGCGCCCATCCGGATAAGTATTGGGCGAATGACGTTATCCATCGTGCCCACAACGCAGCTCCAGACCAGCAACACGGTGCCCCAGGTGGTATCGCCACTCCAGTAAAGCCAGATAATCGATGGTACCAATACCGTCAGCGGTCCCAACTGCACCAGACAGGAGAACAGCATTACGACGGTGAAGAGGGTTGCGTAGGGCACACCGGCAATCGCCAGACCAATGCCACCCAGCACCGACTGCACCAGCGCGGTCACCACAACACCCAGCGCCACGGCGCGGACCGCCTGCGCAGCCAGCACCATCGCGGCATCGCCACGCGCAGAGGCGAGGCGCGTGGCGAAGTGACGTACACCCAGCGCCACTTGCTCGCCCCGCCAGTAGAGCAGAGCGCTAAACAGCAGCATCAGGGCGCAGTGCACGATAAAGCGACCAATATGCGCCGCCTGGCCGACAAACCAGGCCGTGGTGGCGCCCACGTACGGGCGTACCTTCGCCATAATTGCGCTGCCGCCCATATCCAGCAGGTTGTGCCAGCCGGCGTACAACTTATCGCCCACCAGCGGAATACTGTTCAGCCAGGCCAGATCCGGTAACGTGAGATCGCCGCTGGTCAGTGCTTTGATAATCGGGCCGCTGCCATCTACAAGGCTGTTCACCAGCAGGGCGACAGGAATCACAAACAGCAGCACCAAGAGAAGCGTCATCACCAGCACCGCCAGTGAACGACGGCCAAACAGCAGGCGCTGAAGACGGATAAAAAGCGGCCAGGTGGCAATCACCACCGTACCCGCCCAGGCAAAGCCGAGAATAAAGGGTTGAACAATCCACAGACACGCAATGATCATGATGGCCAAAAACAGCACCGACAGCAGTATCTGCGCAACATCCCTGGGCTGACGAAGAGAGGTCATAAATGAAATTTTCCTTAATGTACACCCGCCGGGCTGGCAGGAAGGGAAACCGCGTCACTCTAATCATCAGTGATTTCCCCGGTTTTTAACAGGCGGATTCTGCCTGTAATTCTACTGAGCGTATAAGAAAAAAATGTGATAAAACTTTCCGGACACAACGCAAACGATTATCCCCCTCCTGGTTCAAGCTGCAGATGCGTGGGCTGCGTGTATTCACCCGGTGTGCTGTGCGCCCGGGGATCTGTTCACATGCCGCCTTTCTGTAGCGCGAATGAGTAAGGGGATCCACAACTCTTATTAGGGTCGACAGTAATGATCCCACAGATTTCTCAGGCACCCGGCGTCGTTCAGCTGGTGCTCAATTTTTTGCAAGCACTGGAGCAACAGGGTTTTACCGGCGATACCGCCACGGGCTACGCCGACAGGCTGACCATGGCCACCGACAACAGTATCTACCAGCTACTTCCCGATGCCGTCGTATTTCCCCGTTCTACCGCTGACGTGGCGCTGATTGCCCGTCTTGCCTCTCAGGAACGTTTTACGTCACTGATTTTTACCCCGCGCGGCGGCGGCACCGGCACCAATGGTCAGGCGCTTAACCAGGGCATCATCATCGATATGTCCCGCTATATGAACCGCATCATCGAAATCAATCCTGAAGAGGGATGGGTGCGCGTAGAAGCGGGGGTGATCAAAGACCAGCTTAATCAGTACCTCAAGCCATACGGCTACTTTTTTGCGCCGGAACTCTCTACCAGTAACCGCGCCACCATCGGGGGGATGATCAACACCGATGCGTCCGGCCAGGGCTCGCTGGTGTATGGCAAAACATCCGACCACGTCCTCGGCGTCCGTGCCGTATTGCTGGGCGGTGACATCCTTGATACCCGGCCCATGCCGGTTGCGCTGGCCGAGACGCTGGGCAACGATAGCACCGCCACGGGGCGAATTTATCGTACCGTGCTGGAGCGTTGCCGGGATAACCGCCAGCTGATTATTGATAAATTCCCGAAACTGAACCGCTTCCTGACGGGGTACGATCTGCGCCACGTTTTCAATGACGATCTGAGCGAGTTCGATTTAACCCGTATTCTCGCAGGCTCCGAAGGAACGCTGGCGTTTATTACCGAAGCGCGGCTGGACATTACGCCGCTGCCAAAAGTGCGCCGTCTGGTGAATGTGAAATACAACTCCTTCGACTCCGCGCTGCGTAATGCCCCCTTTATGGTCGATGCGCGGGCGCTGTCGGTAGAGACGGTTGATTCCAAAGTGCTGAACCTGGCGCGGGAAGATATCGTCTGGCACTCGGTAAGCGAACTTATTACCGACGTTCCCGACAAAGAGATGCTCGGTCTGAATATCGTCGAATTTGCCGGGGATAATGGCGAGTTGATCGACCACCAGGTTAACACGCTCTGCCAGCGCCTCGATGAGCTGATCGCCGCGGGCGAAGGCGGCGTGATTGGCTGGCAACTGTGCAGTGAGTTGGCGGGTATAGAACGTATCTACGCTATGCGTAAAAAAGCGGTGGGACTGCTGGGTAATGCCAAAGGCGCGGCCAAGCCCATTCCCTTTGCCGAAGATACCTGCGTGCCTCCCGAACATCTGGCCGACTATATTGTGGAGTTCCGGGCGTTGCTCGACAGCCACGGCCTGAGCTACGGCATGTTTGGTCACGTGGATGCGGGTGTGCTGCATGTGCGTCCTGCGCTGGATATGTGCGACCCGCAGCAAGAGATGCTGATGAAACAGCTCTCTGATGACGTGGTGGCGTTAACGGCCAAATACGGCGGGCTACTCTGGGGTGAACACGGTAAAGGCTTCCGCGCGGAGTACAGCCCGGCGTTCTTCGGAGAGGCGCTCTACGGCGAGTTGCGCAAGGTGAAAGCGGCGTTCGATCCGGATAACCGCCTGAATCCGGGAAAGATCTGCCCGCCAGAGGGCATCGATGCCCCCATGATGAAGGTCGATGCCGTCAAACGCGGCACCTTTGATCGTCAGATCCCTATCGCGGTGCGCGCCTCCTGGCGCGGCGCGATGGAGTGTAACGGTAACGGGCTGTGCTTTAACTTCGACGCAAAAAGTCCGATGTGCCCGTCAATGAAGATCACCAGCAACCGCATTCACTCGCCAAAAGGGCGCGCCACCCTGGTGCGTGAATGGCTGCGTCTGTTGGCCGATCGGGGTGTGGATCCGCTGGTGCTGGAAAAAGAGCTGCCCGGGAAACGCGCCAGCCTGCGTTCACTTATCGAGCGCACGCGCAATAGCTGGCATGCCCGCAAAGGGGAGTATGACTTCTCGCATGAAGTAAAAGAGGCGATGTCCGGCTGTCTGGCCTGTAAAGCGTGCTCTACGCAGTGCCCAATCAAGATCGATGTGCCGGAGTTCCGGTCACGCTTCCTGCAGCTTTATCACACCCGCTATCTGCGCCCGGTGCGCGATCACCTGGTGGCGACGGTGGAGAGCTACGCCCCCCTGATGGCCCGCGCGCCGAAGACCTTCAACTTCTTCCTTAAACAGCCGATGGTGCGCAAACTTTCCGGTAAGCACATCGGTATGATCGATCTGCCGCTGCTATCGGTGCCGTCGCTGCAGCAGCAGCTTGTGGGTCACCGCTCCGCCAACACTACGCTCGAACAGCTCGAAGCCATGAGCGACGAACAGAAAGCCCGCACCGTGCTGGTGGTGCAGGATCCTTTTACCAGCTATTACGACGCGCAGGTTGTGGCCGATTTCATCCGGCTGGTGGAACGCCTCGATTATCAACCCGTGGTGCTGCCGTTCTCGCCCAACGGCAAGGCGCAGCATATTAAGGGGTTCCTCAACCGCTTTGCGAAAACCGCGCAGAAGACCTCTGATTTCCTCAACCGCGTGGCGCAGTTGGGGATGCCGATGGTGGGTGTCGACCCGGCGCTGGTGCTCTGTTATCGCGATGAGTACAAACAGACGCTGGGAGACAAACGTGGAGATTTCCACGTTCAGCTGGTGCATGAATGGCTGCCAGCCGTCCTGAATAACCGTGCGGTGCCGGAGTCCAGCGGGGAGTCCTGGTATCTGTTTGGTCACTGTACGGAAGTGACGGCGCTGCCCGGGGCGCCGGGACAGTGGGCATCTATCTTCGCCCGTTTTGGCGCGAAGCTGGAAAACGTCAACGTAGGGTGCTGCGGTATGGCAGGAACTTACGGACATGAGGTGAAAAACCATGCCAACTCGCTGGGTATTTATGAGCTCTCCTGGCGCCAGGCGATGCAGCGCCTGCCGCGAAACCGCTGTCTGGCTACCGGCTACTCGTGCCGCAGCCAGGTGAAGCGCATCGAGGGCAGCGGCGTGCGTCACCCTCTGCAGGCATTACTGGAGATTATGGGATGATCTGGAGACGTACCACTACGCTTGAGGCCTTAAACACCATGGGTGCGGACAATATGGTCGGCCTGCTGGATATACAGTTCACCCGCCTCGGTGATGATGAGCTGGAAGCCACCATGCCCGTCGATAGCCGGACGCATCAGCCATTCGGTCTGCTGCATGGCGGCGCCTTCGTGGTGCTCGCCGAAACGCTGGGGTCGGTCGCCGGTTATCTCTGCACCGAGGGGGAACAGAAGGTGGTCGGCCTCGAGGTCAATGCCAACCATCTTCGTTCTGTGCGGAGTGGTAGGGTGCGCGGCGTCTGCCGCGCGCTGCACGCCGGGGGGCGCCATCAGGTGTGGCAGATTGAGATCTACGATGAGCAGCAACGGCTGTGCTGCTCCTCGCGGCTCACAACCGCGGTAGTGTAAAAAAGGCGGGGATGCCTTGTTTATGGTCAAAAAACGAACAGTAAAGTGTGATATACTGGTCGCGTTTTGTACATAAACGAGGACATTATGGATACCGATTTGAACCCAACCCAACTGGCCATTGAATATTTACGCCGCGATACGAGCAACCTTTCTCCGGCTCAGTATTTGAAAAAGCTGAAACAGCTTGAACTGGAATTTACGGATCTGCTCACGCTCTCTTCAAGCGAACTCAAAGAAGAGATCTACTTTGCCTGGCGGTTGGGTGTTCACGTCCATTAATTTCTGCACTCTGTAATAAAGGCCGCGATTGCGGCCTTTATGCTTTCTGTGCGCTTTGCAGAGCGGCGCCGCAATTTATGTCAAATCACCGCCCGCTATTCATGAGACTATTCTGATGCTCCTTCAAGAGCTAAGCCACAGAGTGCCGGAGATAAGCGCCGGATGGAGCAAGGAACCCTTAAGATTACCCTCGGGTAGTCTTAAGGGTTTTCTTTTGGCTGAATTACAATGACAGGCCGATCGCCGCGTTCACTATGCTCGAAGCCATAAAGACTCCACCCACGATGAGAAACGCCCGGTTTTTGCGAGTGCCCGCGAGCGTCAGCATTACTATAGCCACCACGAAAAACGGGATGGCAATAATCGAAAATGTATTCATAGTGGCACCTGATCTTTGAGAGGCAGATAACGTAACCGGGTCTACCCCCTAACGCCAGACTTTGCGAACCGCCAATACAGGTAGGGTCTCGCTTCACACCTGGTTTCCCTTCTATAACTGTTCCGGAAGAGTCGGGTTGCCGGCCGCGCTCTTCATCAACAAAGCCTGCTCAAAAAACTATCTCATAAATAGGCATTCCCTATACAACTTTTCCATTTCTACCCGTCTCATCGATTAGCGCGTCTAAATCCATTATTAATCAATAAATTGATTAAAAAAATCCTTGCCTGATAACAACTCAGGCAGGGTCTATGCTTAATGAAAGTAGCCAAAAAGGGCGATTAAGCAGAAAGTCCCTGCTGTCAGGGGGTTGAAGTGATAATCGTTATCACTAACATGGTGTTATGCCCTGATGGCGCAACAAATGAGGTGGACCTATGGAATTGCATTCAGAAACGTTCAACCCAGCGGATTTCACATGGCGCGGACTGTCGCTTACCCCTGCGGCAGCGAAGCACATTCATGAGCTGGTGGAGAAACAGCCCGGCATGCTGGGCGTGCGCTTAAGCGTCAAGACGACCGGCTGCGCCGGTTTCGGCTATGTGCTGGATACCGTCAGCGAACCGCAAAAAGACGACCTTATTTTCGAGCATGACGGTGCAAAACTGTATGTACCGTTACAGGCGATGCCGTTTATTGACGGTACCGAAGTGGATTACGTGCGCGAAGGTTTAAACCAGTTATTCAAATTCAACAACCCGAAAGCCCAGAACGAATGTGGGTGCGGCGAAAGCTTTGGGGTATAGGCGGTACTATGTCTCGTAATACTGAAGCAACTGACGATGTCAAAACCTGGTCCGGTGGCCAACTCAATTATAAAGAGGGCTTTTTCACCCAATTACAAACCGACGAGCTGGCAAAAGGGATCAGCGAAGAGGTGGTGCGCGCTATCTCAGCACGCCGTAATGAGCCTGAGTGGATGCTTGAATTCCGTCTGAGCGCTTACAAAGCCTGGCTGGAAATGGACGAGCCGCACTGGCTGAAGGCGCACTACGATAAGCTGAACTATCAAGATTACAGCTACTACTCCGCCCCTTCCTGCGGTAACTGCGACGATACCTGCGCCTCGGAGCCGGGGGCCGTACAGCAGACCGGCACCAACACCTTCCTGAGCAAAGAGGTGGAAGAGGCCTTTGAGCAGCTCGGGGTGCCGGTGCGTGAAGGGCGAGAAGTGGCCGTAGACGCCATCTTTGACTCCGTCTCCGTGGCGACGACCTATCGTGAAAAACTGGCGGAACAGGGGATTATCTTCTGCTCCTTTGGTGAGGCGATACACGATCATCCGGAGCTGGTGCAGAAATATATTGGCACCGTGGTGCCCAGCAACGACAACTTCTTTGCAGCGCTGAATGCGGCCGTGGCCTCGGACGGCACCTTCATCTACGTGCCAAAAGGGGTGCGCTGCCCGATGGAGCTGTCGACCTATTTCCGTATCAATGCGGAAAAAACAGGTCAGTTTGAACGCACTATCCTGGTCGCCGATGAGGGCAGTTACGTCAGTTACATCGAGGGCTGTTCTGCGCCGGTACGAGACAGCTATCAGCTACATGCGGCCGTGGTGGAAGTGATTATTCACAAAGATGCGGAAGTGAAGTACTCCACGGTACAAAACTGGTTCCCGGGGGATAACAACACCGGCGGCATCCTGAACTTCGTCACCAAGCGAGCCCTGTGCGAAGGTGAAAACAGCAAGATGTCCTGGACCCAGTCGGAAACCGGCTCCGCCATCACCTGGAAGTACCCAAGCTGCATTCTGCGCGGCGATAACTCCATCGGTGAGTTTTACTCCGTGGCGCTGACCAGCGGTCATCAGCAGGCCGATACCGGCACCAAGATGATCCACATCGGCAAAAACACCAAATCAACCATTATCTCGAAGGGGATCTCTGCCGGACAGAGCCAGAACAGCTATCGGGGGCTGGTAAAAATCATGCCAACGGCCACTAACGCCCGAAACTTCACCCAGTGCGATTCGATGCTGATCGGGCCAGACTGTGGGGCGCACACCTTCCCCTACGTGGAGTGCCGGAACAACAGCGCACAGCTGGAGCATGAAGCCACCACCTCGCGGATTGGTGAGGATCAGCTCTTCTACTGCCTGCAGCGCGGCATCAGCGAAGAGGATGCCATCTCCATGATTGTTAACGGCTTCTGTAAGGACGTATTCTCTGAATTGCCGCTGGAGTTTGCCGTTGAAGCACAGAAACTGCTGGCGATTAGCCTTGAACACAGCGTCGGTTAAGCATTAAGGAAAGCACATGTTAAGCATTAAAGATTTACAGGTCAGTGTGGAAGATAAAGCGATCCTGCGTGGGCTGAGCCTGGAGGTTCGCCCGGGCGAGGTGCATGCCATTATGGGGCCGAACGGCTCCGGGAAAAGTACGCTCTCTGCAACCCTGGCCGGGCGTGAAGATTACGACGTGGTGGGCGGCTCGGTGGCGTTCAAGGACAAAGATCTGCTGGAACTGTCGCCCGAAGAGCGCGCCGGTGAAGGGATCTTTATGGCCTTCCAGTATCCGGTCGAGATCCCGGGCGTCAGTAATCAGTTCTTCCTGCAAACCGCGTTAAACGCCGTGCGCAAGTACCGTGATCAGGAAGCGCTGGACCGCTTCGACTTCCAGGACTTAATGGAAGAGAAGATTCAGCTTCTAAAAATGCCGGAAGATCTGCTTACACGTTCGGTAAACGTCGGCTTTTCCGGCGGCGAGAAGAAGCGTAACGACATTTTGCAGATGGCGGTACTGGAGCCTGAGCTGTGTATTCTGGATGAGACCGACTCCGGTCTGGATATTGATGCGCTGAAAATCGTTGCCGACGGGGTGAACGCCCTGCGCGATGGCAACCGCTCATTTATCATCGTCACCCACTACCAGCGTATTCTCGACTACATCAAGCCAGACTTTGTACACGTACTTTATCAAGGGCGCATTGTGAAATCGGGTGATTTCACCCTGGTTAAACAGCTGGAGGAGCAGGGCTATGGCTGGCTTACCGAACAGCAGTAACGCGCTACAGCAGTGGCATCGCCTGTTTGAGGCGCAAGGTCAACCGCGCTCTGAACAGGCCCAACAGCATCTGCAGCAGATGCTGCGTCTTGGATTGCCTGGGCGGAAACATGAAAACTGGAAGTACACCCCCCTGGACGGATTGCTGAATAGCCAGTTTGTCACCCGTCTGGCCGAGGTGAGCGCAGCGCAGCGAGATGCGCTGAGCATAGCGGTGGATGCCGTACGGCTGGTCTTTGTCGACGGTCAGTTTATTCCGGGCCTGAGCGACAGTAGCGAAGGGAGCGGTTTTGACATTGAGATCAACGACGCGCGTCAATCCTTGCCCGCGCCGGTCCAGCCTGAACTCTTCCTGCATCTTACCGAAAGCCTGGCGCAATCGGTCACGCACATTCGCGTGAAGCGCAATCAGCGTCCCGCCCGGCCTTTGCTGTTGCTGCACATTACCCAGGGGCTTGCGGGGCAAGAGGAGGTGAACACCGCCCACTACCGCCACCATCTGGAGCTGGAGCAGGGGGCCGAAGCGACGGTCATCGAACACTATGTCAGCCTGAATGATGTTCGCCATTTTACCGGTTCACGAATGACCATGAACGTGGCGGCAAATGCGCAGTTGCACCATCTGAAGATGGCGTTTGAAAATGCGCTTTGTCATCACTTCGGCCACAACGACATCTTGCTGGCTGCAGACGCGGCGGCCCACAGCCACAGCTTCCTGCTGGGCGGCGCGGTGTTACGCCACAATACCAGTACCCAACTTAACGGCGAAAATACCACGCTGCGCATTAACAGCCTGGCGATGCCGGTGAAATCCGAAGTGTGCGACACCCGCACCTGGCTCGAACACAACAAAGGGTTCTGCAACAGCCGTCAGCTGCACAAAACCATCGTCAGCGATAAAGGTCGCGCGGTGTTTAATGGGCTGATCAAGGTGGCCCAGCATGCCATCAAGACCGACGGGCAGATGACCAACAACAATCTGCTGATGGGGCGCCTGGCTGAGGTGGATACCAAGCCGCAGCTGGAAATCTATGCGGATGATGTGAAGTGCAGCCACGGGGCAACCGTGGGCCGTATCGACGACGAGCAGATGTTCTATCTCCGTTCGCGCGGTATTGACCAGCAGGCTGCCGAAAAGATGATTATCTACGCCTTTGCCGCTGAGCTGACAGAAGCTATTGGTGACGAAGGGGTAAAACAGCAGGTCCTGACCCGCATCGGTCAGCGCTTGCCTGGAGGTAAGGCATGAATTTTCCGGTGGAGAAAGTGCGGGCGGATTTTCCGGTCCTGACCCGTGAAGTGAACGGTCTGCCGCTCGCCTATCTCGACAGCGCCGCCAGCGCCCAGAAGCCAGCGCAGGTGATCGATGCCGAAGCGGAGTTTTACCGACACGGCTATGCGGCGGTACACCGGGGTATCCATACCCTCAGTGCGGAAGCGACTCAGCGCATGGAAAATGTGCGCAACCAGGCGGCGGCGTTTTTAAACGCCCGTTCGCCGGAAGAGCTGGTCTTCGTGCGCGGCACCACCGAAGGGATCAACCTGGTCGCTAACAGCTGGGGCAGCGCCTCGGTTCATGCCGGGGATAATATTGTCATCACTCAGATGGAACATCATGCCAACATCGTGCCGTGGCAGATGCTCTGTGAGCGCGTGGGGGCCCAACTGCGGGTGATCCCGCTGAACCAGGACGGTACGCTGCAGCTGGCGCAGCTGGATGCGCTGCTTGATGAACGTACCCGACTGGTGGCGGTGACGCACATCTCTAACGTTCTGGGGACTGAAAACCCGTTGGCGGAGATTGTAGCCAAAGCGCATCAGGTGGGGGCGAAGGTGCTGGTGGACGGTGCCCAGGCGGTGATGCACCAGGGTACCGATGTCCAGGCGCTGGACTGCGATTTTTATGTGTTTTCCGGACATAAACTCTACGGACCGACCGGGATCGGCGTGCTCTACGTGAAGGAGGATATCCTGCAGGCTATGCCGCCGTGGGAAGGGGGCGGGTCGATGATCGCCACCGTCAGCCTCACCGAGGGGACGACCTACGCTAAAGCGCCCTGGCGCTTTGAAGCGGGTACGCCAAACACCGGCGGCATTATTGGTCTTGGGGCTGCTATAGAGTATGTCTCAGCCATTGGTCTTGAGAAGATTGCCGCGTACGAGCAGAAGCTGATGGATTACGCCTTGCACGCCCTGGCCGAGGTGCCGGATCTGGTTCTCTATGGACCGGCAGATCGCAAAGGGGTCATTGCCTTTAACCTGGGTAAACATCACGCCTATGATGTGGGGAGCTTCCTCGACAATTACGGCGTTGCGGTGCGCACCGGGCACCACTGTGCAATGCCGCTGATGGCCTTTTATCAGGTTCCGGCCATGTGCCGCGCGTCGCTGGTCATGTATAACACCACAGAAGAGATCGACAGGCTGGTGGCAGGGCTGAAACGCATCCACCAGCTGTTAGGTTAACAGGGAGGCAAGAGATGGCCGCGTTGCCAGACAGAGATAAATTACTGCGTAACTTTACACGTTGCGCAAACTGGGAAGAGAAGTACCTGTACATCATTGAGCTTGGGCAGCGACTGCCTGAGCTTAGTCCGGAAGCCCATAACCCGGACAATATTATTCAGGGGTGTCAGAGCCAGGTCTGGATCCTGATGCACCAGAACGAGGCGGGGGTGATAGAACTGCAGGGCGATAGCGATGCGGCCATTGTGAAGGGGCTGATCGCCGTGGTGTTTATTCTCTATCATCAGATGTCTCCGCAAGACATTCTGGCTTTCGATGTGCGCCCATGGTTTGAACAGATGGCGCTGACACAACACTTAACGCCGTCCCGTTCTCAGGGGCTGGAAGCGATGATCCGCGCAATCCGCACCAAAGCCGCCAACATTAGCTAAACTTACCAGACAGCATTCATTCTGTTTCGCGAGGCGGTTCCCGCCTCGCTGGTTTTCAGCTTTCTGACGTCCTGTCAGTGAATAAGGAATATCAGCATGAAGCGCGCGTCTCTGATTACACTTTTACTTATTGGGTCGCTCGGCGCGGTAAATAGCGCCAGAGCGGTAGATTATCCATTGCCGCCTGCGGGCAGTCGCCTAATAGGCCAGAATCAGACTTACACTATTCAGGAGGGCGATAAAAATCTGCAGGCAATCGCCCGCCGGTTTAATACTGCTGCGCACTTAATTCTCGAAACCAATAACACCATTGCCCCGGTTTATCCGGCTCCGGGCACGGTGATTACTATTCCATCGCAAATGTTACTGCCCGATACGCCGCGCGAAGGAATTGTGGTTAATCTTGCCGAACTGCGGCTCTATTATTTCCCCTCCGGGGAGAATAGCGTGCAGGTTTATCCTCTGGGGATAGGCCAGTTGGGGCTGGAGACGCCGGTCACCACGACCCGCATTAGCCAGAAGATCCCCAATCCCACCTGGACGCCACCAGCCGGCATCCGGGCGCGCTCACTGGCGCAGGGGATAAAACTGCCGCCCGTGGTCCCGGCAGGGCCAAATAATCCACTGGGGCGCTTCGCATTGCGTCTGGGGGTGGGTAACGGCGAATACCTGATTCACGGCACCAGCGCACCCGACAGCGTAGGCCTGCGCGTGAGTTCTGGCTGTATGCGTATGAATGCGCCGGATATTAAAGCGCTCTTCTCGCAGGTTCGGGTCGGCACCCGGGTGCAGATCATCAATGAGCCGGTGAAATTCGCCGTCGAGCCGGACGGCAGACGCTATGTTGAGGTGCACCGCCCGCTGGCGGCTATTGAAGGTGATAATCC
The DNA here is from genome assembly GCF_002308415.1 of Leclercia sp. UBA1284. Classification (NCBI taxonomy): domain Bacteria; kingdom Pseudomonadati; phylum Pseudomonadota; class Gammaproteobacteria; order Enterobacterales; family Enterobacteriaceae; genus Leclercia; species Leclercia sp. UBA1284. Next base: position 1,043,776 of record NZ_DBUS01000006.1, read on the forward strand.
ACAGATCCTGCCTATTCCGCAGTCTGCTGGTTTTGCGTCCTTTGTTGCTGAGAGCGGTAGCGATAAAGCGCTGGTGGATAAAGCAATGTCACGCAGGGCAGGCATTCCGGTCGCCGTTTCGGTAGGGGCCACGCCTTCAGCGAATCACACTGTGCAGTCGGTGCAGAATCAGCGCACGCCGGTGACCTCTGTTGAGGAGACGCGCGAGCAGGTTACGCAGTAGGGAAGGGGAATCGCAGGCAAAAAAAATGGCGCACAATGTGCGCCATTTTATTAACAGGTACTATTACTTACGGTATTTAGTAGCCTGGTTGTCCAGACGCTGGTTAGCGCGTGCTGCGTCGTCTTTAGCAGCCTGAACGTCGGAACGCATTGCGTTCACGTCGTTGCTCAGCTGGTCAACTTTAGCGTTCAGAGTCTGAACGTCAGAAGACAGCTGATCGATTTTAGCGTTGCTGGAGCAACCTGCCAGCAGAGTAGAACCCAGGATTACCGCGCCCAGTACCAGTTTAGTACGATTCATTATTAATACCCTCTAGATTGAGTTAATCTCCATGTAGCGTTACAAGTATTACACAAAGTTTTTTAGGTTGAGAATATTTTTTTGTTGGGAATCCGCCTATTTTTGATCGTTCGCTCAAAGAAGCATCGAAATCGGCTATATCAGCCAAAAAATGCTGTTAAAACAAAATATTTTAATCGGATTCATCTTAGTAAAAGTGCGTATTAAATAGAAAAACCCGATTTGATTTTTTAATGACTATGGTCGATGGCACAAATAAAAAAAGCGCTCCGAAGAGCGCTTTTTAAACTAATTAATTCGGACAGTAATTATTACAGAACGTGAACAGATGCGGTATTGGTGGTGCCTGATGGTACCAGCGCGCCAGAAACCATCACCACAACGTCGCCTTTCTGTGCCAGACCGCACTCAACCAGCTGCAGAGCCACTTCTTTACCCAGACGATAGAAATCATCGGTAGAAGCAATCTCTTTCACCAGATGCGGAACCACGCCTTTGCTCAGCACCAGCTGACGTGCTGTGGTTTCGTTGGTGGTCAGTGCAAGGATGGTGGCGTTCGGGAAGTATTTACGTACAGCTTTCGCAGATTTGCCGCCCTGGGTTGCCACAACGATCAGCGGCGCTTCCAGTTTCTCAGCGGTCTCTACCGCACCGCGGCAGACGGCTTCGGTGATGCGCAGCTTACGGCTGTCGTTGTTGTTGTCCAGACGGCTCTTCATCACGCGGTCGGTACGCTCACAGATGGTCGCCATGATGGAGACCGCTTCCAGCGGGTATTTACCTTTTGCGGATTCGCCAGAGAGCATAACGGCATCGGTACCGTCGAGGATGGCGTTAGCCACGTCGCCTGCTTCAGCGCGGGTTGGGCGTGGGTTTTTGATCATGGAGTCCAGCATCTGCGTCGCGGTGATAACCACTTTACGTGCACGCACACACTTCTCGATCATCATCTTCTGCGCGAAGATTACCTCTTCAACCGGAATCTCAACGCCCAGGTCGCCACGAGCAACCATGATGCCGTCAGACGCTTCGAGGATCTCATCGAAGTTGTTCAGACCTTCCTGGTTTTCAATTTTGGAGATGATCTGGATATTTTCGCCGCCGTGCGCTTTCAGGTGCTCACGGATTTCAACGACGTCAGAACGTTTACGGATGAAAGAGGCCGCCACGAAGTCAACGCCTTGCTCACAACCGAAGATCAGGTCTTGCTTATCTTTTTCTGCCAGGGCAGGCAGCGCGATGGAGACACCCGGCAGGTTCACGCCTTTGTTCTCACCCAGGTCGCCGTTGTTCAGCACTTTACAAACAACGTTCTTACCTTCGATAGCGGTCACTTCCATGCCGATCAGACCGTCATCCACCAGCACGGTGTTGCCCACGGAGAGATCGCTGGTGAAGCCTTCGTAAGTCACAGCAACGATTTCGCTGTTGCCGACCACGGACTTGTCTGTAGTGAACGTGAAGGTCTGGCCCGCTTTCAGCGAAACGTCATTGCCGCCTTCCAGTTTGATGGTACGAATTTCTGGACCTTTGGTATCCAGCAGGATTGCTGCTTTTTTACCGGTCTTGCTCATCACGTTGCGCAAGTTCTGAATGCGCTGGCCGTGTTCAGCATAGTCACCGTGAGAGAAGTTCAGACGCATAACGTTCATGCCGGCGTCCAGCATTTTGGTCAGCATCTCTTCAGATTCGGTTTTCGGGCCGATGGTGCAAACAATTTTCGTCTTTTTCATGACAGTCTTAGTCTTTAAGTTGAGAAGGATATGGAAATCTCGCTCCGGGGGCGCTGGGCCTCAGAGTCAAACCTGTGTTGCGAATGATTTTATGGCACGCAGTAAGGATAGGTGACATCAATTGAGCGTGCAGAAGAAAGTGTGCCTGTGTTTCAGCCCAGGAGGTGAGGGAAAGTTGTATGCGTTGTTTTTTGTATTCCAAGCGCTGAAACCATTCATCAGGGATTAGGCGCGCATTATACGCCTAAGTATGCGCAAAAGGAAAATGAAAACAGCGTTTCAAAAATTATATGTGCAGATTCACAAAGGATTGTTATCAACGCGTTAAGCTTGCCCAGGCGGATGTTGCGGCAACGAAAAACCTAACCGCAAATTTGCCAGATTTGCTGCTTTTCCAGCGATACGCCGCCCTTTCTGGCCCCTGAATCCGGGTAAAAGGCGAACCAGAGGTACATTTGCGGAAAATAGCTGACCTTTTCCATAATGCAGCTATCCCGCTCTCCCCAGTCAAACTGCCGTTTATAACTCAAAATTATATGAAATTCTTTTTTGGTCATTTCAAAGATAATCACGGCTGATTACTATCATTTGGACATCCATACTGCTAAACCGCTAAATGCTAACGGATAAGTATAAGAATGATAGTTCTCAGGAATATTTCGAAGATTTTTGATGACGGAAAAGTCTCGCTGACCGCCGTTGACGACGTCAACCTGGCGATTGAGCAGGGGCAAATTTACGGCATCATTGGCTACAGCGGTGCCGGAAAAAGTACGCTGATTCGCCTGTTAAACGGACTGGAAAAACCGACTACAGGCACGGTGACCATTAACGGGCAGGAGATTTCCGCGGCGAAAGGCGAGGCCCTGCGTCAGGCACGTCTGAAGATCAGCATGGTGTTTCAGCACTTTAATCTGCTCTGGTCGCGCACGGTGAGTGAGAACATCGCCTTCTCTATGCAAATTGCCGGCGTATCCAAAGCCAGGATCGCTGCGCGCGTCGCCGAGCTGGTAGAACTGGTGGGTTTAAAAGGGCGTGAAAATGCTTATCCATCCCAACTGAGCGGCGGGCAGAAACAGCGCGTAGGCATTGCCCGGGCGCTGGCCAATAATCCGGATGTGCTGCTCTGCGACGAGGCCACCTCGGCGCTTGACCCGCAAACCACCGATCAGATCCTCGATCTACTGCTGGACATCAACCGTCGCTTTAAGCTGACCATTGTATTGATCACCCACGAAATGCACGTGGTGCGCAAAATCTGCGACCGCGTGGCGGTGATGGAAAACGGCAAAGTGGTGGAGGAGGGCGAGGTGCTGCAGGTCTTTACCCATCCGCAAAAGGCGATCACGCAGCAATTTGTGCGTCAGGTAAGCCAGTATGCAGAAGAGGAAACCTTCAATCCGGAACTGACAAACGCGCTGGAAGGCACGGTAATCAAACTGACCTTTACCGGTCACAGCACCCATCAGCCGATCGTTGGGGAGCTGACCCTGCGCTATGGCCTGCCCTTTAACATACTGCACGGCAAAATGACACAAACCGCCCACGGCGTCTTCGGACAGCTCTGGCTGCACGTCGTTGCAACGGAAGAACAACTTAACAATATCCTCGCCGACCTGCAGCAAAGCGATATTGAAGGCGAGGTAGTTAAACATGGCTGAAAATCTCTTCCCACACCTGAAGTGGGACCAGCTCTGGGCCGCCACCCAGGAGACGCTGTACATGACAGCCTTGTCTGGCGTGGCGACATTTGCGCTGGGGTTGATTCTGGGACTGGCGCTCTTTTTAACCGCCCGCGGCGGTATGTTCCAGAACCGCACGGTCTATAGCCTGATCTCCATTGTGGTGAACGTCTTCCGCTCGATTCCTTTCATCATTCTGATCGTGCTGCTGATCCCCTTCACCAAAACCGTGGTGGGCACCATTCTCGGCGCTAACGCCGCATTGCCGGCGTTGATTGTCGGGGCGGCCCCTTTCTATGCGCGTCTGGTGGAGATCGCCCTGCGCGAAGTGGATAAAGGCGTTATTGAAGCCACGCGATCGATGGGCGCACGACTGAGCACATTAATCTTTCGGGTTTTATTGCCGGAGTCATCACCCGCGCTGGTATCAGGCATGACGGTCACGCTGATTGCCCTGGTGAGCTACAGCGCAATGGCAGGGGTGATTGGTGCTGGCGGTTTAGGAAATCTGGCTTATCTGGAAGGATTCCAGCGCAACCATGGTGACGTCACGCTGGTGGCAACGGTGACCATTTTAATCATCGTTTTCATTATCCAGTTCTGCGGCGATGTCATTACTTCACTGTTAGATAAAAGATAATCACGAATAACACACAGGAACCAACATCATGAAAAAAACACTGACGCTGATCGCCGCCGCAACCCTGAGCGCCCTGAGCTTTGCCTCCTGGGCCGACACCCTGACCGTGGGCGCGTCTAACACCCCGCATGCGGAAATTCTGGAGCAGGCTAAGCCGATTCTGGCGAAGCAGGGTATCGACCTGGAGATTAAACCTTTCCAGGACTATATTCTGCCGAACACCGCGCTGGCGGGGCGTGATATTGACGCCAACTATTTCCAGCATATCCCTTATCTGAACAGCGTGCTGAAAGACCACGCCGGTGACAAAGAGTATGACTTTGTCAGCGCAGGCGCTATCCACATTGAGCCTATCGGTATCTACTCTAAAAAATACAAATCGCTGAAGGATCTGCCGGAAGGCGGCAAAATCATCATGCGTGACGCCGTGTCTGAAGAGGGCCGAATCCTCTCCATTTTCGAGAAAGAGGGCGTGATTAAGCTGAAGCCGGGTGTCGACAAAGTAACCGCCCGCATTAGCGATATCGTGGAAAACCCGAAAAAACTGCAGTTTACGCCGAACGTGGAGGCCTCTCTGCTGCCGCAGATGTATAACAATGACGAAGGCGCCGCCGTGGTGATTAACGCCAACTACGCGATTGATGCTGGTCTGGACCCGGTTCACGACCCCATCGCGGTAGAGAGCGGTGAGAACAACCCGTATGCCAACATCATCACCGTGCATCGTGGCGATGAGAAGAAGAAAGATATCGTGGCGCTGGTGGACGTGCTGCACTCGAAAGAGATTCAGGACTGGATCCGCACCAAATATAAAGGCGCGGTGATCCCGGTAAATAACTAATCCCCTGATTTATTTTAAAAAAGCCTGGTGAGCCACTCGCCGGGCTTTTTTTGTATAAGAGGTATGAATGCTTTAAGCTGGCCTTTTCGGGCAAAGGAGTGAAAGCGATGGGCAATGTGAGCAAAGACGACGCGCTGTATCAGGAGATGTGCCGGGTGGTAGGAAAAGTGGTGCTTGAGATGCGTGATCTGGGACAGGAACCGAAGCATATTGTGATTGCCGGGGTAGTGAGAACATCACTGGCGAACCAGCGCGTGAAGCGAAGTGAATTAACCACCGAAGCGATGGAGCGCGTCATTAAAGCGCTGGCAGGCTAACCACCACGCACGCGGGCGCTTTGCGCTGCCCGTCCGGTTTGTGCGAATTTCGCAAAACCTCTGCCGGTTTTGGTATTTCCCTCGTCCTCTTTCTGCTGCTTAACTAAGGGCAGGCTGAAATGACGAGGAACAGGACCATGCGAAAATGGATAAGTACGTTACGGCGGTTTTTTGCCACACCCGAAACGCGTGCAGAGAACAGTGCGCAACGTATTATTGAGTCGATTTTGCCTGTCGCCAGCCTGTATGGCGTGGACATCGCCACTATCGACCCGGAGTGGTTCCATGCGCAAACGCAACGTTAAAAACCGCTTCATGCGGGAAACTTACTGGAACGAGGTGTGCGTTCTGTGACCGGGATCCCCGGCACCTTTTGTCCGTAACCTGACAACCTGCTAAGGTTTCTGGCGTCTACCCACCACGCCAGCTAACCGGATGAACAGCAAAAATTTTATTAGACGTAGCCTCCTGCTCTGGCTCTCCTTTAGTCTGCTCTGTAGCGCGCTACTCTACGCCGAGCAAATCCGCCGTCAGTACTGGGATCGCGATCGGGATTTCAGCGCCCTCTGGTCAGCCATCGGTGCGATACTCACCCAAAACGAATCGGTTCTGCCGCTGCTTAGCGGCGATGAAGATCTGCTGGCGTTGCGCAAAAAATTTCCGCAAATTGTGGCGCTGGAAAAAACGGCTAACCGTCGCCTCGATGCCGCACGCGTTGAACCCTCAGGCGGCAATCAATACTGGCTCTATAACCCCTGGCGACAAATACGGGTGCGCATTGACCTGCAACCCATGCTGGAGACCCACCACCGTTTTACCGCCTTGCGCCTGTATCTCACCGATCCTGTTGCCGCACCCGACACCACGGCCTTCTGGCACTGGCAGCGCCCGTTTCCTCAGCACACTCAACCGTTCTTGCTGAGCGCCGAGGCAAAGCCGGCCTGGTTTCAGGTCTCTGCCGGGCCGTTCATGCTGCTGATTCTGCTCTGCGGCGCGGTGACCGGGGTCGGTCGACTGTTCGTCTGGCAGCGTCTGCAGCGGCAGAATGCCGAACGCCGCGCCTGGTATTATCAGCATGCCCGCCTGAATACGCTGGGGGAGATCACCGCCGGGATTGTCCACGAAATTAACCAGCCGTTGACGGCCGCGCAGACCTGGATACAGGGTGCAAAGCGACAGGTGCGACAAGGGAATCTGGATGTCACAGGACAGGCACTGGACGCAGCCCTGGTGCAAACGCAGCGGATCAGCGCCTTGCTAAACCGCTTTCGTAAACATGTGGCCGAAGAGAAAGTGGATTTACAGGCGGTCGATCTGGCCGAGTGCTGGCAGCATGTGGGCAATTTACTGCAACATGAACGCAGTGCGAAACATATTCGCATTACCCACGATTTTCCCCCTGATGGACGCTGCATCCTGGCAGACCGTTTATGGCTGGAGCAGGTGCTGCATAACTTGCTCAGCAACGCCATTCAGGCCCAGCAAGAGCGCCCGGCGGGCTGGGTACATATTGCCAGCCAGCGTCGGGCTGAGCATATCCTGGTAACATTAACCGACGGTGGCCCCGGCTTTACCCCTGAAGCCCTCGAGAAGGCCTTTATGCCGTTTTATAGCGGCCGGCAGGCGGGTATCGGCTTGGGGATGACCCTGACGGAGTCGCTGGTAGAGAGAATGAACGGCACGATTTCACTGCATAATGCGCCCGAAGGCGGAGCCCGGATCGCGCTGCAATTCACCCATCCGGAGGAGACAACACATGGGTAGTCACATCTATTTAATCGATGACGATGCGGCCATCCGGGAATCCTTAGCCTTTTTGCTCTCGAATATGGGCTGGCAGGTCGTTCCCTTCGAGAGCATTGCCGCCTTTATTGCCGTGCACGGCAGCGACCCATCCTTGACCGGCTGCCTGCTGCTGGATATGCGCATGCCGGGGAAAGGGGGATTGACGTGGCTGGAAGAGGGGCAGTGGCCGTGGCCGCTGCTGCCGGTGATCCTGATGACCGGACATGGGACCATCGACGCCTGTCGCCGGGCATTTCATAACGGGGTGTTTGAGTTCTTCACTAAGCCTCTGGACGCCGATAAGCTTATCGAAACCCTCGGTTTCGCGCTCGAGGAGAGCACCGCGCGCATGACGCGCTGGCAGGAAAGCCGGCGCGTGCGAATCTTATTTGAGCAGCTCACCGCCCGCGAACATGAGGTGCTGAAAGCACTGATGGAAGGCCATAGTAACAAAGAGGTGGCGCAGCGGCTGCATCTCTCCCCGCGTACGGTAGAGGCGCACCGGGCGGCAGTCTTCGCCAAGCTGGGCGTCACCAGCCTGGTGCAGGCCATACGTGAATATGACAAATTGCAATCCGTATAACTACCAGGTGGATTGCGTAATCAACCGAATAACTTTTCATCGCGCGCTTTCGTACTCTGTGCCTGTTTCCCCTCACAAGAGAATGAGCGATGAAAAAGAGAATGATGGCAGCGGCCCTGATTGCGGGTCTGGTAAGCGTATCGGCACAGGCGCAGTCTGTCGCGCAGAAAAGCCTCTCATTGACCCAGGCCAATGCCCTGGCGACGGCGGCCATTCAGGCCTGCATGGCCAAAAACTATCAGGTCACGGTGACCGTGGTCGATCGCGCAGGGGTGGTAAAAGCCGTCCAGCGCACGGATAACGCGGGTCCGCATACGGTTAAGGCCAGTGAAATGAAAGCCTGGACTGCCCTGAGCACCAAAAATTCCTCCGGCAAGGTGATGGAGGCGGCGCAAAACAATGCCGGGGCACAAAACATGCGTGATGTTCCTGGCTTCTTGCTGCTCGCGGGTGGGCTACCGGTGAAAGAGGGGGATGAGGTGATTGGTGCCATCGGTATCGGCGGCGCACCGGGGGGCCAACTTGATGAAGCCTGCGCTCAGCAAGCCATTGAAGGCCTCGATAAGTAATAAAAAGCCCCGAGGTATCGGGGCATTTCATTTAGATCTTGCAGGCATCGCCGCAGTCGTTGTCCGCGATAATTTCCTGAGCTTTCTTATCTGCATCTTCCAGACGCTCTGCGTTACGCTCTTCTGCCTCATCCAGCCCGCTAAAGACCAGATTATCGAGATCGATTTCCATACACCACCTGCTTTATCAGTTTGATCATCGGCTCAGTATAGGCAGGTGACAGGCAAACTGCACGTCGCAATCTGTGCGGTTACGCGCCACGTTTCACACATGCACTGCATGGCGAGATTGTTGACGAGCGCTATACATTTGCTGACATATCCCTTACATTGCTCTCCTCATAATAAAACAAATAGTTCTCATTACTATTCGCATTGGCGCTCAGTGGGCATCAGACGCTGGCGTAAAAGACGATAAAGGGCAGGGCACAAGATGACATTTCTACGCAGAAAGCGTGGCAGGAAACTCGCCGCGTCGATCCCACTTAAACCGCTTACCGTTTCTCTGCTGGCGGTGGCAATCCATGCGCTGGTGCAGCCGGCATATGCCGCTGACGAAGCAGACATGGTGGTGTATGGCAGCGGCGAAAGCACGGCTGAGTCACAGCAAGACTATGCGGTAAAAACCACGCGGGCGGGCACGAAAATGGTGCTGGCACCGCGCGACATCCCCCAGGCGGTGAGCGTGGTAACCACCCAGCGGATGGCGGATCAAAACCTCCAGTCGGTGGATGACGTCTTAACCAACGCCACGGGCGTTTCGTCCCAGGCCATCGACAGCGAGCGTAGTTATTACTATTCGCGCGGCTTTGCGATCACGAGCTTCTCTTACGATGACATCCCCACCGCCACGGGCGATGCGTGGAACTACGGCGACGCGGCGGGAGATACCGCCATCTACGATCGCATCGAAGTGGTGCGCGGGGCGACCGGGCTCATGACCGGGGCTGGCGATCCGGGGGCCTCTATTAACATGGTGCGAAAAACAGCTGCCTCGAAAACCCCCGCAGCGAATATTAGCGCCAGCTACGGCAGCTGGAATGCACAGCGCTACGTCGCCGATCTTGCCACACCGCTTAACAGCGACGCCAGCCTGCGCGGGCGAGTGGTGACGGGGTATCAGGATCAAGACAGCTGGCTGGATCGCTACCATAAAAGAAAGAAATTCCTCTACGGCGTGGTGGATGCCGATCTGACCGAACGCACAACGTTGTCGCTGGGCTGGGATTATCAGCAGAATAATACCGCTAATCCAACCTGGGGCGGCCTGCCGAGTCTTTATAGCAATGGCACCAGAACCCATTACAACCACAGTACCAACACGGCGGCCGACTGGACGGGTTATGAGGTTGAATCACGTAAGGTCTTCGCGACCCTCACCCACGCCTGGGATAATGGCTGGACATTCCGCCTTAACGGGACGCACGGAGAGCAGACCTTTAACGATACCTTGCTGTATGTGATGGGCAACCCCGATGTGAACACCGGCGAAGGCACCACCGGCTGGGGCAGTAAAGATCGCGGCGAACGTAAGCTCGACGCCTGGGATGCGTATCTCAGCGGCCCCTTCGAGCTGCTGGGACGCCAGCATCAGCTGATGGCGGGAGCCAACTATAGCCGCCAGCATAATGCGACCGAAAGCCGCGATGGCCCGCTGGACAGCGAGCAGATGGGCATTTTTAGCAATAACTGGGACGGCAGCGTGGCAGAACCGACCTGGGGCGACTGGTATCAGAATGCGGATGATGTTGTCCGGCAGAAATCAGCCTACACCGCAGCACGGTTGTCGATCACCGATCCGCTGTCGCTGATTCTGGGGGCGCGTTACACCCAGTACAACACCAACGGCAGCAGCGGTGAGATGCGGAAATATAACCTCACCCCTTATGGCGGCGTGGTTTATGACATCACCGACAGTCTGTCGGGCTACGCCAGCTATACCTCAATCTTCTCACCGCAGACAAAACGCGACCCCCGCGGCGCATGGCTCTCGCCGGTGACCGGCAAAAACTACGAAACTGGTTTGAAAGCCGACTGGGCGGATGGCCGCCTGACGACCAATCTGGCCATTTTCCGCATTGAGCAGGAGCATGCCGCCGAGGCGATCAGCGGCCAGTTTGTTAACGGCTCCAGCGAGCAGGCCTATCAGGAGACGGAAGGCGCGGTGAGCAAAGGGGCTGAGCTGGAAGTTAACGGTGCCGTCACCGATAATCTGCAGCTCACCTTCAGTGCGACGCGTTACGTGGCGCGGGATAAGCGCGGCCGGTTTAACAGCTATGCGCCGCAAACGCAGCTCAAGCTCTTTACCCGTTACCAGCTTCCGATGCTGCCGGAATTGACAGTCGGCGGCGGCGTGAACTGGCAAAACCGGGTCTACAAAGACGTGACCGGGCCTGATGGCGAGACGCAGCGCCTCCATCAGGGCAGCTATCCGCTGGTGGATCTGTTTGCTCGCTACCAGCTGACCCGACAGCTAGCGGTGCAGGCGAACGTCAGCAACCTGTTTGATCGTGAATACTATTCATACCTGGATGACTCCGCCGTCTATGGCGATCCCCGTCACTTCTCGGTGAGCCTCAATTACCAGTTCTGATTTTCCTTCCCCGGCCTGGCCGGGGATTTTCTTGCAAAACGTGTCATCTCGCTTAATTCCCCTTCCGGTTTTACCTGCCGGTGGTACACTTTAAAACTGTGATCTTTGTCATGCAGTCATTAAAACCGAAAAAGAGACAGTGCTATGCAACATATCATTGAGGGTTTCCTCAACTTTCAGAAAGAAATTTTCCCACAACGTAAAGAACTGTTCCGCAGCCTGGCTTCCAGCCAGAACCCCAAAGCGCTTTTTATCTCCTGCTCCGACAGCCGCCTGGTACCGGAACTGGTCACCCAGCAGGAACCGGGACAGCTCTTTGTGATTCGTAACGCGGGCAACATCGTTCCGTCATTCGGCCCAGAGCCGGGCGGCGTGTCTGCAACCATCGAATATGCGGTGGTTGCGTTGGGCGTGACCGATATCGTGATTTGCGGCCACTCCAACTGTGGCGCGATGAAAGCCATCGCCGCGAACCAGGATCTGGAGCCGATGCCGGCTGTCGCCCACTGGTTACGTTACTCAGACGCGGCGAAAGCGGTAGTGGATAAGAAAAGCTGGGAAAACGAGACAGATAAAGTGAACGCGATGGTGCAGGAAAACGTCATTGCGCAGCTTAATAACATTAAAACCCATCCGTCTGTCGCGGTCGGTCTGCGTAACAACGCGCTGCGCCTGCATGGCTGGGTCTACGATATTGAAAGCGGCGTGATTCATGCGCTGGATAAAAACAGCAAATCATTCGTTTCGCTTTCGGATAATCCGGACGTTTACTGCGAATAATCTAAACGCGGCTCAGGCCGCGTTTTTTTATCCCCTCTGCCAGTAGAGTGGCGAGCCAAACGCCTCCAGATAGTAATCAATGACCGCCCTGACATTCAGAGAAGGATGACGCGCATCGGGATAAAGTGCCGAAATCAGTTGCGGCTCGGTATTGATGGTCGCCTCAAATTCGGGCAGTAGCGCAACAAGTTCCCCGCTTTGCAGCTTATCGCCAATCAGCCAGTCCGGAAACAGCACCAACCCCATACCCCCCAGCGCGGCGATGAGCAAAGCCTCCGCATTGTTAGATGTCATCAAGGGCGACACCGGGTAGTGCGTCCAGTCAGCGCCCATCGCGCGGAAAAACCAGCGGTTAGGACCCGAAGAACCCCGGTATACCAGACAACGGTGAGATGAAAGGTCGTCAGGGCTCGCAGGCGTGCCAGAGTGGCGCAGATAGCCAGGGGCGGCGGCCAGATGATACACCTGGCGTCCGAAGGTACGGGCGTGAAACGACGAGTTGGTCAGCGCGCCGATGCGAAAGATCACATCAGCAGCGTCTTTATGCGGATCGATATAGTCGTCGGTCAGAATGAGCTCGATATCCAGTCCCGGATAGCGCTCGCTCAGGCCCGGCAGGGTAGGGGCAACGTGCCGCTGGCCGAAAAACACCGGAGCGTTAATACGCACCAGACCGGTGGGCTGCTGGGTTCTGGCGGCTAGCTCCCGACGCGCCTCGTCGAGGCTACGAGTCATCTCTCGGGCATAGCGGATAAACAGATGACCATTTTCGGTGGGGATGATTGAGCGCGTGTTGCGATAAAAGAGCTGCTGACCGAGCGCATCTTCGAGCTGATGGATCACCCGCGACACCTGTGAAGCCGAGATCCCCTGTTGGCGTGCCACCACGGAAAAATTATGCGTTTCATAGACTTCTATAAAAATAAGTAAGGTACGCAGGGTGATACTACCCGAATCGGTCATTGATGCAGATCCTGCAAAGGTGTTTATCCGATTGTAGCATTTTTCTCATGAATACAAACGCGTACCCTTCCGGACCTGAACAACAAAAGAGTCACTACTATGCAATTTTTATTGATCGGGTTAGTCATTGCCGGAGGGATGGGACTGTCCGTAGAGGCCGGTCTGCTGGGGCCGCTGGGACAAGAGGTGGGCGATTTATGGGCAACGTTGAGCATATTTGGCGTAGGCGCGGCGTTAACGTTTTTGCTGATGCTCTTTTTTAGTCCACGTAATGCGCCTTCGTATTTTTCGCAACCCGGTTGGCAGCTGCTGGGCGGCATTCTTGGGCCGGTTTACGTCATTATCCTGACGGTTACCACCCCAATGATCGGCATTGCGTTAACGATGATAGGTATTCTGGCCGGGCAGGTGTTCAAAAGCCTGGTGATAGATCATTACGGCCTGTTTGGTACGCCGCACCGTAAAATTGACCGTAAACGGCTTCTTGCGCTGGTGTTTATTATTGCCGCGCTCATTTTCGTCGCGCAGGGGTAGGATATGACGATATTAATGATTATGCTCGCCGTGATTGGCGGGGCGATGTTGAGTATTCAGGCTGCGATTAACGGGCAGCTTGGCAGTAAAGTGGGGGTCTTCAAGAGCGCGTTTCTGACCTTTTCTGTGGGCGCGTTGGTGACGTCGCTGCTCATCCTCTTCTTTGAACCCGCTCATCCGGTCACGCTGCTGGATGTTCCGAAATGGCAACTGGTCGGCGCCCTGTTTGGCGTCCCTTACATCATTATTATGGTGATAGCGGTGCAACGCATCGGCACCGCCGTAGCCACGGTGGCGGTCATTTTTGGGCAACTGGCCATGAGCCTGCTTATCGACAATTTTGGCTGGCTGGGCAATGCGGCTATCCCTTTTTCCTTCAACCGCTTTGGCGCCGTGATCTGCCTGGGCATTGCCCTGTGCTTTATCTACGCCAGCAGCGTTGCTGAAAAACGTCGCTCATAGCGCCCCCGTTGTGTCACGCCGACGCTAGGCTAAGCGTCGGCGTATCCGTTGCGACGGAGAGAGAATGGCCCTCGCCATGGCGGCACCAATGTCAGCACTTTCGGTCAGACCCTGCACAAAGGGTCGGTCCTGCATCAGCCATGGCAGGGCACCAAAGGCGATGCGGCCCCGTGCTTCGACGGGATCGTGCAGAGTGTAATTCTCGGTCACGTCCGGAATGTCGTCCCCGACGGCCTGAACCTGTTCGCGCAGGCGTGGGAATGGCAGATCTTTGGTTTTTAGTGCCCGCTGACCGCGTGCGTCAATATAGACATCAAATTCATAGCGCCGCTCGTCAGTGGTAATGATGGTTCGGTCTTCCTGAATATCCAGACGATAGTCGGTGCCCAGCGCGATAATGTTGATGATCCCGGCCTCACGCAGTGCAAGCAGGCGGCGAATCGACTGCGAGGGGATTGCCGCATAGTTGTCGATAAAGACCCGGGCCAGGCCGGATTTAAACCTTTTTCTGTCGTCATCGTTCAGGTGAGGCACGATCTCCTGAACCGGCTCATGCATACGCAAAATAGCGTATCGCCAGGGGACGGTATGCTTGTTACGTTTGTTCTCCTCGACTTCACGCAGATTCTCTTCGGCCCATTTAAAAGGGTCATGCTCACGACGTTCAGCGAACCAGGCTTTTGAGAAGCTATCTGCATCATGGGTCGCCAGCGCGATATGGTCACTCCAGGCCGGATCGGCAAGGCTAATCTCCTTTACCATCAGGGCAAAGACGCGGTCAAGTAACCCCTCCGGGCCCTGTTCGATTTCAGCCTTTAGCGCGGCGTCTGTGACCACCTCAAGGGGCTCGTAGGGCAGCGGACAGTAAAAGTCCGCTTCGGGAAACACTCCGGTGCGCGACATTAACGCTACCTTCAACCCTTCACGGCCATCATCGAGCTCAAAGCGGCATGGCTGTGAATCAGATTCGATAAACGTCCCGTGCTGGATAACCACCGCCATGGCCGCATCGAGACCACTCAATGAGGTGCCCATAATGCCCACCCGACAGGCCGGAACCGTTGCTTCCATCAGGCCGGACCAGGGGCTTGGGAAATACGTGCGGCTAGACTCCTCTTCATCCGGCCAGACATGCCCGGTAGCAATCGCAACAAAATCATAACTACGCGGCTCGGGTGCCGAATCTTCCCACAGCATGACCCCGTCTTGTGTTGCTTGCAGATCAGTAACCTGACAAGACTCTTTTATCTCAACGTCGAAGCCTTGTTTTTTCGCCTGCTCCACGCAGGCGAGAAAGCGATCGCGCAGGTATTCGCCCAGAAGCAAGCGGGGCAGAAACTGTCGATCGTGCAGGGAGTCTCGTGCAACATCATAACGGGCCAAATGCTCAACAGGTTGCAGACGTAGCCAGTCGAGGTAAGTCATAAAGAGAGGAGGGATTTCGATACTGGCGATGTTGGCCAGCATCATCCTGGAGTTATCGTCATGGCTGTACGGCATGCCGATACCGGCTTTATCACCCTGTTCATAAACCGTAATCGATAACGCTTCTTTCGCCTCAAGCAACGAAAAGAACGTGTAAATCCCTGTGGGACCCGAGCCGACAATCGCTATTTTTTTCATTTTTTTATGCATCCTTATCTCAACGCCATGCCGAAAAAAGTCCTGTAGATCAAGTGTGGACGAAAAATGTGAAACCCGGCAGGTCTGGCGGGTAAACGAGGCACGAAGTGCGTAAAAAATGTTCTGCCACAGGCGAATACTGACTTCAGAAAGCATATGACCTTGCGATAAACAACAATCAGGAGGGAGATGCTATGAACGAACACAATCCGTATTCCGTCACCAATTTTGACTTTCTGGCGCGCAGTTTTGCCCGGATGCAGGCGATGGGACGACCCGTTGATATTGGTGCTGTCACTGGCAATATGAATGACGAACAAAAGGTCTGGTTTCGGGAAAGATACCAACGTTACCTGGAGCAGGCGACAAGGGCAAAGGAAAAAGCACTGAGCTAATCATCACGACCAACGGGCTTTCGGGCCCGTTTTCTTTTCGTCGAAAGGGGGGATTAAAAAGAGAGGCACTGAGATTCAGCAGAATGGTGCGTCCGGGTAAATCCGTCCACCGCCCCCCATTCTGTCAATCGGTTAGGGCTACCAACATATTCTGTTCAGATAATAGCGACCTGCCTGGACATTTACCTGACGAGATACTTTGTAGGTGGTGTCAACGCTATCTCTTATTTCTGCTGTTGGTTTTGCCTTGAGTATCGAATGAAAAGAATAGTCTGCGGTTCGTCTCCGGCGCTGCATAATCAGAATGAAGAAGCCCGCAATTCTCTCTTAAATTCTTAAACAAAAAATGCTGGAGATATTTTTTGTCTGACAATGGTGTCAATCTCAGCGCAGGCCTGCAAGAACAGGCCGAAGAATATTCCTAATGAAATAATCTCCATAAAAGTCGTAATAAAGATACGTTGTTGAATGGAGTGATCTAAATCAATAAATAATGATAATTTCGATATAAAAGTAATGATTTTTATATTACTAGCCTATTTGTCTAGCCTTCTCAAACAAAGCAGCTGATTTCTCTTATCTGTCAGGCATGCGTAATGTTAATCATATTCTCAATGAAGAAGAAAATTCTTAAGTAATTTCTTATGGTGGCTCAAAGATCTAAAATCTTGATCTTTATTAGTGGTTTACACTATTATCGCTTTTGCAATAAAGTGCCCATCCACTCAATAAACATTTTGCAAGGAAAGGGAATGCTATGGCTGACACGTTCCAGAATGAAGTGCCAAAAGCACGAATAAATTTAAAATTGAGCCTGCATACAGGGGGCGCGCAGAAGAATGTCGAACTGCCGCTTAAACTCCTCACCATGGGTGATTTCAGTAATGGCAAAGAATCCCGGCCATTGTCTGAACGAGAGAAAATCAACGTCAATAAAAACAACTTCAACAGCGTACTTTCAGAATTTAATCCAGAGGTGAACCTGAGCGTTAAGAATACGCTGTCAAACAGTGACTCCGCAGAAAATGTAAAGCTGAGTTTTTCCGATATCAAAGATTTCGAGCCAGAACAGGTTGCTCGTCAAATACTTCAACTCCGCGCCATGCTGGCAATGCGTAATTTATTACGCGACCTTAAATCCAATCTCCTTGATAACGCCACTTTCAGAAAAGAGCTCGAGAAAATTCTCAAAGATCCAGCTCTGTCTCAGGAATTACGCGAAGAAATGAGTGCGCTGGCCCCGAAATAATCGTTGGGCCTCTCTTTTAATGGATTAATCGGGAACATGCTGATGACTGTCAATACTGAAACTGCTGCGGCGCCGGGTCATACTACGGTGCTGGAAAAAGAGAGCGTTTACGCCTCCCTGTTCGAAAAAATTAATCTGACGCCGGCTTCTCATCTGGGCGATATCAACGCCTTTATGGATGATGCTGCCCTTGCCGATGCGCCTGTGGGCGAGCGTTTGACGGCGGCGATGCAGGTCTTTATGGACTGTATCCGTAAATCCGGGCAGCAGGTGGAAAAGCTCGACAAGACCTTGATCGATCACCATATCGCCGAACTGGATTACCAGATTAGCCGCCAGCTTGATGCGGTAATGCACCATCCTGAATTCCAGAAAGTCGAATCCCTGTGGCGTGGCCTGAAACAACTGGTCGACAATACTGACTATCGTCAGAACGTAAAAACCGAAATTCTGGATGTGTCCAAAGACGATCTGCGTCAGGACTTCGAGGACGCGCCGGAACTGATCCAGAGCGGCCTCTACTGGCACACCTACACCGCCGAATACGATACCCCGGGCGGTGAGCCGATCGGTTCGGTGATCTCCTCTTACGAGTTTGACGCCAGCCCGCAGGACATCGCGCTGCTGCGCAACATCTCCAACGTCTCCGCCGCGGCACATATGCCGTTTATCGGCTCCGTTGGCCCGACATTCTTCCTGAAAGACTCCATGGAAGAGGTGGCCGCGATTAAGGATATCGCCAACTACTTCGACCGCGCCGAATACATCAAGTGGAAATCCTTCCGTGACACCGACGACTCCCGCTACATCGGGCTGGTAATGCCGCGCGTGCTGGGCCGCCTGCCGTACGGTCCGGACACCGTGCCGGTGCGTAGCTTCAACTACGTTGAGCAGGTGAAAGGCCCGGATCACGAGAAATACCTCTGGACCAGCGCGGCGTTCTCATTCGCCTCCAATATGGTGAAGAGCTTCATCAACAACGGCTGGTGCGTGCAGATCCGTGGCCCGCAGGCGGGCGGCGCGGTGAAAGATCTGCCTATCCACCTGTATGATCTCGGCACCGGTAACCAGGTGAAAATCCCGTCAGAGGTGATGATCCCGGAAACCCGCGAGTTCGAGTTCGCCAACCTCGGCTTTATCCCGCTGTCGTACTACAAGAACCGCGATTACGCCTGCTTCTTCTCGGCGAATTCTGCCCAGAAACCGGTGCTGTACGATACCGCCGATGCGACCGCCAACAGCCGCATCAACGCGCGTCTGCCGTACATCTTCCTGCTGTCGCGCATTGCCCACTACCTGAAGCTGATCCAGCGTGAAAACATCGGCACCACCAAGGATCGCCGCCTGCTGGAGCTGGAGCTGAACACCTGGGTGCGGGGTCTGGTGACCGAAATGACCGATCCGGGCGACGCGCTGCAGGCATCCCATCCGCTGCGCGATGCGAAGGTGGTAGTGGAAGACATCGAGGACAACCCGGGCTTCTTCCGCGTGCGTCTGTATGCGGTGCCGCACTTCCAGGTGGAAGGGATGGACGTGAACCTGTCTCTGGTCAGCCAGATGCCGAAAGCGAAAGCGTAAGGCGGTAGCAGGGATGAAAATTTATCGTCCGTTATGGAGTGACGGGGCGTTTCTGGCCCCGCAACAGTTCCAGCAGCAGGCCCGCTGGGATGCGCACGTTGCTGATAACGTCGCGCGAATGGCGCTGGCGCATCCCTGGGGTGTGCTGTGCGCTGAGTTTGACGACAGCGCACTGTCGCTCTCCCGCCTCAATGCCACGCGTCTGGCGGTACGTTTTGCCGACGGAACGCTGGTGGACACGGATCTGGCGGATAACCTGCCGCCAGTATGTGATGTGTCCGCAGTGGGGCAGGAGAGTGTAGAGCTGCTGCTGTGCCTGCCCCTGCTCAGCGCGAACGGCGGTAATCTGGATGACGGGCGCGACAGCGCCCGTCCTCGTCGCTGGATGTCTGAGCGGGTGACGGTTCAGGAGCTTGCCGGTCATGAACGTAGCGATCTGGCGGTACTGCGTCATGCGCTGACGCTGCGGCTATCCACTCAGGAAAACAGCGCGTATCTGACCTGCCCGGTGGCGAGGCTTACCCGCAATACGCAGGGACAGTGGGTCCGGGATGCCGAATTTATCCCACCGCTGCTGTCGCTGGAGGCCAGTCCCGTACTGACGGATGAACTCAGGGATCTCCTGCACCGCCTGTCAGCACGGCGTAAGCGTCTGATGTCGATGCGACGTGAAAGCAATGAGCGGATGGCGGATTTCGCCGTGGCGGACGTTTCCCTGTTCTGGCTGCTTAATGCCCTGAACAGCGCCGAGCCCGTGCTGACAGAGCTGCACCAGACGCCGACACGCCACCCTGAACTGCTGTATCGGGAGCTGGCACGGCTTGCCGGCAGCCTGTTGACGTTTTCTCTCGAGCACAACGCCGACGATATTCCTCCTTACCGGCACGACACGCCGGAGCGAGTGTTTCCCCCGCTGTTTACCCTTCTGGATCATCTTCTGGAGGCCAGCCTGCCGTCGCGGGTTATCGCCATTGCGCTGGAACAGGGTGAGGACCAGGAAATCTGGCGCGGAAAACTGCACGATGCGCGGCTGCGCGAAGGCGCAGATTTCTATCTCTCCGTGCGTTCTTCCATGCCAAACCACGAACTGCAGACCCGCTTCCCGCAGCTGTGTAAAGCAGGTAGCCATGACGATGTGTCTGAGGTGGTCAATATCGCCCTGAGCGGCATGGTCATTAAACCGCTGAGCCATGTCCCTGCGGCTATCCCGCTGCGTCTGGAGAACCAGTACTTTGCGCTTGACCTGTCCACCGATGCGGCCCGCGCCATGCTGGAAGCAGGAAACTGCACCTTCTACACGCCGCAATCGCTGGGTGACGTGAAACTTGAACTCTTTGCGGTGCTGCGCTCATGAATACCCCGGATATAGACCTGATTAACCAAACGTTTTATCCAGGCTGGCTGATGGTCAGCCAGTTGCGAAGTGGCCACGAGATCCAGGACGGCGAGGCGCTTTACCGCCACGCCTGCCGGTGGGTGAAGGACGCCCGCGAATCTCTGACTCAGGCTGGCTTCAGCGAGCTGAGCTGTGACCGGATGTTATATGCCTACTGCGCCCTGCTGGATGAGAGCGTGCTCAACCGTGACAGGCAGGATGATGGCTACCGCAGGTGGCGTAAAGATCCGTTGCAGGCCCGGTTTTTTAGCACCCTGAACGCGGGTGAAGAGCTGTGGGAGCGCATCCGCCTCATCCTGCGGGAACCCGCGCCGGATGTTGCGGTACTGACCTGCCTGTACCGGACGTTACAGCTCGGTTTTGTCGGCGAATACCGTGCGCAAAATGACGAGCGGCGCGAGGACGTGATCCGTGCGCTCAGCAAGCATGTCCCGCCCTTTACCCTGACGCAGGATTCGCCTGTGGTGGTCAAGGCACCAGGGCTGCGCAGTGGACGCAGGCTCTACTGGCTGGGCTGGGCGGCAGGTTTTGTGGTGCTGGTGGCGCTGTGGTTCACCTTTTCCTCAGTACTGGCGCAGATGGTGTCACAAATTGCAGGGCAGGGATAAGGGATGCGTGAATTATCCCGGGTAGTACTGACGATGCTCACTACTGTACTGGCGCTGTGGCTGGTCCTGGGTTTCTGGCCGCTTTCCGGCGGGAGCAGGTTTGCCCTCTGCCTGTGTATTTTACTGACGGGCGGCGCGGTGCTGTGGCGGCAGTGGCGACGGTTTCGGCGTCTATCTGCGGCCCGTGAGCAGCGCGAAGAGAACAATCTGCCGCCCGAGGAATTTCAGGGGGCAGTGGTATTCGTCTGTGGCGATACCGCATCGCTGTTTTCGCAGGGCCTGGCGCATAGGGAAACGCGCCAGGGCTGGTATCTGCGGGTAGAGAATGCTGAGCAACTGCCTTTGCTGGCCCGGCATCTGGCGAACGTCCGTCCTGACCTGATACCCCAGGTTTCGGTGCTGCTGGCGGTTGTGCCGGAGCAGCATCATTCAGAAGAGGGGCTGGCGCAGTCCCTGCGCGGATGGCGGCGAAGTATTGCGCAGTGCCGCGCGTGGCTGAATGGCCTGCCGCCAGTCTGGAACACAGTCTGGGTAACACCGCCGGACGGCGAATGCCCGCAACAGGAGCGCTGGTTTACCGTGACGCCGGACCTGCCGGGTGTGCGGGTGCGTCAGAGCAGCCATGTTCCACTTCCGGTTGAGGACTGGCAGCGTGAGGCCGCCGGTCACGCTTTCCGGCTCTACCACACGCTCTGGCTGAACAGCGTACTGGCGCTGACAGATCGTCATATTACCCCGCCGCTGAGTACCCGACAGGCCGAACTTCCGGCCCTGACACTCTGCGCCTGCGGTATCAGTCTGACGCCGGTCTCTGCCGTTGCGGATAATCTCTGGCAGCAGCAAATAGGGGAGATCACCACGCTCGCCCCGGACAGTGCGCCCGTGTCGGAAATGCTCTCTCTCCCGGATGTCCTTCTTCCGTATCTGCCGCGCCGCCAGGGTGTCAGTCGCCGGATGCAGGATATACGTCTGGCTGGGGGTGTCTGTTTTCTTTTCCTCGCGCTGGCGATGCTGGCTTCCTTTATTAACAACCAGCGGCTGGTCCGCAGCGTTGGCGATCACCTTGCCGTCTATTACCGCCTCAGCGGTACGCCCCCTGAGCCAAAACTGCAGGCTCAGCAGCGTCTTCGCGCCGATAGCCGCCTGCTTGATGACTGGCTGCGTCGCGGCGAGCCGCTGCGCTACGGTCTGGGGCTGTATCAGGGGATGCGTCTGATCCCGTCTGTGGAGGCAGCCATAAACGACTGGACGCCGCCACCTCCGCCTCGCCCGATCATCAAGCAGATCGTGAAGGGACCGCAGACGATCCGCCTCGACAGCATGTCGCTGTTCGACACCGGCAGGTGGGCGCTGAAGCCGGGTTCCACGAAGCTGCTGGTTAATTCGCTGGTGGGCATTAAGGCGAAGCCCGGCTGGCTGATTGTGGTGGCGGGCCATACCGACAGCACCGGTGATGACAAGTCCAACCAGCTGCTTTCCCTTAAGCGTGCGGAATCGGTGCGCGACTGGATGCGCGACACCGGCGACGTGCCGGAGAGCTGTTTTGCCGTGCAGGGCTATGGCGAAAGACGGCCTGTCGCAACCAATGACACGCCGGAAGGCCGGACGCTGAACCGCCGTGTCGAAATCAGTCTGGTGCCGCAGGCGAACGCCTGCCAGATGCCGGGCAACACCCGTGCGTCATCGCAGGATGATGGCGCATTAAAAAATGAAATGGAGAAATAACATGGCAATTCCTGTTTATCTGTGGCTCAAGGACGACGGCGGTGCGGACATCAAAGGGTCTGTAGATGTTAGAGATCGTGAGGGCAGCATCGAAGTGGTGGCGCAGGAGCATAACCTGTACATCCCGACCGACAACAACACCGGCAAGCTGACCGGCACGCGTATCCACACCCCCTTCCTGTTCACCAAGGAAATCGACTCCTCCAGCCCGTACCTGTATAAGGCGGTAACCACCGGTCAGACCCTGAAATCGGCCGAATTCAAGTGGTACAAAATCAACGACGCGGGCCAGGAAGTGGAGTACTTCAACACCAGACTGGAAAACGTGAAGGTGGTGAAAGTGAACCCGCTGATGCACGACGTCAAAGATCCCTCCTTCGAGAAGCACAACCATCTGGAACAGATTGAGCTGCGCTACGAAAAAATCACCTGGACCTATAAAGACGGCAACATCATTCATTCTGACTCGTGGAACGAGCGTACTACTGCGTAATTACCCTGGCAGACGGTTTTCCGTCTGCTTTTTTTTGCTGAGCGCCTGCCATAACGGACGCTCAGTAAAGAACACACAATCTGCCTGCCTGACCTGATGCGCTTTGGTAAGTCAACAGCGAGGGGCGGTAGCGTGCCCGGAACTGACAAAGAGAGAATCTCATGGAAAATCCAGCCATCCTGCTACGTCGTCTAAACCCTTACTGCGCCCGTGCGATGGAAGGGGCTGCCTCCCTGTGTCAGACCCGGGCGCACGCTGAAATCCTCCCCGAGCACTGGCTGCTGAAGCTGCTGGAGCAGGGCGAGGGCGACATCATGGTGATTGCCCGCCGCTACGAATGGAACATGGAGGCGATATGGCAGGATCTGCTGGCATTCCTGGAGACACTTCCGCGTTCGGTGCGCAGCCGTCCGCAGCTCTCGGACGGTTTGCAGACCCTGATGCAGAACGCGTGGCTGCACGCCTCGCTGGCGGGGGAGACGCACATCCGCAGCCAGCACCTGCTGATGGCGGTGGTGGAAAAGCCTTCGCTCCTGCGCTGCGACGGCCTGTGGCCGCTGACCACCACCGGGCAGAGCCAACTTGAGCGCCTGCGTGGGCTACTGGATACGCAGTCCGACGAGCGGGAAGAGGTGCAGCAAGAGGCTTCCCTGAGCAGCTGCGGTGACGTGGAGTTTGTTGGCCGCCCGCTGATTGCGGATATAAATGAAGGGGAGCTCAGCCCGGCCCTGCAGAACGTGCTGGAAAAATTCACTCTCGACGTCACTGCCCGCGCCCGCGAAGGCAAAATCGACCCGGTGTTCGGCCGCGACAATGAAATCCGTCAGATGGTGGACATTCTCTCAAGGCGCCGCAAGAACAACCCAATTCTGGTCGGCGAGCCGGGTGTCGGCAAGACCGCCCTGGTGGAGGGGCTGGCGCTGCGCATTGCCGAAGGCAACGTTCCGGAGAGCCTGAAACCCGTCGCCGTGCGCACCCTCGATCTCGGCCTGCTGCAGGCGGGCGCAGGCGTGAAGGGGGAGTTCGAGCAGCGCCTGAAAAACATCATTGAAGCGGTGCAGCAGTCACCGCTGCCTGTTCTCCTTTTCATTGACGAGGCCCACACCATCATCGGGGCGGGCAACCAGACGGGCGGCGCGGACGCGGCCAACTTGCTGAAACCGGCTCTGGCGCGCGGGGAGCTCAGAACCATCGCCGCCACTACCTGGAGCGAGTACAAACAGTATTTCGAGCGCGACGCCGCGCTGGAGCGCCGTTTCCAGATGGTCAAAGTCGATGAGCCAGACGACGACACCGCCTGCCTGATGCTGCGAGGTCTGAAATCCCGCTACGCTGAACATCACGGCGTGCACATAACCGACGAAGCGGTCCGCGCCGCCGTCACGCTTTCCCGCCGTTACCTTACGGGCCGCCAACTGCCGGACAAGGCGGTAGATTTACTGGATACCGCCTCGGCGCGGATTCGCATGAGCCTCGAGACCGTGCCGGAGCCGCTAACCCGCCTGAAAGCGCAGCTGACCGCGCTGGGAATGGAAAAGCAGGCGCTGCTGGAAGATATTGCGGTCGGGAATAACAGCCACGGCGAACGTCTGGTGACGATTGAACCGGAAGAGATAGGCATCATCCTCGAACTCGATGCGCTGGAAACCCAGTACGGAGAGGAACTGAGGCTCACGGAGCAGTTGCTGGCCTGCCGTCAGGACATCTCCCGCCACGCTGAAATCGCAGACATGCTGCAGAAGCTTAGTGGCGTGCAGAACGGTAGCCCGCTGCTGGGCCTGGACGTGGACGCCCGCACCGTGGCAACGGTGATTGCCGACTGGACCGGCGTGCCGCTCTCCTCATTAATGAAGGACGAGCAGTCAGAACTGCTGAGCCTGGAGGATAACCTGGCCAGGCGCGTGGTGGGCCAGGACGCGGCGCTGAACGCCATTGCTCAGCGCCTTCGCGCCGCTAAAACTGGCCTTGCGCCGGAGAACGGCCCGCAGGGCGTGTTCCTGCTGGTCGGGCCGAGCGGCACAGGAAAAACCGAGACAGCACAGGCGCTGGCCGACGAGCTGTTCGGCGGTGAGAAATCGCTGATTACCATCAACCTCTCCGAGTACCAGGAGCCGCACACCGTCAGCCAGCTCAAGGGCTCCCCGCCGGGCTACGTGGGCTACGGCCAGGGCGGCATTCTCACCGAAGCGGTGCGCAAGCGCCCGTACAGCGTGGTGCTGCTCGATGAAGTCGAGAAAGCGCACCGGGACGTGATGAACCTGTTCTACCAGGTGTTTGACCGGGGCTTTATGCGCGACGGCGAGGGGCGCGAAATTGACTTTCGCAACACGGTCATCCTGATGACCTCGAACCTCGGCAGCGACCACCTGATGCAGATGCTCGATGAACAGCCGGAGGCCAGCGACGGGGACCTGCACGAACTGCTGCGCCCCATCCTGCGTGACCACTTCCAGCCCGCGCTGCTGGCGCGCTTCCAGACGGTGATTTACCGCCCGCTGACACAACCGGCCATGCGCACCATTGTCGGCATGAAGTTGAACCAGGTGAGCAAAGGCCTGGCGCGCCACTACGGCATAAAGACCACAATTGCCGACGGCCTGCTGGACGCGCTGACCGGTGCCTGCCTGCTACCGGACACCGGCGCGCGCAACATCGACAGCCTGCTGAACCAGCAGATTTTGCCGGTGCTGAGCCAGCAACTACTGACACATATGGCGGCGGGTAAGAAGCCGCAGAGCCTGGCGCTGGGGTGGGATAAAGACGAGGGCATCGTCATTGAACTACAGCAGGAAGGTGAATAATGACCATACATGACAAAGAGAAGGACAGAGAAAAAAAGGATAAGAAAGAAGGAACGTTGCGGTTACTGATGCCAGGAGAGATTGCGCTGGCGAAGTCGGTATTCAGGTCAACGATCCCGTATCATAAAGTCTGGATCCACTGCGGCAGTTATCTGCCATTTGGCCTGCAAAATGACTTTGTAGCTATGACCCCAAATGGTGAGATCTATTTTCGTCACTGGTACAGAGATGACTACGCATTAACTGTTCCTTTCCTGCAACATCTCTTTATTCATGAAATGGCGCATGTCTGGCAACGGGAAAAGGGGATGAATGTCATCGGACGGGGGCTAATTAGCTGGGCGGTAAGTTACCGCTATGTACTGGATGGCCGTCTGTTGAGTGAATATCCGATGGAGCAGCAGGCGCAAATTATTGCCGATCATTTTTCCCTGCAGGCAGAGGGGTATGATAACTGGTGTGAACTAAGAAAAAATAATGATGTCACGCTTGAAGGAAATATTTCCGAAAATGTTATCCGTCAACAATATGCCAATGCGTTACGGGGGTTCCCGTGGTGATAATAATAATTTCGCACACCCGGGATGCTATTTTATTTTTGCTCAGCTTAGCGTTACTGACCGGATGTCCTGGGAGTGGAGACGCGCTTCGGCCTGATGAAATATCAGTGTCCAGTACGAAAGGTGACAGCGTTTGTTTCAGTGTTCCAGAGTCTGAGGATTATCAACCTGTCACTATCTCCATCGAACCGAGAGGAACACGATTCAGGGATCGGGAAATTACGTTTGACCCTAAGCTTCGTGTTGTAAATAACCTGTTGTGCATCCCCCCATCTTTTTATCTTTTCCCGGATAAAGGCCAGTTTATTATCAGCTATGTTCTGCGCTCAAAACGTCATAAAGACACACCGCGCAGAATGGTCGCCGGGATAGAAATTCACAACGACTGTATTTTCGACATTCCGCTTAATGACATGGAAGCGGTGAGGCCATATGGCGAGTTGAGCAACAGTAATGCTCAGCATTTCCAGAGCAGGCGCTACGTCCCCTGCGAACACCCTTTTAAACCTGTTCATGGAGTGAATAATAATGAATTTCACTGACGGTCTGCAAAGTGTTTTATCGACGTCGGGAACCCTGAATCGCTACCGGCTTGATATTCCCTCCAGCCCGTCGCCGCTGGACGTTGAAGAGTTCAGCGGGTCTGAAAGCATGAGCCGGATGTTCAGTTACGACATTATTTTTACCAGTACAAACAAACATCTTGATGCCAGCGAGTTGCTGCGTAAACCAGCCAGTCTGACAATGGGTGACGGTATGCTCAAGCCCCTGACGGGGCAGAAAAAAGTACACGGTGTTATTACTGATTTCCGGAGGTTGTCCGGCTCTGCTGACCAGATGTTATACCGTGTTACGCTGAAACCGTTTCTTTTCCTGCTGGATAAGCAGCATCGCTCCCACCGCTTTTTTGTCAATAAATCGGTGCCCGAGGTGGTGGAGCAGGTGCTACAGGAGCACGGACTGCAAGGCTGGGAGTACGAGTTTAACCTGAAGCACAGCTACCCGAAGCGCGAGCAGATAAACCAATACCACGAAAGCGACCTGGCCTTTGTTCAGCGTCTCCTGGCAGAGGTGGGGATATTTTACTGGTTCACGCTGCAGGAGGATGCGCAGACGGAAGTAGTGCAATTTGCCGACGCGCAGCGTGCGCTGATGTTTGGCAAAACACTGCAGGTGAACAGCCCGTCCGGGATGAGCGACAGCGGGGCGGATTCTTTGTGGGGGCTTAACGTCTCCCACAACGTGGTGGAAGCGAATGTCACCACGAAAGATTACAACCACCGTGACGCGCAGAGTGTACTCCAGTCCGCCCCTGCCGATATGACGAGGGGCGACGGGGAAGGGATGACCTACGGTGAGGTGTATCACTACCATATGCGCCATCTTGAGCGCGGCGACAAGATTGAGCCGCAGGCGGAAACCGCCAACTTTTATGCTAGGCTCGACCATGAACGTTTTCTGGCAAGGCAGACGCTGATTAGTGCTGCCAGTACCGATTCCACCCTTTCTCCGGCGCAGGTGCTGACCATCAGCGACAGCCTGCCACCGACTCTTCCAGAGGTGCTGAAGGCACCAGTGTTGATTGTCAGTACACATTTCACCGCCAGCCGAAAAGATGCACTACGTGTGAATATCATAGCTGTCCCGTACAGCGAAACGCTGTGCTGGCGTCCGCCACTGCTGCCGCGCCCGAAAGTGACCGGCACCATGACGGCGCGCGTCACCAGCGCAAAGGCTAACGATATCTATGCCTGGCAGGATGCGTCCGGCCTGTACCGGGTGAAATTTGATGCCGACCGGGATGACAAGTCGCAGGGCCAGGAGAGTATGCCGGTGCGCCTCGCCAAACCCTACGGCGGTGATGTGTACGGCTTCCACTTCCCGTTAATTCAGGGGACGGAAGTGGCAATAGCGTTTCATGAGGGCGACCCTGACCGGCCGTATATCGCCCATGCCCTGCACGACTCCCGCCACGTCGACCATGTCACGGAGAAGAACAGCTCCCGCAACGTGATCCGCACGCCGGCGAACAACAAACTGCGGATGGAGGACAAACGCGGCGAGGAGCATATCAAGCTCAGCACCGAGTACGGCGGCAAAACGCAGCTGAACCTGGGGCATAACGTAGATGCCGGGAGGAAACTTCGGGGGGAAGGATTTGAGCTCAGAACTGACTCGTGGGGAGCATTACGTGGTGGTAAGGGGCTATTCATTACAGCAGATGCCCAGTCGTTAGCCAGTGGTAAAATGCTCGAAATGCAGGATACGCTGGACAGACTAAAGCAAGCGGGTGATGAAATGGACTCGCTGTCTCGTGATGCTCAGTCAGCCAAAGCTGATCCTGCCCAGATCGATCAACAGTTAGCGTTTATGCGCGAACAAATCGACCAGCTTAAAGAGGCTGTTGCCGTACTCAGCGCGCCAAAAGGTGTTGCTATAAGCAGCGGCAAGCATTTGCAATTGACGGCAAATCGCAATCTGATAGTCAATGCCGGGGCTGATGCAGATATGGGGGTAATGAAGCGTCTTTTTATCGGTGTTGGGGAAGGGCTTAGTCTGTTTGTACGCAAGTTGGGTATGAAGATCATCTCTAACCAGGGTCCTGTGACAATTCAGGCACAAAACGACCAACTGCAATTGCTGGCACGTAAAGATCTTGAGATCGTCAGTACGGACGATGAAATTCACATTATCGCGAAGAAAAAAATCATTATAAACGCTGGAGGGAGTTATCTGACACTCGATCCCTGCCGGATAGAATTCGGTACCAACGGTGATTTTGAAGTTAAAGCCGCCGATTTTATGTATAGCGGGCCTGCCAGTATGAAGGCCGATCATCCAGACTATCCCCCGCTCCAGTCCAATGTCCGACAGTCTTTGAATCTGAAAATCATGCAATCTCCTAACGCACAGGGAATTAGCTGGGCAGGAATGCCTTACACCCTTTATGCCGATGGCGCACCACTGAAAAACGGTGTGTTGGACGAAAGAGGACAGATACCAATAGATCATCAGGTCGTGACGCAAAATTACAAACTGGAGATGGCTAACGGCGTAACTTATCAGATTCCGGTGGTTGAAGCGTACAGTAACCCTGAACAGGGTAAACTCGCTAACCGTGGTTTTCATCACCATGCTTCTCAGGCGGACGCAGAAATCAGTTCCCCTTCCTCACATACGGAGCATCGTAATATTTATGCTGATTTGCTTGATGGCCGTATTGATAAGGAAGAATGTCAATGAGCCAGAAAGATATTGTTACACCCATTGCCACGGTTGACACCAGTCAGTGCATGCTCACCTCTCCCTGGTTTGTTCAGAATACGGAATACCCACCAGCGCTGGCGACGTATAAGCCGCTGGTAAATGGGGAAGAGGCGTTTGCTGCCGTTTATCATGCCATTATGAATGCACAGAAAACGGTGGATATCATTTGCTGGGGATTTCAGCCTTCTATGTACTTTGTTCGTGATGGTAAGTCACTATGTATCGGCGAATTACTTTGTAAGATTGCGGAAACAAAAAAAATACAGGTACGCATTCTGGGCTGGGAAATGCCTTGTAACGCGGCTGGTGTGGGAGGAGAAGCCAACTTACCAGGTAAGGGAGCCATTCGTTTTAAAGACCGAGAAGGCCAGAGTACTACTGATGAACGTTATGCCTATGACCGACAATGGTTCAGTAAGTACTCCTTGTCAGGTGAATGGTCCGATCATCAATTGAAGGATGGTCAGGCAGGAATATCGGAAATCGCGGCCGCGCCAGTCGCACAACGACAAGAAAAATTAAGCTCGCTTTCTCCTTTGTTTGTCGGTCGCGGGTTCAATCCCCTGGAAAGAGCTGAAATTGCATATCGTGCTGCGAATATGGCGCTTGACCCAGACATCAGTCCTGACACGATTCTTACTCTTGCAGGTACCGTTACTCATCATCAAAAAACGGTGCTGGTTGACTATGAATTGCCGGACTCTGCCGTTGGTTTTGTTATGGGGCACAACATGCTTGATGAGTACTGGGATACGGACAAACATTCTGCAATGTTTCGTCCAGGTAATAAAATGGACCCCCGTTTAGGTGCTAACGGTAAACTGCCTCGACAGGATATATCCAGTCGAGTAACTGGCCCGATTCTGGAGCATCTGCACCATAATTTTGCTACTGCATGGAAAAAGGAAACCGGTCAGGATTTGCTGACTATTCGTGATGCCGTGTCAGTCGCTAAGAAGTTGAAAGCGCGTGCGCTGCACGGTACGCCGATGATGGCGCAACTGTTACGCACCCAAGCGCAGGCGGGAAAACATGATATTGAAACGCTTTACCTGCAAGCAGTGAATAATGCGACGCAGTTTATTTATATCGAAAATCAATATTTTCGCTGGCCGCCGCTGGCGGAATTAATTAATACGATTGCTGCAAAACTGAGTAAAGCAGGGGGCGAACTCCATCTGTTTGTGGTGACTAACGTTACTGATGAAGGCATTGGTGCGGGAACGGTAAATACTCAGCGCATGCTGGAGCTGCTCGGCCAGGCAAACACCATTCCTGAGGTGACCAAATTGCGTAAAATAGGGCAGCTCAGCAACAAAACGTTTGACGGTTCTGTCGGCTATATTGACCCAGGTGAAATAACTAAACGTAACCGTGAGATGAACGAGAAAATCGGCCTTCTTAAAAAGAATGCCGATGAAATTCAGAGTAGCCAGATCTTCTCTGAAGATCGCCCCGGGCTAAAGGTTCATATCTGTTCATTAGTCGCGCCTGACTCACCGCCGGAAGCATGGATGCCGGTGTATATTCACTCGAAGCTGATGATCGTAAATGATGTATTTACTACCCACGGCTCGGCCAATATCAATACGCGGAGTATGCAGGTGGACAGTGAAATGAATATTGCCCATGAATGGGCCAGCGTGACGCGGGATTTACGGCGGCGGTTGTGGAATCTGCATACAAACGGAAAAGGAGGGCAGGATGATGCAAGGGGGGCGTTTAAGGCTTGGGGAGATCTTCTTGATACAAATGAAAAGTATCAGGGGACAGGAAAAAAACATCCCGAGGCTTCGTTGATCAAATTTTTGTACAACAAGCCAACACTGAGCGATCTGGACTGATGAAACGACTCTTACTTTTATCCTGCCTACTGCTGACCGCCTGCGACCAGAACAATACCCATAAGGATGCGCCCATGGACCCGCTGACCGAGATTAACGCCCGGCTGGCGTTTAAGTGTAAACACCAGATTATCCCAGAAGCATCCTCTGACGCAGACGTACTGTTTAAATATGCCCGCTGGATGCAGAAAAATAACCTGATAAACCGGGATAAAGCGGTGGATGCTGGAATTGCCCGGCTGTACCGTATTGCGGCGGAAAACGGGCACTATAAGGCCAATATAAACCTGCAGAACGGCGCGCTGCGGGGGCGTTTTTCGCTGAGCAGTCATGAGCGTTTACGCCTGAGTCAGCAATTAATTGATGCGAAGGTGGCGGCGGGTTACTACTTTATTGCCATCTATCTGGAATATGGCGCGGCGGGCCTGGTGCAGGATCCGGAGATGGCGCTGCGCTACTACCGCAAGGCGGCGGATGAGGGGAATCCCCAGGCTCAGGCTTATGTTGGTGAAAAACTGTCTCCGGCAAAAATGGCGCCGCAGGTAGCGATGCAGATGCTCTACTGTGCTGCTAAGCAGGGGGAGGGGAAGGCGGCAAAATCATTAGGAATAATGCTTACTATCGATGAAAAATATCCGGAGGCGGTTGAGTCTTTCCAGATGGGCGTAGCAGCAGGAGATTCAGGTTCTGCAAGTTTCCTTGAACATGGATTTGCCGGGCCTGAACCAACAGACATGTACTATCTGGCATTGGAAAAAGACCTGAAGCGTGTCTGGCGGTATGAGCAGATAGGCGAAGTGTTGGCGAAATACTCTTGGGCCCATCCCACCGTTCCAGAAATCCACGATATCGTCCCGCTGCCGCCCGCGCCCTTGCCTGAGTGGGACGGCAGGCTGAAGTGGGTGGAAGAGCGCGAGGCCAATATCGCGCCGCCAAAACCCAGTGAAGCACAGATAGCGGAGCTGGCAAAAGCGAAACAGCTGAACCCGGCGACGGGCAGGCCGCTGCCATCCTCCCCGGATTTTGAGAAGGACAGCACCGCCCTGCTGCTGTGCCGCAGCGGTGAACCCTGCCCGAAAAGCGGTTACTGGCAGCCAGCATGGCTGCCGAACCGCGGGGTGAGTAGAGAAGAGATCCGTTATGTTAAGCAGGGCGAGATCATGCCCACCGACAGGGTGGAGCGGGTCCACCCGCGTCCCTGGCCGCTGAAGGACAGGTGGATACAGGAAGAGCAGCGGGTGGAGTGGCATCTGGTGGGTGAGGCATAGCTACGACAGACTGAAGCCGCAGCAGATATCAACAAGCCTGCGTCGCATGCTGAGCATAGTAATGTTTACGCAGAGTGAACGATAAGGAAAAAAAGCAAATGAGCCAGAACGATATAGTTGCCCCGGTTGCGAAATCTGATACCAGCCAGTGCACGATTACTTCCCCGTGGTTTATTCAGGATACGGAATACCCGCCAGCACTGGCGACCTACAAACCGCTGGTAAACGGAGAAGAGGCCTTTGCGGCGGTGCATCATGCCATCGCGAATGCACAGAAAACCGTCGATATCATCTGCTGGGGATTTCAGCCCTCGATGTATTTTATACGGAATGGTCAGGAGCCCTGTATTGGCGAACTGCTTTGTAAGATAGCTGAAGGGGAAAAAAAAGTGCAGGTGCGCATTCTGGGGTGGGAAGCGCCTTTCAATACAGCAGGATTTGCGGACGAAGCCAACCTGCCAGGAAAAGGGGCTATTCCGCTAAAGGATCGTGCAGGGCAGAGTGCGACAGATACACAGTATGCTTTTGATCGCCAGTGGTTTTCTCAACATTCATATAGTGATGATCTTCTGGAACTCAATCCAGCGTTGAGCCCTGGAGTAAAAAAAATGAATCAGCTTACAAAAAATCCGCTATTCGTTGGCCGCGGCTTTAATGAGAAAGAACGGGCTGAAATTGCCTGGCGCGCAAAATACAGGGCGCTCGACAAAGAACTCAGTGCCAGTACGGTGGGAATAATGGCTGCTGCCCCCTCACACCATCAGAAAACGGTGCTTGTTGACTACGAATTGCCGGAGTATGCCGTTGGTTTTGTAATGGGACACAACATGCTGGATGAGTACTGGGATACCGATGCGCATTCATCATCAAATCGGATCGGTAGTCAGGCACCATGGGGACCTGATGAAGGTGCACGTGGTTTTTTACCCCGCCAGGATATTTCCAGCCAGGTGACGGGGCCTGTTCTGGAACATTTGCATGAGAATTTTGCTAAAGCATGGCGCAAAGAGACGGGAGAGGATCTCATTTCATTACGTAATGCCAGGTTGGTCGGGAAAATGCTCAAACCCCGAAAAGAATATGGTACCCCTTTAATTGCCCAGCTTTTACGTACTCAGCCGCAAGAAAATAAACGCGATATTGAAAAAGTCTATCTGCAGGCGGTCAATAATGCGACGCAGTTTATCTATATTGAAAACCAGTATTTCCGCTGGCCGCCGCTGGCGGAGGTCATTAAAAAAGCGGCGCTTGTCCAGAGGGTAAAAGGACGCACGCCTGAAAAGGATGGATCATTACATTTGTTTGTCATAACCAATGTAACGGAAGGTGGAATAGGGGCGGGTACGGTTAATACCCAGCGAATGCTCGAAAGTCTGGGACGTGCTGACACTATACCGGGGGTAACCCGGGAGCGGATGATTGACAAAATCAGGGATGAAGCGCCGGGCAAATACGCTTCTGGCGCCTGGTCCCGCGATCCTGCAACTCAGGAGCGGATCAATAAAGAGTTTATCCGTCAGCAGAAAGAATATGAAGCAAAACTAAAAAAGGCAGAAGAGTTAAAAGATTCTGATATCAAAATGGTGCCGGTGCCAGGCCTGAAAATACATATCTGTTCTCTGGTTGCTCAGGACTCTCCCCCGGAAAACTGGGTACCGGTTTATGTTCATTCAAAGCTAATGATCGTTAATGACATTTTTATCACCCACGGTTCGGCGAATATTAATACCCGCAGTATGCAGGTGGACAGTGAAATGAATATTGCGCACGAGTGGAGCAGTGTGACCAAATCTTTGCGGAAACGCTTATGGGATTTGCATACCAATAAACTGGGGACAAAGGATAATGCTTCTGTTGCGTTTGACGCGTGGGAGGATATTCTCAGCAAAAATAAGGATCGTCAGCAGAATAATCAGGAACCTGTTGCCCCGGTGATTACGTTTTATTACGCCAATAACGAACTGAAGGATCTGGACTGATGCGCCAGTTAATAGTGTTCTGCCTGTTGCTGATGGCGTGTAGCCAGCACAGCGTACTGTCTGCTGAAAAGGATTTATCTGTGAGCCCACTTTCTGATATTAACACCCGTCTGGCGTTTACCTGTAAACATGAAACCATCCCGGCGGCCTCTGCGGACACGGATATATTGTTTAACTACGCCCGCTGGTTGCAGAAGAATAATCTGCTCAACCAGGACAAGGCTGTGGACGGGGAAACGGAGCGCCTGTACCGCATCGCGGCAGAAAACGGGCACTATAAAGCCAGTATCAACCTGCAGAACGGCGCGCTGCGCGGGCAGTTTGCGCTGAGCGGCCATGAACGTCTGCGTCTGAGCCAGCGGCTTATCGATGCGAAAGTGGCGACCGGCTACTACTTTATCGCCATGTACCTGGAGCATGGCGCCGCCGGTCTGAAGCAGGAACCGGAGCTGGCGCTGCGCTACTACCGCAAGGCGGCGGATGAGGGCAATCCCCAGGCCCAGGCATATGTGGGTGATAAGCTGGCGCCGGTGGGGATGGCGCCGGATTTTGCACGCCAGATGCGTCGTTGTGCTGCGGAGCAGTGGGAAGGGAAAGCCGCGGTGATGCTGGGCATTAACTTGCAGGGAAAAGGACATTATCAGGATGCTATTGAAGCTTTTCAGTTGGGCGTGGCGGCCGGAGATGGAAGTTCCGCTCGATTTTTGGCGAATGGCTTTAACGGCCCTGAACCGACCAACCCGCTCTACTATCTGGCCCAGCCGGCAGATCCGGAGCGTGCCCGGCGTTATAAGGTTATCAGTAAGATACTGAGCAACTATTCCTATGCCAGTCCGAAGGTACCGGAAATCAACGATATCGTCCCGCTGCCGCCCGCGCCCTTGCCTGCATGGGACGGCAGGCTGAGGTGGGTGGAAGAGCGCGAGGCCAATATCCCGCCGCCCAAACCTGGCGAGGCGCTGATAGCGGAGCTGGCCAGAGCGAAACAGCTGAACCCGGCGACGGGCAGGCCGCTGCCATCCTCCCCTGATTTTGAGAAGGACGACACAGCCCTGCTGCTGTGCCGCAGCGGCGAGCCCTGCCCGAAAAGCGGTTACTGGCAGCCAGCGTGGCTGCCGAACCGCGGGGTGAGTAGAGAAGAGATCCGGTATGTTAAGCAGGGTGAAATAATGCCCACCGACAGGGTGGAGCAGGTCCACCCGCGTCCCTGGCCGCTGAAGGACAAATGGATACAGGAAGAGCAGCAGGTGGAATGGCGTCTGGTGGGTGAGGCATAGACTTACTGACGGGGTGTTGATAACTGAAGCCATGGAAAGGGAACAGAGGAATGAAAGTAAAAATAGTGTGGATGGTGTTTGTCAGTCTGCTGCTGACGGGCTGCGACCAGGACAGTGTCCCGTCATCTGCAACCCCTGTACATAAGAATATTTCCGTAAACCCGCTCGATAATATTAACGCCCGCCTGGCGTTTACCTGTAAACATGAAACCATTCCAGCGGCCTCTGCGGACAAGGATATGCTGTTTAACTACGCCCGCTGGCTGCAGAAGAATAACCAGCTCAACCAGGACAAGGCTGTGGACGGGGAAACGGAGCGCCTGTACCGCATCGCGGCAGAAAACGGGCACTTTAAAGCCAGTATCAACCTGCAGAACGGCGCGCTGCACGGGCAGTTTACGCTGAGCGGCCATGAACGACTGCGCCTGAGCCAGCGGCTTATCGATGCGAAAGTGGCGACCGGCTACTACTTTATCGCCATGTACCTGGAGCATGGCGTCGCCGGTCTGAAGCAGGATCCGGAGCTGGCGCTGCGCTACTACCGTAAGGCTGCGGATGAGGGCAATCCCCAGGCCCAGGCGTATGTGGGTGATAAGCTGGCGCCGGTGGGGATGGCGCCGGATATTGCACGCCAGATGCTCCGTTGTGCCGCTGAACAGGGTGATGGTAAAGCGGCAGGCGAGCTTGGCATTGATATGCAAATCAATGAACGATATCAGGATGCCATTGAAGCTTTTCAGTTGGGCGTGGCGGCCGGAGATGGAAGTTCCGCTCGATTTTTGGCGAATGGCTTTAACGGCCCTGAACCGACCAACCCGCTCTACTATCTGGCCCAGCCGGCAGATCCGGAGCGTGCCCGGCGTTATAAGGTTATCAGCAAGATACTCAGTAACTACTCTTACGCCAGCCCAGTGGTACCGGAAATCAACGATATCGTCCCGTTGCCACCAGCGCCTCTGCCTGAGTGGGACGGCAGGCTGAAGTGGGTGGAAGAGCGCGAGGCCAATATCGCGCCGCCAAAACCCAGTGAAGCACAGATAGCGGAGCTGGCAAAAGCGAAACAGCTGAACCCGGCGACGGGCAGGCCACTGCCATCCTCCCCGGATTTTGAGAAGGACGGCACAGCCCTGCTGCTGTGCCGCAGCGGCGAGCCCTGCCCGAAAAGCGGTTACTGGCAGCCAGCGTGGCAGCCGAATCTAGGGGTAAGCAAAGAGGAAATTCGTTACGTGAAGCAGGGCGAAATAATGCCCACCGACAGGGTGGAGTGGCGATTCGTAGGGGAAGCGTAATTAAATCCTCAGTGTATGTCCGGTAGTCTGGGGCGATCCGCTGGCCCATTAATTAAGTTTAATTACACCGAATACAACGTCACGGATAAAGACTGATACGTCAACTCTTCTTGCCTTCTTGCCTGTTACTGGTGGGCTATGATAATTCAGTCACTTCGGGCCCGGTTTCTGTATGGCCGGATACATAGATAACAGTTTTAGTTTATCCGCGGCACACTTTGATTTTTCTGTCGTAGTACGTAAGCATTCTTTCATTAAAGAATGTACGGGAAATAATAAACGAAATGCAATCGCATATTATTTGATATATCAATTCTAACGCAATTATCAATATCTTCTCCGGAAGGAATTTGGAGGGGGTATATGGTGAGGTTAAGATAAAAATGAAAGGTATTATTCGTGTTGGTGATAAAAACACTGGGGGTGGTTCCGTATTAAGCGGTTCCACAAATATGAAATTTTGTGGGATCGGGGTGGCGCGACTAGGCGACCCTGTCAGTTGCCCAATAGAAGGCCATGGCCCGACGGTTATTGCTGAAGGGCATCCAACCTTCAAAGACAATGGCTTACCTGTTGCATTCCACGGTCACCGCTGTGCCTGCGGATGTACACTTATTTCGGGCCTGCCGCAGGCTGCTGTGAGCTGAATATGGCAGTGAATTTGAAGTTAATCCAGGCTCCAGCCATCAAGCCTCAACCTCCGGTATGGTGGATGTGGTTACTGTTGCTGGTTGTTGTGTTGCTGGCCGGTACAGTGGGTACGATTCTGAACAGTACGGCAAAGCCGCAGATCAATGCGAATGCATTCTGGGAAACCGCGTTGGGGCTTCCTTCATTATTCTGGCTTGTCCTGCTGGTAGTTCGTATTACCTGGTATAGGGGACAACTGGCAATTGCCCTGAGCAGGGATAACGAACGTGAAAAAATACTTCGCCGTGAAATCCTGCGTGGTCGCCGTTTTTTGCATGTACTGGGCGTTAGTCTACACACTGCGTTGCGTGAACATGCTGATACTGATGGTCAGAGGCAACGGAACGCTCTGCTGAAAAAAACACAAATCCTTAAAACCCAGACTTCCTGGAAAAGCCAGGAAGGCATACGACACAGTCGCCTGGTCAGATCTGAGGGGGAAACGGCAGAACAAACGCTGACCCGGGTTCTAAAGAAAACTCTCGAAGAACTCAGCGTCGTTCTGGCTTCAGTCCCTGCCGATGTACCTCTTTCATTATTAATGGAAATTAACACCAGCTTGCAACAACGCGAGACAGATGCAATCTGGCAGAAATGCTGGGCTGAAAGCCATATTCGACAACGTGTCACACGTATTGAGGGCAGCGGTCTGAACGTTGTGGATCAGTGGCTGGATCACCGTAGTACTGAACGCGCACTGCTGCTGGTTGTGGCAATGCAGGTCGTGCCCGATCAGCCAGAAGGTACGGCTGAAAGCGTCGTAGGTTTATTGCTTGGCAATCCAAATTTCGTAATGCCTTTAACACCGCTTGCTTACCTGCATCGCCCTGAGCAGGCGCATCAGGCTGGCGCTGATGATTTGCACTATGCCCTGAAACAGGCTCTCTGTTGGGGAGATTTGGTGTCTGACGATCTAAAAAGTGGCTGGTCAGTAGGTATTAAGCCGAAGTGGCATATGGCGATTGCGACAGGATTACTGGCGTTAAAAAGCCCGATCAATATTGGTCAGGATTTGCGCGATCTGAACGCTACCCTGGGATATCCAGGCCCGGCAGCACCGTGGGTGGCTATTGCCAGCGCAACACAGGGATGTGGTAATGGGGCAGCGCAACTGATTGTAAGTGGTGATAACGGTATGGAGACCCCACTTTGGGTGACAGTGGTGAAACCCGCAAAGGAATAGCAGGGAACGGTTTCCAGTTGTCGTTCCCGTAAAACGGAGAAGGCACAATAAAAACGGGCCGGAGAATTAAATCAACATTGGCAGAACAGGAAAAAAGGATGATTGCATCGGGTAGTACTGAACACTGGAGCAGCCGCTTCTGGTTTGTCGTACTGGTACTGGCTGGCATTGCCTGGGGAATTTATCATTTTGGTGACAGGATCGGTCTGACAAGCTCTCAGGCAAAGCTTTATGCTTTTACAGGATTGTGTATTGTTGTGTTTCTGCTGCGTTACGGGGGACTGATAGTTCAGTTCTTCTGGCTCAGGTACAAAAACAAAGATGCTAACACCCGCACCTCATCATCTGAAATATCTCCGCTGGGACAAAAAACGACACATGTAGCGACACTGACCACATTGAAGCAGGTGCTTCGCGATAAGTATGGGCTTTTCTGGCGGCGAAAGGTCACCATCCTGATGTTGGCAGGCAGCGTTACTGATGTGGAACATCTTGCACCAGGTCTGAGTAGCCAGTATTGGCTGGAAGATCAGGGAACAGTATTGCTGTGGGGGGGAGATATTAACATTTCGCCAGACAGCGACTGGTTCAAGGCTGTACGCACATTATGTTCTTGCCCGGTGGATGCGTTGGTTTGGGTGACATCCATATTTGATAAGTTTGCAATACTGAACGAGCCGGTAAATGACGCCACATTATCGTCAGATGAAATGGACAGCATTTCGAATCGTCTTGTTACCCGGTATGAGCATACAGGCTGGCGGTTACCATTGTATATCTGGTCTGTGCATCCAGGGCGTTGGCATAAGGGTAAAACGACCCAGCCAGTGGGGGGCTGCCTGTTGCCGGAATGTGCGAAACCCGCTGATATTGATACACAGTTACAGCATCTGGCCGGACAACTGACGCTCCCTGGTATACAGCAAATTTGTCTTAACCCGGAATTCACATTTTTGTTGGATCTAAAATGGTTACTTTCAGTATCCGCAGAAAAAATAAGCGCTCCTTTGTCTGCACTTCTGAATCCGTACCATTCGTTGTCCCTGGCTGGGCTTCTGTTCAGTCCATCATCCCCGGATGTAGCCCGTCGTGTAAAACATCACTGGGGTAAAGATGAACGCTGGGATGTGTTGCTGGACTCTCTCGTAACCTTGCCCGCCGGGTTAAAAGTACATAAAAAGGGATTATCACGGAGAAAAGGACTGTTGGCAGTGGCCCCCATCCTTATGCTGTTGTTGAGCATTTCGATGATGGTCTCCTTCACCGCCAACCGCAGTCTGGTAGCGTCCGCACAGGAGCAAGTTCATCAGGCCTCCGCAGACAATAAGCCGCTGGCTGCGCGTCTGCAGGCACTTTCGGAACTGCAGAAAACCCTTTCCCGCCTTCAGTATCGCGCGGAACACGGTGCGCCGTGGTACGCCCGCGGCGGCCTTAGCCAGAATGATGATCTGCTGGCGGCCTTGCTGCCGCGCTACGGCGAAAATGCGATACCGCTGCTGCGCGATGCGGCGACTACCCATCTTCAGAAACAGCTGAGCGCCTTCGTGCAGCTTCCGCCGGACAGCCCTCTACGCGAGAAGATGACCAAAACCGCTTACGACCAGTTGAAACTGTACCTGATGCTGGCCCGACCGGAGCGAATGGACGCCGCCTGGTTCTCCGGCATGCTGATGCAGGACTGGCCGCAGCGTTCGGGTGTGAAAGACGGCATCTGGCAGGGAAGCGGCACTTCGCTGCTTCGGTTCTACGGCGCCAATCTGGTGACCCACCCGCAGTGGCGATTGCAT
This sequence comes from Leclercia sp. UBA1284, assembly GCF_002308415.1. Taxonomy (NCBI): domain Bacteria; kingdom Pseudomonadati; phylum Pseudomonadota; class Gammaproteobacteria; order Enterobacterales; family Enterobacteriaceae; genus Leclercia; species Leclercia sp. UBA1284. The sequence goes on from NZ_DBUS01000006.1 coordinate 1,084,793, forward strand.
CCTGATGAAGGGCTGATTAGCCAGGCACGGACGCTGCTGATCCGCCAGATGGGGATGCGTAACAGCGAATCCACGCTGTACCAGAAGATGCTCGCGCAGGTGGCAAACCAGTATGCCGACATGCGCCTGTCGGACATGACCGGCGATACGGATGCGTCGCGCCTGTTCACGACCGGTGAAGTGGTGCCGGGGATGTTCACCCGCCAGGCGTGGGAGCAGGCGGTGCAGCCCGCCATTGAAAAGGTCGTCAGGGAGCGTCGCGATGAAATGGACTGGGTACTGAGCGACACTAAACAGCCAGCCACACAGCAGGCCTCCCCGGACGCGCTGAAAGCGCGCCTGACGGAACGCTACTTTGCTGATTTTGGCGGCGTCTGGCTCGACTTCCTCAATAGCCTGCGACTCCAGCCGGCAGCCACACTGTCGGACGCTATTGACCAGTTGACCCTGATGGCCGATGTGCGTCAGTCGCCGCTGGTAGCCCTGATGAACACCCTGAGCGTACAGGGACGCACCGGGCAGACCGGGGAGGCAATATCCGATTCGCTGGTCAAATCGGCGAAAAACCTGTTTAACCGCGATGAGCAACCCGCCATCGACCAGCAGGTCGGTGCTCATGGCCCGCTCGATGCAACCTTTGGGCCGGTACTGGCGCTGATGGGCAGTCAGACGAAAGGGACGGGCAATGCGGACCTCAGCCTGCAAACCTTCCTGACTCGCGTGACTCAGGTGCGCCTGCGCCTACAGCAGGTGACCAATGCCACCGATCCGCAGGCGATGACCCAGTCGCTGGCTCAGACGGTGTTCCAGGGAAAGGCGGTGGATTTAACTGAAACCCGTGACTACGGCAGCCTGGTGGCGGCGGGACTGGGCCAGGAGTGGAGCGGCTTCGGGCAGACGGTATTCGTTCGCCCCATGGAACAGGCCTGGCAGCAGGTGCTGACCCCGGCAGCGGAAAGCCTCAATGCCCAGTGGCAAAGCGCGGTGGTCGCGGACTGGAACACGGCGTTTGGCGGCAGGTATCCGTTTAAGGATGTCAGCAGCGAGGTATCCCTGCCGCTGCTGGCCAAATACCTCAATGCCGATTCCGGACGCATTACGCAGTTTCTGCAGACCCGGCTAAACGGCGTACTGCATAAAGAAGGAAGTCACTGGGTGCCGGACAGCATAAACGCTCAGGGGTTAACCTTTAATCCGGCCTTCATTCGCGCGGTCGATACCCTGAGCCACCTCTCCGATGTGGTGTTTACCAACGGCGAGGCCGGGCTTTCTTTTGAGATCCGCCCCGGCACGGCTGATGGCGTTATGCAAACCACGCTGGTGATTGATAGCCAAAAGCTGAGTTATATGAACCAGATGCCCGCCTGGAAGCGATTCACCTGGCCTGCGGATACGGAAGCCCCGGGCGCGGCCCTGAGCTGGATCAGTACCCAGGCCGGAACGCGGCAGTACGCCGATATGTCCGGCGCATGGGGCTGGATACGGCTCCTGGACAAAGCCACGGTCAGCGCCTACCCGGGAACGGGCAGTAGCTGGAGTCTGAGCTGGCAGGCTCAGGATGGCAGGCCGCTGAACTATACCCTGCGCACCGAAGCGGGAGAAGGGCCGCTGGCTCTGTTGAAATTACGTAATTTTAGCCTGCCGGAGGCCATATTCAGCGTCAGCGCACCTGCAATGGCCTACCCGACAGAGGACGAAGATAATACAGAGGAGACGTACTGATGGCGACCGTTGAGACATTGATTAGCGCCTGCCAGGCCAATGAGGATGACGTGGCTGCGCGGACGCAACAGCGTCTGTCGCTATGGGAAAACTGGCTGCAACCGGTATCAGCTGAAAATCCAGTCGGGGAAGACCCGGGCTACGATGATGATTTTCAGCAGATGCGGGAGGAGGTAAACAAACTCTCCGGCGCAGACACGGATCGGGTCTGTCAGCTTGCCGAAAAACTGCTGACCACCACAACCAAAGATATTCGCGTGGTCTCTTATTATGCCTGGGCGCGCCTGCATCGCGATGGTGAGGCGGGCCTGGCAGACGGTCTTGAGCTGATGGCAGCATTAGTGCTGCGTTATGGCGTACAACTGCATCCGCAGCGCGAGCGCAGTCGCCTGGGGGCGTTCGAATGGCTTGCCAGCGCCAGAATGCTCGACAGCCTCGCACGTTACCCGGAAGTCAACAATGCCGATACCCTGCGTAGTGCCGGTGCGCTGTTACTGCTGGAGCAGGCAGGAGAAATCGTTTTACCGGCTGGGCTTTACACCGCGCTGGAAACGCGTCTGCAAAAATCCGGCGGCCCGGAGGCCGTTGTGCCGCAAAACGTTAGCGATACCGGTCATACATCCATGACGGACGCGAACGTGCCCTCGCTGGGCGGAATCGCGTCAGGGCAGGAGCTGCTGGCGCAGGCGCGAGTGCTGGCTGATTACCTGAGAAACCAGCCGGAAGGCTGGCTGTCCGCCCACCGTTTAATAAAAAACCTTCGCCACGACACGCTTCACGAGCTACCGCCTCTCCTGGCGGACGGCAGAACCCGCATTGAGCCGCCGAAACCTGACCAGCGGGCGCTTCTGAAACGCCTGTATCTGCAGCAGAGCTGGCGGGAGCTGATGGAGGAGGCGGACAGCCTGCTGTCACGCGGGGCCAACCATCTGTGGCTGGATGTGCAGTGGTATCTGCATCAGGCGCTGGTCAAATCAGGCCGTGAACACGAGGCGGCTATTATCCAGGCTGACTTGAAAGGGTTTCTCTCACGTCTGACGGGAATGGAGACGCTGGCCTTTAACGACGGTACGCCCTTTGCCGACGACGTGACGCTTAGCTGGATCCAACAGCAAGTGCAGGAGAGTACGACAGGCTGGTCTGAGGCACACACGCTCGGGGCTTCTCCCGCGGTGGGCGATGAGGACATTCTGCAGCTTGAGACAGAAGCCTTAGCCTTTGCCGATAGCGAGGGACGGAGGCTGCGCTGGCGTGGCTGCAAAATCGCCCTGGCATCACCTCAAGGCGCAACCGCTGGCTGCTGCGTCTGTTGAAGGCGAGAGTCGCCGAGCAGACGGGCAAAAATGAGCTGGCGCTGCACCTTTTGGGTGAGCTGGACGACGGGGCGACAGCCGTCACGCTCACCCAGTGGGAACCCGGGCTTCTGTTTGAAGTAAAAGCCCGCCGCCTGCAACTGCTGCGCATGAAAGCAGGACGTAGCGAGGCGGATAAGGCGCGTCTGAATCCGGAAATGGAGTTGCTGCTGGCAGGGCTGGTTGCAATTGATCCGGTAAAAGCCGCAGTACTGTGCGGCTGATTACTTTCTCACCATATTATTTATTCTATAAGGAAATAGAAACATATGCGTTTCGTAAAAACCGTCATGTTGTCTTTCGTATTTTTAGCGTCAGGATGTACAGCTCTGCTTTGGAGCGGTAACGAAGTCGTTGAGCATCGATATGGATATAAAACGGTTATTGAGGACAATGTAACGGCGGCTTTTCAATATAAAAACCTTTCAGTTACGGCCTTGCAAGGCACATCTTCAATAAAAGTGTCTATTCCTGAAAATGGTGTTGCATTTCTGGGAAAGCAAAATATTTATATTCTTACTACTGGGGCTAATGAGCTTCTGGCGCTAGATAAAATATCGACTCAATACCCTTTAGTCTTGGGCTTCGAAAAAAAAGACGCTCTAAGGCTTGAGCTTAAAAAACCAGATAATGATGGTGCAATATTAAGTTTCTCCGATGAACACTTTGTATTCGTAAATCAACAAATTAAAACAATTACAGACCACGATGTCGAAACGTTAAAGCAGGTTGGTTTTCAGCGTAAAGGTGAAGACTATGTCAAACGTATATCTTTAGCTGGGGTAATACTTCCTCGTGAGAAAAATAACAGCTTGTTCAATGATATGACGCTACTGGATAAACCCCATAAGGTCGAATTTTATGTCGATAATGATTCTACAGAATTCCATCCTGTTAATTTAGTGACAAATGTCGTTCTCACGCCTTTCGCCGCGGCTGCTGATATCGTTTTTTTCCCAATTAGTATTCGCGTGTTAGGGCTAATCACCAACCCTCCTACTGGACGTTAACGATCTGGAATCTATGGAAGATTTAACCCTGCGTTATTTTGACGCCGAAATGCGCTACTTGCGCGAGGCGGCAAAGGAGTTCGCGCAAACCCACCCGGACCGGGCGGCGATGCTGGATCTTGATAAGGCCGGTACGCCAGACCCGTACGTCGAGCGCCTGTTTGAAGGGTTTGCCTTCTCGATGGGCCGTCTGCGCGAGAAAATTGATGACGACCTGCCGGAGCTGACGGAAGGGCTGGTCAGCATGCTGTGGCCACACTACATGCGCACCATTCCGTCGCTGTCGATTGTGGCGTTCAGCCCGGACGTTGCGGCGATGAAGATGAGCGAAGTCATTCCCGCCGGGCTGGAAATCTCGTCCCGCCCGGTGGGGCAGAAAAATACCGTTTGCCGCTACCGCACCACCCGTGATCTTAGGCTCAACCCGCTGGTGGTGTCAGACGTGGTGATGACCACAGAGCCGGACGGACGTTCAGTCCTGCGGTTACGCTTCACTTGCAGCGGCCAGGCCGACTGGTCGCAGGTCGATCTGCGCCGACTGCCGTTGTATCTCGGGGAAGAGGTCGTGACGGGCAGCGCCCTGCACCTGTGGCTGACCAAACGCCAGGCCAGCCTTTACCTGCGTTTGCCGGGGCAGACGGATCGCATCGCGCTCGACGGTTACTTCTCGCCAGGCGGCTTTGGCGATGAAGACGGCCTGTGGCCTAAAGCGGGCAGTGCGTTTAGCGGGTATCAGCTGCTGCTGGAGTATTTCACGTTCCGTGAAAAATTTATGTTCGTGCACCTTAACGGCCTGGAAAACATCACACTGCCGTCGGGGACAGAACATGTTGATATCGAAGTGGTGTTCAGCCAGGTCTGGCAGAGCGATTTGCCGGTGACCCGCGACACCCTGCGCCTGCACTGCGTTCCGGTGATTAACCTGTTCATGCTTGAGGCCGATCCGCTGACTATCAGCGGGCTGGAAAGCGAGTATCTGCTGCGTCCGAAGCGCCTGCAGGACGGGCACACCGAGATTTACTCCGTTGACAGCGTTACCGGCTCCGGGCGTACCGGGGATGCGCGCTATGTGCCGTTCACCAGCTTCCGTCATCAGGGCGGGATGATGCGCCGCCACGCGCCGGAACGCTATTTCCACACTCGCGTGAAGCGGGGCGTGAACGGCATGCACGATACCTGGCTGATCCTCGGCGGCCAGCAGTGGGAGGCTGACCGGGAAATAGCCCGGGAAACCGTGTCGTTGCGTATCACCGGCACCAACGGCCAGCTGCCGCGCCGGGCGCTGCAAAGCACGCTGCTTGACCGCTGTGAACAGGTCTCCGAAACGCCGCTAATCGTGCGCAACCTGTGTAAGCCGACGCTCCCGGCCTACCCTCCTGCGGAAGATCGTTTCCACTGGCGGGTGATGAGCCATCTGGGAACCCGCTTTCTGAATATGATGAGCAGCGCGGATGTGCTGCGCGGCACGCTGTCGCTCTATAACTGGCGGGACGATGAGTTAAACAACCGTCGCCTGGACGCCATTCTGGACGTCAGGCACCACCGTATTCAGCGTTTCGAAGAGGGGTTTCTGCTGCGGGGTCTGGACGTGGAAGTGACGCTCGACAGCAACGGCTTTACGGGTGAAGGCGACATCCACCTGTTTGGTGAAATGCTCAACCGCTTTTTTGCCCTGTACGCCGACATGAACCAGTTTAACCAGCTCACGCTGAGTGTTCAGCCTGAAGGGAAGTGTATCCGGTGGAAAGAGAATCACAGTCCGCGCCTGCCCGGATGATGGAAAGGGTACGGCCCCAACTGCCGTACATGAATTTTTACCGCTTCTGCCGGTTGCTTGAACAGAGTCAACCGGATGCGCCGGTGCCTGGCAGCGACTGGCAGCCACGTCAGGAGCCTGTCCGTTTCCGCCCGCATCCGGGGATGGGGTTCCCGGCCAGTGAAATCAGGGGACTGACGGAGCCGGAACCTGAACATACGCATCTGCCGCCATCGGTCAATATCACCTTTATGGGCCTGTACGGCGTCGAATCGCCGCTGCCGACGCACTATATCGACGATATCGCCCAGCGGCGGGAGGGAGTTGAAGCCACACGCGATTTTCTCGATATCTTCAACCATCGGCTGATCGCCCAGTATTACCGTATCTGGCGTAAGTATTCTTATCCGGCGACTTTTGAGGCGGGCGGCACTGACAATACCTCGCAGTATCTGCTTGGGCTGGCGGGGCTGGGGATACCCGGTTGTGCGGACAATACCGCCACGCCGCTGTCGCGCTTTCTGGCGCTGATGCCGGTCATGTTGCTACCGGGGCGCACGGCGGAGGGGATCGCTGCGCTGGTTCAACTCCTGGCACCGGATACCCGAGCGACGGTGTATCCCCACGACCGTTGCCGCATCGAGTTGAAGCATCCGCTCACCATGAGTACGCAGCGACCGATTGGCCTGCGGCTTCGTCCTGTCATGGGCACGCACGGGACGGACGTGAATGGTCAGGTGCTGTTGCAATTGACCTCAGATAACCCCGACGAGGTGCGCGGCTGGCTACCCGGCGGGGAGTTGCACGGCGATCTGATGGCGCTGCTGCATGTCTATCTGGGATCACATCTGGACGTGCGGATGCAGCTGTGCGTGGCGCGGCATCTGCTGCCGGATGCCCGTCTGGCGTGCCATGACGACCAGAGGGGGCAGCTCGGACGGACGGCGGTACTGCGGCCGCTCAATGCGCAGCAAAACAACAATGACGTTATCACCATTCACCTGGGCCGTTATCAGCGCGTTCAGGAAAATATTCACCGAAGGGAGAGCGATGAAGATGGCGATTACCGCTGGTAATACCACTGCGACGCTGCTGGCATTAACACTCGCCACGGCCTTAACCGGCTGCGGGCTGACGCAAACGGTAAAAGACGGGACGGTCGCAATGACCCGCTCCATTTTTTACAAACAGGTTAAAACCCTGCATCTGGATATTCAGGCGCGCTCGGGGGTAAATAACAACGCGAAAGGGGCGTCGCTGGCGACGGTCGTACGCATTTACCAGCTGAAAGACCGCAAGGCATTCGACAGCACCGATTATCCGTCGCTGTTTGCCGATGACAGCCAGGCCATTAAAGTTGACCTGGTGGCCGAAAAAGATATCCGTCTTCGTCCGGGAGAATCCGTAACGCTGGACATGCCGCTGGAAGAGGCGGCACAGTTCGTCGCGGTGGCGGGGATGTTTATGTCGCCGGACCAGGCGAACGATACATGGCGTCTGGTCCTCACCCGCGACGACCTCGACCCGGATAAACCCCGCATTATTGAAGCCAGCAATAACCGCCTGACCCTGCAACCGCTTAAGGAGGACTGAAATGCCACGTCCGTCTCTGTATGAAACGCTTTTCGGCAACTTCGTCGGCGGCCTCGACCTGGACAGCGTCGGCGAGGAGAACCAACTCATCCTGTCGGTGCTGGACAACATGCAGCGCATTCTCAATTGCCGCGCCGGGACGCTGGCACATCTGCCGGACTACGGCCTGCCGGATATGACCAAAATCCTCCAGGGGATGCCCGGCACCGCGCACCAGCTGATCGCGACGCTCTCCGCCGTGCTGCTGAAATACGAGCCGCGCCTGAGCAAAATCACCGTAGTGATGCTGGATCAGCGGCAGCCTGGCGAGCTGCGCTACGCCATTGATGCGGAACTAAAGGGCATCGGACTGGTGCGCTACGGTACCGAGTTTATGCCGGAAGGCAGGGTCTTAATCCGCCATCTTAAACAGCAGCAGTACCTGAACGCTCGCGCCGCAATTTAACGCTCTTTCTGTCGGAAATGACTATGCCAACCTTTCCTGAACGCCACCTCAAAACCGGTGGCGATCCGCGCACGCTTGCGGATTATGTTGCCCTGCGCGATGAAATCAACAAACTGACCCATCCGGCGCGCCCGGATGTCGACTGGATTTATATCGAGAAACGCTGCCTTTCGCTGTTTGAGCATAATGGTGTCGAGTTGCAGACCGCCGCCTGGTATACGCTTGCCCGTACGCATAATGCCGGGTTGTCCGGCATGAACGAGGGGTTAACGGTTCTGATGGCGCTGGTCTCCTGGCAGTGGGAGCACCTCTGGCCGCATCCTGCTAATGCGCGAGTGGAAGTCCTCAGCACGCTCAGTAAACGACTTCAACAGGGGATGCGCACCCTGACCCTGACATACACCGACCTCAGTCAAATGTACCAGGTCGAATCGCATCTGAAAGCGCTGGAAGAGGTATTGCTGCGCCGGGAATTAAATCATGGCGGTCATCTGACTGCGCTGCGCACGTTACTGCATAACGCGGTGATACGGCTGGAAAAGAGCGATGGTGCGACCGGGGCGGTTTACCCCTCTCCCGTTGCCGAGCCGGGTGACGTAGAGCCCCCCGCTCGCGACAGTAAACCAACAGATCCTGTGAAAAGGGTCTACGTCGTACAGCCGGAGCCGCAACCTCATATCGAGTATGCGCGCGCCTCCTCACAAGCCGCAAAGTGGTGGAGGCCATTTATCGCCGGAATGCTGACCATGCTGGTCATGGCAGGCGGCACCGTAGGCGGATGGCAGGCGATGCGCCAGCCGGATCCTCTACAGGCGCAGCTTGCCGCCTCGCTGGCACCCTTGCCCGTCGCGCTTGCTCCGGCGCAGTTGAAGACGTTGCCGCAGAGCTTGCTGTTGCCGGAAAGGGGGATTAGCCAGACGAAGCAGCAATTAGCAAGGCTGGGGCAATTAGAGCCGGACTGGGCCTTCAGCTATAGCCGACAGCTGGTGCAGCAGGCGCTGACGCTGTGGCCTGAGCAGGCAAAACCGCTGGCGACGCAGTGGCAGCAGCAGGTTGCGGCACAGGCGTTACCCACGACCGGCCTGAACGGCTGGTATCAGGGGATGACGGGGCTACAGAACCTGGCGAACCAGCTCAATGCACTGGATGAAAAGCGCGGCAAGTATATGACCGTCAGCGAACTTAAAACGCAGGTGTTTGCCATTATGCAGTCGTTTAACCGCGCCATTCCGGCAGAAGAACAGCTGCGCCAGCTCTCTGTCTTACCCGAAGGCGAACCGTGGCCTGCGGCGCAGCAGAGCCTGACGGAGCAGCATCTGCAACAACTTAATGCTCGTTACGGCCTGCTGAAACAGGCAAAGCCATAATAGCCGTTCAGCACAGGGGATGAATGTGTCAGCCAGAGAGCGAATGTGAGAATGTGATCATGACGGAGGCCTGTTTTTTCGACGCCATTGAACGCCTGGCCTGAGTGTGACAACGCTTTGGGGGAGGCAAGATTGTCGTCGCAACCGTTGGGGGGGGTAGCTAATCAGCAAAACGGGCAGGGGAGAGCAGGTTAACCCTTCGCTACAGGATAAGCTAAAGACATTACAAGGTTTAAGGTAAAAAGCTGGGAATGAACGAGATAAAACAGAATGGTGCGTCCGAGTGGACTCGAACCACCGACCCCCACCATGTCAAGGTGGTGCTCTAACCAACTGAGCTACGGACGCACTGAAGAGATGGTGCGTTCAATTGGACTCGAACCAACGACCCCCACCATGTCAAGGTGGTGCTCTAACCAACTGAGCTATGAACGCATTGTTGTGTGTGACAACGGGGTCGAATATTAGCGGCAGAGGCGGGAGGTGGCAAGAGGTAAACTGCAAATTTCTTTCGGATTTCACGCGATTGCTTCATTCCCGCGCAAAATGAAGAGAAAGTAGCCGCCCGCAGGCGGCTTCTGTGCACTTAGCGGGCGGCGCGCTGTAAAATCACCTGGGACGGTTGGCGCTGCAGGTGACGCATTCGCAGCATCATCATAATGGCCGCTGAGGTTAACCCGATGATAAAGCCCATCCAGAATCCGGCAGGCCCCATCCGATCCACCACCAGATCGGTGAGCGCGAGAATGTAGCCGGTCGGCAAGCCCAAAACCCAGTAGGCAATAAAGGTAATAAAGAAAATAGAACGCGTATCTTTATAACCCCGCAGCACACCGCTGCCTATCACCTGAATAGAGTCCGAGATCTGATAAATCGCTGCCAGCAGCATCAGATGTGAGGCCAGGGTGATAACCTCCGGGTTATCGTTATAAAGCAGGGCAATCTGCTCGCGCAGGGTAATGGTGAAAAGGGCGGTGAAAACCGCCATACATACGCCCACGCCAATGCCGGTACGCGCCGCCGTTTGCGCCTCCAGCGTGGATCCCTGGCCAAGACGGAAGCCCACCCGGATAGTCACCGCCGCGGCCAGCGACAGCGGCATCACGAACATCAATGAACTGAAGTTCAGCGCAATCTGGTGACCAGCCACGTCCACGATCCCGAGCGGCGAAACCAGCAGGGCGACAACCGCGAACAGCGTCACTTCGAAAAAGAGCGCCAGTGCGATAGGCAGGCCCAGTTGTATCAGGCGAATCATGATGGCTTTATCCGGCTTGCTAAACGGCACTTCATGGCGAATATCACGCATCGAACGGGCACGCTTCACGTAGGAAATCATGCTGAAGAACATCACCCAGTAGACCGCCGCGGTGGCGACGCCACAGCCCACACCGCCAAGTTCAGGCATACCAAAATGGCCATAAATAAAGACGTAGTTCACCGGAATGTTCACCAACAACCCGATAAAGCCCATCACCATGCCCGGTTTGGTTTTTGCCAGCCCTTCACACTGGTTACGAGCCACCTGGAAGAAGAGATAGCCGGGTGTTCCCCAGAGCAGAGCCCGCAAATAGCCCACCGCTTTATCTGCCAGGGCCGGGTCGATATTGCGCATCGCATGAATGATATACCCCGCGTTCCACAGTACCACCATGATCAAGAGCGAGACAAAGCCCGCCAGCCAGAACCCCTGACGTACCTGATGCGCGATGCGGTCCCGGCGTCCGGATCCATTTAACTGGGCGATGACCGGCGTTAATGCCAATAGCAGGCCGTGACCAAATAAAATGGCCGGCAGCCAGATAGAGGTGCCGATGGCGACGGCGGCCATATCGGTGGCGCTGTAGCCTCCCGCCATCACTGTATCGACAAAACCCATCGAGGTCTGGGCAATTTGCGCGAGTATCACCGGGATCGCCAGGGCTAATAACTGACGCGCTTCACTCATGTACTTCTGCACGTGAACACCTTTGATATTGTTGTTATTTGAGAGACTAAAAAAGCCGCCGTAACTGGCAGCAAGAAGAAGAAATAGAGGGAATTTCAGCTATTGTAGCGGGGTTTAGCCATTTATCTAGTGAAAAAAACGTCAGATAGGGCAGGGTGCTGGCAACCTCTATTTCCAACTGTTATTGTGATGCGATTAACGGTGGAATCACCGTACCGATCCTGGAGGAGTTGTACGCATGTTTACTGGTATTGTGCAGGGCACCGCAAAACTGGTGTCTATCGATGAAAAACCGAACTTCCGTACCCACGTCGTGGCGCTGCCCGACACCATGCTTGACGGGCTGGAGACGGGGGCATCGGTTGCACACAACGGTTGCTGTCTGACGGTAACTGAGATCAACGGCAATCTGATCAGCTTTGACCTGATGAAAGAGACGCTGCGCATTACCAACCTGGGTGAGCTGGTGGAAGGCGACTGGGTGAACGTCGAGCGCGCTGCGAAATTCAGCGACGAGATTGGCGGCCACCTGATGTCTGGCCATATTATGACTACCGCCGAGATTTCTAAGATCCTTACCTCTGAAAACAATCGTCAGATCTGGTTCAAGGTACAGGACCCGACGCTGATGAAGTACATCCTCTATAAAGGCTTTATCGGCGTAGATGGTATTAGCCTGACCGTGGGTGAAGTGACCCCAACCCGCTTCTGCGTGCACTTAATCCCGGAAACTTTGCAACGCACCACGCTTGCGAATAAAAAACTGGGCCATCGTGTCAATATTGAAATCGATCCGCAAACCCAGGCGGTGGTTGACACCGTAGAGCGCGTCCTGGCGGCAAAAGAGGCAGCCATAAAACAGGCTGTTGATGAAGCATAAAAAAATACCCCGGCAAGCCGGGGTATTTTTTAACGGGCGACCCGCAGGCCGTGTTCAACGCCGCGGCTAAAGACCACCTGCCACAGCTGAATATCACGCGCGCGAAAAGCCCCTGCACAGGCATTCAGATAATAGCTGAACATCCGTTTAAACCGTTCTGAATAGTTGTCCGCAATTTCCGGCCAGCTGGCGAGGAAACGCGAATACCATGCCATTAGCGTGGTATCGTAATCTGCGCCGAAATTATGCCAGTCTTCCATCACGAAGTGCGGTTCGCTGGCAGTAGCAATCTGGCGTACAGAGGGTAAACAGCCATTCGGAAAGATGTATTTGTTGATCCAGGGATCCACCTTCAGGTCCGTTTTTTTCGAGCCGATGGTATGCAGCAGAAATAACCCGTCAGGTTTAAGGTTACGATCGACCACTTCAAAATAGGTGCGGTAGTTCTTGGGCCCCACGTGCTCGAACATCCCTACCGAAACGATGCGGTCAAACTGATCGCGCAGTTCACGGTAATCCTGCAGTAAAATCGTGACATCCAGCCCCTCACACCGCGCCTGTGCCATTTTTTGCTGCTCAGCAGAGATAGTCACCCCGACGACGCTCACGCCATAGTGCTGCGCCATATACTGGGCCAGCCCACCCCAGCCGCAACCGATATCCAGCACCCTCATGCCGGGCTCCAGCTGCAATTTCTGGCAAATAAGCTGCAGTTTATCCTGCTGGGCTTGTTCAAGAGAGTCTGCCTCTTTCCAGTAACCGCAGGAATACTGCATAAAGGGGTCAAGCATGCGGGTAAAGAGATCGTTTCCGAGGTCGTAATGTTCCTTTCCGACGATCCAGGCGCGTTTTTTGCTTTGAAGGTTGAGCAGGCGGGCAGTGGCAATGCGCAGCGTATCTTTCAGATGACTGGGTAACTGATTTTCCAGTCCGGCGCGGAGAACGCGAGTGAAAAAGATATCCAGCCGTTCGCACTCCCACCAGCCGTCCATATAACTCTCGCCAAGACCCAGCGAACCTTCCCGCATGACACGTTTGAAAAAGTCCGGGTGTTTGACCTGAATATCAGAGGGGGCCGTGCCGTTAATCGCGATGCCCGCGCGGCTTAGCATTTCATTGACGATCCGGAACCAGTTGTCGTCCCGGATGGTGACTTCTTCTATACACGATGAACTCATAGCTTCTCCATCACTCGCTGTGATCAGAACCTTTAAACAGCGTAGACGCTCTTTTGGTTTGTGAGAAATCTCACGGCTTTCCCGCGAGGCTAGTATCCGACGTAGAACAGAGGAAGGGAGGTGACCCTTGCCGAAAGGCCTTCCATGGTGAAACGGGAGCTCTCCGGCTCCCGTTACTACATAATAAGTATCGTTATTATTAGACCGCGAACTCAGTATAGGCCTGAAAAAAGCCTCCTTCAACAGAAAGTTGTTAGCAGGCTAATAACTGATTTTTAACATAATGTCTGGCGGCACTATGCCTTTGAGGATTCTGGCTGCAGCGCTTCGTGCTGCTCTGATGCTTTTACATACTGCATCCGATAGCCCAGCCCCGCCAGCGCCACGGTGGCCAGCATCACGCTGGTGGTCGTCAGCAGCGGTGTCGCAATAAGCCAGGAGACAAGCAGGCTCGCCAGGAAACAGAGCCCCAGCTGCAATGTATTTTGCAGCGCCGCCGCGCTCCCGGTGGCCTGTGGGAAGGGACGCAACGCCTGCGCTACCACAATCGGGTAGATCGCGCCGTTAGCCACCGCCATCAGACAGAACGGGATCAGCAACTCCACGAGGTTCGCGCCGGGGATAAAACCGACAGCCCAGGTAGCAACCACGCTCAGGGCATACAACACCAGCAGCCATGGCAGCATCTGATGCCCGTGCCATTTTTGCAGGGCTGCGCGGCAACCATAGCCGCCAACCAGAAAGGCGATAGTCTGCGGCACATAGCTCAGGCCAATTACGGCCGGGCTGTAACCCATTTCGTTGAGAATAAACGGCGAACCGGTCAGCCAGGCGAAGAAGCTGGCGGAGCAGGCGGCATAAATCAGCACGTTGCCACGATACGCGCGGGTGCGCAGGAGCGTGGTGAAGGTGACGGGTGCGGCGGCGCTAACATGCTGCACGCTACGGCGTTTAAGGGTGAAGGCCGGAAGCATCAACAACAGCGTAATCGCGAACAAGACGGCAAAGATGGCTTGCCAGTCAAAGTGAGCCAGTAGCCAGCTGCCCAGCAGCGGGGCGAGAGCAGGGGAGAGCCCGACCAGCGGCATAATGGTGGCAAATATACGGTTGGTACGGGACGCCGGATAGTAGTCTGTCACCAGCGCCTGCCAGGTGACCGCCGCAGCACATACGCCCACGGCCTGCACGAATCGTAATACCAGCAGCCAGGTCGCATCGCGCACCCATAGCATGCCGAGGCAGCCGACAGCGAAAATCGCTAAACCGGTCAGCAAGATTGGTTTACGACCAAAGCGATCGGAGAGCGGCCCCCAGAGCAACTGCGCAAAGGCGAAGCCGGCCAGGAACACGCTCAGGCTGGCGCTGATGGCAGCAGCTGGTGTTTGTAAATCTTCCTGCATCGCCGCAAAAGCGGGCAGGTACATATCGGTTGCAAGAAAGCCCAGCACGCTTAAGCCGCCAAGCCAGACTAAAAATCCTTTCCCGGGTGTCACGATGGTATTCCCCATTTTGTATGCAGGTGTGGCAGCCGCTGAGTGTAGAGAGTGCAATACCGCTTGTGAAACGTTAATATTTGGCGGTTGCATTCAAAAAATTTGCAGGCAGAAAATGTGGTCAGAATATTCCCTTGAAGTCGTAGATGCGGTAGCTCGTAACGGCAGCTTTAGCGGCGCAGCGCAAGAGCTGCATCGCGTGCCTTCTGCCATCAGCTATACGGTGCGCCAGCTGGAGGAGTGGCTGGCGGTGCCGCTGTTTGAACGCCGCCACCGTGACGTGGAACTGACCCCGGCAGGGGCATGGTTTTTGAAAGAAGGGCGCTCTGTTATCAAAAAAATGCAGATCACCCGCGAGCAGTGCCAGCAGATTGCGAACGGCTGGCGCGGGCACCTCTCTATCGCCGTGGATAATATCGTCCGCCCCGAGCGTACCCGCCAGATGATCCTCGATTTTTATCGCCACTTTTCTGATGTGGAGCTGCGCGTCTCGCAGGAGGTGTTCAATGGCGTCTGGGATGCGCTGGCCGATGGTCGGGTAGAGATGGCGATCGGCGCGACTCAGGCCATCCCCGTGGGTGGGCGCTGGGCGTTTCGCGATATGGGAACCCTCAGCTGGTACTGCGTGGTGGCAAGCCACCATCCGCTGGCGGCGATGCCAGGGCCGCTCAGCGATGATACCTTGCGCAGCTGGCCCTCGCTGGTGCTGGAAGATACCTCCCGCTCATTACCCAAACGCATTACCTGGCTGCTGGATAACCAGCGGCGAATCGTTGCCCCGGAGTGGGCATCCTCTGCCGATTGCCTCTCTGCCGGGCTCTGCGTGGGGATGGTTCCCGCCCATTTTGCCCGCCCCTGGATCGATGCCGGCAAATGGGTGGCGTTGCAACTTGAGAATCCCTTCCCGGATGCGGCCTGCTGCCTGACATGGCAACAGAATGACATGTCGCCTGCGCTGGCCTGGCTGCTGGATTATCTTGGGGATAGCGAAACGATGAACAGAGAGTGGTTGCGGGAGCCAGACGCGCTGGCTCCGCAGGAGGATTAACGGCGATAATCGCGGAACGGGCCGTCGGCCACCGAGCGGCGTTCAATAAGGCGGGGATGCACTTCAATTGATTGCGACTCTTCTCGCTTATTGACGATGCGATCCAGCAGCATGTTAAACGCGGTTTCACCGAGGAAATCTTTAGGCTGATGGATGGTGGTCAGAGCCGGGGTGAAGAAGCGCGCGTTGCGCACGTTATCATACCCGATCAACGAAATGTCTTGCGGCACCCGCAGTCCCATCTCGTCTGCAGCGCAGAGCGCGCCCATCGCCATCACATCTCCCCCGCAGAACACGGCGGTCGGGCGCGGAGATTGGGAGAGGATCTGCTGCATGGCACGATAGCCGGACTCGGGCTCAAAATCGCCCTGCACAATCCAGTTTTCTGGCACGGTGATCAGCGCCTCTTCCATCGCTTTCATAAACCCAGCCAGACGTCCGGCGCCGGTATTACGCTCCAGCGGGCCGGGGATAACGCCGATTTCACGGTGTCCGCGTTCAATCAGATAACGCCCCGCCATGTAACCCCCCTCGAAGGCGTTATCGATAACGGAGTCGGTAAAGTCAGCTTTCGCTTCACCCCAGTCCATCACCACCATCGGGATATTGCGATACTCTTCCAGCATCGTCAGCACGGGTTCCGGGTACTCTGAACACATCACCAGCAGACCGTCGACACGCTTTTGCGCCATCATCGATAAATAGGCCCGCTGCTTTTCCAGGTTATTCCACGCGTTGCCAAGAATCAGGGTATAGCCCTTCTGGAAGCAGTTTTTCTCCACGGCTTCGATAATCTCGGCAAAGTAGGGCGCTTCGCTACTGGTTGCTAACAAGCCGATAGATTTGGTGTGATTCACTTTCAGGCTGCGAGCGACCGCGCTCGGTGAATAGTGCAGCTCTTTGATCGCCGCCCAGACGGCATTACGCGTCTCTTCAGCGACAAAGCGCGTTTTGTTAATTACATGTGATACGGTTGTAGTGGAAACGTTTGCTCGTTTCGCTACGTCTTTGATTGTTGCCATTAGATGTCACTCCAGACCATATCCTAAACTCCTGAAAAACCGAAAGGTAAACGATTGCCTTCTCTCACCCTAATTGCGCAATCTGAATTGCGGTACGCCGGGAAAACGACACAGGACGTCAGGAGGGGGTCAATGGCCGGTACGCTAATAAATTAAGCCTGGAATTTTGTCTGATCTTGACCAAAAGGGGAAGAGCAAAAACGGATATCGCACTAAATCCTGCAAGATTTTTAGCGTAAATTGTGTAAAAATGAGCAGGCTCACTTTTCGTGGGGGGATTATAAGGAGAAAAATTGATGAATACCGATCTTAAGTTTTCGCTGACAACAACCATCATTGTTCTGGGTCTGATTGTTGCGGCAAGTTTTACCGCGATTCTGCACTGAGTGACTGGGGGGAGTATCACCTCCCTCCTGCCTTTCCTGATTGTTACCCTTCTGGCAAAAATCTTTTGCGCAATTGTTAACTTCTCATTTTTTGTGATTGATGTCATGCTTTCGCCTTCACTGTTCTGTGTCGCATCAAGACACGGTTTCTGGAGTTGACGTATGAAAATCAATTTTCCCCTGCTGGCCCTGGCGATAGGTGCCTTCGGGATTGGCACGACTGAATTCTCTCCCATGGGATTACTCCCGGTCATTGCCCGTGGCGTAGATGTCTCTATCCCGGCGGCGGGGATGCTAATCAGTGCTTACGCCATCGGCGTGATGGTGGGGGCGCCGTTGATGACGCTTCTCCTCTCGCACCGCGCACGCCGCAACGCACTTATTTTCCTGATGGCAATTTTCACCGTCGGCAATGTGCTATCTGCCGTAGCGCCGGATTACTGCACCCTGATGCTCTCGCGCATCCTGACCAGCCTGAATCATGGGGCGTTCTTCGGCCTCGGCTCGGTGGTCGCGGCCAGCGTGGTACCTAAACATAAGCAGGCCAGCGCCGTGGCGACCATGTTTATGGGTCTCACCATCGCCAATATCGGCGGCGTTCCGGCAGCTACCTGGCTGGGGGAAACCATTGGCTGGCGTATGTCTTTCTTCGCCACGGCCGGGTTAGGCATGGTGGCGATGGTCGCCCTCTACTTCTCTTTACCGAAAGGGAGCGCGGGTGAGCGTCCGGAGGTGCGTAAAGAGCTGGCGGTGTTACTGCGTCCGCAAGTGCTTTCCGCGCTGTTAACCACCGTGCTGGGTGCCGGGGCAATGTTTACCCTTTATACCTATATCTCACCGGTGTTGCGCGATATTACCCATGCGACGCCCGCGTTTGTCACCGCCATGCTGGTGTTGATTGGCGTCGGATTTTCCATTGGCAACTATCTGGGCGGCAAGCTGGCGGATCGCTCGGTCACCGCCACGCTGAAAGGCTTTTTACTGCTGTTGATTGTCATCATGCTTGCCATTCCGTGGCTGGCGCGCAGTGAAATTGGTGCAGCCATCAGCATGGTGGTATGGGGTGCCGCTACCTTTGCCGTGGTGCCTCCACTGCAGATGCGGGTGATGCGGGTCGCCAGCGAAGCGCCGGGATTGTCCTCTTCGGTGAATATCGGGGCGTTTAACCTCGGGAATGCGCTTGGTGCGGCAGCGGGTGGTGCGGTCATCTCCAGCGGAATGGGCTACAGCGTGGTTCCAGTGATGGGAGCGGTGATAGCCGGTTTTGGCTTGCTTCTGGTGCTGCTGTCGGGTCGTCGTCAGCCTGAACAGGTCTGCGTTGCGGAGTAGATACTAGCGCAGAAGGGGTGACCCTTCTGCGTTTTCGTTATGCAGCGAAATTCTTCGCCACAAAGTCCCAGTTTACCAGCGCCCAGAAGTGTTCCAGATAGTTCGGGCGCGCGTTACGGTAGTCGATGTAATATGCATGTTCCCATACGTCCACGGTCATCAACGGGGTTGCGCTGGTGGTCAGCGGCGTGCCGGCGTTTGAGGTTGAAACGATGGCCAGTTTGCCGTCGGCCTCTTTCACAAGCCAGGTCCAGCCTGCGCCAAAGTTCTTCACCGCCGCATCGGTAAATTTTGCTTTGAAATCAGCAAAGCTGCCGAAGCTTGCAGCAATCGCCTGCGCCAGTTCACCTGTTGGTTCTCCGCCCGCATTCGGTGCCAGGCAGTGCCAGTAGAAAGTGTGATTCCACACCTGCGCTGCGTTGTTGAAAACGCCCGCTTCGGAAGTCCGAATAATCTCTTCCAGGGATTTGCCTTCGAAAGCCGTACCCGCAATGAGATTGTTCAGGTTCGTGACATAGGTCTGATGATGTTTACCGTAATGGTATTCGAGTGTTTCTGCCGAAATATGAGGTTCCAGCGCCGTTTTTTCGTATGGTAATGCAGGTAATTCGAACGACATTGCTTCACTCCTTATTATAGTTGCGCACCCAATAACCATATTGAGTGTAGGGTTAGGGTATCAAATAGCGGAGTGGGGTTAAAGCGTTGTAAATCCCGCTGCAGTTGCAGCGGGGTGGGGCGTTAACGAATGGTTTTTGGGGTCATGACGCGGCGGGCACCCACATAATGGCGTTGCCAGTAATCTTCACTCAGGGAGGTGATCTGAATATCCTGACCCGTACGTGGAGACTGAATAAACTTCCCATTGCCCACATACACCCCCACGTGATCGGCGGTACCACGACCTTGAGTGCGGAAGAAGACCAGGTCCCCGCTCTCCAGTTCGCCGCGATTGACCGGCGAGGCATCGCGCAGGTGGTACATCTCATTGGCGGTACGTGGAATACGGAACTTCACCAGATCTTTATAGGCATACCAGACCAGACCGCTGCAATCGAAACCGGTACGTGGCGAGTTGCCACCCCAGCGATAAGGTTTACCAATCTGGCCCATCAGTTTATTCATTGCCGTCTTTTGCGCTTTCTGCATCCGCACTTTATGCGCCTCGGCAAGCGTCGTGGGCTTGCTGGTTTTGACGCAGTGGGTTTTATGGCCTTTTCGGACGGTGCATTTTTCAGTCACCACGCGAGAAGCGGTTTTGGGCGCGGTGCGGGAAGAGGTTTTACTTTTTTTACTGGAGGAGGCGGTCTGCGTTTTTGCGAGGTTTTTTTTGCTACTGCTCTTTTTACTGCTCTCTTTCTTCGTGGTTTTTTTGCTGCTGCTCTTTTTCTTGGGTTCCGTCACTTTCACCAGATGTTTTTTTTGCACGGCCGAGGTCCGCGCCTGCTCTGAGGCGGTCGCCGTTGAGGTGAAAGTCAGTGTCGTAAACAGCAAAGCACAGAGCGTGATCGAGATTTTATTTATCCGCGCCACTGGGCAATCCCCTAATAATTCCGGGCAACAATAATACCCGCGTGTGATTTACAAAGCCCGTCGATTCTAATCCATAAAAAGGGACAAAGTTAATAAACTTTCACCGCTAAAACGACGTTTCGTTAGCGAGCGCAAAAAAAATCACCATAAAGAGAGCGTATTGTACATTCGCTGAACAAAACCCTGGGCAGAACAGGGTTAAGTTACTTTTAGAATGCAGCTTTATCGGTAGCGCGATACAATAGATAACGTGACGAAAATGTTATTTTCCGTTGTCGTTCTGAAACGCTACAATGACAGACGATTGCCGTAACAGAAGTTAAAGGAAGCAAGACATGAGCACCACTATTGAAAAAATTCAGCAGCAAATCGCTGAAAACCCGATTCTCCTGTACATGAAAGGTTCTCCGAAGCTGCCAAGCTGTGGTTTTTCCGCACAAGCAGTGCAGGCGCTTTCTGCCTGTGGTGAGCGTTTTGCTTACGTTGATATTCTGCAGAACCCGGACATTCGCGCCGAGCTGCCGAAATACGCAAACTGGCCGACCTTCCCACAGCTGTGGGTTGATGGTGAACTGGTTGGCGGCTGCGATATCCTGATCGAGATGTATCAGCGCGGTGAACTGCAGCAGCTCATCAAAGAGACCGCTGCCAAGTACAAATCGGAAGAGCCGGGCGCAGAGTAACGTCTCTCGCCATGCAAAAAAGCGACCTTACGGTCGCTTTTTTTATTCCTCGCTGTCGCCTATCGGCAGCGGCCAGCCGCCCAGGCGTTTCCAGCGGTTGACGATCTCGCAAAACAGCTCCGCGGTACGCTCAGTATCATAGAGGGCTGAGTGTGCCTGGCTGCCATCAAATTCAATACCCGCGGTAATACAGGCTTTAGACAGCACCGTCTGACCCAGCGCGAGTCCGCTCAGGGCCGCGGTGTCAAAGGTCACAAACGGGTGGAACGGGTTGCGTTTCAGGGAAGAGCGCTCGGCGGCAGCCATCATAAAGCTATGATCGAAGGTCGCGTTATGGGCGACCATAATGGCGCGATTACAGTTCTGGTCTTTCATCCCCTTGCGTACCATTTTGAAGATGGCGTGCAGGGCGTCGTATTCGCTTACCGCGCCACGCAGCGGATTGTGCGGGTCGATGCCGTTAAAGGCCAGCGCCTCTGGCTGCAGATTGGCACCTTCAAAAGGCTCCACGTGGAAATGCAGCGTCTCGTCCGGCATCAACCAGCCCTGTTCATCCATTTTCAACGTGATCGCGGCGATCTCAAGCAGCGCATCGGTTTTAGCATTAAATCCGGCGGTTTCTACATCAATGACGACAGGATAAAAGCCACGAAAACGGTCACACAGACCGGAAAATTGAGCGATATCGGACATCTGGGTCTCTTAAAAGGGGGAAAAAGCAGTGCGCATTATGGCAAATTTTGAGAAGGGATGCAGTAAAACAACGGGCGCGTAGCGCGCCCGGGGGATTAATTGCCCAGACCGCGACCGGCGTCTTTGGCTTCAATCAGTTCAATTTTATAACCGTCTGGATCTTCAACAAACGCAATCACGGTGGTGCCGCCTTTAACCGGGCCAGCTTCACGGGTGACATTACCGCCGTTGGCACGGATGCGCTCGCACGCCTCTGCTGCGTTGTCCACTTCCAGCGCGATATGACCGTAAGCGGTGCCCAGCTCATAGCTGTCCACGCCCCAGTTGTAGGTCAGCTCAATGACCGCTTCTTCGCTCTCTTCGCCATAACCGACAAAGGCGAGGGAGTATTTGTACTCCGGGTTTTCGCTGGTGCGCAGCAGTTTCATGCCCAGCACGTTGGTGTAAAATTCGATGGAACGTTGCAGGTCGCCAACACGCAGCATGGTATGAAGTAAGCGCATAGTATCCTCTTAGCTTTTTATCATCTTGAACAGAAACGATGTTTTAGTATAGCGGCGAAGTGTCGCCGCTATCAATGCGCCGTTTATAAAGTTGGATAATCGGTATAACCTTCAGCACCGCCGCCATAGAAGCTTTCCGGACGCTGCGGGTTGAGTTCGGCTTTATGTTTCAAACGCGCGACCAGATCCGGGTTAGCAATATAATCGCGGCCAAAAGCAACGGCATCAATCAGACCTTTGTTGATCAGATCTTCCGCTTTCTCAGGTGTATACGCACCCGCACCGATAATGACGCCCTGGAAACGGGCACGCACTTTTTCACGGAATGCTTCAGAGTAAGGCTGGCCACCGGCCCAGTCCGGCTCGGACATGTGCAGATAGGCAATGTCGCGTTTTGCCAGCTCTTCGATCAGGTACAGCGCATCGGCTTCTTCGTTCGGGCCGTTATCCACATTCTGGAAGCTGCCAATCGGTGATACGCGAATACCGACGCGGTCAGCACCGATTTCAGCTACCACAGCATCGACCACTTCCAGCACCAGGCGCGCGCGGTTTTCAACGCTGCCGCCGTACTGATCGGTACGCTGGTTAGAAGACGGGGAGAGGAACTGGTGCAACAGGTATCCGTGCGCAGAGTGCAGCTCGATCATATCGAAGCCGGCTTCACGGGCGTTTGCCACCGCCTGTCGGAAATCATTCACAATACCAGGGATCTCTTCGAGTTCCAGCGCGCGCGGCGTAGTGGTATCCACGCGGATAGCGCGGCCTTGTTCGTCGCGCAGCGAGGTGCGGGTGCCGGCGTTCAGGGCTGAGGCCGATACCGGCGCCTGGCCGTCAGGTTGAATGCTACTGTGCGAAATACGCCCGGTATGCCACAGCTGAACGGCAATACGTCCCTCTTCAGCATGTACGCCTGCGGTGATTTTTTTCCACGCGGCAATCTGTTCCGGGCTGTGCAGACCCGGTGCACCGGCATAGCCTTTCGCCTGGGCGGAAATCTGCGTTGCTTCGGAGATAATCAGACCTGCGCTGGCGCGCTGGCGATAATATTCGCCCATCAGCGGCGTCGGGATATCACCCGGCTCAATGCTGCGCAGACGGGTCAGCGGGGCCATAAATACGCGGTTTGGCGCGGTCACGGCACCGACTTTCAGTGGGGTAAACAATTTTGAAGCTGACATAGCGTCTCCTGAGTAGACCGGTCGTCTAGTAAAGTGCGAAATAAAAACGCCTGTTAACCACCAGGCGTGATAATGATGTTCTGGACGTGCGCCAGTGCGCTCTCAAGCGGTACGGCACTGTGCGATATTTTGGCCTGCAGGTTCGCCCCCAGCCACAAGGAGTAGAGCACTTGTGCCTGGGTCAACGGCTCGCCAATAAAGCTCAGTGATTTTTCATCACGCCCCGCAGACAACGCCTGAGCGAGGAGGGTAATCACCCCGCTGGCCCCTTTGTCCATCGCCGTGCGCATATCTTCTGAAAGATCGCACACCTCGGCAGAGAGCTTCACGGTAAGGCATCCACTGATAATGCCCTGCGAACAAAACTGGTTCAGCGTCTCTTGATAATACGCCAGCACACGATCACGATGATTACCTGCGCCGCCCGTAAAATGTTGAGCAAGGCGCTGATGGTAATTAGCGTAATGCCGTTCGAGCAATGCCACCCCAAACGCCTCTTTCGAGCGGAAGTAGTGGTAAAACGACCCCTTTGGCACATCGGCGGTTTTAAGCAGTTCGCTCAGCCCCATGCCGGTAAATCCCCTGTGCATGCAGAGCTTTTCACCGGTGGCCAGGAGGTGTTCGCGGGTATCGTGTTCAGTGTGTCTGTTCATGGCCTCAATGTAGTAGACCGTTCGGTCTAATGCAAGCGTTATGTTCGTCGACAGGGGTTCAGCAAATCGCTTTGAGGCTGATACACCGAGGTTTGCACATTCATCATGCCGAGCACCGTGGAGAACAGATTATCTTGCGATACGGCCTCGGTCTGCGCCTGTTGGCGCACGCACTGTTCGTCAATGCCGAAGCCTTTCTGATAATCCGCCGATAGCCAGAACAAAAACGGAATATGGGTCTGTTGCGACGGTGCCAGCATATACGGGGTACCGTGCAGATACAGGCCGTTCTCTCCCAGTGATTCACCGTGGTCGGAGAGATAGATCAGCGCCGTATTCATGCTGTTCTGTCGGGCCTTCAGCGCATCAATCGTTTTGCTCACCACGCTATCGGTGTAGAGAATGGTGTTGTCGTAAGTATTAAGCAGCGCCTGATGATCGCAGTTCTGAATTTCATTGGTATCGCAGGTGGGCGTAAAACGACGGAACTGCGGCGGATAGCGCCGATGATAGGCCGGGCCGTGGCTACCCATCAGGTGAATAACCAGCACGCTGTCCTGCTTCAGACCGTCCAGAACTTTATCCAGACGATAGAGATCAACGTCATCAATGCAGACACTGTCTTTGCAGAGTTGATCCTGCTTCCACTGGGTCATATCGGTAAAGTGCACACGATTGCAGGCCCCTTTACAGCCTCCGTCATTATCGCGCCACAACAGATTCACACCCGCGTGGGCGAGCACGTCCATCAGCCCCTCCTTATGATGGGCGAGATCGGCATCATACTGCTTGCGCGGCATTCCGGAGAACATGCAGGGAACAGAAACGGCAGTTTCTGTGCCACAGGACGACGCCTGGGGGAAGTTAATCACGTTCTGTTTTTTCAGTTCCGGATTCGTCTCACGCCCATAGCCATTGAGCGAATAGTTTTCTGTCCGTGAGGCCTCGCCCAGCACGAGCACCAGCACGGTTTTTTTATGCTGAGCCAGCAAAACCGGCCCTTTATGGGCATCTTCTCCCTGCCGAATCAGGGTTTGATCGCCTTCAAACCAGCGCGCTTTGCTGTATTTCACTATCGCACTCACGTAGTTCGCCGGCGTGACCATCTTGACGATGCTTTTGTTATTGCGAAACAGCGAGGCGTAATCCTTATAGAAGACCGCGGCAATCAAAATAATAATCAACAAGCTTCCCAGGATCGACGCCAGACGCATCACCAGCACATGCCACCAGCGGGCAGGGCGGATGCGAACCATCGCCAACACCACAGCCGGCACCAGCCCGGCCACCGTCAGCCATAGCACCAACTGCGGGGTAATCAACGCCGTCGCTTCCTGTGAATTCGTCTCGAAGACGTTCACCATCATGTTCTGATCGATAACCGCCCCGTAGGTAAACATGAACCAGGTCGCCGCGGCGCAGCCGAGCGTCAGTAGCACCAGCAACGGTTTACGAATCAGCGGGATGTTTAAAAAGCTAAAAACGATTACCCAGCCGCAGAACAGCACCACTGGAATCGAGAGCGCGAAGAGATATTCATGCAGTCGGGCTGGCGCAATAATGGCCCAGCTACGATGAATGAACAGGGCATTCAAAAGTGTAAAAAAGAGCGCGCAGCCGAGCGTAAACCGGGTATCGTTACACTGTAACTTATTAAAAAGGCGCATCATCAGTAAAACCCTTCATTGTTGTGATGACGCGAGTATAAGGAGCAAAGATTAGTGAAACCTTAGCCCCACATTTCTGATATTGACGCCTTGCGTAACCCCGGCTTAAGGTCTTCACTTTACTCTATTCATTGGGCCGGGAGGTGGGTGTGGCAGAACAACTGGAGTTTTTTCCCGTTCAGAGCCCGTGCCGGGGTATCTGCCAGTCGGATGAACGTGGATTCTGTCGGGGCTGTATGCGTAGCCGGGAGGAGCGCTTTAACTGGCAAACCCTGAGCGACGCGCAAAAGCAGGAGGTACTGCGCCTCTGTCGCCAACGTCTGCTGCGCAAATTACGCGCAAACAGGCCGCCCGATGCCGAAGAACCCCAGCAACCCTCACTGTTTTAACCTGCAGAATGCGTATACTCATCTCATCTTTATGTTGAGGAAAATCCAATGGTTCAGCGTATTACTCTCGCCCCGCAGGGGCCGGAATTCTCGCGTTTTGTGATGGGTTACTGGCGTTTGATGGACTGGAACATGTCCGCCCGCCAGCTGGTGAGCTTTATTGAAGAACATCTTGATTTAGGGATCACCACCGTCGATCAGGCGGATATCTATGGCGGTTATCAATGCGAAGCGGCGTTTGGCGAAGCGATGAAGCTGGCGCCGTCGCTGCGTCAGCGGATGGAGGTGGTGACCAAATGCGGTATCGCCACCACCGCCAAACCTGAGCATGCCCTGGGTCACTACATCACCGATCGCGACCACATTGTGCAAAGCGCTGAGCAGTCGCTGGTAAATCTGGCGACCGACCATATCGACCTGTTGCTGATCCACCGCCCGGACCCTTTAATGGATGCTGACGAGGTTGCAGAGGCTTTCCTGGCACTTCACCAGAGCGGCAAAGTGCGCCATTTCGGCGTCTCGAATTTTACCCCTGCGCAGTTCGCGCTGCTGCAGTCTCGTGTGCCTTTCACTCTGGCGACCAACCAGGTAGAGATTTCGCCGGTACATCAGCCCCTGTTGCTGGACGGTACCCTCGATCAACTGCAACAGTTACGTGTGCGTCCAATGGCATGGTCCTGCCTGGGTGGCGGTCGTCTGTTTAATGACGAACAGTTCCAGCCGCTGCGCGATGAGTTGGCGCAGGTGGGGCGCGAGCTGAATGCACAATCGATTGAACAGGTGGTCTACGCCTGGGTGCTTCGCCTGCCGTCACGCCCGTTGCCGATTATCGGATCTGGCAAAATCGAACGCGTGCGCTCGGCCATTGCCGCTGAAGAGCTTAAGATGACGCGTCAGCAATGGTTCCGCATTCGTAAAGCTGCTTTAGGTTACGACGTCCCCTAAATCTCTATTTATCTGACTTTCCGGTGAAATCCTTGCCCCTCGTATAAACTTAAGGGGCAAAAAATAACCTGAGGAGGTCATATGAAGCGTTTTACTCTGGCAATATTGGCGCTGGTGGTCAGCGCAGGTGCGCAAGCCGCCAGCGACGAAGTTGAGATGAACCTTGTCACACCTCAGGGGGTAGGTCAGTCAATCGGTACGGTGACCATCACCGAAACGGATAAAGGGCTGGAATTTACCCCCGCGCTTAACGCCCTTCCTCCGGGCGAACATGGCTTCCACGTACACGCGAAAGGCTCCTGCCAGCCAGCGATGAAAGAGGGGAAACCGTCGGCGGCTGAAGCGGCGGGCGGACACCTTGATCCACACCAGAGCGGTAAGCACGAAGGGCCAGACGGTATGGGGCACCTTGGCGATCTGCCGGTGTTGGTCGTGAACAACGACGGCAAAGCCACGGACGCGGTGGTGGCCCCTCGACTGAAAAAACTGGATGAGGTGAAAGGCAAAGCGCTGATGATCCACGTGGGGGGTGACAATATGTCCGATCAGCCGAAACCCCTCGGCGGCGGCGGCGCGCGTTACGCCTGCGGCGTCATTTGATCCCCCAGCGTCCCCGGCGCAGGAGCATGCTCGAGCTGGGATAATGAGCAGTGTAGACGCCAGACCAGCGCAGCCAGATCCTGCGCCGCCGGCTGCGGATGGCGCGCCAGCGTATCGCAGATACGCTGCAACTCGTTAAGCGTGGTGGAGAGCGGACGTTGCTGCACACCGCGTTCGCTCATCACATCCCGCAGAAGTGAAATACAGATATCACGCACCTGGGAGAGTGGGTCAGACCGTGTCTCCCAGCTGCGTAATTGCCATACCACATGCGAACAGTTGAGTAACACTACCCCCCAGCGCAGCAGCCAGCGACGCGCCTGCGCATCCTGACTGGTATTAAGCTGACTGACATGATGATAAACCAGCGACTCATAACCATTCTCATCCCGCTGAGGCCTGCGGCTAAGCTGGTCGACAAACCCACGCCGCAACTCACGAATATGACGACGGCTTTTACGCGCGTCAGAGCCCGGGCGTAATACCGCAAACGCCAGCCATACCAGCCCAACGCCCAGGATTTTAGCCAGATCGTCATTTAAAAAATCGGCAAAGTCATAGGTCGGTGGATTGGTCACCGCGATAAAAGAACCCATAAAAACGATCAACTGCCCCCAGAGTCCCGCCAGTTTCGGCATCTGTAGCTTGAGAAGCTGCATCGTAGTGAGCAAGGGGAAGAGGAACAGCAGGAACTGCCAGAGATCGCTTATCTGCACCATCAGCCCGAACTTCACCACAAAGCTGAACAGCGAGAGCAAGATCAGCGTGCGCAGCAGCAGGTTGAGTGATTTAAACGGCGAGGGCGAAACTGAATAAAGTACGCTGCTGATGGCGGCCAGCGTCAGCGCGGCAGCACCGGCGTCCCACTGCGTAGCAAGAGTCCAGGCGCCGATAAGCGTTAGTGCGCAGAAGGTACGAAAACCGCTCCATAACGCTTCGAGGTTATCAGTATGCCGGGCCAGCGCCGGGCTGCGCGGTACGTTAAAGGTGGTAATGGGTGTCGCCGCTTCCAGCATGGCAATCCAGCGGCTACTCCGCAGGTAGAGTCGGCTAAACCAGAGGAGTCGCTGCCAGAAGGCGTGATGGCGATAATCTTGCCCCTCTTGCGGTTTTAGCGGTGCGATAATACGCGCCACGGTATAGAAATCGGTCTCCGGACGGCTCAGCGCCTCCAGCAGCTGTTGTATGACCGGCTGGATCGTCTCAGGCGGATCGGGCCAGTTGAGCAGCATGCGGCGTAGACTGGAGATCGCGCTGGTCATTCGCAACTGCTGATGGAGCAAATAGTTGAGCAGGGCGTTTTGACGGCGAAAACGGTAGTGGCTCCAGAAGGCCTGAATGCGCAGTAAATTGGTGGTCAGAATCTGGGCGATGACTTTTTCGTGTGCAAGACGGATTGCATCGTTGGTGTCAGGTTGCCAGAGCAGCCTGGCATGCTCCAGCAGTCGGGCGTGCATATTTTGTAGGGCGGTAATGAGTGCCGTCCCGTCGGAGGTACTGGGCAGGATCATCATCATCAGACCACCGCAGAGTATGCCGAGCATGACTTCGCATACCCGCGCCTGCGCCATATCCCATAACTCCGTGGTATCAAGAATGTTGATGACCGGAAAGGCGATGATAGCCGCCGTATAGCCTGCAAGTTGAAAAGCATAGGCGACGTTATTGGTGAAGTGGGCGCAGGCCCAGGTACAGACCCCAAGCCAGGTCGCCATACAGAATAAAAACAGCCACGGATCGTTCAGCGTGTGTCCGGCAATAATCAGCGCGGCGGTCGCCCCTAACAGACTGCCCGCCACCCGGCCCAGGCTTTTACTTATGACACCACCGACGGTAGGGAAGCTGACCACTGCCGCAGAGGTCATCGCCCAGTAAGGTTCATCCAGATTCAGGTAATAGGCGCAGGTCAATGCCAGACACATAGCAATCCCGTTGCGCAGCGCGTAGCGCCACTGCCCAGGGGTCGCCTTGAGCCACGGCGTGTTACGCCAGCTGAACGTAGAGAGTGTCACCGGGCTGTTCCGATAGAGACGCTACAGGTGGTGCCGGAGACGAACGTCAAATCCCTCGGCAGCTCGTCGAACTCGATACGCACCGGAATACGCTGAGCCAGCCGTACCCAGGGGATATTCGGCTTCACGTCCGGTACCAGCCCCGAGTCGGTCTCCACGCTCTGATCAAAGATGGCACGGCCAATGCTGCCGACGTGACCCTGTAACGTCACACCGCCGCTATAGAGGGTAATTTGAGCCGGGGCGCCAGTACGGATATGGCGTAGCTTGGTCTCTTCAAAATATCCCACCACGTAAAACGAGTGGCTGTCCACCAGGGCGAACAGCGGCTGGCCGGTGGTGGCGTAATCGCCGGTGCGGGTGGAGAGGTTGGTTACCCAGCCATCCACCGGGGCTTTAACCACCGTCTGCGTCAACTGCCACTCGGCCTGTTTTAGCGTCGCTTCAGCGACTTTTACGCTTGCCTGCATCGCCTTCACGTTGATATTGGCGGTATCCAGATCTTCTGCCGAAATGTAGTTATGTGACAGGTGGCGGCGACGATTCGCTTCATTGTTGGCTTTGGCGAGATCGGACTCGGCTTTCGCCAGCTGCGCCTGCGCATTCAGCACCGCGATATGATAGGGGGTCTCGTCAATTTGAAACAACACGTCGCCGCTGTGGACAAGTTGATTGTCTTTCACCTTTAAGGCCGTAATCGCACCGGAAACCTGCGGGGTAATGCTGACCTGCTCGGCGCGGATCTTGCCGTCCCGGGTCCACGGCGACTGCATGTAGTAATTCCACACCCACCATCCGGCGACAAGGGCCAACGCAAGCACGGCTAAACTGGAAAAATATTTGAGCGTTTTTAACATGGTTGTCACCAGAAAGTCAGGATAACCAGCGCCAGGCAGACGCAGAGCACGAACAGCGAGAGATCCATGAGCATCGGATGCCAGATTTCACCGGCGTAGATCCAGTCGCGCAGCAAACGGTGGACCAGTAGCCAGAGGAAAAAGCCGGGGATCACCGCTTTAAATAACGGAGGGAAGTAAATGGATGCACCCACGATGAGATCCTGAAGCGGTAGCCCCGCGGCGAGAGATGTGATTTTCACCAGCTCGTTCCTTTGCAATTGAAAATTGGCCATAACGGCCCAGCCTGACGCGCGACGGCCTCAGAACTTGAGTGTAAATCATGGTGTCATCAAGGATGTAGGACGTATTGCATTTGTTTTGGCAATATAAATGCTGCACACTATTCTAAAATCAGTATAATAACTTAGCAAGCTAATTATAAGGAGATGAAATTGGAATCGCCATTAGGTTCTGATCTGGCAAGGTTAGTACGCATCTGGCGTGCTCTGATTGACCATCGCCTGAAACCTCTGGAACTGACGCAGACACATTGGGTAACGCTGCATAACATTCATCAGCTGCCTCCCGACCAGTCGCAGATTCAACTGGCAAAAGCGATAGGCATTGAGCAGCCATCTCTGGTTCGTACGCTCGATCAACTGGAAGAGAAGGGACTAATCTCCCGTCAAACCTGTGCCAGCGATCGACGTGCTAAACGCATCAAGCTGACAGAAAAGGCTGCGCCTATCATCACTGAGATGGAAGCGGTCATCAGCAAGACGCGTGGCGAGATCCTTTCGGGTATCTCACCGGCGGAACTGGAACAGCTGATAGCGTTGATTTCTCGCCTTGAGCAGAATATCAACGAGCTTCAGTCCCGCGGCTAACCTGCCATACATTAAAAAAGCCTTGCTGATGCAAGGCTTTTTTTTACTTAGCGCTGCTGATATTCACGGTTAGCGTGGGGAGACGGTCACCTGGCTGCCATTGCTGGCCAGCACGACACGCTGCCCGGCGGCGAATCTGGTCGCCCCTTGTTTCTGCACTACCATGATGGTGCTACCGTCATCTTTACGAATCTCAAGCTCTACGCCCTGAGATTTGTTCATTGCACCCTGGACACCCTGGCCCGCTACGCCACCGGCAACGGCACCTGCCGCTGTTGCAAGGCTGCGACCGGCGCCCCCGCCAACGGTGTTACCCAGGAAACCACCCAATACCGCACCGCCAAGTGCACCAATAACGTTGCTTTCGTCTCCACCCTGGATTTGTACCGGGCGAGCGTTAACAACGGTTCCGTAGGTGACATTCTGAACTTGTTTCGCTTCAGAAGCACTGTAGACATCCCCTGAGAGGGAACTGTCGTTGACACAGCCTGCCAGTGTAAACCCTACAAGGGAAACAGCCAGTACACGTAAAATCATTTGAATCTCCTGTTCACCAAAAACGCTCAAAGAGCATCCGTTATGGCTAAATTATAAGGCATTGGCTGCCATAGATCATATTCTTGCGTAAACACCAGCAGAATGGTACTGGATTTTGACGTAACGAAAGATAAACGGCTTAAAAAATGGGCACAATTCTGGCGCTGAATAATGAGAATATCGCTCGGCTGGCGCGGGAGTGTTAAAAAGTATTATCCCGCCATAGCATTGCCCCGGCGTTTATGATGGAGTGGGCCACTCCCCACGCGAATAAAGGAAAGCGTATGAAATCGGGTCGTTACATCGGCGTTATGTCAGGAACCAGTCTCGACGGTGTGGATGTTGTTCTCGCGGCAATCGACGAGAACATGGTGGCACAGCAGGCCAGTCTCAGTTGGCCTATCCCCCCCGAACTCAAACAGGCCATTCTCGACATCTGTCAGGGCCAACAGTTGACGCTCTCCCAGTTGGGACAGCTGGATACCCGTCTGGGGCAGCTGTTTGCCGAGGCGGTACAGGCGCTGCTGGACCAGGAGAATCTGCGCCCACAGGATGTGGTCGCCATTGGCTGTCATGGCCAGACCGTCTGGCATGAACCGACCGGCGATGCCCCGCATACCCTGCAAATTGGCGATAACAATCAGATTGTGGCCCGCACCGGCGTGACGGTGGTGGGCGATTTTCGCCGCCGTGACATTGCGTTAGGCGGGCAGGGTGCACCGCTGGTGCCCGCGTTTCATCAGGCGCTGCTAACGCATCCCACTGAACGGCGAATTGTGCTGAATATTGGCGGGATCGCCAACCTCTCATTGCTGATCCCAGGTCAGCCGGTACGGGGTTACGATACCGGGCCAGGCAACATGTTGATGGATGCCTGGATTTGGCGACAGATGGGCAAACCCTATGACAAGGACGCGCAGTGGGCCCGTAGCGGGAAGGTGATCCTCCCCCTCCTGCAGAATCTCCTGAGCGATCCCTATTTTGCCGCACCGGCACCGAAAAGCACCGGGCGCGAATATTTCAATTACGGCTGGCTTGAGCGCCACCTCGTCACCTTCCCGGGACTGGCAGCGGAGGATGTCCAGGCGACGCTGGTCGAACTCACGGCGGTATCTATTGCCGAACAGGTTCTGCTCAGCGGCGGCTGCGAACGTCTGCTGGTCTGCGGTGGTGGCAGCCGAAACCCACTGGTAATGGCTCGTCTGGCTGCGTTACTGCCGGGTACCGAAGTCACCACAACCGATGAAGCGGGTATCAGTGGGGACGACATGGAGGCGCTGGCATTTGCCTGGCTGGCCTGGCGTACCGTGGCGGGGTTACCAGGGAATTTACCCTCTGTGACCGGTGCGCGTGAAGCAAGCGTGCTGGGAGCGGTCTATCCCGCTAACCCCCGGCAAAATCAGAGTTAACTGAAATTCGCCTTACCAGGCAGGCAGTACACTAAGGGCATGTGGGAGGGTGATTTCACCCTCCAGGACCAGGAAAGTCTTTGGAACAGATCCATGAAAAAACTGCTGCTTGTGATTGCCCCTCTCTTACTCTCCGGCTGTAGCTACTACAACCAGTTTGTCGAACGTATGCAGACCGACAAACTGGAGTACCAGTGCGATGAGAAACCGATCACCGTCAATCTCAATAACCCGCGTCAGGAAGTGAGCTTCGTCTATGACAACAAACTGCTGAACCTGAAGCAGGGGATCTCTGCCTCTGGGGCGCGCTATACCGATGGGGTCTATGTCTTCTGGTCTAAGGGAGACACGGCCACAATTTATAAACGCGACCGCATCGTCATGAACAACTGCCAGCTGCAGAATCCGAAGCGTTGAGATTTTCAAAGGGGCGGCGCACAATAGCGCCACCCACTTCTTATCTCAGATAACGCCATGTCAGATAACGATCACTTGCAGCAAATTGCGCATCTGCGCCGTGAATACACCAAAGGGGGGCTGCGCCGTCAGGACCTGCCTGCTGAACCGCTGGCGCTGTTTGAACGCTGGTTGAAACAAGCCTGCGAAGCGAAACTGGCCGATCCCACGGCCATGGTTGTCGCGACCGTTGATGAAAATGGCCAGCCCTATCAGCGCATCGTATTGCTCAAGCACTTTGACGAGAAAGGTCTGGTGTTTTATACCAACCTCGGCAGCCGCAAAGCCCACCATCTGGAGAACAATCCGCGTATCAGCCTGCTTTTCCCCTGGCATATGCTGGAGCGTCAGGTCATGGTGACCGGCAAAGTGGAACGTCTGTCTACGCTCGAGGTGGTGAAATATTTCCATAGTCGCCCACGTGATAGCCAGATAGGTGCCTGGGTCTCTAAGCAGTCAAGCCGCATCTCCGCCCGTGGCGTGCTGGAGAGTAAATTCCTCGAGCTGAAGCAAAAGTTTCAGCAGGGCGAAGTGCCGCTTCCCAGTTTCTGGGGCGGATTCCGTATCCCCATCGATCAGATGGAGTTCTGGCAGGGCGGTGAACACCGTCTTCACGATCGCTTTTTATACCAGCGCGATAATGGCGGCTGGAAAATCGACCGTCTGGCTCCATAATCCCCGAAATTTGTTGTGTTAAGCGCTAGCGCATGCCGCGCTTGCGCTTTATTCTATGTCTCTTTCGCGTCTGGCGAAAAGTCGTGTACCGACAGAGGTGCAGTCGATTATTAATGGAGCATTTGATGGCAAGCAGTAACTTGATTAAACAATTGCAAGAGCGGGGCCTGGTGGCTCAGGTGACGGATGAAGAAGCGTTAGCTTCGCTGCTGGCGCAAGGTCCCATCGCGCTCTATTGCGGCTTCGATCCCACCGCTGACAGCTTGCATTTGGGGCATCTTGTTCCTTTGTTATGCCTGAAACGCTTCCAGCAGGCAGGCCATAAGCCTGTCGCGCTGGTGGGTGGCGCAACCGGTCTGATTGGTGACCCAAGCTTTAAAGCCGCCGAGCGTAAACTGAACACCGAAGATACCGTGCAGGAGTGGGTGGATAAAATCCGCAAACAGGTTGCACCGTTCCTCGACTTTAACTGTGGCGATAACTCTGCGATTGCTGCCAATAACTACGACTGGTTTGGCGGCATGAACGTGCTGACCTTCCTGCGTGATATTGGCAAGCACTTCTCTGTAAATCAGATGATTAACAAAGAAGCGGTGAAGCAGCGTTTGAATCGTGACGACCAGGGCATCTCCTTTACCGAGTTCTCCTATAACCTTTTGCAGGGCTATGACTTTGCCTGTCTGAACAAGCTGCACGGCGTGTCGCTGCAGATTGGCGGCTCCGATCAGTGGGGTAACATTACCTCCGGCATCGACCTGACTCGCCGTCTGCATCAGAACCAGGTCTTCGGTCTGACCGTTCCGCTGATCACCAAAGCCGATGGTACCAAGTTTGGTAAAACCGAAGGCGGCGCGGTATGGCTTGATCCGAAGAAGACCAGCCCGTACAAGTTCTACCAGTTCTGGATTAACACCGCGGATGCCGATGTTTATCGCTTCCTGAAATTCTTCACCTTTATGGACATTGAAGTCATCAACGCCCTGGAAGAAGAAGATAAAAACAGCGGTAAAGCCCCACGCGCGCAATATGTGCTGGCGGATGAAGTGACGAAACTGGTACACGGTGAAGAGGGGCTGGCTGCGGCAAAACGCATTACCGCCAGCCTCTTCAACGGCACCCTGAGCGATCTGAGCGAGGCTGACTTCGAGCAGCTGGCGCAGGATGGCGTACCTATGGTTGAGATGGAAAAGGGCGCAGACCTGATGCAGGCGCTGGTTGATTCAGAGCTGCAGCCGTCCCGCGGTCAGGCACGTAAAACCATCGCCTCCAATGCCATCACGATCAATGGTGAAAAACAGGCCGATCCGGAATATACCTTCGTTGAGGGCGATCGCCTCTACGGCCGCTACACGCTGCTGCGTCGCGGGAAGAAAAATTACTGTCTGGTCTGCTGGAAGTAATAATCAGTACACAGGGGCGTGGGAAACCACGCCCCTTTATTTTTTCAGGGTTGTGGTAAGTAAAACATGAAGAACATCCTCGCCATCCAGTCCCACGTCGTGTTTGGCCATGCGGGTAACAGTGCCGCAGAGTTTCCAATGCGTCGCCTTGGCGCCAATGTCTGGCCTTTAAACACCGTCCAGTTTTCTAACCATACGCAGTACGGTAAATGGACTGGCTGCGTCATGCCGCCGTCGCACTTGACCGAGATTGTGCAGGGGATCGCTGAGATAGATAAACTTAAAACCTGCGACGCGGTGTTAAGCGGCTATCTGGGCTCGGCGGAGCAGGGCGAGCACATTCTGGGTATTGTGCGCCAGGTGAAGGCGGCAAACCCCGGTGCGAAGTATTTCTGCGACCCGGTGATGGGCCATCCGGAGAAGGGCTGCATTGTGGCGCCGGGCGTGGCGGAGTTTCACGTGCGCCATGCACTGCCGGCCAGCGATATCATTGCCCCCAATCTCGTGGAGCTGGAAATTCTTTGCGAGCATCCGGTGACAAACGTTGAAGAAGCGGTCGCCGCCTCGCGGGAGTTGATCGCTCAGGGCCCTGAAATCGTGCTGGTAAAACATCTGGCACGCGCGGGTTTAAGTCAGGATCGCTTTGAAATGTTGTTGGTTACGAAAGACGAAGCCTGGCACATCAGCCGTCCTCTGGTGGATTTTGGGGTACGCCAGCCGGTGGGCGTCGGCGATGTGACCAGCGGTCTGCTGCTGGTGAAGCTGCTCCAGGGGGCAAGCCTGCGAGAGGCTCTGGAGCACGTTACCGCAGCGGTGTACGAGATCATGGTCGCTACAAAGGGGATGCAGGAGTACGAACTACAGGTGGTTGCGGCGCAGGATCGCATTGCCCAGCCAGAGCACTATTTTAGCGCGACACAGCTTTAAAAGATGCCGGGCGGCATTGCGCCGCCCGGTAACGCTTAGTTCAGCCCTTCAGCCTGCAGCGCCGCTGCCACCGTCGGACGTGCCGCCACGCGATCCATATAGGACGCGATATGGCCCAGACCTTCCATATTCAGTTTAACCGCACGTGCCCAGCGCAGTACGGTAAACAGATAGGCATCGGCAATCGTAAAGCGCTGGCCGCAAATCCACTGGTCATCCTTCAGGGAGTCGTTCACGTACTGCAGTTTTTTCTCCAGCAGCGCGCGGACGGTCGGTTTGTACTCTTCAGGCGTATCCGGGCGGAAGAGCGGCGTAAAACCTTTATGCAGCTCGGTAGCGATGTAGTTCATCCACTCCAGCGTCTTGTAGCGCGCGACGCTGCCAGTAGGGGCCAGCAGCTGGCGATCCGGCACGGCGTCAGCCAGGAACTGCATGATGGCGACCCCTTCAGTCAGCAGGGTGCCATCATCAAGCAGCAGCGCAGGAACCTGTCCCTTCGGGTTAATTGCGAGAAAATCATCGCCGTTTTCCAGGCGTTTCTTCATCAGGTCAACGCCGTTTAGCGTGTAATCTTTACCGCTCTCTTGCAGCGTGATGTGTGACGCAAGCGAACAGGCACCCGGTTTGTAGAACAGTTTCATCGGTAACTCCTTTTGGCTAAGGTTATCGCTATGTTAGTGCGCCGCCAGATAAAAAAAAAGCCGCTAACGCACAGTTAGCGGCTTCTCTTCAGTCGTTTCCCGATGACATTACACGGTCGCGGTGTTGCTCGCTTTCGCCGTCGTGTCGTCGTCCTGAGTCATACGGTTCAGTTTCGGGGCCGTCAGCAGCATCAGTGCTGCGATAACGGCGGTCACAATACCAATCTGCAGGAACACGGAGCCATAGACATTCAGGGAGAGCAGCGGATCGGTCACGTTTTCCGGTACTGCCATCAGGGAGGCAATTTTACCTGCAATGATCGCTGCGCCCGCGGTGGTCAGGAACCAGCTACCCATAATGAAGCCCATCAGACGCTGCGGCACCAGTTGAGCAACCATTGCCAGACCGAGACCGGAGATCATCAGCTCGCCGACAGACTGCAGCGCGTAGCTCAGGATCAGCCAGTTAACAGAGACAATACCCGCATCACTGGCGAATTTCGCACCCAGCGGCAGCACCAGGAAGGCGCCCGAGCACAGCACCATACCGATAGCGAATTTGTGCGGCATTGGCAGACGGTCACCCATCTTGTTGTAAATCGCCGCCAGAATCGGGCTACCGACCATGATCCAGAATGGGTTCAGCGCCTGGAACTGCTCCGGCTCGAACGCGATACCGAGGATAGAGTGCTCAACGTTACGAATGGCGAAGAAGTTCAGTGAAGTCGGCATCTGGCTGTAAAGCACGAAGAAGGCAATGGCTTCAACCATCAGAATGAAGGCCACAATCATCTTACGACGTGCAGCACCCTGCATAGAGAAGGCTTCTTTACCGAAGATGATCACAATACCCAGTGCAACCACGCCCAGAACCGCACGCGCGATGCCCTGGTTGTGCAGCAGCCAGGTGGCAATGGCAACCAGTACAACCACACCTACGATGGTTGCCAGCAATTTACCCATCTGCACAGGAGCGAAGTCCGGTTTAGAACCGTACTCTTTAACCCAGCTGCGGCAGAACAGGAAGTTCACCACGGTGATCAGCAGCCCGACGAAGCTCAGGGCAAATGCCACGCTCCAGCCGAATTTTGCCGCCAGCCAAGGGGTCGCCAGCATGGAGAAGAAGGAGCCGATATTGATGGACATATAGTACATGGTGAATGCACCGTCCAGACGCGGATCGTCTTTGTTATAGCAGGTAGAGAGCAGTGAGGACGGGTTCGCTTTAAACAGGCCGTTACCCACGGCAATCGTCGCCATCCCTAAATAGACCACACCTGCATCGTGGCCGGACCAGGCGACCAGGCCATAGCCGATTGCCAGAACGATGGCACCCAGCAAAATAACACGTTTGGTCCCCAGGACTTTATCGCCCAGCCAGCCGCCAATCGCGACCAGGCCATATACCAGCGCACTGAAAGAAGAGAACAGCGTGATGGAATCGGCTTCTGACATACCCAGCTGTTTAACCAGGTAAACCGCCATGATCCCTTGCAGGCCGTAGAAACCAAAACGCTCCCATAACTCGATAGAGAAGATGAGATAGAACGATTTAGGTTGTTTGAAAGCGTTAAGACTTACGCTCTCTTCCGCTGGTTTATTGTTTGCAGTAGACACATATACCTCTTTTTTTACATCCCATATTAACGGGGGTGTTCATAGCGTGATGTCTAAAAAACCATCCGCTTTATAGTTATAGTTGGATGGGAAACGGCGGGTAATGTTCACTATCCTGACCCATCTGGCAATACATTTGTAATGGTCTGTTACATTTAACTAAGCCGATACAATACGCCAGAAATCTAAATGTTATTTAGCGTTAAATTTCATCCATTAGGTTTTACTGGATTTTTTCACTACCAGGGCGGGGAGGGAATGGGCTTATGGCGATATGTTCTGCTGTTTGGTTGTTTGAGTGGTGATATGGGCTATGTTCTGAAAATTAGCTGGTCAGATATGTTGCATGGGCGGTTGTATCACCTGCGCGCGGAAGGGGTTACCCGTCTTTTATACACAAAAAACTAACATCACGTTATCAGGGTGATCGCGATCACAGAGTTATAGAAATTTTCGCTGACAAAAAAACAATTAACCTGTCTTTCCGTTAATGCGCCCTATGAAATCACTGCGCGTTGGCAAAGCAAGAGCAGGATCGACGTATAAAAAGCGAACAGGCAGGTTGGGTTTCAAAGGCTTGCTGTTGCCAGGGGTAATAATGAACCGTCGGACGACGGTTCAGGCGTAGACTTTCTCTTTATATTCGCAGAGATCTTCAATGATGCACGAGCCACAACGTGGTTTGCGCGCAATACAGGTATAACGCCCGTGAAGGATGAGCCAGTGATGGCAATCCACTTTAAACGAGGCAGGGACCACTTTCAGAAGCTTCTCTTCAACCTGCTCGACATTTTTCCCGGGGGCAAACTGGGTGCGGTTGCAGACGCGAAAGATATGGGTATCTACTGCGATTGTCGGCCATCCGAACGCCGTGTTTAATACCACGTTCGCCGTTTTGCGCCCCACGCCAGGTAGCGCCTCCAGGGCTGCGCGATCTTCCGGTACCTCGCTACCGTGCTGTTCAACGAGGATCCGGCAGGTTTTGATCACGTTTTCCGCTTTGCTATTAAAGAGGCCAATCGTTTTGATGTACTGCTTTACGCCATCCACGCCCAGCGCCAGCATCGCTTCCGGGGTATTTGCCACCGGATAGAGTAGCGCGGTGGCCTTGTTGACGCTGACGTCCGTCGCCTGGGCTGAGAGCAGCACAGCAATCAGCAGTTCGAAAGGCGAAGTAAACTTCAGCTCCGTCGTCGGGTGCGGATTTTCATCGTGCAGGCGTTGCAGAATCGCAATACGCTTCTCTTTGTTCATCAGGCTTTCCCGGCCGCGCCATCTTCAACGCTTACGCTGCGGGCTGCCGCACGACGTTTGCGTTTCTCATCAATCAGGTATTTTACCGCCAGCATCATGCCAAGGCCGATAAAGGCACCGGGTGGCAACATAGCCAGCAGGAACGGAGTATCGGTATGGAAGACTTCAATGCGTAGCGCCTTCGCCCAGCCGCCCAGCAGTGCATCTGCACCGTCAAAGAGCGTCCCGTTACCCAGAATTTCACGCATCGAACCGAGCACAAACATGGCGCAGGTGGCGCCCATGCCAATAGAAAAGCCGTCTAGCGCAGAGATGGCCGGATCGTTCTTCACCGCAAAGGCTTCCGCACGGCCTACTACGATGCAGTTGGTTACGATCAGCGGAATAAAGATCCCCAGAGATTGATACAGACCAAAGGCATAAGCGTTGATCAGCATCTGCACCACGCTTACCACCGAGGCGATAATCATGACGTAGATTGGAATACGAATTTCCGACGGCGTCCAGCGACGCAGGGCTGAGATAGAGAAGTTGGTCAGGGTTAACACTAGCGTGGTTGCCAGCCCCAGACCCAGCGCATTGGTCGCTGTGGATGTCACCGCCAGCAGGGGGCACATCCCCAGCAGCTGTACCAATGCCGAGTTGTTCTTCCAGAGACCCTGGACGATTACCTCTTTAACCTGGCTCATGATTACTCCTCACAGGCCGGAAGATTGTTGAGTTGCGCAGGCAGCGTTTCCGCATAAAGCCCTGCACGTTTCACCGCGTTGACCACGGCGCGTGGCGTAATGGTGGCGCCGGTAAACTGATCAATCTCGCCGCCATCTTTCTTAACGGCAAAGGCGGTATCATTATCACCGTGAATCACCTTGCCCGCGAACTGCAAAATCCAGTCGCTCAGACGGACTTCAATTTTATCCCCAAGGCCTGGCGTCTCATGATGTTCGGTCACGCGGGTGCCAAGAACGGTACCCGCAAAGTCGGCCCCGACAAGCAGTTGAATAGAACCGGAGTAGCCGTCCGGCGCTGTCGCTTCCATGACTGCCCCAACAGGAGTATCGCCTTTACGGGCAATAAAGACGCGATGGTTCCCTTTCCCCAACTGCGGCGCCTGAACGATAAAGCAGCTTTGCTGCAGATCATTATCATAGACCTCTGACGGGAT
Organism: Leclercia sp. UBA1284; assembly: GCF_002308415.1. NCBI lineage: Bacteria > Pseudomonadati > Pseudomonadota > Gammaproteobacteria > Enterobacterales > Enterobacteriaceae > Leclercia > Leclercia sp. UBA1284. The sequence continues at coordinate 1,125,988 of NZ_DBUS01000006.1, forward strand.
CACCTGATCGAACAGCGCTTTTTGCTGACGGGCAGCCTGCTGATCGATAGTCGGTTTGGTCAGCTCATTCACCAGCGCGGTGAGCCCGGTCAGGGCCGCGGCGAAAATCGCCAGGGTCACGCCGTGTTTCTGCATGGTTTTCAGCATGGCGGTTCCCTTAGCGATGGCCGTAAACGCGCGGACGCGTGTAGTAGTCAATTAACGGTACAGTGATGTTTGCCAGTAGCACGGCAAAAGCAACACCGTCCGGATAGCCCCCGAAGGAGCGAATCAGCCACACCAGCAGGCCTGCCAGCGCGCCGAAAATCAGACGTCCCCGATTGGTGGTAGAGGCGGTGACGGGGTCGGTGAGGATAAAGAACGCGCCGAGCATGGTGGCACCGGAGAGCAGGTGGATCTGCGGGCTTGCCAGCGATTCGGGAGAGAAGAGCCAACCGAGCGTCGCACATACCGCCAGCGTGGCAATAAAGCTCACCGGGATATGCCAGCGAATCGCCTTTTGTTGCAGCAGAAATACGCCGCCCAACAGATAGGCCAGGTTGACCCACTGCCAGCCCGCACCTGCCAGCACGCCGCTGTAAATCGGGTACTGCAAAATTTGCTCGACGGGATGCCCGGCGTGCAGTGAGGTTTTAAAGGTATCCAGCGGTGTGGCCTGGCTAATGCCATCTACGCCCATCCGGAGGCTGTCCATATCTCCGCTGGCGCTGTGGCCGGTGAAGATCACCTGAAGAGCATCCATAAAGCCCGGTACGGTGGCAGCTATTTCATGGGGGGGTAGCCAACTGGTCATCTGAACCGGGAAGGAGATCAGCAAGACGACATAGCCAATCATCGCCGGATTGAAGGGGTTATGCCCCAGCCCGCCATACAACTGCTTGGCGATAATCACGGCGAAAACGGTGCCCAGTACCACCATCCACCACGGGGCGAAAGGCGGAATACTGATCGCCAACAGCAGGCCGGTGAGCAGGGCGGAGTTATCGGCGACAATCTTGCTGACCGGCATCTTGCGCAATTTGAGCACCAGCGCTTCAGCGGCGAGGGCGCTGATACAGCCGAGGAATATCTGGAAGAGCGTTCCCCAGCCAAAGAACCAGAGCTGAACGGCAATGCCGGGTAGTGCCGCCAGGCAGACCAGCATCATGATGCGTGAAGTCTGGCGCTGGTTATGGGTATAAGGGGAACTTGCGATTCTAAAAACCATTTAATCCTCGTTTACTGCTTGCTGTGCGGCTTTTTTTGCCTGTACGCGCGCAATAGCGGCCGAGATGGCGGCTTTGCGCGGGTCGTCGTTGGCGGCCTGTTCTTCTTGTTGCGCTTCTTTACGGGCTTTAGCGCGGGCGATGGCAGCCTCAACGGCGGCTTTGCGTGGATCTACGGGCTCCGCCGGGATGACTTCCTGCGCCCCGGCTTTACGGGCCTTGGCTCGGGCGATGGCGGCCTCGACGGCGGCTTTACGCGGGTCGACCGGCTCTGCCGGGGCGTCGACCGGAGTTTCCTCGGCCTGTGCTTTACGGGCTTTAGCGCGAGCTATAGCCGCCTCTACGGCAGCTTTACGCGGATCCACGGTTGCTGAGGAGACCTCATCATGATCTTCCGCTTTACGCATCTCCGCCTGCGCAATCGCTTCTTCGACCGCCTCGACGGAGGGATCAATTTTCGGATCGTGAAGCTCGGCGGTTTTCTCAGCCTGACGCGCGCGGGCCTGGGCTTTACGCGCTTCCCGTGCGGCAATCGCTTCGCTGTTATCCGGACGGGTGCCGGACTGAATCACCACCTCTTCGGTGGCGTTGGCATTTTTCTCACGTACGCGCGCCAGCGCCGCCTTGATAGCATCCTGATCTTTCGCTGCAGGCTGCACCGCAGCCTGCTTGTGACGTGCCTGTCGCGCCTCTTTTTCACGCTCAAGACGAGCCTGACGGGCTTCAAAACGGGCTTTTGCTTCTGCAGCCCGTTTCTCTTCCATCGAAATGGCATAAATTTCAGCCTTCTCGACGCGGAAATACTGCACCAGCGGAATATTACTTGGGCAGACCCAGGCGCACGCGCCGCACTCAATGCAGTCGGCCAGATTGTGCGCTTTAGCTTTATCGTGCAATTGACCTTTGCTGTACCAGTAGAGCTGCTGGGGCAGCAGATCCGCCGGACAAGCATCGGCACAGGCGCTACAACGGATGCAGCCTTTCTCTTCCTGCTCCTCGCCCATCTCGCTGGCCGAGGGCGCCAGCAGGCAGTTCGTAATTTTTACGACCGGGACGTCCAGCCAGGGCAGGGTAAAGCCCATCAGCGGGCCACCCATAATCACCATCTGCTCAGGGCCTGGACAGAAACCTGCCTGCTCAAGCAAATGGCGAATTGGGGTACCCAGGCGCGCCCAGACGTTACCCGGCCGTGAAACGGATTCACCAGTCAGGGTCACGACACGTTCGGTCAGCGGCTCGCCGTCAATCACCGCGCGTTTAACCGCATAGGCGGTACCGACGTTTTGCATCAGCACGCCGATATCCGACGAACGACCCCCGTGCGGAACCTGCTTGCCGGTTAAAATCTGGGTGAGCTGCTTCGCACCGCCAGAGGGGTATTTTGTGGGGATCACCCGCAGGCTGATATCATGGCTGCCCGCCAGCACCGCACGCAGCATGGAGATGGCCTGCGGTTTATTATCTTCAATGCCAATCAGCACTTCGCGTGGCTGTAACACGTGCGCCAGAATGCGGATACCTTCCACAACCTGCGCTGCGCAGTCCTGCATCAGACGGTCATCGGCGGTGATATAAGGCTCGCACTCGGCGGCATTGATAATTAAGGTTTCAATCTTATCGCCACCGCCACGCAGTTTGGTGCCAGTAGGGAAACCCGCCCCGCCAAGGCCAGCCACGCCGAACTGGTGGATACGCTCAATCAGCGCCTCGCGGCTTTGGCTGCGATAATCACTCCAGCCCTCGCGCTCACACCAGCGATCCTCACCATCGGCTTCAATCACGACGCACAGTTCAGATAAGGCGGAAGGGTGGGGGACGGTATGAGGCGCGATGGCCACCACCTGACCTGACGTTGGCGCATGTACCGGCAACATCCGGCCACGACCAAAGGTCAGCGGCTGGCCGCGCAGTACAGTATCACCCGGCTTCACGCACAGTTCACCCTCAGCACCAATGTGCTGTTTAAGCGGGATGATAAAACGCGTTGCCAGCGGAATCTGACGCAGCGGCGTACCGCTGGACTGGTTTTTCATCTCCGGCGGATGAATACCGCCATCGAAATCCCAGATCTTCTCTTTTCTGAAGGCAGAAAATAACTTAAGCATGGTGTTCCACAGGAATAATACGAACCGGAATGGTTTGAAGATCCCATTTCCAGCTGTCAGTCGTAGGGCTGACCGGACGCAGCTCAATACATTGCGTTGGACACGGCGCAACGCAGAGATTACAGCCGGTGCACAGATCTTCAACCACGGTGTGCATGGCGCGGGTGGCACCGATGATGGCATCTACCGGACAGGCCTGAATACATTTGGTGCAGCCGATGCAGTTTGGCTCATCAATCACCGCCAGCATACGCACGGGCTCAGCGGCCTCTTCGCCGTCGGTCGGCTGGGGATCGACGTTAAGCAGCTCAGCGATTTTGAGCATTACCGCTTCGCCGCCAGGGGCGCAACGGTTTATTTTCTCTCCGCCGTTACCGACCGCTTCGGCATAAGGGCGGCAGCCGGGGTAGCCACACTGTCCACACTGGCTCTGCGGCAGTAGCTCATCAATTTTTTCAACAACGGGATCATCCTCGACCGCAAAGCGGCGGGAGGCATATCCAAGAATGAGGCCAAACACCAGACCCAGCACGCTGAGCGAGGCGATGGCGATCCAGATTGCATTCATTACAACTTCACCAGACCACTGAAGCCCATAAAGGCCAGAGACATCAGTCCTGCGGTCACCAGCGCGATGGCGTTACCACGAAACGGCGCCGGAACATCGGCCGCAACCATGCGTTCACGGATGGCGGCAAACAGTACCATCACCAGCGAGAAGCCAACCGCTGCAGAAAAACCATACAGCGCGGACTGCATAAAATTATGCCCAAGATTGATATTGAGCAGCGCCACGCCAAGCACCGCACAGTTAGTGGTGATCAAGGGCAGGAAAATGCCGAGCAGGCGATAGAGCGCCGGGCTGGTTTTACGCACTACCATTTCGGTGAACTGCACCACTACGGCAATGACCAGGATAAACGCCAGGGTGCGAAGATAGGTCAGACCCAGAGGAATCAGGATCCAGTTATCGATCCACCAGGCGCAGATAGAGGCGAGGGTCATGACGAAGGTGGTTGCCAGCCCCATTCCCATCGCGGTTTCGAGCTTTTTGGAAACGCCCATAAACGGGCACAGGCCGAGAAACTTCACCAGGACGAAGTTATTCACCAGCACTGTGCCGACAAAAAGCAGTAAGTAGTCAGTCATTATTCAGCCTGAAATAAAAAAGCCGCCTATTATCGGACAAAGCCCGGTAAGCGACAACAGGATAACTGTAAGGTTATTACGGGTTCACAAAGGTCTGCTTCACGCGTACAGAGCGCTTAAAGTAGGGAACGAAGAGCGCCGTAACCAGTAGCGGGAAGAGCAGTTGACGAACGGCCAGCGCATCAGAAACCGGCGAGAAAGCGAAGGCTTTCACCGCTAATAACACCGCAACCAGCAGCCAGATAATATAGTGTTTTGGTACGCATTGACGTCGCTTAAAGAAGGCGATAGTCAGCCACAGGGTGTAGTACCACATGGCGATGGCGAAACCGAAGGAAATAAACCACATCACTTTATTACTGGTATTTTGCGCACTGAGGGTCTCGAGAGCATGCGGCGTAATTAAAGCCGTTGAATAAAGCACCAGCGCCAGCGATGCGCTTAATAGTGCCACCAGCAACCAGGCGAGAGGGGCAAGTAACCAGCCTCCAATTCTTTCTCCAGCGGTTGTGGTCATGGTATCTCCCGAAAGTTAGCGCGAAATCGTAGGCAGAATAGCCGGGGCAAGATTATATAACATTTCGCGCTAATGGCTACTTTCTTATTGTACGAAGCGCCAGACGGACTTTGGCACCTCGCCGATATTAAACAAACGCCCACCGGAGACCAGTTCTGCGCGGCGATGATCGGCGGCGCGGTACATACTAATAATGTCCTGATTATCTGTAAGGGTGTAGTTCAGGTGATCAAACAATTTTTCCAGACTTTCAAGAGAATTGATCTTACGAAATTTTAATAAATAGTCCTGAACTGTCATTTTAATAAGTTTCCATTTAAGAGTTAGTAATACCAGCAGGGTAATTCGTTCGAATAATAAACGGATAAAAAAAGAGGTAAACAAATTGCACAGCGCACCATGCACAATTAAGAGTTTTCTTTGCCGATGAAGTCAGGCGTCGACCGACGCCTGGGGAAGAAGATTAGCGCTGTTCATCATCGCTGGCAATAAGCAACTGACATCATATGTCACCCTTTTTTAGGAGGGCGTTACTTATGCGGCGCCTCGCTGGTTACGGGGACGGGAGGCTGATAGTTATCAATATGGCTGGCGACACCCAGCAGGATCACAGAGACCCCCAGGACAATCCATCCCGTTAACTCAATAATTCGATTAATAATTGACGTCATCATCGTTGATATTTGTTTTATCCATAAATACAGGGGCTAAATTTTACAGCGCAGTACGCGTGGCGGCAAGCGCTTTGCGGACTGGGTTTGTGATGGTAAACAGTAGGTTATAATTTGATATAAGATTTTACTTATTTAAGGCGCGCCGGGGCTGCCTCCCCTTCGGTATTAATTTATTGTGAGGGCAGGAGAGATCGTGTGAAATAGAAGGGTCATAAGATGAGAGGCAACGTCATGAGCGATAAAATCCGCGTTGGATTAATAGGTTATGGTTACGCCAGTAAAACATTCCACGCCCCCCTGATTGCGGGAACGGCAGGAATGGAGCTGGCGGCAATATCAAGTAGTGATGCCACGAAAGTTCATGCGGACTGGCCAACCGTCCCGGTGGTTTCTGAGCCGAAGCAACTCTTCAACGACCCCAATATCGATTTAATCGTTATACCTACCCCGAATGATACACACTTCCCCCTGGCGAAAGCGGCACTCGAAGCGGGCAAACATGTCGTGGTCGATAAACCGTTTACCGTGACGTTGTCACAGGCCCGCGAGCTGGACGCGCTGGCGAAAAGCCTGGGACGTTTACTGTCTGTCTTTCACAACCGTCGCTGGGATAGCGATTTCCTGACGGTAAAAGCGTTGAATGCCGAGGGTGCGCTGGGCGAAGTCGCTTTCTTTGAATCACATTTTGACCGCTTCCGTCCGCAAGTGCGCGACCGCTGGCGTGAACAGGCAGGGCCGGGCAGCGGCATCTGGTACGATTTGGCTCCCCATCTGCTGGATCAGGCGGTCAACCTGTTTGGCCTGCCGGTCAGCTTGTCGGTGGACCTGGCCCAGTTGCGCCCTGGCGCGCAGGCGACGGACTATTTCCATGCGGTTCTGAGCTATCCCCAGCGTCGCGTTGTACTGCACGGCACCATGCTGGCGGCGGCGGAATCGGCGCGCTATATCGTGCACGGTACCCGGGGCAGCTATGTGAAATACGGCCTCGACCCGCAGGAAGATCGCCTGAAGAATGGTGAGCGTCTGCCGCAGAAAGACTGGGGTTATGACATGCGTGATGGCGTGCTAACCCGCGTGGAAGGTGAAGAACGCGTCGAAGAGACCTGGCTGACGCTGCCGGGGAACTATCCGGCTTACTACGCGGGGATCCGCGATGCCCTGAACGGCGACGGCGAAAACCCGGTACCGGCCAGCCAGGCGATTCAGATTATGGAGCTGATCGAACTCGGTATCGAGTCGGCGAAGCATCGCGCAGCATTGAATCTCACCTGATAGCCTGTCCTCTGGCGGTGGCTATGCCGCCAGGGACGACAACGCTAAACCCCGCCAGGCGGCGGGGAATCACTCAGCCGTTCTGCACGTGGGCAATCAGCGCCGTTTTTTCTGCCTGGCTGAGGAAGGCAATATCCAGTCCGTTAATCTGCGCCTGGCGGATCTGCTCCCGGCTAAGCCCCGCTTGCGGTGCCGCTACGTTGTATTCGTGAATGATATCCACGCCCTGAACCGCCGGATCGTCAGTGTTAATCGAGGCCAGTACGCCCTGTTCCAGGAAGGTTTTCAGCGGATGCTGTGCCAACGACGGTACGGTGCTGGTCTGGATATTGGAGGTCAGGCAGGATTCGATCCCGATGCGCTGCTCGGCAAGGAATGCCATCAGGGCAGGGTCTTCTACCGCTTTCACCCCGTGACCGATACGCTCAGCGCCCAGCTCACGAATCGCTTGCCAGATACTCTCTGGGCCTGCGGCTTCGCCCGCATGAACGGTAATGTGCCAGCCCGCATCACGCGCCCGGTTAAAGTGGGACAGGAAGAGGCTACCCGGGAAGCCCAGCTCGTCACCGGCAAGATCGATTGCCGTGATCTGATCGCGATGGGCCAGCAGCGCTTCCAGCTCTTGCAGGCAGGCGGACTCACCAAAGGTGCGGCTCATAATGCCAATTAAACGCGCCACTACCGGAAACGCGTTGCAGCCTTCACGTACCCCGGCGATAACCGCTTCTACCACACCGGCTACCGGCAGCTGGTGGGTCATAGCCATATACCCCGGCGAGAATCGCAGCTCCACATAATGCAGACCATTGCGCGCGGCATCTTCAATATTTTCAAATGCGACACGGCGACAGGCGTCCAGCGAGGCGAGCACTTTCACCCCCCAGTCCAGCTTGCTAAGGAAACTCACCAAATCCGGTTCGTTTTGAGTCACCTGAACGTGCGGAATTAGCGCCTCAAGGGACTGGGCGGGCAGGGTCAAATTAAACTGGCGGCCAAGGTCGAGGATAGTCTGGGCGCGAATATTGCCATCAAGGTGACGATGGATGTCGGTTAAAGGCAGGCGGGTATCAATCATGGACGCACTCTTATTTAGGTGAAGTGCAGGTCATTATACAACAGGTCAATAATGTATTAAAAATGCTGCGTTAACCCGCAGGTAAAAAGGTTGCTGCGGAGGAAGCGTACCGCAGGAGCAGTTTCTTTCGCTATCCAGCGGACCGGCAGCGCAGCGTATACCCGCTATAAACACGCAGGGTCATTAAAACCCCATGAGCCACTCGCGAACCGCCGCCGTTAAGCGGAAAGACTGGCGTATTATCACAATAATATCCTTAACTCATTGATGTAATGAACAAATATCGACGCGGTGCGACAAAAAAGCAAGCGCCCCGGTTACGACCAGGGCGCGGTTCTGGAAGGGTATCGCTAGTTTAAGGCATGAATACCAGCAATTAAGCGCGCCACCCCTTGTTCCAGTTTGCCGCGTGGACAACCCGCATTAAGGCGCACAAAGCCAGCCCCCTCCTGACCATAGGTATAGCCGGGCATTATCGCTACCTTTTGCTGCTCAATCAGCACTTTCTGCAGCGCTTTGTCGTCAATACCGAGCGGGCGAAGATCGATCCAGGCGAGGTAAGAAGCTTGCGGCGGCTGCCAGTTCAACTGCGGGAAAGCGTGGTTAAGCGTCGTGGCGACGTAGTGCAGATTCTCTTCAAGATAGTGGCGAAGGGCATCCAGCCAGGGTTCGCCCTGCTGATAGGCGGCGATGTGGGCAACCAGCGCCAGCACCGACGGTGATGACAACCCATCCCGGCCTTTGAGCGCATCCAGATAAGCCGCCCGGGTCGCCTCATCCCCAATCAGACCATACGCTCCCGTGAGCGCCGGAATATTAAAGCTCTTGGAACCCGAGGTGAGTAACGCCCACGGCCCCTGCGCTACTGCGCTCCAGGGAGTATGTTGATGGCCGCTCCAGACCATATCCATATGAATTTCGTCGCTAATTACTGCCACGTTGTGGCGTGCGCAGAGCTGGGCCATCCGGGTCAGTTCTTCCCGGGACCAGACTTTCCCCGTCGGGTTTTGCGGGCTGCACAGCAGTAAAATTTTATTCTGCGGCTGCGCAAGAGCATGCTCCAGAGCCGTCATATCGCACTGCCAGCCCTCAGCATCCCTGTGCAGGGGGAGGGCGACAACCTGGCGGCCATTTCCTTCAATCGCTTTGTAAAACGCATCGTAGGCGGGGGTATGAACCACGATGCCGTCGCCGGGCTGCGACCACTGACGAATCAGTTCCGAGACCATATAGATAACCGACGGGCCATAAACCAGGGCCTCGGTGTCGATTGCGCAGTGAAAACGCTGGCGGAACCAGTGGGCCACGGCGGCAAGAAACTCAGCATTCTTCCAGCGGCTATAGCCAAATACGCCGTGGTCAATTCGCTGATGCAGCGCGTCGATAATGCAGGGGGCGGTGGCGAAATCCATATCGGAGATGGTAAACGGCAGCAGATCGGCAGCACCGAAGCGGTCTGCCACATAATCCCACTGGGTACACCAGGTGCCGTGGCGATCCACGACGGTGGAAAAATCAAACATTTTTCGTCCTTAATGAAAAAGCCCCCTTCTGCAGAAGGGGGCGAGACGTCAGGCTTCTACCGTTCGCATCAGCGTCGCCAGCTCATCTTTTACTGACTGTACCTGTGGGCCAATGACCACCTGAAGGTTGTGCTGATTCAACTGCACGACGCCGATGGCGCGGTTTGCCTTCAGGGCGTTGGTGTCTACCAGGGACATATCCTTAACCGACAGACGCAGGCGGGTGATGCAGTTATCCAGCGAAGTAATGTTATCAGCGCCGCCCAGCGCCGCCAGAATGGCCGGGGTGTTATAGCCCGATTTACCGGTCACGCCGGCCACGGCCTGCTCAACGGCAGCCGCGGTATCGATATCGCGGCCCGGCGTCTTCAGGTTAAAGCGGGTGATGGCGAAGCGGAAAATGGCGTAATAGACTACAAACCAGATCGCGGCCACCACTGGCACCAGATACCATTTGGTCGACAGACCGTGCAGGATGCCAAACACCACAAAATCGATAACGTTGCCGTCGGTATTGCCGATAGTCACGCCCAGCACCGCCATGGTAGTAAAACCAATCCCGGTCAGTATGGCGTGGATAAGGTAAAGCACCGGGGCGACGAACAGGAACAGGAATTCGATTGGCTCGGTAGTGCCGCCGACTACGCAGGCGATCACGCCGGAGATCAGCAAGCCCTTAATTTTATGGCGGTTCTCAGGGCGAGCGCAGTGGTACATCGCCAGCGCAGCACCCGGCAGGCCGCCGAGGAAAGCGGGCATTTTGCCCTGCGATAAGAAACGGGTGGCGCTTTCAGAGAAGCCGTGGGTGGTAGGGCAGCTCAGCTGCGCCTGGAAGATGGTCAGTGCTCCGCTTACGGAGTTGCCACATACGTCCATGGTGCCGCCGGCTTCGGTGAAGCGGATGAGCGCCACCAGAATATGCTGTAAACCAAAGGGCAGTAGCAGACGCTCGCCGGTACCGAAAATCATCGGTCCAAAGTCGCCCGCGCTGTTGATGATGTGACCGATGCCGGTAATACCCAGCGCAAATACGGGCCAGATCAACGGGATCACCAGACCAAACAGCCCCATCACCAGGGTAGTGATGATGGGGACAAAACGGGTGCCGCCGAAGAAAGCCAGCGCATCGGGCAGGCGGATATTGTGGAAACGCTCATGCAGTAACCAGATAATGACCCCTGCGATCACCGCCCCGAGGATACCGGTATCAATGGACTGAATGCCGATCACGTTCTGGATATTGTTGGCCTTCAGGATGGCGGCATCGGTCGTTGGCAGGATACCTTTCGCCGTCAGCCAGAAGTTGACGGCGAGGTTCATCACCGCATAACCAACGAAACCTGCAAACGCGGCCACGCCTTTATTTTCGCGTGCCAGGCCCAGCGGTATAGCGATACAGAACATGACGGGCAGGAAGCTAAACGCAAAAGAACCGACCTTGCTCATCCAGACGAAAATGGCCTTCAGCACCGGGTTGCCCAGCACCGGGATCAGACTGATTACGTCGTGACTGCTTAATGAACTGCCGATACCGAGCATAATCCCACAGAAGGAGAGCAGGGCAACGGGCAGCATGAAGGTCTTTCCTAACTGCTGGAAAAATTCCCATAGCGAGACTTTTTGTGTTGTTTTCGTCGTCATCAAACGACTCCTTTATTGTTAAAATCAGTGTAGCGGCTTCGATGCTGCGAAAAGATAAAACGTTTTATCAAGATTTAGTGCGGTGTAAATCACATTCTCAGGCTTTGACAGGCAGTATAAATATAACCTATTGATAAAACGTTTTACCGGAATGGAACACAAGGGTGGCGGGAGCGTATGGCAGTAGCAAAAAAAATCACGATTAACGATGTCGCGCTGGCGGCGGGGGTCTCTGTCAGCACGGTATCGCTGGTTCTGAGCGGCAAAGGGCGAATCTCTCCCGCGACCGGCCAGCGCGTTAACGACGCCGTGGAGCAGTTGGGTTTTGTGCGTAATCGCCAGGCGGCATCGCTGCGCGGCGGACAGAGCGGGGTGATTGGGCTTATCGTGCGCGACCTGACCTCTCCCTTTTACGCTGAACTGACCGCCGGGCTGACCGAAGCGCTGGAGGCGCAGGGGCGGATGGTCTTTCTGCTGCATGGCGGGCGTGAGGCCGGGCAGTTAGTGCAGCGTCTCGAAATGTTATTAACTCAGGGTGTAGACGGGGTGATCATTGCCGGTGCTTCGGGAGTGAGTAGCGAGCTGTGTGAACGCGCGGCCGAAAAGGGCATCCCGCTGGTGTTTGCCTCGCGGGCAAGTTATCTCGATGAAGCCGATACGCTACGCCCGGACAATATGCAGGCCGCACAAATGCTGACCGAACATCTTATTCGCCGCGGTCATCAGCGCATCGCCTGGCTCGGCGGTAAAAGTTCTTCTCTGACCCGCGCCGAGCGCGTCGGCGGATACTGCGCCACCCTGCTGAAATATGGCCTGCCTTTCCATAGCGAGTGGGTGGTGGAGTGTGAATCCAGTCAGAAAAAAGCGGCCGAAGCGATGGGCACACTGCTGCGCCACAATCCGACCCTGAGCGCGGTGATCTGCTACAACGAAACCATTGCCATGGGGGCGTGGTTTGGCCTGATTCGCGCCGGGCGGCAGAGCGGGGAGAGCGGGGTGGGGACCTTCTTTGATCAGCAGATCGGGCTGGGAGCCTTCGCTGACGTCGCAGAAAACGCGCTCGACGATCTGCCCATTGTCTGGGCGACCACGCCTGCCCGTGAAATGGGTTATCAGCTGGCAGACCGTATTATGCAGCGTATCGAAAAAACCGAATTGCCGATGGGGCACCACATTTTCCCTGCACGCCTGGTTGCAACCAGCTAAAACGTTCTCTTCATTCCGGTTCCCGGCGACGCGTTTCGCGGGAACCGCCCCCTTGATGCAAATCTCCCCACTGGTTATGTGAATGCGAATGATCTTGATAATTATTATCATTACTGAATATAATTCTGCGCAAATTAATAGCATATAAAAATAATGCTAAAAAATGGCGTCTGAAACTGGGATTACGTATGAAATATGCTTTTACTTCGTTCTTGCTCTGCAGCGCATTGCTGCCTGGCGGCTGCCACAGTCTGCCGACCGAAAAGCAGCCACTCTCCTCTATCGACACCGCGCGCGCCTCGATACGCGATACCGCAACCGGCGAGACGTTGACCCCGGAGCAACTGTTTGCCCGCCTGGCGACCGCCCCCATGGTGATTGTTGGCGAAGAGCATACCAATGTGGAACATCACCGTATTGAAAATGCGCTACTGCAAAACCTGAATAAGCGTCGTCCGCAGGGGAGCGTGTTGCTGGAGATGATCAACAGCAGCCAGCAGGAGGCGGTCAATCGGGTGAAGGAGGCGACGCGATCTGGCACGACGGTAAGCAGTAACCGCGCGGCGCATGCCTTACGCTGGGATCCAGGCTGGCCGTGGACGCTATATGGTGAACTGGTTATGACGGCGCTGGAAGGACCTTATCCGCTGCTCGCCGCAAATATCAGCCGCCAGCAGGTCAGCGAACTTTACACGCACCCGGTTTTCCCTGCGGGGGAGCACGCCTCGCAGCCGAAGGTGCATGAAGCCTTGTCGGCCATCATCTGGCTGATGCACGACGGGAAGATCGAAGACGACCAGATGCGCGCGATGATCGCCATCCAGCAACAGCGAGATCGCTTTATGGCGGAACAGCTGCGCAAGGCGCCGCGCCCGGCTTTATTAATTGCAGGAGGCTACCATGCAGCGAAAGACATTGGCGTGCCGCTGCACATGGCGGATTTACACGCGGAGGCGCCGATAGTGGTCATGCTTACCACGGAGGGCACCACGGTATCGGTTAAACAGGCTGATTTTGTCTGGTCGGTGCCCGTTTCCCGATGAACGCTCAAATAACGGACTTACCGCGCGCTTCATGGCTCAGAAGCGGTGCTGCAAGCGTCCTCTTTCATTTAGCACTGGCCATGCCTTTTCTTCTTCATTTCACGCGGGAGCAGGATGCGCCGATGCCTGCCGCCGTAATGATGGAACAATCTACAGAGTTTGAGGTTTCGCTGATCCATCCTGATTCACCGCCCGGTATTAGTCAGCAGCGTAGCCTGGAGGCAATGAGTGAACAGGAGACCGTGCGGCAAAAGGAAGCGCCAGCGCTGCCTGAACGCGACGACGCTGAGGTTAAACTGGCCGCCGCCAGCCCGAATCCCGAAAGTAAAAAAAAGAGGGAAATAAAGAAAAAAGCCCAGCGAGAGCAAAAAGAGGAGAAGGGCAACGCAAGCATGACCAGTCTGGCCGCCCCGCCAGTTCAGACGGTACAGACGCAGCGTACCGCCGCCCCGCTGGATACCGATTCGGCGCATATCAGCCAGCGTAAAATCGGCTGGGAATCGCTGGTTAAAGGCAAGATCAACAAAATGCGCAACTATCCACAAGATGCTCGTCGGCGTAAACGCTCCGGTACGGCCGTGATTATGTTTCGCGTCAATGAGCGGGGCGATGTGCTGAGCTCACAGCTGGTCTCCTCGTCCGGCACGCTGTCACTGGACAGAGCGGCACTCATGGCGCTGGAGAAGGCGAGCCCGCTCCCACCGCCGCCAAAGGAGATTGTCAAAAGCGGCATGCAAATAGTCACATTGCCGGTGGAATTTGGTTTAACAAATATCTAATAAAAAACAGAACCACGTAATTCATTTTCGCGAAGTCGATTTCATTATATGCAGGGGCGCTAATTAACTAACACGCGCTCTGCGGATTTTTTTTGCTCTGAGCAATGCGCTGTCATCCTTCGAAATAAGAAGGAGGGGCGCGGCTGCTCATTTTTCCTTGAAAATAAAAATATCAGGAATTGATTATGGAAAAGTCACACATGGTTAAGGGGCTGCTGACCGGGCTGCTTATTGTGCACGGTCATGCCTTTGCGGCGGAACAGGAGGGGGAATCGGTCTTTTCACCGCTAACCATTACCGATAATCCGCTGGAGGAGAAACGACAGGTTGGCTCTTCTGTCGAGAGCTATACCCGGCCGGGCGCTTACAGCTCAAGGACGCTGAATAAAAATTTGCAGAGTCTGGATGCTTCGCTTCGCAGCATGGCGGGGACCTATACCCAAATCGATCCTTTACAGGGAACGGTGAGCGTAAATATCCGCGGGATGAACGGGCTGGGTCGCGTCAATACGATGGTGGATGGCGTTACCCAGACCTTCTTTGGGATGGCTCCGGCGAACTATCACGGCGGCGCCAACACCGCGGCAGGCGTGCCGCTCGATCCTAACTTCCTGGCCGAGGTCGATGTCACACGTGGAAATAGCGCCGGTTCTCAGGGGGTTAACGCTCTGGCCGGAAGCGCCAATATGCGTACCCTGGGCGTTGATGATGTGCTAATGGCGGGGCGACAGACCGGGGTGCTTTCACGCTTTAAGGTCGGAGATAATGGCCTGGGGCGCACCGGCATGGTGGCGGTTGCCGGGAAAACGGATCCCTTTGCCAACGGTGGCGGACTCGGGGCAATGGTCGGCATTAGCGGCACGCGGACCTATGCCACCTATAAAAACGGCGGGGGGCGCAGCAGTAAAGATTTTATCGGCGAAGATAATAAATACCTGCGCCAGGAGCCGCATTCAGAAATCTATAAACTGAATTTCAATCCGGACGAATTTAATAAAATCGAACTCTCCGGCAGAAATTACAGTAATACCTTTACCCGCAGGGATATTACCAGCGACGATTACGCTGTGCGTTATAACTATACACCGCTGAATGAGCTGATCGATTTTAATCTGCTGGCCAGCACCAGCCGCGGGAATCAATCTTATAAGCCCGAGTCGCTTTATAATTTTAACCGCTCGTCCACCACCAATAAATCCAATGCTGTCGATCTGAATAACACCAGCCGGTTTACGCTGGCAGAGGATCTGTATGCCGAATTTCAGGTAGGCGGCAAGGTGATGGACACGCGCTACAGTCGCCGTTTTGTGCAGAGTACGGAAACCGATCGCAATGCCTTTGCCCCGGCAGGAAAACAGAAGATTTCCGCCCTCTATACAGGACTGACGCTGAATAAAGATATCTACCAGCTGGATCTCAACCTGAATTATACCCGCAGCCAGGTCGAGGGGCACAAACCCGCCTGTGCCGATAACGAGAAATGTTTCCCACAGGGGGCCACCACGCTCCGACTGGATGACAAGGCCTTCAATCCGTCGGCCACGCTCTCTGCACAGGTCACCCCGTGGCTGCAACCTTTCGTGAGCTGGAGTCACTCGTCACGCGCGCCAAACGTGCAGGAGGTCTTCTTCGCTAACGAGGGCGGCGCCTCGATGAACCCCTTCCTTAAGCCCGAGAAAGCCGAGACCTGGGAGGCTGGTTTTAACGTGAACAAGAAAGGGTTGCTGCTGGAGCAGGACAGTTTCCACCTGAAGGCGCTGGCTTATCACACCCGGATAAAAGATTACATCACCAGTGAATCCTTTATGCTCTGCTACAGCGGCCAGCTCTGTCATGACCTTGAGAACTCCTTTGGTGGCTTCAACGCGAACGTCTACGTCAACACCACGTCACCTGTCACCACCAAAGGGTATGAGATCGAGGCGGGCTACGATGTGGGCTTCGCTTATGCCAACCTCGCGTGGAGCAAACAGCAGACCGACCAGCCCACTTCTATTGCCAGCACCGTTTACAGCTTCGCCTACAGCGATATGAGCGATCTTCCCGAGAGCTACGCCACGCTGGATATTGGCGGGCGTCTGTTCGATCAAAAAGTCACCCTTGGCAGCCTGGTGAAATTTACCGGTAAATCCAAACGCCTGAGCACTGAAGGGATAAGCACCGACACCAACAGCGTTCCTAAAGAGAAGATGCCCAATATCCCGACGGTGATCGACCTCTATAGCAGTTGGCAGATGACCGACAACGTCCTGCTGCGCTTTAGCGTACAGAACGTGACGAACCGCGATTACGCCGAAGCCCTCAATCGCATGAACCAGAGTCTCGACTATGCCCAGGAGGGTGCCAGCGTGAACACCACGGCGCGCGGGCGGACTTACGTCTTCGGCGGCGAAATTCAGTTCTGAGCATCAACTTTTTGTACACTGATCAGGAAATTTTATGAACCGTTCTCGTTTATCACTACAACTTGCCGGGCTCTGTCTGGCCACGCTCCTCCCCACCCTGGCGCTGGCCATCGATCCACCCGCACGCGAACTGACCCGCTTTGCGCTCTCAACGAACTATCTTGAGGATGCCAACGAAGGTCTTTACGAGCTGGCCTACGACAACAGTGGCCACCATCTTTTCGTCGCGGTGACAGACCGCATGAACCGGGCGGCCAATAAGGGCTTTCTCTATACCTTTAACCCGGAAACGCTGGCGGTAGAGCAGCGTCTTGAGATGCCATACCGCGCCTTCTCTCTGGCGCTCGCCCCGACGCGGCATCGGCTTTATGTGGGCCATACCCAGTCGGCTTCGCTGCGTATCAGCCTGCTGGACAGCGAAACGGGTAAACTGCTTAAAACCAGCGACAAGCTGAGTTTCAATCTCGCCAACGCGGCCGATGCGCGCTTCGAACATCTGCGGCATATGGTATACAGCCCGGCCTCTGACACGCTTTTCGTCAGTTACAGCAATATGCTGAAAAGCGGGGAAGGGATGCAGCCGGTGCATAAATTGTTGATGCTGGATGGGGCAACCCTGGCGCTGAAGGGTGAAGTGGAGGGAGCCTATAGCGGCACCGCCTATGGCCTGACGCTGGATGATAAGACACAGAAAATCTACGTGGGCGGCCGGGATTATATCAATGAGATCGATGCGAAGACGCAGAAGGTACAACGCACCATCCCCCTGAAAAATGTTAAGCCGCAGATCAGCAGCGTGCAGAATCTGGCCGTGGATTCGGCTTCGCAGCGCGCGTTTGTGGTGGTCTTTAACCATGAAGATCGCAGCGGCCCCGATGACGGCCTTTATATTTTCGATCTGCGCGATGGCAAACAGCTCGGCTTCGTGCACACCGGGGCGGGCGCCAATGCGGTAAAATACAACCCGAAGTATAACGAGCTTTACGTCACGAATTTTACCAGCGGTACCCTTAGCGTTATCGATGCGAAAAACTATAAGGTGACCAGAGAATTTGTGGTACCGGTCTACCCGAACCAGATGGCGCTCTCAGCGGATATGGATACGCTCTTTGTCGGCATCAAAGAGGGCTTTAACCGCGACTGGGATCCGGACGTGTTTGTGAAAGGGGCAAAAGAGCGCATTTTGCGTATCGATTTGAATAAATCCTGAAGCCAGATATAAAAAAAGCCCCGCATTGGCGGGGCTTTTCAGGTTCAGGCTTACTGCTGAGGAACAGCAGGCGCCGCAGGAGCAGCAGGTGCTGCCGGTGTCGGCAGACCCAGCGTTGGCATACCGAACATACCGATAAACTCTTCCAGCGACATCTTCTGTCCGTTCAGGGTGACCTGGCCGTTAGCGTACTGCAGGCTGGCGCCAATCACGTTATCTTGCAGGGTAGTGATGCGGAACATCTGGCCCATCGCCGCAACGCCTTTCACCTGTTGATTCGCCAGCTTGCCGGCATCCTCGTCCTTATACCCTTCCAGCTTCGCAATCTGGGTCATCAGCTCGGTCGCCATATCTACCGGCACCGTCAGTTTGCTCTCCAGCGATTTCACGCTGCGATCCACTTCCTGGGTCAGGGTCTGGGCTTCGCCGGTCGCGGTGGCCGGATCTTTCAGGAACAGCGACAGGTTGAAGTTCGTTTCGCCTTTACTGTTTTTCCAGCTCAGCGGCGCAATGGTGATCACCGGTTCGCCTTTCAGCAGCAGCGGCAGATTGCCATAGAATGCGTCCATCACTTTCTGCTGGTACAGCGCCGGGTTGCTCTCCATCAGCGCTTTGTCCGCCAACGCGGCCTGGCTCTGGGCGCGATACTGCTGGCTAAACTGGTGCCATGCCTGGCCGTCAATATTGCCAATTTTGAGGGCCAGCTTGCCGCTGCCCAGATCCTGATTCTGCACTTTCAGGCTCTTCAGGGTGTAATCCAGCTGGCTATCGATGCTCTTGCCATCTTTAGAGACCTCGGACTTGCCGTCCAGATCCATACCCTCCAGCACCGCCATCTCTTTCCCTTCCACGGCGATGGCCAGCTTATCCAGGGTCAGTTTCTGATCGCCGATGCGTTCGTCAAAGGAGGTCAGTCGGCTGTTGCCATCGGTTTTCAGGTTGTTGAAGGTCAACTGAACCTTTTGGCCATATTCGTTAACCGCGTTCACCAGCCCGCTGGCGGCGTCACCGGTCAGCGAGAAGACGTTGCCCTCGCGATCGGCATCCAGCTTGAAGTGACCGCCGCTAAAGGCCACTTTTTCGTCGCCTTGTTCATAGTTCAGCGCCTTCAGGTCGATGTCAGAGGAGGTGTCACCGCCGTAACTGATGCGCGTATTGACCTCAAACGGGGACTGGTTCTTCGCCAGATCAAACAGCGGCTTTGTCGCTTCGTTATTCACCAGGGTGGTTTTCACCGACGCCATCGAGGGGATGAGGTTGAAATGTTTTAGCTGCGCCGCAGGGAAGGGACCATGATCGACCACCTCATCCAGCACCACGCTCTGGCCTGGCTTCAGCCAGCTCTCCTGGCTGCCTGCAGCCGGCTTAACCACCAGCTGCATTTTGCTGCTGAACAGCCCGCGCTGATAATCCTGATAACTCAGCGCCAGCCCGGCTTCCGGGGCGGTGCGCTTAATTTCGTTGTTCGCCTGCGCCACCATCTCGGCCAGACGGGTGTCCAGCTGTTTTCCGGTGTACCAGGACGCACCCGTCCAGATCACGCCTAATGCAACAATAACGCCAACCGCTACGACCGATTTTTTCATTCTGATTATCCCTAAAATGAAACCAGGCGGTAAATACCGCCTGGTGATGGAAAAGGCTCTCACTAGCTTAGCAAGAGTTGTTAAAAAATTCAGTAAGTGACTATAGCTTATTGAAAACCCGGGCCAGTCGACCCACGCCGCTGACGCTGACCGGCGGCTCACTGGCGCTGATAATGGCCGATTCGCCAGGTTTGAGCACCAGACGCTGCTCGCCCTGGCTGAGTACCGCTTCTCCTTCAACGCAGAAGAGAATTGCCGCGCTTTGCTGGGCAATCGCCGTTTCGTTGTGGCTCAGGTCGTGCAGAGCAAAGGCAAAATCATCAACCGGGATAGGGAAGTCCAGTTCCGCACCGTTTTTCACCGGCTGGGTTAACAGCTCTGCCGCCGGTTTAGCTTCGAACTTGACGTTGGCCACCAGCTCCGGAATATCGATGTACTTCGGCGTCAGGCCTGCGCGCAGCACGTTATCGGAGTTGGCCATCACCTCCAGCGCGACACCCTGCAGATACGCGTGCGGCGTCTCGGCAAAGAGGAACATCGCTTCCCCTGGATTCAGCTTCACCACGTTCAGCAGCAGCGGAGAGAAGAGGCCGCTGTCGTCCGGATAGAACTGCGCAATCAGACGGATGGTCTCCCACGGCTCACCCTGCTGGCTGTTCAGCGCCGCGGCCAGCACGGCCAGCGCATGGGCTTTCTCCTCGCCCTGCATGTTCAGCAGACTGGCGAACAGCTGGCTTAGCCCTTCGGCATTGGGATTTTCCAGGAAATGGGCGATAGCGGTATGGGCCCCGGCTACCGGCTGCAGCAACGAGACGATTTCCGAAAACTCGCGGAACGCATTCATCGCCAGGAAGGGGGTAAGGGCAAAGACCAGCTCCGGCTTATGGTTCGGGTCTTTGTAATTCCGCTCGGCGGCATCAATCGGGATACCCGCCGCGTTCTCTTTGGCAAAGCCGATTTCAGACGCCTGTTTATTCGGATGCACCTGAATGGAAAGAGGCTGTGCGGCGCAGAGCACTTTAAACAGGAAGGGCAGTTCGCCAAAACGTTGATTAACGGCGTCGCCAAGCCATGCGGCTTTATCACCGTCAATCACGTCACGCAAGGATTTCACTTCGCCGTGAACGTCAATCTTTGAGCTGCTCTTCGGGTGGGCACCCATCCACAGCTCGGCCATTGGCTGCTGGTCTGGGTTGGCGATACCGTAGAGTTCCGTTAACGCAGTTTTACTTCCCCAGGCATAGTTCTGCACTGAGTTGATGAGTTTTTGCATTATCAAGCCCTGTTTCATAAGTAGAATTAACTGCCCGTATTAAAGCAATAAACCGCCCGGAAGTAACCTGCGGGCGCAAAAAGTCGTACTAGTCTCAGTTTTTGTTAAAAAATTGTGTAGGATAAGCTAACTCGCTTTTATAGAGGGCAACGGAAAATTGCCCGAACCATAATCTGCAATGTCGTAAGTGAGAGCACAATGTCGAACAAACCCTTTCATTATCAAGATCCTTTCCCTCTTGCGAAGGATCAAACCGAGTATTACCTGTTAACCCGCGACCACGTTTCCGTCACTGAATTTGAAGGCCAGGAGATCCTGAAAGTGGATCCCCAGGCCCTGACGCTGCTGGCGCAGCAGGCCTTCCACGATGCGTCCTTTATGCTGCGCCCGGCGCACCAGCAGCAGGTAGCGGATATCCTCAGCGACCCTCAGGCCAGCGAAAATGATAAGTACGTAGCCTTGCAGTTCTTGCGTAACTCCGATATCGCCGCAAAGGGCATTCTGCCTACCTGCCAGGATACCGGCACCGCGATCATCTCCGGGAAAAAAGGTCAGCGTGTCTGGACCGGCGGCGGTGACGAAGCCGCGCTGGCTCGCGGCGTGTATAACACCTATATCGAAGACAACCTGCGCTACTCGCAAAACGCGGCACTGGATATGTATAAAGAGGTCAACACCGGCACGAATCTGCCCGCGCAGATCGACCTCTACAGCGTGGATGGCGATGAGTATAAATTCCTCTGTATCGCCAAGGGCGGCGGCTCCGCGAACAAAACCTATCTCTACCAGGAGACCAAAGCGCTGCTAAGCCCCGGCAAGTTGAAAAACTATCTGGTGGAGAAGATGCGTACCCTTGGCACCGCGGCCTGTCCGCCGTACCACATCGCCTTTGTGATTGGCGGTACCTCTGCCGAGAGCACCCTGAAAACCGTTAAGCTGGCCTCCACAAAATATTACGATGGGCTGCCAACGGAAGGTAACGAACACGGTCAGGCGTTTCGCGATATCCAGCTGGAGCAAGAGCTGCTGACGGAAGCGCAGAATCTGGGCCTGGGGGCACAGTTTGGCGGCAAATACTTTGCGCACGATATTCGCGTGATTCGCCTGCCGCGCCACGGGGCTTCTTGCCCGGTGGGGATGGGCGTGTCGTGCTCTGCGGACCGTAACATCAAAGCTAAGATCAACCGCGACGGCATCTGGATCGAGAAGCTGGAGAACAATCCAGGTAAATACATTCCCGCCGAGCTTCGCAGAGCGGGAGAGGGTGAAGCGGTGCGTGTGGATCTGAACCGCCCGATGAGTGACATCCTGGCGCAGCTCTCTCAGTATCCGGTCTCTACCCGTCTGTCGCTTAACGGCACCATTATCGTGGGGCGCGATATCGCCCACGCGAAGCTGAAAGAGCGTCTGGATAACGGTGAAGGGCTGCCGCAGTACATTAAAGATCACCCCATCTATTACGCCGGCCCGGCCAAAACGCCGGAGGGCTATGCGTCTGGCTCCCTGGGGCCGACCACCGCAGGGCGTATGGACTCTTACGTCGATCAGCTACAGGCCAACGGCGGCAGTATGATCATGCTGGCGAAGGGTAACCGTAGCCAACAGGTGACCGATGCGTGCCATAAGCACGGCGGTTTCTATCTGGGGAGCATTGGCGGCCCGGCAGCGGTGCTGGCGCAGGGCAGTATTAAGAGCCTGGAGTGCGTTGAATATCCTGAGCTGGGGATGGAAGCCATCTGGAAAATTGAAGTAGAAGATTTCCCGGCGTTTATCCTGGTGGATGACAAAGGCAACGACTTCTTCAAGCAGATCCAGTCCTCTCAGTGCGCGGCTTGCGTGAAATAAAGATGTTTCTGCCGGGTAGCCCTGGGCTACCCGGTCTTAATAAGAGCGCACAAAGCGCCATGCGTTTTCTTTGAAGCCATCAATACTTATTCCTTAAGCACGTGAGCAATCCCATTTGTTTATCAAGGAGAAAGTAATGACAACGTTACGCAGTGAGAAAGATTCCATGGGCGCCATCGACGTCCCGGCGGATAAGCTCTGGGGCGCGCAAACGCAGCGCTCGCTGGAGCACTTCCGCATCTCGACCGAAAAGATGCCCGTCTCGCTGATTCAGGCCCTGGCGCTGACCAAACGCGCCGCGGCGAAAGTAAACCAGGATCTTGGCCTGCTGGTGGCCGAGAAATCCACTGCCATTATCAGTGCCGCCGATGAAGTGCTGGCAGGTCAACATCCCGACGAGTTTCCCCTCGCCATCTGGCAAACCGGGTCTGGCACCCAAAGCAACATGAATATGAACGAAGTGCTGGCTAACCGGGCGAGCGAACTGCTGGGCGGTGTGCGTGGGATGGAGCGCAAGGTTCACCCGAACGATGACGTAAACAAAAGCCAGAGCTCTAACGACGTCTTCCCGACGGCGATGCACGTGGCGGCGGTGATCGCTCTGCGTGAGCAACTTATCCCGCAACTGAATGTGTTAAAGCAAACGCTGGCGGCGAAATCCCAGGCGTTCAGCGATATCGTCAAGATTGGTCGTACTCACCTGCAGGATGCCACCCCACTGACGCTGGGTCAGGAGATCTCAGGCTGGGTGGCGATGCTGGAGCACAACCTGCGCCATATCGAACACAGCCTGCCGCACCTGGCGGAGCTGGCGCTCGGCGGCACGGCGGTAGGCACCGGTCTGAACACCCATCCGGAATATGCCGTGCGGGTGGCTGAAGAGTTGGCGGCCATCACCGGCCAGCCGTTTGTAACCGCACCAAACAAATTTGAAGCGCTGGGCACCTGCGATGCGCTGGTTCACGCTCACGGCGCCCTGAAAGGGCTGGCCGCCTCGCTGATGAAAATTGCCAACGATGTCCGCTGGCTCGCCTCGGGCCCGCGCTGCGGCATCGGCGAAATCAGCATTCCAGAGAACGAACCGGGCAGCTCCATCATGCCGGGTAAGGTCAACCCTACCCAGTGCGAAGCTATGACCATGCTCTGCTGTCAGGTGATGGGCAACGACGTGGCGGTCAATATGGGTGGTGCATCCGGTAACTTTGAGCTGAACGTCTATCGTCCCATGGTGATCCATAACTTCCTGCAGTCGGTGCGCCTGCTGGCGGACGGAATGGAGAGCTTCAACGAACATTGTGCGGTGGGCATTGAACCGAACCGGGAACGCATCAGCCAGCTGCTGAATGAGTCTCTTATGCTGGTGACCGCGCTCAATACCCATATCGGCTACGATAAAGCGGCAGAAATCGCCAAAAAAGCCCATAAAGAGGGGCTGACCCTGAAGGGAGCAGCCCTGGCGCTGGGCTATCTTAGCGAAGCCGAGTTCGACAGCTGGGTCCGCCCGGAAGAGATGGTCGGCAGCATGAAATAATCAGGTCGCCACATAGAGGTGCAGCCGCGGAATAATCAGATGCAGCGGCTGCGCCTCGGGCTTATAGCGATGCTGAATATTTTCAGCATCGTAATTGAGCAGTTCCCCGATATCCGGCATCACCGCCCCCTGATCCGCATCGTACAGCGCAATCAACGGCGTGGGGCAGGCGTACTGTACCTGCTTCTGCTGCCCGGCGTACCAGACGCGGGCGATAGGCTGCACCTTCACCGGACGTTTTATTTTCAGCCGCGCATCGGTCGGCAATGCGGCGATGGCCGTGTATTCCGCCTCCAGACGCTCCAGCCACTGTTCCCGTGACCAGGGGGCGACGGTGCGGGGTGCTTTAATGCTCTTTTCCAGCATCTCCAGCACCTCGTTGCGGGTAAAGTTCTTAATGATGTGTTTATTCGCCCAGCCGAAGCGCAGCGTAGCCGGGTGGCGCAGCACCGTGAGGGTACGGTAGGCATTAAGCGTGATCAAGCCGGGCAGGTGGCGGTGCACCCATTCAAAGCGGGCGGCGGGGGCGAGGCCCGACTCCTCAACGACGATCTTCTCGAACGCCGCTTTCAGCTCATTAATCTGCGTAATGCGGTTTTCAACCGTTTCGCGCCGTTCGCTCTCTAACTGAAGGCAGATCACCCCTGGCAACCTGACGGCGGCTTTGCTGCTGCGCCGTTCGGATTGCTGCTGAATAAACAGGTGCCGGTAGTGCTGCAAGGCCATCAATAGCGCCTCTTGCCCAAGATGTTGTTTTACCTCAATCGTATTCAGCGGATCCTGTTCGGCCCCTTTTACCACCTCCGGCAGGGAAAACACCCGGGCGGCCAGCAGGCGGCACTGCTGAAGATCTTCGGTTAGTGCGGCCAGAGCCTGCTCCATCTCCCGGAAGGTGCCGTTAAGCCGCTCGATAAGATCGTAAGTCGCCATAGTCACTCTCATTAGTTACAACATACTCACTGTATAGCACAGCACGCCGTGTCAGGCCAGCGTGCGCGTGGGGTCAGGCAGGGGGGGGAAGGGTAATAACGTGGTAAACCGGCCAGCTAAAGCAAAAACGGGCGCCGCCCAGCGTGCTCTCATCGCACTGTACGTCGCCGCCCATGGCCTGCGCGATTGAGTGAACAATCGCCAGCCCCAGGCCGCACCCGCCGGTAGCACGGTCGCGGCTTGGGTCAAGACGGACAAAGGGCTCGAAGACCCGCTGGCGTGATTCCGGAGCGATGCCGGGGCCATCGTCTTCCACCGTCAGGCTTGCCCGGCTTCCCGTCAGTTCCAGCGCGATGTGCAACGTCTGATTGCTGTAACGCAGCGCGTTATTCACCAGATTATCCAGCACCCGCTCCATCAGGCGCATATCCAGCGCGCCGTACTCCCCGGCGGTCACCTGGCTCAGGGCCAGCGTGCGCGTGGGGGTGACGCTCTGGACGTCGTCCACATAGCTGCGGATCCAGGCAGGGAGGTCAGGGGTGCTGAGCTGTAGCTCATTTTGCGGGCGATCGAGGCGGGCATAAGTCAGAAGCTCCTCAATCAGTGCCTCAAGCTGTCCGATATCCCGGTTCAGCGCCTGCGACTCCCCGGCGGTGAGGTTTTCGCTCATCTCCAGGCGATAACGCAGGCGTACCAGCGGCGTACGCAGCTCATGGGCAATCCCATCGATAAGCTGTTTTTTGCTGGCAATCAGGGCATTGATATTGTCCGCCATCTGGTTGAACGCGACGCCGAGCCGTTCGAAGCTGGATGCGCTGTCAAAATGGATGCGCTCGGTCAGGTGCCCCTCACCAAAGCGCTGGGCGGCGGCCTCCAGCCGCAGCATCTCTTGCCAGTGAGGGCGCATCCAGATAAAGACCGGAAAGGCGAGAGAGATGGCGATAAAAGCCAGCAGGCCAATATCCAGCAGCCGCATCTGATGTAAGAAATAGAGATAGGGCACAGGGCCGACTGCCAGCACGTAATGGCTGCGGGGGATGCGCTGGATGAAGGTGTATTCATCATCCAGCGCCACGATATCGCCGTCGCGCAGGCGCTGAGTGGTAGCGGCATCCAGCCGGTAATGGTTCAGCGGCTCGATGCGCAAATCGAAGGAGAGGTTCAGATCCAACTCTTTCAACGTCTGCGCCCAGTCGCGCGGCGGGATCTCGCGCAGCTCGCTGCGCATCAGGTAGAGCGAGCTTTTCATTAAATCATCCAGCGACTGTCGGCCCGCGCGCTCGGCGGTAAATTTATAGACCAGCCCGACCAGGATAGTCATCACCAGAAAGCAGACGAACAGCAGGAGATAAAACTGCACAAACAGTTTTTTCACGGATCACCACCAAAACAACGATTTAACCTTGCCGTATTGCAGCAGAGTCGTACGAAGGCGCTAGTGTATCGCTAATTGCACTGCTTCTGAACCGGGCTGCTTCAGTTACCTTATTCGTCAGGCTAACCGTGGCCGCCACTGGCGCTAAGCGTGTTGAGCCGGTTCATCTGCTCCGGTGAGAGCAACACCTCCGCTGCCGCCAGATTTTCCCGCAGATGCGCCACCGAAGAGGTGCCGGGGATAAGCAGAATATTCGGCGAGCGTTGAAGTAGCCACGCAAGCGCTATCTGCTTCGGCGTGGCGCCCGCCTCCTCGGCAATCTGATTGAGCAGCGACGACTGTAGCGGTGTGAAGCCGCCTAACGGGAAGAAGGGTACGTAAGCAACGCCCAGCCCGGCAAGTGAGTCGATAAATGCGTCGTCGTTTCGGCTGACGATATTGTATTGATTCTGTACACAAACAATGTCCGTGATGGCCTTAGCCTCGGCGAACTGGGCAGGCGTGATGTTGCTCAATCCCAGATGGCGAATAAGACCCTGTTCCTGCAGCCTGAGCAGCGCCTCCAGAGGGGCTGCAAGCGATCCCGCTTCGGGCCCGTTTACCCCACCAAGCCTCAGATTCACCACATCCAGCGCCTGCAGGCCCAGCGTCTCCAGGTTTTCATGCACGGCGCGTTCAAGCCCGTCCGGGCTGATCTCAGGCTGCCATGACGCGTCAGCGCCGCGCACGTAACCCACCTTGGTAACCAGCGTCAGGTCTTCAGGATAGGGCCAGAGCGCTTCGCGTATCAGCTGGTTGGAAACGTCAGGGCCATAAAACTGCGCCGTATCCAGATGATTTACACCGAGCGCAACAGCCTCGCGCAGTACCGAAAGGGCCGCCTCTTTATCGCGTGGGGGACCCCATACCTGTGGGCCGGGTAACTGCATGGTGCCATAACCCATCCGGCCCAGATTAAGCCGGGTGCCGGCGGGGGTGTACGTTTTAGGCATGTGATTGATCATGAAATTATCCTGGAATGGGAGAAAGAAGGCCGATGGAGCGCTTGTAGAGGCCGGGTTTGCCGGGCTAATATTGCACCGGGTGCAAATAAATATATTGCACTGAGTGCAATATTTCAATGGTGACGGGAAAGTAACGTGTCGGACGGATTAAAAAAAGCGGAAGGTACCCGTGAAAGAAAGCGACGGGAAACGCATCGAAAACTCACCGAAACGGGGTTAACTCTGTTTGCGCAGAAGGGGTTTGAGGGCACAACGCTGGATGACATTGCCAGTGCGGCGGGTATTGCACGCCGAACCTTTTTCCACTATTTCAGCTCCAAAGAAGAGATTATCCTCGCATGGCAGAACGGCCTGCCCGAATCTTTGTATGCAGAAATAGTCAGCCGTGGCAACAGCACGACGCCGTTCGGCGTCGTCAGTGAAGCGCTGCTGGCCATGACCATCAGCATGGATCCGGATATTGCCGCACTGATTGCCCGACTGACGCAATCGAACGAACAACTGCGCATGGGTAATCAGATGAAGTTTCTCAGAATGGAAGAGGCCGCTTATGCCGCACTTTGCGCGCTCTGGCCTGCACCACAAGGCGCGCCGGCGCTAAAAATGGCGGCCATGGCAGCCACAGGCGCGATGCGCCTCGCAGTCGATGACTGGCTGTGCGAAGCGTGCCAAAAGCCTCTTGGCGATTACCTCAGGGCGAATATTCTCTCTTTGCAGTCTGAACTGTTTGGCGATTAAGCCCCGGGCGCCGGTCATTCCAGGGTTCGCTTAACGATCGGTCTCCCAGGCAATGGCCGCGTTCACTGCAGTCAGGGCGTCCTTTAGCTGCGTCATGCTGACTGAACCAAGGGCGAGGCGAATGGCGTGCGGCACATGCGTTGAGGTGCAGAACGGTTCTGCCGTTGAGACCGAAATCTGTTGCTGGGCTAACTGCTGAACTAGCCGGTCAGCCCGAACCTCCTGCGGAAGCGGTAACCAGAGAAAGTAAGCGTTGGGATGGCTTACGCAGGCATAGTCAGAGAGTATTTTTCGGGCCAGCGCCTGGCGTTGACGTGCATCCCGTCTTTTGAGTGATTCGAAGCGTTTAATCGTGCCATCTTTAATCCAGCCGCAAACGATGGAGACCATCAGGGAAGGGGTATTCCATGTCGTTGCTCTGATAGCCCGTTCCAGCGCACCCCGCATCATCACAGGGCAGACGACGACGCCGACGCGTAAGCCGGTCGCCACGTTTTTCGCGAATCCGGTTACGTAAACCGTCCGTTCGGGCGCGTAGGCGGCAAGCGGGGGCAGGGGGCGCTGAACAAGAAAAGCATAGGCTGCATCTTCAATGATGAGCAGATTGTAGGTTCTGGCGATCAGCGCGAGTTCGCGTCGTTGGGCATCACTCAGAACCCAGCCAAGCGGATTATGTAGCGTGGGCATCGTATATATCGCGCGAATGCGTCTGCGCTGGCACAGCTCCCTGAGCGCGTTAAGATCGGGGCCGGTAGCTTCAACAGGGATGGCGACAAGCTCCAGATGATACAAACGGGCCAGCGCGATAAAACCGGGATAGATCAGCGCATCAACGGCCACCACATCCCCCGGATTCAGTAACCCCATCACCGTAACCGCCAGACCGTGTTGCGCACCATTCACGATCAGGACGTCATCTGTAGAACGCTGAATACCGGCTGAGCTAAGCCATGACGCAATGGTTTCCCTGTCGTTTTGTCTTCCGGCGTGCGGCTGATAACGCAGGAGGGAAGCCAGATCGCCTGAGGTGGCCAGTTGCCGCATGGCTTCGCGTAACCGTTCCGCCTGATCCGGCAGAGAGGGGTAGTTGAAGTTGAGGTCCAGAATATCCGAGGCTACCGCGTACTGGTCAACGCCCAACCCTGCGGGCAGGGAAATTTCTCTGACGAACGTTCCTCTGCCGGTTTCTCCACTCACCAGACCCATGGCTTCCAGTTCAGCGTAAACGCGGGTAGCGGTGGCCAGCGAAATATGTTTCTCAGCAGCAAGCGCCCGGTGCGTGGGAAGACGTGTGCCCGGAGCAAGTATGCCGCTGCGGATGGCGGAGGCAAACGCATCCACGATGGCTTTATACCGCGCTTTCATAGATTGTATCCATGACGATTATTTGATTGTCATAAATGGTGGGCCTTAGCATGGCGGGAGTCAACTTCAGTCGCTGAAGTAGTGTCCTAACTTTGAGGGGTCTAAAATGGTAACAAACGAAGTCAGTGAAACGCGCCCAGGGGGCAGGTCCGGCTGGTTAAGCGGCCTGATGGGAGTGGTTATTTTCAGTGGTTCGCTCCCCGCAACCCGGATAGCGGTACAGGAAATCGATCCCTTTTTTCTGACATTTCTGCGCGCCTCCCTTGCCGGTGGGCTGGCATTAGCATTGGTCTTATTTTGCCGACAACAACGCCCCAGGGCTCAACAATGCCTGTCGCTGATTATTGTCTCCCTGGGCGTGGTGGTGGGTTTTCCTTTGCTGACTGCCATGGCGCTGCAGCATGTGACCTCCGCTCACTCCATTGTATTTTTGGGGCTGTTGCCCATGGCGACCGCTACGTTTGGCGTTGTCCGAGGGGGGGAGAGGCCCCGGCTGGCTTTCTGGCTATTTTCTGCGATTGGCAGCCTGCTGGTGATGGGTTTCGCGCTGTCGCAGGGATCAACCGTCTCGTTTACGGGCGATCTGCTAATGCTGGCCGCCGTGGTTGTCTGTGGTCTTGGCTATGCTGAAGGCGCAGTGCTCTCACGTGAACTGGGAGGCTTGCAGGTGATCTGCTGGGCGTTGATCCTCTCTCTGCCGCTGATGCTGCTCGCTACTTTTGCGACAATGCCAGAAAACATGGCGGTGATAAGCCTGCAAGGGTGGGCCGCGCTGGGGTATGTCTCCCTGTTCAGTATGCTGATCGGTTTTATTTTCTGGTATCGGGGGCTGGCGGCTGGCGGCATTGCCGCGGTAGGGCAGCTCCAGTTGCTGCAGCCCTTCTTCGGCCTGGGCCTCTCGGCAACACTGCTCTCTGAAACAGTCAGCCCAATTATGCTGTTGGTTACGCTGGGGGTGATCCTCTGCGTCATCGGATCCCGCAGGTATGCTCAGGTATGAGGGCGGGCTTCCGGGTATCGGCTATGGCCGAATACGGGTGGCGCTGTATGCACTCTGCGTCCGCCTTTGAGCCCTGCACAACGGTCAGGCGGTTTCGTTTCCTGTATTACGTAAGCCGCCTGCAAGTAAGGTAAATACCTCAATCACTTTTGGCAGCGTCTGTTGCGGAGCATCGCTGGCGGCGATCAAAAGTGCCGCATTCAGCGCAGCGCTGTTCAACAGGTGAGCAGCGGCTTTCGCGTCTACCTCTTTAAGAATGTTGCGCTCGATTAGCTCACTAACAGTCTGCCGGGTGGCTTCCAGGCAGCTATTCTGGCTTGGCCATTGGGAGGGGTCGCCCAAAAAAGCCGGGCCATCAAGCAGCACGATGCGCCTGACTTCAGGATCCAGGGCCATTTTTATGTAGGCAATGCCTTCTGCCAGGATCCTCTCCCAGTCGTCGCGAGCCGTCACGGCGGCCGCTTTCGCTCGTTGCGCCATTTCGCCATCCACCTGAGCAACAACCGCGGCGAGTAACCCTTTTTTATCGCCAAAGGTGTGGTAGAGCGCCCCGCGGGTGAGACCTACGCTTGCGGTCAACTCATCCATTGAAACCTCGGCAAAGCCCTTTTCAGCAAATGCTTTACGCGCTGCGGCAATCATTTTTGCGCGGTTTTCTT
Organism: Leclercia sp. UBA1284; assembly: GCF_002308415.1. Lineage (NCBI taxonomy): Bacteria > Pseudomonadati > Pseudomonadota > Gammaproteobacteria > Enterobacterales > Enterobacteriaceae > Leclercia > Leclercia sp. UBA1284. The sequence goes on from NZ_DBUS01000006.1 coordinate 1,157,098, forward strand.
CCATCATCTCGACGCGGCGTTTCGCAGCCATAGCACTCTCCTTTTGACATACGCTGTGTATCTCACTTGACATACATTGCGTATGTGATATCTATTTAACATACGTAGCGTATGTTAAACCAACTGCAGCTCTCTTGCTTATCGAATTCTACCCTGGAACAAAAAGAGGAATCCCTGTGATCCAACGCGAACCTGTTTTTCCCCCAAACCGCCATGCGCTTTATGATGCGCACGGTTATTCTGCGGCAATTCGTTCAGGCGATTTGCTTTTTGTTTCAGGCCAGGTCGGAAGTCGCGATGATGGCACACCCGAACCGGATTTTGCCGCCCAGGTCCAGTTAGCCTTCGATAACCTGGAAGCGACGCTTTCGGCGGCCGGCTGCACATTCGATGATCTTATTGATGTCACGACCTTTCATACCGATCCAGAAAACCAGTTCCCTATCATTATGCAGGTTAAAAACGCAATATTTCAGCAGCCCCCTTATCCAAACTGGACCGCAGTTGGCGTAACCTGGCTTGCTGGGTTTGATTTTGAAATTAAGGTTATTGCCCGTATCCCTGGCGCTGCGCAATAACGCTGACTCTTTATCCACGCTGGCGGGTCGGTTGTGAGACTCGCTAGCGAAGCAGGCCAAAACGTTAATTCTCTGAAATAAAGGTTAACGACCCGCCTGGCGCTGCTCTGTAGGCGATTCCCTGGCGATAAAACACCCCTGGATAGCACAACCAGAATTAATGTCAGGCTTATCGGCGTAAGACCCTTCTCTTCCCTGCCGTATAAAGATGCGCTACTCTGATAAATGCGTTTGTACTCAATGCTATATGGAATCTGTGTACTTGCTTAATTCATCAAAGCAGGTGGCCTGACATTTATAGGTAATTGTCATCAAAGGTTAGAGAATGAAAAAAATAACGCCTGGATATACGCCTGTCGATTTATCTCGTTGGCCCAGAAAAGAGCACTTTGAGGTATTTCAGTCCTTTGCGCAAAGTACAATCAACCAGACCGTAGAACTGGATATTACCGCGCTGCACAAACATATCAAAAACGTTGGCTGGAAGTTTTACCCGACGATAATTTTTCTTATTTCGAAAATCGTTAATAGCCATGCGGAGTTCCGCATGGCTATAAAAGATAACGAGCTTGTCATCTGGGATGAAATACATCCGCAATACACTATTTTCCATAATGAAACGGAGACCTTTTCATCATTATGGAGCCATTACGATGGCAATATTCACCATTTTCAGCAGGTCTATTCAGAAGATGTGGCACGCTATGGGGATAATTTAGCCTATTGGCCTAAAGAACAGTCGCTGGAAAATGTCTTTTTCGTCTCGGCTATTCCCTGGGTCACCTTTACCAGTTTCAATGTCAACGTCGCGAACATGCAGAACTTTTTTTCTCCGATGTTTACGCTTGGTAAATATCATCAAAAAGAGGAAAAAATGGTCTTGCCGCTCGCCGTTCAGGTGCACCATTCCGTGTGCGATGGCTTCCATCTGGCAAGACTGTATAACGAGTTGCAAGCGCTGTGTAATGACATCGAGAGCCTGGCAGATGCCCAGCAAGCGTAGAAGGGCACCTGCATAGATTCAGTCCGCAGCAGATTGTTGCAGTGACTGTAAATGACTCATTGTGTCTCCTGTTTTCTCGATGATTTCGACAACGCGGTGGCACTGTCGCGTTGAATTCAGGAACACGTTAAGACGAAGGCGGCGGAGGAAAAAGAGGGCTTTTCAGGTAGGTGTTTCTCTCTGAAAGAGAAAATGCCAGCCAAATGAGGGCGCGACCGCGTTGCCGGGATCGCGCCCATTCGTCAGGATTTAAACAGGTTTTTCAGCGTATGGGGCTGGCAACGCAGATACTGATCCGGGGCATGCACCTGGGCTCCCAGCGCAGCGGCGGCGTGCCATGGCCAGCGCGGGTTATACAGCGCGCCACGGGCAATGCCGATGAAATCGGCGTCGCCGCTGGCCACGATCGATTCTGCATGTTCAGGCTCGGTGATGAGTCCTACCGCCACCACCGGAATGTTAACGGCCGCTTTCACCGCTCTGGCCAGTGGAACCTGATAGCCGGGATAGACCTCAATCTTTTGATCCGGATGCAGGCCGCCGCTGGAGACGTGAATCACATCCACCCCACGCGCTTCCAGCATTTTAGAAAAGGCGACGGCCTCTTCCAGGTCAAAGCCGCCTTCCACCCAGTCCGTTGCCGAAATTCGCACGCTGATCGCTCTCTCTGCCGGGAAGGCTTCGCGTACCAAGTCGAAAATTTCCAGCGGGAATCGGGCACGGTTCTCCAGGGAACCGCCGTATTCATCCGTGCGCTGGTTAGAAAGTGGAGAGAGGAACTGATGCAGCAAATAGCCATGTGCGGCATGGATCTGGATCAGGTCAATATCCAGCCGGGCGGCGCGTTTCGCGGCGCTGGCGAACTGCTCGCGGATTTCGGCTAAACCCTCTCGGTCAAGGGCGGTGGGTACGGTATAGCCTTCGCTGTAGGGGAGCGGAGAGGGAGCCAGCGTCTGCCAGCCACCCTGCTGGTCGGGTGCGATTTGTCCCGGCTTCTCCCAGGGTCTGTGGGTGGAGGCTTTACGGCCTGCATGCGCCAGCTGAATGGCAACGGGGATAGGGGACCACTTACGAATGGTTTCCAGCACCCGGCCCATTGCCGCTTCGGTTTTATCATCATAAAGCCCGACGTCCGCCCAGGTGATCCTCCCTTCCGGGGAGACGGACGCCGCCTCAATCGTCAGCAAGCCAGCACCGGAGAGGGCCAGCTGTCCCAGATGGAGCGTGTGCCAGTCAGTCATGCAGCCCTCTTCGGCGGAATACTGACACATCGGGGCGATGACGATACGGTTTTCAATTTCCAGATTACGAATACGTAACGGTGTAAACAATTTAGGTTTAGACATGCTTATCGCTCCAGCTTTAACGTAAAGATTCTCTACCTTACTGATACTTATTTCTAATCCGGTTACGCATTTGTGCCCTAAAGGCGCGGTGACTGGCAATCCAGGTCAGGGGGCTTGCTGCACGATTTTACAGTAGAGCGCTCCCAGTAAAGCCAGATCGACCAGCAGGGCGACCGCAGGGTTTACGCCTGGCAGCGCAGAGACGTTCAGGATCAGCAGGCTGCTCAGGATGACAAAGAGTACAATGACAAGGCGCAGTAAACGTCCGGGACGTTCGCCCTGCCACTGGCATTGCACTGCTCTGCTCGCTACTCCCTGCCCAGCCCCAACGCAGACCATGCCGACAAGCTGCCCATACTCCTGAAGGTAATGATGCGTAGCAAAGCGTATCAGTATCAGTCCGCCAGCAGTGGCGACAAATCCATAGCATAGACGACGTAACGTCGGCAGGGGGGACATCATGCCTCTCTTTGTCAGCTGGTAGCTGCAAAAGAAGGCCATCAGCCAGACTGCGGCATCAATGAGGCTGAGTCTGGTTTCAGCCGTAAAAAACAGCGTCAGCTCAGCGCCCAGCAGACTGAATAGCATACAGGAGGCGATGTTTCGCGCCTCTGCCGGGAGGCGACCTGCGTTGTGTAAAGTGGACAGTGACATAAAAACCTCAGGGTAAGCGAAAATAAAATTCATCCATTAAGAGATGTGTAATAAGCTTATTGCCTGCGTTATCAGTTAATCAAAGTCATTGTTTTCAGCCATAGATGAGATTAATTCATCATGAAGTTATCCCGTTTACCGCCGCTCGGCGCGCTACGCGCTTTTCATGCCGTTGCCACCGCGCTGAGCTTTAAAGAGGCTGCAAAGCAGCTTAACGTGAGTGCGACCGCTGTCAGCCATCAGATCCGGCTCATCGAATCGACGCTGGCGTGCCGGGTATTCGAACGTAATGCCCAGGGGGTAAAGATGACCCAGGCCGGTGAACTGCTTTATGCGGGAACCTCCAGCGCGTTTATCGCGTTAGCCTCGGCGGTTAAGCAGATAGAGCGGGCCAGACACCCGCCTGCGCTGACGATCACTACTACCTCCAATTTTTTAACGAACTGGCTGGTGCCGCGTCTGGCGGATTTCAAGGCGCAGTTTCCGCAGATAGATTTGCATCTGCACACCAGCGTTGAAAGAGTGGATTTAACACAGCGTACCGTTGATGTGGCGATCCGCTATCGCGAAACCCCTGAGGAGGGGCTGCACAACACGCTGCTGTATGAGGACAAGTTTGTCGTGGCGGCCAGCCCGGCACTCAGGCTGCAAAACCCGGAGGATTTGCTTAACGCCACGCTTTTCCATGTGGAGAACCGGCACGTACCGGCTGAATCCCCGGACTGGCAGCACTGGAAAAGGCGCTACGGGCCGGAAACGCTCAATGCCAGTAAGGGGCTCTATTTCAGCGATGAAACACACGCGCTGCAGGCAGCCGTGGCGGGACAGGGGGTCGTCATTGCCAGCAGTCTGTTGGCGGAAGATCTGATTACGCGCAACATGCTGACGACGCCGTTTAATTGCTCGTTACCGGGTGCCAATTATTATCTGGTGACGATGAACGAGAGTGCCGGGCGGCCGGAGGTGGTGCTGCTTCGGGAGTGGATCGTTCAGGAGATGCAGCGATCGACCGCCTCCGTACACGCGAACACGTAAAACGTAGCCATAAAAAAAGGGGCCCTTGGGCCCCTTGCTGTTGACTGGCGCTTTACTCAGGCAGCGCGTAAACCACTACCTGGTCGCCCACCTGATCCTTCAGGATAGTGTTCCCCCCGGCAACGAACGCCACGTACTGGCGGCCTTTGTACTCATACACGGAGGGGTTGGCCACCGCAGGCGCTTCAACCTGATCGGACCATAGCTCATCGCCACTCTCCACCGAGTAGGCGCGTACTTTTGCATCCATTGAGGCACCGATGAAGACCACGCCTCCCGCCGTTACAGCCGGCCCGCCAATGGTCGGTGAGCCCCAGCTTTCCGGCATAAAGAAGCCATACTGCTGCGATGCGCCAACCGGACGACGCCATTTGACATCCCCGGTGTGCATATCCAGCGCGACAATCTCGCCGAATGGCGGTTCCCAGCACGGCATGCCCAGCCAGTTATTGGCGACCATCAGACGCAGGCCGTAAGGTGCCCCTTCCTGTGGCGCAAAGCCGCTCTCATTGCCAGCACTTTTGTCCGCCTTATCGTAATCTTCGCGGCTATAAAGCTTCACATACTGCACGATATGCGAGGTGTTAACGATGGCAATCTGCTTATGCGGATCAAAGGCCACGCCGCCCCACTGAACGCCACCGGCGCTGTCCGGATAGGTTAATGCACCTTCACCTTTCGTGGTGGGCGGGGTATACATCCCCTCGTAGGTCAAATTGTCCCACAGGCGGCTACACTGCCCGGCGCCGACAATATCCGCCAGTTTCCAGATAGCGGGCTTTTTCGACTGGTCGAGCAGCGGCGCGGGCTTGGTCGGGAAGGGCTGCGTAGGCGAGAGAACTTCCCCCTGCACCGAGCCATCACCCTGTGGTACAGGACGCTCTTCGATAGGCCAGACATCTTCCCCCGTCAGGCGGTTAACCACAAACAGGAAGCCCTGTTTAGTGGCCTGAATCAGCGCCGGGATCTGCTTGCCGTCGACGGTGATATCCATCAGGGTTGGCGCAGAGTTGATATCGTAATCCCACACGTCATGGTGCACCCACTGACGGGACCAGACCACTTTACCGGTGTTGATATCCAGCGCGGTGGTGGAGGTGCCAAGAGGGATAGGTTTGGTGCGGTTACCGCCCCAGTAGTTAGGTGACGGGGAGGAGACCGGCAGATAGACCAGGCCATTAGCCTCGTCGGCAGACATATGCGTCCAGACGTTGGCCGTACCGGTGCGTTTGCGGATGTCGGCCGGTATTGCGTCAAAGGTCCACTCGCGCTCGCCAGTACGTGCATTAATTGAGAACACGCTGCCCGGAGGCGCTTCCGCATAGGCCCAGTCCTTACCGGCCCAGCCTACGATCAGGTGATCACCCACCACGGTTGGCGGCTGCAGGATAGAGAGCGGGAATTTGGCATTCACCGTATTCCACTGGTTAACGTCCAGCATGCCGTTATCTGCAAAGTCGCTGCATGGCTTGCCGGAGTCAGCGTCTATCGCGTAGAGCTTGCCATCCACCGTGCCCATATAGACGATCTTCTCGCAGGCTTCGCCGGCAACCGGATTTTTGGCCTGCCAGTAAGAGACGCCGCGGTTCTTCAGCACCGGCTGGGTCAACGCCTTGCGCGGTGATTTGGTGTCATAGTGCCACTTCTCTTTGCCGGTACCCGGATCCAGCGCAATCAGGCGATCGAAGGGGGTACCAATATAAAGGGTGTCATTGGCAAAAATAGGCGTCGCTGACCAGACGGTAGCGGGCGTGTCGCCTTTACCATCCGATACGTCGCCCGTATGAAACTCCCACACCTTGGTTAACTTGCCCACGTTCTCTGCCGTGATCTGCTTCAGCGGGCTGTATTTCTGCGCGTTTAGCTGCCCGTGGAAGCTGTCCCAGGTGGCTGTAGAGGGCACCAGCGGCGTGGCCGGCTGGTTGGCCGAGGCAACTTTTTGCCCCTCACTTTTGCCGGTGGAGGCTTCATCGGTAGTTTTAGTGGTGCCCGGCTGTTGTTGATCGGCCGCGTCCACGTTGAGTTCTTCCTGGGTCCCCTGGGAGGCCTCAGCGGCTTTATCCTGCGCCTGCAGCGATAGCGGAGCAACCAGCAGCGCTATCGCCGTCAGGCTGACCTTCATGAAGGGATAGTGTTTATCGTTATGCACGGGTGGCTCCTCAGACGTTGACGTGGTGATTGTGACGAACGGAATTGCTGCTCAACGCAATCAGACCAATCAGGCCGACTACCATCGCTGCCGTGATGATGTACTGATGCAGCAGCGCGGCCGCAAAGCCAATACCCACCAGTACCACAAGGGTGATAATAATCAGGAAAATGCGGGAACCGCGACGGGAGGCGGCCCGTAACATCAGGGTAAGTACCGCCAGCACCACGCAGGCGATAGCCACACCCAGCGCGCCGATAGTACCGGTGACGCCGGTTAGCGGCGTCAGCCAGGCGTATAACGCCACGGCGAAGCCAATGACCGCGGCCAGCAGCAGCAACAGGCTGCCGACGCGCGAAGGTTGAGATTGCAACATACCAGGAACTCCCCCTATCAAAAAAAAGAACAAATCATCACTATGTTGTTATCGGAAACACTGCGGCCGGGACCCTGAAAGCAACCATAAATAAATCAAGGTGCTGGGAATAACGACCACAGAATTCTCTGAACGTAAATGAGTATAGAAGAGGATTTTTTTAAGGGGAGAGGAAACCTGGCGCAAAATGATGCTTTGCGTCCAGGTGATGGGTTTTACATCTCCCAGGCATGGGGTGCAAAGAGATAGCCTTTGTTACGCACGGTTTTAATACGGAACGGCTCGGTGGCATTATCGAGCAGCTTCTTACGCAGGCGCGAAATAGCCACGTCAACGCTGCGATCCAGACCGTCATAACTGACGCCGCGCAGGTTTTTCAGCAGCGCATCCCGATCCATTATCTGCCCCGCGTGGGTGGCCAGCTCCCATAACAGATCAAAATCGGCAGTTGAGAGCGCAACCTCGTCGCCCGAGAGCATCACCTGGCGATTAACCGGGTCGATGGAAAGCGTACCGAAGCGCAGCATTTTATGGGGCGTTAGAGCCGGGGCATCCGCCGGGGCACCCACGCGCTGGCGTAAATGCAGACGCAACCGCGCTAACAAGACGGCGGGCGGTGTCGTTTTCAGAATATAGTCATTTGCCCCCATCTCCAGCGACAAAATGTGGTTCATGTCGCTATCAAGTGATGTGAGTAAAACGATGGGGCCGCTATATTGTGAACGCAGATCCCGGCACAGGGTCATGCCGTCTTTGCCGGGCAACATGATGTCCAGCAGCACCAGATCAGGTTTTTGCTGGGCCACCACCTCCTCGGCGCGATCGCCGCGAGGTTCAACGATGACCTCGATATCATGTTTTCCCAGGTAGGCTGCAATCAGCTGGCCCACTTCCGGTTCATCTTCTACATATACAATCTTATTCATACAACGTCTGAGATGGCGAAAAAAGCCAACATACACCGCACTTCCTTAACCTTCCATTAATCTTTCGCAAATTGCAGCCGTTCCGTTATGCTGCTCATTATTGTGAATAAATTGTTGCAGGGAAGAGGGATGGGATTGCTCATTAAAGCCGCGCTGGGTGCGCTGGTGGTGGTACTGATAGGGGTATTGGCCAAAACCAAAAATTACTATATCGCGGGGCTCATTCCGCTCTTTCCGACCTTCGCCCTGATTGCCCACTATATCGTTGCGTCAGAACGGGGAATCGAAGCCTTACGGGCAACGATTGTCTTTGGCATGTGGTCGATCATTCCCTATTTTCTTTATCTGCTCTCGTTGTGGTACTTCACCGGTTTTCTGCGTTTGCCCCTGGCGCTGGGCGGGGCCGTGGTCTGCTGGAGCCTCAGCGCCTGGGTACTCATCTTCTTCTGGAGCCGTTTCCACTAACGCAGCGGGCGTCCGCCGTCGACGCCAAACGTGCGACCCGTTACGTAGCAGCTGGTAAAGATATAATCGATAAGATCGATCACCTCTTTCTCTCCCGGCGCGATCTTCATCAGCGATTTATTCAGCGCCTCACGACGGTAATCCGCGTCGTCGTGGTCGTTAAACAGAATGAGAGAGGGGGCGATGGCGTTCACTTTCACTTCCGGCGCCAGTTTGCGCGCAAATGAACGCGTCATATTATCCAGCGCCGCTTTACTGGCGGCATAGGCGATGTGCTTATCGCTGCCGCGCTCCACGACATAATCGGTGAAATGAATAATATCGCTCGCCGCATGCCCGTGCCCGCGAAGCAGATCCTGCAAAGCATGGTTAAGAAGATAGGGGGCGTGAACGTGGATCTGCAGCATGCAGGAGAGCGTCTCGCTCAGCGAGGTGCCCGGCTTTTCAGCACGCCAGTCGCTGGCATTATGAATAATTCCGCGCAGGCCGCGATTATCGGCTTTCACTTTGTCGGCAAAGGCCAGAATACCCTCGTCGGTGGAGAAGTCGGCCTGAACGCAGACCGCGCCAGCCTTGCGCAGGGTATCAATGGTGGGATATTCCGTACGATAACTGACGATGACGGGCTGGCGTAGATTTAAAAAATGGTGAGCCAGAGCGAGGCCGATACGACGGCCCCCACCGGTGATCAGAATCGGGAGCGGTTGCGCGTTTCCCATCGTTTTCTCCTTAACCGTAAGACGATGGGTAACGGCAAGTTAGCCCATCAGCATCCACGTTGCCGGCACAGCGGCAACCAGTAACAAACCTATTAACCACAGCTCTTTGCGCTGCAGCGAACTTTCAATCTCATGCGTTCTGCGGGCGTAGATAAACACCAGCAGGCCAGGTGCATAAAGCACCACAGAGAGCAGCAGGTGCATCGGACCGGAGGCATACAGCAGCCATAACCCGTAGAGGCAGGCGCCGATCCCCACCGCCTGATGCAGGGGTCTGGTGGCTATTTTTAACAGATATGCGCCTACCAGGAAATACGGTACCAGAATCATCTCTGAGGCGATGGTTAACAAGGTGTTATAGTCAGAACCTGTGAGCCAGATCAGTACCAGACACGCTTGTACACTGATATTGGTCAACCACAGCGAAGCCGCCGGGGCATTATTTTTATTCTGGCGGGCAAACAGGCGGGGAAACGCTTTATGCGTTGCGGCCAGGAAGGGCACTTCCGCCGCCATAATTGTCCAGCTCAGGTAGGCTCCGCATACCGAGATAATCAGCCCTGCGGCAATCACCACTTCGCCCCAACTGCCCATCATTTTGACCATCAGACCGGCCATCGACGGGTTACGCATACCAGCCAGCTCAGGACGGGCTACCACCCCCAGCGACAGCAGAGTGACCAGCAGGTAGACCCCCAGCGCCGCCAGCACGGCAAGCAACGTGGCGCGGCCGACGTCACGCTTGTTACGGGCACGGGCAGAAACCACCACTGCCCCCTCTACGCCAATAAACACCCACAGGGTTATAAGCATGGTGTTTTTGACCTGCTCCCAGACGGGCACGCCCAGCGCCAGGCCGGAAAAATCCATACTAAAGACATCGAGGCGAAAGCCAATAAAGGCCAGCACAACAAACAGACCCAGCGGCACCAGCTTCGCCAGCGTAGCGACCAGGTTGATGCTGGCCGCCGTCTGCACGCCACGCAGCACTAACCAGTGGACAAACCACAGCAGGACCGAGGATCCCACAATAGACTGCCAGGTGTTGCCGTCGCCAAAGAGTTTCAGTTCCGGCGTATCGGTGAAGAAACTGAGGGCAGAGAAGACGATGACCAGATAGGAGACATTGGCGATCACCGCACACAGCCAGTACCCCCACGCCGAGCAGAAGCCAATGAGCTCGCCAAAGCCTTCACGGGCGTAGGTGAAAATGCCGCCGTCGAGATCCGGGCGAAGCCGCGTGAGCAACAACATGGCGAAGGCCAGCAGCAGAATACCCGCACCGGTTATCCCCCAGCCAATCAGCAGGGCGGCAGGGCTGGCGACGGCGGCCATGTTTTGCGGCAGGCTGAATACGCCCGCGCCGAGCATGGAGCTTAATACGAGTGCAGTTAATGCACTCAGGCCAAGTTTCTTTTCCATTGGCTTCCTGTTAAAAAACGGACCGAATCCAGAATAATTATTTCGCTATGGCGCATAAAAATGGTGGATCACACTAAGGCGCGGGATTTTACGGAGTGTTAGGAAGTCATGCAATGCGCAACGCTCTAAAAGTGCATAAAAAGCATAAAAAAAGGCGGCTATGCGCCGCCTTAATCAACCTGGATAATTACTTATACAGGTCAGCACTGATGGTCATGTTATTACCACGCTCCTGCCACTGGCGGGTGATGTGGTAATACTTAGCCCCTTTTTTGGCTGCACGCTTCGCGACCTGGTAGGAGATCTCGGTCATGTTCGGGTAGTTACCCGTGAACTTAATGCTGTCGAACGGAACCATCTGCGCTGCGGTGGCGTTGTTCAGCTCTTCTACTTTCGTCCCATCCGGCAGCGTAACGCTGTAACGGCCACCTTTGGTGGTCTGGGTTTCGAAGAAACGGCCAACATCAGAACTTGGGGTCGCAGTCGTCGCGACGCCCGGAATTTCAACGTTTTTCGCCGCTGCGCCGCCTGCAGCGATCGCCGCACGGCCTGCGTCAGAATCTGCCGGAATCACGTCAGGACTCTGCAGTACGCGTTTCTTCGCATCTTTTTTATAGATGAAAGCGGTAATACGCTGGTTACCACCCGAGTTGGCATCGATCTGACGCACAATGTAGAAAGAGTCCGCGCCTTTGTTTTTGGCCGCTTTGGTAATGGCGTCGTTCACGTCAGGCTGGCTACGGTAGAAGCCCTGAACGGTCACGGTGTCGTACGGCTCCAGTAAGATGGCCTGATCTTTTGGCAATTCCATTACGCCATTAATGACGCGATTGCCTTTGGTTTCAGCTTTTGGCGCATCTTCTTTATAAAGATCGGCAATAACGCGCTGGTTGCCGCTGTTGCCATAATCTGCGGAGTCCACTACATAAAATGATGCGGCACCTTCTTTATCCGCGCGGCGGGAAGCGGCGTCTACCCCATCGCCGATGGAATTAAAACGTCCTACGATAGTAATACGATCAAAGGGTTTTAACGCTGCCGCTTGCTCCGGCGTTAACTCTGTCGCGGCATTCGCGGACAGGGCGGTCGCAGAAAGGAGTGCGGACGCCAGGAGAGTGTTCTTAAGCTTCATAAAAATAATCCTTCGCCTTACGCAAACCAGGTACTGGTGTTGTTGTTAATTTGAAAACGTTGATGATTATTGCATTTAATCCCAGTCGCTGTCTGCGCCATTTTTCACACCGGGTGCTACCCTGCAATCTAGTTTCTATAACATTTAGTGATATGTTGAAAAAACAGGCGTTAGACCAGCAAAACTGATGAAGCCTATAACTTTCACAAGTAAAATTAATGTTAATAAGTTGATCTACGCTGGGGCTATATCGTGTTTTTCCCGCTTCGCCTGAGTATTTATCGGCTCTCGAGAAGAATTTAAGGCAAATATCTCTGTCAGCGACCCGGATCACCTATTTTTGACCGATATAAAAAGAAATACTCTTTTCTGACGGTGGATCACAGGCGTTATTTTCAGTAGGTTATAGAAAGTTTGTTACTGTTTAATTTTCTGCGGGTAATTTGTGGTTACCGCTGAGCGCTCTCAGTGGCGATGGCGCCCGTAGAAGCGACCAACAAACCATCATCACAAACCGATGGAAGGGAAAACTATGCGTATTGGGGTACCAAAAGAACGGTCGGCCAATGAAACCCGCGTTGCAGCAACACCGAAAACGGTGGAGCAACTGCTTAAACTGGGTTTTACCGTCGCGATTGAAAGTGGCGCCGGCAAGCTGGCTAGCTTCGACGATGAAGCGTTTATTCAGGCTGGTGCAGAAATTGTAGACGGCGCGGAAGTGTGGCAGTCACCCGTCATTCTGAAGGTTAACGCACCGGAAGAGAGTGAAATCGGCCTGCTGAACGCGGGTACGACGCTGGTGAGCTTTGTCTGGCCAGCGCAAAACCCGGAGCTGATGGAAAAACTCGCTGCGCGCGGCGTCACCGTGATGGCGATGGACTCCGTGCCGCGCATCTCGCGCGCCCAGTCTCTGGATGCGCTGAGCTCAATGGCGAATATCGCCGGTTACCGCGCCATTGTCGAAGCCGCCCACGAGTTCGGCCGTTTCTTCACCGGACAGATCACCGCAGCCGGTAAAGTGCCGCCTGCCAAGGTGATGGTCATTGGTGCGGGTGTTGCCGGTCTTGCTGCGATTGGTGCGGCCAACAGTCTGGGCGCTATTGTCCGGGCTTTTGATACCCGTCCGGAAGTGAAAGAACAGGTGCAGAGTATGGGCGCCGAGTTCCTGGAGCTGGACTTCAAAGAAGAAGCGGGCAGCGGCGATGGCTATGCGAAGGTGATGTCAGAGGCCTTTATTAAAGCCGAGATGGCGCTGTTCGCGGCGCAGGCGAAAGAGGTGGACATTATCGTCACCACCGCGCTGATCCCAGGCAAACCTGCACCGAAGCTGATCACCCGCGAAATGGTCGACACCATGAAACCCGGAAGCGTCATCGTTGACCTGGCGTCACAAAACGGCGGCAACTGTGAATACACGGTGCCTGGCGTGGTGACCACCACCGATAACGGCGTCAAGGTCATCGGCTATACCGATCTGCCGGGTCGCCTGCCAACGCAGTCTTCTCAGTTGTATGGCACCAACCTCGTTAACCTGCTGAAACTGCTCTGCAAAGAGAAAGATGGCAACATCACCGTCGATTTTGAAGATGTTGTGGTGCGTGGCGTGACCGTCGTACGCGAGGGTGAAATCACCTGGCCGGCCCCGCCAATTCAGGTGTCTGCTCAGCCTCAGGCGGCGGCGAAAGCTGCACCGGAGCCGAAAGAGCCTGAAAAACCGGCATCGCCATGGCGCAAATACGCCTTTATGGCGCTGGGTATCATCCTGTTTGGCTGGCTGGCCGACGTGGCGCCAAAAGAGTTCCTCGGACATTTCACCGTCTTCGCGCTCTCCTGCGTGGTGGGCTACTACGTCGTCTGGAACGTTTCTCACGCGTTGCACACGCCGCTGATGTCGGTAACCAACGCCATCTCCGGGATCATCGTCGTCGGTGCACTGCTGCAGATTGGCCACGGCGGCTGGGTCAGCTTCCTGAGCTTTATCGCGGTGCTGATCGCCAGTATCAATATCTTCGGTGGTTTCACCGTGACTCAGCGCATGCTGAAAATGTTTCGTAAAGGCTAAGGGGTAGCATATGTCTGGAGGATTAGTGACAGCCGCATACATTGTTGCTGCGATCCTGTTTATTTTCAGCCTGGCGGGGCTCTCAAAGCACGAGACCTCCCAGCAGGGTAACAATTTTGGTATCGCCGGGATGGCGATTGCGCTGATTGCCACCATCTTTGGGCCGGATACCGGCAACGTGGCGTGGATTCTGGTGGCAATGATCATCGGTGGTGCAATCGGTATTCGTCTGGCGAAGCGCGTTGAGATGACCGAAATGCCGGAGCTGGTAGCGATTTTGCACAGCTTTGTCGGACTGGCGGCGGTGCTGGTAGGCTTCAATAGCTACCTGTATCACGAGCCTGGCATGGAGCCGATTCTGGTGAATATTCACCTGACGGAAGTGTTCCTGGGCATCTTTATCGGTGCGGTGACCTTCACCGGTTCAATCGTGGCCTTCGGCAAACTGCGCGGCAAAATTTCGTCAAAACCGCTGATGCTGCCTAATCGCCACAAGCTCAACCTGGCGGCGCTGGTGGTATCCTTTGTACTGCTGTTGATCTTCGTGCGTACCGAAAGCGTAGGGATGCAGGTACTGGCGCTGCTGGTGATGACCATGATCGCGCTGGCGTTTGGCTGGCATCTGGTGGCTTCCATCGGCGGGGCAGATATGCCAGTCGTGGTCTCAATGCTGAACTCCTACTCGGGCTGGGCAGCGGCAGCAGCGGGCTTTATGCTGAGCAACGACCTGCTGATCGTCACCGGTGCGCTGGTGGGCTCTTCCGGTGCGATCCTCTCCTACATCATGTGTAAAGCGATGAACCGCTCGTTTATCAGCGTCATCGCCGGCGGCTTCGGTACCGACGGTTCTTCTACGGGGTCTGAAGACGAAGTGGGCGAGCACCGTGAGATTTCCGCCGAAGAGACTGCAGAAATGCTGAAAAATGCCCATTCGGTGATCATCACTCCGGGCTACGGCATGGCGGTTGCGCAGGCGCAATATCCGGTGGCGGAAATTACCGAGAAGCTGCGGGCGCGTGGCATCAAGGTGCGCTTCGGTATTCACCCGGTTGCCGGGCGTCTTCCTGGGCACATGAACGTGCTGCTGGCAGAGGCGAAAGTCCCTTACGATATCGTGCTGGAGATGGATGAGATCAACGATGACTTCGCCGATACCGACACCGTGCTGGTTATCGGCGCGAACGATACCGTCAACCCGGCGGCGCAGGACGATCCAAAGAGTCCTATCGCCGGCATGCCGGTGCTGGAAGTATGGAAAGCGCAGAATGTTATCGTCTTCAAACGCTCTATGAATACGGGCTATGCAGGCGTTCAGAATCCATTGTTCTTCAAAGAGAACACCCACATGCTGTTTGGTGACGCCAAAGCCAGCGTGGACGCGATTCTGAAAGCGTTGTAACGCAACCATTGGCCGTAATGACAAACCGCTCTTCGGGGCGGTTTTCTTATTTCTGCGGTCAGCCTTTCTCGTCTGTCTATACTTTTAGCTTTGCGCAAGACGAGGAGGTGTAATGCAATTTCTGTCCCGCTTCGACATCATTGACCTGATGATGAGACCCACTTTCTGGATTGGCGTCGCCACCGTTATCATCGTGACGCTGTTGGTCTACTGGCTGCTCACGCGCCTGATAGGGTTCATCAAAAAAGGGATCACCACCTGGGGCGACAAGCATCCCACCACAAACCGGATGCGCTTTGTACTGATGGAGATGCTGAACAGAACCAGCCGTTTCCTGCTGTTTGTGGTGGCGCTGCTGGTCAGTCTACGATTTGTTGATTTGCCGTCCCATCTCTCCGGGACGCTGAGCCATGCCTGGTTCCTGGTCTTTGCCATTCAGGTGGCCTTGTGGCTGGATCAAGGAGTGGTCTCCTGGCTGCGTCACATCATGCTGGCGCCGGGAAGCCACAAGAACCCCGTTACCCTGGTGATCACCGGGTTGATTCTGCGGGCGGTGGTCTGGTCGGTCATGCTGCTCTCTATTCTTGCCAATGCGGGCGTCAATATCACTGCGCTGGTGGCCAGCCTGGGGGTAGGGGGTATCGCCATTGCGCTGGCGGTGCAAACGATTCTTAGCGATGTCTTTGCGTCGCTCTCCATTGGTTTTGATAAACCCTTTGAAATCGGCGATTTCGTGGTGTTTAACGATGTCGCCGGGACGGTGGAACATATTGGCCTGAAAACGACCCGTATTCGCAGCCTGAGCGGCGAACAGATTGTTTGCGGGAACGCGATTCTGCTCCAGCAAACGCTGCATAACTATAAGCGCATGCAGACGCGCCGTATCGTCTTTACGTTTGGGGTGGCCAGCGACACGCCGCCGGAAAAATTACGCGTGATTGGCGATAACGTGAAAAACATCATCACCGATGTCGGTGAAACCCGGTTTGACCGTGCGCATCTGCTGGGATTTGATACTGACAGGCTCACCTTTGAGGTGGTGCATATCGTGAATACGGCGGATTACAACAAGTACATGGATATTCAGCAGGAGATCAATATCCGGATTCTTGAAAGCCTGAATAAAGCCGGCGTTAAGCTTGCTCTGCCCAGTATGGTGCTGCACGCCCCCTGGATGCAGAAAGGCGAGAACAGACAACAAACTGCGCCTCAGCAGAGGGCAGCAGAAAGCTAAAAAAAAGCCCGCCATTGCGGCGGGCTTTTTCATCTCTAGTCGTCCTCTTCGTCATCCAGCTCAACCGGCGTCTGATACTGATCCGGTTTAATGACCAACAGGTCGCAGCGCAGATGGTCAATTACCTGTTCCGCCGTGTTACCGAGGAAGGCTGCGGAGATACCGGTGCGTCCCACGGTACCTAAGACCACAATCCCCGCCTGGAGATGTTCCGCCAGATCCGGAATCACCTCTTCCGGCAACCCTTTCTCTACATGGGTGAGCTTTTCATCAATACCAAATTTCTGCCGTAGGGCCTTCATGGCCAGCAAGTGCTGTCCACGAATGGCATCGTTATAAACGCTGGGATCAAATTCCGGTAATTCGATGGCGATATTGATAGGAGTAACGGGATAAGCACCGACGAGATGCACTTCGGTATGGTTAACCTGCTCGGCGAGTTGGATGGTCTCTTTAAGCAGTTTCTCGTTCAGGGAGTTGTGATAGTCCTCTTCACTGGCGAGATTAACGGCGACTACGGCTTTGCCGCCTTCTGGCCACGGCTGATCTTTTACCATCCACACCGGGCAAGGACATTTTCGCAACAAGTGCCAGTCGGTCGGGGTGAAGATCACGGCTTCAAGTTTGTCATGCTGGTGGGCCATTTTCAGCAGCAAGTCATGCTCGCCTGCGATCACTTCCTGAATAATGGCCTCGAATGGACGGTTATGCCAGACCACTTTGATATCGATAGGCACGCCGGCTTCAAGATAATATTTTGCCTGCTCGCGGATCCACGCGGTTCGCTGACTGATCACTCCCTGACGCATAGCGGTGCGCTCGTCAGGCGACAGAAGGGTGGTCATTTCGTAAGAGAAGTCATAGATCGGCAAAAACGCTTTGATTTTGCCACCAATCCGTTGATGTAAATAGACAGCTCTTCGTAACGCTGGTTGATCGTCCTGATTAGGATCGATGGCCACCAGCATGTTTTGATACTTTGCCATACAGGTCTCCTTACAACTGTCACCACAGTCTGTAATTCAAAGAGTAACCCATATATGTGGAATGAAACAGGGGGGAAGTTTTCGTCAGATCAATAAATCAGGAAATTTTACTTCCACGCCGGTTTCCCTGTGATATCACGGGTTTTAATGGTTTTAGCCGTTCACCCAAAAGAGAAAAAGCCCACTGGATGGGGCTTTTTGCCGTTTTTATTTTCAGACGTTTTTCCTGGGTTCCTAGATATCATCGCGGGTATACCCGACAACGATTTCAAGCGTATTACGAATGATATCGCAGGCTTCAGGATCAGTAGTCACATCAAGCGCATGTATCAGTTGCAAGATTAGCTCTTTATTAGACAGGCTCTCTCCACACACCATCATGCAGCGAATGGCGGCACCAAGAACCGCAGCTTCATCCTGCAGTGACCCCCCCGCCGTACTAAAATGTTGAGCCAGTCCGCGGTCATGCAGGGCATCAAAAAGGTAAGTGTGCTGAGTGCTGACATTATTCATGGAATTCTCTCTTAACGATCAAAAAACAGGGCGATGAGACTGTTGTAATGCGCGATTTCATCTTCATCAGTCGCCATCTCAATTTTGCCAAGCAGCTTCGAGCAAATAGTCATACGACTAAGTTGTACACGTTCTTTCAAAATCTCACTGACGATCGCACCCAGCGTCTCTTCCGGCGTTGGGAGCATTTTTTTATTGAAATAGACTACCAGAGCAGCTTCAGCTGCTGATCTTGCGCGATTGTGACGCATTTAATCCGCCAGTTAGTTATTAGCCCAGAGTTGGAATGACCTAAATCTAAACTAGTCGCGCAAATCTGTACAGTGGTGTTGTACAACTTTTTTCGTCTTTACCTGGTTTTGTGATGTCCATAGCTCGTTCGGGTATTCATGTATGGCACACGAGGAGAGTGAAAAATAAAAAAAGTGTAAACGATAATATGAGGGAATTATTGCAAAGGGAATGTTTATATATCTTTAAACTCTACAATTTCAATAAGATGGAATTAATTGGCTGCCGATTCGCTCGAATATATAGTAAGCAGAACTTATACTTTCAATGCAGCACAAGCTGTAGACCCTACTGGAGTTTCAAATGAAATCCATACTCTCTAGCGTAAATAAAGAGCAGCCTAAACAGCCGCAAAAGATGCCTGATGATAAACAGGGCAACAAACAACAACCGAGCAAAAGTAAATAGCTCAAGCTATCCTGTCTGACGGAGGCGTAATGGCTGATCGTCCTGATTTAATTGATCCTTTACCAGAAGATGACACCGTTCCTGGTGATGATGTGCCTGATGTGCCAGATGTGAATGACCCGCTGGCGCCTGAAGATCCGGATGGTGTGAACAAACCACTCTGATCGGCTCGCATCTAAACCGCCTTCGGGCGGTTTTTTGCTGGGTAAAGAAAAGAGGAGGGGGTAGTACAAGGAGAGCCCGACCGATAATATCGCATTACCGATCGGGTATAACGTTTAAACAGACGTTACGCGTATGGCCGGCCAGTACCGCCAGCGCTTCACCGTTTTCGATGGTGATATATTTACCTTTCACCGCCAGCATGCCGCTTTTCTGGAAACGACCCAGCAGACGGGAGATGGTCTCAACGGTGAGCCCCAGGTAGTTACCGATATCGCCACGCGTCATAGTCAGACGGAACTCGCGTGGTGAGAATCCTCGCTCGGCAAAACGGCGAGAGAGGTTATAAATAAAGGCCGCCAGGCGCTCTTCGGCATTCTTCTTGGAGAGCAGCAGGATCATATCCTGATCGCCTTTGATTTCGCCACTCATCAAACGCATCATTTGCTGACGCAGGCTCGGCATTTTGCCTGACAGGTCATCCAGAGTCTCGAACGGGATTTCACACACCATCGAGGTTTCCAGCGCCTGTGCAAAGCTTGGGTGATGGCCCGTACCGATAGCATCAAATCCAACCAAATCGCCGGCCAGGTGGAAGCCAGTGATCTGCTCGTCGCCCTGTTCGGTAATGGTGTAGCTCTTGATGGTGCCAGAGCGGATAGCGTAGAGGGATTTGAGTTCGTCGCCGGCTTTGAACAGCGTCTGACCTTTCTGAATCGGCTTTTTACGCTCGATAATATTATCAAGCTGGTCGAGTTCATGCTCATTCAGCGTAAAAGGGATACAGAGCTGGCTGATGCTGCAATCCTGACAGTGAATAGCACAACCGCCAGACTGAATGCGTCGAATAATTCGCTTTTCCGGGATCATAGGTATGCTCAAGCCTTAATTGATATTGGTCAATTTTAACATCTTTTTGGGGCTGGCGTAAGCCTGGTAAACCATCAATAAAGGCAAGAAAAGGGCATGCAGAGGCATCTTCT
This sequence comes from Leclercia sp. UBA1284, assembly GCF_002308415.1. NCBI lineage: Bacteria > Pseudomonadati > Pseudomonadota > Gammaproteobacteria > Enterobacterales > Enterobacteriaceae > Leclercia > Leclercia sp. UBA1284. Next base: position 1,176,941 of record NZ_DBUS01000006.1, read on the forward strand.
TGAAATTCCACAGAATGATTGAGGAGATGCCCCCTAAGACGAGGAAATTTAAGCACTAAAAGCCTGGTATTTACAACAGCAAGTAACCCTCGTGGCGCAATAACCACTCCTTACGTTGCACCCCGCCAGCATAGCCAGTCAGGGTGCCGTTACGCCCAATAACGCGATGACACGGCACCACAATACTGACCGGGTTTGAACCGTTGGCCGCGCCAACCGCACGGGCGGCGCCTGGGCGTCCAAGCAGCGCAGCAAGCTGACCATAATGCATTACCTGGCCGCAGGGGATCTGCCGTAGCGCTTTCCAGACTTCGCGCTGGAACGGCGTACCCGCAGTGGCGGTAGGCAGGTCATCAATGATGCTGAGTTCACCCTCAAACCAGGCGGTGAGCTTATCGCTCAGGCCGCCCGGATTGCTGGCGCCGATACGCTCGTAGCCTTGCGAGCGATAGTGGATATTGAGCAGTTCGACCATGCGGTCGCTGTGTTCTTCCCACTCTACGGCGCGAAGACAACCCTGCTCGTCCGCCAGAATCCACAGAGGCCCCAGCGGGGTCGCAATTTTGTCTTCGAGTAATCTCAGCATCCTGTTTTCCTTAGTTCAGACGTGGGTAAATCCCCGGTCCAATGGGCAGGCCGACAAGATACCATGCCACCAGCATCAGCAACCATACCCCTAAAAAGATAAGCGGATAGGGTAATACCAGCGAATAGTAGGTACCCAATTTTGCCTCTGGTTTATACCGTTGCAGGAAGCCTAAAAACAGCGGCACGAAGGGGGAAACTGGTGCCAGCGGGATCACCGACGAATCTGCCACGCGGAAAAGGATCTGGGCAAACGCCGGATGGAAGCCCAGCAGCATAAACATCGGGACAAAAATCGGTGCCAGAATCGACCAGATTGCCGAGCCGCTGGCGATAAACATGCAGAGCAGAGAGGATAAAAGCGCCAGCCCGACAAAGGCGGGGACGCCGCTCAGACCGGCGGATTCTAGAATATCGGTCAGGCCTACCGCCATAAATTTGCCCATGTTGCTCCAGTTGAACATGGCAACGAACTGGGCCAGCGGGAAGACCATCACGATAAAACCGGCCATCTCTTTCATGGGCTCGATCATCAACTGCGGCAGATCGGCCTGACGGCGGATTTTGCCCACCGCAATGCCATACGCCAGCGAGACCACAAAGAAGAAGAGAATGATCAGCGGCACGATGCCCTTAATGAAGGGTGAGGGCAGGACGGTGTGCTGTACCGGGTCACGGAGTATGCCGTTTTCGGGTACCACCATCAGGGCGATCAGGCCAATAAACAGCAGTGAGACCACGCCAGCCACCCGCAGACCAAAACGCTGCGCGGGCGATAAGGTATCGAGTTTCTCCTCGCTGCTGCCATGCCACTCACCGAGGCGCGGCTCCACAATTTTATCAGTGATCAGCCCACCCACGAGGGTGAGGAGGATTACAGAGCTGGCCATAAAGTACCAGTTGTCGATCACGCTGACGTGGAGTGATGCGTCCAGGGTTTTGGCTGCTTCAGTACTAATGCCCGAGAGCAGGACGTCGGTGGTCACGATCAAGAGATTAGCCGTAAAGCCACAGCCCACGCCGGCGATAGCCGCCAGCAACCCCGCCACCGGATGACGGCCAACGGCCAGGAAGATCAGCGCCCCCATTGGCGGCATGATCACCAGCGCGGCATCCGAGGAAATATGGCTAAAGAAGGCGATAAACAACACCATATAGCTGGCGTAACGCGCACTGACGTGCGACGCCATTTTTACCATCAGTGCTGGCAGCAGCCCCGATCGCTCTGCCAGCCCGGCCCCCAGCACCAGCGCCAGAATCGCCCCCAGTGGGGCAAAGCCGCTGAAGTTTTTAATTACGTTGGGCAAAAACCAGTGCAGCCCCTCTACGCTCAGCAGGTTTTTTACGGCCACCATGCTGCCATCGGCCGGGTTGCGGGCACTGACGCCAAAGGCGGAGAGTGCGGCAGTGGCCACCATCAAAATCACAATCAAGTAGATGAACAGCAGGAAAGGGTGCGGCACTTTGTTGCCGACTCTTTCGACCCAACCATAGAGCTTACCGGATGGGGAATGCGAAGGTATGGAAGACATACTCATGGGCGTTCCTCGAACGTATTGGATGTTGTGTTGTGTTTATTATTTTAAAGGTGACGGTGTCACGCCATGTGGGATCGGGCAGACATACGGTGTGTCGGCCACTATTTTTTCGAACTCCTCACGGCACGCCTGCAGCAGGGAACGATCCTGCAACAGGGAGAGCGCGGTCGCGCCCATGACTTTCGCAGCCAGCAGCATCCCCTTATGTGCAATAGAGGTGCGCCCCTGGGCCACCAGCTGCCAGGTGTGCAACGGGGTGCCCACGGTAAAGCAGGGGCTGCAGCACTGCGCCACCGGCATCTTCCAGCTCACGTCGCCCACATCGGTCGATCCCGCCAGAACGTTATCGGTGACGGCATAGGGGGCCACCTCGTCTACCAGCAGGGTCTGCTGCTGTCGACGGGCAAAGGTTTTACCGGCCTCACCCCCGGTGGCGGCTATATTTTTCAGACTGTTGTGCAGATCGTTATCGGTAAGGGTGGCGCGGATCTCCGCTGCGAAGGCCCGCTCTTCATCACTCCACTGGGGCGTACCGTAATGGGTGAGAGCAGAATACATCGCGGCCTCCAGCGTGCGATTAGGCAAGTAGCTGGAGCAGGCTTTGTCGAAGCGCTGCTCGACGGTGGTTTCGGTCATCAGCGCCGCGCCTTGCGCAATCTTCTCGATACGCTGGTAGATCTGCTGCGCATCGGCCATCTCCGGCGCGCGAATGAGATAGAGCACTTCGGCCTGCGCCTGTACCACGTTCGGCGAGATACCCCCGGTATCGGTAATAGCGTAATGGACGCGGGCTTTTTCGATAATGTGTTCATTAAGGAAGTTTGTGCCGGTGGTCATCAGCGTCACGGCATCAAGGGCGCTGCGACCCAGATGAGGCGAGTTGGCGGCATGCGCCGCTGTACCCTGGAAGCGCCAGGCGGCCTGGATATTTGCCAGGGTGCTGACGTTGAACATGCCAGCAAAAGCCTCCGGATGCCAGGTGACGGCGGCATCCACATCATCGAATAGCCCTTCGCGTACCATAAAGGTTTTTCCGGAGCCACCCTCTTCGCCAGGGCAGCCGTAGAAGCGCACGGTACCGCTGCCGCCGTGTTGCTCGAGCCAGCTTTTCACCGCAACGGCACCCGCCAGGGCGGCAGTGCCGAGCAAATTATGGCCGCACCCGTGGCCGTTCGCGCCGGGGGTGTCACTCTGCTGAGTGGCACAACCCGCACGCTGGCTAAGGCCTGCCAGCGCATCATACTCCCCCAGCAGCGCGATAACCGGTTTACCGCTGCCGAAGCTGGCAATAAAGGCATTGGGAATATCGCCGGGGGTGCGCGTTACGCTAAACCCTGCCTCCTGCAGCGCCGTGGCCAGCCGTTCGGCCGACCAGAACTCTTCAAAACGCGTTTCCGGATGATCCCAGATATCGTCAGCCATGTCGGTAAATTGCTGAGCCCGTGTTTCGATCGCATCGTCGATAAAGCGGTAAATCGCCTCCATCACACACCTCGCGCCCACGGAAAATTGAGCGCAGTACGCGCCAGGGTTTCGACCGCGATCTGCATGATCTGCTCATCGAAATCGAATTTTTCGTTGTGATGTCCGGCGCTGAGGGAGGTGCCAAAGACCATATAAGATGCCAGACCGCCGTTCTGCTGCACCCGGGCCATCATCAGGGTGGCATCTTCTGAGCCCGCCGGCGCAGCCACCTTATCAAGCACCTGTTCAACGCCAGCTACCTGTGAGGTTTGCTCTCGCAGGTAGTCGACCCATGCGGGGGATGGCGAGCTGGAGGTGGCGGCGCCCATCAGGCGCATCTCGCTCTGTACGCCATACATCGCCGTTGCGCCGTCGATAACTGATTTTGCCCGTTCAAAAACATACTGGTTAATGGCCTCGGTCTCGCCGCGGGTCTCCACCTTCAGCAGGGCGGTGGCGGGCACCACGTTACGACCGGTACCTGCCTGCATTACGCCAACATTCACCCGGGAAGCGCCTTCGCTGTGCGGCGCAATAGCGTGCAGACCCAGGGCAGCCTGCGCGGCGGCGAGCAGGGCATTGCGACCCTCTTCCGGTTTGCCGCCTGCGTGCGCCGCCACGCCGGTAAAGCGCACGTCGAATTTGGTGGTGGCCATAAAGTTATCGCTACCGCAAATCACAGTGCCCGCCGGCTCGCCCGTGCCGATGTGGATGGCGGTAAAGTAATCCACACCGTCCAGCGCGCCGGCGGCGACCATCGCCCGGGCCCCGCGCGTACCTTCTTCAGCAGGCTGGAAGATCAGCTTAATGGTGCCGTTAAGCTTCGCCTCGTTCTCTTTCAGGAGATGGGCCAGACCGAGACCGATAGTGGTGTGGCCGTCGTGTCCGCAGGCGTGCATCATGCCCGCGTTACAAGAGGCAAAACCTTCCCGGTAAGGGCGGTGTTCCTCATGCAGGGCTTCGTCGAGATCCAGCGCATCCATATCTACCCGGTAGGCAAGCGTCGGGCCAGGACGTCCGGTATGGAGGGTAGCCACGATTCCGGTAAAACCGCCTTCGAAAGCGCTCAGCCATTTTTCCGGCGCCCCCTGCGCACGGGCGCGCGCAAATTCACGGGCAAGGGTTGCTTCATCCGGCAGGCCCATCCGGCTGTCGGCGTCCACAACGTCACGGCCCAGGGCCAGTTCATATCCCAGCCGATCAAGAATTTCAGCCACTTTTGCGGCGGTACGAAACTCCACCCAGCCGGATTCGGCATAGAGGTGGAAATCGCGCCGCCATGCGGTAAGTTGCGGAGATAACGTCTCAAGGTAGTGCGCTAATGCCTGCATAGTGTTTCCTGTCATCATTAGATTATGTGAACTCCCTCACGGTGTGATAGTTTTTACTTATCACTCACCGCTTTTTCACAGATTTAACCTTTCGGGAATTACCCTGACACAATCATTTCCATTAAAGTAGATGACAGTTTCTTTTCTCTGATAAACAACGGTTATCGGTGCAGCTATGACATTTCAGGTAAAATTTCATCAAATTCGGGCCTTTGTGGAAGTGGCGCGTCAGGGGAGCATTCGCGGTGCCAGCCGGGTATTGAATCTGTCGCAACCGGCGCTGACGAAATCAATCAAAGAACTGGAGGAGGGGATCGCCGCCCAGCTTTTTATCCGTCGCAGTAAAGGGGTGACGCTGACTGAATGTGGCGAGAGCTTTTATCACCATGCCAGTCTGATTCTGGAGGAGTTGCGTTCGGCGCAAGAGGACATTTTGCAACGTCAGGGAAAACTCGCGGGGCAGATTAACATCGGCATGGGGGCCAGCGTGGCACGTCTGCTGATGCCCGGGGTGATTAGTCGCTTTCATCAGCAACACCCGCAGGTGAAGGTGCGCATCATGGAAGGGCAACTGGTGTCGATGATCAATGAATTAAGGCAGGGTGAACTGGATTTTACTATCAATACCTATTACCGGGGGCCTTACGATCACGAATTTAGTTTTGAAAAACTTTTTGAGAAGCCTTTTGCAATATTCTGCCGGGCGGGGCATCCGGCGTTGGGCGCAACATCGATAAGCGAATTGTTAAAATACAGCTGGACGATGCCCACACCGCGAGGCAGTTATTATAAACAGTTGGAAGAAGTTTTTATTAATCGAGAACAATTCCCAAATATCGGCGTTGTATGCGAAACATTCTCATCCAGTATTAGTCTGGTGGCGCAAAGTGATTTTTTGAGCATATTACCGCAGGAGTTGGGGTGTGACCCGTTGCTCGCAAACCGGCTGGTGATGCTCCCGGTCAAAGAGACGCTGCCGAAAGCGACCTACTACCTCATCCAGCGCCGTGACACGCGCCAGACGCCGCTGACGACATCGTTGATCACGCAGTTCCGCCGGCATGCGAGGCAGATAAATAGTATGGCGGATAAAGGATAAAAAAATAGAGCCTGTCGACATCCAACAGACTCTACAGTACACACAGCAATGCTCCACATGCATACACTGCTTAATCATTCCTTGTGCAGATGGATGCATTTATAACTGTTATCCTGGAATAAATAAAGAAAATAAGTTATCCAGCGTCACAATTTTTATATTTTGGCTCAGTATTAACCATTATTAAATTTGACTTAAGTGGCGATTAAAGGGTCAGTTAATTTACTTATTTAACTTTTATTTTTATTTAACGGCAGCGTTATATTCGGCTTACCCCTGCCCATTGAGCCATCTATACTACCCAGGTATAGTAAGGGGTCAGTAGAAGCAGGAGGATTGCCATGAAACCCGATGATAGATCGCTTTTCCTTGATGCGATGCAGGACGTCCAGCCTCTGAAACGCTGCACCGATATCCACTGGCAGCCCGCACCAAAAGCGCGTGACAAACAGCCGCTCGATCTGGAACAGCTCGATAACTTTTTGACCACCGGCTATCTCGATATTCTTCCGCTTGCAGAGCCGCTGGCCTTTCAGCGCGAAGGTATCCAGCAGGGCGTAGTCGAGAAGCTACGTCTGGGGAAATATCCGCGCCAGGCCAGCCTTTCGCTGTTGCGCACCCCTGTAGAGCAGTGCCGTCAACGGCTGTTTAGCTTCATCTGTCAGGCCGAGCGGGAGGGGCTTCGTAACCTTATCATCGTGCACGGTAAAGGCCGTGAGGCGGATTCTCACGCCAACATCGTGCGCAGCTATCTGGCTCGCTGGCTGACGGAATTCGAGGCGGTTCAGGCTTTCTGCCCCGCGCAGCCTCATCATGGCGGCAGCGGAGCCTGCTATGTCGCATTGCGCAAGTCCAGCGAAGCCAAACTCGACACCCGCGAACGTCATGCCAAACGGAGCCGCTAAAGCACATTGAACGCGGCCTGACTGTTTAGCACCAGGCCTGAAAGGGCCACGCCCGCTAAAAACAGCGCCGTCAGCCGATTCACCACCGGGAGGGAGCGGGCAGATAAACAGCGGCGGACGCTCAGGATCCAGAGCGACAGAATCAGCAGATCCAGAATCACCCAGCCCAGCGTAAGCAGGGTTACGCTCAGCGCAAAATCGGGAGTTACGCGAATAAACTGTGGGAAAAAGGCGGCAAAGAAGAGGATGTCTTTGGGATTGGCGATAGCGGTGAAAAAACCCACCCCAAATCCCCCGCGGCGAGGCTCGTCATGGGCCTCTGTGCCACCTTGCCGCCACAGATCCGCCGCCAGCCAACCGAGATAGAGAGAACCCGCCACGCCCGCCAGCGGAAGCGAGAGGGGATGAATGCGCACCGCTCCGCTCAGCATCACTACCGCCCCGACAATCAACATGAGCGACGCAAGATTACTCCCCGCAACGGTGATTAAAGCCGGGCGGTACCCCTGACGAAGCGCCGTATGGGTGACAAGCGCCACGACCGGACCCGGCGTAATTAATAACAGCACCACCGAAAAGAGATACGTCGCGAACAAGCTGATAACCATCACTGCCTCCGGGTAAACAAAGTGAGTGGGGAGTGTCGGCAAAAGCTGGGGATTTGAAAAACGGAAAATCCTGCGATTAAATGTGAGTAAAACTCATCATGGAAGATCGCGATGTCCTCACCCCTTCCGCCCTTATATGCGCTGCGCGCCTTTGATATCGCCGCGCTGCAGGGCTCTTACATCCGCGCCGCCGAGGCGTTGCACGTTACCCCTGGCGCCATCAGTCGCCACATCCGCACCCTGGAGGCGCATTTCCGTTGCCAGCTATTCCTGCGTAAAGGGCCCCGCGTCGAGTTAACCGATGCGGGACGAGCGCTGGCCAGCCAGTTGCGTACCGGATTTGTCGCGCTTGAAAGCGCTTGTGACGCCTTTCGTACACCCCCTCAGTTCCTGCGCCTGAAGGCACCCACAACCCTGACGGTTAACTGGTTGCTTCAGGCGCTGAAAGGCTTTCATGAACGCCATAGCGTACCGGAGGTACAGGTCTCCAGCGTCTGGATGGATGTAGACCGGATCGATTTTCATCGTGAGGCTTTCGATTGCGCCATTCTGCTGGGGAACGGGCAGTTCGGCGAGCAGACCCACGCCCTGCGGCTGTTTGCGGAGCGTCTTGCCCCTGTCTGCGCACCCTCGCTGGTGGCGCAGGCGCAGCGCAATCTTCCGGGATGCGATTTGATACATCCCTCGGCAGATCGCCGGGACTGGCGTCGTTGGCTGAAAGACACCTCGCTGGAACAGCAGGTGGATATCAGCCGCGGCCATCTCTTCGATACGCTGGAGCAGGGGAACCAGGCCGCCATCGCCGGGCATGGCGTGTCGGTGGCCGACCTGACCTTGAGTCGCCACGCGCTGGAGAAGGGGGTGCTGGCGCTGCCGTTTACCCGCCAAGTGGTGACGGGCGATGGCTACTATCTGGTCTGGCCGGAAGACAGTCCGCGCCAGAAAGAGATCGCGACGCTGCGTCACTATCTTCTGACCTGCGTACCGGAGTGCTGCGATGAACAATAACGCGTTAACCTATCAGCGTTTTGGCGAACCCGACGCCGTGCTCAGGCTGCAGAGCGAAAATAAAGGTGAGCGTGCGGCAGATGCACTTCGGGTTGAGATGCTCTACGCCCCGGTGAACGCATCCGATTTAATTCCCATTACGGGAGCCTATCGCCATCGAATCTCCCTGCCTGCCGTGGCGGGCTATGAAGGAGTGGGTAGGGTGATAGCCGCGCCGGCTGCTTTTGGTCATCTGCTGGGGCGCCGCGTGCTGCCTCTGCGGGGAGAGGGCACCTGGCAGCAGCGAGTGGACTGTCCGGCTGCGCTGGCGATCCCGGTGCCGGATGAGGTCGATGATACGCTGGCCGCACGAGCGTTTATCAATCCGCTGGCGGCACAATTGATGCTGAAACTTTATCCTGTAACGGGCAAACAGGTGCTGCTCACCGCCGCGGGATCAGATTGTGCCCTGTTACTGGGTCAGTGGGCGCTAGTTAGCGGCGCCCGGGCCGTCTATGGCATCCACCGTTCGCCAGCACATGCCGAACGACTCGCCGCACTGGGCATCATTCCTCTGGCGCAGGAGGATGCCGGGGCGATTTGCCACGTCGCCGCCACTAGCGAGGGGGTATTCGATGCGACAGGAGGCGCACTGGCGCAAAGGTTGCTGGAACGAATGCCGAAAAAGGGAACCTTTGTGAGCTATGGCCTGCTCAGCGGACAGCCCTTTACCCTGAGACACCACTACCCGCAGGTGCACTGGTTTCATGTGCGCAATACCTTTGCCACCCTGACTACCGAGCAGTGGCAGGCCGAATTTCAGGCCCTGTGGCCACGGTTGATCTCCAGCCACTCTAGCCACGCGGTGGTCTGGCCCTTTGCCGACTGGCATGATGCGCTGACGCATTATCGCCAGCCGGGGAGAGTGGGGAAACCGCTACTTAAGCTGACGGGCGCGTAAAGGTTAGCGCGATGGCTGCACATCGCTGAGCAGCACCGCAATGCTCTGCCCCCCTGCGGTCTGCTCAAGGGCGATCTTGACCATAATCGTCAACGGCACAGAGAGCAGCATGCCCACCGGCCCCAGCAGCCAGCCCCATAAAATCAGTGATAAAAAGACCACCAGCGTAGAAAGCCCCAGCCCGCGCCCCATCATGCGCGGCTCAAGGATATTGCCAAACACGAGGTTAATCAGCAGATAGCCCGACAGCACAATCAGCGCATCGTAAAAACCGCTAAACGCCAGCACCTGAACAATGGGGGGAATAGCGGCCAAAACCGATCCGATATTAGGAATGTAGTTCAACGCAAAGGCCAACAATCCCCAGACGAACGCAAAGCGGACCTCCAGCAGGGTGAGCATGCCCCAGACCACCAGCCCGGTCACGACGCTGATCGCCGTTTTCAGCACCAGGTAGTGGGTTACGCTGTCGAGCGCACGCTGGATAGCGCCCATCCCTTCAGCGGGGCGTGCCATGAGCGGCTGAAGTTTCGCCGGTAGTTGCGGCACTTCAATCAACATAAACACTACCGTGAGAAGCAGCAGGAAAATCGAGGTCATAGCATTCGAAAGCTGCGTCAGCAGGTTGGTCACCAGGGTCATGGCGGCGTTGGGATCGATAAATGTTTGTAATTGTTCGATCGACACATCGATACCCACGCGTTGGAGCCAGGGATCGAGCCGTTGTAACGGCGCCAGCAACGAGTCGCGGTAAGCGGGCAGGGTGCGCGCCAGCTCGTTCAGTGAACTGCCCAGATATGCCAGCAGCAGGACCATGGCAAGAATAATCACGCCAATCAGGAGCGAGATAGCCAGCACGCGCGGCACGCGCAGGCGCACCATCCGCTGCACCAGCGGATTGAGTACCACGGCAATAAACAGCGCCAGAATAAAGGGAACGATAATATCGGCAGCAAAACGGATCCCGGCCAGCACGATGACCAGCATGCCCAGCATGATGACTATTTTTAATCCGTTGAGCGTGATGATAGGTTTTGCCATACGAGCTCCTGCGTTTTTTGTTAATAATAATCGCGAGGCACAGAGAAATAAATTAACCAATATCAAACGACAAGGGTAAAGAATTGAAAAGGTATTGAGTAAATATTTGCCCTGTGATAAAAATCAGCTGTGTTTAACTACCGGAGACAATTTTCATCTGCAATGACGAGAAGCAACACCGCAGATAATTGTAATTTTATGGACAATCTGTTCAGGACGCATTTCACAGCATTTACATTTAGTTTCTCCCCCTCTTTCTCTCCGCTTGCTGGTGAGCAACACTGGCGCAACGCGCTATAGATCCCTCTCTCTGCCTGAGCTGACGCTACGCGTTTAGCTTTCTATTGCTATTTCTTTTTTTAGGTTTGCTGTTCACAGCGAGCCGCGAAGGACTCTATTCTCAAGCAGGAGAAAACCATGTTTTACTGGATCTTATTAGCTCTGGCCATTATCGCTGAAATAACCGGCACGCTGTCGATGAAATGGGCAGCAACCAGTGGTGGACATGCCGGATTTATTTTAATGCTGGCGATGATTACGCTCTCTTATATATTTCTCTCATTTGCGGTAAAAAAAATCGCGCTGGGTGTCGCCTACGCACTCTGGGAAGGAATAGGTATTTTAATAATTACCCTTTTCAGCGTGATGTTGTTTGACGAAACCCTTTCAACGATGAAAATCGCCGGTCTGACGACCCTGGTCGCAGGCATTGTGTTGATTAAATCGGGCACCCGTAAAAGCAAAAAACAGAAAAACGAGGTGACCCATGCAGCAGTTTGAATGGATCCACGCCGCCTGGCTGGCGCTCGCCATCGTGCTGGAGATCGTCGCGAATATTTTCCTGAAGTTCTCTGACGGTTTTCGCCGCAAACTTCAGGGCCTCCTCTCTATCGCCGCCGTGCTGGGGGCCTTTAGCGCCTTGTCTCAGGCGGTCAAGGGGATCGATCTGTCGGTGGCCTATGCTCTGTGGGGCGGTTTCGGCATCGCAGCGACCTTAGCCGCGGGCTGGATCTTATTTGGTCAGCGCCTCAATCCTAAAGGCTGGGTCGGATTAGTGTTACTGATTGCCGGAATGGTGATGATAAAACTGGCCTGACTGTTCTGCTGCCTGCGAGAGCGGGCAGCGAAATTTGCCACCTGTGTTTGCTGAAAATTAGGTGTTCAAGAGGGGCATTGAATGGCTAACTTAGCCAGCCGGCAGCGCATCTGGTACAGCAGGCCGATGCCTGTTGACGACATCAGGCAGTAACGTATATTGCAGCTGGGGTGCATTACTCTTGCGCCAGAGCCTGTAATTTGTCGCGAAAGCCGGTGACGGAGAGCGCGCGGTTATCTGCCCGCCAGCGATCTTTCGCCGCCGGCGCCGAGCTTTGTACCCCAATCAACTGCCAGCCGCTGGCGGTTTTCAACATCAGAGGTGAACCGCTGTCACCCGGCAGGGTGTCGCACTGGTGCGAAAGAACACTGTTTTGCGCCCAGCCGGTGACGACGCAGTCCTGGTGCGTAAAGAGCCTGTCAAGATGATCTTCCGGGTAACCTGCCTGCGTCACTTTGCGATCGGCTGCTTTCAACGCGGCGGTGAGCGCGTCCTTATCGCCGCTAAACAGTGGTAGGGGGGTGATCCCGGACGGCGGATAACGCAACACCACCAGCCCAAAGTCCCATGAAGCCGCGGCAGGGGGAACAATCCAGCCGTCGCCATCGGCCTTCAGCCGTTTGCCTAGAGAGGCATCCACCCGCCCTTCGATACCGTGTATTTCATAACGCCATAACCCTTTTTGCGACACAAAGCGCAGGGCGAGCGCTTTATCTTCTTTCCCTTTAGGCGGGGTAAGCAGACAGTGCCCGGCGGTCAGGGCCAGGCGTGGGGTAATGAGGGTGGCGGTGCAGAGGTTTCCGCTGGCGGTTTCAAGCTGTCCGATCGCATCCCAGGGGGCCTGGGTGGGATCGCTGACGCGCGTACGGTCATCATGACCAAAGAACAGCGTCTGAATTTCATCGGCATTTGCCGCATCATCGCTGCCGTCGTCGGCATAAGAAAAACCTGATAAGAGACTTAACGTTCCCAGTAAAATCGCTGCAGATCTATGCATAGCTCACTCTGAAAGGGGTAATTATGATTATTAAAGTAAACCCTGTTAAATAACTATAGACGGGACCGCAAGAAAGTGGGAGCAAAATCAGCGTGCTACATTCAGGAAAGGAAAAAACTACCGGAAATCAGCGCGCACAAAATTAGGGTGATAAGAATCAGCTCAAACCGATAGCGACGCAGCATAACGCCCTCCGGAAATAAAAACGGTGCCGGAACAGATTGCGCTCCGGCACCGGGATACTGATGTGCCTTCAGGCACGCTTTACCTTATGCAGCGGGCTGGGCAGCCGGTTTAGCCGCGTCGTGTTTTACCGCTTTCTTGTGATGTTTTTTCGCTGCCTGAGCTTTCTGTGCAACTGGCGCAGTTTCCCGTTTTTTCACCGTTTTTTTATGGTGTTTTTTCGCAGCCTGCGCTTTCTGCACTGCGGCTTTCTTGTGTTTTTTATGGTGCACAGTTTTCGCCGCTGGCGCTGCGCTGGTGGTTGCAGTTGCGGCAGGTGCCGCGGTGGTGGCAGCATCTGCAGCGAATGCAGCAGAAGAGAGACCCATAGCAGCGGCAACAACCAGAGCTAATACTTTTTTCATCGTTCTGTCCTCGAATTGGTTTTTCATTTAACCCCACTGCGGGGCCGTTGAAGAGACTATATCCCTGTAAATCCGAGGCTTCCGTGAGTGATTGGTATCGGCGTGTAACGATATGTACAACCTGTGCGAGAAGCGCTTTATTCAGCGACCAGCCACATATCGGCCTCATCAAACATCTCTTCCAGCATGCGGTTCAGTTTTTCACGATCGCTTTTGCTGGCATCGCTGTTGAGACTGTTGGCCTGCATCGGCTTTACCTTAACTACCGCCTCCGGGAAGATGCGGTTAACCCGGCGGGTTAATTCATTCAGGATGATCTCTTGTGCGCCAGGCAGACCCGCCACATTGCGCTTGTCGTAAATGAGTTCCACAAACATCGGTTAATCCTTGCACTGTTTTTATATCCAGTATTTAAACTGGCGCAGTTAAAAATAGCAAGCGGGAAATCGCCGGGCGGAGCGCCCGGCGCGAGAGGTCAGAGGTAACGTGAGGTGAGGTGCTGGCGGAAGTACGCACTATTCAGATCTTCGCCGGTGGCCTGCTGAATGAGCTGCGAGGTGCTGAAGCGACTCCCGTGCTGCCAAATATTCTGGCGTAGACAGTCGAACAGGGCGCTGAAATCGCCTTCGGCGATGGCGCTGTCCAGTCCCGGCAGCGCGTTTCTGGCCGCATGGAAGAGCTGTGCGGCATACATCGCGCCCAGCGTATAAGACGGGAAGTAGCCAAAACCACCGTCGGTCCAGTGAATATCCTGCATACAGCCGTTACGGTAGTTATCTTTCGTCGATAATCCGAGCCAGGCCTGCATTTTTTCATCCCACAGGGCTGGAATATCGTCCACTTCGATATCGCCGTTAATCAGCGCACGCTCGATTTCGTAGCGCAGAACCACGTGTGCCGGGTAGCTCACTTCGTCCGCATCTACGCGGATATACCCCGGCTTAACGCGCTGGTTCCAGGCGATAAAGTTCTCTTCAGAAAACGCCGCCTGGCTGCCGAAACGTTGATGAACGGCAGGAAGCAGCTTTTTCAGAAAGGCGTTGCTGCGCCCGAGCTGCATCTCAAAAAACAGGCTTTGAGATTCATGAATGGCCGTCGAGCGCGCCAGCGCAACCGGCTGACCTTGCCAGGTGCGCGGCAGGTTCTGCTCGTAACGCGCGTGGCCGGTTTCATGCACCACGCCAAACAGGGCGCTGAGCAGATCTTCTTCGTCGTAGCGGGTCGTGATTCGCACATCTTCCGGTACGCCGCCGCAGAAGGGGTGCGCGCTCACGTCCAGGCGTCCGCCGTTAAAATCAAAGCCGAGCATCGTCATCGTCTCAAGCCCCAGCTCACGCTGAGTGGCAATCGGGAACGGCCCCTGAGGCGGCACGAACGACTGCTGGGCCTGCTTTTCGACAACCTGCGCCAGCAGTTGCGGCAGCCAGGATTTCAGATCAGCAAAGAGTACATCCAGCCGGGCGCTGGTCATGTCCGGTTCGAAAATATCCAGCAGCGCATCGTACGGGGTGCAGCCTTTCGCCTCCGCGCGCAGGCGGGCCTCTTCACGGCTGAGTTTGACCACCTCTTTCAGGTTGGCCGAAAAGCCTTGCCAGTCATTCGCGGGGCGCTGGGTACGCCAGGCATGTTCACATTTGCTGCCCGCCAGCGATTTCGCTTCGACCAGGGCTTCAGGCAGGAGAGACGCCTGTTGATAATGTCGCTGCATTTCTCGCAGGTTGGCCTGTTCGACGTCGTTCAAATTCTCACTGTGAGCCGCATCCAGCCATTCGCCCACTTTTTTATCGGTGAGGATCTGATGTTGCAACACGCTCAGCTCTGCCAGGGCTTCGCCACGTGCCGCGCTCCCGCCTGGTGGCATCATGGTAAACATGTCCCAGCTGGCGATGGAGGAGAGGTGAGAGAAGCGGGAGAGACGCTGGAAAGTGCGGGTGAGTTGTTGGTAGTTATTGTTTTCCATTAAGACCTCGTGTCTGAACAAGCCAATGCCCCACGTTAGCATCAGGCTGGCGTAAACACGAGGCCGGGTTTAATTAATGCAGCCGTTTATGCAGGCTGGCCCCCACCAACAGCGCGGCACAGAGCATCAGCGCGATAAAAGCCCCCACGCCGTTCCAGCCGTAGTGGTGCCAGAACACGCCCCCCAGCGTCCCGGCAAGGCTTGATCCGAGATAGTAGCTGAAAAGGTAGAGGGAAGAGGCCTGGCCTTTTGCGCGGCGCGCACGGGGGCCAATCCAGCTACTGGCCACCGAATGGGCAGCAAAGAAGCCCGCCGAGAAGAGCAGCATCCCGGCAAAAATCACCCACAGTGGAGAGAACAATGTCAGCAGAAGCCCGCTCAACATTATCCCCGTCGAGGCCACCATGACCGGACCGCGGCCATAGCGGGCCGTCATGGCGCCCGCTTTCGGCGAACTCCAGGTGCCGGTCAGGTAAGCCACCGACAGCAGGCCCACCAGCGCCTGGCTCAGATGCCAGGGGGAGAGCATCAACCGGTAACCGATGTAGTTAAAGAGGGTCACAAAGGCGCCCATCAGCAAAAAGCCCATCAGGAACAGGCGCGGGAGCCCTTTATCCCGCCAGTGGAGGCGAAAGTTGATAAACAGCGTTTTCGGACGCAGCGAAGTGGGGCGGAAATGGCGTGATGCCGGCAATATACGCCAGAACATCAGCGCTGCGGCCAGCGCAAAACAGCCAATGGCCGCCAGCGCGATCCGCCAGCTAAAGAAGTCGGTAAACACGCCGCTTAGCAGGCGTCCGCTCATGCCGCCAATCGAGTTTCCGCTGATATAGAGCCCCATCGAAAATGCAACAAAACTGGGGTGGATCTCCTCGCTAAGATAGGTCATCCCTACTGCCGCTACGCCGCTCAGCGATAAGCCTATCAGCGCGCGCATCAGCAAAATACCGTGCCAGCTGGTCATCAAAGTCGATAGCAGGGTACAGATTGAAGCCAACAGCAGGGCGGTAACCATAACCGGTTTACGCCCTATGGCATCGGAGAGCGGGCCGGTAAAGAGCAGTCCAATTGCCAGCATGCCGGTGGAAATCGAAAGGGAGATACTGCTGCTGGCTGGTGAAACGCCAAACTCGCTGGAGAGTACCGGCAATATCGGCTGTACGCAGTAGAGCAGGGCAAAGGTCGCCAGTCCGGCGGAAAAGAGCGCGAGGGTGACGCGCATAAATTGCGGCGTGCCGCGCTTAATGAATTGTACCGGCAGCGGTCGGGCGGGTTTGTCGTCGATCTCGCTTGCCGGCGCGATATCGGCGGTAGTTGTACGGCTCACTCTGTTTCCTTGGTTTAGATTTCCGTGACGACGGGTAATGGGTATGACCACAAGGATCAGGGTAGGAAATTGTAAATATTCTGTCTAATATATTAATAATCTCAAATGATACTTTAAATATATGAATATTGAACTGCGACATTTGCGCTACTTTATTGCCGTCGCTGAAGAGCTGCATTTTGGCCGCGCGGCGGCCAGACTCAACATCTCGCAACCCCCGCTGAGTCAACAAATTCAAATACTCGAGCAGCAGGTCGGGGCGCGTCTGCTGGCGCGAACCAACCGAAGCGTTGCGCTTACGGCGGCGGGTAAACAGTTTCTTGCCGACAGCCGCCAGATCCTCGGTACCGTAGACGAGGCGGCCGCCCGTGCGGCACGGCTTCACCTGGGTGAGACCGGAGAGTTGCGCATCGGTTTTACCTCTTCCGCCCCCTTTATCACGGCCGTCTCGACGACGCTGTCATCGTTTCGCCGTCACTATCCCGACGTGCATATTCAGACGCGAGAGATTAACACCCGTGAGCAGATCGCTCCCCTGAACGAGGGGGCGCTGGATCTGGGATTAATGCGCAACACCCAACTCCCGGAGAGCCTGGCCTGGCAACCTATTCTGCGAGAGCCTCTGATGGCGATGATCCCCAAAGATCATCCGTTAGCGGCAAAGCCGACGGTGACGCTGGCCGAGCTGGCGCGAGAGCCGTTTGTCTTTTTTGATCCCCATGTGGGCACCGGGCTTTATGACGATATTCTCGGGATAATGCGCCGTTATGGGCTGGCGCCGGTGATGGCCCAGGAGGTGGGTGAAGCGATGACGATTATTGGGCTGGTAGCGGCCGGGCTGGGGGTATCTATTCTGCCCGCCTCGTTTAAGCGGGTGCAACTCAACGAAATGCGCTGGGTCCCCCTCGCCGAACCGGATGCCGTTTCCGAAATGTGGCTGGTCTGGCCCAGGCACCACGAACTGAGCGCAGCGGCACAGCGTTTCAAAACGCAGCTGATTACTGCCGCGCCGGGGCGCTGAAATCGCCAAAACAGGGTTAAAAACGTGCGGTTAATCACAAGGCTACGTAAATATTTGACGACCGACGGTGAAGTGTTTCACCATAGCCGAAAGTTTATTTCGAAGCGCGAAAATAAGGGAGTACGTGGTGGTTGCTGATAGTCAGCCTGGGCATATTGATCAGATCAAACAGACCAATGCAGGAGCAGTATATCGCCTGATTGATCAGCTTGGTCCGGTTTCGCGTATTGACCTCTCCCGTCTTGCTCAACTGGCCCCCGCCAGTATTACAAAAATTGTCCGCGAAATGCTCGAAGCCCACCTGGTGCAAGAGACTGAGATTCAGGAGCCGGGCAGCCGTGGTCGTCCGGCAGTGGGGCTGGTGGTAGAAACCGAAGCCTGGCACTACCTGTCGCTGCGTATCAGCCGCGGTGAGATTATGCTCGCTCTGCGGGATCTCAGCAGCAAGTTAGTGGTAGAAGACCGCTTGCCGTTACCTCTCACGGCGGCGCAGCCGCTGCTGCAGCGCATTACTGCGCTTATCGATCAGTTCTTTATCAATCATCAGCAAAAACTGGAACGCTTGACCGCTATCGCTATCACGCTGCCAGGCATTATTGATACCGAAAACGGCGTGGTCCACCGCATGCCTTTTTACGAGGATGTGAAAGAGATGGCCCTGGGCGAAGTGCTGGAGAAGCATACCGGCGTGCCGGTGTACATCCAGCATGATATCAGCGCCTGGACCATGGCCGAAGCCCTGTTTGGCGCATCACGCGGGGCGCGGGACGTTATTCAGGTGGTCATCGATCATAACGTCGGCGCCGGCGTCATTACCGATGGTCGTCTCCTGCATGCGGGCAGCAGCAGCCTGGTCGAGATTGGTCATACGCAGGTCGATCCCTATGGTAAACGCTGTTATTGCGGTAACCACGGCTGCCTGGAGACCATCGCCAGTATCGAAAGTATTATGGAGCTGGCCCAACTGCGCCTGAGCCAGTCAATGAGCTCAATGCTGCACGGCCAGCCACTTACCGTTGAGTCGCTCTGTGCCGCCGCGCAGCAGGGCGATTTGCTGGCGAAAGATATTATTACCGGGGTGGGTAATAACGTTGGGCGCATTCTCGCCATTATGGTTAACCTGTTCAACCCGCAAAAAATTCTGATTGGCTCTCCCCTGAGCCAGGCGCACGATGTCCTCTTCCCGGCTATTGCCGACTGCATCCGCCAGCAATCCTTGCCCGCCTACAGCAAACACATTGCCGTTGAAAGCACCCAATTCACCAATCAAGGCACCATGGCCGGAGCGGCGCTGGTCAAAGATGCGATGTATAACGGCTCCTTACTGATCCGCTTACTCCAGGGTTAATTGATTTCCGATAGAGTTACCAAATATTGCGCTATCTCAAGCCGGTGATATCACGCATACCTTAGACTTCCTCCACTGAATTATTTCGTTGGTTTATATTTTCACGGCATAACGGTGGAGTAAGTGATGCTTAAGCGTTTCTTTGTTACGGGTACGGATACCTCTGTCGGCAAAACAGTGGTCTCCCGCGCCTTACTGCAGGCCCTGGCTGCGAGCGGTAAGTGCGTGGCAGGATACAAGCCAGTCGCAAAAGGCAGTAAAGAGACGCCAGAAGGATTGCGTAATAAAGACGCGCTGGTGCTGCAAAGCGTCTCTTCCCTGGCGCTGCCCTATGAGGCGATTAACCCCATTGCCCTCAGCGAAGATGAGAGCAGCGTAGCGCACAGCGGGCGTGTCGATTACACCTTGCTGTCGAACGGCCTGGCGAACTTAAGTGACAAGGTCGATCACGTGGTGGTTGAAGGCACCGGCGGCTGGCGGAGTCTGATGAACGACCTGCGTCCGCTCTCTGAATGGGTGGTCCAGGAGCAACTGCCGGTACTGATGGTGGTGGGTATTCAGGAGGGCTGCATTAACCATGCCCTTCTTACCGCCCAGGCCATCGCCAACGACGGTCTGCCGCTGGTGGGCTGGGTGGCGAACCGCATCAATCCCGGGCTGGCCCACTACGCCGAAATCATCGAGGTGCTGAGCAAAAAACTGCCGGGCCCTCTGGTGGGCGAGTTGCCTTACCTGCCGCGGGCAGAGCAGCGAGAGCTGTCGCAGTATATCGATCTAACCATGTTCGGCCGCGCGCTGGCCGTAGATCGCGTTCTGGCGTAAGGTTCGCGACAGTACCGACGCCAGCACGCAGGCAATCAGTAAGCCGGGCAGCAGCGCATACTGCCCGGTCATTTCACAGACCATCAACGTCGCCATAATCGGCGCATGGGTGGTGGCCGCCAGTAGCGTGGCCATCCCCGTTAACCCCAACAATATCGCCATCTCCGGCTGGGGGATCGCTACGCCGGCTATCCGGGCGAAGACCATTCCCAGCGCCATACCGATAAACAGCGTCGGTGTAAATACTCCACCGGGGGCGCCTGAACCGCTACTGGCTAATACCGCCAGCAATTTGCAGATCAACACGCCGCCTACGACCGCAAGCAGCGGCGGGGCCAGCAGATCTGCCTGGACCACGCTGTAGCCGTTGCCCCAGACCCGGGGCGTTAACAGCGACAGCAACCCGACAATCAATCCGCCCAGCGCCAGCTGCAGCGGGGGAGAGAGCTTTAGCCGCACGAAGAGGGCGTGGCTTTGGTCCATCAACCACATTAAGAGGGGGCCGCCAAGCCCTGCCAGCAGCCCCATGGCGATC
Organism: Leclercia sp. UBA1284; assembly: GCF_002308415.1. NCBI lineage: Bacteria > Pseudomonadati > Pseudomonadota > Gammaproteobacteria > Enterobacterales > Enterobacteriaceae > Leclercia > Leclercia sp. UBA1284. The sequence goes on from NZ_DBUS01000006.1 coordinate 1,197,153, forward strand.
ATCAGCGCATAATCGACGCTGTCGGGTAAGCCGCTCAGGTGCACCTGATACAGCTGCGTCACGCCCGGGCTGAGAAGCTGAGTGGTCAGCAGCGCCACCACAGCGGCAACCACCACCGGGCCAAGCGAAGCGAGCATCAGGGTGCCAAACAGGATTTCGGCGATAAATAAACTGCCTGCCAGTGGAGCATGATAGGCGCTGGCCATACCGGCTGCCGCACCGCAGGCTATCCACAGTTTCCACTCGCGTTGTGGAGTAAAGCGCCTGGCAAACCACGAGGCCGCCAGCGCCGCCAGCAGGATCATTGCCCCTTCACGGCCAATGGCGCTGCCGCTCGCCACCACCAGCAACGAGGCGAGGGATTTCACCAGACTGCCGGGATAATCGAACTGCCCGTCACCGGTTTCAATCGCCTCCATATAGTCGGTGGGGGCATGCGGGCGCTGGCGCGTATAGCGTTGCCAGCCCCACAGCAGCAGACCCGCCGCCAGTCCCCCGAGCGCCGGGGTGATGGCGCGCCGCCATGGGGCCAGACTGGCGGCCGCGTTCACCAGGCTACCGCTGTCATTACTTAAAAATGCCACTTCGAGCAGGTACATCGCATGGCGAAAGACGGCCACGGCCAGTGCCGCCAGCACGCCCGTCAGGGTGGCAATCAGTAACCGACGAAACATCGCCCGGATATCGGGATAAGCATGAAGACGCTGCATAGCTCGGCAATAGAAGAGGAAGAGTGGGGTAATTGTGAGGGAAAATCGACGGTCAGGAAAGCCGTATTCGGCCCGACAGAAGCCGGGCCGGATGGGATTAAATGTCGCTATGAATATTCAGCGCCCGGCGGGTACGACCGGAGCTGAGGTATTCGGCAATATAGTCCTGGGAAATTTCGCCGTTATAGCGTCCCTCTTCATCGACGATGGGCATCCAGCTGGTATTGCTCTCGTAAAGGCGCGACAGCACAACGCGCAGGTTGTCCTCGGCTTTGCCGGTGATGCGGAACGGATGGATAATATCGCCACAGGCCCCCGTAGCATTTCGGGCTTCCCGACGCTTAACAAATCCAAGCGGCTTGCCCTGACCATCGACCACGGTGACGGCGCGAATATCGTTATCGTCCATGAGCGCGAAGGCTTCCATTAAAGCCGTATCCGGGCGCACGGTAAGGGTCGGCTGCTGGTCGGTGACATCACCCGCTGATACCAGCAGCAGACGCTTCAGGGTGCGGTCCTGGCCGACAAAAGAGCCGACAAAGTCGTTCGCCGGTTTTGCCAACAGCTCGTCAGGGCTGGCGCACTGTACAATACGCCCCTGGCGGAAGACGGCAATACGATCCCCCAGCTTGAGCGCTTCGTCGATGTCGTGGCTCACCAGCATCACCGTCTTTTTCAGCTTACGCTGCATCTCCAGGAACTGATTCTGAATCACTTCGCGGTTGATGGGATCGACGGCGCCGAAGGGCTCATCCATCAACAGTACCGGCGGATCCGCCGCCAGGGCGCGAATCACGCCGATACGCTGCTGCTGACCGCCGGACATTTCGCGCGGATAGCGGTTTAGGAACTTGTGCGGATCCATCGCCACCATGTCCATCAATTCTGTGGCGCGTTCTTTACAACGTTTCTTGTCCCAGCCCAGCATGCGGGGGACCACGGTGATGTTCTCTTCGATGGTCATATTCGGGAAAAGACCGATCTGCTGAATCACATACCCGATGCTACGGCGTAGGGTTACGGTATCCATGCCGCTGGTATCTTCACCGTTAATCAAAATTTTGCCGCTGCTGGGGGCAATCAGGCGGTTGATCATCTTCAGCGTAGTGGTTTTACCGCAGCCGGAAGGGCCCAGCAGCACACACATTTCGCCTTCTGGTACGTTCAGGTTAACGTTATCTACTGCTTTCACGCCCTGACCATTTTTCTGGGCAAATTGTTTGGTGAGGTTTTCCAGTTTTATCATTATCGAATCCCCTTTGGAGTCAGAACGCGCTGCAAACGGTGCAGCAGCCAGTCCAGCACAATGGCTAACAGACAAATCATTACGGCGCCGGCAATCAGCATACGGATATCACTGCCGCCGATGCCGTTCAGTAACAGCAGCCCCAGACCGCCCGCGCCAATCACGGCGGCGATTGCCATCACCCCGATATTCATCACTACGGCGGTACGAATGCCGCCAAAGATGACCGGCAGTGCCATCGGGATCTCAACCCAGCGCAGGCGCTGCCAGAAGGTCATGCCGATACCGCGCCCCGCCTCCTGCAGACCGGACGGCAGACTGTCGAGGGCGGTATGGGTGTTACGTACAATGGGCAGCAGTGAGTAGAGAAACACGGCGGTGATGGCAGGCAGGGCGCCAATGCCATGACCGATCAGCGAAAAGAGCGGAATCATCAGCCCGAACAGCGCAATCGACGGTATGGTCAGCAGGATGGTGGTCAGGCCGAGTATCGGCGTGGCCAGCCATTTATGGCGGACAATCAGAATCCCGAGCGGAACGCCGATGATTATCGCCAGCCCTACCGCCAGCGCGACCAGCCACAGGTGCTGGAAGGTGAGGGTCATCAGATAACCCCAGTTGTCTATGATGTAGTGAATCGTCTCCATCTCTCCTCCTTACAGCAGATTTTTGCTACGCAGGAAGTCGCGAGCGACCTGCTGGGGTGACTGATGATCGATATCCACTTTTTTATTCAGCTCGGTGATCACCTCATTATTTAACTGGTCAGAGAGCGTGTTCAGCGCCTCCTCCAGTCCCGGGTTTGCTTTCAGCGTATCCTGGCGCACCACCGGCGTAACCGCATAGCTGGGGAAGAAACCTTTGTCATCTTCCAGCACCTTCAGGTCGAAGCCTTTTACCCGACCATCGGTGGTGTAGATCAGACCGGCATCGACGAAACCGTCACGAATGGCGTTATAGACCAGACCCGGATCCATCTGGCGGATCTGTGGGCGGTCAAGCTCCAGCTGGTAGGCAGCCTGCAGGGGTTTCATGCCATCGCTACGCCCGGAAAACTCCAAATCCAACCCCAGCAGCCAGTTATTGTCCGGATCGGTTTTACGGATTTTTTCAATTCTTTCCACCATCTCCGACATGGTATTAATGTGCTCCGCTTCGGCCCGCTTACGCTGCATGGCGAAGGCGTAGGTATTGTTCATATCGGCCGGTTTAAGCCACACCAGACCGTGCTTCGCATCCAGGCGCTTTACCGTCTCGTAAGACTCTTCGGGCGACATGCGCTTATTGATATGGTTGAAGATAATCAGCGAGGTGCCTGTGTACTCCCAGGTCATGTCAATCTGCTTGTTGATCATGGCATTACGGGAGATCACCGTCGCGATGTTGGTCTTTGGCTGAACCTCAAAGCCTCTTTTCTGCAGATACTGCACGGTCATGGCAGAGAGGATATGTTGCTCGGTGAAGCTTTTGGTCGCCAGAATCAACGGCGCGGCCTGCGCTTGCGCGACGAAGAGCGTGGCAGCACACAGCCCTGCCAGGCGGGAAAAGAGTGTCATGGTGGCTCCTTATTATAATTATCAGGCGGTGTGCGGGCTCAGAAGACGGCCCAGCACGGCCAGCAGCGTATCCAGAATCAGGGCAAACAGCGCCGTGGCGGCAGCACCCAGGATAAGCGTCGGGAAGTCATTCAGGTAGATGCCCGGGAAGATCAGCTCGCCATAGCTGCTGGCCCCGATCAGAAACGCCAGTGGCGCGGTACCCACGTTAATGGCGGTTGCGATGCGGATCCCCGATAAGATTACTGGCCAGGCATTGGGCAGCTCGACCTGACGCAGGCGTTGCCATTTGGTCATGCCGATGCCATTTGCCGCCTCCAGTAAGGAAGAGGGGACTGAACAGAGCCCGGCGTAGGTGTTACGCACAATGGGCAGCAGCGAAGCAAGGAAAAGGGCGATGATGGCCGGGGTGTCACCGATGCCAATCACCACCATCGCCAGCGCCAGTACGGCCAGCGGTGGTAACGTATTGCCGACGTTAAAGATTTGCATTACATATTCGGCAATACCGCGTGCGGCAGGACGGCTGAGGGCAATACCGCTGGGAATGCCAATCAACAAAGCAAAAAACATGGAGGAAAAGACCAGGATGAGATGCTGCTGGCCGAGATAGATCAGGTCAACCTGGCGCGCTTTTATCGTCTCAAGGCCAATACCCCAGGTAAGCAGCCCGAGTACCACGGCGATGGCGGCGATAAATAACAGTGCGCGTGTGAAAAACGATGCGTGCATTGCGGTGTGTCTCCCTGTTGTGCATGCGTTATAGCAACCTGTTGGTTGCCTGTTGTTATGCCATGTTCCGGCAGGGTCTTTTCCAGCTATAGCAACGAGCCGGCAAAGTTGCCAGTTAATGACAAAAAGTGTTGCGTAAGGTTTAGAGGGAAAACAGGGTGTTACGCCTTATGGCATAACGTATGACACATAGCAGAGCAGAATAGTCTTAAACCGCAATGCTTCAAGTGACAACGTCACTATGCTGGCGGCTGTCAACCCTGAAAACGCGGGTCTGGCAGCCTGGTCTGTTCGCCTGTACTCTTCGCACTAACGTTCAGTGTCTCTTACGTGGTGACCTGAGCCAGCATAAAAAGAACTATCACAAATTCTGCAGAGGGAAGTGAGTGTGTTGCAGGGAAAAACAGGGGTGACTGGCGCACCCACGACAGCGCTAAAAATTATTGCCACGGGCATTGCGTTACCGGGAGAAAAAATCGTATCCGCAACGCTGGACCGCCAGCTCGGTAAGCCCGAAGGCTATGTTGAGCGACGCTCAAATATTCTCTGGCGCTATCATGCCACGGCAGAGGCCAGCCAGGCGGCTCTGGCGGCAGAGGCGCTGCATAACGCACTGGCCTCGGCATCGCTCGCCCCCTCGTCCATCGACCTGCTGATTTGCGCTTCGGCCATTGCCGTTCAGGCGCTACCCTGCAGCGCGATACATATTTTGCAGGCGGCGAATATGCCCGCAGGCGTAGCCGGATTTGACATTAACAGCAGCTGCGTGAGCTTCATCTCGGCGCTGGAAGTGGCGGCCGGCCTGCTCAATAGCGGCGCTTATCGGCGTATTGCTATTGTCTCGGCCGATATTGCTTCGCGGGGTATCGACTGGGCGCATGAAGAGTCTTCGCTGATCTTTGGCGACGGCGCGGCCTGCGCTATCGTTGAACGAGGAGACGGGGCCAGCGGTATCGTCGCCAGTCTGATTGAAATGTATCCCGATGGCAGCGAGCTGTGTGAAATCCGCGCCGGTGGCACGCGACGTAACCCGCGCGCGGGCATGACCGATAGCGATTTCCTGTTCCACATGCAGGGCAAACGCCTGTTTCGCTTCGCCGCATCGCTGATTGAGGACTATTTTGCACGTTTGCTGCAAAAAAGCGGTATTGCTCTTGATGAGATAGCTACCGTGGTGCCCCATCAGGCCAGCCATCTTTCGCTTGAGCATATGCGTAAGCGCCTCAAGGTGCCGGAAGCGGTACTGGTCGACATCTATCGCTACTACGGTAATCAGGTGGCGGCCTCAATTCCGACTGCGTTACATGAAGCGGTCATCTCCGGGCGTTTCCAGCCGGGTAAACCCGTCATGCTGATTGGGACGGCAGCGGGGTTGACCCTTGCAGGAATGGTGCTGATCCCATGAAAATCCTGGTCACAGGCGCGACCAGCGGACTGGGTCGCAATGCGGTTTCGCAATTACTGGCGCAAGGGCATCAGGTGGTCGCCACCGGTCGCAATCGGTCGGAAGGCAACGCTTTAATGCAGGCGGGGGCGCACTTTATTCCGCTCGAGTTAACGACTGCCAGCGAGGCGGAGTGCCGCCAGTTGATGAACGGCTGCGACGCAGTATGGCACTGTGCCGCGAAATCGTCGCCCTGGGGCGGGGGAGCCGCCTTCTGGCAGGCCAATGTCGAGTCCACCCGCCGCCTGGCGCAGGCCGCAGGCGAGCTGGAAATCCCCCGCTTTATTCATATTTCGACTCCGGCCATCTATTTCGACTTTCAGCATCGCTACGATGTACAAGAGAGTGACCGGGCGCGCCATTTTTCCAGCCATTACGCCAGCAGCAAATACGCCGCTGAAGAGCGGATTCAGGCTGCGGTTGCGCGCTTCCCGGCCACCACCTTTGTGCTTCTGCGCCCGCGCGGCTTGTTCGGCCCTCACGACAGGGTGATCGTACCGCGACTATTGCAGCAACTGCACCGCGACGGCGGTGTGCTGCGCTTGCCGCGTGGCGGAGAGGCGCTCCTCGATCTGACCTATGTCGAAAACGTGGTGCACGCCATGACCCTCGCCACCGGCGAGGCCGGGCTGCGCTCCGGCAGCGTCTATAACATCACTAACCATCAGCCGCAGCAGCTTAAAACGATGCTCAACGCGCTGCTGCACCAGCAGCTTGGCCTGAACTATCGCATCCAGGCGCTGCCCTGGCCGCTAATGTCGCTGGTGACTCGCGGTATGGAGTTGGTGGGCCATTGCACCGGCAAGGAACCACGCATTACCCGCTATAGTGCGGGCACGGTCTGTTTCGACATGACCCTAAGTCAACAAAGGGCCATTGATGAACTGGGGTATCACCCGGTGTTTACAATGGATGATGGCATCGCACGTACCGGGGAGTGGCTAAGAACGCATGGCAACGATCACCGCCTTTGAAGTGGGCTACTGTACCCATATTGGCTGCATGGCGCTGAAAGGCGCCGGCTTTCGCGTTTGCAAATTTCCTTCCCGCGCGTGGCTGCTGGAGGCAGGGGGCAAGCGCTGGCTATGGGATACCGGTTATGCCTCGTGGTTTGAGCAATATACCCGCGAAGGCGTTTTTCGCATTTATCGCCAGATGACGCCCGTCTACTTTGACCCGCAGGCGTCGCTGGCCCAACAGCTGCTCGCGCGCGGCATCACCGGCGGGGATATCGACGGCATTATTCTGTCGCATTTCCACGCCGACCATGTTGCAGGGTTACGCGATTTTCCTGGCGTAGCCTGCCTCTGCTCGGGGGAAGGCTGGCAGCAGGTGAGACATTTGCGTGGCTTTGCCGCGCTGCGGCAGGCCTTTGTCCCCGGGCTATTTCCCGCTGAGTTTGAATCGTCACTCACTTTTTTTGAGCGCTTCGAATGCGTGGCGTTACCTGCGGCGCTGATGCCCTTTGATCGTGGGTATCTATTGCCCGGTAGCAATGACGAAATTCTGCTGGTGCCGTTGCCAGGCCATGCCGCAGGGCATTTTGGCGCCTTTGTGTTTACCGATGCGGGATGGACCCTACTGGCGGCAGATGCCGCCTGGTCTCCCACCAGTTACCGGGAGCTGAAAGGACCGTCGCGTCTGGCGAATCTGGTGATGTCTGACCCGGCGGCGTTTTATCGCACGCTGGAAAAGCTCAACCAGCTCTGGCAACAAGGGCAGGTGGATATCCGTCTTTGCCATGAGGGAGACTTATGATCCCGCTTCGGCTGTTATGGCGCTATTATCGCACCCGCCATCTGCGTTTTACCGACCGCGAGGCGCTGGAAGCGTGGCAGACCCGGCGCCTGGAAAGGTTTAAAAAACGGGTGCTGTCCCGAAGCCCATGGTTTCGCCGTTATCTCAGGTTACCGCTCAGCCAGTGGCCCACCATGGATAAGGCGCTGATGATGGAAAAGTTCGATGAAATGAACACCGCCGGGCTGAAGCGCGACGCGCTGATGGCCTGTGCGCTGCAGAGCGAGCAGAGTCGGGATTTTCGTCCAACGATAGGGCGCTATAGCGTGGGGCTCTCGTCGGGGACCTCCGGGCGACGCGGGTTGTTTGTGGTCAGCCCGCATGAGCAGCAGGTCTGGGCCGCCGGGGTACTGGCGAAAGCGTTGCCGGATGGCCTGTTCGCCGGCGAGCGCGTGGCGCTTTTTTTGCGTGCGGATAACAACCTCTATCAGAGCGTCAATAACCGCTGGCTGAGCCTCGAGTTTTACGATCTACTGGCACCGTTTTCTGCCGGGCTTTCCCGTCTTGCACAACAATCTCCGACCCTGATCGTTGCCCCGGCGCAGGTGCTGCGCGCCCTGGCGCTGGCGGTACAGGCCGGCGAGCTGAGCTTATCGGTGAAAAAGGTCATCTCGGTAGCAGAGGTGCTGGACGAACAGGACAAAGCCTTGCTCATACAGACTTTTGGTTCAGTGGGGGAAATCTATCAGGCAACGGAAGGTTTTCTGGCGTCAACCTGTGCTCATGGCACGCTGCATCTCAATGAAGAGTTTGTGCATATTGAGCCCCAGTGGCTGGACGATCGCCGCTTTATTCCCCTTATTACCGATTTTACGCGCACCACTCAGCCCATTGTGCGCTATCGGCTTGACGATGTGCTGGTTGCGCGCACGACACCATGCCCCTGCGGCAACGCCGCCCGCGCCATCGAGCGCATCGAAGGGCGCCGGGACGATCAGCTGCAACTTCCCGATCGGGCAGGTAAGCCACAGGTGGTGTTTGCCGACGCCTGTAGCCGCGTGCTGGCCCAGACATTGCCCCTGACAGCAGACTACCGGCTGGAGCAGACCGGAGCGGCGAGCCTGACATTAATGGCGGATTGCAACGAGGCGATCCTTGAGCAGTGTCGCTCGGCTCTCAGCGAGCTCTTCACCCGCCAGGGGATCGCCCCCGCGTCGCTGGACTGGTCCTTAATTTCCCGGCCGTTACCGGCGCACTTTGCCCATAAAAGACGGCGTATCGTCCGTCGCCAGGGGGAAGCATGAACGCGATAAAACCCCGTTTGTGGCACATGCTTCTCGGCTGGGGGGCGGTGGGGGTGGTCTACGCCCTCAGCGATCGTCTGCAGGGGAAGGGGTATCATCTGACACCGATGGCTATCGATTCCAGCATCCCTTTCTCACCCTCGGCAATCTGGCTCTATTTGTCGTTTTTCCTGCTGGTGCCGCTTGGGTATTTGCTGGTTCCGCGCGATCGCCTGCGCTGGCTGACATGCGCCATGCAGCTGTCGGCGCTGGGTGCAGGCGTGATTTACCTGCTCTGGCCGACCACGCTTCATTATCCCACTTATTCTTCCGACGGCAGCGCGTCGCAACTTCTGACCTGGCTAATCAGCGTCGATTCACCACAAAACTGCTTTCCGTCGCTGCATGCGGCGTTAACCCTGCTTTCCGTCTGGGCTATTGCCGTCAGACGGCAGGGAGTATTGACGGTGGCAAGCCTGGTCTGGGCGCTTGCCATTGGGTTTTCGATCCTGCAGTTGCGCAGGCATTTGTTCATCGATCTGCTGGGCGGCGGCGTGCTGGCCTGGGGATGCGGCTGGCTGGCGTTACGCCTGGAGAGGCGGCGGACATTACACAGGGAGCGTATTAATGAGTGATTTACTGGTTCCAATTATTGTTATGCTGGTTCTGGTGTTTGGGGAAGCGGGCATTTTACACCTGACCGGGCGACAAAAAATCGACTGGCACGATGTCGTCTTTAACATCAACTCCGGCCATATCGTCCTGTGGTTGTTCAGATGCACCGAGGTGCTCTGTTACGGGCTGGTCTTCAGCCGCTTCAGTCTGCACCTTTTTGATAGCGTGTCACCGGTCTGGCTGTGGTTGTTCACCCTTCTGGCGTGGGATTTCGGTTTTTATTGGCTCCATCGCCTTCACCACATGCTGCGTCCTCTTTGGGCGGTACATGTGGTGCACCATCAGGGCGAGCATTTCAATCTTTCACTGGGGGTGAGGAACTCATGGTACTCCTCATTAACGGGGATCCCGTTCTTTCTGGTGTTAGCGGTGCTCGGCGTCCCGTTAAGCGTTTTTTTAGTCGTCTCCGTGCTGCATTACAGCGTGCAGTTCTTTAACCACAACGCCTTAACACCAAAGTTGGGTTGGCTGGAATATCTGTTTGTTACACCGTCACATCATCGGGTACACCATTACAAGGCGCGCCGCTTTGCCGACTCCAATTACGGCGGTACCTTTATCTTTTGGGACAAGTTATTTGGTACTTTTTGTCGCGTCACGCCACCCGTCGAGCCCGGTTACGGTGTGCAGGGTGAACGTCCTTCCTCTAATCCTCTGCGGGAGAGCAATCTGCCTTTCCTGCGCATGCTTGGGGTGCGAAAAACGCGTGCTCAACCGCCCCGGCGGTTTAACGCCTCAGCTACGATCGTGATCGCCGGCGCGCTCTTACTGTTTGGCCTGGTGCTGGGTTATATCCAGCTTTACGGCTACGACATTGAGCGGATCACCACGCAGCAGACCGCGCTGTTTTTATTACTGGCCGCAGGGTCTATCGCGCTGGGCGGGATCAGCGATGGGCAGCGGTGGGGAGTGGTGCTCTGGCTGCTGGTGACACTGGGGTTGCCTCTGCTGTTTATCGGCATCTGGGACTGGCGCCAGCCTTACTGGCTGGGGGTGATGGCCGGGCTCGTTGTGCACGCCATTGCGCTGTTGGCGGGTCAAGGGCGCAGGGTGAACGAGGCACAGCGTGAACCTGTTTAATCCGCAAAAATCGATTCGTTTTCCTGCAGACGATCCACGCCTGGTCAGGGCGTTACAGCGTGAGTCACGGGCGTTATTGGCAAAAAATAATGATCACCGCTACGCAGATGCGCGGACTGTCGGTAAAGCGCTGGCTCTGCTGGCGCTGTGTCTGCTCTGTTATGGCGTGACGCTCATCCAGCAGCACCTGTTGCCCTTTTTTGTCTGGTATCTGCTGATGATAGTCTGCGCAATGTTACTGGCGGTGAATGTTATGCATGACGCCTCCCACAATGCCTTTCTGCGCGGCAGGAGTGCGAACCGGTGGCTAAACCGGCTCATCACGGTACCGCTGGGCATGGATCCGGACTGCTGGCGGGTGCGTCACGTACGTTTTCATCACAGTTATACCCATATCGAATGCTACGATCCTGATACCGCCGAAAACGGCCTGCTGCGTCAGAGCCCCTGGCAGCGCTGGCGGCCCATAATGCAGGCGCAACGCTACTACTGGCCGCTGGTGGCCGCGTTGACCTTTCCCTGGTATATCTGGGTGATGGACTGGCTGGACAGAGGCGGGCTGACGCCGGTCACTCCCCACCTCGAGAAGCGTGGATTCGCCGGCTGGTGGGTTTTTCTCTGCGGTAAGGGGGCACACATCGGGTTCTCGCTGCTGTTACCTTGCTGGGTGATGGCAGACAGTTTTAGCGCCGGAACAATAGCGGGTGTCTATCTGGCGAGCCAAATGACCTCGTCGCTCTTCTTCGTGATGCTGGTCATCGGTACCCACTGGGCGAAAGGCCATGCGCAGTTACCTCCTGAAAACGGCAAGATGAGTGAGGGCAGGCTGGCCCATGTCTTCACTACCACCTTTGACTGGTCTACCCGTCCGGCATGGCTGGGCTACTGGCTGGGCGGGCTGAATCTTCATCTGACCCATCATCTCTTTCCGCACTGGAATCATCGTCACTATCACGATTTAAGTCAGGTGATTGAGGCCATAGCGCGTGAAGAAGGGCTGGATTACCAGCGCCTGTCGCTGCGCGATCTGCTGAAGCTCCAGCAGCGATTTTTAACACGGATGGGTGAAAAGCCAGATGCGTAAACCTGCCCCGAAGGGCAGGTTTATCAACGATAGAGCGGTTTTTTCGCGACCGGGACGGGCAGCGCCGTTCGCCACGACTCCAGCGTCAGGCGGGCCAGTTGGGCGAGCGCGCTATAGAATGGATGCTGTGCCTCCTGTTCCAGCACGGTGAGAAAACGCTGACTCCAGGGCAGCAGATGTTCTGCCAGTAGCGCATCGCGGGCATCGTCACGCCCGTTTTCACTTAGCCAGGCGGCGAGCATCAACAGGGTACCGAAATGATCTTCGGGCTCATTTTGCTGAGCCTCAAAGGTTATGGCGTTATCACGCATCCACTGGCGCAGCGCGAGCGTCGAGTCACCAAATAGCACCGATTCACGATCCAGCCAAACCGAACCCCATGGCGGAGCAGGTAGCGCATAGGGGCCGATAAAGAGCCGCTGCCAGGCTTCAGGTAACGGTTCATCGGCCGGCGCTTGCAGGATCTCAACCACAGGTTGCAGCTGTTCCGATGAAAGAGGCCAGTCGGCGGCCCAGTCCGTTGTGGAGAGGGCCGTTACCAGCGGTGCCGCCTCGGCGCTATCCGGTGCGTACCAGAACAGGGCGCCCAGAACCCGGGCGCTAAAAGCGAAAGATTCGCGATGTAAAACAGAATTCATGCCAACATCCCTTGCAGTGGCGCGGGGCAAACCCGCGCCGGTTTATCCGGCGATAGCCACGCCGGTGGTCATATGCAGACCATAAAAAAGGCCACGGCCGATTAACTCACCCACGACGACCAGAACAAGCCCTGCAGCAAGCCCCCAGGTTTTCGGCGACTGGCGTCGCAGCAGTGGGCACAGCCAGCATCCCAGCCCGGCAGCAAGCAGTATGATACGCCACACCTGCAGCGAACCATACTCCGGCAACAGGGTACTGGCCTGCTGCACAGAGCTGTGAACAGTGGCGAGCATGTTGCTTTGCAGCACCACCGCTGCCACAGTAGCCAGCAGCGCCAGGACGCTTAATGCCGCCGCCTGGCTATGGACCTTCACTTTTGCCGCCTGCAATAACAGCGCAGCCAAAATCGGGCCGCCCAACAGCACCGTCAGGAAGAAGCCCAGGGTGGTATATCCATTATGCCAGGTGGGGACGGTATCGATCTGATAGACGCGGGTCATTGCCCAGACAAAACCGATCCCCAGCATTTGGGTGATCACCAGCCAGGCGGTGTAGAGCGCATCCGGCAGTTTCTTCAACATCGCCAGCAACCAGCCGAGGCCGCCTACGGCAAAGAAGAGCGAACCACTGGCGATTTCGTTACTGAGGGCAGAGGCCCCGATGCGGTTCAGGGAGTTAAAGGCCCGCAGCGGCGAGCCCAGATGCAGCACCGAGGCAATAAAGCCCGCCCCCATCACCAGCCAGACGAAGAACATCATGCGCAGGATCCGCTCCCGTGCCGGACCCTCGCTTTCCCGCATCAGGACAAAACCCATTACCAGTATTGCCCCCACGGCACACTGCCCAAATACCGTAAAAATGACCAGAGGCCACTCATGCCATCCGCTTCCCATCTCACACCTCCTTCGGATTGGCCAGATAGCCGGTGGTATCACCCGTTGGTCGGCTGTTGGCATTGGGTTTAATGACAATACTTGGTTTCGTAAAATGCGCCGACGGCAGCGGCGCAACGGCCGCCAGCTTGCCGTGTTTCTGCCGTAGCTCGTCGATCGGGCCGAAGTCCAGCGCACGCAGCGGGCAGGACTCCACGCAGACTGGCTTTTTGCCCTCTGCCACGCGATCGTAACAGCCATCGCATTTGGTCATGTGGCCTTTGGCGGCGTTGTACTGCGGCGCGCCGTACGGGCAGGCCATATGGCAATAACGGCAGCCAATGCAGACCTCTTCGTTAACCACCACAAAGCCGTCTTCCCGCTTGTGCATGGCGCCGCTCGGGCAGACTTTGGTGCAGGCCGGGTCTTCGCAGTGGTTACAGGCAATCGACAGATAGTAGGCAAAGACGTTCTGCTGCCAGACGCCGTTATCCTCCTGCCAGTCGCCCCCTGCGTATTCATAAATGCGGCGGAAGCTCACGTCCGGGGTCAGATCTTTGTAATCTTTACAGGCCAGCTCGCAGGTTTTGCACCCGGTGCAGCGGCTGGAGTCAATATAAAATCCATACTGGGTGGTCATCGACTACTCCTTATGCCTTCTCAATTTGCACCAGGTTGGTGTGCTGAGGGTTCCCCTTCGCCAGCGGTGAGGGGCGGTGCGTGGTGAGGGTGTTAACGCAGGCACCGTGATCGACGCGATCGCCATTCATGTCGGCGTTATGCCAGGCACCCTGGCCCATCGCGCTGACGCCGGGCATGATGCGCGGCGTGACTTTTGCGGCAATACGCAGTTCGCCGCGGCCATTAAACACCCGGACCAGATCGCCGTTTTTGATCCCTCGCGACGCGGCATCGAGCGGATTGATCCACACCTCCTGGCGACAGGCGGCCTCCAGCACGTCGATGTTGCCGTAGGTTGAGTGGGTGCGTCCCTTGAAGTGGAAACCAAAAAGCTGAAGCGGATAGCGGTCGCGCGCCGGATCATCCCAGCCTTCAAAGGTGTGAGCATAGATAGGTAGGGGGCTGATGGTCTCGTCTGGCGCAAGCTCCCAGCGATGGGCGATATCTGCAAGCTTGCTGGAGTAGATTTCAATTTTGCCGGAGGGCGTTTTCAGCGGGTTGTTAAGAGGGTCTTCGCGGAATTTCTTGTACGCCACAAAGTGGCCAGCAGGATCGCGTCGCTTATAGATGCCCATTTTCTTCAGCTCATCATAAGCGGGTAAAAGCGGATCCCGGGCCACCATCTTCGCATAAAGGTATTGCAGCCATTCTGATTGCGTGCGCCCCTCTGTAAATTTATCGTAGACATCCTTGCCGAGACGTTTAGCCACCTCACTCATGATCCAGTAGATAGGTTTGCGCTCAAATTTGGGCGAGGTCGCCGGCTGCAGGAAGATGAGATATCCCATATTCCCGGCGTAGTCGTTAGGGATGATATCTTCCTGCTCTACGGTCATTAAATCGGGCAGCAGCAGGTCGGCGTACTTCGCCGAGGAGGTCATAAAGTTGTCGATCACCACAATCATCTCGCATTGACTCTCGTCCTGCAGAATGGCGTGGGTTTTGTTGATATCCGAATGCTGGTTAGTGATGCAGTTACCGGCATAGTTCCAGATAAATTTGATGGGGACATCCAGCTTCTCTTTACCGCGTACGCCATCGCGGGTAGCGGTCATTTCCGGTCCGCGGGCGATGGCATCCGTCCAGCTAAAGCAGGAGATTTGCGTTTTCACCGGATTTTCCAGCACCGGCATGCGCTCGATGGTGATGGTATAGGTAGATTCCCGCGCGCCACTGTTGCCACCATGTATGCCGACGTTGCCGGTAAGGATTGGCAGCATTGCGATGGCGCGCGCACTCAGCTCGCCGTTGGCATGACGCTGTGGCCCCCACCCCTGGCTGATATAGGCCGGTTTAGCGCTGCCGATTTCACGCGCCAGCTTCACAATACGTTCGGCAGGAATACCGGTAATTTTCGCCGCCCATTCAGGTGTTTTGGCGAGACCGTCCTCGCCGTCTCCCAGAATCCAGGCTTTGTAATGCCCGTTGGCCGGGGCACCTTCTGGCAGGGTTTTTTCGTCGTATCCCACGCAATAGGTATCAAGAAAGGCTTGATCAACCCGATTTTCGGTAATCAATACCCAGGCCAGGGCGCTCACCAGTGCGGCGTCGGTGCCGGGACGGATGGGTATCCATTCATCTTCACGCCCGGCCGCGGTGTCGGTATAGCGCGGATCGATGACGATCATTCGGGCGTTTGAGCGCTCCCGCGCCTGTTCGAGGTAGTAGGTAATACCCCCGCCGCTCATGCGCGTCTCCGTCGGGTTGTTGCCAAACATGACGACCAGCTGGCTGTTTTCGATGTCGGAAGTGCTGTTACCCTCGTTGCTGCCGTAGGTGTAGGGCATGGCACAGGCTATCTGTGCGGTACTGTAAGTACCATAATGGCTGAGGAAGCCGCCGTAACAGTTCATCAGGCGTGCCACCAGTGAGGCATACGGGGACGAACGGGTCACGTTGCCGCCAACGATGCCAGAGGAGTAGTTGATGTAGACCGCTTCGTTACCGTACTGGCTTACCACCTTTTTCAGGCTGTCGGTCAGCAGGTCCAGGGCTTCATCCCAGCTGATACGTTCATATTTTCCTTCGCCGCGTTTGCCCACCCGTTTCATCGGATAGTTAAGGCGATCCGGGTGATTCATACGCCGGCGGATAGAGCGGCCGCGCAGGCAGGCGCGAACCTGGTGATTGCCGTAGATATCTTCGCCGGTGTTATCGGTTTCGACCCGCCACACTTCGTCATCGCGAACGTGCAGACGCAGCGCGCAGCGGCTGCCACAGTTAACAGAACAGGCGCCCCAGACGACTTTATCTTCTGCAGGCTGCGTGGCTTGCTGAATTGCCGCAGCCGCGCTACGTAACCCAAAAGGCAAGGAAATCCCGCCCGCTGCAAGCGCGAGGGAACCGATAGCGGTGGATTTGACGAGGCTTCGGCGACTGATCGCCCCCCAGTGCTGATGATCGGACATAGCTCACTCCATCGTTATTGTTGTGCAAACAATTTCATGCCTGATGATTACCAGGCTAATGACGAAGGGAGTGTTACCTGTTTAGAGGTAGAAAATATTAATCCTTATCAATGAAGAGGGCATTTCCCCCGCCAGGGCGGGGGAAAGTTACTGGGGTTCGGTGGGGGCATTGTCTTGCGTGGCGGCACCGCTTACCGGGTAATTGCCGCTGCTGGTGCGGGTATAGAGAATTTTATAACTGTCATTAGCACAGTGACCAACAACCTGAGCATCGGGTTGATCGCTTTGGTCATTCGGCACAATGTTGAGGGTAAAACCCGACTCGGGTACGCCATTATTGATAATTCGCTGCTGTATATCGCTTTTAACCCGTTCGCAGGAATCGGGTGCCGCCAGTGCAGCCGGAGCCACGCCAGCCAGCAGCAGTGCAGTAATCAAAGGTAACTGTTTCATAACCGCCTCCTTTAGTTTGGCATCAGGTTAATTTTAGCAGGCTTAGTGTAAACGTCTGTATTTGCTAATATGATTGAGAATTATCTCCAGATTTGGTGAGTTACGTGAAGAAAATTGCAGCCAGTTTAGCCCTGACGACGCTGTTGGCGGGATGTGATAACGCCTCAGCACCGCTTTCGTTTACGCCTGAAATGGCAAGCTTTTCTAATGAATTTGACTTTGATCCCCTGCGCGGACCGGTAAAAGAGTTCAGTCAGACTCTGATGAATGAGAAAGGGGAAGTGGCGAAACGGGTCAGCGGTTCGTTATCCACCGAAGGGTGTTTCGATACCCTGGAGATCCACGACATCGAATCGAATTCGGGGGTGGCGCTGGTACTTAATGCTAACTACTACCTCGACGCGCAGACGATGCAGAAAAAGTTGCGTTTACAGGGTAAATGTCAGCTGGCCGAGATGGTTGCTTCAGGCACTTCATGGGAGACCAATGACGCCGGATTTATTGTCAGCGCGCACGGGAAAGAGACCGATGTTAGCTATCGTTACGATGTGGATGGGTACCCGTTGGGCAAGACGAGCGTTTCAGGGGAGCAACGGCTGTCGGTGGCCTCCAAACCTTCTGCGGATCTTCGCAAGCGGCTGGATTATACCGCCATCAGCATGCTGAACGACAAGACGCTGGGCAACGTCAAACAGAGTTGCGATTACGATCGCCATGACAACCCCGTGACCTGCGAGCTCCTGATTGTGGATCAGAGCGTAAAACCGGCGCAGGAACACAAATACACCATCAAAAACACAATTGATTACTATTGAGAAACCGCGCAGGGATCTGCGCGGTAAAGTGCAGGGCGATTAGGGTGCCAGGCTGCGGCCGGTGCGGCGGTCAAGGCAGCGCAGGGTGTTGGGTTCCCAGTAGGCATTAACGTTCGCGCTTTGCTGGCACTTATCGCGCGCATCAAAGGCCACGTCCTCTTTATCCCACTCTTTCTCTGCGCGGGTATTAACTTTATGGCGCAGGCTGCGGGTGTCGTTCCACTGCTCTTTATCCATTGCAGCGTTCTGACGGCTTTGCGCGCTATCCCCGGATTCGATAATCAACTTGCTGGTATTGGCAGAGACTGGAGCGATAAACATCGCCGCCAGCAGGGCAACCAGTCCGAAACGTGTACTCAATTTATTCATAATGATCTCCTCCCGAGCGGCGAAGATTGGTAAATGACGCCGTCGATTCTGTAACAGTCCATTTTGAGGGCAAAGCCACATCAGCTGTGTGGAACGCTTCCTTTTAGAGTTGGGTATAATAACTCAACCCCCCTCAAAGTACGTTAAATATGATTAAAACAACTTTACTCTTTTTCGCCACTGCAGTTTGTGAAATTTTGGGCTGTTTCCTGCCCTGGCTCTGGCTGAAACGGGGTGGTTCGGTGTTTCTGTTGCTGCCTGCGGCGGTAGCGCTGGCGCTGTTTGTCTGGTTATTGACTCTGCATCCGGCGGCCAGCGGCAGAGTCTATGCCGCCTACGGTGGTGTCTATGTCTGTACGGCTCTCCTCTGGTTACGGGTCGTGGATGGGGTGAAACTGAGCTCGTATGACTGGGCAGGCGCGGCGATAGCGCTCTGCGGCATGCTGATTATCGTGGCAGGATGGGGGCGCCCCTGAGCGCCTCTTTTTGTGATCCGGTGAGGATTTTTTGATCGCAATACTTGTATGGTAGTAGGCTTATTGCATAAATTTCCTGCATCACAACGCAAGATGTAAGGAACCGGAACATGAAGATTGTTGGGGCTGAAGTATTTGTTACCTGCCCAGGACGTAATTTTGTCACGCTGAAAATTACCACTGACGACGGTATCGTCGGGCTTGGCGATGCCACTCTGAATGGTCGCGAGCTTTCTGTCGCCTCCTACCTGAAAGATCACCTCTGTCCGCAGCTGATTGGCCGCGATGCGCATCGCATCGAGGATATCTGGCAGTTCTTCTACAAAGGCGCTTACTGGCGTCGCGGCCCGGTGACTATGTCTGCTCTTTCGGCCGTGGATATGGCGCTGTGGGACATTAAGGCTAAAGCGGCAAACATGCCGCTCTATCAGCTGTTGGGCGGCGCCTCCCGTGAAGGGGTGATGGTTTACTGCCACACCACCGGCCATAGCATTGATGATGTGCTGGAAGATTACGACCGCCACAAAGAGATGGGCTTTAAGGCGATTCGTGTGCAGTGCGGTGTGCCAGGTATGAAAACCACCTACGGCATGTCGAAGGGCAAAGGGCTGGCCTACGAGCCTGCCACCAAAGGCAACTGGCCAGAAGAGCAGCTCTGGTCAACCGAAAAATATCTCGATTTCACACCGAAGCTGTTCGATGCCGTGCGGAATAAATTTGGTTTTAACGAGCATTTGCTGCACGACATGCACCACCGTCTGACGCCAATTGAAGCCGCGCGTTTCGGTAAAAGCATCGAGGCGTTCCGCATGTTCTGGATGGAAGATCCTACGCCGGCAGAGAACCAGGCGTGCTTCCGTTTAATTCGTCAGCATACCGTAACCCCGATTGCGGTAGGCGAAGTCTTTAATAGCATCTGGGACTGCAAACAGCTGATTGAAGAACAGCTGATTGACTACATCCGCACCACCATTACCCACGCGGGGGGGATCACCGGCATGCGTCGTATCGCCGATTTCGCCTCGCTCTATCAGGTACGTACCGGCTCGCACGGGCCGTCGGATCTGTCGCCGATCTGCCACGCGGCGGCTCTTCATTTTGACCTGTGGGTGCCGAACTTTGGCGTACAGGAGTATATGGGCTATTCCGAACAGATGCTGGAAGTCTTCCCGCATAGCTGGCGTTTCGACAACGGCTACATGCACCCAGGCGACAAGCCCGGACTCGGCATCGAGTTTGATGAAAAACTGGCCGCAAAATATCCCTACGACCCCGCCTATCTGCCGGTTGCCCGTCTGGAAGATGGCACCCTGTGGAACTGGTAAAGGAGCAGAAGATGAAAAGTATCGTCATCCAGAAACCTGAAGAGCTGGTCATTGAAGAGCGACCGCGGGCAGAGCCCGCAGCCGGGGAGGTGCGGGTTAAGGTGAAGCTGGCGGGAATTTGTGGTTCCGATAGCCATATCTATCGTGGCCATAACCCCTTCGCCAAATATCCACGGGTCATCGGTCATGAATTCTTTGGTGTGATTGATGCCGTGGGCGAGGGGGTTGACCACGCGCGCATAGGGCAGCGAGTCTCTGTCGACCCGGTGATCAGCTGCGGCCACTGCTATCCCTGTTCGGTGGGTAAGCCCAATGTCTGTACCTCACTGGTGGTGCTGGGGGTGCACCGTGACGGCGGCTTTAGCGAGTATACCGTGGTGCCAGAAAAAAATGCCTGGCCCATCCCGGATACCATCAGCGACAGACATGCGGTCATGGTGGAGCCCTTCACGATTGCCGCGAACGTCACCGGACATGCCAGCCCTCTGGAACAGGATGTGGCCTTGATTTATGGGGCGGGCCCCATGGGCCTGGTTACCACTCAGGCGCTCAAAGGGGTGTACAACGTCAGTCAGGTCATCGTGGTCGATCGTATCGACGAGCGTCTGGAGATGGCGCAACGCAGCGGTGCGGACTGGGTGATTAACAACGGCAATCGTTCACTGCAGGCAGAGCTGGAAGCAAAAGGGATCAAACCGACGTTAATCATCGACGCGGCCTGTCATCCGTCGATTTTGCAGGAAGCCGTTACGCTGGCATCCCCTGCGGCACGTATTGTGCTGATGGGCTTTTCCAGCGAGCCAAGCCAGGTTATCCAGCAAGGGATCACCGGCAAAGAGTTGTCGATCTTCTCGTCGCGACTGAATGCCAATAAGTTCCCGGTGGTGATTAGCTGGCTCGAGCAGGGACTTATCGACCCCGACAAACTTATTACCCATACCTTTGATTATCACGATGTTAAAGACGCCATTGAACGCTTTGAAAAAGACCAGCGGCACTGCTGCAAGGTATTACTGACGTTCTCTTAATTATGACGAATGCGGTTTGGTAGTACGCATCTTACCCTGTTGAGATAGCCAATATGACTCAAGTACAACATGAAAGAAGCACCTCTGATCTCGTCAAAGCCGCAGTCTCGGGCTGGCTTGGGACTGCACTCGAATTTATGGATTTTCAGCTCTACTCGCTGGGCGCCGCGCTGGTCTTTCACGAGATTTTCTTCCCGGAACAGTCTGCCGCAATGGCCCTGATCCTGGCGATGGGTACCTACGGCGCGGGGTATATCGCCCGTATCGTGGGGGCCTTTATTTTCGGGAAAATGGGCGACAGCATTGGCCGTAAAAAAGTGCTATTTATCACCATTACCATGATGGGGATCTGCACCACCCTGATTGGCGTGCTGCCTACTTATGCGCAGATCGGGATTTTTGCGCCGGTGTTGCTGGTCACGCTGCGTATCATCCAGGGGCTGGGCGCCGGGGCGGAAATCTCCGGGGCAGGCACCATGCTGGCGGAGTATGCGCCGAAAGGTAAACGCGGGATCATCTCTTCACTGGTGGCGATGGGCACCAACTGCGGCACCCTGAGCGCCACTGCGATCTGGGCGATTATGTTCTTTGCCCTCGACCGGGAAGAGCTGGTGGCATGGGGCTGGCGTATCCCGTTCCTTGCAAGCGTGGTGGTCATGATCTTTGCTATCTGGTTGCGTATGAACCTGAAAGAGAGCCCGGTCTTTGAAAAGGTGAATGCCGAAGAGGCGCCAGCCGTGACTGCGCCGCAGGAGAGCACTCTGGGGGCAATGTTCAAAAGCAAATCCTTCTGGCTGGCGACCGGCTTGCGCTTTGGTCAGGCGGGTAACTCCGGGTTGATTCAGACGTTCCTGGCGGGCTATCTGGTACAGACGCTGCTGTTTAATAAGAGCATCCCTACCGATGCGCTGATGATCAGTTCGTTCCTGGGCTTTATCTCGATTCCACTGCTGGGCTGGCTCTCAGATAAGTTTGGTCGTCGCTTACCCTATATTATCCTCAATATTTCGGCCATTCTTCTGGCCTGGCCGATGCTGTCGATTATCGTCGACAAAGCCAACGCGCCAGGGGTGATCATGGCGTCCATTATCATCATCCACAACGTCGCGGTGCTGGGGCTGTTTGCACTGGAAAACATTACCATGGCGGAGATGTTTGGCTCGCGTAATCGCTTTACCCGCATGGCGATCTCGAAAGAGGCGGGGGGGCTGGTGGCGGTGGGCTTCGGTCCGGTGCTGGCAGGAATTTTCTGCAATATGACCGGCGCCTGGTGGCCGATCGCGGTCATGGTGGTGGTCTACTCGGTGATTTGTCTGGTCTCTGCCGTGTTGATGCCCGAAGTGCGTGATCGCGATCTGAGCGCCCTGGAAGATGCAGCCGAAGCAAAGCCTGCGCGGGATGGCGCACGCGCTAAGCAGGGCGCTTTATCCTGATGGCGAATGTTGTCACACAGCTTTTAATAGCTATCACACCACTTACCTAAAAGTTAACGTAAATCAATAACCCGGCTTCAACAATCAGTATGGTAGATGGCAGCTCTCTTTTTTATAGCTTCTACCATTCTAGTTAGTTTAGTAAGCCGGTGCCGCCGCGACTCCTCTGGGACGCGGCGACGCGCCTGAGATAAATCACCGCTAAAAGAGTCAATTATGGAAAATCCGTTATTAAAGGCAAACGCGACGCTCCCGCGCTACGATCGAAATACCCTGCAAACGCGCATTGTTCATCTCGGTTTTGGTGCATTCCACCGTGCGCATCAGGCAGTCTACACCGATATCCTGGCGGCAGAGCAGGGCAGCGACTGGGGATACTGCGAGGTTAATTTGATCGGCGGTGAGCAGCAAATTGCCGATCTTCGCGCGCAGGATAACCTCTATACCGTAGCGGAAATGTCTGCCGATGCCTGGACTGCACGCATTGTTGGGGTGGTCACAAAAGCGCTGCATGTGGATGTGGACGGCCTGGAAACCGTGCTGGCAGCCTTGTGCGACCCGCAAATCGCCATCGTTTCGCTGACCATTACGGAAAAAGGTTATTGCCATGCACCTGCCTGCGGGGAACTGATGCTCGATCATCCGTTTATCGTGGCAGACCTGCAAAACCCCCATCAGCCAAAATCTGCTCCCGGCGTGGTGGTCGAGGCGCTATCTCGTCGCAAACAGCGAGGGCTGTCGGCCTTTACCGTGATGTCGTGTGACAACATGCCTGAAAATGGTCACGTTACCCGAAATGTTATTTGTGCTTACGCCCGGGCGGTAGAAAGCGAGCTGGCGGAATGGATTGAAGCGAACGTCACCTTCCCGTCCACCATGGTGGATCGTATTGTGCCTGCCGTTACCGCCGATACGCTGGATAAAATCGCGCACATCACCGGCGTACGCGACCCTGCCGGGGTTGCCTGTGAACCCTTCCGCCAGTGGGTAGTAGAGGATAACTTTGTAGCAGGGCGACCGGCGTGGGAAAAGGCAGGGGCGGAGCTGGTTGCAGATGTTGTCCCCTTCGAAGAGATGAAGCTGCGTATGTTAAACGGCAGCCACTCCTTCCTCGCCTATCTGGGCTATCTGGCGGATTATCAGCATATCAATGACTGCATGGAAGATACGAACTACCGCCACGCAGCGCAGGCGCTGATGCTCCAGGAGCAGGCGCCCACGTTGAAGGTGAAAGGGGTGGATCTTCACCGTTATGCTGAGCTGTTAATTGCCCGCTACAGCAATCCGGCGTTGCGTCACCGCACCTGGCAGATCGCCATGGACGGTAGCCAGAAACTGCCGCAGCGAATGCTCGACTCCGTGCGCTGGCATCGGGCACATCAACGTAGCTTCCCGCTGTTGGCGCTGGGCGTGGCGGGCTGGATGCGCTATGTGAGCGGAGTAGATGAGCAGGGACAACCTATCGAGGTGTGCGACCCGCTGCTGCCGGTTATTCAGGCGGCGGTACAGCACAGTGAAGAAGGGGTGAGTCGGGTCACGGCGCTGTTGGGTATTGAAGCGATTTTCGGCAATGAATTACCGCAGGATGAAATCTTCGTTGAGGCGGTGAAACAGGCTTATCTCACGCTGTTGAAGCTGGGAGCGAAGGCGACGGTGGCGCAGTACGCCTCTTCCCGCTGAGTCAGGACATGCCGCCGTGCGCGGCGGCATGATTCGTCCTCTTAATGCAAACCGAGGCGGATGAGTTCAACCGGTTCGAATCGGCCTTCTACGCCCTCGACTTCTACCGTTTTGCTGCGGCGTACCTGAGCGGCGCTCAGCCCTTCGCTATGAATCGCGCGGATGGTGCCTGTAGTGCCGGTGCTGTTAATCATTACCCGGCTGCCGGTGGAAATTGCGTTACGGTTGCGGTCGTAAGTCATCATCATATTTCTCCTCTAATGCTAACCGAAGCGACGTGATGGTTCTTGCCGCTCACGGGATAGTATTAATACGCCTGTAGCGCAGCCGTTTTTTTGTTTTTGATCAAACTCACACTTTTTTATCTCACAGCAAGAATAACTCAGGCCGACATTTCTTTACCTCTTAAGGTAATTTCCTGACGGGACTGTTTAGGAATGGTTTGATTTCATCGTGTCACTCTTAATACCGTTAAGCAATCTGGCTAGCGCAATAAGGAGAGAGACGATGTACAAAAGAATATTGATGCCTGTCGATGTCTTTGAAATGGATTTAAGCGATAAAGCGGTGCGCCATGCTTCTTTTCTCGCTATGGCTGATAATGCCACCATCACGCTATTAAACATTCTGCCGGTCAGCGGACGCGCCATGTTAAGAGGTTTCTCGTCAGACATTAAAAAGTTTGAAAACTATATGACGCAAGAGTCAGAAAAGAAGATGAATGAGTTGAAGCGGCTATTCGATATTGCGCCGGAAAATATTCAGACGCGGGTACGATTCGGTAATGTGCGTGACGAAATCATTGCCATGAGTGCTGACGGTGAATATGACGTGATTGTTATTGGCTCAAAAAAACCGGGCGTCACCACCCATCTGTTAGGCTCAAATGCCGAATCCGTCTTACGCTATGCCAAAATTCCGGTATTAGTGGTTCGCTAATTATTTTGCCGCATCCTGGTAATATAACAGGATGCGGCAGCATTACTCTTCGCTAAACCAGTCGCTATTTTCTTGACGAATTAACTGCACGGACTCGCCAATCTCTTGCAGATGCAGCGTCATCGCCTTTTCCACCGCATCCCCATCGCGTTTTTCCAGCGCGCTGAAAATATCGTAGTGTTGGCGTAACAGCATCTCGGGCGGGGAGACATGGTCAAGGCTCATATAACGCACCCGATCGATAGTCGCCTTAATGTTTTCAACCGTATCCCAGGCCAGCTGGCAGTCGGCGATTTGCGCCAGCTTCTGGTGGAATTCGTCGTCGAGCTGGAAAAAGTCATTAAGTTGCTTGCGCTCAATGGCTATACGCTGCTGGTGCAGATTTTGTTCCAGCAAATAACACTGATTGTCGTTTACCTGGCTGGCGGCGCGACGGACCACCGCACACTCAATAGCCTGGCGCACGAAGCAGCCATTACGCACCTGATTAAGCGAGATTTTATTAACATAGCTGCCGCGCTGCGGACGGATCTGGATGAGTCCGTTTTCAGCCAGTTTGATAAAAGCTTCACGCACTGGCTGACGTGAGACGTCAAAGCGCACGGAGACCTCTTTTTCCGACAGCGGCGTTCCCGGCGGAATCAGGCAACGCACGATATCGCGGCGCAAAATGCGGTAGATTTGCTGGTTGACGGGCTGTGTAGGATTAAGTTGCGATTCTGCGGCCATGCGTTGTGATTTCTCGAAGAATTAAGCGGTAAATACTACCATTCTTTTGCCGGTCATCCCATACCCGGCCCGCAGGCCGGGAGAGGAAGATCAGCCGCGATGGACGCTCAGGCCAGCAAAGCTCTGGCTGACCGGCATCATCTCTACGGTGTTGATATTGACATGCTTCGGCAGGGTCGCGACCCACCAGACCGTCTCGGTGACATCTTCTGGGGTCAGGGCCTGGGTATTCTCGTAGGTTTTACCGGCTTTATCGTCGTCGCCTTTGAAGCGCACGTTAGAGAACTCGGTTCCGCCCACCAGACCGGGCTCGATATCGGTCACGCGAAGAGCGGTGCCGTGCAGATCGGTACGCAGGTTGAGGCTGAATTGACGAACAAAAGCTTTCGTGGCGCCATAAACGTTACCCCCTGCGTAAGGCCAGCTGCCCGCAGTAGAGCCAATATTAATGACATGGCCGCGGTTACGCTCAACCATACCCGGCAGCACGGCACGGGTCATATAGACCAGTCCTTTGTTGTTGGTGTCGATCATCGTTTCCCAGTCTTCAACGCTGGCTTTATGCGCAGGCTCCATGCCCAGCGCCAGACCGGCGTTGTTAACCAGCACATCAATTTCACGCCACTCGGCAGGGAGGTTTGCGATCATCTCTTCAATGGCGGCGCGGTTACGCACGTCCAGCTGCGCGGTCAGAATGCTGTCACCCAGCTCATCCTTCAGCTCTTGCAAACGCTCCTGACGGCGGCCTGTCGCAATGACTTTGTGACCGTTGGCCACAAAACGACGGGTAATACTTTCACCAAAACCTGCGGTCGCTCCAGTTACTAAAATAATCATCTCACTGTTCCTCAACGCTTTTTGTGTTGTACTACCATAGCATGTGATCTGGCGCAGGGTAAGGGCCGCTGCATGGCCTTAATGTGGGCTACTCATTGCCCCACTGATTGAGGAAGTTGGCAACGTCATCAATGCGCAGCGGGTTAATACCGGCCTCGGCGGCCATCTCTTGCTGGGCTTCTTCACTGATCTCCTCGTTATTCATTAAACGGGTGATCAGCAGCTGAAAATAGTGCGCCAGCGTGTCGCGCTCGGCGTCGTTAACGGCAATGTCCGTTTCAGTAGCGTACTCGTCAACGATGTCGTAAAACTTGAGGGGAATGTCGTGGTTCATTGTTTTCTCCGAAAGAGTGCCGGGGATTGGGTTGGCTGTGAGAGATAATAGCATTGTAATGGCTCAGCCTGGCACTCTTCAGGTTTGCGGGATGTTAGGAAAAAGAATATGTGCCCGCGTTCTTCACTGCAAAACAGCCACCTCGGGCATAAATTAGGGGTTAATTGCCAGTACCGACCTTAACAAAGGGACTGCCATAGCCTGGTCTTTTACTGATGAGTTTACCAACATATAAATCCCGAACCTCCTGTGAGGCCACTCTTCCCACAAACTCCATACGTTTGGTTTCCGGTTTGAGAGTTAGCTCACGGGTGAAGTATTGTTGTGAACCTGCTTTAATCCAGCACTCAATTTGATATACCTCCATCACAAGCCCACCGTAGGTGGCATAGGCAAATTTGAGGTTATCATCTTTCGGAACTCTCGCCCAAACGCCGCGCGTCGCCTCATATAATGCGAGATCGCTCATGCCTGATTTGTAGGTGCTATTTAATAAGAACGCCAGCCCGGCGTGTTCCGGCGCTATTGTTGTCTCTTCTTTAAGCAGTAATCGGTGCAGTTCATCGAGCGTGATGCGGCCCATTAATGAACTACTCCCACGGACTTTATTGGTAAGCGTATCTACGCCTAGTAGATCGATACAGGTCGCTTCTACCAGTTTCGCAGCCGATTCCTCCATGCCGTGACGAAGGATGTCGATGCCCAGGCTATTTCTGGCCATAAGCGCTTTAATTTGTGTTGATTTGGGTGATTCATCGGGGCGTTTAATATGGTCAATACAGCGTACACCTTTGCCCTTGCCAATGTAAAAAGGTCTCTTCGTCTCATCCTCGAGATCATAAAAGGCGTAAACATAGGATTGCGCCATATTTAATGATTTTGCATATTTGGATAAATCCATCACAGTTCAGCTTCCTTGATTGTCAGGATAAATTACGAGTAACACTATCGGCATTTTTAAGCAGAGCTTCACTGTTTATACCGGTGCCATTTCGCCTTAAAACTAAACAACCCCTTTCCTCTATCAATTAGAAAAGAAGGTTTTGTATTTATGGTGTTCGACATTCATTTCATGATCGATTTTCCAGATACGACGCATAAGGGAGGTGATAACAGATGAACGTCCCGTCTCTGGAACACCCGTTCTGGTCTTCATCTTCCCACTCTTCGCAGAAAGTGCGCAGGCTCTCGTCGTCAAACTCAATCGTGACAGAACCATCGTATTCCCGATCAAAGAAGAGCGACAGACTGGTGCTGCTGTGCGGCCATACCGGCTCGACCGCTATATGGGGATAGTGTGCTTTAAACCAGCTTAATAACGCTGCTCTACCCGGCGGGTTTTCACTCTTTTTAAAATTATCATCATGCTTTATGGGAAATTTGCGGCCGAATACCACGAAATAACAATCTTTTTTCTTCTCTTCGAAATAGTTATCGAGACACCAGATAAGTTGCGGCATAAAAAGTGACGGTTGAAGACAGGGGATAGGTATTATAGCATGAAATGTATCTCTCTCATAAATAAGAACTACCCTGATAAAAAGCCTGCCTCAATTTTTATGACACATGCTGTCACTCTGACGGACTTTGATAAAGCGGCGTGCATTATTAATAAGGGTATCGTTGAACGGCTCTGCATCCAAATAAAGCCTTATTATTGCCCAACGGCCGAGTGGATTACGGCTTTTCACCAAAACTACACTAACCGGTGCGCAAGTTTTGCAATCACAGGGAGGGGCGTCTGCTATCTCAGCCTTGATCAAGTTAATGTTGACATTCACGGGCTCCAGGCGGTAATGACGCATCTGGCGCTGGTGGTAGAGCAGGTCAATATTCAACTGGGCAATGAAAGTATTCTTTCTATTGTTGATTTAGCAGATTCCGGGATGGAAATTCGGGAGGATATTTCAGGTCTGCTCGATTCTATTAGCTGGAGCTAATAAGCATGGCGGGCGTAAGCGTTTTTTATTATCTACGCTGTTATTAATAATTCCCGCTCTTACGGACGTGTAATCCCAGCTTACTTTGCGTAATCAGAAAAGAAAAAAGAGGTCATTCTTCCGCGCCGCCAGTTAAGGGGGCGAGGGCGCTTGCCTTTCATCGGCAGAGCGGGCGCGTAACATTCACTCTGCAGCGTGGCAATTCGCGTAGCGGTAAATAATGGGATATTATTCGCCCCCTTTCTTACAGCGGGCGACCTGATGTCTACCATTGTTGATACCTTTATTGCACCACCGTGCCATGACGAAATAGAGATCCTCTATGAGGACGAACACCTGGTGCTGATCAACAAACCTGCCGGCTTGCTCAGTCTGTCGGGTAAAAACCCGCAGAATCTTGATTCGGTGCATTACCGCCTGGTCCAGCGATTCCCCGGATGCGCGCTGGTGCATCGTCTCGATTTTGGCACATCCGGGCTGATGGTGGTCGCTCGCACTAAACCCATTAACGCGGCGCTTTGCCAGCAGTTCAGCCAGCGCATCGTAAAAAAAGGCTACAGCGCGCTGCTCTGTGGCCACCTTCGCCATGATGAAGGGGTAATTGATG
This sequence comes from Leclercia sp. UBA1284, assembly GCF_002308415.1. Lineage (NCBI taxonomy): Bacteria > Pseudomonadati > Pseudomonadota > Gammaproteobacteria > Enterobacterales > Enterobacteriaceae > Leclercia > Leclercia sp. UBA1284. The sequence continues at coordinate 1,226,265 of NZ_DBUS01000006.1, forward strand.
CGCCCATTGCTAGAGATCCTGCGTTGTTTCCGTTGATGTCGATTTGCGCTATCAAGGGTAAGCCAGCACGCTCTCGCTATCGGACTCTGGAGCGTTTTTATCGCGACGGTCTGCCAGTAAGCCGGGTGGCACTTACCCCCGAGACCGGGCGAACCCATCAACTGCGCATTCATTGCCAGCACCTGGGCCACCCGATATTAGGCTGCGATCTCTACGGCGGGCGTCTGCAGCCGGGCACGGAACAGACGTTGCGGTTGATGCTGCATGCCAGCGAGCTGCATTTTGTCCATCCGGTCAGCCATGCGGTGATAGAGATACATCATGCCAGCCCGTTCTGACGCGGTTTACCACATCAGGTCATCAGGGATCTTGAAATCGGCGTAAGGATCGTCCTGATCTTGCTCCTCCTGACTCAGCGCACTGTGTAACACAATACTGCCGGCATCACGCTGGGCAATTTTCTCGGCAACGCTCGCCGGGATGATGGCGTATTCGCCTTCCGGTTTGTTATCAACGGCCAGACGCGCAATGGCGAGACGTCCGTTAATCAACTGGGCCTGGGTGGTTTTATCCACTTCCAGCTTTTTAATGACGTTATTGTCGGTAAAGTTAAAGGTAATATTGCCTTTAGAGAGGAGAATGCGGTTCATTTCAATGAGCTGCTTCACCTGCGCTTTGAACTCTTTAGAGAGCACTGCCTGCTTCTGCTGTTCGCTCAGCTGCTTATCCCGCTCTTGCTGCGCCTTTTTATTCTCTTCTACGGCTTCACGCGCCTCACGGGCCTGAACGCGCGACTTCTTAGCGGTTCTCTGGACTTTGGCCATTTTCTTGCTGGTGACCAGGCCAGCTTTGAGCATTTGCTCTTGTAAGGTGAGTTTTGTCATCGTCTTCTCTGAACCCGTTAAACATTTTCCACGATTATACCTGCAATTATTAACAGGATACCAGGATTGCAGGGAGTGGCGCGCTGGCCTACTCTGGTGAGATTCACCCTATTCAGGAGTTCGTCATGTCGCAGCACAATCCTTTTTTTGAAATCAGCGCGTTACCTTACCAGGCCCCGCCTTTTGACCGTATCAACGACGACGATTATCGTCCGGCCTTTGACGAAGCGATCCGCCAGAAGCGTGAAGAGATTGACGCCATCATTAGCCAGCGCCTGCCGCCTGATTTTGACAACACGATTTTAGCGCTGGAAAAGAGCGGGGCGCTGCTGTCGCGCGTCAGTAGTGTTTTTTTCGCCATGACCTCAGCACATACCAACGACTCTCTGCAGGCGCTGGAGGAGGCGGTTTCAACCGAACTGGCGGCGCTCTCAAATGATATCTGGCTTAACGATGCCCTTTTTGACCGCGTTGAGGCTGTCTATAACCAGCGGCTTGACCAGGCCCCGGATGCTGAATCCCTGCGCCTGACTGAAGAGCTTTATCAGCGTTTTATTCTGGCCGGCGCGCGGCTGGATGCCGCAGGTAAGGAAGAACTAAAAGCGTTAAATACCGAGTCGGCGACGCTGACCAGTCAGTTCAATCAGCGGCTTCTGGCTGCGGATAAAGCGGGTGGGCTGGTGCTCGATTATCGCCATCAGCTTGATGGTCTCAGCCCGGCAGAGGTAGCCGCCGCCGCGCAGGCCGCAGAGGAGAAGGGGCTCCAGGATCGCTGGTTGATTCCGCTGCTTAACACCACCCAACAGCCCGCGTTGCAACAGCTTCGTGACAGGCAAACCCGTGAAAATCTTTTTCAGGCCAGTTGGCTGCGCACGCAGAAGGGCGACCAAAACGATACCCGCGCTATCGTCTGTCGCCTGGCCGCGCTGCGTGCCCGGCAGGCTGAACTGCTCAACTTCGAGAGTTTTGCCAACTGGAAGCTGGCCGACCAGATGGCGCAAACGCCGCAGGCGGCGCTGGAGTTTATGCGCGGCATTGTCCCGGCGGCGCGAGGGCGCGCGCTAAAAGAGCTGGCGGACATTCAGCATGTAATTGACGCTGAGCAAGGCGGCTTTACGGCTCAGGCCTGGGACTGGTCTCTCTATGCCGAGCGCGTGCGGCTGGCGAAATATGCGCTGGATGAGAGTCAGGTCAAACCTTTCTTTGAACTCAATACGGTGCTCACCGATGGCGTTTTTTGGGCGGCAAGCCAGCTCTTTGGTATTCGCTTTGTTGAGCGTAGCGATATCCCGGTGTATCACCCGGATGTCCGCGTCTGGGAGATCTTCGATGATAACGACGACGGGCTGGCGCTATTCTACGGCGATTTCTTTGCCCGTGATTCGAAAGGCGGAGGCGCGTGGATGGGCAACTTCGTCGAGCAATCTCATGAGTTCGCCACGCGGCCGGTAATCTACAACGTCTGTAACTACCAGAAACCGGCCAATGGCCAGCCTGCGCTGATCTCCTGGGACGATGTCATCACCCTGTTCCATGAATTTGGCCATACACTGCATGGGCTTTTTGCCAGCCAGCGTTACCCCACGCTTTCAGGGACCAATACACCGCGCGATTTTGTGGAATTTCCTTCGCAGATCAACGAACACTGGGCCAGCCATCCGCAGGTTTTTGCCCACTACGCTCGTCATTTCGAGACCGGAGAGCCAATGCCGGACGCGCTGCGTGAGAAAATGCTCAGCGCCACCCAGTTTAATAAAGGCTATGACATGACCGAACTGCTGAGTGCCGCGCTGCTGGATATGAACTGGCACAGTATCAGCGCCGATAAAGCACCGCAGGATGTCGACTCCTTCGAAGCCGCAGCCCTCGAGAAAGAGCAACTCAATCTTCCGGCCATACCGCCACGCTATCGTAGCAGCTATTTTGCCCATATTTTCGGCGGCGGTTACGCGGCGGGTTATTACGCCTATCTCTGGACGCAAATGCTGGCCGACGACGGCTATCAGTGGTTTGTGGAGCAGGGCGGATTAAACCGCGAGAACGGGCAGCAATTCCGCGAAGCGATTTTATCCCGTGGGAATAGTACTGATTTAGCGGAACTTTATCGCGTGTGGCGTGGGCACGATCCTAAGATTGAGCCGATGCTGAAAAACAGGGGGTTGAGTGAGTAATATTGATATTGTGAAGCGATTTTTAGCCTAACGATGAGAGGTCAGCGGGAGAATATCCCGCTGACTGAACGCTTATTTAGCGCAATACACGCGCGCTTCACGCGGGGTGTAAATACCGAAAGTCACAACCCCCAGCAGGCCATTAACGAAAGTCTGCTGAACTTCGGTACGAACAACTTTGTCCGCAGAGCCACAAACTTGTGCTGCATCGATCTGTTTAGACTGACCAATGCCGCTAACGAAGAAGTGATGAGTGGTCACTTTCTGCGGTGCAAAGGTAGTTCCTTTGTTTACAGAGAAAGATTGTTGTGCGCAGCCAGATACCGCCCCTGCAATGAGCGCAACCATAATTAACTTTTTCATAATTGACCTTGTTGTAAGTTTAATGCCAAAAAATGATGACATATTTTAGAATCAATAGCATATCAGACCAGTAGACCAACAAGATATTATTAATGTGTACCTGAAGACCGCGATGAGCAAACTTTATTCAATCAAGTGTTTCAATTGCAGATAAGTCAACCCAGCGGCCTTAAAAGTCGCGCAGTTATATGTCATAGAATTAATCTTTATTAACTAAACGCAAATCAGACTGAAGAGATAATAAAATATTTCGTGTCAAGCTACCTTTATTTGGTAATCGTGCTGGCGGGATTATTTCGGAATTCATTCAGGAAGCAGCGCGTAAAAAAGATGATTTATTATAACCGGAACGTCACGATGTTTAGATATCGCTTTTAATTAAGATCACAGTGCCTCAATAAGCTCGGGCCCCTGATTCTTCACATTCCCTACGGCGCGCGTTACGGCGTGCCAGATAAACTTATCGGCGGGCACGGCGCCGTCGGCAATAATGGCTTCCGCTTCTTTGCCGCTGAGATCCTGACGCATCCACGCCCGGGCCGCGTCGGGCGACAGAACCAGTGGCCGGCGATCGTGGATATCGATTAACCCTTCATCGGCGGCGGAGGTAACAATCACAAAACCCTCGGCCTCGTCACCCCGTTCAAACGGCGCACTGCCAATTGCCGCCATAAATATTGGCTGACCATCAGCGCGGTGGATAAACCAGGGCTGTTTTTTATTACCCTCTCTCTTCCACTCAAACCACCCATCTGCGAAGCAGATCGCCCGTCCATGCTGCCATAGGGGCTTGAACATCCTGCTGGTGGCCGCCGTCTCAACGCGAGCATTAATCAGCGGCGGCTTATTCCACCACCCCGGCGCGTAACCCCAGAAAACGGGATCGAGGTGTAATTGTGAATCGCGTTCGCTGAGTAACAAGACTTTCGTTCCCGGCGCCACGTTATAACGGCCGATTGGAACTGGATCGTACGCGATATCACGCTCGGCTTCGTCGGCAAGAAACGCCAGGTACGCTTCCCGGGTTTGGGCTTGTGCAAAACGTCCACACATAGAAACCTCCTTTAAGGTTAGGTGTTTTCGCCAGTACTCTGTAGTGACTCAGGCCCCGGGTAGAAAATGGCAGATTCTCACTCTGTTAGCCATCACGCCGGGGCAGCTCCGCTCTTTGTGCGCCGTTTACCTCTCATTTACTTTCTCCATGATAGCGTATTAAACGATCCGCAACCCGGCACGGAATACCGGGAACGTAGATACCAAAACACAAAATCTATCCATGCAAGCATTTACCGCCAGTCTCTGGCGGTTTTTTTTGCCTGCTTTCACGAACAGAATTGTTTGCGGTACTGGGCAGGCGACAGGGCAAAGTGCTGACGGAAGTGATGGCGCAACGTAGCGGTATTACCGAAGCCCGTCTGTTCGGCGATACGGTCAATACTGAGGCGGCTGTTCTCCAGAAACTCTTTGGCGCGGGTCAGGCGTTCATTCAGCAGCCAGCGGGCAGGGGTGGTACCGGTCGCCTCCTGAAAACGTCGCAGAAACGTACGCTGGCTCATCCCCACGCGCTGGGCGAGGGAGCCCACCGTATGCCCCAGGGTAAGATGCTGATGCAGGTAATCGAATAACTGCCCCAGCCGTTGGCTTTCACGCAGTTGTGCCACGGGGCGGCTAAGCTGCTGGGTCTGAGAACCATCGCGATGGGGCGGGATCACCAGGCGGCGCGCGACCTCATTAGCCGCCTCCATGCCATAATCACGTCGCACCACGTGCAGGCATAGATCAATACCCGCAGCGCTCCCCGCGGACGTCAGCAGTTGCCCCTCGTCCTGATACAGCACATCTTCCACCACGTTAATGCGCGGAAAGCGGCTCTTCAGGGTTTGGGTATAGCGCCAGTGCGTGGTTGCGCGCTGGCCATTCAGTAGCCCCGCAGCGGCCAGCACAAAGACGCCTGAGCAAATAGAGAGCAGATGACAGCCTCGCTGCTGCGCCTGTTGCAGGGCTTCGCACAGCGCTGACGGCACCGGGCTCTCTACGCCACGCCAGCCAGGAACGACAATCAAATCCGCCTCCTGCAGCAGCGACAGGTCACCATCGGCGACCATGCGGATCCCGCCCGTAGCCCGTAGCTCGCCGCCATCCACAGATGCCACGGCAAAGCGATACCAGTTCTCGCCCATTTCCGGGCGCGGCAGGCCGAAGATCTCCACCGCCACGCCAAACTCAAAAGTACAGAGGCCGTCATAGGCCAGTGCCACCACACGCGGGCGCGCAATATGTCTTAAGTTTGTCATCTTTTTGCTGTTTTCTGGCATAGGTGCTGGCATTCACAGGCATCGTCTCTCGTTACTCTAGTGTTAACACAGACACACAGGAGAAAGCCATGAGTTATGTTACCGAGTTCCCCGTCGCCGAGCCGCAAGAAGCGGTCGCCCATTTTCTGCGTCGCCTGAGCGTAGAGACCGACTGCGCGGATGTGCACCATGCCCTGAGCAATGGTCAGCAGGATTTCGTGTTACTGCACGTCGTCGGGCAGGCGGCGCATTTTGCCCATCGCCACCTGCCGGGTGCCATCCATTTACCCTGGTCGCAAATCACCGCCGAAAAGATGGCTCAGTGGCCGGAGGGTACGCTGTTCGTCGTTTACTGTGCCGGGCCGCATTGTAACGGAGCCGATCGCGCGGCGCTGAAACTCGCCCGGCTGGGACTGCCGGTAAAGATCATGCTGGGGGGGATCACCGGCTGGGAGGATGAAAATTTCGCCTTCGCCAGCGGCGACTGAGTGCAACATGAATTTTATTCAACACACATGAATTTTTCTCGTTTGCCGTGGCGGGTCGCATGTGACATCTTTTTTGGACATTTAGACATCCAGAAGTCTAAAGATTCATAAGATGAATTATCACTGTCGGCAATCATCTGCCGACAGATAAAGGAGAAAAGCATGCAGCGACATAACGCCCCATACCGCGCCGACGTAGTTGGCAGTTTCTTACGCCCTGACGCCATTAAAGAAGCGCGGGTGAAATTTGCCAACGGTGAGATTGATGCCAGCGCGCTGCGTGCCATAGAGAATGACGCCATCCGCCATGTTGTTGAGCAGCAGTGCGCCTGCGGCCTGCACGTAGTGACAGATGGTGAATTCCGTCGCGCCTGGTGGCACTTCGATTTCTTTGACGGTCTGCAGGGTGTGGAGCGTTACGATTCCAGCCAGGGTATTCAGTTCAACGGCGTGCAGACTAAAGCCCACGGCGTGCGGGTTACCGGCAAACTGGGCTTTGGCGCGCACCCAATGCTGGAAGATTTCCGCTACCTGAAAAGCATTAGCGGTGAAGCGCAGCCAAAAATGACTATCCCCAGCCCAAGCGTGCTGCACTTCCGTGGCGGTCGCAAAGATATCGATGCCACCGTCTATCCTGAACTGGATGCCTATTTTGACGATCTGGCCACCACCTGGCGCGATGCGATCCACGCCTTCTATGAGGCAGGCTGCCGCTATCTGCAACTGGATGACACCGTCTGGGCCTATCTCTGCTCCGACGACCAGCGTCGGCAGATCATCGAACGCGGTGACGACCCCGAGCAACTGGCCCGCACCTATGCGCGTGTTCTGAACAAAGCGCTGGAGGGCAAGCCCGACGACCTCACCATCGGCCTGCACGTTTGTCGCGGTAACTTCCGTTCAACCTGGATCTCGGAGGGCGGCTACGAGCCGGTGGCCGAAGTTCTGTTTGGCACGGTGAACGTTGACGCTTTCTTCCTGGAGTACGATAACGATCGCAGCGGCGATTTTGCCCCCCTTCGTTTCGTCCGTCCGGGCAAGCAGCAGGTTGTGCTGGGTCTGATCACGACCAAAAACGGCGAGCTGGAGAACCCAGAAGGGGTGAAAGCGCGTCTGGAAGAGGCGAGCCAGTATGTGGCTAAAGATCAAATCTGCCTCAGCCCGCAGTGCGGGTTTGCATCAACGGAAGAGGGCAATAGCCTGACCGAGGCACAACAGTGGGACAAGGTTCGCCTGGTCACCCGCATCGCCAGCGAAGTCTGGTAAAAAATGAGGCACAGCGTTGCACTTATTTAATGCAACGCTGTGCCGCTGCACCATCTCCATCCGTCAAACCTCGCTAAACCCGCACGCTGTCAACCTGGCATCCTTTTTGCTCATTCACTTCTGAACTGATGTTTTGCTCTTTCTACGTCCTGTCGTCGCGGACGATTTCGCACAGCTTTCATTTCAGGAGTAAAAATATGCACCGTCGTACCTTAATAAAAGTTTTTGCTCTCTCCGCCTCTGTGGTGGCCATGGGGATGAGTTTCAGCGTTCAGGCCGCTGAAACGATCAAAGTCGGCATCATGCACTCACTCTCCGGCACGATGGCTATTTCTGAAACGCCGCTGAAAGACGTGGCGTTAATGACTATTGATGAAATTAACGCCAAAGGGGGAGTACTGGGCAAAAAGCTGGAGCCGGTGGTGGTGGATCCCGCCTCGAACTGGCCGCTGTTTGCTGAAAAAGCGCGCCAACTGCTGAGCCAGGATAAGGTTGCCGCGGTGTTCGGCTGCTGGACCTCGGTCTCGCGTAAATCGGTTCTGCCGGTATTTGAAGAGCTGAACGGCCTGCTTTTCTATCCGGTCCAGTACGAAGGGGAAGAGATGTCGCCGAACGTTTTCTACACCGGCGCGGCACCTAACCAGCAGGCGATCCCGGCGGTGGAGTATCTGTTGGGTGAAGATGGCGGCAGCGCGAAGCGCTTCTTCCTGCTGGGTACCGACTACGTCTATCCACGCACCACTAACAAAATCCTGCGCGCTTATCTGCACTCGAAAGGGGTTCAGGATAAAGATATTGAAGAGGTCTATACGCCCTTTGGTCACAGCGACTACCAGACCATCGTCTCCAGTATCAAAAAATTCGCCGCTGGCGGCAAAACCGCAGTGGTCTCTACCATTAACGGCGACTCTAACGTTCCCTTCTACAAAGAGCTGGCGAACCAGGGGGTAAAAGCTACCGACGTGCCGGTCGTCGCCTTCTCGGTCGGGGAAGAGGAGCTGCGCGGTATTGATACCAAACCGCTGGTGGGGAATCTGGCCGCCTGGAACTATTTCGAATCGGTCGATAACGCTGACAACCAGCAGTTTGTGGCCGCGTATAAAGCCTACGCCAAAGCGCATAAGCTGCCGAACGCCGATACCGTGGTCACCAATGACCCGATGGAAGCCACCTATGTGGGGATCCATATGTGGGCTCAGGCGGTTGAGAAGGCCGGTACCACCGACGTGGATAAAGTCCGTGCCGCCATGGCGGGCCAGTCCTTTAAAGCGCCGTCTGGCTTCACCCTGACCATGGATGAAACCAACCACCACCTCCATAAGCCAGTGATGATCGGTGAGATCAAAGATAACGGTCAGTTCAACGTGGTCTGGCAGACCGATGCCACGGTGCGCGCTCAGCCATGGAGCCCGTTTATCGCCGGTAACGATAAAAAACCCGACACCCCTATCAAAACCGCCAGTAACTAAATTCAGGGAGATCAGCCATGAGCATGCTGCGCTTACTCATCGCCATCATGTGGCTTGCCGGGCTGGTGCCAGGGATGGCGCAGGCAACGGACGCCGATACCTTTGTTGCCGCCAGCCGCAGCCAGCAGGCGGTACTGCTCGGGGAGTGGGCAACAACGCCGGACCCCGCCAGGCTGCCGCTGTTACAGGCACTGCAACAGGAGAGTCTTTACGTCGATGCAAAGAAACACGCCTTTACCCGCAACAACGGGCGCTATGACACCCTGGGCAGCGCCGCGACGCCGCAGGGGCAGCCTAAAGCGGTGCGGCTGACTAACCGTCTACGTATTGCCGCCGCCACCGCGCTGGCAACCCATCAGCTTATCAGTGACAACGTCACGGATCGTCTTGCTGCGGCAAAGTTGCTGCAGCGGGATGCCCAGCCCGCGATGCTGGGTTTTATGCAGCAGCGGCTGAACGCCGAGCTAAACGAGGCGTTACGCCAGGCGCTCAATCTGGCGATTGCCCGCCTGCAACTGTCCAGCCCACAGGCAGAAGTGCGCCGCCAGGCCGTGACCGCGCTGGGTGAGGCGGACGACGCCGGGGCGCAGGCGCTGCTTACGCCCTACACGCAGGCGCAAACCGAACCCGATGCCAGCGTACGCGCGGCGGCAAGCCACAGTCTGAAGCAGATTGAGCGTCGGCTGATGATAGGCGATCTTCTGGGCCAGGCCTTTATGGGGCTGTCACTCGGCTCCATTTTACTGCTGGCGGCGCTCGGGCTGGCGATCACCTATGGCCTGCTGGGGGTGATCAATATGGCGCATGGCGAAATGCTGATGCTGGGCGCGTACGCCACCTGGATTGTGCAGCAGGCGATGGCGCAATTCACGCCTCAGTGGCTGGCGCTCTATCCGCTGGTGGCGCTGCCGGTCGCCTTTCTGCTGACTGCCGGGATTGGGATGGCGCTGGAGCGCACGGTGATCCGCCATCTGTATGGCCGTCCGCTGGAGACGCTGCTCGCCACCTGGGGCATCAGCCTGATGCTGATCCAGCTGGTGCGAATGGGGTTTGGGGCGCAAAACCTCGAAGTCGCGAACCCCGGCTGGCTCTCCGGCGGGGTACAGGTTTTTGCCAACCTGATATTGCCGTGGAACCGCATTGTCGTGCTGGTGTTTGTCATGATGGTGCTGTTCTTCACCTGGCTGGTGCTGAACAAAACGCGTCTCGGGCTCAACGTCCGGGCAGTCACGCAAAACCGCAATATGGCCGCCTGCTGCGGAGTGCCCACCGGGCGGGTCGATATGCTGGCGTTTGGCCTCGGTTCCGGCATTGCCGGGCTGGGCGGCGTGGCGCTTTCGCAACTGGGCAACGTCGGTCCTGAATTGGGTCAGGGCTATATCATCGACTCCTTCCTGGTGGTTGTACTCGGGGGCGTCGGACAGCTGGCAGGTAGCGTCGCGGCCGCGTTCGGGCTGGGTATCTTCAATAAAATTCTGGAACCGCAGATGGGCGCCGTGCTGGGCAAAATACTCATCCTGGTGGCGATTATTCTGTTTATCCAGAAACGGCCGCAGGGTCTGTTTGCACTGAAAGGGAGGGTAATTGACTAATGAGCCAGCCACTGACATTAACCCTGGCGCGCAAAGCGCCACGTACCGCACCGATTGTCGGCAGTCTGCTATTGGCGGCGCTCCTGGTGCTGCCCTTTCTGTCGCTCTTGCCGGCCACCCATCCGCTGGCAGTATCGACCTGGATGTTGACCCTGGTTGGCAAAATTCTCTGCTACGCCATCGTAGCGGTGGCCCTCGATCTGGTCTGGGGTTACGCGGGCATGTTGTCGCTGGGGCACGGGATCTTCTTCGCCCTCGGCGGGTATGCCATGGGTATGTACCTGATGCGTCAGGCCTCGGGCGATGCGTTGCCCGCTTTTATGTCGTTTCTTTCCTGGAACGAGTTACCCTGGTTCTGGTGGGGGACGCAGCACTTTGCGTGGGCGCTGGCGCTGATTGTTCTGGCTCCCGGTCTGCTGGCGCTGGTATTCGGCTGGTTTGCCTTCCGGTCAAAGATCAAAGGGGTCTATTTCTCGATCATGACTCAGGCACTCACCTTTGCCGGAATGCTGCTCTTCTTTCGCAATGAAACCGGTTTTGGCGGCAACAACGGCTTCACCGGTTTTACCACGCTGCTGGGCTTCCCGGTCACCGCCATCTCGACGCGCATTACACTGTTTCTTGCCACCGTGCAGCTGCTGGCCGCCTCGCTGGCTATCGGCTATGCGCTGGCGAAAAGCAAGTTTGGCCGCATTTTGACGGCGGTACGCGACGCGGAAAACCGCCTTACCTTCTGCGGTTACGATCCGCGCGGCTTTAAGCTGCTGGTCTGGACTCTCTCGGCCGTCCTCTGCGGGCTGGCAGGTGCGCTATATGTGCCGCAGGTGGGCATCATCAACCCCAGCGAAATGTCGCCCACAAACTCCATTGAGGCCGCCATCTGGGTGGCGCTGGGCGGGCGCGGCACGCTCATTGGCCCGGTGATCGGGGCGGCGCTGGTCAACGGAGCTAAAAGCGTCTTTACCGTGGCGATGCCGGAATACTGGCAGCTGTTCCTCGGCCTGATTTTCATCGCCGTCACGCTGTTCTTGCCGCGCGGCGTGATTGGCCTGTTACGTAAGGGAGAAAAATAATGCAGCCCGCCGAAACCCTCTTTACCCGCCAGCTGCCGGGGGATCGCTTCCGCGACCAGACCGACCCGGTCCTGCAGCTGGAAAACATTACCGTCAGCTTCGATGGCTTTAAAGCCCTGAGCGATCTCTCGCTCAATATTGGCGTGGGCGAGCTGCGTTGCGTAATCGGTCCCAACGGGGCGGGCAAAACCACGCTGATGGATGTGATTACCGGCAAAACGCGCCCCCAGAGCGGGCGGGCCATTTATGATCAATCGACCGATCTCACCACCCTTGAGCCGATGATGATTGCCCGTCAGGGGATCGGGCGTAAGTTTCAAAAACCGACGGTCTTCGAGGCGCTTACCGTCTGGCAAAACCTTGAGCTGGCGATGAAGGGCGATAAAACGGTCTGGGCCAGCCTGCGGGCGCGTCTGAGCAGCGAGCAGGGGGACCGCATCAATGAGATGCTGGCGCTGCTGCGGCTGAACGCCGAGCGGGATCGTCTGGCAGGGCTCCTTTCGCACGGGCAGAAACAGTTTCTGGAGATTGGCATGTTGCTGGTGCAGGATCCGCATCTCCTTTTGCTGGACGAACCCGCCGCCGGCATGACCGATGCGGAAACAGAATACACGGCCGAGCTGTTTCGCACCCTTGCGGGGAAACACTCTCTGATGGTGGTAGAGCATGATATGGGGTTTGTTGAGACCATTGCCGATCACGTCACGGTGTTACATCAGGGGCGGGTCCTGGCGGAAGGATCGCTGCGTGACGTTCAGGCCAACGAACAGGTGATTGAAGTCTATCTTGGCCGCTAAGGAGCCAGCCATGCTACAGGTTAACGAACTGAATCAGTATTACGGCGGTAGTCATATCCTGCGCGGCGTGAGCTTCGAGGCGCATACCGGAGAGGTGACCTGCCTGTTGGGGCGTAACGGGGTGGGGAAAACCACTTTGCTGAAATGCCTGATGGGGCTGGTGCCCGCCCGCACTGGCGAGGTGTTCTGGCAGGGTAAAAAGATCACCAAAGCCTCGCCGCACCAGCGGGTACAGGCCGGGGTGGCCTATGTGCCGCAGGGACGGGAGATCTTCCCCCGCCTGACGGTGGAAGAGAACCTGCTGCTGGGGTTATCGCGCTTTCCGGCGCGTGAAGCGAAGCGGGTGCCAGACGATATCTGGCAGCTTTTCCCCGTTCTGCAGGAGATGAAACATCGCCGCGGCGGCGATCTCTCCGGCGGGCAGCAGCAGCAGCTGGCCATTGGCCGGGCGCTGGCCAGTCGGCCGCAGTTACTTATTCTGGATGAACCCACCGAGGGGATTCAACCTTCGGTAATCAAAGAGATTGGCCAGGTGATCCGCGAGCTGGCGAACCGGGGGGATATGGCCATTTTGCTGGTCGAGCAGTTTTATGATTTTGCCGCCGGGCTGGCGGACAGTTATCTGCTGATGTCGCGGGGAAGCATCATTCAGCGTGGCCGCGGCGAGAATATGGAGCAGGAGGGGGTACGCGGTCTGGTCGCCATTTAAAGGGCGTTGCGCTTAGTGATGTTATATTATAACATCCTCACTCTTTACAACGGAGTGAGGACATAAGAGTGGCTGGAAAGATTGGTAAACTTGCAATGACTTTGGGGGCGCTGTTAATGGGTGGGCAGGCCTGGGCCCATTCGCACGGTCATCAGATGACCGAAGCGGAACAGAAAGCGGCGAACGGCGTATTTGAAGATAAAGATGTGAAAGAGCGCCCGCTCTCCAACTGGGATGGCGTCTGGCAGTCGGTCTATCCGTTCCTGCTGAGCGGTGATTTAGACCCGGTATTCAAAAAGAAAGCGGAAAAAGAGAAGAGCAAATCTTTTGACGAGATTAAAGCCTATTACCGCACGGGTTATGCCACCGACGTAGAGACCATCGGGATTGAAAACAACGTGATGGAGTTCCACACCGGTAAGAACGTGAGCCGCTGCGAATACGTCTCTAACGGTTATAAAATCCTGACCTACGCGTCCGGTAAGAAGGGGGTACGTTATCTGTTCGAGTGTAAGGATGCCAGCAGCAAGGCGCCGAAGTTCGTTCAGTTCAGTGACCACACCATCGGCCCGCGTCAGTCAGCCCATTTCCATATCTTTATGGGCAACACCTCGCATGAAGCGCTGCTGAAAGAGATGGATAACTGGCCAACCTACTATCCGAACGAGATGTACAAAGAGCAGGTGGTTGACGAGATGCTGCACCACTAATTTCTACAAGGCGAGGGGATCCTCGCCTCTGTTTTATACGGTCTCAGGAACGTCACCCTGCCACGCCTTCACGTTCATCCCTCGCAGGATCATCAGCCAGGCAATAACGATCGCCACCATCATGATGGCAAACAGCGACCAGTGCGGCAGATGGGTGAGGATAATCCCGGTGATCATGGGGTTAAAGGCCGCGCCCAGCCAGCCCAGCGCCTGTGCGGAAAAGTAGCTGGCCTTCATCCCCGGCGGCGAGATATTGTCGATCAACATATATTCCCCCGGGGCATAGATAATCTCGCCGACGGTAAAGATCGCCGCCGCCACGCCCCAGTAAATCAGGTTATTGCCCGACACCATAAAGCCTGCCAGCCCCAGCACGAAAAAGAGCGTCCCCAGAGTCATTAGCGGGCGGATATTTTTACCCGTCAGCTTACGGCCAATCAGGTATTGCAAAGAGACCACCATCGCCGCGTTAACCGGCAGGACTACCGCCACCACCTGTTGGGCAAAGTCGCTGTCGTAATCGGCGGCCAGGACATACTGAGAGATACAGCTGGCGAAGGAGCCGCCCACGTAGGAGGCGAGCAGACCAGAGAGGGTATACCAGAACAGCGCCCGGTCTTTCAGCAGTATTGAAGGCTGCCAGGCGACGGGCGCGGATTCGCTGGCAGCGGCTTCGACACGCTGCACCCATAGCTGGATAAAGACCAGCGGCAGCGCGGCGCAGAGCGCCGCCAGCCAGAAGGGCAGTTGCAGGCTGTACATAACCAGCAGGGTGCCAATCGGCGGGCCGATGGTCCAGCCGATGTTAAGAAAGCTGTAATTGAGCGAGAAAATTTTCGCCTTTTGGCCAGGGGTAAGCACATCGGAAAACCAGGCCTTTAGCACGGTGGCGAAGACCGAGTAGGCGCAGTTAATCAGGGCAAAGAAGAGAACTACCAGGGTGACATTATCCACCAACGGAATGGCGATAAAGCCAAAGATAAATGCCGTAATGGAGACCAGCATATAGCGCTTTTTATCAAACTTATCCGCCAGGATGCCAAACCCCATACTGAACACCACGCCGATCGTCAGGGCCACCGTCAGCGCATACCCGATATTCTCCACGCTCATCGCATAGACGCGGGTGAGGTAGATGGTCATGAAAGGTAAGGTCGCGCCGCGTCCAATTGTTAATAACAATGACGAAGCCAGCAGCGCTGCGGTTGAGCGCCTGAGTGATGGTTTCATTATTCCTGCCCGACAATTGCTTATGATTATTTTGTTGTGTCTTATCAGGATTAACACGCCATAAGCGGCTTGTATAGCACCTAATTTATCCCTAAGTGCTTCGCCTGACTGCCAGAATTAATGATCTGTTCTTCACGCTTTTTTTTCGCTACTTTGGTTCTCTTTACAAAAATTTAATAAACAGGGGCAGAGTATGACGCGTAAAGACGGGCTGCTGGCGTTACTGGTGGTGGTCGTATGGGGGCTCAATTTTGTGGTCATCAAAGTTGGGCTGCACAATATGCCGCCCCTGATGCTGGCCGGGCTGCGTTTTCTGCTGGTAGCCTTTCCCGCGCTCTTTTTTGTCGCTCGCCCGCAGGTGCCGTTTCGTCTGCTGCTGGGCTACGGCCTGACCATCAGCTTTGGACAGTTCGCCTTTCTCTTTTGCGCGATTAACTTCGGTATGCCAGCCGGACTCGCCTCGCTGGTCCTTCAGGCCCAGGCTTTCTTCACCATTATTCTGGGGGCCGTAACCTTTGGCGAACGGCTGCAGGGCAAACAGCTGGCAGGGATCACGCTCGCGGTCTTTGGCGTACTGGTACTGGTAGAGTCCAGCCTGAATGGCCAGCACGTAGCGTTACTGGGCTTTATGCTCACCCTGGCGGCCGCCTTTAGCTGGGCCTGCGGAAACATTTTCAATAAAAAAATCATGCTGCTGGCGTCGCGCCCGCCGGTGATGTCGCTGGTGGTATGGAGTGCGCTGATCCCTATTCTGCCCTTTATGGTGGCCTCCTGGCTGCTGGATGGCCCACAGGCGATGCTGCAAAGTCTGGTGAATATCGATCTCACCACCATTTTGTCGTTGGTCTACCTGGCGTTTGTCGCCACCATTGTCGGATACGGCATCTGGGGAACGCTGCTGGGACGTTATGAGACCTGGCGCGTGGCACCGCTGTCGCTGCTGGTTCCTGTGGTAGGGCTGGCCTCTGCGGCGCTGCTGCTGGACGAGAAGCTGAGTGCACTGCAACTGCTGGGGGCGGTATTGATTATGGCGGGGCTTTATATCAACGTCTTTGGGTTTCGCTTTCGCCGGGCGGCGCAGGTAAGGGGCTAAAAAAAAACCCCGCAAGCGCGGGGCAAATACGAATTACAGGTCGTGGTTGTAGTACGGCACGCCTAATTCGTCGGATTTATCGCTGCCAGCGCCCATATGGTTAAAATCGAACGGCGACTGGTCATGTGCAGAAGGCAGGATCATCGCATCGCGATTATTCTGCTGCACAGCGCGGGGAGTTTGCTCCGCAAAGCTCTGGCCGGAGACCAGCACCAACAGGGTGAGGGCGGCGGAGATAAACAATTTCATGATTTCCTCGATACGTCTTGAAAGGCGATTAACAACTACAGTGGTTTAGCGGCATCAAATAACGAGATTCACCGTGCATATTGGTGATGCGATACTTGTGCGGCGGCACGTCGAAATAGTTTTTAAACGTGCGGGTCAGGGTCTGTTGCGATTCAAACCCATAACGCTCCGCCAGATACAAAATCGGCTCGTTGCTCTCTTTAAGCTTCTGGGCGATTTCCGTTAACTTGCGGCTGCGGATGTATTGACCTAATGAATGGCCTGTCTCTTTTTTAAACATCCGTTGCAGGTGCCACTTGGAATAACCTGAACGCTCAGACACCTTCTCAAGTGAGAGCGGCGATTCCAGGTTATCTTCGATCCAGTCCAAAATGCTATGAATTGTAATAGCGTCAGTATTGCGTCTGGACATCGTCATACCTCTTTCTGTTTACGGCAGGATTTTCTTAAGCAAATGCTCAAGAGTTGCCACTTCATCCGCCGTTAAGTTTTTTGTTAGTTCCTGGTGTAATTCTTGCCCTACTAATTGATGACATTGCTCACACATTGCTGCGCCGTCGCTGGTCAACTGCACCAGTACGCCGCGTTTGTCATTCGGGTTAGGGCGTCTTTCAATCCATCCTTTGCAGACCAGTCGATCCATCATGCGCGTCAGGGCGCCAAGATCGACGGATAAGACCTTTTTGAGCTCAACCGGCGTGATACACCCTTCGCAACGCACAGAACAAAGGACTTTGAACTGGGTGGCAGTGATGTCCAGCGGCGACAAATAGTCATTGAGCAAGCGGTCTTTTTTTTGGTTAACCATATAGATAAGGCGACCCAGTGGGATAATTTCGTTGAAGAGATCACTGGTGCTTTTCACAATGGTTGCCCTGGCAAGTAGTTTAATCACGGCAGATATTATTGCTCAGGCAAGTATAAGTCAACTGAATGTATTCCCCGATGCCACGATTTGCTAAAACGTTTCATGAACTTTTTTTTAGCTTTTTCAAATCAATTACATAACTGAAGATTATTTATCACCGGGCGTAAATAGTCAGAATTGGCGCGCCGTAGCCTAAACCCGCTTTAACACCGTATACTTCCAGAGTTGATGAATGGAAAAGGATGACACGCACTATGGTAGAGCTCTTACAAGCCATCGGTCTTGGGCTGGTGGTCCTGCTGCCGCTGGCAAACCCGTTAACGACCGTGGCGCTCTTTCTGGGTCTTGCGGGGGACATGAACAGCGCGGAACGTAACCAACAGTCTCTGATGGCCTCGGTTTACGTCTTTGCAATCATGATGGTGGCTTACTACGCCGGACAGCTGGTGATGAACACCTTTGGGATCTCGATTCCTGGCCTGCGTATCGCCGGGGGCCTGATTGTGGCCTTTATCGGTTTCCGTATGCTCTTTCCGGCGCAAAAAGCGCACGAAAGCCCGGAGGCAAGAAGCAAATCGGAAGAGCTGGAGGATAAACCTGGTGCGAATATCGCCTTTGTTCCCCTGGCGATGCCCAGCACGGCCGGGCCGGGTACCATCGCGATGATCATCAGTTCCGCCTCCACCGTGCGCGATAATACAACCTTTCCTGACTGGGTCATCATGGTGGCCCCACCGCTGATCTTTGCGCTGGTAGGCGTCATTTTATGGGCCAGCCTGCGCAGCTCGGGCGCCATTATGCGCTGGGTAGGTAAGGGCGGGATCGAGGCTATCTCGCGGCTGATGGGCTTCCTGCTGGTCTGTATGGGCGTGCAGTTCATCATTAATGGCGTGCTGGAAATTATTAAGACCTATCACTAATAAAAAAGGGTGGCTTGAGCCACCCTTTTTTTATCCGTGTTGCGGCCGCTCTTCCAGCGACACCGGCCACTTACGAAACACCAGCACTGACCAGATTAACGCCACCAGCGCCGGTATCGCCCCCAGGTAACCGATAGCGGACATCGAAAGATGCAGGCTGATTTGATTTCCAACCAGCGCGCCCGCACCAATGCCGATGTTAAAAATGCCGGAGAAGAGCGACATCGCCACGTCGGTGGCATCTGGCGCCAGCGCCAGCACTTTAACCTGCATGCCCAGGCCGATAATCATGATCGCCACGCCCCAGAAGATGCTCAGAATGGCAAGGTTCGACTCGCTCCCCGACGCCGGTAGCAGCAACAGCAGACACGCCAGCAGCAGGCCAATCGCGCCGCTAACCAGTAACGAGGCGTGGCGATTACCCAGCTTGCCAAACAACACACTGCCAACAATGCCCGCGCTACCCAATATCAGCAGCAGAACGGTGGCAAATCTGGCGCTAAAGCCGGCAACCGTCTGCACAAAAGGTTCGATGTAGCTATAAGCCGTGTAGTGGGCGGTCACCACGACAACGGTCAGCAAATAGATGCTCATCAGCGCCGGGCGACGGAAAAGCAGGGGCAGACTTTTCAGCGAGCCAGAGTGTTCGCTCGGCAGTTTTGGCAGTAATTTAATCAGACACAGCAGGGTGATCAGCGCGCCCATTCCGATGACAAAAAACGTGGTGCGCCAGCCAAAATATTGTCCTACGAGGCGGCCAATCGGCAGCCCAAGCACCATGGCCAACGCGGTGCCCGTTGCCAGCAGGCTCAACGCCTGAGCGCGTTTGCCCGCCGGGGCCAGACGAATGGCCAGCGAAGCAGTGATCGACCAGAAGATGGCATGTGCAAAGGCGATACCGATGCGGC
Organism: Leclercia sp. UBA1284; assembly: GCF_002308415.1. Lineage (NCBI taxonomy): Bacteria > Pseudomonadati > Pseudomonadota > Gammaproteobacteria > Enterobacterales > Enterobacteriaceae > Leclercia > Leclercia sp. UBA1284. Next base: position 1,245,349 of record NZ_DBUS01000006.1, read on the forward strand.
TCACCACCAGCACGGTGAAATTCCACGCCAGAAACGACAGCACGTGACTGGCAATGAACAACACAAAAAGTGCAATCAGCAATTTACGCCGCTCCACCTGACTGGTGAGCAACATAAAGGGTAACGACATCATTGCCACCACCCACGCATAGATGGTCAGCATGATCCCGACCTGCGCGGTTTCCATGCCAAAGCTGCTGGCAATGTCGGAGAGCAGGCCAACGGGCACAAATTCGGTGGTGTTAAATATAAACGCTGCAATCGCAAGCGTAACCACCCGTAGCCACGCGACCCTGCGGGAATCAGTGTTGATTGTCATAATTTTGTCTGGGAATCGTTACGTAAAGAAGAGGAGGCGATCTTAAAACCATCGCTGGTGAAAAGACAATCATTTTGTGACGTAGATCTCAAAATCACCGTTAGAGAAAGGGTGGTGAAATCGGACAATTTCCATGAATATAGGATGCAACATCACATTAACAACCGGAAAAGCGATGCAGAAATATGATTATTATCTGGTAGATGCGTTCAGTGACGGCCCATTTAGTGGTAATCCTGCGGCGGTCTGTCCGCTACCAGACTGGCTGCCGGACGATACGCTCCTCAGGATGGCGCAAGAGCACAATCAGTCAGAAACGGCCTTCTTTGTCTGTCATAAAGAGGGCATCACGCTGCGCTGGTTTACCACCACCACGGAGGTGAATCTTTGCGGCCATGCGACGCTGGCGACGGCATATGTCCTGTTTAATGAACTGGGTTACCCCGATCCCCGCCTCCATTTTGAGACCGCCTCCGGCACGCTAACGGTGACCCGCGACGGCGACTGGCTCACGCTCGATTTCCCGGCCTGTCCGACAGAGAAGCAAACGCCGCCTTCGCAAATGCTGGCCGCGCTGGGGATTGAGCGCTACGTCGAGGCTCGTAAAGGCCGTGCCTGGGTCGTGGTGCTGGAAAATCGACAGCAGGTGGAAGCCGTCACTCCGAATATCAGCGCTATGATCCCCGGTGAACATAAAGTGTGTATTACCGCCCCGGGCGAGGGCGAGTATGACTTTGTCAGCCGTTTCTTTTCACCGGGCGTCGCACTCTGGGAAGATCCGGTCACCGGCTCGGCGCATACCATGCTTATCCCTTACTGGGCGGACAAGTTGGCTAAGACCACTCTGCTGGCGCGACAAGTCTCAGCCCGGGGCGGTGAGGTACGTTGTCAGTTGAACGGCGATCGCGTCATGATGGGCGGGAAGGCGTCGCTGTATATGAAAGGGCAGCTGTTTATTCGTGAATAACAAAGGGGTAACCCAATGAAAGAAATTGCATTTTATCTGGTCGATGCGTTTAGCGATCGCGCTTTTAGTGGCAACCCTGCTGCCGTCTGTCCGCTGGAAAGCTGGCTGCCGGACGACATTCTGTCAAAGATGGCACAGCAGCATAACCAGTCCGAGACGGCCTTTTTTGTCCGCACGGACGCAGGCTTTGAGTTGCGCTGGTTTACCACCCAGGATGAGATTAACCTCTGCGGCCATGCGACGCTTGCCAGCGCGCACGTCATTTTTGAATACCTCGACTACCCGGCAACGGAGATCCTCTTTTCCACCCGCTTTGTTGGCGACCTGAAGGTCTCGCGTAACGGCGACTGGCTCACGCTGGACTTCCCGGCCTGGAGCAGCGACGCGGTCGACAATCCACCCGCGCTGCTGTTTAGTGCGCTCGGTATTCCGGCGTCCAGCGCGGTGCGGGTCGGGCGTGATTATATGGTCGTGCTGGAAAACCAGCAGCAGGTTGAATCCCTGACCCCGGCTATCGAGGCGCTGAAACCACTGGGTAAAATGGTGTGCGTTACTGCGCCAGGCGATGAAGTGGATTTCGTTAGCCGCTTCTTCTGCCCGGGCGAATCGGTGGCAGAAGACCCGGTCACCGGCTCCGCGCACAGTATGCTGATCCCCTGGTGGAGTGAGCAACTCGGCAAAACCCAAATGACCGCACGTCAGGTTTCCGCCCGCGGCGGCGATCTGCGCTGTGAACTCAAGGGAGACCGCGTGCTGATGAGCGGCCAGGCGGCGCTTTATTTGAAAGGCACGGTGTTTCTTCGCTAACATCCCGCGGGCGGCGTGAAATTCCGCCCGCGTTAAAAGCAGCCAATCCCCCTCCCAACGTTTTCCCGGAAAGCGCCTCGCAGTTTTAAGCACGCTTGTTCGCGTTCTTTTTTAGAGGTGTACAGTGTACATGTAAATGGTGTACTGTGTACATAACAAGGCGCGTACGCGAATGACTCACGCGATAGAATTTATCGAGACTCGAACATTCACTCGACAGATAAAAGCGATTGCCACGGATGATGAGCTAAAAAATTTGCAAATAGCCCTCATCGAATATCCCGACCGGGGCGATGTTATTGAAAACACTGGGGGCTTACGCAAGATCAGGATGGCGCTCGGTTCGCAGGGGAAACGTGGATGCGCCCGGGTGATCTACTTTATTCCTAACGTTGAAGTTATTTGGTTCCTGATGGCTTACCTGAAAAGTGAGAAGGAGAGTCTCACTGACGCGGAAAAAGCAGAACTAAAGAAATTAACCAAATTGCTGAAAAATGAGGTATGACATGAGCTTTTATAACGACCTGAAATCTTCTCTTGAAGAGGCGGTCGATATCAAGAATGGGGTAACTGAACCCGCTCGAGTAACCCGCTATGAGATCGCAGATGTCAGGGCCATCAGAGCGCAGTTAAATGTTTCTCAGGCGGAAATGGCAAAAGCGCTGGGCACCAGCGTAGATACCATTAAAAGCTGGGAGTCCAAAAGACGTAATCCTACCGGGCTGGCAGCAAAAGTGCTGGCAGCGATTCAGGCCGATCCGGCGTTTTATGCGGTTCTTGCTGCGCATTAAAGAGTAAAGCCTGCAAGCGCAGGCTTTTTAATGACCTTAACCCAGCGACGCCCCACCGCAGAGCACCCACTCCTGACCGGTGATCGGGGCCGCTTCCTCACTCAGTAGAAAATTCACCGCAGCGGCCACCTCCTGAGGAAGGATCAAGCGACCCATGGGGGGGATCCTGGGTGGGGAAGAGACGCGTCCGGGGTCGCTAAGCATCGGCGTCTGGGTCGCGCCGGGCGCGACCACATTGGCGGTGATACCCCGTGGCGCCAGTTCCGCCGCCCAGCTGCGAATCATCCCTACCAGCGCGGCTTTGGTGGCGACATACTGCGATCGGCCCGCGGCACCCCGGGAGGTCCGGCTGCCGATAGCAACCAGCCGTCCACCGGGGCGCATTTGCGGTACAAAGTGGTTAAAAAGCTGCTCGGCAGCGTGAACATGCAGGCCCCAGAGCCGGGCGCTGATGGTCGGATCCAGTTCGCCGAGCGGGGCGGCGGCCATCATCCCGGCGGCGTGGACAATCGCCTGCGGTACAGGCAGGGTAGCGAGTGCGGCGGCAAGCGCGTTGCTGTCGCTAAGATCCACGCTCACGCAGCGATAGTTCGCATGATCCAGGGGTAAACCGCGCCGGCTCAGGCCGATAACCTGCCAGCCTTCATCAAGCAGGCGCTGCACAATGGCTTCGCCGATTCCTGAGCTTGCACCCGTTACGATGGCACTGGGCATGTCACACCTCCAGCAGGGCGCGCGGCACCTTGAATACCGCTTTGCGCACGGTCATGGATTCGTCTAAGGCGCACAACGCCTGATGCGGCTCGCCGGGCAGGAATACTGCAAAAGCACCGGGAGTTAACCTGATGCTGACCGGGAGCGCAGCGCCGGTGGCGATAAAGAGATCCGGTTTGCGCTCTTCATCCTGCGGCTGCGCCAGCGACTGCATACCTGCGTTGATCATCTCGCTGCCGGCCAGCATAACCTGAATATCCGCCCACTGGTGATGATACTCCGTATGGCGCTGGGTCTGCGGCTGGGTCTGCGCCGGGCCGATATGGCAAAACCATGCGCAACCTTCCGGCTGCCAGCGGCCGTCGTCCCGGGCGGCAAGCGCCGCCAGGGTGCAATCAGCGCGCGTCAGGATGGACAGCAGCGCGGTGGGGAGCCCTGCCAGCGGCAGGGCGTTCAGATGGCCGATAATCACTGTGATGACTCCTTAACCCATTCAGGCGAGACACGCACATATTTGATCGCCTGACGGAAATAGGTGTAAGCGATGTGTAGCGTGCCGTCGGCGCCCTGTTTAATACTGGGATAGGAGAACTCGCGGTTCAGCTTCTCCAGGGAGTTATTCGTCATGCAGTAGCCATCGCCTTCATCAAGATTGCGCTGCCACGCCCAGCTATTTCCGCCGTCGGCCGAAATAGCTACCGTCATCGGTGCGCGCGGGGCACCCCAGAAGGCGGTGCGTTCTCCGGTCGCTTCTGGCTCTTTACGATCATCACCATCGTCGATCTCGTCATACAGTGAGGCGCGACGCTCCAGCGCTCCGGCTGCGCTCATGTGGTTGAACACCAGCGCCAGCTCACCGCTGGCAAGGGTGGTGACCTGGATAGAGGAGTTATTGTTCGGCAGCGCCGTGGGTTCCGGTACAGACCAGCTTTCGCCCTGATCCTGCGACTGGCTGATATAGATATTATCCGCCCAGCGGCTACGGTAGAGCGCCACCAGATGCCCATTTTTCAGCGGCGTAATGTTCATATGGACGCAGCCCAGACTTTGCGGCACCTCGACATCGCGCCAGCTCTTCCCCCGATCGGCAGAGATTTTCACCGCGCTAATATCATCGTTTCCGACCCATTTCTCGCCCGGTCGGGTGCGGCAATAGAAGACCGGCAGCAGCCAGTTACCGTTTTCGAGAACGGTGATGGGCTGGCGGATAAAGGTACCGGGTTTATCCAGCAGAGTAGCAATCTCACCCCAGGTTTGGCCAAGATCATGAGACTGGCGGTAACGCACGATGGCGGTATCCTGGTTACCGGAGATCTGCGCGGTCCACAGCAGCCACAGTACGTTGTCCGGCGCAAGGAATAGCACCGGGTTCTGCTCGGAGCGGCTGGCATCGTCAGAGAGCTTTACCGCCTCGCTCCACTGGTTGCTACCGGGAGCCAGGCGTGACCCCCATACAGAAATATCAGCAATCCCTTCCTGGGTGCCGCCGAACCAGACGCACATCAGCGTGCCATCCGGCAGGGGCAGCAGGTTGGCGGCATGGTTCTGCGGACAGGAAGAGGGCAGCATGGCCGTTTCCACGCGGGCATCCTGCGGCAGCGGGCGAACAATCCCGTCACGGGTTACGGTTACAGACATATCAGACTCCATTATGTTGAACAGGGGCAGGCGCTTTGCGATCCGCTTTATTGGGGATCAAACGGTCGAGAACCATAATCACCGCCGGGGTGACCAGCGCAATATACATATTGTTAATCCCAAACGGATCGCCCAGCAGATACCAGACCGAGGTGACTACGCAGGCGCCAATCAGCCCGGCATTCGCCCCGCGGGCGCTTTTAAAGAACGGGGCGTAGAAGGCGATGATGGCCACAACTGTAATCGACAGACGAATAGCGCGAGTAAAGAACGATAGTTTCAGGACTTCCGGGACCAGCAGCACAAAGATTAACGGCAGGAAGCCAATCAACAACGACAGCCAGCGGGTCGCTTTAAACTCCTGCTCCGGGGTCGGGTTGCGGTAGGGCACGTAGAAATCTTTTACTACCAGCGAGGCGATAGCGAGCGCCACGGTGCTGACGCTGACAAAGATGGAGGCAACAAGTGACGTTGTCACCAGTCCCGCCAGCCACGGATTCATGTCCTGCAGGAAGATAGGCATTGCGTACAGGCTGTTAATCTCCGGATGCAGATACTTCGCCGCCACGCCAATTACCGCAATCGCCAGCGCGATGGGCAGGCAGAAGAAGAAGGCGATCCAGGTGGAACGTTTAGCTGACTTCACATCTTTCGTGGAGGAAATGGCCTGAATCACGAACTGGGTACAGAAAATGGAGCCGATGGTGCCAATCAGCCAGGCGACAATGGTGCTGGCGCCGATATTGCCGTCCCAGGTCCAGTAGTAAGATGGCATCTGTTCAATCATGGGGGTAAAGCCGCCGGTTTTAGACAAGGCGAAGCCCATAATCACCAGGATACCGAAATACTTCAGGGCGCTGTGCAGCAGGGTCACCCACGCCACCCCCTTCATGCCGCCAAAAGCGAAATAGAAGGTACTGACGATGGCGGTGATAAAGGCGGCAACAGGCAAGTTCACCTTCAGTACCGTCGAAATCGCCGCCGCGCCGCTCACGTAGTTACCCACGTTCACCAGCAGCAGGGCGTAGATCATAATGATGGAGATAATGTTTTTGGTGCTGGTGCCGTATTTTTCGGCAATCGCCCCGGAGATGGTGATCTTGCCGGTGCTGTAGATGCGTTTCACCAGCAGCAGCCCAAACAGCGGGAAGCCGATAGCCGCGCCAATCACTGACCAGGAAGCGGCAAAGCCATCTTCAAACGCCGCCTGTGCGGTACCGATCGTGGATTTCGCACCAATGTATTCCGACATCAGCAGGATCCCGACGATAAACGCCGGCATCGCGCGCGAGCCTTCCATAAAATCACCGGTGTTTTTACTGCGTAACCGGAACGTCAGCCAGGTAGTAAACAGAATGTAGACAATCACAATGCCTACGATGATGAGGGTATCTTCAGCGGTAAAGTTGTTCATCTTAGCCTCTCTTCAGGGCGTATGAATCCTGGGCGCAGAGGGCACCCGAATTCTTATGGACGAAAGCAAACGCCGGTTACTGCAGTGACTTCGTCACTATCTGGCGGATCTGTTCTGTTTGTTGCGCATCGAAAGCCACCGCGTAGCGGCTCTCTCCCACCTCTTCACCCATGACCTGCAGCGCTTTTTTCACGGCCGCAGGCGAAAAAGCGACGCTGTACAGTCGGGTACGTAGATCGGTCACGCTCTCCTGGGCCTGCCGCGAGCCCGCGATATCCCCGGCACGAAAACGCGCCCAGATGGCGTTGATCTCGTTCGGCGCCACGTTCGCCAGGCCAGAAATACAGGCGGAGCATCCCTCAACAAAGCCCTGATGAATGAGCGAATCCGGGCCATTCAGCACGTCAAAACCGTCAATATCTTCAACGGCTTTCAGAAAACCGCTCAGGCTCTCATGGCTCCCCGCGCTGTCTTTAATGCCGATAATATTGGGGTGAGCGGCCAGCGCCCGGGCCGTCTCAGGCGCGATGGTGTTGCCGGTTCGCGCCGGGATGTTGTAGATGAACACCGGTACGTTCAGCGCATCGGCAATGGTGGTGTAGTGGGCGATCAATTCAGCCTGGGTGAGCGGAACGAACCACGGAGTGATAACGGAGACCGCGTCCACCCCCAGCGCCTCGACCTGTTTACCCAGACGAATCGTTGCCCGGGTCGAAATTTCGCCAATATGTGCCACCACCGGTGCGCGCCCGGCCACCTCTTCCACGCAGGTGCGGGTGACGGCCACTTTTTCCTCTTCGGTCAGCACAAAGAACTCTCCGTTAGTACCGCCACAAAAGATGCCGTTGCCCGCCGCCAGCTGACGCTGGATCTGACGTTTTAGTCCCGGCAGGTGCAGCGCCCCGTCGTCGGTGAAGGGGGTGACGATCGCCGTCAGCACGCCCTCAATGTTGTTACGCATTACACACTCCTTTGAAGTTAACTGGCTGGAAACAGAGTCTGATAAATTCCTGCGACCTCGGCATGGCTGACCTGGCGCGGGGCATTATTCATCAGACGTTTTACGTTCAGGGCGGCATCGCTCAGAGAGGCGATGTCATCGCGCGGGACTCCCAACGTTTCGAGGTTGTCGGGTAAATTCAGGCGACGTACCAGGGCGGCGAAGTAGTCCACCAGCGCGTGCGACTTCTCTTCCAGCGCCAGGGAGGTGTCGGCGCCGGGAACCAGATCCCAAACCTGCGCAAATTTCTCAACGGCATCCGGACGAACCACGCGCATGCAGGGGGCCAGCAAAATGGCATTCGCCACGCCATGGGGCAGATGGTACGTCCCGCCCAGAGGATAAGAGAGGGCGTGAACCAGATGGGTGCCCGCATGGGCAATGGCGACGCCGCCGTAGTAAGAGGCCCACAACATCTCCAGCTTCGCGGCCAGGTTGTGCGGCTCGGCGCAGGCGGTTTCAATGTTGTTCAACAATTTGCGCAGCCCCGTCAGCGCCGCGTTATCGCTTACCGGGTTGGCCACGGTTGCGGTGAAACACTCAATCAGATGGCAGAGGGCATCAATACCTGTTGAAGAGGCAATATGCGGCGGCATGCTGGTCGTTAACTCCGGCAGCAGCGCGACATAATCTGGCAGCAGCACGGGGGAGATGATGCCAACCTTGGTGCTCTGCTCGGGAATCGCGAGAATCGCGTTTGGCGTTGCCTCGGAACCGGTGCCGGCGCTGGCCGGAATCAGCAACGAGGGGAGGCGAACCTGCGGTTTTTCGCCTGCCAGCAGGGCATCCAGCCCAGGGGAGTGGGGATGACACAGCACCGAAAGCAGTTTGGCCACATCCAGTACGCTGCCGCCACCTACGCCGACCACCAGATCGAAGGCGGTCTCTTTTGTTTCTGCCAGCAGGGCGCGCACGTCGTGGCTGGTGGGCTCCGGTGGCACACTGTCAATCACGCTGAGCTGGCGGCCATCGGCCTCCAGCAGGCTGCGGATGGCGCGGGCGGCGTCGAGACGGGCGATATTGCCGTCGGTGACCATTAATAGACGCGTTTTACCTGCCAGCAGGGGGGCAATAGCGGGGATAGCGCCCGCGCCGCTGATGATCGTACTGTTGATGGTTAACACATGAATCTCCTGTTGCTGTGTCTGTGATTGATTTCGCTCATTACAAGACAATCACAGTCATCGTGTCCTTAAATTTATAATTTATTCACAAACTGAATAACTTGATCTTGCTCACATATAATCAATCATGATTGAATATAATCATTAACAAGAAATACAAACCGGAGTGGGGATGAAAGTGAACAGCAAAAGAGAGGTCGTAGTCATTGCCGATGACTTTACCGGGGCTAACGATGCGGGGGTGAGCCTGGCGTTGCGCGGTAAAAAAGTTAGTGTGGCGTTTCAGACTCCCTTTACCGGTCATGCCGACGCGCTGGTTATTAATAGCGATAGCCGGGCGCTAACGGCATCAGAGGCCGCTGAAAAGGAGGCGGGCTATGGTGCTGAAATGCGCCAGGCACAGTGGCAGGTGAAAAAAATCGACTCCACCCTGCGGGGTAATCCCGGGGCGGAAGTGGAGGCGCTTCTGCAGGCGACCGGCCAGCGTCAGGCGATTATCGCGCCGGCGTTTCCGCAGGCCGGGCGTACCACCGAGCAGGGTGTCTGTCGCGTGTTCGGCCTACCGGTGACGGAAACCGAATTCGCCAGCGACCCCAAAACGCCCGTGCGGCATGCGCAGATTGCCGCAGTGCTGGCAGAGCAGACGGCGCTGTCGAGCCAGGTGGTTACGGCGTCGACCCTGGCCGCCGCCCTGACTGGCGACACCCGATTACTGATTGTGGATGCCCAGAGCGATGACGATCTGGATCAGATCATGGCCGTGGCCGCAGCCTGCGACCCGCGTCCGTTGCTGGTGGGTTCCGCCGGACTGTGTGATGCCCTGGCGCGTCACCTGGCGCGTCCGCGTCCTTTATTGGCGGTGGTTGGCTCGATGAGTGAAATCGCGCAAAAGCAGATTCTGCGAGTACGCCAGCAGCAGAACGTCCGCTCGATCTTTATCGACATCACCGATCTCTTTCGCGACGGAATAAGCGGTTATGCGCAGCAGATTAGTGTGGCGCTGGCGGCTGGAGAACACTGCGTGGTGCACACCTGTTCCGATCACGCCGCGCGTCATCAAATTGACGCGCTGTGCCAACAGTACGGGCTGAGTCGTGCGGCGCTGGGTGAGCAAATCAGCACATTTCTGGGCGCGCTCACGAGCCAGGTGCTGGAGAGCAGTAACCCGGCAGCGTTATATGTCTCCGGGGGGGATGTGGCAATGGCGGTAGCCAGTGCGCTTCACGCCGAAGGGTTTGAAATCACCGGGCAGGTGGCGCGCTGCGTACCCTTCGGTCGGTTTTTAGGTTGTCGCTGGCAGGGGCCAGTCATGACCAAAGCGGGCGGTTTTGGTAGTGAAACCACGCTGCTTGAGGTTCTGCATTTTATCGAGGAGAAGATGAGTGACTAATATCATTGCTGTAACGATGGGCGACCCGGCGGGCATCGGCCCGGAGATCATTATCAAATCCCTGACCGGGGGGGAACTCTCTGGTGCACCGATCGTGGTGGTGGGATGCGCAGTGACGCTGCAGCGCGTACTGGAGAAGGGCATTACACCTGCGGCCGAATTACGGATGATTACCCGCGTCAGCGATGCCCACTTTGGCCCGGCTATCATCAACGTGCTCGACGAACCCCTGGCCGATCCGCAGGCCTTGCAGCCCGGCGTGGTACAGGCTCAGGCCGGCGATCTGGCCTATCGCTGCGTGCGGCGCGCCACCGAGCTGGCGATGGCCGGAGAGGTAAAAGCCATTGCCACCGCTCCGCTAAATAAAGAAGCGCTGCATCTGGCGGGCCATCTCTATCCGGGGCACACCGAGCTGCTGGCACATCTGACCGACAGCAAAGACTACGCGATGGTGCTCTATACCGATCAGCTTAAGGTCATTCACATCACCACCCACATTGCGTTGCGCAAATTCCTTGATACCCTGAACCCGGAAAGGGTAAAAACGGTGATTGGCATTGCCGATACCTTCCTTAAGCGCGTAGGCTACACCAACCCGCGCATCGCCGTGGCAGGGGTGAACCCGCACGCGGGAGAGAATGGTCTTTTTGGCGATGAAGAGATCACTATCGTTGGCCCGGCCGTCGAGGCGATGAAAGCGCAGGGGCTGAATGTCTTTGGACCCTGCCCGCCGGACACGGTCTTTATGCAGTGCCATGAAGGTATGTATGACATGGTGGTGGCGATGTATCACGATCAGGGGCATATTCCCTTGAAACTGCTTGGGTTTTATGATGGTGTCAACATCACCGCCGGGCTGCCGTTTATCCGCACTTCCGCTGACCATGGCACCGCGTTCGACATTGCGTGGACAGGTAAAGCGAAGTCTGAGAGCATGACGGTTTCTATCCAGTTAGCGATGCAAATCACACGGGAATAATATGAAGGGATATAACCGGTTAGAGCAGATAATGGACTACCTGAAGGGGCACAATCTGGTGACGGTTGACCAGCTGGTAGCCGTGACTGACGCCTCCCCGGCGACCATACGTCGGGATTTGATTAAGCTCGATCAGGAGGGGGTTATCAGCCGTACCCACGGCGGCGTAACCCTGAACCGGTTTATTCCTTCCCAGCCCACCACCAGTGAAAAGATGCAGCGCAGCCTGGCTGAAAAACATGCCATCGCCTGCGCGGCGGCGAGCTTCGTTAAGGCCGGCGATGCGGTGGTGCTGGATGCCGGCACCACCATGATTGAACTTGCGCGACAGCTGACGCATTTGCCGCTTCGCGTCATTACCAGCGATCTGCATATCGCGCTGTTTCTTTCAGAGTTTAAGCAGATTGAGGTCACCATTATTGGTGGGCGCATCGATGACTCCAGCCAATCCTGCATTGGCGAACATGGCCGCCGTCTGCTGCAAAACATCTGGCCGGATATTGCGTTTGTCAGCTGTAATGGCTGGGATGTGGAGCGAGGCATAACCTCGCCAACGGAAGAAAAAGCGGCGTTAAAGCGCGATCTGATTGCTAACGCCCGCCGTCGTGTACTGCTGGCAGACAGCTCAAAGTATGGCGCCTGGTCGCTGTTTAACGTTGCGCACCTTCACTCGCTGACCGATATCGTGACCGACCGCCATCTGGATGAAGATGCGCAACAGACGCTAAGTCAGCTCGACGCCACCCTGACGCTGGCACCCTGAGCGTCAGGGCAGGCGAGCAATATTGGCTTTAATGACCTCTACCGACTGGCGGAATTTTTGTTGCTCCTCTTCCGCCAGTTTCAGTTCGATAATCTGCTGAACCCCGCTCTGCGCCAGTACGGCCGGTACGCCAATCGCCACCTCATCGACGCCATATTCCCCCTGCAGAATGCAGGAGATCGCCAGCGCCCGGTGGCTGCCAGTAAAGATATTGCGGCAGATTTCAGCGATGGTTCCGGCGATACCGAACTCGGTGCACCCTTTACGGGCGTAAATCTCAAACCCTTGCTTGCGCACGCGTTCGGCCAGGGCGTCGAAGTCCAGGGTATTGCCGGTATGGCGTTGATAAACTTCGGCGATAGGTGAGCCGTAGACCGATGAGTGCGACCACACCGGGAACTGGGTATCCCCATGTTCACCCAGAATAAAGGCATCGATGCTCTGGGCGCCAATATCCAGCGCTTGCGCAAGGGTGCGGCGCAAACGGGTGGTGTCCAGCCAGACGCCAGTACCGATCACCTGGCTGCGCGGCAGGCCGGAGAGTTGCCACACCTGCCAGGTGATGATGTCGCACGGATTAGTGGCGATCAGGAAAATGCCCTTAAAGCCGCCCGCCATCATCTGCGGCACAATACTTTTGACAATGTTAGCCGTCGCGGTCAGCTCATCGAGCCGGGTCTGGCCGGGCTTTAACGCGCCGCCGGAAACGGTGATCACCGCGATATCCACATCCGCGCAGTCGCTCACTTCGCGGGTGGAAATGGTCATCATCCCCGGCATATAGGCCGCGGCGTCGGCCAGATCCCAGGCGTGCCCCTCGCTGCGTGCCTTATCAAGATCCACCAGCAGTAGCTCTTCGCAGATATTCTGGTTTAACAGGGCGTAAGCGGCGGAGGTGCCGACATTACCGGCGCCGATAATCATCACTTTACGGGCTTTGGTGTGCATTGTTTTTCCTGAGGTTTTAACCGTTAACTGCCTTCAACGTTACGCCGCGGGAACGGGCGGCGCAACGGGCGCGGGTAGCTATAAGTTTAAAATATGAATAACCCGTCATAGTGAAGGGGTAGGGTAGAGAAAAACGACAAAAGGAGCCTGCTATGTATTCCATTACCTCTGAATCACCCGCTCATCCGGACATCGTTACGCTGATTGCCGCGCTTGACCGGTATCAAGGCGAACTCTACCCGGCTGAAAGTAACCACCTGCTCGATTTAACGGCACTGCCCGCCGACAGCCTGATTATGATGGCGATCCGCGATCTGCAGCTACGCGCCGTGGGATGCGGCGCCATTGTGCTGAACGGTGACGGTACCGGCGAGATGAAACGGGTCTATATCGATCCGACGCATCGCGGGCAGCACCTGGGAAATCGATTGCTGGCGGCGCTGGAGGATGAAGCCCTGAGCCGCGGCTGCCATACTCTCCGCCTTGAGACGGGCATTAAGCAGGATGCCGCCATTCGTCTTTATGCCCAGCAGGGATATCAGCTCTGCGAGGCTTTCCCGCCTTACGCCGCCGATCCGCTAAGCCATTTCATGGAGAAGGCGCTGGTGGCTGATGTTCGTTTAGCAGCGCTATAAAAGCCTCCAGTTGCCGGGTCATTGCTCCCCGGCGCCAAACCAGCCAGGTGGTGAGCCAGCGCCAGTTTTCGGCCAACGGCCAGGCCTCGACCTGATGATGTCCGGGCATACTTTCCAGCATCGAGCGCGGCATCAGGGCAATACCCGCCCCGGCAATCACGCAGGCCAGCATGCCGTGATAAGACTCCATCTCGTGAATCCGCCCGGGCGTGGCCCGGTCAGCATGGAACCACCTTTCTAAATGACGGCGATAAGAGCAGTTTGCGCGAAACGCGTAAACGTCCTGACCGCTCACCTCGGTGGCGCGCGCCACTTTTGCATGACCCGCCGGCACCACCAGCATCATCTCTTCCCGGTAGACCGGCATCCCTTCCAGCTCCGGATGCGTTAATGGCCCGTCAACGAAGGCCGCGCTGAGGGTCCCCTCCAGTACGCCGTCGATCATGGTGCCGGAGGGGCCGGTCGCCAGAGCGAACTGTATGCGCGGATAGCGCTGGTTGAATTGCGCCAGCGAGGCGGGAATGCGCACCGCAGCGGTACTCTCCAGCGCCCCCAGAGAAAAAAGTCCCTGAGGTACATCGCCGGCCACCACCATCCGCGCCTCATCCACCAGGGCGAGGATCTGCCTGCTGTAACGTAAAAAATTATGCCCGGCAGGAGAAAGCCGCAGGCGCTGGTTTTCGCGGATAAAGAGCGCCACGCCCAGGTCGGCCTCCAGCTGTTTAATACGGGTGGTGAGGTTAGAAGGGACGCGGTGCACCTTCTGCGCCGCCAGGGTGATGCTCCCCGTCTGAGCTACGGCGTTAAACATTTCCAGCTGCGTTAAATCCATACCATTCTCGATTCGTGAAAAAGGTGGTCAATATTATTCATTTTTCAGAAATAGCAGACCAGGCCACACTTAGGCAACTGTTATTCACTGGAGCACAAGATGAACTACTCCTCAGCTACTCATGCTTTTTCGGTCAATCCGACGACCGGTGAAACCCTTGCCCGCTGGCCGTGGGCCACGACCGCTGATGTTGAGACGGCGATCGCTAATGCTGATGCGGGCTACCGCCAGTGGCGTACCGTACCGCTGGCCGATCGCGCGCAGCTTCTGCGGGATCTCGGCGCGGCACTGCGCCAGCACGGCGAAGAGATGGCCCAGACCATTGTCCGTGAGATGGGGAAACCTCTTGTTCAGGCGCGGGGCGAAGTGGCGAAATCCGCCAGCCTTTGCGACTGGTATGCCGATCACGGTCCGGCGATGCTGAGCCCGGAAGCCACGCAGGTGGAAAAAGCGGTCATTGAGTACCGTCCCCTGGGGCCGATTCTGGCGGTGATGCCGTGGAACTTCCCGCTGTGGCAGGTATTACGCGGCGCGGTACCGATTATTCTTGCCGGTAACAGCTATCTGTTGAAACATGCGCCCAACGTGCTGGGATGCGCGGATCTGATCGCCCGGATATTTACCGCCGCCGGCTTCCCGCAGGGGGTATTCGCCCAGATCAACGCCACCAACGAAGGGGTGAGCCAGGCGATTAACGATCGGCGTATCGCCGCCGTGACCGTCACCGGTAGCGTACGCGCCGGGGCCTCCATCGGCGCCCAGGCCGGGGCGGCGCTGAAAAAATGCGTGCTGGAGCTGGGCGGTTCCGATCCCTTTATCGTGCTTAACGATGCCGATCTGGATCTGGCGGTCAAAGCGGCGGTCGCGGGGCGTTATCAGAACACCGGGCAGGTCTGCGCCGCCGCCAAGCGATTTATTGTGGAAGCGGGCATTGCCGGGGCCTTTACCGAGCGCTTCGTCGCCGCTACCGCCGCACTGAAGATGGGCGCGCCGGAGCAGGAAGAGACCTTTATCGGGCCGATGGCGCGTTATGATCTGCGTGATGAACTGCATCAACAGGTTCAGGCCTCCCTGGCCGAAGGGGCGACGTTGCTGCTGGGCGGCGAGAAAATAGCGGGCGAGGGCAACTATTATGCGCCAACCGTACTGGGTAACGTTACGCCTGCAATGACCGCGTTTCGCCAGGAGCTGTTCGGGCCGGTTGCGGCCATCACCGTGGCGAACGATGCCGCCCATGCCCTGGCGCTGGCTAACGACAGTGATTTTGGCTTGTCGGCAACGGTCTTCACCACCAGCGATGCCACCGCGCAGCAGTTTGCGGATGGGCTGGAGTGCGGCGGGGTGTTTATCAACGGCTTTAGCGCCAGCGATGCCCGCGTGGCGTTCGGTGGGGTGAAAAAGAGCGGCTTCGGTCGCGAGCTGTCCCACTTTGGTCTGCATGAGTTCTGTAACGTGCAGACAGTGTGGAGAGATCGTCTGTAACAAAACCCGGTAAAGGCCTGCGGATCGCAGGCCTTTGTCATGCTGCTGAAATAGTTCTGTCATTTATAAACCGTAGACTCGCTGGCGTCTAACGTCTTGTTACAGAACACAAATATGAACCTAACGCAAATTTTTCGTCCCCTTGTTCAGCGACTCAGGCCACGGCAGTTTGGCCTGCTGGCGGGGATCTTCTGTATTATTGCGCTTTTTTCCGCACTGCAAATCTCCTCTTCCGTGCTGCTTACGTTCTCGCTGAGCGACGCCCAGCGCAACGATCAACGAAATCAACTCGCCCTGACCCAGCAGGAAAAGCTCGACGAGGCGCGTATCGCTCTGCTGTCGGCAAGCGATCTGCTCAACCGTGCCGGGGTCTACTTTATGCAGGACAAAGAGACAGGTTCTGAAGGGAGCTGGCAAAGCCTGATGGACGAGGCACGGAGCGCCCTGGCGGCTTCGGGAAAGGCCTGGGCGAGCTGGCAGGCAATGCAGCCGCGACAGGACGACGCGCTGGTGAGCAGCTATAAACTCTTCTTCGGTGCGATTCAGGAGCAGGCGGAAGGGCTCGTGAAAACGCAGTCCATTGATGCCTTCTTCGCCGTACCGGCCCAGGCATTCCAGGCCGATTTTAACGACAACTATGCGCGCTATCAGCAGACCAGTAGCCAGCTTGCCGCCGAGGGGCGCCAGCGTCTGACCAGTAGCCTGTCGAATCTGCAGACGCTGTTTATGCTGGCTCCGCTATTGCTGGTGGCCATTGCCGTACTGGTCTGGTTTGGCATGTCGCGCTGGGTCATTACACCGCTGCGCGGCCTCATTGGCTGGATCAATCAGCTGGCCGCGGGGGATCTTTCAGGTACGCCGCCTGCGATAAAACAGGTCAACCGGGAGATTTCGCAGCTGGATGACAGCATTCATACCCTGCAATGCGGCCTGCAGCAGTTGGTGAGACAGGTAAGCGACGCCACCACGGCGATGGTGGAGAATATCGGCTCGCTGGCCGAGGGCAACCGGGCGTTATATCACCAGTCCACCCTGCAGGCGCGAGAGCTGAAAGAGGTCACCGCCCATATCGCTACCCTCGAGACGCACGTGGAGGGTAACACCGGCTATGCGAAGCTCGCCAGCTCCCGCGCCGACGAGGCCCGCCAGGTGGCGGCAGGCGGGGATCGCATGATGGCTACCGTTAATGCCTCGATGGCGGCCATCGTCGAGCGCTCGTCTGAAATGCGCGGCATCGTAGCAATGATTGATAACGTCGCGTTTCAGACCAATATTCTGGCGCTCAATGCGGCGATTGAGGCGGCTCACGCCGGCAATCAGGGGCGAGGATTTGCCGTAGTGGCGCGGGAAGTCGGGCTGCTGGCCCGCAAGAGCAGCCACTCGACCCAAACCATCCAGGAGCTGATTAACCGCTCCCTGCAGGGGATCGATGACGGTTCGCAGGCGGTGACCCGGCTGGAAGATAACCTGCAGCAGGTCATGAGCCTGGTGGGGAATCTCTGCAGCCTGTTGAATGATATCTCGGTGGCGACCCTGAGCCAGGGAGAGAGCATTCACCATATGACCCGCCAGCTGCAGGGGTTGAACAACGTGGCGCAGCAAACCGATCTCCTGGTGAACACCGCCACCGAAGCGTCTCAACGCCTGCATGATGAGTCGGGCTTGCTGATTCAGGCGGTTTCGCGTTTTCGACTTCCAGCCTGACGCAATACATTTGCCTCTGGTATACTCCCAGCCCGTTTTTGGGCTGTGAGCAAGGAGTAAGACGTGGCTGCGGTCATCGACAATCAGATGCTGGAAGAGATTCTGGCGCAGGTGCGCCCATTACTGGGGCAGGGTAAGGTAGCCGATTACATCCCGGCGCTGGCCTCGGTAAAGGGCAATAAGCTCGGCATCGCCATCTGCACCCTCGACGGACAGCAGTTTCAGGCCGGTGATGCCACCGAACGCTTCTCAATCCAGTCGATCTCCAAGGTGCTAAGCCTCGTAGCGGCCATGCGCCAGTACGACGAGCACGAGATCTGGCAGCGCGTGGGAAAAGACCCCTCCGGACAGCCCTTCAACTCGCTACTCCAGCTTGAGATGGAACAGGGAAAACCGCGCAATCCCTTCATTAACGCCGGGGCGCTGGTGGTGTGCGATATGCTGCAAAGCCGCCTCAGCGCGCCGCGTCAGCGGATGCTGGAAATTGTGCGCCAGCTCAGCGGCCAGTCGGATATCACCTACGACACCACCGTGGCCCGTTCGGAGTTTGAACACGCGGCGCGCAATGCCGCCATCGCCTGGCTGATGAAGTCGTTTGGCAATTTCCACAACGACGTGACCACCGTTTTGCAAAACTATTTCCACTACTGCGCGCTGCGGATGAACTGCGTAGAGCTGGCGCGCACCTTCCTGTTTCTGGCCCACCAGGGTTCGGCTCCCCATCTGGGGCAGGAGGTGGTGTCACCGCTACAGGCACGGCAGATTAACGCCCTGATGGCGACCAGCGGCATGTATCAAAATGCCGGGGAGTTTGCCTGGCGCGTGGGGCTGCCGGCAAAATCGGGCGTGGGTGGCGGCGTGGTAGCGATTGTTCCCCATGAGATGGCCATTGCCGTCTGGAGCCCCGAACTGGACGAGACGGGTAATTCACTGGCGGGGGTGGCGGCACTGGAGCAGCTCACCCACCGACTGGGGCGTTCTGTATACTAATGACTGATTTCACTCCGCTGTTTACCCGGCTGGCACGTTCGCCGTTTCGTTCCCGTTTTCGTCTGGGAGTGAAAGAGCGACAGTACTGCTGGGATAAAGGGGCAGAAACTATCGATCAGCACGCGGCCGATTTTATTGCCAAACGGTTAGCCCCGGCGCGCCCGGCGAAGGATGGCAAACAGACGCCGATGCGTGGACACCCGGTGTTTATTGCACAGCATGCTACCGCGACCTGCTGTCGGGGCTGTCTTGCCAAATGGCATAATATTCCGGAAGGGGTTGCACTGACCGCCGCGCAGCAGCACTATGTTGTGCAAGTCATTCATTTCTGGCTGGTGCAGGAAATGAACGCAAAACGTTGATGGGTACCGCAGTGTTACCTCTGTGTTATATATTGATGCTAATCTTTTAACACTTCCGCCAGCCGCTAGATCATTGTCTGTCACAAGCAGTGATATGGATAGAGATTGAATGTCAGCTTCTCCTTTCTTCAGATTTGCTTTCTTTGCAAAGAACAACCCGCTACGTAACGCGGTGTGGATCTTTTTGTTGACCACGCTGTTTTACTTTATCGGTGCGAAGTTACGTCTGATTGAAGCGCTGTCTGTCTTCTGGCCGCTTAATGGCGTGATGGCCGGGATTTTTGCCCGCTATATCTACCTCAACCGGTTGCGCTACTACGCCATCTCATACGTGGCGATGCTGGGTTACGATGCCATCACAACCAACTGGGGTATCGCCTCGCTGGTGATCAACCTCTCGAATATGGCGTTTATCGTTACCCTGGCGCTGCTGGTGATCCGCGATAAACGGCTCAATAAAGGTACGCCGGATCCGCTCAACGCCCTGCGCCTGTTTGGCTACTGTCTTGTTGCTGCGCTGTTTTGTGCGTTAATCGGGGCGGCGGGTGCTGTGGGTATTGCCAGCCAGACGTTCTGGCCGTCGGTGGCCGACTGGTTCAGTGAACAGTTCTCTACCGGGGTGCTGATTGTGCCCTGCCTGTTGACCATCCGGTGGCCTGAACTGACTCGTCAGGTTCGCCTGCAAAATTTGATGCCGGTGGCGGCGCTGATCGTCTCGGTCTTCGCCTCTGTCATGATCGGTGGTGCCGGGAGTCTTGCCTTCCCGCTGCCTGCGCTCATCTGGTGCGCGGTACGCTATTCAGTGCCGGCAACCTGTCTGTTGACCTTCGTGACTGGTGCCACAGAGATCACGCTAATCGCCAACTCGATTATTGATATCGCCGTGACGTCGCCCCTTACCACGCCGATGATGTTTTCGGCGCGTCTGGGGGTCGCTACCATGGCGATTTGTCCGGTGATGGTCGCAGTGAGCGTGGCGGCGATCAACTCGCTCATCCGCCAGGTCTCGCTGCGCGCGGACTATGATTTCCTGACCCGTGTTTACTCCCGGTCCGGACTGTACGAAGCGCTGAAACATGAGGAGTCGCACCGGCACCCTCGCTCCCTGACGGTGATGTTGCTGGATATCGATTACTTTAAAAGTATTAACGATAACTATGGTCATGAGTGCGGCGACAGGGTGCTTGCCGAGTTCGCCGAACAGGTGCAAACCACCGTGGGAGAGGATGGCCTGGTGGCGCGAATGGGGGGCGAAGAGTTTGCGGTGGTCGTCAACTCTTCTTCGGCACAGCAGGGCTATGCGCTGGCCGAACGCATCCGGGCCTCTATTGAGCAGCATCCCTTCCACTGGCGTGGGCAGACGCTCTTCATCACGGTCAGCATTGGCCTGGGAAGCGGTAAATCTGAATCCTGGCAACTCACCGAGGTCTTTAATCGCCTGCTGACCGAAGCGGATGATTATCTCTATCGTTCGAAAAAAGCAGGACGAAATCGTACCAGCGGTCGGCTGGACGAAAGGGTTCAGCCTGCCGGGAATACCACCGCGCGTGAACAGGTATAACCGCGCAGACCAGTCTGGCTGCGGGGTTTATATCCTTGTTTAACAGATAAATATCTTGCTACGTATTTTTAACGCCAATAATATAACAGGGTGATTGTATCGGAAAAAACGTGTGATGAACGGAACTGACCAAATCAGTAAGCCCCCCCGCATACCAGGAAGTCGGTTCGTCAAACGCATGTACTTGATGCGGATCCTTGGCACCTTTCTTTGCTTTATCCCTATCTGCTCCGTCTTGTTAGAGCAACACCGCTCCGGCTGGCTAATTGGCCTGCTGGCGCTGAATGCCTTTGTCTGGCCAACTCTCGCCTGGATGCGCTCACGTCACTCCGCAACGCCGCTTACAACCGAGCACCAGAACCTGATACTCGATGCAGGGGCCGGCGGTTTCTGGATTGCGATGATGGCCGCCAATCCGCTTCCTTCGGTGACCATTGCCACCATCCTGCTGGCGGATCGCCTTTCAGCAGGCGGTGTACCCTTAATGAAAAAGGCGCTGGGGCTGATGGTGGCCGTATTTCTGGCGACGTGGTTGACTCAAGGTATGGCACTGGTTGCTGAGGTGTCTCAACGTACCATGTACGCCACGCTGCCGCTGATCGCCGTCTATTCCCTGGCGCTGAGCGTGCTGACCGACAGCATTGCCATTCGCCTGCGCCTGAAATCCCGTGAGCTGGAACGCATCGCGATGATGGATCCGCTGCTGGATATCGCTAATCGCCGCCTGCTGGAAACACGCATCGATCATGAACTGAACAAGCTGCGTAAAAGCTGTCATGAATCGGCGCTGATGTTTATCGACATTGATAACTTCAAAGAGGTGAATGACCGTTTCGGCCACAAGGTAGGGGATATGCTTTTGGTGACAGTGTCACATATTCTGCATGTTGCTACCCGGACAACCGACACTCCCGCGCGGCTGGGCGGGGATGAGTTCGTCATTTTACTCCCTGACACCTCCCTCGAAGAGGCCCGGAGCGTGGCTACCCGTATTATGGATGCCGCTGCTATTATTGATGAAGTTGCCGATGAGCCGGTGCTGTGTACCGTAAGTATCGGTATTGCCAGCGCCACGAGAGAGATGAAGAGTGTCACTGACTGGTTACAGGCTGCAGACACCGCGCTCTATCAGGCGAAACGGGAAGGTAAAAACCGCATTTTTGCCCATTGATTCACTGCAAGATGCGCTAAGCTTTTAAAAAGGACGCCCTCCGGAGACGACATGAAACCACCCATATTCCCTGCCAACGAAGCGGAGCGTCTTTCATCGCTGCGCGATTCAGGTCTCCTTGAGGCCAATTTACACCCAACCTGCGATCGATTGACCAGGCTGGCGAAACGGTTATTTGATGTGCCCATGGCGATGGTGAATCTGGTGAGCGAGCATACCGTCCTGGTGAAGTCGGCCGTGGGCATGTCCGAGGCTGCCCAGCCACGGAACATCTCTTTTTGCGGGCATACCATTCTTTCATCCTCGGCGCTGATCGTGCCCGACACTCTGAAAGATGAACGTTTCCTCGATAACCCCCTGGTAACCGATGACCCGCCGGTCCGCTTTTATGCCGGTTATCCTCTCAGCCTGCCGAACGGGGCGGTCGTGGGTGCTTTGTGCCTGCTGGACAACCGGCCGCGACAGTTTAGCGAGCAGGATATCGCCAGTCTGCGTGACCTGGCGGCGCTGGCAGAAGTGGAGTTTTCAGCCGTGAGTTCGGCCATCACCGACGACCTGACCGGGCTCTATAACCGCCGTGGCTTCCACCATATGGCGACCTGGGGTATCAATAACGCACGTCGTCGCGCCGAACCCCTGACCCTGGCCTGGCTCGATCTGGATCGTTTTAAGCAGATCAACGATCGTTATGGTCATGCGGATGGCGATGCGGCCCTGAAGGCCATGGCCGATTTGCTGAAAGCCACCTTCCGGGAGGCCGACGTGCTGGCGCGCTATGGTGGAGATGAGTTCGCCATTCTCTTTACCAACAGTGATGAGAAGGGCGCATGGATTGCAATGCAGTTTCTAACGGAACAGGCGGCAGTCTGGAATGAGCACGCCCAGCACCCGTGGGCGCTCTCCTTCTCGTGGGGGGTGAGCGAGTTTGATCACGATCGCGATGACCTGCATAGCTGGTTACGCACCGCCGATGAGAAGATGTACTCCATGAAACAGCAGCGCGGTACCGGGCGCGTATCATAAGTAAATCCTCTTGTGTTAATAAAACGTTAAGAGCAAGCTGATGTGGTTGATTATGGAGAAAATAATGACCACATCACTCGCTATTTCACCTCTCTCGCGTGAACAGATCCTTACGCATCTTCCCGCTTTAGCCGACATTCTGCACAACTGTGTACAGGGTGGCGCATCGGTAAGCTTTATGTTGCCCTTTACCCAGGATCAGGCCTGCGATTTTTGGCGCGGCGTTGCCGATAGCGTGGGGCGTGGCGAACGCGTTGTACTGGCCGCGGCCCGCGCCGATGGCGAACTGATCGGTACGGTGCAGCTCATTACCGACCAGCCGCCAAACCAACCCCATCGCGCGGATGTCGCCAAGTTGCTGGTCCATGAAAATGCGCGTCGTCTCGGGGCCGGTCTACAGCTGATGCAGGCGCTCGAGCAGCACGCTCGTTCCCACAATAAAAGCGTGCTGGTGCTGGATACCGCCACCGGCAGCGGGGCGGAAACCTTCTATACCCGTACCGGCTGGCAAAAAGTGGGCGAGATCCCGCGCTATGCGCTGATGCCTGGCGGCGAAATGACGGCGACCTCGGTGTTCTACAAATTTTTATAGTCTTTAGCAAAACTGCTACAAGCTTTGATCAAAACGGGGGTTAGTGGTCGTAAAGTTTTGGTAAGTTATTACACCAATCTTATCAGGCTGTATGACTAATCATAAAAGGAACCCCCTAGTGAACACACTCAACCGTCGTGATTTCCCCGGTGCCCTCTACCCTGAACGTATCATCCAGTTTGGTGAGGGCAACTTCCTGCGCGCGTTTATCGACTGGCAGATTGACCAGCTAAACGAGCATACCGACCTCAATGCCGGCATTGCGATTGTGCGTCCGATTAAAAGTGATTTCCCTCCGTCACTCAGCACTCAGGACGGTCTGTATACCACCATCATTCGCGGCCTGAATGAGCAGGGTGAAGCCGTGAGCGACGCGCGCCTTATCCGCTCTGTTAACCGCGAGATCAGCGTCTACGAGCAGTACGATGAATTCCTGAAGCTGGCGCACAACCCGGAGATGCGCTTTGTCTTTTCAAACACCACCGAAGCGGGGATCAGTTACCACGCCGGAGATCGCTTCGACGACGCGCCTGCCGTCAGCTACCCGGCCAAACTGACCCGTCTGTTATTTGAGCGTTTCAGCCATTTTAACGGCGCCAGCGATAAAGGCTGGGTGATTATTCCTTGTGAACTGATTGACTATAACGGCGAGGCGCTGCGTGAGCTGGTGCTGCGTTATGCCCAGGAGTGGGCGCTGCCGGCGGCCTTTACTCAATGGCTGAACGAGTCCAATAGCTTCTGTTCCACCCTGGTTGACCGTATCGTCACGGGCTATCCGCGTGACGAAGTGGCGGCGCTCGAGAAATCTCTGGGTTATCACGACGCCTTCCTCGACACCGCCGAACACTTTTACCTGTTTGTGATTCAGGGGCCTAAATCTCTGGCCGCCGAGCTGCGTCTCAACCAGTTGCCGCTTAATGTGCTGATTGTGGATGACATCAAACCCTATAAAGAGCGCAAAGTGGCCATTCTGAACGGGGCGCATACCGCGCTGGTGCCGGTGGCCTTCCAGGCCGGGCTGGATACCGTTGGCGAAGCGATGAATGATGCGCAGATCTGCGCCTTTGTTGAGAAAGCCATTTACCAGGAGATTATCCCGGTGCTGGATCTGCCGCGCGATGAGCTGGAGTCATTCGCCCGCGCGGTGACGGGGCGTTTCCGCAATCCGTACATTAAGCATCAACTGCTGTCGATTGCGCTCAACGGCATGACCAAATACCGCACCCGTATTCTGCCGCAGTTGCTGGCAGGGCAGCAGGCGAGCGGTAAACTCCCGGCGCGCCTGACCTTTGCGCTGGCTGCGCTGATTGCCTTCTACCGTGGTGAACGTAACGGCGAATCCTACCCGGTGCAGGATGATGCCCACTGGCTGACCCGTTTCCAGCAGCTCTGGGCTCAGCATCGTGATAAGCAGATCGCAACCAGCCAACTGGTCACTGCGGTTCTGAGCGTGAGCGAACACTGGGAGCAGGACCTGACGCAGGTGAAAGGTCTGGTCGAGCAGGTGACGCTGGACCTGGATGCGATTTTGCACCAGGGGATGCGTGCGGCGGTGGAGCCACTGTGCTAATTCTTCTGCCTTAACTGGGGTCAGTTTGGATATCGAAAATTATTGTACGTTAAGGTTTTTTTTTGTACACCTGAGCTGTGGTATGGGGACTAGGTTGACAGGCAGTGTTGAGCGAAAAACGGACGCTGGCGTTCTTTGTAAAAATCCGGTTTATGTCGTGTTGCATTAGTTTAGGAACGAAAAATATTGCGTCGGTAATTTCCCCTGCGCTTTTCTGAACATGCTAATAAACGCACTTACCGAATCATAACCCAGTATACCGGTAACGCTCTGTACAGACAGACCTTCAGTCAGATGGCTCAGGGCAATCATTAAATGCAGTTGCTGACGCCAGCGACAGCGACCAAAGCTCAGCCCTGTGGCATTTTTACCAGTCTGGCTAGAATCGTTCACTGGTTGCCAAGTGTGCAGCCTACTGTTTTAACGTCCTCCGGTCATCAGGATGGAGTTTTAGGGGGCTGACGCTCAGTGGAACGAAAGCGCACGTTAAACGAACCGCTTCCGGTGCTTTCCGGGGGCTGTCAGATTTTCAGCGTATCAATAACCACCCTTAGGGCTGGTGACACGTCGCGATGAGGGTAATACAGGTATGACCCTTCAAGTGAAATGCTGTAAGGCTGTAATACCCTGATTAATTTTCCACTTGTAAGGTCGTCGGTGACCAACTCTTCCGGAACATAGGCCAGCCCCAGTCCCCGTCTGGCCGCTTCAGCCTCCATGTAGCTGTCAGAAAATACCCACTGTCCCTGTGGCCGGTGGGTGACTTTTTTATTGTCTTGATTAAGCTCCCACTGATAAAGGCTACCGTCGGCAAACTGATACGCAATACAGGGGTGTGCCACCAGGTCATCCGGGGTGTGCGGAAAACCATAGCGCCGGAAATGGTCAGGTGTTCCGACCACCGCCATTTCCATGCCGGAGGTGATCCGCACGGCGACCATTCCCTCCCCGACATCCGACCCAAGACGAATCCCGGCATCAAACCGCTTATCAATAATATTCACAAACCGGTTTTCTGTGATTAGCTCCAGGCGGATATCCGGGTAGCGCAGCTGAAACACGGCAAGCCTGGGGAGCAGAACTTTATCAATGCTGTGCTGGCTGACATTGATCCTAACGGTTCCGGACGGAGTGTTGCGGTAATATGCCAGGGTGGCCAGCCCCTGATTCAGGGAGTCAAATCCCGACAGGGTCGCCTGGTAGAGCTGTTCACCAGCCTGAGTCAGCGATAATTTACGAGTGGTGCGAACCAGCAGTCGCACGCCCAGCCTGGCTTCCAGCTCGCGGATTGCCCGGCTTATGCCGGACTGTGCCAGACCCAGCCGCTGAGCTGCCGCGGTAAAACTCCCTTCCCGAACAACCAACATGAAAAAATAGAGGTCGTTATAGTTTCCCCTTTTTGCCATCACTTCCCCCTGGAGGCATAAATTCGCTCTGTGGCCATACCGTGACCATTAGATTAATAACTATATGATATAAATGTTATCTAATCCTCCCCTCTAATCATCTTTTTTATGCTGAGTATAATGGGCACATTGAAACGAAACAGCATCCGGTTGTCCGCCGGAAACTTCGTTTCCCGTCATTTAATTTACTCAGGAATACGACCATGAAATCCATTAAAACACTTGTAGCCATCAGCGTTTTCTCCATGTTGTCTTTCGGCGCGTTTGCCCAGAGCATCAGTGTGACCGCTCCGACTCTGGATCATGCCGAAGCCCAGATTGCTGCTAAAGCGGCAGAGAAGGGGATGTCATACAAAATCGTCAGTGCACAGTTCAATAACCGCGTCCACATGACGGCCAAGCTGACTAAATAAGTCACGTTGTCCGCCGGTTGTTCTGTATCCACAACCTGTGTTTCAGGAGATGTTTTATGATTACGTTCGCCCCCAAAAAACTGACAGCAGCTATGTTGCTGTGTACCGCATTAAGTGGAGTCGCCAGTATGAGTCATGCAGCACCAACTAATCCCGCCGCCCCTGTGTCGGTGATTGACAAATGGGACAAGACGTTTGCACAAAGCGACAAAGTCGATCACCGCAAAGTGACTTTTCAGACCCGCTATGGCATCACGTTAGTCGGCGACCTTTACATTCCCAAAGACCGGGGCGATCGTAAACTGGCGGCGATTGCCGTAAGCGGTCCTTTTGGTGCTGTCAAAGAACAATCAAGCGGACTGTATGCGCAGACGCTGGCTGAGCACGGATTTGTGGCACTGGCTTTCGACCCATCTTATACCGGTGAAAGCGGTGGTTACCCGCGTAATGTCGCGTCTCCGGACATCAATACTGAGGACTTCAGTGCTGCGGTTGATTTCCTGGGATTACAGAAAGAAGTGGATCGCACCCGCATCGGTTTACTCGGGATCTGCGGCTGGGGTGGGATGGCGCTCAATGATGCAGCTATGGATACCCGCATTAAGGCCGTGGCGACCAGCGTGATGTATGACATGAGCCGCGCAATGGGCCACGGTGTGGGCGATGGCAAGGACCGTTATTCCACCACCGATCGTCGTGCTGTGTTGCAGTACCTGAACAACCAGCGCTGGAAGGATGCAGAAACGGGTTCTTTCGCCCCTGGTAGCCATGATATCAGCGTGGACGAGAAGGGTAATGTCAGTGCATCTGACCGTATTCTTCCTGAAACATTGCCGGCAAATCCTAACCCGGTACTGAAAGAGTTCTTTGATTATTACCGGATGCCGCGCGGTTTCCATGAACGCTCCGTTAACTCTGCCGGTGCCTGGAATGCGACAATGCCGTTGTCATTTATGAACATGCCGCTGCTGAGCTATGCAAACGAAATTACTATCCCTACACTTATCGTAACAGGAGAAAAAGCACACTCACGCTATTTTGCTGAAGATGCATATAAAGCCGTCGGTAGTAAACAAAAAGAACTCGTGATTATCCCCGGGGCTAACCATGTGGACCTCTATGACAACGCTGCGGGCAAAATTCCGTGGGCAAAATTCGATCAGTTCTTTAAGACTAATTTGAAATAATGAACTCCGCTGACATCCTCCTGTTAATGGGGGATGTCATTAAGCATTCATTAGCTAGTCATGATGCACCTTGCGTGTAAAATTTCCAACAATAGATGAGTCAGTGATGGTGAATTAATGCCGTTGCCTTTTTTCATCGTGCTTCACCTTTCATTTTCTGACGTTATTCCTGTGAATAGCGTCCGGCCCCGGCTTACCTGAAAACTGCCGGGGGGATTCGGAGTCAGCAATTTATGTCCACATCGTCGAGAGACTCATATCTTCACAAAGAGCGCGCGTACTGGAGCGGCGTATTAGCAATGACATTATGCGTCTTTGCGCTAATTGCTTCAGAATTTATGCCTGTCAGTCTGCTAACACCTATATCGGGAGAGTTAAGTGTCAGTGAGGGACTGGTTGGCCAGGGGATCGCCATTTCCGGCGTGTTTGCGGTAATAACGAGTCTCTCTATATCTACACTGGCCGGGGGGCTCAACCGCAAGATATTGCTGTTGAGTATGACTGCATTGATGGCGATTTCCGGCGCTATTGTCGCGTTAGCGCCCAGTTATCTGATTTACATGGTGGGTCGTGCGCTGATCGGTATTGTTATTGGTGGATTCTGGTCGCTGTCTGCCGCCACGGCTATTCGCCTGGTTCCTCAGCATCAGGTTCCCCGTGCACTGGCTATTTTTAACGGGGGCAACGCGCTGGCAACTGTTATAGCCGCCCCGCTGGGGAGTTATCTGGGATCCGTCATCGGCTGGCGGGGTGCATTCTTGTG
Source organism: Leclercia sp. UBA1284 (assembly GCF_002308415.1). NCBI lineage: Bacteria > Pseudomonadati > Pseudomonadota > Gammaproteobacteria > Enterobacterales > Enterobacteriaceae > Leclercia > Leclercia sp. UBA1284. The sequence continues at coordinate 1,273,894 of NZ_DBUS01000006.1, forward strand.
TATCGTTCCAATCGCGATGATTGTTTTTATCTGGCAGTGGTTCAGCCTGCCGACAATGCCAGCGGATAAAGAAGCTAAACGTACCGGCACTGTTTTTCGCCTTTTTGCTAACCCTGTTGTGGCCGTTGGTCTTGCAGCCTGCGGATTATTCTTTATGGGGCAGTTTTCTTTGTTTACATACCTGCGTCCGTTCCTTGAAACAGTAACACAGGTGGATATCACCACGTTGTCGTTCATCTTGCTGACCATCGGTGTCGCTGGCTTTATTGGTACCCTAATGATTGGCATATTTTTGAAATCCGGCTTTTATTCCACGCTTATTGCTATCCCTTTCCTGATGGCGGTCATTGCCGTGGCCCTGATCGCTTTTGGCCACAGCATATGGATCGTTGCACCGCTGCTTGGCTTATGGGGATTAATCGCCACTGCCGCGCCTACCGGTTGGTGGACATGGATCGCCAGAACTTTGCCGGAAGATGCGGAGGCTGGCGGTGGTCTGATGGTTGCCGTGGTGCAGTTGTCCATCGCACTTGGCTCCACAGTTGGTGGATTAGCATTTGACCACAGCGGCTATCAAAGCACGTTTACCATCAGTAGCTTCTTATTAGTGATAGCGGCTGCCTTAGCTTTAATGACGTCATGTAAAGCCCCCCACCACACCCGATGAGGAATTCCCTTATGAGAATATTTACCTTGCTGTTAGGACTGTTGATCAGTTCATTTGCTGCCACAGGAGCCGATATGTCTAACGGAGCAGATAATTTTTACAAAAGCGATAAAGTCACCCAGAAAAAGGTGACTTTTAAGAACCAATACCAGATGAATGTAGTCGGCAATCTGTTTATGCCTATAGGGATGGATCAGAACGCTAAAAAACCGGCGATTGTCATTGGCCACCCAATGGGAGCTGTAAAAGAGCAAAGCTCAAACCTGTATGCACAGAAACTGGCGGAACAAGGGTTTGTCACTCTGGCGATTGATCTTTCCTTCTGGGGAGAAAGCGGTGGAAAGCCAGGACATCTGGTTTCCCCGGAGATTTATTCAGATGATTTCAGTGCCGCAGTCGATTATCTGAGTACTCAGCCTTACGTAGATCCGGATAAAATTGGCGTGCTGGGTATTTGTGGGAGCGGAAGTTTTGTTATCAGTGCAGCCAAAATTGACCCGAGAATGAAGGCTATTGCCACGGTCAGCATGTATGACATGGGGTCTGCTTTCCGAAACGGACTTCATCATTCGGTTACGCCTGAACAACGTAACGCGATTATTAAATCCGCAACGGAACAACGTTTTGTCGAGTTCAAAGGCGGAGAAATTGCCTATATTCCAGGTACTGTCAACAAGCTTGATGACTCAACGCCTGCAATACAGCGAGAATTCTTCGATTTCTACCGTACAACCCGTGGAGGCTATACGCCTCAGGGTGAGAAAGAAGAGATGACCACAAAACCGATGTTGAGCAGTATTGGGAAATTTATGAACTTCTATCCGTTCAACGATATCGAAACCATTTCACCCCGCCCGATGTTGTTCGTCACCGGCGATCAGGCGCATTCGAAGGAATTTAGCGAAGATGCTTACAAACGTGCCGGACAACCGAAAGAGTTGTACATCGTGCCAGGCGCAGGCCATGTCGATCTGTATGACCGTACCGATCTCATCCCTTTTGCTAAGCTGACATCGTTCTTTAAAGCTAACCTCAAATAATGTCTGAAGTCGCATCCTTCTGGGTGCGACTAATTTTCGCGGGGATCACCATATGAAATATCTGTATGCCTTAATATTTTACCTGCTTCTGGCAGGTACCTTTGCAAGCCATGCCGATACCTCAACCCCGCCGTTTAAGGTGAGCACAATGATCATTAAAATGAACATTAACGGCCAGCAATTTTATGTCAGACTTCTCGACAACCCTGCGGCTAAAGCATTTGTTGATATTTTACCTTTGCAACTGGGAATGGATGAGCTGAATGGTAATGAGAAGTTCGCTGACCTTCCTCATGCGTTGCCTGCCAGCCCGGTACACCCTGGCTCCATTCAGGCTGGCGATCTCATGCTGTACGGTAAGCAAACGTTGGTTTTGTTCTATTCATCATTTGAATCCTCATATCGCTATACACCGATTGGGAAAGTTATTAACCCAGAGAGCCTCTCCGCTGCAATGGATAAAAAGAAAGTATGGGTTGAGTTTGATAACCATTCTTGATAACCATTAAAGCAACGATATTTAGTTCGTGGGCTCATGCAGATAGAGAGACTGAATCCTGCATATTTGAGAACAACTGTATCCGGTAGCCTCAGATGTTTCTTTGATACTGAGTTTTTTTACCTGCCGGTAGTACATCACTTTCTGGTGTCGTTCATAATCGGCCTGTTTTCCCCGATATTTACCCAGCGTATGTGCCCGCTCGATCCCCTGTTTTTGCCGCTGGCGGCGACTCAGCCAGTCCTTATGCGACATTGCGGCCATCAGGTCAATAAGCATATTGTTGATAGCAGTAATGACGGCACGGGTAATTGGGTCGCTTTGTGAAAGCTCTTTATCTGACAGTGCCTGCCATGATGTGGGCACATCCAGACTGACAATCCGCAGTTCATGTTGTTCTATCTGCTTTTTCAGCGTCATCCAGTCACTGTTGCTGAGACGGGTCAGGCGGTCTATCTGCTCGACCAGCAAGATATCATTGTGGTGACTGTCCATCAGTAAGCGCCCCAGCTCCGGGCGGTCAAGTTTTGTACCGCTGATATTCTCCCGGTAGTAGCTGGCGATTTTATGCCCTCGTTCCTGAACGAACTGCTCCAGCATCTCTTTTGCCCGATCAGCGAACTGATCTTCCGTCGATGCCCTCAAATAAGCTCTGATGAACATTTTTCCACCACATTCTCGCATTTAGGTTATTGCATTTACTCTATCGCATATAGGTTATGTCATTCATCGTGTGCCGTCACGTTTTGATTATAGCCTCAGGGTGTACCCTTATGCGATAACCATTTTTGTTAAAAATTCCGCATCAAATAATTTATGAGGGAAACTATATGGCAAGGAGGCAGATTCTTTCTCTGTCGGAAAGAGAATCATTACTGGCATTACCGGACGATGAGTTAACGCTGACCCGAATGGCCTATTTCAGTGAGCATGATCTGGCGCTTATCAGTGCTCACCGTAAACCCGCCAGCCGCTTTGGTTTTGCCGTCCTTCTTTGCTATCTGAAAAATGTTGGCTTTGCCCCGGATAAAAAAATCCCACCCTCTGATGCGTTGCTGAAGCATATCGCCAGCAGGCTAAAGCTTACCGGGGATCTCTGGCCTGCTTACCTTTCCGGCCGGGATACGACCCGGCGTGAGCATTTAACCGAACTGTACCGCTATCTTGGCGTAAAGGCGTTCACCGGCAAAATACAGCAGGACTGTATTACACACCTGTTGTCGATGGCGACGCGCACCGATAAAGGTATTCTCCTGGCCGAAGAGTTACTGGTCTGGCTCCGGCAGAACAACGTGATAATCCCCGCGATTGATGTCGTGGAACGTACCTGTGCTGAGGCCATGGCAGGCGGCGATAAAATCGTATTTCAGACCCTGAATGCCCCGTTAACTCCGGCGCACAGGGATGCCCTGGATCGTTTACTTGAGTCATCAGATAATCAGCCTTCCAGGCTGACATGGCTTCTGCAACCGCCGGGTAAAATCAATGGTAAGAACGTGCTGCAACATCTTGATCGGCTCAGTAGCATTGAATCGCTGGCATTACCTGAAGGTATAGATCGTGCCATTCACCAGAACCGGTTGCTGAAACTGGCGCGGGAAGGCCGAAAGATGAGTAGCCGGGATTTGACCCGATTTTCAGCAGCCCGCCGTCATGCGATCTTGGTCTGCGTGCTGGAAGAAGCCAGAGCCACACTGACAGACGAAGTGATTGAGCTGCATGAGCGAATGCTGAACAGCCTTTTCAGCAAAGCCAAAAGAACACAGGCTGAGCGCCTTCAGCAGACCGGAAAGCTGATCCAGTCCAAACTGAGGCAGTACATCGATGTCGGTCAGGCGCTATCTGATGCCCGTGATTCCGGTGGCGATCCCTGGCTCGCAATAGAAAACATACTCCCGTGGCCTGAATTTGTCGCCAGTCTGGAGGAAACACGCCATCTCGCCAGAAAAAATAATTTTGACCCGCTGCATATTATTACTGAGAAATACAGCACATTACGGAAATATGCCCCGCGCATGTTGTCCGCTTTACAGTTAGTCGCAACCCCGGCAGCGCAACCTTTGGCTGATGCACTGGTTGTGATCAAGGAGATGTACCGGAAGCAGTCACGTAAAGTTCCGGCGGCAGCGCCGCTTGATTTTGTCCCTGAAAGCTGGCGCAAGGTGGTGATTACACCTGCGGGTATTGACCGGCAGTACTATGAATTTTGTGCGCTCAGCGAGCTTAAGGGGGCGTTGCGCTCCGGGGATATCTGGGTTAAAGGCTCGCGGCGCTACAAAAATTTTGATGATTACCTCATACCCGAAAAGGACTTTGACAAACTCACACCGGCGCTGCCACTGCCCGTATCTGCTGATTATCATGAGTACATTACCAGCCGTATGACTCTGCTTCAGTCCAGACTTGAAGAGGTCAATGCCATGGCTGCCCTTGGTGAACTGCCCGATGTGGAAATATCCGACAGGGGCGTAAAAGTCTCTCCGCTGGATAACTGCGTTCCGGCGCAGGTTTCACCGCTGGCAGAGCTGGTTTATAGCATGCTACCGCGACCTAAAATCACGGAAATTCTCGATGAGGTAAACAGCTGGACGACGTTTACCCGACATTTTTCGCATATAAAAAATGACATTACCCGTCCCGATACCCGCCTGCTCCTCACCACCATTCTTGCGGATGGCATCAATCTTGGCCTGACCAAAATGGCAGAAGCCTGCCCCGGGAGCACCAAATCATCACTCGAAGATATTCAGGCATGGTACATCCGTGATGAAACCTATTCAGCCGCTCTTGCAGAGCTGGTAAATGCGCAGGGGAAAAGACCGTTGGCGGCATTCTGGGGTGACGGGACAACGTCATCATCAGACGGACAAAATTTTAGAACAGGCAGCTCAGGCCGCTACGCAGGGCAGGTTAACCCGAAATATGGGCAGGAGCCTGGACGTCAGTTTTATACCCATATTTCGGATCAATACAGCCCGTTTTACACCTGCATAATCAGTCGGGTCAGGGATTCAACCCACGTTCTCGATGGCTTGCTGTATCATGAAAGCGACCTGGAAATCAGGGAGCATTACACCGATACCGCTGGTTTCACCGATCATGTCTTTGCCCTGATGCATCTGCTAGGATTTGCGTTCTGTCCGCGAATCAGGGATCTCCATGACAAGAAGCTGTTTATCAAAGGGAAAGCTGACCAATACCCGGCGCTTCAGTCACTGATATCAACAACCAGCCTGAATCTGAAAGAGATCGAAATTCACTGGCGTGAAGTGCTGCGTCTGGCAACCTCGATAAAGCAGGGAACCGTGACGGCATCCCTGATGCTGAAAAAGCTTGCCAGCTACCCCAAGCAAAACGGACTTGCCAAAGCATTGAGGGAAATTGGCCGTATTGAACGAACGCTGTTTATGCTCGACTGGTTCCGCGATCCGACACTGCGTCGGCGGGTACAGGCGGGACTGAATAAAGGAGAAGCCCGTAACGCGCTGGCGCGTGCGGTATTCCTGCATCGGCTGGGTGAAATCAGGGACCGAAAACCGGAAAATCAGAGCTACCGCGCCAGTGGACTGACGCTGCTGACGGCGGCTATCTCGCTGTGGAATACCGTCTATATGGAAAGAGCGGTCGATGCCCTGAAGCGTAAAGGGGTGAAGATCAACGAGCAACTGTTGTCGCATTTGTCCCCGCTAGGCTGGGAACACATCAATCTGACAGGCGATTATATCTGGAAAAGCAACCGGATACCGGCTTCCGGTAAATTTCGTCGGCTGAGGCCAGCTAAAGTGGAAAGGTCAAAAAATAACCTTAACGTACAATAATTTTCGATATCCAAACTGACCCCTAACTGTACCCGGCTGCGGCCGGGTTTTTCAGCAAGCCAATTAGTTACAACATACTATTTCGCTTTTTTGATTAAGGTCAGGCATCGTGCGCACTGTCAGAAGTCTGGCAAGGGCGCAATACTTCTTTAACATACTTGCAACCGTGACAACGATCACGTTTAATAGTCGCCGCTCTTAATTCTTCAGAAGTTGACTATGATCGTTCGTCCTCAACAGCACTGGCTGCGGATGATATTTGTCTGGCACGGTTCGGTGCTGGTCAAAATTTCCTCCCGCCTGTTTCTTAATTTTTTGCTCTCTATTGCCGTCATTATCCTGTTGCCCTGGTATACCTCACTCGGCATCAAACTGACCGTAGCGCCATTCAGTATCCTCGGCGTGGCGATAGCGATCTTCCTCGGGTTTCGTAACAACGCCTGTTACTCACGCTATGTCGAGGCGCGGCAACTCTGGGGCCAACTGATGATTGCTTCCCGCTCGCTGTTCCGCGAGGTGAAAAACACGCTACCCGATGATCCGGCACTGGGTGAATTTGTGCGTCTGCAGATTGCCTTCGCCCATTGCCTGCGTATGTCGCTCCGCCGCCAACCGCAGGCCAGCCAGCTGGCGAACTACCTGTCACCCGAAAACCTGCGCCACACGATGGATTCCAGTACACCGGCAAATCGCATTTTGTTGATTATGGGGGAGTGGCTGGCCGTACGGCGCCGGGAAGGGCAGTTGTCCGATATCCTCTTTCACAGCCTCAATAACCGTCTGAATGATATGTCTGTGGTGCTGGCCGGATGCGAGCGTATTGCCAATACACCGGTACCGTTCGCTTATACGCTGATTTTGCATCGCACGGTCTATCTGTTCTGCATCATGTTGCCCTTCGCCCTGGTGGGGGATCTGCATTACATGACGCCGTTCGTTTCGGTGTTGATCTCCTATACCTTTATCTCTCTCGATGCGCTGGCAGAAGAGCTTGAAGAGCCATTCGGCACTGAAAACAATGACCTGCCGCTGGATGCTATTTGTAATGCGATGGAAAGAGACCTCCTACAAATGAACGACGAGCAAAAGATCCCGCCGCGCATCCTGCCTGATAAGTACTACCAGCTAACCTGAAACGGTTCGGGGCGGTTGGCAACGCTGGCACGCCTCGACGTTTATTATCCCATCGGTAAACGCGACCAAGCCGCCAGCCAGGCCTTGCGCGCAGGACTAACCTGCAGTAGCGTCGTTATCCTGTCCGCTATCTGGAAAGGAATCATGAATATCACCATTACGCCCGCGCAGCCTGAACAGTTTGCCGCGTTGCGCGCCATTGAATTGGCGGCATTTGATACATTACGGCTCGCCGGCGCGGTCAGCGGCGAGGCCTCTGCGGCAAGCCTGGACGAACTGGGTGCCTTGCGCGAGGAAGGGGTGTTACTGACGGCTTTGACGCCGGAGGCGGTGCCGGTCGGTTTTGCAGCAGGCAGCGTGGAAGAGAACTGGCTGCATATTGCTGAAGTGGATGTGCACCCTGACTGGCAGCGTCAGGGCGTGGGGACTCAGTTGATGCGGGCGATACTTGATACCGGGCGAGCCCGTGGTCTTGTTGGGGCAACCCTGACAACCGATCGCCTGGCAGCATTTAATGCGCGTTTTTACGCCACGCTGGGTTTTGAAATAATCGAAGGGTCAGCAAGGCCGTGTCATTTGGCGGATCGGATCACCGATGAAATCAACAGCGGGTTCGATCCCGCCCGACGTGTCGCTATGTTGATGCGCTTTTAATTGATGTAAAACCCGCCAGGCGATTCCCGGCGAGTTATCTCACAGGCTGGGATATTTCCCATCCTCATCCACCAGGTAAATCTGTGTTAAATACCATTTTTGCTTCTCCTGCTTAAAATGGTACTCATACACGGGCGAATAGTACTCAGCCGACAGCTGGGTGGTGATAACCGCCTCCTGCTGTTGAATGTTTTTGCCGATAATTTTCTCCCGCGCCGGGTCGTGCGAAGCGTCAGAACCATAAGCGACGGGCTCACCGTGAAAGTCAGGTTGGGTATATTTTTTTAGCAGTGCGGCATAATTTTGCTCCGCCGTTTTCATCGCATTGACATCATCTGGACGACGATTCTGGAAGGATTCATCGTTCCAGATTTTATAATCATGCTGAAATGCCACTACCATCTGCTCTGGTGATGTAGCCATTGCCTCAGTCATACATAGCACTCCCGAAAGGAATAAAAGCAGAGAAATTAGCCTGTTTTTCATCGTGTCTTATCCGCCTGCGCAGACAGGGATAAACGTTGCCATCCGGTCAAAAGGCCCGTTCCGGCCAACATGTATGCTCCATGATCTTCTCTCTTTTGCCACCAGCGCGGGAATAAACACGATTTTCATCTCTCATTACTCCTTAAATTCAAACAGTTCAGAACATAGCCAGTGGACTACGCTTGCGCCAATCGTCTCGTGAAAGAGTAAAGAGCAGGCTCGGGGGCGCGTTCTTCACGTCGTCAACTTCACGGCTATAGGTCAGCCCCGTTTTCATCAGCACCTTTTGCGATGCGAGATGGTTACCCCGTACCACGGCAGAAATTTCACTCAGTCCGAGCGTCTCAAAGCCGTAATGCACGACAGAGAGAGAAAACTCTGTTGCCAGTCCTTTACCCCAGGCGTCGGTGGCAAAACGATATCCGAGATTATTGATAGTAATGTCGGCATAACGGCTGATGCTTAATCCCCCAAAGCCAATGATCTGTTCAGGATTTTCGCGTAACGCGATCGCCCAGTTGCCGAATCCCTTATCGCGCCAGTGCGTGAGCCAGCGTTCAAGCACCGCTTCTGCATGCTGGAGAGAGGGATAGGGGCCTGCGGGGTTAAATTGATTGGTCGCCGGGTCACCATAAATGCTGAACAGCGTTTGTGCATCGGTCTCTGTGACAGGCCGAAGTTGCAGGCGTTTCGTTTCTACTATCACACTCTTCTCCCGGAGTTTATGGTCAGATGCTGCCAAGAAAAGCATTGAACATTTTTAGCCCTGCGTAAAGCGCTAATAACAATGGTAAATGAGTACAAGGCTATGACGTTTCACCGGCCCTCCAGGCCATGACTCACTCCCGGATTGCCTCTTCTAAGAATTCGATAAACGCTCTGACCTTCGCATTCAGCGCCGATCGTTCATGAACACAGGCGAAAATCGTCATCGGCACGGATTCCGTATCGTGACAAAACAGAGGGACCAGCTGTCCATTATCAATAAAGGGCTGTGCGACAAAGCTTGCCAGACGCGCTATCCCGCCGCCGTTGACGGCAATTCTGGCAATAATATCAATATCATCACTGATAAATTTTGGGTTGAGTTTGGCGTTAACCTGCTGGCCGTTGACGGCGAATGTCCAGGGAAGGAAACGTCCATCTGTGGGATAACGAAATACCAGACAGGCGTGATGGCTCAGTTCATCCGGCGAGCTGGGAGTTCCGGCTAGCGCCAGATAGGCCGGTGCTGCGCAGAATACAAAGGGGAGGGAGGCGATTTTACGGGCGATAAGCTGATCGTTAAGTTGCGCCTCGATGCGGATACTCACATCCACCCCTTCGAGGCGATGATCGACGTTACGGTCGGTTGCGATCAGTTCCACCTCAATATCGGGAAAAGCCTGATTAAAAGCCGGCATGAGCGGGGCGATAACATGGCGACCAAACGCGGCCGTGGTGGCTATGCAGAGCGGGCCCTGCGGTCGACTCTCCGTGGCCGCGGCCTGCGAAGCGATCTCAATATCCTGCGGAATATGTCGAACTTTCTCGAAATAACGTTTTCCGTTTTCGGTTAACGTCATGCTCCGGGTAGTGCGCGAAATCAGACGCACCCCTAAATGCGACTCCAGCCGGGATAAGCTCTGGCTCACCGCCGCTGGGCTCATCCCTTTTGCCCGCGCCGCGGCAGCGATGCTTCCATTCTCGACCACCCGAATAAAATTGCTGATTAGCCCTAACACGTCCATCGCGTCTCCGAGGTTCTATTCATCACATTCTCTTAATAATGATTAAAGCACAGCCGCTCTACTGAGAGAACGCTTAACTTGTTAGTTTAGCGGCTGTTTTCACCTGACAAAATCAAGAAGGACGGTTCATGAACGACACCATCGCAAACAAAACTCCCCGTATTCGCTTGCCAAAGCACGCCTCACCTTACGTTTTCGCACTCTATATGGCGACCATTATGGCCTTTCTGATGAGCCTGGTTATTACCCTGGCTGAATTCGGCGCCGGCCCGCATTACATGGAAAATGTGATGAATGCTTATCAGGTTGCCATGCCGGCGGCCTTTTTCTGCATCCTCGTGGTCCGTCCGGTGGTGAGCCGTCTGGTCGGATTGACGGTTCACGGCTGAAAACGGCTCGTTGTGCTATGACAAACAGAGGGATATCCTTTTATCTCTTACGGATATCTCTTTGTTTAGCTTCGCAACCTTTGCAGGTTTCACGCTTATGCCAGACACGACTATCGAAACGCTTCTGGAAGCCCAGGGCCCCTGCGGTATGCTCAGGGGAACGTTACTCTCGCCGGTCCCTTCTCCTCAACAGGTCGTTTTCATTCTTCCCGGATCCGGACCCACCGATCGGGACGGCAATAACCCGCTGGGCGTGAGTGCGTCTACCTATCGACATTTGGCCCAGGCGCTGGTCGCGTACGGCATTGCTACGCTCCGTATTGATAAGCGCGGGATGTTCGCCAGCGCATCCGCCGTGCCTGATGCCAATGCGGTAACAGTGCAGGACTACGTTGATGATGTTCGTGCCTGGATAGCAGTGCTAAAACGCGAAGTGCCTACCGCCGCCGTCTGGCTACTGGGCCACAGCGAAGGCGGCGTCGTGGCGCTCGCTGCGCAGGAAGAGGAGGTAAAAGGGGTCATGCTGGTCGCAACGCCAGCGCGTCCGCTGGGTGAAATCTTGCGTCAGCAGCTGGCAAACGCCGCGCTTCAGGAGGAGGGCAGCGCTATTATTGCCGGGCTCGAGCAGGGTTGCCGTGTCGATGTTGCACACGCCCATCCGGCGTTGCAAAGCCTCTTTAATCCCGCTGTTCAAGGCTTTCTTATCGATCTCTTTTCCCGCCATCCGCAGGCCATGATCGCTACCGTGCGCAAACCGCTGCTGATTTTACAGGGCGAGCGCGACCTGCAGGTAGAGCCGGAGGAGGCCCGGCGCCTCAGCGCGGCTAACCCCAATGCCACTCTGGTCCTGCTCCCGGATACCAATCATGTACTGAAGTCGGTTCGCTCCGATAGCCTGCAAGAAAACATGGCGGCTTATTCCGATGCCTCGCTTCCGCTGGCGCCCGGGGTGGTTGCTGCCATTACGCAATTTCTTGCCCGGCACTGAATATTGGCTCTGACATCCTGCCGCCTTTTCATGTTAAAAGATTATTACGCGTCTCGACGCGGATCACGCGATGTTCATTTGAAACCGCACATCGCAAACGCCTGTATTTCATAATCAAAAATAACAACAATAAGGAGAGACGATGCAGTTGAGAAAAGCGCAGGCGCATGAAGCCGAAGCGTTGTGGAATCTGCGTAATCTGGCGATCCGCCACGGTTGTGTCAGCAGTTATAGCCCGGAGATTATCTGTAACTGGACCCCTGAGGCCATGCCCGAACATTACCGTAAGATGATTATCGATAACCCGTTTTATGTTATTGATGCCCAGGGCGTACTGGTCGCCAGCGGTTATCTCGATCTGAATGCTGCGAGCGTAGAAGCGATTTTTACCCTGCCAGGCTACACCGGCAAAGGGCTGGCATCGCAAATTATTGCGGCTATTAAAGATGAGGCGATCGCGCGGGGTATAGCCCGGCTGACGCTCGAAGCGACACCGAATGCCGCCGATTTTTACCTGCGCCACGGGTTTGAGTGGCTGGGTGAGAGTATGCACCCGTCGGCAATGGCCCGCGCCGAGCTGCGCTGCGTCAATATGGCCATCACCCTCTAAATTTTTCCCTTGTTTGTATCACAGTGTATATAGCGCCGGGTCCGATACGCAGGCATGCAGTTCGGCCCGGTTGTGCACACATTATCCTTACACTGGCATGTTGTTATGTCCGGGTAAACACAACCCGGAGACAGACAAATGAAAAACAAACTGGCTTATTCAACCCTGGTCGCAGCCCTCTCTCTTTCAACCGTGATGGCCTGTCAGGCCGAAGCGGCAGGGACGGATTACCATGCCGCATTTAATCAGCTGAATCAGATCAACGCCGGTGACCTGAACGTCGGTTACGTTGACATCGGCCCAAAAAATGGCGAACCGGTGATTTTGCTGCACGGCTGGCCCTACGACATTAGCAGTTATGCCGAGGTAGCCCCGGCGCTGGCGGCGAAAGGTTATCGCGTCATTGTTCCTTATAACCGCGGGTTTGGTACCACCCGTTTTCTCTCCTCGAAAACTCCGCGAAATGGGCAACCTGCCGCCATGGCGAAAGATGTCATTAATCTGATGGATGCGCTTAACATCAAACAGGCGGTTTTCGCAGGTTACGACTGGGGCGCCAGAACGGCGGATATCGTGGCGGCGCTGTGGCCTGAGCGGGTCAAATCGTTGGTTTCGGTGAGCGGTTATCTGATTGGTAACCAGCAGGCGGGTAAAAAACCGCTGCCGCCGCAGGCCGAATTACAGTGGTGGTATCAGTTCTACTTCGCTACCGAACGCGGCGAGAAGGGCTATGCCGCAAACACCCACGACTTTGCGAAGCTGATCTGGACTCTGGCCTCACCGGGCTGGAAATTTAGTGATGCCACCTTTAATCGCAGCGCCAAAGCGCTGGATAACCCGGATCATGTGGCGGTCACCATCAGCAACTACCGGTGGCGTCTGGGTCTTGAGCGCGGCGAGCAAAAATACGACAACTACGAGCAAAAACTGGCGGCGGCGCCCGTTATCACTGTGCCTACCATTACCATCGAAGGGGATAACAACGGCGCGCCGCATCCGCTGCCGGCCGCCTATGCCGCCAAATTTACCGGCAAATATGAGCACCGCACCTTTAGGGGCAATATAGGGCACAACCCGCCGCAGGAAGATCCGCGCGATTTTGTTCAGGCCGTGGTGGATGCGGACCATCTTTAAGCAAACTATGCTAATTTCTGCGTATCGCTTATTAACAGGAGCTTACCGTGGATGCAGCTGACCATATCCTTGTCGTCGATGACGACAGGGATATTCGTGAACTGATTGTTGATTACCTGCATAAGTCGGGCTACCGCGCGACCGGGGCGGCCAACGGCAAAGAGATGCGCGCCGTGCTTGATAAACAACATATCGACCTGGTGGTGCTGGATGTCATGATGCCCGGCGACGACGGTTTGACGCTCTGCCGCCAGCTGCGTAGCGATAAGCACCAGGACCTGCCGGTATTGATGCTCACCGCCCGCAGCGACGATATGGACCGCATCCTTGGGCTGGAGATGGGGGCCGATGACTACCTGGTGAAACCCTTTGTTGCCCGGGAGTTGCTGGCGCGCATTAAAGCGATTCTGCGTCGTTTTCGTACCCTGCCACCTAATTTGCAGGTGACAGAAGCCGGGCGGATCATTGCCTTTGGGGAGTGGCAGCTGGACACCAGCGCCCGCCATCTGCTGGATGCCGCAGGGACGATTGTGGCGCTGAGCGGGGCGGAGTACCGTCTCCTGCGGGTGTTTCTGGATCATCCCCAGCGCGTGTTAACCCGCGACCAGCTTCTCAACTTCACCCAGGGGCGAGACGCCGAGCTGTTCGAGCGCTCTATCGACCTGCTGGTGAGCCGGGTGCGACAACGCCTGAACGAGGATGCCCGTACCCCGGCCTATATCAAAACCGTGCGCAGCGAAGGCTATGTCTTCTCCATGCCGGTCAGCATCGTTGAGGCGCGAGAATGAAGTTCTGGCCACGTTCGCTCCTCTATCGGTTGCTGCTGATTGTGCTGCTGGGACTGCTGCTGGCCAACGGTCTGAGCCTGACGCTGGTGATGATCGAAAGAATGAGCAGCGCCCGTAACGTGATGCTGGGTAACCTCGAGCAGGATGTTGCCACCAGCGTGGCGATCCTCGACAGGCTGCCTGCCGATGAGCGGGCGGAGTGGCTGCCCCAGCTGGCGCGGGGCAATTACCGCTACCTTTTGGGCGAGGGGGAGCCCGGCAACCCGCCGCACGACGCCCGATCCCGGGATGCCATCCGCACCATTACCGACACCCTTGCGGGCCGCTACCCGCTGCGCTTTACCGCCGTACCGGGGCCAGTGTCGCACATTCAGGCCCATGTCACCCTGCACGACGGCGCGCCGCTTACCATCGATTTGATCCCGCGCATGCCGCCGGTTGCCCGCTGGTTACCGGTGGTGTTTATCCTGCAGGTATTGCTTGTAGCGCTCTGCTCCTGGCTGGCGGTACGGCAAGTGGTGCGTCCGTTTACCCGATTCACCCGGGCGGTGGATGCGCTGGAGCCAGCCAGCCAGACCCTGACGCTGGCCGAACAGGGGCCGCTGGAGGTGCGCCAGGCTGCGCGGGCCTTTAACGCCATGCAGCAGCGAATCCAGGCATATTTACAGGAGAGGGCGCAGATCCTGGCCGCCATCTCCCACGATTTGCAAACCCCGATTACCCGTATGAAACTGCGTGTCGAAATGGCCGATCAGCCAGAGCTGCGCGATAAGCTGACCGCCGATCTGGATAATATGACCCGACTGGTGCGGGAGGGGATCGCCTTTGCCCGCTCGTCCGGATCGTCTGAAGAGACGCCCCGGCGTCTGGATCTGCACGCTTTTATTGACACCCTGGTGTGCGACTATCTCGACATTGGGAAAAACGTGCAATTTCGTGCAAACGGCGTCGGACAGCCGCTGACGACACGTCCGCAAGCCCTGCGCCGGGTGGTGACTAACCTGCTGGATAATGCCCTGAAATTTGGTGATGCCGCCGACGTGACGCTCAACTTTGCTCCTCGTGAGGTCAGTATCGTTGTGGCTGATAACGGACCGGGGATCCCGCAGGATGAACTGGCCGCCGTGCTGCAACCTTTTTATCGAGTGGAATCTTCCCGTAATCGCGAAACGGGCGGTACGGGGTTAGGGCTGGCGATTGCCGCCCAGCTCACCGGCCAGATGGGCGGAAAACTGCAGCTCGTTAACCGCCCGGAGGGAGGACTGGCAGTAACCGTGACTTTACCTGCTACGCAAATGTAGTCTTTTGTATCCGCCTGGGTCGTAGATACCCAGGCTGACAAATCTCGCCTTTCTGCACATATCCCGCACACATCACTCCGCTGTAATAGTCCCACTGCGCCGTTGCAGATAACTGCTTAGTGAGGTCGATATGACGCTGTTAATCGCTTTTTTTGGGGGCATGGTGAGCCTGCTCAGCCCCTGCACGCTGCCGGTGATCCCGCTGCTCTTTGCCGGATTTCGTGGCCAGCCCCGGCAGATAGCCGCCATGCTGGCTGGCATGGTAATGATGTTTACCCTGGTTGCCGGGCTTATCACCGTCGCCAGCGACTGGGTAATTGATGCGACGCTGGTGGGGCGCTGGCTGGCCCTTGCGGTGCTGGCAATGGCCGCCGTGTCGCTGATTTTTCCGGGCGTAGCCCTGCGCGTGGCGGGCCCTGCGCTGAAGCTGGGAAATGTGCTTAATGACCAGAGCCATAAAACGCGCGGACTGGTCTCCGCCGGGCTCGCAGGCATGGCGGTAGGGTTACTGTGGTCACCCTGCGCCGGGCCGATATTAGGGGCGATCCTCAGTCTGGGGCTGGCGGGTGAAAGTGCCCTGACCACCGGAGCGCTTCTGGCAGCCTATGGCAGCGGTTGCGCTGTGATGCTGGCGCTGTTGGCCTTTTGTGGTCAGCGGGTGTTAACTCGCCTGAAAGCCAGCGGAGGAGTGATGGAAGGGCTGCGCAAAACCGCCGGTGTGATGATGCTGGGCACCGTAGTACTCACCGCCAGCGGGATGAACAGCTTGTTACAGGGGGCAAATGGCGTGGCCGATCGGGTCGAGCAGCGCCTGTTACAATGGGCTCCCGATATCACACGACCGGCGAAGTTACAGCCGGTGGTAGATACGGCCCCGTCCAGCGCGATGCCTTCCCTCAGCGGTGGCACGGCATGGATTAACGGTGAGCCGGTCACGCCCGCGTCGTTAAAGGGCAAAGTGGTATTGATTGATTTCTGGACCTGGGACTGCATCAACTGCCAGCACACGCTCCCGCATGTCCGGGAGTGGGCAAAAAAATATGGTGACCAGGGGCTGGTAGTCATTGGCGTACATACCCCGGAGTACCCCTGGGAAAAACCGCTCGACTCGGTGAAAAAGGCGGTAGCGAAGTGGCAACTCCCTTACCGCGTCGTTACAGATAATAACTACAAAATCTGGACGGCGTTTGGTAATCAATACTGGCCCGCACACTACTATTTTGATGCCAAAGGGCAACTCCGTTACACCGCGTTTGGTGAAGGAGATTATGCAAAACAGGAGCAGGTTATTCAGCAATTACTTAAAGAGGCCAGAACCTGATTGTTTAAATAAACACCCCTGATTTTTTAATTTACGGTTTTATATCATGACGGCGCACATTATCCATATGTGCGCTTTTCGCGTGAATTTATTTCAAGAAAAATTAACGATCCGTGCGCTAATGCTTTTACTGTTTTACATACATTTACAGGAGTGATAACAATAATGCCCTGCAACCTTATTCAGGTTGTATTTTGGCAAGTGGCAGATTATCAGGGTATAAAAAAATGAAAATTAATCAACTGAGCATGCTGATTAGCGCAGCCATGCTCTGCACAACCGCACACGCAGCAGAGATTTATAATAAAGACGGCAACAAACTGGATCTTTATGGTTTAGTTTCCGCAGAGCATTATTTTTCTAACAGCAGTGATAACGATGGCGACCAGACTTATATGCGTCTGGGTTTCCGCGGTGAAACTCAGGTTAACGAGCAGATTACCGGGTATGGCCAGTGGCAGATGCACATCGATGCTTCTAAATCCGAAGGCGAAAGCAATAACCCGCGCACCCGTTATGCGTTTGCGGGGCTGAAATTCGCCGATTATGGCTCTATTGATTACGGCCGTAATAAGGGCGTGGTCTATGATTCGCTGGCCTATACCGACATGCAGCCAGAGTTCGATGGCATGACCTACGGTTCCGATCAGTTCCTTTTCAGCCGTACCAATGGTGTGCTGACCTACCGCAACACCGACTTCTTCGGTCTGGTTGATGGGCTCAACGTTGCGCTGCAGTATCAGGGTAAAAACGATGGCGGCGGGGAGCCGGGCGTGCGTGACGTACTGCGCCAGAATGGTGACGGCTTCGGGGCCTCTGTTACGTACGACATCGGTGCGGGCTTTAGCGTAGCGGGCTCGATGATGAGTTCCGACCGTACTAATGAACAAAATACCGCCGCCGGTATTATGGGTAGAGGTAAACGGGCCGAAGCGTATTCTGGCGCCATTAAGTATGATGCGAATAATGTCTATTTAGCGGCGATGTTTACCCAGGCCTATAATGCCTCCCGATTTGGTTCTCGCTCCAGTGACAGTGCCTATGGTTACGCCAATAAATCACAGATTATGGAATTCTACGCCGGTTATCTGTTCGATTTTGGGCTGCAACCTTTCGTCGCTTATGATGTATTAAAAGGTAAAAATCTCGGCAGGGCGGTATCCGGAAATACCTACGGTGACGAAGATCTGATTAAATATGTCGATTTTGGTGCGACCTATAACTTCAACAAAAATATTAACGTATTTGTAGATTATATGGTTAACCTGGTTGATGAAGATCGGTTTACCCGTGAAGCTGGTATTAATACCGACGACGTGGTCGCCGTCGGCGTGGTGTATCAATTCTGATTCACCTCAGGGTTCGCGTCTGGCAACAATAAACAGGCGCGGATAGGCAAGCAATATCTGGCCGTTCTCCTGTAGCGGATAGTGCTCTTCCAGTAGCTGATGATAGCGGAGCAGATAATTTTTCTGTTCGCTCTCATTCAGCTCCTGTAGCCATGGGCGTAAGCCCGTGGCGCTCACCCAGTCTATAATCGCCTGGTGCGACGCCATCTGATGGTAATAGGTGGTTCGCCACAATGTCACGTCACATCCCGCTTCGCTCAAAATATCATGATAAGCATGCACCCCCGGTAACGCTTCCCGTCCCCGATCCGGGTAACCTTGTTCCCAGGCCACTTCGCGCATCAGGACGTGGGTCGGCTCTTGCCAGTTATCCGGCATCTGTACTGCCAGCACGCCGTTCATTTTTAACAGCGAGACCAGTTTCGGCAGCAGATCGTAGTGGTCGGGTACCCACTGTAACGAGGCGTTAGCAAAGATCAGATCCAGGGGGCGATCCGGGCGGTAGTGACGCATATCTTCCTGCAGAAAGTGACAGTCGGGCAGGGTGCGGCTGGCTTCTGCAATCATCGCGGATGAGCTATCGACCCCGGTGATATGGGCCGTGGGCCAGCGCTGATGCAGCAGGGCGGTGCTGTTGCCCGGGCCACAGCCGAGATCGACAATCTGATCAGCGGCTTCGACGTTTACGCGGGAAAGCAGATCGATGGCCGGGCGGGTACGCTCCGAGCCATAGTGCAGATATAAGGTGGGGTTCCAGTCATCCATCGTAGCGCCTCCTGTTTTTATGAACACAGCAAGTGTAGATGATTCGGACAGAACTCCCGTTCTGTCCGCCTTATTATGCCTGCGGGATCGCGTCAAGCTCGGTATAAACGGTCAGACCGTGCTCCCGGGCGACTTCAATATCCAGATCCGCCCCTCGCGATGCGCCGGCGATACGATAGAGGGCATCGCAGCGGGTAATTAACCGGTGCGCCACCGGATAGAGCATCGCTTCGCTTATCTCATCTCCCAGCTGCTGCGAACCGGCGGCCTTTGCCAGCGGCAGCGCCAGCCACTCGCCGATCAGCGGTATGTGCCCACGCTCCCACACCGCTAGCGCCGCGGCCTCCAGTTTCGCCAGGTTAGCCTCAATACGGACAGGGTCGCCATCGGTGCCGCTACGATAGGGACCGGCAATCAAAATCAATTTTTTAGACATCATTTCCTCACAAAATGCCCTTCAGGGCGAGATGGTAAATCAGCATGATGGTTTTGCCATCGACAATCAGGCCGTCATCAATGGCGCGTAGCGCCGCCTCAAACGGCATTTCCAGAACCTCGATATCTTCGCCTTCGTCTTTAATGCCCCCACCGTCGCCGGTGCGATCCTGAGGCTGATATTCGGCAATATAGAAATAGAGTTTTTCGGTCACCGAGCCCGGGCTCATAAAGGCTTCGAACACTTTTTGTGGGCGTGCGACCCGATAGCCGGTCTCTTCTTCGGCTTCGGCTTTGATGCGGTTTTCGGGGTCCATGTTGTCCAGCAGTCCGGCGGCGGTTTCGATGAGATAGCCGTCATGCCCGTTGAGAAAAACAGGAAAGCGGAACTGTCGGGTCAGGATTAGGGTGCGTTTTTCACGGTTATAAAGGAGGATGGTGGCACCGTTACCGCGATCGTAAGCTTCGCGATTTTGCCGTTGCCACTCCCCATCATGACGCTGCAGTTCGAAGGTGTACTTTTTCAGGCTATACCAGTCATCAGACAGGATTGTGGTATCGATAATACGTACTTCTGCACGTTTTGATTGCATGTTTTACTCTCCCTCGGTAGTCTGACCATCATAAGCAGCACATTCGTGCAAGATCAAATTAAAACGTGCAACTTCAGGAATAACCCGATGCTCACCAGTCAACGTAAACAACGCATCCTTGAGAAACTCAACGCCGAAGGGCAGGTATTATCGGGCGCGTTAAGTCTTGAATTCGCGGTCTCTGAGGACACCATCCGCCGTGATCTGCGCGAACTGGCGGCAGAAGGGCGCTTGCAACGCGTTCATGGCGGCGCGTTGCCGGCTTCGGGCGCGGTGGCCAATTTTGCTGAACGAAAAACGTTGCGCACCGATGCGAAAAAGCGGGTGGCGCAGCAGGGGGCATCGCTGATTTCAGCCGGGCAGGTGGTGATCATTGATGGCGGGACGACTACCGGTGAACTGGTGCGCTGTCTGCCGGACGATCTGGCTATCACCGTGGTGACGCACAGCCCTGGCATTGCACTGGCGCTGGTTGAACATCCGCTGATTGAGGTGATCCTGATTGGCGGTCGGCTCTTTAAACACTCGATTGTCACCGTCGGCGCGGCCACAATTGAGGGTATAGAACGTATTCAGGCGGATCTCTTCTTTATGGGGGTTACCGGTATCCACCCCGAGGCGGGGCTGACAACCGGTGATTACGAAGAAGCGTGTATCAAACGTGCATTTTCCGGCAGAGCAGCCGAAACGGTGGTGATGGCGTCGCCAGAGAAGATTAACAGCGCCTCGCCGTTTCAGATCGGTCCGCTCTCCCTGGTCAACACTCTGGTGGTCGAGCCGGATACCGACGCCGCGTGGGTGAAGGCGATACGCGCAAAAGGGATAACCGTTGTGGGTGCTTAATCAGTCGCGGAGAAGAGCAAAAAAAGCGGGGCCGGCAAATGTCAGCCAGGCTCACAGCCTTATTGCTCAAGTCATTATTGGCAAACGCAGGAATAAGGTTCTCTCCTGCGTTTGTGAAGGGGTGAACCCGTGATGGATGTAAAACTGCCTGGCGCGGTCAGAAATAGCATGAACCATAATGGCCCGTACGCCAATGTTCTCAGCCACCCGGCAGCAGCGTAAGACGGCGTCATGGAGTAAATCAGCGCCGAGTCCTTTGCTGTGAAAACTCGCGTCAACGGCAAGCCGGGCCAGAATGATGACGGGGAGCGGCTCGGGCATATTCCTGCGCAGGCTTCCCGGTGCAACAGCATGGGTGACGCTACCGGTCGCGAGAGAATAGTACCCAACCACCTGAGACGCGTTGCCCCGGCATACCACAAATGTCCTTGCGGGTCCCATGGATTGATTTTTTAATCCCCGGTGCTTAATCCATTCGTCCAGTGCAGCTTCACCACAGTGAAATTCAGCGAGAATATGTGACGAATTCAATGGTACTGGAGCCGTTACTTTTCCCACTGCGGTTTTCTCGCCAGGAGTTTATCCATCGCCGGATTAGCAGTCACCGGGGCATCCAGCATCTCGATAAATTCGGCATATTGTTCATCGTTAAGATTAAACATACGGCGGTCAAGGATGACGTTCTCAGCTGCCTGGCAGGCCATCTCCAGGATAAAATCGGTGCGTGATTTATGGAGAATCTCAGCGGCAGCATCAATCAGGGCTCGCTGCGCTTCTTTTGCCCGGATATTAAGCTGAACATCAGATTTCATACTTCCTCCTTTGTATAGCAAATGATATACACAGCTTAGCACTGATGTATAGCAAACGCTATACAGGCTTTATGCGAAGCTCGCCCTGGACACTGCAATTAATTCTGTCAGCAACCCGATTTAACGCATGACCTTTTGAATGGCAAAAAGGTGTCACTTCTGCTTTGCGTTGACTCTACTGGAAAAGGTTAGCGGGGCAGTTCAACGACAAACGCGTTCTCTGTTAACGAGCCCTCAATAAACAGCGCCATCTCTTTCAATAGCTGTCGGCTTTCCTCCAGCGTACCGTTCGGCGTGCCGAAGGAGATCGTTAACTCTTTGCCGCTGCGCGACAACAGGATCTCTTCATCATCTTTGTTGGCGGCGGGGAGGAACAGCGCAGAATATTTGTTTTCCTCAATCGCCTGATGCAGGGTGGCCAGCTCCGGACAATCCGCCACGTTCACTATTCCGTTGACGTAGAACTTCATGGTCTGGCCATTTTCCGCCGGATAGTAGACCAGCGTCACCCAGCTGGTTTCATTTCCCCAGCCTTCCGGATAGAGATGAATCGCCTTGTAATCGCCCTCCCAGTTATTCACCCGGTGGCGACAATTCTTATCGGGGAAGATCTCTGCCATCGTCAGCTTAGCGGTTTCAATCATTGCCGCCTCAAACTCCGCTAATAGCGCGTTGGCTTTCAGTAACTGCTGAAAGTTTTCCGTCACGAAGGTCTGCTTGTCGTTATTCATGATCTGCTCAGGTTCCTTTCCACTTAGCGCATAAAGATGGTTTAAAAATTCGGTGTAGAAAACATGCCACTTGCTGAAAGGGAGGCGCGCCTGGTCGTGTCCCAGACGGTTTCGGGCCGCGTCTACCAGCGTGGAGTAGTTGATAAATGGCCAGCCTGCCTGTGGCGGACAGCGGTTAGCGTCTGGCTTCACAATGCAGGTATAGATTGGCTGCCCATTGTCCACACAGCTTTCAAGCAACTGCTGGTAGCTAGCAAAAGGGTTATTAATGGCGGAAAAGGTTTTATGCTCAATGCCGATAATAAAATCCTGATGATAAATCAGCAGATCGAGAAACTTGCCGTCTTCTGTTATGACCTCCCGGCTGACCTCAAGAGACGTGGTATCCAGCGCGTCGCCCTCGTTGCCGATGTTCAGGCAATGTAGAAATGCGTTTAACAACCAGGGCGGCACCCCCGCGTTTTCCCCCATAAACAATGCCAGCAGATCCGAGGTGGGGTTTTCCAGATATCCCGAACCGCCTGCGGTAAAGAAATTCACTTCTGGAACGGCCTCTGGCGGCAGAGAATCCAGTTGCTGCAAAAAATCGGTGCTCAGGTCACTCATTTTCCAGTCTTTTCTATGGCTTACAGTCCGGTGATCCTACCGGACACAGGCGCCAGGCAATGCGCGAATTAACCCAGAAGTTTTGTGGGTTTTGGGCCTTTCAGGCGTATCGGCACGCCATGGCCTATTATTCAGAGAGTAATGACTGGAGTTACTGGAGTGCATGATGATCAAAACAATACGTATTGTGTCGCTCGCTTGCCTGCTGTTGGGTGGCTGCTCCAGCAGCCCACTGACCCCGCAGGAGCAGAAGTATCAGCAAATCAAAGAGGCGGCCCGCGTCTGCTCGGAAGAGGTGAAAGCACACACGATGGAGCTCTCCACCGAGGGGCAAACGGCCGACAGCACAGCAACGACCGTGGATTATGATATGGGGGATGGATTGCCGCCGCGTACGGTGGATTCCCGTTCATCACCGGTGATGGATAACGGGACGCCGGGCAATGCCTGGACTGCGTGCATGAAGCGCAAAGATGCGCTGGTACCCGAACTGAAGATCTGAGCCCGGACAGAATCCGGGCTGCGCGGGGTGTTATCAGACCACCAGCTCGCTCTCTTTAATATCCGCAATGGGTGAAAGAATCGCGTTATCAAAATCACGCGGTGTCGTACCCGCGGCAATACGGTTTGGCCAGTCATGATTGGCCAGGGCACCCCGGCCCAGGGAGATAAAATCAGCCCCCATTCCCATGACTTCTTCCGCTCGCGCCTTATCATGCAAACTGCCGTTCGCCATTAGCGTCAACTGTGGGGCGTATTTACGCGCCAGTTCCACCAGCGAGAGCGGGTTGTCCGGGAAGGCCGGCTGCCAGGCTTCGTGCTCGGTGAGATGCAGGTAATCAATGCCCGAGTGCGCCAGCAACGTAAACACGGTGCGCGCATCCTCTTCGCCATTAGCCCATTTATGGAAAAAGTCGTTAACCTTGCCCTGAGAGAGACGTATGCCGACAACCACATCTGCGCCTACACGAGCACGTACCGACGCGATCACGTCCAGGCTCAGACGCAACCGCCCGGCGATATCGCCACCCCAGCGGTCGTTGCGCGTATTGGTATAGTCGGTGAAGAACTGATCGAGAAGATACCCGTTAGCGCCGTGGATCTCCACGCCATCAAATCCGGCAACGTTCACGGCGTAGCTGGCGGCATCGGAGAAGCTGTCGATAATGGCGCCGATCTCGGCTTCATTGAGTGCGCGTGGAACAGGGTATTCACCTTCACCCCGGTAGAAGGCCATCTGTTGACCGACCGGGCGAATAGCCGACGGGGCCACGGTACCGCTCAGATAGTGGTTTCCCTGTGAGAGGGCGCCCGCATGCTGGATCTGCGCGAAGATTTTACCCTGCTGACGGTGCACGGCGTCGGTGACGCTACGCCAGGCGGCCGCCTGCTGCGGGCTGGTTAGCCCCGCCTGGAAGGCATAGGTTTGTGACCATGCCCGATCGATATAGATCCCCTCGGAGATCACCAGCCCGAAGCCGCCGCGCGCAAAATCCTGATAGTACGACTTCATCCTTTCCGTGGCATGCCCATCGACGGTTGCGGTGACGCGAGTCATGGGGGCCACCACAAGGCGGTTTTTTAGCGCGACATGCCCAATGCGGCCAGGGATAAGAAGGGGGGAACTGTTCATAAAAGTCCTGTCAGTTTTAACTCTTTTACGCACTATAATCACTGACGAATACGCTATAAACCGGGCAAAATGATAAGGCTGTATATCATTTATCGTTATAATCGCCATCACGGAGTTACTATGAATCTTCAGGATGTCTCGCTGTTTCTGGCGATCACCGAAACCCGTAGCCTGACGCAGGCTGCGAAGCGGCTGGATGTTACGCCGATGGCCGTCTCACGCAGGCTGGCCTCTCTGGAACAGGAACTGGGCACCCGGCTACTGCAACGCACAACCCGTTCGGTGTCGTTAACCCAGGAAGGGATGGAGTTTTTGCCCTATGCCCGGGCGCTGGTGGATGCCGAAGCGGGGGCGAAAGCGCTCTTTTCTCCCACTACACAGGGGGCTTCCGGACTGTTACGGATCACGGCGCCCACCGGCTTTGGGCGGCGTAATATATTGCCGCTGGTGCCCGGGTTACTTGCGGCGAATCCGAAGCTCAATATTGATCTGCAGCTCGGAGAAGACGTGGTGGATATTGTCGGCAGGGGTATTGATGTGGCGATCCGAATTGCTCCGCTGAAAGACTCGAACCTGATTGCACGTAAGATTTGTGATAACCCCCGCATTGTCTGCGCCTCGCCGGCGTATCTGCACGCCTTCGGTCATCCCCAAACCCTGGCCGACCTGGCGGAACATAACTGCTTACGTCTGACCAGCGTGCCGCAATGGGTATTTGAGCGTGATGGCGAGATTATAAGCGCCGCCGTAGAAGGGCGTTTCAGCTCCGATAACGTAGAAGGGGTGCGCGAACTCTGCGTACAGGGGTTGGGGTTGGTACAGTTGACCCGCTGGGATGTATTAAAGGAGCTCAACGACGGCACGCTGGTCGAGATCGTTCTGGCGGATGTGCGTCCGCAGTCGCTCTCCATCTGGGCGGTACTGCCCACCACACGTTTCCTTCCGCTGCGAGTGACCACCTTTATCGATACCCTTAAATCGTCATTAACCTCTCCAGCCAGAGATTAACCCTGTTTAATGAATGGGCAAAAAAAAGGTAGGGAGTGGATGTTGTTCCAAATAATCAAGCCGTTAAAGAAAGACTTACTGCCTTCCTGTTAATGAATTATTACATTCCGCATTGTTTAAGTAACAGAAATAAATATCATAACGAGAATCGTTTCGAACAAAGCCCGCAGGCTGAATACGATTCTTACCCCCTGTTTTTGCGCGATAAAGCTTCATCGTACGGCCTGCGTTACGTTTAACCTCCACCTACAGGAAACGTTACACCCATGCAGCGTCACTTTTTATGGGCTCTTAATCCATGCCTGCTTGCTCTTTTATCCACCCCAGCCTGGGCGGCAGCCGCCGAAGAGGACGAGCTCGTTGTCTCGGCCAGCCGTTCGCACCGTAGCGTGGCGGAAATGGCACAAACCACCTGGGTAATTGAACAGTCTGAGATTGAGCAGCAGGTTCAGGGCGGGAAAGAGCTGAAAGAGGTTCTTGCCCAGCTAATTCCCGGTATGGATGTCAGTAGCCAGGGACGAACGAATTACGGCATGAATATGCGTGGTCGTTCCATGATGGTGATGGTGGACGGGGTTCGGCTTAACTCTTCGCGTAGCGACAGCCGACAGCTTGACGCGATCGATCCATTTAATGTCTCACGTATTGAGGTTATCTCGGGGGCCACAGCGCTGTACGGCGGCGGAAGTACCGGTGGCCTGATTAACATTGTCACGAAAAAAGGGCAGTCGGAGAGAGAAGTTGAACTGCAGACTGGGATAAAAAGCGGATTTAACAGCCATAACGATCATGATGAAAACGTGGCGGCCGCGGTAAGCGGTGGCACAGACCGCGCTTCCGGTCGACTCTCTGTGGCGTATCAGCGCTATGGTGGCTGGTACGATGGCCACGGTGACGAAGTCATTATTGATAACACCCAGACGGGGCTGCAGTATTCAGACCGTCTTGACGTGATGGGCACCGGTACGCTGGATATTGACGACCATCAGCAGATTCAGCTCACGACCCAGTACTACAAAAGCGAGTCGGACGGTAAACACGGTCTCTATCTTGGTGAGAACTTCTCTGCCGTTACCGGGCAAGGTAAAGCTTATAACTCGGGCAACCTCGACGCCGATCGTCTGCCAGGCACCGAGCGGCATTTGATCAACCTCCAGTACTCCAATACCGATTTTCTGGGCCAGGATCTGGTTGCGCAGATCTACTACCGTGACGAAAAACTGACCTTTTATCCTTTCCCGACGCTTGCGGGCGGCAGCGTGGGGAGCATTGGCGCCTCTCAGCAGAATACCGATTACTGGGGCGGCAAATTGACGCTCAACAGTCAGCCTGTTGACGACCTGACCCTGACGTATGGGGTGGACGCAGACCATGAGACCTTTGATGCCAATCAGCAGTTCTTCGACCTGACGAAGGCCGCGCAGAGTGGGGGGATGGATCTGCAGAATGCGTACCGGGTGGGGCGTTATCCGAGCTACAGCATTACCAACCTGGCGCCGTTCCTGCAATCCAGCTACGACATTCGTGCCATTACGCTCAGCGGCGGCGTGCGCTATCAGTACACACAAAACAAAGTCGATGACTTTGTGGGGTATAACCAACAGCAGGCCATTGCCCGGGGGGATGCCCTCTCTGCCGATGCCGTACCTGGAGGAGAGACCAGCTATAACAACCTGCTGTTTAACGCCGGTATTCTGGGGCGTGTGACGGAACGCCAACAGGTGTGGTTCAACTTCTCTCAGGGATTCGAAATTCCCGATCTGGCGAAGTACTACGGCTCTGGCCGTTATCAGCTGGTGGACGGTCATTATCGTCTGATCGATAGCGTGAACGTCAACGACTCCAGACTCGATGGTATTAAAGTCAACGCCTACGAACTGGGGTGGCGTTATAACGGCGATAACCTGCGTACGCAGATTGCGGCCTATTACTCGCTGTCTGATAAAACGATCAATATTAATAAGACGGATATGACCATTAATATTGAGGACGACAAGCGCCGGATCTATGGCATTGAAGGGCAGGTTGACTACTTCTTCCCGGACAGCGCATGGAGTACCGGTACCAATTTCAACGCCATCAAATCAGAAACGCAGGTGGATGGACAGTGGCAGAAGCTCACCGTCGATAGCGCCAGCCCGTCGAAAGTGAGCGCGTGGCTTACCTGGGCGCCGGGTCCCCTGAGTCTGCGCGTGCAGAGCACACAGACGTTTGACGTGTCGGACGAAGCCGGTAAAAAGATCGACGGCTATAACACGGTCGACTTACTGGGCAGCTACGAACTTCCGTTGGGTAAGCTGAGCTTCAGCGTCGAAAACCTGCTCGATAAAGATTACACCACCACGTGGGGGCAGCGTGCGCCGGGTCTCTATAGCCCGACCTACGGCGATGCCGGCCTCTATACCTATAAAGGGCGTGGCAGAACCTTCGGCCTGAACTATTCCGTTCTGTTTTAACTCGTCATCTTATGTGCTTTCACCTTCCGCTGGCCCCCTCCGGGCCAGCAGTGGCTTGACTTTATCCCCGATAAGGGATAAATCTGTCTATATCCCTTGTAGGGGATATTCACCGCCATCCTGAGAGTGATATGAAACCACCCATGATCTACAGCCCCGTGCAGCTGGCAAATTACCTGAAATTAACGCGTCAGAAGAATAACTGGACCCAGAGTGAACTGGCCCGAAAGATTGGTATCAAGCAAGCCACGGTGTCGAATTTTGAAAACAACCCCGACAACATCACCCTGACCACTTTCTTCAAGCTATTACAGGCGCTGGAGTTAACGA
The DNA here is from genome assembly GCF_002308415.1 of Leclercia sp. UBA1284. Classification (NCBI taxonomy): domain Bacteria; kingdom Pseudomonadati; phylum Pseudomonadota; class Gammaproteobacteria; order Enterobacterales; family Enterobacteriaceae; genus Leclercia; species Leclercia sp. UBA1284. Next base: position 1,302,014 of record NZ_DBUS01000006.1, read on the forward strand.
TGGTGCTATATGATAAGGGTGAAACGGTCGAGGATAGCACCTCTATTCAGCATCAGGATGTAGAGTGGTAATGCCTAAGCTCGTGACGTGGATGAATAATGAGCGAGTTGGTGAGCTAACAAAGCTCCCTAACGGCGCGCATACCTTTAAATATGATCGTGAGTGGCTCTATAACCGCCACGCCAGGCCCATCTCGCTGTCGCTCCCCTTGCAGACCGGCACGCTCACCTCTGATGCGGTCTTCAATTTCTTTGACAACCTGTTGCCGGATAGCGCTGTCGTGCGGGATCGCATTGTTAAACGTTATCAGGCGCGCTCAAAACAGCCCTTCGATCTGCTGGCGGAAGTGGGCCGCGACAGCGTCGGTGCCGTGACCTTGCTGCCCCCGGATGCGATCATCTCTGTCCCGATCATGCGCTGGGAGGCGCTGGATGAACCCCGGCTCGAAAAGGTGCTCTCTGCTTATCAGGCCGATATTCCGCTTGGCATGATTAAAGACGAGAACGATTTTCGTATTTCAGTGGCGGGTGCCCAGGAAAAGACGGCGCTGTTACAGATTAACGACGCGTGGTGCATTCCGAAGGGGATAACCCCCACCAACCATATTATTAAGCTGCCCATCGGGGAGATCAGACAACCCAATGCCACCCTGGATCTTCGCGACAGCGTGGATAACGAATATTTCTGTCTGGCCTTTGCCAGGGCGCTGGGCCTGGCGGTTCCTGACGCCACCATTATTACCGCAGGGCAGATTCGGGCGCTGGCAGTGAAACGTTTTGACCGCCGCTGGAACGCCGATCGCACGATGTTGTTGCGATTGCCGCAGGAGGATATGTGTCAGGCCTTTGGTTTACCCTCTTCGGTGAAGTATGAATCCGACGACGGGCCCGGTATTTTGCCGATTATGTCGTTTTTGCTGGGATCGAGTGAAGCCTTACAGGATCGCTATCACTTTATGCAGTTTCAGCTCTTTCAATGGCTTCTGGCCGCGACGGACGGGCACGCCAAAAACTTCTCGGTGTTCATCCAGCCTGGCGGCAGTTACCGTCTAACCCCGTTTTACGACATTCTTTCAGCTTATCCGCTGCTCGGCGGGGCGGGTCTGCACATCAGCGACCTGAAGCTGGCGATGGGGCTCAAGGCTTCCAGAGGGCGAAAGAACGCTATCGATCGTATTTATCCGCGTCATTTTTTTGCGCTGGCAAAAGAAGTGGGGTTTGCACAAAGCGAGATGGAGAGGATCATGCAAACCTTCGCCCAACAAGTTCCTGATGCGCTGCGTCGCGTGAACGATGCGCTTCCGGCTGGTTTCTCCAGCAGGGTAGCTAAAACCATTACCGCCGGGGTGCTGCGACTGCATCAGCGTCTGGTAAATGGATTATCCCTTACAGCGGATAAGTAATGAATTATCCCTTAGCGGGGATAAGTCTGCAGGTTAACCTTAGATTCTCTTCACCCGCAGAGAGTCTGTTCAGGTATGAAGCATTACCGGGCTGGTGGCACGAAAGTACCTGATTTTAGGCTTATAATGCGCGGGGCAGAATATGATAATTCCTCTCTCTGCCGTGCTATTTCTGTTTATTCAGAAGCCATTTTACTTAACGCGATGATGAAGCGATCGCCCCTGAAAGAAGATAACCGCAATGAAGAAAATCGCCCTCTGTTCTCTGTTGGTTTTACTGTCTGGCTCCTCTCTGGCAGCTACTACCAGCCCCACAAATATTGCCGACGTGGTCACGCCGGTCATCACCGCGCTGATGAAAGAAGAGGCGATACCGGGTATGGCCGTTGCGGTGATTTATCAGGGAAAACCTTACTATTTCACCTGGGGGCTGGCCGATGTCGCGGGTAACAAAGAGGTCAATCGACAAAGCCTGTTTGAACTGGGTTCGGTAAGCAAAACCTTTACCGGCGTGCTGGGCGGCGAGGCGGTGGCGCTGGGAGAGGTAGCCCTGGACGATCCCGCCAGCCGGTATTGGTCCGCATTGTCGGGCAAACAGTGGGAAGGGATCACGCTGCTGCATCTGGCCACCTATACTGCAGGGGGCTTACCCCTGCAAGTGCCGGACGATGTTACCGATCGGACGTCGCTTGCAAATTTCTATCAGCAATGGCAGCCGCAGTGGGCACCGGGTACGAAACGCTTATACGCTAACAGCAGTATTGGCCTTTTCGGTGCACTTGCCGTGACACCGTCACGTTTGAGTTTTGAGAAGGCGCTGGGTGACCGGGTACTTAAACCCCTGCAGTTAAATCATACCTGGCTTCAGGTTCCACCGAGTGAAAAACAGCACTACGCCTGGGGCTATCGCGACGGAAAACCTGTTCATGTGTCGCCGGGCATGCTGGATGCCGAGGCTTACGGCGTGAAAACCACCATTGTCGATATGGCGGCATGGCTACAGGCCAATATGCAGCCCGCTGGAATAAAAGTGCAGTCGCTTAAACAAGGCATGACGCTAGCCCAGTCACGCTACTGGCAAGCAGGCGCAATGTATCAGGGGCTGGGCTGGGAGATGCTTGACTGGCCGGTCAGCGAACGCACGCTGGAGGAGGGCAGCGCCAATACCTACGCGCTGTCGCCGCAGAGCGTAGAGAAAATCACGCCGCCGACACCGCCCGTGAGCGCCTCCTGGGTGCACAAAACCGGGGCTACCGGCGGATTTGGTAGCTATATCGCCTTTATCCCGGAAAAGGAGATCGGTATCGTGATGCTGGCCAATAAAAACTACCCGAATCCTGTGCGTATTCGGGCCGCGTACCGCATTCTTGACGCCTTACAGTAAGCCGCAGGGCCTGCTTCGGCAGGCCAACAGACCTACCAGTCGGGATCGTCATCCGGCAGGTCTTCCTGAGTCCACTTTTCACTTAGATGGATATCCAGAGTCTCCAGGGGACTGGAACCGGTATTCTTGAACTTATGCGGCACGTTGGCCGGGCCGAAGAGGACGTCGCCGCTTTGCGCTTCAATAACCTCTTCGCCGATTTTAAACAGCGCTGTTCCGCTAAGGATGACGAAGATTTCCGGGTAGGTGTGGACGTGCAGTGATGGCCCGGCGCCATACGCTTCCTGGGTATAGCGCAGGACAGAAACCTGAGTACGAAACACCGTACCGTCGAAATTGCCGTTTTTAAGATCTGGCAGGGATAACCATGCGCCAGCATCGAGCTTCTGAGCTTTATCCGTCATAGAGGAACGCCTTTTTTTAGTCATGCCTCCCTAAAGGATAGTCTTTCGATCCTGAATTTCCTCACCCGTTTCGGGGCGGTAATAAGCATTCTCATTATCATTTCCGTTTGCTACTATCGGTCTCTCTAACTGTTCGTTATGGCTGTAAGGCGGTGTTATGTCGGCTGTTCAAAGTTATCGCTTATTCAACGTTGTGCTGGCGCGAAAAGAGAGGCTTTCCCCCTCGATGCTGCGCTGCGTGTTTAGGGGTGACGAGGTGCGTCATATGAAAATAGATGCGCCGGATCAGCGTATTAAGCTGCTTTTCCCGTCGCTGAATGGCACCCCGTCGGCGTTAACGCCCGACGGTTCCTGGTGGGAACAGACGAAGGCACTGCCTGAAGAGTATCGTCCTGTACTGCGCACTTATACACTGCGTCGCGTCGATGTTGAGGCCGGGGAAGCGGAGGTAGAGTTTGTCATGCACGGGACTGATGGCCCGGCATCTGCCTGGGCGATGGGCGCACAGCCGGGCGATGCGCTGCAGATGGTGGCGCCAAACCGTGATTACCCAGAAGATAGCGGTGGGTTTGAGTGGAATCCCCATCCAGAAGCCGAACGGGGGCTGATTATTGCGGACGAAACGGCGTTGCCCGCAGTGAAGGGTATTCTGGAACAGGTGGCCCATCGCGATACGCCGCCTCAGATTCAGCTATTCCTTGAAGTGCCGAAGCAGGGCGATTGTAGCGATCTCAGCGCCTGGCCTTTTGCAGAAGTGCACTGGTTAGCGCGTGAACTGACCGGTGCCAGCTACGGCGAGGCGCTACTCCAGGCGGTAAAACAGCATGTGATGTTGCCTGACTATGCGCTGACCCGCTGCCAGGAAGTGCAAGAAGAAGAAGAGGGCGAATTACTGTGGGATCGCGCCGAAAGCGATAACCGCTTCCACGGTTGGGTAGCAGCAGAATCCACGACGGTTAAACATCTTCGACGTTACCTTATTGGTGAACGCAACGTGTCGAAAGAAACGATCAGCTTTTTGGCTTACTGGGCGCGTGGCCGCCGTGCGTAGCGGTGCGGCCTCTTATGTGGTTGAATAGGCCCAGGAATTAATCCGTCTGCGAGGTTGGCCGCAGTGACACTTCTTGAACAATTAACAGAGCTTGAATGTTCACTTCATAACGTCCGGCGAAAGGATGGCGAATGGCTGGAAAAGATCCTTCATCATGAGTTCAGGGAGATTACACGTTCCGGTGTATGGGTTAGCCGCACGGAAACCATTGAAGCGCTGACGCACGAAGACGCCACCACGCTGATTCAGAGTAGCGATTTCCAGCTGATCTCCTTAAAAGAGAATGTCGCTCTATTGCATTACCGAACCTTCAGCCCCGATGGCAGCAGACGCGCTCTTCGCACATCATGCTGGATATGCGGTGATGATGGGCAATGGCAGCTAAGGTTTCACCAGGGGACACCAGAAGCTGATGGCGCATAGCGCGCCAGCGGGGTTGGCCTGGGGAGTACAAATAAACAACATTCCGGCTGCAACACCATTCCGGAACTGTTATACTGTATATAAATACAGTGGGAGGCGTGAAATGGCTGTTGAAACAAAATTTGTAGTCGTAAGAAAAGGTGAAGAGAAAATGACATTTGCCAGTAAGAAAGAGGCGGACGCTTACGACAAACTGCTTGATATGGCAGATGCGTTCACCGACTGGCTGCTGCAAAGCGATATGCAGATGGATGAAACACAGGCTGAAAATCTGGGTCTGTATCTCGCCGAGCAGAAAGAGGCCGTGCAGCATATTCTGCGTACCAGTAAGCTCCCTGAATCAAATAGTGCCACAAGCGCAACGCCAGATGAGACCGCAGAGTCTGATGTGGCCGGCAGTAAGAAAATCAGGGCAGTGAAAGCAGCCTGATCGCCAGAGTATCTCATCGCTAATAACGACGCCGTAAGTGGGAAACCGCTTGCGGCTTTTTTTATGTCTGTGTGGCGCTGAGACTGAGTGACTGAGTGACTGAGTAACTGAGTAACTGAGTAACTGAGTAACTGGGTAACTGAGTGAGTAGAGCGTTGGCGAAACGGTTTGTACGTCGGCCTGGATACGTCAAAAAGATAATGCCGGTGATGAGAAGGAAAACGTCGCTAAGCGGCGGTTGTGGCAACAATCATAGAGTCCCGTGCAACAGACCAACGCAGCTGAGTCAAAGATGAGATGTGTGTGCCGAAGCCGGCCACAGCAATCAGCCATACAAATACCGTAGAATTGAGCTTATAATCCATTGATGCGCATAATGTATATTATGTTAAATGAAGTAATTACGTACTCAGCTTTAGATTCCCTGACCTCTGTTCCCCAACTAACTGACCTCATCCCCGTCCTCTTCATGCGTTTGCTCGTTCATCCCCAATAAGAAAACTAAGCCATCAGCGAATTTTTACGCAGCACTGTATTTATATACAGTGCACAGTGTTTGCCACATTATTCCCCTTCCCTTTCTCACCCTTGAATGCAGGTACTGCTTCGCTACACTACACTTCAACACGGCATGTTATCGCCATCCGATTGCCTGTTCACCAGCGCAACATCCATCCCGACTTTTATTCATTTCGCGAGAGGTCAATCATGTCATTTGTGACGACAAAAGATAATGTCAGTATCTTCTTCAAAGACTGGGGTCCTAAAGATGCACAGCCCATCTTTTTCCATCACGGTTGGCCACTCAGCGCCGATGACTGGGATAATCAGATGCTCTTCTTTTTATCCGAAGGCTTTCGCGTGATCGCGTCCGACCGTCGTGGCCATGGGCGTTCCAGTCAGGTCAGCGACGGGCATGATATGGATCACTATGCAGCGGATGTCTCGGCGGTGGTTGAACATCTGGATCTGCACAATGTGGTGCATGTCGGCCACTCCACCGGTGGCGGCCAGGTGGCGCGCTATGTCGCACAATATGGTCAGCCACAGGGGCGCGTCGCGAAGGCCGTGCTGATCAGTGCGGTTCCGCCACTTATGGTGCAAACGCCAGATAATCCGGGCGGTACGCCGCTGGAGGTCTTCGATGGTTTCCGGCAAGGGCTGGCAGCTAACCGGGCGCAGTTTTACCTGGATGTCGCCTCGGGTCCGTTCTACGGATTCAACCGCGACGGCGCCGACATCTCTCATGGCACTATTCAGAACTGGTGGCGTCAGGGAATGATGGGCAGCGCAAAAGCGCACTATGAAGGCATTAAAGCGTTTTCAGAAACCGATCAGACCGAAGATCTGAAGGCGATAACCGTACCCACTCTCATTCTTCAGGGTGATGACGATCAGGTGGTCCCCTATAAAAACGCCAGCCTGCTTCAGGAGAAACTTGTCTCTGACAGCACGCTGAAAGTTTATCCTGGCTATCCGCACGGTATGCACACCACTCATGCGGAAAGCATCAATCAGGATCTTCTCGCCTTTATACGGGGCTGATCGCCCTGCCCTTTAATGAGCAATGCCGCATGCGCTAAGGCGTATGCGGCATATTTCATGGGTAACTTAACCCGGCAGCGAGGCTTTCAGGCGACGCACCGCTTCCTGCAGGTTTTCATCGGTCACGCTGACATAAGACATGCGTAAGGTACTGTGGTCCGGTTCATTACAGTAGAAGAACTCGCCCGGCACGTACACCACGCCGTTGTTGAGGGTCGTTTTCAGCCATTCCGTGGTATTCATCTCGTATTTGAATTTCGCCCATAAGAACATCCCGCCCATGGGTTTATGGAAGGTCAGATGATCGCCCAGCTCGCGTTCAACCAGCTGGCACAGCGTCTCGCATTTATGCTTATAGGCTTTGCGGATCAGCGCAATTTGCCCTGGCAGACGACCACTTTCCAGATAATGATAAGTGAGGGATTGGGACAAGGTACTGGTATGCAGATCCGTCGCCTGTTTCAGGTTCACCACCTGCCGTTTAATCCAGGCCGGCACCACCAGCCAACCCACCCGTGCGCCAGGCGCGAGGATTTTTGAGAAGGTAGAGGTATAGATGACGTTATCGCTGTTATCCATCTCTTCAGCCCAGGCTTTCAGAGGCTTGAAAGTGTTATCGGTAAAGTTAATCTCGCAGTAGGGATCGTCTTCAATAATCACAAAATCATAGCGTTTAGACAGCGCCACCAGCTGTTTACGGCGATGCTCAGCCAGCGTCACCCCGCCCGGGTTGCCAAAGGTGGGAACGATATAGACGGCTTTGATTTGGGTGGTTTTCACCAGCGCTTCCAGCTCGTCGATAATCATCCCGTCGCCGTCGGTTCCAACAGACATCAGGTTTGCTTCGGCCAGCTGCATAACCTGCAGTGCCGCCAGGTATGTCGGGCGTTCAACCACTACGATATCACCCGGATCGATCAAAGCACGCGCCAACAGATCCAGTGACTGCTGAGAGCCAGAGGTCACCACCACATCATCGATATCGCAGTGAATGGCGCGCTCCCCCAGCAGCTGGCAAATGGCGCCGCGCAATTCCGGGCTCCCTTCGCTCAAACCATACTGGAAGGCCTCTTTCCAGGCGCTGGAGAGCACCTTCTCCATGGCCATCTCTAATCCTTCGCGATCGAACAGTTCCGGATTAGGAATGCCGCCGCCGAGAGAGATGACCCCTTCCATTTTGCTGTGCTTCAATAACTCACGGATTGCCGATGACTGAAGATTCTGGACCTTTTTTGCTATTTTGTTCTGCGACATCTTCCCTTACCCATTTATTAATGTATCTCAGACTTATTATCACATGCGCAACAATTTGATAACCGTTTAATGGCCCAAATCGATATGTCCCGCCATATTATCCCTCCCTGGTCTGCTTTTCAGGCATGGAACGGCGTTTACGGACGCGTAAAAATAGCCAATCTGATGGCGTAAATTGTTCTTTAATCTCCTAAGTACGCACGCTAAGCTCCGCTCACACTCAGTATATTAAGAAACACTATCATGAAACTAGAGCAGTTCAGCGGTCTGTTAACCACGTTAACGCATGACTTCACCAAAACGCTGCCAGGGGAGCTATTGCTGACGACCGAAGGCGATATCACCACCTTTTATGCCCCCTTTGACTACATTAATACCCAGGCAAAAATCGTCTTGTGCGGCATTACGCCAGGTTTACAACAGGCCAGCCGGGCGCTGGAAGAGGCGCAGCGCCATTTACGGATGGGAGCCACCGTCGAGCAGGCGAGAAAAGCGGCAAAAGAGACGGGCAGCTTCGCCGGTCCAATGCGCAGTAATCTTATCGCTATGCTGGATCATATTGGTCTGCCCGATATTCTGAAAATTGAGCGCTGCGCCCAGCTATTCGGAACGCACAGCCACCTGGTTCATTACACGTCAGCGCTGCGCTACCCGGTGTTTATCAAAGGGAAAAATTACAGCGGTTCGCCTGGCATGTTGCAGCGCGCCAGTATGCGTCAGCAAATTGATACCCATCTGGCTGAGGAGATTGCGCTGCTGGGGCCTGAATGTCTGTACGTTCCTCTTGGCCCTAAAGTGACGGAAGTGTTTCTGCATTTGCAAGCACGCGGGCTGCTCAAACCGGAGCAACTGCTTGACGGCCTGCCTCACCCGTCCGGAGCGAACGCCGAGCGCATCAGTTACTTCCTCGGTAAGAAAGCGCGCGCTACGTTATCAGCCAAAACCAATGCCGATACGATTGATAATGCCAAAGCCAGACTGCTGGCGAAGATGGCTACACTGCAAAATCGTTAACGGTTTAGATGACAAAAGCCAGCAAACCATGAGCCTGCTGGCTTTGAGTAGAGAACTTAACTCGCTGACCAGCGCGTCCCCTGCATATCTATCACAAACCGGTAGCGCACATCGCCTTTCAGCATGCGACTAAACGCCTGTTCGACTTCGTTACCGGTAATCAACTCGATATCGGCGGTAATGTTGTGAGCACCGCAAAAATCGAGCATCTCCTGAGTCTCTTTAATACTGCCAATCGATGAGCCGCTAATGCTCAGGCGTCGGAAAACCATTGGCGTGATATCCGGAGAGAGATGCGGACTGTCCGGAATGCCCACCAGCACCAGTCGTCCGTTGGTTTTCAGCGTTGCGAGCAAGGGATTCAGATCGTGTGGGGCCGCGACGCAATCAATAATGATATCGAGCGAGCTCTGCACCTCGGCCATTTGCGCCGCATCGCGGGATACCACCACCCGCTTCGCACCCAGCCTTTTCGCATCCGCCCCCTTTTCCGGGGAGGTGGTGAAGAGCGTGACCTCCGCGCCCAGCGCGCTGGCCAGTTTCACCGCCATATGCCCCAGCCCGCCGAGACCAACCACCCCTACGCGATCGCCCGCCTTCACGTTGAAGTGGCGCAGCGGAGACCAGACGGTCACGCCTGCGCAAAGCAGCGGCGCGACCCCTGCCAGAAGCAGATTCTGCGGCACTTTGACCACGAAATGCTGATCGACAATCACATTCTGGGCATAGCCGCCCCAGGTGCTCTCACCGGTCACCTTGTCGATACCGTTATAGGTTGCGGTAAAGCCAGCCTCGCAGTATTGCTCCTCCTGCTGTTGACAGAAATGGCACTCGCGGCAGGAGTCAACCATCACGCCTACGCCGACAATGTCTCCCGGACGCAAGCGATCCACATTGCTGCCGGTCGCCACCACGCGGCCAACAATTTCGTGACCCGGAACCAGCGGATAACGGCTCACGCCCCACTCGTTACGCGCCATATGCAGGTCGGAGTGGCAGACGCCGCAGTAAAGAATTTCAATATTGACGTCCTGCTTTTGCAGGGGACGCAGGGTAATGTTCCCGGAGACCAGGGGTTGTGTCGCCTCATGGGCAACTAACGCTTTAACTTTCATGCCACCTCGCAATGCACTGGCTTTTCTCAATCGAAGGCGGCAGACTTTACGTAAACGGGTTCACAATTGATAGTAGTCACCATTTGGTGACCATAAATGAGGAGCACGCCATGCCCGCCTGGGTAGACGGAAAACTGTTTTTTTACGCCGATTCACCGCCGCGCCGGTTAATGGATCTCTTCTCGGTCAAATGGAGCACCATGGTGCTGCACGCCCTCTACCACTGGCCGGACGATCGCGCCCGCACGGGCGAGCTGCAGCGCAGTCTGCAGGGGATCTCAAAAAAGATGCTTTTTCAGACGCTTAAAGAGCTGGAGCAGCGCGGACTCATTAGCCGACACGTCTATGACGTTATCCCGCCCAAAGTGGATTATCGCCTTACCCCGCTGGGCCGAACCTTTGCCGAACCTATAGAGCAGATGTACCAATGGGGGCTGGATAACCAGGCGGCGCTGGATCAGATGCAGGCATGCTATCAGGCTGCGATAAACACGCAGAAAACCGGCGGATAATGATGTAACCTTTCTTAGCGATAAATGACAACAAACGGACACAGCATGTCAGCACAAATTTCGAAAGATCCTCTGCACGGCGTTACCCTCGAGATGCAAATTAACGCTCTGGTGGCGCGCTACGGTTGGGAAAAGCTGGGTCAGCTTATCAAGATTAATTGTTTCAATAGCGACCCGAGCGTGAAATCCAGCCTGAAATTTTTACGCCGCACACCGTGGGCACGTGCAGAGGTTGAAGCCCTGTATCTCGATAGCCTCGACGAACCCGCACCGGAATCCGCGCCGGCGCCCACCGCCAGCCCCTGGTCCAATAATCGCCATACAAAGAGCTGACACGCCATGATGCGAGACGTTACACGGTCGGGCATGCTGCTCGCCTGCGCCCTTTTGTTAGCCAGCTGTACCTCTGAGCCGCCAAAATCGTTGGTCACCCCGCTGCCGCCAGTAGCAAAACAGCCGGTGCCAGACCAACGTCAGCAGGATAATCAGCCGATGCGTGGCGTCTGGCTGGCCACGGTCTCTCGTCTCGACTGGCCGCCGGTAAACTCGGTGAATGTCAGCAGCCCCGCGCTGCGTATACGACTGCAGCAGCAGGCATTAATCACCAAGCTGGACAACCTCAAAAGCCTCGGCATCAACACCGTCTTCTTCCAGGTCAAACCGGACGGCACCGCCCTGTGGCCATCCCAAATTCTGCCCTGGTCAGATATGCTGACGGGCACCATTGGCCAGGATCCGGGCTACGACCCCCTGAAGTTTATGATCGATGAAGCGCACAAGCGCGGAATCAAAGTGCATGCGTGGTTCAACCCGTATCGGGTTACCACCAATACGAAACCGGGCACGATTACGGCGTTGAGCCGGACCTTGCCGCAAAATCCGGCCAGCGTGTATGTGCTGCATCCTGACTGGGTTCGCACCTCCGGCGACCGCCTGGTGCTCGACCCCGGCATACCCGCAGCGCGGGACTGGATCACCAGCATCGTGGCCGAAGTGGTGGAACGCTATCCGGTAGACGGCGTGCAATTCGATGACTACTTCTATACTGAAACCAAAAGCTCCACCCTCAACGATACACAAACCTGGCAGCAATATGGCCAGGCCTTCGCCTCGAAAGCCGACTGGCGCCGCGATAACACCCAGCAACTGATTGCGCAGGTGTCGCGTACCATTAAGCAGATCAACCCTAACGTGATGTTCGGCGTCAGCCCTGCCGGGGTGTGGCGTAACCGTTCGCACGATCCCGCCGGGTCCGATACGCGCGGAGCCGCCGCGTATGATGAATCTTTTGCCGATACGCGGCGCTGGGTGCAGCAAGGGCTGCTGGATTACATCGCCCCGCAGATCTACTGGCCATTTTCCCGCGATGCCGCGCGTTACGACGTGCTGGCAAAATGGTGGGCCGAGGTAGTTAAACCGACCAAAACCCGGCTCTATATCGGCGTGGCGCTCTATAAAGTGGGCGAACCGTCGCGTAACGAGCCCGACTGGACGGTCAACGGCGGCGTACCGGAGCTGCGTAAACAGCTTGATCTGAACGACACGATGCCTGGCATCAGCGGCACGATCCTCTTTCGCGAAAACAACCTCAATCAACCGCAGGCCCAGCAAGCCGTTAGCTATTTACGCAGCCGCTGGGGCAGTTAGCCCTTCGGTTGTCCAGTTCTCACAATCCTCTGTCCAGGGCGCTAAAGCAGCGCCCTTTTCTCCTGCGCACAATGGAATGAAAACCACAGGAGATGATCATGCTGAGTCACCCGCAACAGAAATATCGCCCCTTCCCGCCTCTTAACCTGCCCGATCGCCGCTGGCCATCACAGCAGATCACCCAGGCCCCGCGCTGGCTCTCTACGGATCTGCGCGACGGTAACCAGGCACTCGCTGAGCCCATGGACAGCGAACGCAAACGTCAGTTCTGGCAATTACTGCTGGCCTGCGGCTTCAAAGAGATTGAGGTAGCTTTCCCTTCTGCGTCGCAAACTGACTTCAACTTCGTCCGTGAGCTGATTGAAGAGAATCTGATCCCGGACGATGTCACCATTCAGGTATTAACCCAGGCTCGGGAAGATTTGATTCTGCGCACCTTCGACTCCCTGCGCGGGGTGAAACGGGCCACGGTGCATCTTTATAACGCCACTGCCCCGCTGTTTCGTGAGCTGGTCTTCGGCCTGGAGAAAGCGGACATCATCGCCCTTGCTACTCGCTCAACACGCCAGATCCGCCAGCTGTGTGAACAGCACCCGGAAACGCACTGGCAATATGAATACTCGCCTGAGACCTTCTGCTTCACCGAGCCGGAGTTTGCGCTGGAGATTTGTGAAGCGGTGGCGGATATCTGGCAACCATCGTCCGACCGCCCGATGATCATCAATCTGCCGGCGACGGTTGAAGTGAGCACCCCGAATGTTTACGCCGATCAGATTGAATTTTTCTGCCGCCATTTTTCCCGCCGCCAGGATGTCTGCATTAGCGTACATCCGCATAACGACCGGGGAACCGGCGTCGCCTGCGCCGAGCTGGCGGTCATGGCGGGAGCCGATCGCGTGGAAGGCTGCCTGTTTGGCAACGGCGAACGCACCGGCAATGTCTGCCTGGTGACCCTGGCGATGAATCTCTATAGCCAGGGGATCACCCCGGGGTTGCGCTTTGATGATATGAAACAGGTGGTTGAGGTCGTAGAGCGATGCAACCAGTTGCCGGTGCATCCTCGCCATCCGTGGGCCGGTAGCCTGGCTTATACGGCGTTTTCCGGTTCGCATCAGGATGCGATCAAAAAAGGGTTCGATGCGCGTAAGCCCGGTGAGCCCTGGGCAATGCCCTACCTGCCGGTCGATCCCCAGGATATTGGCTGCAGCTATGAAGCGGTGATCCGTGTGAACAGCCAGTCCGGGAAAAGCGGCAGCGCCTGGCTGATTGAGCAGAATCACGGTCTGAAGCTCCCGCGCGCATTGCAGCAGGATTTTAGCCAGCACGTACAGCGTGAAACCGACGCCCATGGCCGGGAGATGACGCTCAACGCCCTCTGGCAACTGTTCCGTACCCGTTACCGGCTGGTGCCGCAGCCCCCGCTGGCGCTGAAGGAGTATAAAAGCGAAAGCCAGCAGAATGGTCAGTTAAAGCTAAATGCTACGCTGCAGGTGGCCGGCGAGCAGCGCAAAATAGAAGGATATGGCAACGGCCTGCTCTCTGCCGCAGCCCAGGCTGTCTCGGGGCTCATCAGGCAGCCGGTGGTGATTAAGGATTACCACGAGCACACCCTGGGGGAACGCAGCGACAGCCGCTCAGTAGCCTATATTCGCTGTCTGTTTGCCGATGGCAGCAGCCGCTGGGGCGTGGGGATAGATAGCGACATCTCCCGCGCGTCGCTGCAGGCGTTCTTCAATGCAGCGCAGCTGGACGATTAACCATCCTGAAAATAGTCGCTGGGTGATATTCCCATCACCCGGCGGAACATGGTCGTAAAGGCGCTGTGGCTGCCATACCCCAGCTCCAGCGCGACGGTCAGTACCGCCTGCCCCTGCGCCAGCCGAATCAACGCCTCCATCAGTTTCGCCCGCCGCACCCACTCTCCCCAGGTGAGCTGGGTTTGCTGCTGGAAATGGCGGTTCAGGGTACGTTCACTCATGTTCACCTGTTTTGCTGCCCGGCTGCTGCTCCAGTCTTCTGCAGGCGACTCGCGCATACGCGCGCAGAGCTGGCGCAACACCTCACTGGTCGGTTCGGCCAGACCAAAAGGCAGCACCGACATGCCGCGTATTTCATCGAGAATAAGTTCATAAATGCGCTCGTCCCGGCTGCCGGGCGCATACTCTTCCGCCAGATCGAGCGAGGCCACAATCAACTCCCGCAGCAACGCCGTAACCTGCACAATCTGACAGCTGGCGGGGAAATCAGCCCGCGCCAGCGGATCGATAAACAGCGTTCTCGCCGCCACCTGTCCGGTGATCCGCAGCGAATGCCGCGTGCCGGCCGGTAGCCAGACCCCCCGCCCCGGCGGCACCACCCAACTGCCGAGCGGTGTGTCTACCCGCACCACCCCGCTCAGGATATGCAGCAGCTGGGCGCACTCATGCTCATGCCAGGGCTCACTCTCTCCGTGGGCGTAGTCATGGGCAAAAGGCACCAGCGGCCGGTGGGTAAACGAAAAGGTTAAGAGGGTGGTCATGGGTTAGCCGACCTTTTGCCCCACCGGAACCGGATCCAGCATACGAATAGCGTCAAAAGGATTATTCAGCAGTTGGCATTGAGGGACTTTTAACGCCAGTGCCAGGGTGTTCTGACTGGATAGCATCTCCGACTGTGTTTCAAGCTGGCGAAAATTAACGACATCTGTTTTCAGCACATCCAGCGCTTCGCGACTGATCACATGGGGGCTGAGGGCTCCGGTTTTTTTCAGCTCTTGCAGACGATGGCGAAGCAGCGCATTCGAGTCCGCGTTACGCGCAAAATATCCCTGGGCGATATCGTCCTCTTCAAGACGAATATGAGTCTGGCAGAGCACAAAGGTAGCTTTGTTCTTGAGATCCGCCACCAGCATCACAAAGTGAACATTCTCGATAAACGCTTTGTTATCGAGCCCGTCGAGCATGCTTCTAAGCAGGGTATCGAGATCGTTCAGCGCCCGGCGCAGCGGGGTAATATGCAGGCGAATGAACTGATGATCGCTCTGCTTCTGGTTGGCATAGAGTGCCTCTTCAATAGCCGCCAGTGCGCTGCTTTTAATCTCACTGATTTTGATTAACTTACTAAAACGGGCTTCATCCAGCAGCTGCTCGGCCTTGTGATCCAGCGCGTCAATTTTTTCGCTGATCTCTTCCAGCTGTTGACCGAGGGTCTCAGTCGTCTGCTGCGCAGACATGATATTTATCGCTGAAAGCGAAGCCGTTTGACTGGCGAGCTGTTCCATTACCTCTGCATGATTCTGGCCCAGCTGTTTCTCAAGCTGCTCCAGCGGGCTTTTTTGACCAGGCTGCCCTTCTTGCGGGAAGATAAGATGTTTAACGATCTTACCTGCAACATCGCGAATAGTGCCGCCATGAATTTTTAGCTCCCCGGATTCAATACGGGCAATAATGTCTGCCGTCAGCGGTAGAGCACGTTCAAGAATCACTGAAAAAATCATAGGTCGATCTCACTGGCATAGTTTTCTGCAGCCAGACGTGAACGAATACTGCCAATAATCAGCACCGCCGGAATGGTCACGCTGTAGGCTGTGCCGGTGAAGGCAAACAGCACCCCCGCCACGCCGGTGAGCACGCCAATAAACTGTCCGGCGACCGGTATCGCAGCAACCACACCGCGACGCAAAATAAAGGTGCCGACAGCCATGAGCGCCGGGGTCATACCCAGCAGGCTTCGGGCGGCGGCGTTTTTGGCGTCGGTTAACATTTTTTGGTCGTCCAGACTTTCCCGCAAAACCTGTTCAAAGGCTTCACGTTCGCTATCAGAAAGTTTGGCTTTATAATCGGCAATCACTTTCTCGGCGATTTTCTCTTCGATTTTAATCAGGTCGCTTTTCAGATCGACTTTGGCACCGACTTTCTCCGCAACATCGCAGACGATTTCACGGTAATTCACTCCGCGTCGACGGAACAGATTCATCACCGTATCGCCTCCCATGCTTTGCAGCTCAATGGTCAGTTTTAACGGGTCACGTTCTTCTTTACTGATATCGGCGGATCGCTTACTCGCTATCACCTCGGCCAGAAATGCCTTCTCCTGGTCACTTGCTTGCTGCAATAGAGGATAAAGATCCTGATCGTTACGGGCAAAATCGATGCTTTTCATTTTTGTAGTTTCTGCTTTGCTGTGTGATTGATGGTGAGAATGCTACTCAAAGCAAGCATAACGTCAAGGAATCAATGAGATGAAAAGCAGAGCCAGCGTTAACTGGCTCTCAGGAGGCTTCAGGATTTGCTAAAGAGGGTGATACTGCGAGCGGCCAGTTGCCAGACCGTCTGGTCTTCCTGCGTCGGTGATGACGGGTTTTCACCGGCAGTCGACAGTTGCAGCATCCAGTCGTTGTCGTCGAGGTGCGGGAGCTGGAATGTCACCTCGTCTGTTAACGGATTAAACAGCATCAATACATCGTGCCACACGCCCTCTTCGCGCTGCAGATCCGGACGGCTGATGACGACACCGAGCGTGGCGCTGGCATCCCAGTGCTCATCCTGCTGTGGCCCGCCGTCCGGGTTAAACCAGTGGATCTCCAGCCCGTCGCGCCAGTTTTCTCTGCGTAATAAGGGTTGCTCCGCGCGCAGCTGAATAAGCTTGCGGGTAAATTCCCGCAACGCATCGGCGCTCGGCGGCAGGTTTTCCCAGTGAACCCAGGAGATCTCGCTGTCCTGGCAGTAACCATTATTGTTACCCATCTGACTGCGGCCAAACTCATCCCCGGCCAGCAGCATCGGGGTGCCATGCGACACAAACAACGAGGTGAGGAAGTTACGTTTTTGCTGTTCGCGTACGGCATTAATGGCTTCGTCTTCGCTCGGCCCTTCGGCACCGTAATTGCAGGAGCGGTTATCGTTGTGGCCGTCGTTATTGTCTTCGCCGTTATCCTCGTTGTGTTTGTCGTTATACGACACCAGGTCGTTGAGGGTAAACCCGTCGTGTGCCGTAACAAAGTTGATGCTGGCCCACGGGCGGCGACCATGCTGATCGTACAGATCGCCGGAGCCCAGTAGCCGAGCGGCAAAATCAGAAGAGACATTATCCCCGCGCCAGTACTCACGCACCGTATCGCGGTATTTGTCGTTCCATTCCCCCCAGCCCGGCGGGAAGCCGCCAACCTGATATCCGCCGGGGCCGATATCCCAGGGCTCACCAATCAGCTTCAGTTTAGAGAGCTGCGGATCCTGCATAATGGCGTCAAAGAAGCCGCCACGCGGGTCAAAGCCCTGCGGTTCGCGGCCCAGAATGGTGCCCAGGTCAAAACGGAAACCGTCGATGTGCATGGCATCCGCCCAGTAGCGCAGGGAGTCCATCACCATCTGCAATACCCGCGGGTGCGAGGTGTTGACGGTATTACCGGTCCCGGTGTCATTAATGTAATAGCGGTGCTGATCCGGCAGCGTGCGGTAATAGGCGAAGTTATCAATGCCCTTGAACGACAGCGTTGGACCCAGTTCATTGCCCTCTGCGGTATGGTTATAAACCACATCCAGAATCACCTCGATGCCCGCGTCATGATAGGCGCGAACCATCTCACGAAAACCCTGTATTCCCCGTGGGCCGTAATAGTGCGGCGTCAGGGCGAAGAAGCCCAGGGTGTTATAGCCCCAGAAGTTCTTCAGCCCTTTATCAAGCAGATGTTGATCGTGGGGGAACCAGTGCACCGGCATCAGCTCAACGGAGGTAATGCCCAGACTTTTGATGTAGTCGACCGAGGCCTGATGCCCCATCCCTTCAAACGTGCCGCGCAGCGCCTCAGGAATGGCCGGGTTAAGCTGGGTAAAGCCTTTCACGTGGGTTTCGTACAGCACCGTATGGGGCCAGGGCACCGCCGGACGATTATTATCCTGCCAGTCGAAGGCGTTGGGGTCGATGACCCGGCATTTAGGGGTAAACGGCGCGCTATCGCGGGTATCGAAGCTCAGATCCAGATCTTCATGCCCCATCTCATAGGCGAAGTGGGACGGGTCCCACTGAAGCTCGCCCACCAGTTCCCGCGCATAGGGATCGATTAAGAGTTTATTGGGATTAAAACGGTGCCCGTTTTCAGGATCGTAAGGGCCGTAAACGCGATAGCCATACAGCGCACCGGGCTGAAGATCCGGGACATAGCCGTGCCACACCTCGTGGGTGAACTCGGGTAGCTCCAGCCGGGCAATCTCCGTTTTACCGCTGGGATCGTACAGGCAGAGCTCAATGCGCTCGGCATGTGCAGAAAAAATCGCAAAATTGACCCCTTTTCCGTCGTAATTGGCCCCTAACTGATGGCTGGACCCTGCCTGAATGTCGAAATGATTACCGTTTGGCATGCTTATCTCCATGTGTAACACGCTCAGTCGCAGGCGACCAGTACCCGCCAGCACCACTGTGCAGAGGCTAATTCAAGGGTGTCGTTAAGGGCGAACACCTCTTCTGTAAAGAGATCCCGATAACGGCGTCCGGCCAGAGGCTCAGGCAACGCGACGGAAGTCTGGGGCCATAACGCGGCGCCGGTATAGCTGGCCGCGGCAAAAACCAGCCGGGGGGCGACAACAATCACCGCGTCGTTGCCGTCGGTGCGGGCAAAGGCGATGGCCTTCTCTGCCTGTTCGCCGTGGGTAATCAGCGCCACATAGTCACCCCGGCGGAAGAGCGCCGGTTTGTCCTGACGTAGACGTAACAACGTGGCGGTTGCAAACTGATTAACCTGTCCGCTGCGCCAGCTGGCTTCCTGGTTGAACACGTTCCGATCCGCGTCGCGTAGCTGCTGCGCCAGCCGGGGGTAATCGGGCTCACGGCGGTTGTCGGGGTCGACGAGGCTGAAATTAAGGGCTTCACTGCCCTGGTAGATGTCCGGTACGCCGGGTGCGGTAAGTTTGATCAGCGTCTGGCTCAGGCTGTTGACCAGCCCGGCACGAATAAAGGGCTGCAGTGAATCGCAGAAATCCGTTAAGAAGGTCTGATTCTCGGCGCTGAGCAGATGGCGGGCATACTCCAGCACCACCGTTTCGTAGGCTTCGTTGCTATCCACCCAGTCGGTACGAAGCTTGGCTTCGCGCAGGGCTTTTTCCACAAACTCCAGGAAACGCGTCTCCAGCGCCTTCAGCCCGTCGTGATCGTCCGGCCTCAGCGCAGGCGGCCAGACGCCGGCCAGCGCCTGATAGAGCATCCAGGTATCGGCGGCTTTCGGCGCCGTCCCGTCATTCAAGAAACGAACATGCGTCTGGTTCATCTGCCGCCAGCGCGCCACGCCTTCGGCCCACTGAGTGGGTGCTTCGGTCAGAGTATAGAGGCGAGCACGGGCATCTTCCCCGCGCTTGGTATCGTGAGTAGAGGTGCCGGAGAGCGCATCGGGCTGGCGTTCCCGACGGGTCGCCATCTCCTGATGAAAACGGGTCAGTGAAAAGCCCCGCGGCACCGGTTCGGCGCCGACTTCATTCAGCGCCAGCCCCATGTTCTGGCGGAAAAAGAGAGTATCTTCCACTGATTTGGCCATTAACGGCCCGGTAAGTTGCTGGAAGCGGGTGCGGAAGCTGTTCGCCTGGGCCTGATTCACCACCGCACCGGTCATGATTCGGGTAAGCAGATCCAGCGCCTGCGCATCGGCATCGACCTGAGCGATGACCTGCTGCAACAGGCGCAGATCCGCCGGAGGCAACCCCGCTTCGGTGCCGTAAGTGCGGTAGACCGGGAAGGCTAACAGCAGCTCGCGCAGCGCATGGCGCAACGTCTCTTCGTCGGGCTGCTGCGGCTCGTCGTGGGCGATAACATTAGCCAGCCCTAACAGGGTGGCAAACTCGCCGGCAAAATTACGATCCACCATCAGCCGGCGGGCAGCGCGCAGTTCGGCATGAGGATCGGAGGTTTTACCCACTACCTCGTCCCAGGCCTGACGCAGGGTATCCATCTTTTCATCATCCACCAGCACTTCCGCCAGCGAGGCGATAAATTCATATCCTGTCGTGCCCGAGATGGGCCAGTCGGCAGGCAGATGCTCCCCTTTGCCGAGGATCTTCTCGACGGTGATGTAGCACTCCGCCCCCGCCTCCTGGCGCAGACGCTCCAGATAACCTTTTGGATCGGCCAGACCGTCCACATGATCCACCCGCAGCCCGTCCACCGCGCCAGAGCGGACCAGGGCCAGAATCAGCGCATGGCAGTCATCAAAAACGGCGGGATCTTCGACCCGAACGCCGACCAGGCCGGTAATTTCAAAGAATCGCCGCCAGGAGAGATCTGACGCCGCATCGCGCCAGCTGCTGAGCCGCCAGGGCTGCTGCTCATGAAGCCGGGTAATGGCCCCGGGATCGGACAGGCTCAGTACCTCTTCCTCGCGCCCTGCCCAGCTGGCAGGCGTCAGGGGGTAGAAGTTTTCAAAATAGGCCAGCGCGGGGCGGCCAGTATGGGGGTCGCGCTGAATGGTGATATCCCCCTGGGCCACCACCTTGTCAAAATCATCCCCCAGGAAAGGCAGGGTCAGGCGGCGCGACCAGTCGATATCGAAGTGGTGGGCGTAACGGCTCTGCTCGCCGTACTCAATCACATCCCGCCACCAGGGATTTTCCAGCGAGGTGGACATATGGTTGGGCACGATATCCAGAATCAGCCCAATACCCGCCTCTTTCAGGGCACTAACCAGCCGCTCGAACCCTGCCCGGCCACCGATGGCCGGATCGATTTCGTTCACGTCGGTCACGTCATAGCCGTGAGTGGATCCGCTGGCGGCGGTAAAAATTGGTGAAGCATAGAGATGGCTGATACCCAGCTGCTGCAGATAAGGCACCAGACTGACGGCACGATCGAAGGTCATGCCATTACGAAACTGAATACGCCAGGTCGATACGGGAATCATCGGCAGGCTTCTCCCTCAGCAAAACAGACAATAATCGAATTTGGCGTCAGTGCTTCAGCGCCTTCAGGCCAGACAAAAAGCGTGTTACCCGGCAGCTCAGGCGCGGTCAGCGTGCGGTCGCTGACATTAAGCGCCAGGGAGAGCGTGCCCTGCGCAAAGTGCCAGCAGACGGCAATATAGCCAGGTGCGGTATGCAGGACTTTCCCCTGGCACGCCTGTGCGCCTGTCAGTAAAGGAACAATCGCCTGCTGGCGCAACAGCAGCAGCTGGCGGGTAAAGCGTAGCCAGGATTTACCGCTCTCACTGGTCAGTTTCTGCCAGTCAAGCTGCGAAGCGGTAAAGGTGGTCAGCGCGTTAGGATCGGGAACATCCTCTCCGTCGTGCCCCGTATGGCCGGCAAACTCTTTTGCCCGCCCTTCCCGCACCGCCCGGGCCAGTTCGCCGTGGAAATCAGTAAAGAACAGGAAAGGATGGGTTTCGCCGTACTCTTCCCCCATAAACAGCAGTGGAATGTGTGGAGAGAGCAGCAACATGGCCAGCAGCACCCTGGTGCGCTCCGCACCCGCAAGCGTAATTAACCGCTCACCCTGGGCACGGTTGCCTACCTGATCGTGGTTCTGAATAAAATCGACAAAGGCCAGCGGCGGCTGATTACGGCTATTCACTCCGCGCGGTTTCCCGCTATGCGGCGACACCTCTCCCTGATAAGCAAACCCCTCGGTCAGCGCGCGGGCAAGCCACACCTCTGGCGCATCGGCGAAATCTTCGTAGTAAGCGTGGGTTTCACCGGTCGCAAAAACATGCAGGGCGTTATGCAGATCATCATTCCATTCCGCGGTAAACAGCGGCGGTTGCCCGCGCTCATCCCGGGGATGCAGATCGATACCGTTGCGGCTATCTTCCGTGGTCAGATGGATCGGCCGGTCGGTAATGGTTTCGCGAATACGTGTCGCGATCTCTTCCAGCACGTGCGGCTGGCGACTGTCTTCGATATGGTCAATGGCATCAAAGCGCAGCCCATCGAGGCGATATTCACTTAGCCAGTAGAGCGGTAGGCCGATGATAAACGCCCGGACCGGGTCCAGATCATAGGCGATACCATTGCCCCAGGGCGTCATGCGATCCGGGTGGAAAAAGTCCGGGGATAATCTCGGCAGGTAGTTGCCTTCAGGGCCAAAATGGTTGAGCACAATATCCAGCACCACGGATAAACCCAGCCCGTGAGCGGCGTCGATAAAGGCTTTGAAATCGTCCGGCGTACCGTACGCACTGTGCGGCGCGTAAAGCAGGACGCCATCGTAGCCCCAGTTGCGGTTGCCCCCTGTCTGGGAGACCGGCATCACCTCTATCTGAGTGATCCCCAGCTCTGCCAGGTATGGCAGTTTACTGATGGCACTGCGAAAGGTGCCCTGAGGCGTAAAGGTGCCGATATGAAGCTCGTAGACCACCGTCTCTTCCCACGGGCGGCCTTGCCACTCCGGGTATTGCCAGACGTAGCTATGGGGATCGACCACCTGTGACGGGCCATGAACATCCCCCTGCTGCGCACGCGATGCCGGGTCTGGCAACGCAGTGCCATCGGCAAGCACATACTGATAATTGGCCCCGGCAGGAAGGTCGTTCAGGGTGATGTCAAACCAGCCATCCCCCGCTGTCTGCATGGGATAATCGTGCCCTTCCACCCGCAATGTCATCTGCTGTTGGCCGCTGGCCCACAGCCTGAAACGCACCGCGCCTGTTTCCAGACGAACGGCACCCCACTGTTTTGATACCTGTTCTGACTGCATACGATCACCTCGTTTTACCCGAACTGCCCCTGGGCTGCTTAACTGGATGGTTACGCGGAGGAGAAAAGCCGTAACATGACGTGAATGCTTAGCGCACGAAGATAAACTATAGACCAGGTTAGCGCTGTGCTGTGGCGGGTGTGCGAACAATTAACAGGTGGCGGGGAGGCCCCGCCAGGGGAAGGGTTCAGGAGGCGATGTGTGGCCAGTTGATGGTACCCACGCCGTTAAGCTGTGGGCGGGCGAAGAGGAAGCCCTGGAAGCGCTTAATCCCGGCCGTTTCCAGCCAGCACCACTCTTCCATCTTCTCAATTCCTTCGGCCACCAGGGTGATGCCCAGGTCGGCGCAGCAGCTGACGATAGATTTCACGATCGCCTGTTTCGGGCCGCTGAGGTGAATATTGCTGACAATCTCGCGGTCGATCTTGATTTTATCGGGCTGGAAACGGGTCAGCAGGGACAGCCCCGCATAACCCGAACCAAAATCATCGATAGCCAGACCGATACCGGCGGCGCGCAGCTGTTTGATCGCGCTATTAAACTGATTGAAACCGGAGATCATCTCGTTCTCCGTCACCTCAATGACCACCTGCTCCGGCACCAGACCATGGCGCAGGATCTGCTCCATCAAAAATTCCACCGCGCCGGGCACATTTACCAGCGACATCGGCAGCAGATTGATGGCGATTTTATGATCGCCAATACCAATTTTTTCGGCCAGCGCGAAGGCATACGCCTTGGTTTGCAGATCCACTTCGTAAACTTTATCCCCGTCGATAGCGCTGAAAAAGCGCTCCGGGCTGCCTCCGTCATTACTGCGGATCAGGGCTTCCAGTGAGGAGATTTTTCCTTCACCAGGCTCGACAATCGGCTGCAGGGCGAACTGGCACATCTGGTTATCGATCAGCTCACCCCGCGCCGGGCCAAAGGGGGCCTGCTCCTGGGTGAGTATCCACCGTTCAGGAGACGAGGTCGCGGCAGGCTCTGGCCGCTGAGTTTTGCTAATAAATTGCTGAATGAATTTGAAAACCCGGTCTTCCGAAGCCAGATAGCGTTCTATTTTGCTGTAGTCCAGCACGGAGGTCAGGACAGATTTCGGCGTCTCAACGCGCAGATCGAAAAGCAACATTCCCACGTTTTCAAAACGACGACGCGGGCCATAATCGCGCATCAGCTCCACCACGCTATGGTGCCGCCTGTCGTCCCGGATGGTCTTGAAAAGCGTATCGACGGTCTCTTCTGCCCCCTCGAGAATTTGCAAAAATTCCGTACCGTTGAAGAGCAAAATACCGGTGACACCCAACTTCACATTGCTGTGCTTCGCTTTTTCAATCAAAGCGGTGAGAGATAACAATTCGCAGGAGGAATTTAACTGGCTTCGGTAGATAAGTGTAGTCAGCACAGCGATGGGTCCCGGTCGGTGAAATGTTGTTATAAGCTATTGTTTAGCATACTTCATATTGTGCTACTAAAGATATCGTTGCCGCCTGTGAATTATACACATTCTGAAATGAACATAACTAATTTGAATGCTTGCCGTCGGGAGCGATAACACGGCGGGTTTCTCGGGCCTCCACTCGGGTGCCATCCTTATCCGTGACCTCCAGTTTCGCGAGGGGTTGCCCATCGGCCGTTTGCAGAAGAGACATCGCCTCGCCTTCGTTAAACAGGTTCATCTCACCCCATTGACGCAGGCAGACAACCAGTGGGAAGAGCGCCTCACCACGCGCAGTGAGATGATAAGCTTTATATGCCCCCCCTTCGCTGGCTGGGGTCTGCATCAGGATGCCTGCCTCTGTCAGAGTTTTTAGCCGCGCGGCCAGGATATTTTTGGCCACGCCGGTACTCTTCTGAAAATCACTAAAGCGGGAAATTCCGTCAAACGCGTCGCGGATAATCATCAATATCCAGCGATCGCCCAGCACATTCACGCTGCGGGCTACCGGACAGGTGGTGGTGATAAACGTCTCTTTGTGCGTCATAAAGTACCCTCTACGTAAAAACTGGTTGCAAATAAAAACCAGACCAGGTGATAGTAATCTGGTTTTTATTTAAAACCAGTTTAGAGGGTAATGCAAATGAGCCTGACCGAATCGTCACGCGCCACGCCGCTGCTCACCTCCCGGCAGCTGTTTCTCTTCGCCGTGCTCTGCGCGTTTGCGGTAGCCAATGTCTATATGACCCAGCCCCTTCTCGACCAGATTGCCCATGACTTGCACGCGCGTACCGCAAGCATGGGATGGATTATCACCGCGACCCAGACGGGCTATGGGCTGGGGCTGCTGTTTTTAGTGCCGCTGGGCGACAGAGTGAATCGTAAAACGCTGATCGCCTCATTGATGCTAATGAGCAGCCTGCTGCTGGCGATCGCCTCGCAGGCAGGGTCACTGCTGATGCTCAGCACCCTTATGGGTGTGGTGGGACTGCTGGCGGTGGTGGTCCAGATTGTGGTGGCCTATACCGCCAGCCTGACGGAGAGTGCGCGCCGGGGCGAAGCGACTGGGAGAGTGACGAGCGGCGTGGTGCTGGGGATCTTACTGGCGCGAGTGGTGGCCGGGTTGCTTGGGGAGTGGAGCTCCTGGCGTATTGTGCTTCTCTTTTCTGCCCTGGCGATGCTGGGCATGGCGCTGCTTTTTATCCGCACCGCGCCGCAGGAGGAAACGCAGAAGCCGCCTCGCCCCTATAGCGAGCTGCTGCTCTCGCTGTTTGCGCTCTGGCGGGAACTGCCTGTGCTGCGGGTGCGCGCCCTCCTCGCTCTGTTGATTTTTATGGCTTTTAGCCTGCTCTGGACTTCGCTGGTGTTCCCGTTAAGCGGTGCGCCGCATGACCTCAGCCCGGGCCAGATTGGTCTGTTCGGGATAGCGGGCATTGCCGGGGCGCTGGCGGCGCGTCAGGCTGGTCTCCTGGCGGATCGCGGCCAGGGGCAGCGGGTCACAGGCGGGGCACTGTTGCTACTGTTACTGAGCTGGGGGCTGATGGCCTGCGGCGAAGGGTCTCTTATCATTCTGACGCTGGGCATCATTCTGCTGGATTTTGCCGTACAGGCGGTGCACGTCACGAGCCAGAGCCTGATCTTCGCGCAACGCCCGCAGGCAACCAGCCGTCTGGTTGCGGTGTATATGGCTTTCTATTCGCTGGGTAGCGCCAGCGGCGCGTGGCTCGCCACCCATTTGTGGGCCTGGGGTGGCTGGCACGCCGTCTGTGCTGCGGGCGCGTTCATCAGCGGGCTGGCGCTGGCGTACTGGGCGCTGTTTGCACGATCCGCTGTAACAGATAGTCGTAGAAAGGGTTCGAGGTAAGTCGCATCATGGCGTCCATGCCGGCGATCAATCCCCCCGTTTCGCCACGCAGGGCCGCATTACCCAGATTTATGCCAAACCACTGCGGATCGACTGGCCGGGTACCGTAGAGATCGTCCTGCGGCGGGAACGGCAGCGCCACGTGTGAGAGGGAATAGATATCTGCCGGCCAGGGGGTAGTGAGCGGCGTAACCTGCGCCGCCACTGACCCGGCGGGCAGCCTGCGCGCGACCGTTTTCAGGGTCTGCGCCGAGGCATTGGTCACCACCGTCGTCGTATAGCGGCGCGGCGGCGGCGGTAACAGCGCATCAACCGAAAGATACGCCCCCGGACGCAGAAACGGGCGCAGACTGGCGGCCTGGTTGATGTCAAAAATGACCAGCTCGCTGCCGTTAGACGGAAGCAGATTAAACAGCATATCCACCACCGCACGGGTGCTGACGGTGCTGTCCATAACAGACTGGAAGGCCAGTACCGGAGGAAGCGCCGTCAGGCTCTGCTTATCGGCATAACGGCGGATCTGCTGTTGCAAAGCCTGGGTCAGTTGCCAACTCTGGCGCGCCCCGTTCACTGGGAATGAGTTGTATTTAAAGGGATTGTATTCCGGCTGGATATTCAGCCATGCCGCTTTGGCGAAGGGCGGAAGCAGCGCGGGCAGCCCCGCCAGCCCGGCAAAACGGGCGAAGGCGCTGACGCCAATCATCGGCGAAATCAAAATCAGCTGCTGGGGTTTCGCCAGGTGGTTGTCATCAAGGGCGTCGAGAGCGTATTTCAACGCCAGCGCCCCGCCGTTGGAGTAGCCCACCAGATGCAGCGGCACCTTTGCCCCGCCAAGACGACGGGCTTCACGCACGGCCAGACGGGTCACCGCCATCCACTGCTCCCACTCCACATCACTGAGCGCGCCCGGTGCGGTACCGTGGCCCGGCAGACGCGGCACGACGGCCACAAATCCACGCTGTTGATAGTCGGCGGCGATGCGCTGTACGCTGTAGGGGGAGTCAGTTAGTCCATGCAGTAACACCACCGCGCCGCGTGGCGTACCCTCAGGCAGCAGCACCCGGGAGCAATTCCCCTGCAACGAAAACTGTCCGGGCCAGACCAGGCTGTTGCGATAATAGCGGTTCAGCGGCGTCTGCTCGTCACCTTTTGTCTTATCCACCACGTCGCGCTGTAATGCCTGAAAGATCAGCGCTTCCTGACGCAGATAATCGGCAAACGTCGCCTGATCAATATCGCGCGCCGACATCTCCGGCGCAGTCCAGGTGTGCCACGGGTGCAGCGCGGGGCCGGTCTGCGATTTATAAATCCGGAAGGCCAGCAGCACGATCAGGACGACGCCCAGTACCTTAGCGACAATTTTCACGGTGGAGAACAGCTGGGCGCGCATGGGCTTCCTTTCCAGAATGGGATTGACGCTATCTTAGCGCGTTTCTCCCGGCCCACAAAAATGTGATGCCCGTGACGTATTCACTAATTTCATACCTTCAACGCGGCCTGGCTGCACCAAAAGTGCGCCAGGTTGCACTAATGTTACTCATAAGTTAATTGAATATTGCAGAGAAACCCGCCATTTCTGGCATGGGCTGGATTGGCACGCGTCCTGCATTGTTAATCAGGTAACAGTTTTTCCGGTGATGACAACCCGTTAACAGCGAGGCGGCATGACTCCACACACTGAATTTCTGGCGCGTATAGAACGCGGTTTTAGCCAGCTGACCCCTACCGAAAAACGGGTTGCGAGCTGGCTGCTGGCCCATGCGGGTCAAATCCCGTTTGAAACGGCAGAGAGCATCGCGCAGGCCACCGGCACCAGCGGTATCACCGTGGGACGTTACTTACGCAAACTGGGCTATCGCAATCTGGATGATGCCAAAAAAAGTCTGCGCGAATGGCCTGTCGCCCCCTATCAGCCCTGGGGGATGAAAGAGCGTCTCGACTCCTGGCACCAGCAGCAGACGCTTCCTGACCGGGCGCAGCGCTCTCTCGCGCTGGAAATGGATGCTATCGGGCATGTCTACCAGCTGGCGCAGAGCGAGGGTTTTCAACGGGTGGTACACCATCTGGCCACAGCTGACGCGGTTTTTGTGCTGGGGATCCAGTCCACCCGCGGCATCGCTAACGCCTTCTTCAGCCATCTGGAGTATCTGCGTCCGCGCGTCATTTATAGCGAAGGGCTCTCCGGCAGCTGGGTTGAGTCGCTCAACTCCGGCTTTAGCCACCCCTACGTGGTACTGACCGATACCCGCGCTTACTCCTCGGTGGCCCGTCAGTTTTGCCGGGTAGCCTGTGAGCGACAGATCCGTACCGTACTGATCACCGATATCTGGTGCCCCTGGGCGCGGGATTACTCCATCGATCTTCTGCAGGTGAAAACCGATACCGGCCACTTCTGGGACTCCCTGGCCCCGGTGAGCTGCCTGTTTAACCTGCTGCTGTCGGGCGTGGTCCAGGCGTTGGGCGATGCCCTGCCCACCCGCCTGGCGGCAAACCGGCAATTACAACAAGAGTTTGGTCAATTCGAACGTTAAGGAGCGGAGCTATGCCCGAAGAGTGTCAACTGGTCGACGTCGCCAGGACGTTTCCTACCCTGCATATCGACCTGAAGTATGCCACGGCCGACAACATTACCGGCCGCCCTGTCTACCGCGAGGCGCGCTGTCTGCTGCATCCGGATGCCATTACCGCGCTGGCGAAAGCGATAAGTATTGCCGACCTCGCCGGTTTACAGCTGCTGGTGTATGACGCCTATCGCCCGCAGGCGGCCCAGGCTCGCCTGTGGGAGGCATGCCCGGATCCGCAATACGTGGTGGATGTCTCTACCGGCTCGAACCACAGCCGCGGTACGGCTATCGACGTCACGCTGATGGACGCCCGCGGGACGGTGCTGGATATGGGGGCGGGCTTTGACGAAATGCACGACCGCTCTCACGCCTTTCACCCCTCCGTTCCGTCCGAGGCGCAGCGCAATCGTCTGCTGCTGAACGGCATCATGGCCGGCGGGGGATTTGTTGGCATCAGTTCCGAATGGTGGCACTTCGAGCTGCCGCTTGCTGCCAGCTATCCGCTGCTTGAAGACCGTTTCGCCTGTTTTTGACGCACACCTTTTTACTCGCTGGAGCCTTGCTATGAACACACTCAACCTGTTTCGCCCCGCGCTGATTGCCGCGGCCCTCGCCCTGGCGCTCCCTGCCGCTCAGGCCGCGGTGCCGAAAGATATGCTGGTCATTGGTAAAGCCGCCGACCCGCAAACCCTCGATCCGGCCGTGACCATCGATAATAACGACTGGACGGTGACCTACCCCTCTTATCAACGTCTGGTGCAGTACAAGCCGGGCTCAACGGAGATTGAAGGCGATCTTGCCAGCGGCTGGAAAGCGTCCGAAGACCAGAAAACCTGGACCTTCACCCTGCAAGACAACGCCCGTTTCGCCGACGGCACCCCGGTCACCGCTGAGGCAGTCAAGGCCTCGTTTGAGCGGCTGCTGAAAATTGGTCAGGGACCGGCAGAGGCCTTCCCTAAAGATTTGCAGGTCGAAGCGGTGGATGCGCACACGGTGAAATTCATTCTGAACCAGCCGTTTGCGCCATTCCTCTATACGCTGGCCAACGATGGGGCCTCGATTATTAACCCGGCGGTCCTGAAAGCTAACGCGGCGGATGATGCGCGCGGATATCTGGCGCAACACACGGCCGGGTCCGGTCCCTTTATGTTGAAAAGCTGGCAGAAAGGCCAGCAGTTAATCCTGGTACCCAACCCGCACTGGCCGGGGAAAAAACCGGCGTTTAAGCGCGTTTCGGTGAAGATCATCGGTGAGAGCGCTTCCCGCCGTCTGCAGCTTTCGCGGGGTGACATCGATATCGCCGATGCCCTGCCGGTGGATCAGCTGACCGCCCTGAAGCAGGAGGGCAAAGTGGCCGTGGCCGAGTACCCCTCCCTGCGAGTGACCTACCTCTACCTGAACAACAGCAAAGCGCCACTGAACCAGGTCGATCTGCGTCGGGCCATCTCCTGGTCTACCGATTATCAGGGGATGGTGAAAGGGATTCTGAGCGGCAACGGTAAGCAGATGCGCGGCCCCATTCCTGAGGGGATGTGGGGCTTTGACGCAACGGCCCAGCAGTACAGTCTGGACGAAGCCAAGGCCAAAGCGGCGCTGGAAAAGGTGAAAGAGAAACCGGCCAGCCTCACCTTCCTCTACTCAGATAACGATCCGAACTGGGAGCCGATCGCCCTCTCTACCCAGGCCAGCCTCGGTAATCTCGGTATTAACGTCAAGCTGGAAAAACTGGCGAACGCCACCATGCGGGATCGCGTAGGCAAAGGCGATTACGACATGGCGATAGGTAACTGGAGTCCGGATTTCGCCGACCCGTACATGTTTATGAACTACTGGTTCGAATCGGACAAAAAAGGGCTGCCGGGTAACCGCGCTTTCTATGAGAACAAAACGGTCGATTCGCTGCTGCAAAGTGCGCTGAAGACCACCGACCAGGCCGAACGGACCAAAGATTACCAGCAGGCGCAGAAGATCGTGATCGACGAAGCGGCCTACGTCTATCTGTTCCAGAAAAACTACCAGCTGGCGATGAACAAAGAGGTCAAAGGTTTCACCTTTAACCCGATGCTTGAGCAGGTGTTCAACATCGCCACGATGAGCAAATAAGCGTGAGCCGGCGCCGGGGGCCCGGCGCCGCAGGAGGGGCGTATGACATTCTGGAGCATTGTGCGGCAGCGCTGCTGGGGGCTTATCCTGGTCGTGGCTGGCGTCTGTATCATCACCTTTATTATTTCGCACATGATCCCCGGCGATCCGGCGCGTCTGCTGGCAGGCGACCGCGCCAGTGAGGAGATTGTGCAAAATATTCGGCTACAGCTGGGGCTCGACCAGCCGTTATATGTGCAATTTGGCCACTACGTGAATGCGCTAGCACACGGCGATCTGGGGACGTCGATACGCACTGGCCGCCCGGTGGCGGAGGAGCTGAAGGCGTTCTTCCCGGCGACCCTCGAACTGGCTTTCTGCGCCCTGTTGCTGGCGCTGCTCATTGGCGTGCCGCTCGGGATTTTGTCGGCTGTTTACCGTAACCGCTGGCTGGATCATCTGGTGCGCCTGATGGCCATCACCGGTATTTCGACCCCCGCTTTCTGGCTGGGTCTGGGGGTGATTGTTCTCTTTTACGGTCAGCTACAAATTCTGCCCGGCGGCGGCAGGCTTGACGACTGGCTGGATCCTCCTGCTCATTTCACCGGCTTCTACCTGATAGATGCGCTGATCGAAGGCAACGGCGAAGTCTTCTTTAATGCGCTTCAGCACCTGATTTTACCCGCCCTGACCCTGGCCTTTGTCCACCTGGGGATTGTGGCGCGGCAGATCCGATCGGCGATGCTGGAACAGTTGAGCGAGGATTACATTCGTACCGCCCGCGCCAGCGGTCTGCCGGGCTGGTACATCATTATGCGCTATGCCTTGCCGAACGCGATGATCCCGTCCATCACCGTGCTGGGGCTGGCGCTGGGCGACCTCCTCTATGGCGCGGTGCTGACTGAAACCGTCTTTGCGTGGCCGGGAATGGGTGCCTGGGTGGTGACCTCGATTCAGGCACTGGATTTTCCGGCAGTAATGGGCTTTGCGGTGGTGGTATCGCTGGCCTACGTGATAGTCAATCTGGTGGTGGATCTGCTCTATCTGTGGATCGACCCCCGTATCGGGCGCGGAGGTGCTGAATGATGTTAAGCCAGGAAACGCCAGTGACCGTAAAGGCCACGCCGCCCCGCATCGACTGGGCAAAAATAATATGGCTGCTGCGCCAGAGTCCGCTGACGCTGGTGGGCGGGCTGATCATGCTCTTGATGCTGCTGTTAATGATCCTGTCACCCTGGGTTGTCCCGCACGACCCGAATGCGCTCGATCTCACCGCGCGTTTACAGGCGCCGTCGGCGAGCCACTGGTTTGGTACCGATGAGGTCGGACGCGATCTGTTTAGCCGGGTGCTGGTGGGTAGCCAACAATCCATCGCCGCGGGGCTGGCGGTGGTGGTAATAGCCGGTGGCATTGGCTCACTGCTGGGCTGTTTCTCGGGTGTCATCGGCGGACGTGGCGACGCCATCATTATGCGCGTCATGGACATTATGCTGTCGATCCCCTCGCTGGTCCTCACCATGGCGCTGGCCGCGGCCCTGGGGCCAAGCCTGTTCAACGCCATGCTGGCAATTGCTATCGTCCGTATTCCGTTTTATGTGCGCCTGGCGCGCGGTCAGACGCTGGTGGTACGCCAGTTCACCTATGTGCAGGCGGCGCGCACCTTTGGCGCGTCACGCTGGCATTTGATCAGCTGGCATATTCTGCGCAACGCTCTGCCGCCGCTTATTGTCCAGGCATCGCTGGATATCGGCAGCGCCATCCTGATGGCGGCCACGCTAGGATTCATTGGGCTTGGGGCTCAGCAGCCCACCGCTGAATGGGGGGCGATGGTGGCCGTTGGGCGTAACTATGTGCTCGATCAGTGGTGGTATTGCGCCTTTCCGGGTGCGGCCATTCTGATTACCGCCGTGGGTTTTAACCTGTTCGGCGACGGCATTCGTGACCTGCTTGATCCGAAATCGGGGGGAAAACAGTAATGGGAGACGCAGTCTTAGCCATCGACAATTTACACCTGAGCTTTCCGGTTTTTCGCGGTGAAGTGCATGCTCTGAACCGCGTCTCGCTGGAGGTTAAGCGCGGCGAAATCGTGGGGGTGGTAGGCGAATCGGGCTCCGGTAAATCGGTTACCGCCATGCTGGCAATGCGCCTGCTGCCCGAGGGGAGTTATCGCATTCACAGCGGTCAGGTGTCGCTGCTCGGGGAGGACATGCTCACTGCCCACGAAAAACAGCTGCGCCAGTGGCGTGGCGCCCGGGTGGCCATGATTTTTCAGGAGCCGATGACCGCCCTTAACCCGACCCGGCGCATCGGCCGACAGATGATGGAGGTGATCCGCCAGCACCAGCCGCTCTCCCGCCGCGAGGCGCAGCAAAAGGCCATTTCGCTGCTGGAGGAGATGCAGATCCCCGATGCGGCGCGGGTGATGGATCGCTACCCGTTCGAACTCTCAGGGGGGATGCGCCAGCGGGTAATGATCGCCCTGGCCTTCTCCTGCGAGCCGGATCTGATTATCGCCGATGAACCCACCACCGCGCTGGATGTGACCGTCCAGCTGCAGGTGCTGCGGTTGCTGAAGCATAAAGCCCGCGCCAGCGGCACCTCGGTGCTGTTCATTAGCCACGATATGGCGGTCGTTTCGCAACTCTGCGATCGACTGTATGTCATGTATGCCGGAAGCGTGATCGAAACGGGGGCGACCGATGCCCTGATTGCCCATCCGGTGCATCCCTACTCTATCGGCCTGCTGCAGTGCGCCCCGGAAAATGGCGAACCGCGCGAAATGCTGCCGGCGATCCCCGGCACCGTACCCAACCTGACCCGTTTGCCCACGGGGTGCGCGTTTCGCGAACGCTGCTTCGCCGCCGGGGCACAATGTAGCCAGATACCGCCGCTCTCACCGCACGGTGCCACCGGCCAGCTCGCGGCCTGCTGGTATCCGCAACTGGAGACTCGTCATGTCTGAAGTATTACTTGAGCTTAATCGCGTGCATGTGAATTTTCCGGCGCGGAAAAACTGGCGGGGACGGGTGACAGAACAGGTTCATGCCCTGAACGGACTGGATTTGCAGATAAAACGCGGTGAAACCCTGGGGGTGGTCGGGGAGTCGGGGTGCGGTAAAAGCACCCTTGCCCAACTGCTGATGGGCATGCTGAAGCCCAGCACCGGCGAATGCTGCCATCATGACCGCAGCGGGATGCAGATGGTGTTTCAGGATCCGCTCTCCTCCCTCGATCCGCGCCTGCCGGTCTGGCGGATCATCACTGAACCCGTGTGGATAAAAACGCGCAGTAACGAACGCGCCCGCCGCAGTCTGGCCGAAGCGCTGGCGCAACAGGTGGGCATTCGCCCCGAATATCTTGATCGTCTACCGCACGCCTTTTCTGGCGGGCAGCGCCAGCGAATCGCCATTGCCAGGGCATTGTCATCGGACCCCGATATCATCGTGCTGGATGAGCCTACCAGCGCGCTGGATATTTCCGTGCAGGCGCAAATACTGAATCTGCTGGTCAATTTACAGCGTGAGCGGACGCTAACCTATGTGCTGATTTCCCATAATGTCTCGGTGGTCCGGCACATGAGTGACCGGGTGGCGGTGATGTATCTGGGGCAGATCGTTGAGCTGGGCGAGACACAGCAGGTACTGAATAGCCCTTCCCACCCTTACACCCAGCTGCTGCTGGACTCGGTACCGAAAACCGGCGCGCCGCTGGATGATGCCCTGGCATTGCGAAAAACCGATCTGCCGGGCAATCGTCAGCTGCCGACGGGCTGCTATTTCCGCGACCGCTGTCCGTTGGCCACCGCAGGCTGCGAACAGCCGCAGGCGCTTGCCACGGTTTCGGGTGGCCGTGCGGTGCGCTGTTGGCGTAAGCTTGAGTAATGCGTTTATTACTTGTTTTGGCCTTTTTACCCTCCCTGCTCTGGGCGGCACCGCTGGTGCCGCTGCCGGGGTTTACCCGCCCCCTGCCGCACACCCTGGCCGGAAAGTGTGTCGATCTGCCTGCCCCCTGGACCGGGGCGCTGGATTTTCCCAGTAAATATGCAGGTTCAGACAGCGCGCGCGCCACCCTGAACCCTGCAGCGGAACGCGCGTTTCGCGCCCAGACCCAACCTATTGTCGAATTTGAACGCGGTATCTCGACCATGGTCTGGCGCTATAAACAGAGCGGCGATCCCGCCACGCTCAACTGTCTCCTGAAGGGTTATCGCGCATGGGCCCGCACGGGGGCATTAACCTCAATCCAGACCAACCATACCGGTCGGGCAATGCGTAAATGGGCGCTGGCCACTCTCGCTACAGGCTGGATGGCGCTGCAACCGCAGCCTGAAGACGCGCAGGTTGCGCACTGGCTCGGGGAACTGGCTGACCTGGTGGTGGCAGACTGGGACGGTCTGGCGCTGCAAAAAACCAATAATCACAGCTACTGGGCAGCCTGGGCGGTGATGGCCACGGCGGTTGCGCTCGACCGTCAGGATCTGTACGAATGGTCAATAAAGGTGTTTCGCCTTGCCGCCGGGCAGATCGCCGCCGATGGGCAGCTACCTAACGAACAAAAACGCGGTGCACGCGCGCTGGCTTATCATAATTACGCCCTGCAACCGCTGGTGATGATCGCCAGCTTTGCTGCGGCGAACGGACAGGATCTACTGAAGGAGAATCAGGGTGCCCTGGGGCGGCTGGCGGGATACGTTCTGAGCCAGAGAGACACCGATCCGGTGTGGCTGGCGCCCTGGTGCAATCTGACCCGGTGTAACGCCACGACGCGCGCCCTGCGTGACGCCCGTCAACCGCTTGAAAGCCGCCGTCTCGGCGGCAATCTCACGCTTATTTATGCGCCCTAGATCTGCGCCATACCGCCATCGACAAACAGTTCGGTGGCATTGATAAAGCTGGCGGCATCGGAGGCCAGGAAAGCCACGGCTTTACCCACCTCTTCCGGTTCGCCAATGCGTTGCAGCGGGACCTGAGCGGCCAGCGCGTCGAACACCCCCTGGCGCTGCTCTTCCGGTACCAGATCGCCAAGTCCTGGGGTTTTAATCGGGCCAGGGCTTACCACGTTAATCCGCACACCGCGCCCCTGTAAATCCAGCGCCCAGGAGCGGGCAAAGTTACGTACCGCCGCCTTGCTGGCGCTGTAAACACTGAAATTAGCCGTTCCCATCACCGAGACCGTAGAGCCGGTCAGGATCACCGAAGACCCATTCGACAGCAGCGGCAGCGCCTTCTGTACGGTAAAGAGCACGCCGCGCACGTTAGTGGCGAAAATACGGTCGAAATGTTCTTCGGTAATTTCCCCCAGCGGCAACATGTCGCCGCCGCCCGCGTTGGCAAAGAGGATATCCAGCCGCCCGGCCTGTTCTGCGATCTGTCCATAAACCTTATCGAGGTCGGCAAGCTGCGATGCGTCTGCGCGGATGCCGGTGGCAGCATCGCCCAGCGCGGTCAGCGCTTTCTCCAGTTCGGCTTCGCGACGACCGGTGATGTACACCGTCGCCCCCTGCGCAATTAACTCTTTGGCCGTTGCCAGACCGATTCCGCTGGTGCCGCCGGTGACGAGTGCGATTTTTCCATTCAGTGCGTTGTTCATGTGATTTACCTTGTGGTTGCGTTAGTAACTGTCTGTGGGGCTAATCTAACGCTTGCCGGATTAGAGAAAAATTAGCAAAAATGGAAATGACTCTTTCTGTGTGTGCATAATCGAGGGCTGGCTGTGGATCAATTATTGGCAATGCGCGCGTTTGCGCGAGTTGTAGAGAGCGGGAGTTTTACCCGGGCGGCAGACTCGTTGAATATGCCGAATGCGACCCTCAGCAAACTGGTAAAATCGCTGGAAGCGCATCTGGGCGTACAGCTATTACAGCGCACCACCCGTCGGGTAAACGCTACGCCTGAAGGGCGCGAGTATTACGAGAAAGCCTCACGAGTGCTGATTGATATTGAAGATATCGACACCGCCTTTAATACGGCAAAACAACAGCCTCAAGGGCAACTGCGCATCGACGTGGGTGGCTCAACGGCGCGGGATGTGCTCATCCCCGCACTGCCAGATTTTATGCGCCAGTATCCCGGCATCCGCCTGGAGCTTGGCGTGGCCGACCGGCCGGTTGATTTGATCCGCGGCAGCGTGGATTGCGTGATCCGCGGCGGCGCGCTGGAAGACTCGTCACTGATTGCGCGGCATATCGGTAATGCGGAGATGGTGACCTGCGCCACGCCCGCCTATCTGAAGCACCACGGCACCCCCGCCTATCCCGAAGAGCTACGCAATGGCCACCGGCTGGTGAGCTATCTCTCCCCGGTCACTGGCCGGCCTTTTCCCTTTCGTTTTTCCGACGAGGATGGGGTGCGGGAAATGGTGATGCCCCATGCCATCGGCATCAATGAGAGTAATGCTCACCTGGCCGCGGCGGTGGCAGGTATGGGTATTGTGCAAACTTTTCGCTATTCGGCTGGTGAATTGATACGGGAAGGGAAACTGGTTGAGATTTTGGTGAAATGGCGGCCGCCACGGTATCCGTTTTATGTGGTCTATCCACAAAACCGGCATGTGACGCATCGGTTGCGGGTATTTATCGACTGGCTGACGGCAATCTTCCCCGGGGGATTGAATGGCCCGGGGCGTTAATGGATAGCCGGGCGCGCGGCCCGGCCAGACCATTAATTCAGTTTATAGTCCAGGGTGATCTCAGCGTTCAGCACCTGCGACACCGGGCAACCGGCTTTGGCCTTCTGAATAATGCCGTCGAACTGCTGTGGATCAATGCCAGGCACAGTCACTTTACTCTCCAGGGCAATTTTGCTGATGGCAAAACCGCTGTCCGTTTTATCCAGTGACACTACCGCTTTGGTATCAATAGAATCGGCTGTGTAACCCGCTTCACCCAACATCAGCGAAAGCGCCATTGAGAAACAGGCTGCATGCGCCGCGCCGATCAGTTCTTCCGGGTTGGTACCAGCCGCCCCTTCAAAGCGAGTATTGAAGCCGTAGGGCTGCTGGTTGAGCACGCCGCTTTCGGTAGAAACCGTCCCTTTACCGCGTTTGATGTCACCAGACCAGTGTGCCGAACCGTGTTTATGAATCGTCATGCTTGTTCTCCTTTTGACATACAAAGGGTTAAGTATAGACCACCCTTTTTGCCTGACCCGAAACACGGATAATTCTTGTTAATTGCGCAGATGTTGTTCAACTGCGTCAAGGAAAAGGCGCAGCGCGGCGGGCTGGTATTCGCGTGACTGATAGATACCGAAAATAGACAAGGGCTTAGGCGTGAGTTCGGGCAATACCGGCACCAGTTCACCCTGCGCCAGAGCAGCCTGCGCCTCCTGCTCGGGCAGCATGGCAATTCCGCAGTGGGCTACCGCAGCAGCCAGTAAGAGCGATGAGATACTGGCGCTGAGATTACCCCCGACGGCTACGCTCAGCCCCTCCCCCTCAGGGGTGATAAATTGCCAGGACTGCCCGGCAAAAAAGCTGTAATGCAGACAGTTATGCTGAGCTAATGCCTGCGGGTGCTGCGGTGTGCCATGGGTAGCCAGATAGTGCGGCGAGGCGCAGAGCACTGACCTACAGCGCCCCAGCTTACGGGCAATCATGCCCGGCTCCGGGTTATCCGTGATGCGAATAGCGACATCAATCCGTTCACCCACCAGGCTGACCGGGTGATTATTCACATCCAGCTCGACGCGCACCTGCGGGTAGCGCGCCAGAAAATCAGGCAAAATGGGGGCAAGCATATGGAGGGCGGTAAAATGGGCGCAGGCGACGCGTAACGTACCGGAGGGCAGATCGCGGGGTGCATGGCCCTCGATCTCGTGCGACAGCTGCGCCAGCGTACGGGTTTTCTGCAGCACGTTCTCCCCAGCCGCCGTCAGCGTGAGCTTACGGGTCGAGCGGTTCACCAGACGGGTTCCGGCCCACTTCTCCATCTGTTCCAG
Source organism: Leclercia sp. UBA1284 (assembly GCF_002308415.1). NCBI lineage: Bacteria > Pseudomonadati > Pseudomonadota > Gammaproteobacteria > Enterobacterales > Enterobacteriaceae > Leclercia > Leclercia sp. UBA1284. Next base: position 1,340,721 of record NZ_DBUS01000006.1, read on the forward strand.
ATAGCGGCTCACCATCGGGCGTGAAATGCCCAGCGCACGGGCTGCCGCGCTCAGGCTCCCCAGTTCACATATGCGGTTATAGACCTGAGCGGCAATGACGCGATCCATGAAAACTCCATTTGTTCGATTTATGAAACTAAGCATGTCTTGTTTCAGTAATTCTGGCAAATGCGCTGAGGGGTACAATAGCGGCTTTGTTGCTAACCGAGACCCGAAGATGAAGCTTACCCACCTTGCCGTACTGTGCACCCTTATCACCCCCGCCGCCTTTGCGGCCCCCTTGACCGTAGAGAGCTATAACCCGCAGGAGAACGCGATTTTTGCCGTCTCCTCAACGCTGGTTTATGGCCCGAAAGAGGCGGTCCTTTTTGATGCGCAGTTCAGCGTGAAAGATGGCGAAGCGCTGGTCGAGAAAATTCATCGCAGCGGCAGGAAGCTGAACAAAATTGTGATCACCTCCGGCGACCCGGATTTCTACTTTGGTCTGCAGCCGCTGGTGAAGGCTTTCCCGGAGGCCAAAATTCTGGCAACCCGGCAGGTAGTGGATCACATTAACGCCACCAAAGAGGCAAAACTGCAATTTTGGGGACCGCAGATGAAAGACGGTGCGCCGACTACTCTGTACGTGCCGCAGGTGCTGGCCTCCACAACTTTTATGATCGACGGCGAAAAAGTGTCGATAGAGCATGCTGACGATTACGCGGCTTACGTCTGGATCCCGTCCGCGAAAACCATCCTGGGGGGAACCGGCGTTTCCTGGGGCATTCACGTCTGGACGGCGGATACGCAAACCAAAGAATCCCGCCAGCAGTGGCAACAGACGCTGGCGGCGATGGCGGCCCATCAGCCAGAGCGGGTCATTCCGGGGCATTACCTCGGTACGCCGCCTGCAGGAGCGGAGGCGATTCGTTTTACTCAGCATTATCTTGCCCAGTTTGAAACTGCCCTGGCGCAGCATAAAACATCGGCGGATGTGATTAACACCATGAAAAAAGCCTATCCTGACCTGGCTGAAGTTAGCTCGCTTGAGTTAAGCGCCAAAGTGAATACCGGCGAAATGAAGTGGTAATAAGCTAACCTCCTCCTGCTATAGTGAATAATTCGTATAGCAGGAGGAATGATGCAAACGACAGTAAGAGGTATTGACCACATAGGTATTACGGTGCCTGATATTGAACAAGCTACGTTATTTTTAGAACAGGCACTGGACGCGCGCGTTTTATATCGCTCTGTCGAACCCGGCAGCGAGAATATCGACCCTGAGGCACAGCAGCATACGTTAAGATTATTCCCCGGCACGGAAATACGCGCCATCCGCATGCTGGCCTTGCCGCACGGCCCCGGTATCGAACTCTTTGAGATGCACGGCCCACACCAACAGTCCCCCGCCCGCCCCAGCGATTTTGGCCTGCAGCACTTTGCTGTCTATGTCGATGATTTTTCGCAGGCAATCAGCCGTTTTACCGCAGCCGGCGGCGAAATATTTACCGAACCAAAAGCGCTCTCTTTTCCCGCTGAAAAAGGAGAAGGTAATGCGTTTTGTTATGGTAAAACCCCATGGGGGAGCGTGATTGAATTGATCTCGTGGCCTTCGCCAATGCCTTATGAAAAATATACGAAACTGCGTCGCTGGAAGCCATAATATATTCTTCAAATACAGTTTGATGATATTTTTATTTCCAGGACGAATCTTAAACACAGCGGTAAAAATATTTGTCATTCTGAATGCGTATTATGTTTTTGCGAGCCGTACCATTAAACAGAGAACGACACGGAGGCAACATGTTTAATTATTATTCTGCGACCAACTCTTCCGCACAGCCGGAACTGGTAAATGCCATTGCACAGGGTTTACGTGCCGAAATGGGTGCTGTCACCGAAGATGACATTTTGATGGAGCTGACCAAATGGGTCGAAGCGTCAGACAATGACATCCTCAGTGATATCTACCAGCAGACCATTAACTACGTGGTTAGCGGTCAGCACGCAGCTTTATAAAAGCCTGCTAAGCTCAATGGGCAACCTTCAGGGTTATATTTCGTTTGCGTAAGCAGACTGGTCCTTAAAACTATCAACAGGATTGAGGAGTTAAGATGAAATCGAACCGTCAGGCACGTCACATTCTGGGGCTGAACTACAAACTCTCTAACCAGAGAAAAGTGGTGATTGAAAACAATCAGGAGTCAGTTACCACCCATGCGACCGGCAGAAAGCGCCACGCAGACAAATAAAGCACACACTGTGATGCGAAACGCCATCGATTTTATCGGTGGCGTTTTTGTTTCCAGAGTGCGGAAATTAATATTCACCTCATTTATACTACCCCCCACCGCAGCCCTGAAGCCAGGCCATCGATGCTGAAAAACGACAATGCCAGGGACCGGATATTCAAAAATTAAGTGAGTGACATGGACAACAAACTGAAAAAACATCGTTCCCTTTACATCCCCTATGCCGGCCCTGTCCTGCTGGAGTTCCCGCTTCTGAACAAGGGCAGCGCCTTTAGCCTGGAAGAGCGCAGCAACTTCAACCTGCTCGGCCTGTTGCCCGAAGTGGTAGAAACCATTGAAGAACAGGCGGAACGCGCCTGGATCCAGTACCAGGGCTTCAAGACTGAAATTGATAAACACATCTACCTGCGCAATATTCAGGACACCAACGAAACCCTCTTCTATCGCCTGGTACAAAACCACCTCGAAGAGATGATGCCGGTCATCTACACCCCGACCGTTGGCGCCGCCTGCGAACGTTTCTCTGAAATTTATCGTCGTTCCCGCGGGGTGTTCATCTCTTACCAGAATCGTCACAACATGGACGATATTCTGCAGAACGTGCCGAACCACAACATTAAAGTCATTGTGGTCACTGACGGGGAGCGCATCCTCGGCCTGGGGGATCAGGGCATTGGCGGAATGGGGATCCCTATCGGCAAGCTGTCGCTCTACACCGCCTGTGGCGGCATCAGCCCGGCGTATACCCTGCCGGTAGTTCTGGATGTGGGCACCAATAATCCGCAGCTGCTCAACGACCCACTCTATATGGGCTGGCGTCACCCGCGTATTACCGATGAAGAGTATTATCAGTTTGTGGACGACTTCATCCAGGCGGTTAAACATCGCTGGCCGGACGTGCTGTTGCAGTTCGAAGATTTTGCCCAGAAGAACGCCATGCCGCTGCTTAACCGCTATCGCGATGAGATCTGCTCTTTCAACGATGACATCCAGGGCACCGCTGCCGTCACGGTGGGTACCCTGATCGCCGCCAGCCGTGCGGCAGGCAGTCAGCTGAGTTACCAGAAGATCGTCTTCCTGGGCGCGGGTTCTGCCGGGTGTGGTATCGCCGAGCAAATTATCGCCCAGACCCAGCGGGAAGGATTAAGCGAAGAGCTGGCCCGTTCGCGCGTCTTTATGGTGGATCGGTTTGGTCTGCTGACCGACGCGATGCCAAATCTGCTGCCGTTCCAGAGCAAACTGGTGCAGAAACGCGACAACCTCAAAAACTGGGATACCGACAACGAAGTCCTCTCCCTGCTTGACGTGGTGCGTAATGTTAAGCCGGATATCCTGATTGGCGTCTCTGGCCAGACGGGTCTCTTCACCGAAGAGATCATCCGCGAGATGCACAAATATTGCGCTCGCCCGATCGTGATGCCGCTCTCTAACCCGACATCTCGTGTGGAAGCGACGCCGCAGGACATTATCGCCTGGACCGAAGGAAACGCGCTGGTCGCGACCGGCAGTCCGTTTGCGCCGGTGGTGTGGAAGGATAAAACCTACCCGATTGCCCAGTGCAATAACTCCTACATTTTCCCGGGTATCGGCCTTGGGGTCATTGCCTCTGGTGCTTCGCGCATTACTGACGAGATGTTGATGTCAGCCAGTGAAACCCTGGCCAAGCACTCTCCTCTGGTCAATAACGGAGAGGGGCTGGTCCTGCCTGAGCTGAAGGATATCCATGTGGTCTCCCGCGCAATTGCGTTTGCCGTGGGCAAGATGGCGCAACAGCAAGGCGTGGCGGTGAAGACCTCCGCCGATGCGTTGCAGCAGGCGATTGATGATAATTTCTGGATGCCGGAGTACCGGAGTTATCGTCGTACATCGATTTAAGATCGTAACGGTAACGTCGGTTGTCATGCCAGTCAGTTAAGCAATCCGGCGTCGCTAAGACAGTAGAGTGGAAAGGTTCCGTTCACTAAGGCATCTCTGCGTTATGCCGCTTCCTCTGCGGTGAACGGAACAATTCCACCCTGCTTAACCGATCGGCAATGACAACCTCGGTTGCCGTTTTTTTTGCTGACGCTCTGTGCCTTATCCGTTACTTTGCCCTTTCACCGCTAGCCAAAACCCTTCCGTCCCGCTACACTCCCCTTACCCATAAATCTAATGAATATATAAGGAGGCTAATTATGCTGTACTGTGAAATCTTTCTGTTTTCACGTACTTATGGTGATCGCACCTGCTCAAGCGTTATCGATATCGTGCTGCGATAACTTCGGCTTGAGCGAAGATACCATTCACTAAACCCTTCTCTCGGGCTTACCGGGTTATCGTCAGCGTTGTTTGACGAGGCATTTTCATGCCTGTAACTCTTGAGTAAGCAAATGAGCACATTACTAACTGCACAATCCCTTCGTGTTGATACAGCGTTTGGCACGCTTTTCGACAACCTCTCCTTTACGCTGAAAAAAGGCGACCGCATTGGTCTGCTGGGCGATAACGGCTGCGGGAAAAGTACCCTTCTGAAGATCCTCGACGGCACCGACTCGCCACTTACGGGCACGGTGACGCTGGCCGGACACTGCCTGATGGCGCGTGTGGAACAGCACCTTCCGGAGGCGCTCTATCCGCTGTCGTTGCTGGACGCGGTACTGGCACAACTCCCTGCACCCGAGCGTGACAGCCTGCGCTGGCGGGCAGAAACGTTACTTGCCGGCATGGGTTTTGCCAGTCAGGATCTGGCGTTAACATCAGCAACGCTCAGCGGCGGGCAGCATACCCGTCTGCTGCTGGCGCGAGCGCTGATTCGCGAGCCCGATCTCTTGCTGCTGGATGAACCCAGTAATCACCTCGATCTGCCTACGCTGCTCTGGCTGGAGACGTTTTTACAGCGCTGGACGGGGAGCTTTGTGCTGGTTTCGCATGATAGACAACTGCTGGATGCGGTGACCAACGGCAGCTGGATCCTGCGCGACCAGCGCCTGCACTACTTCGCCCTTCCCTGCACCCAGGCGCGCCGCGCACTCTCTGAGCGGGACGAAAGCGATGCACTTCGCCACAAAGCCGAGCAGAAAGAGATTGACCGGATCGCCGCCAGCGCCAAACGGCTGGCAACCTGGGGCAAGGTCTATGACAACGAAGATCTCTCCCGCAAAGCGAAGCAGATGGAACGTCAGGTCGAACGGCTTAAAGAGAGTCAGACCGATCTGACGGCAGGCTCACCCTGGACGTTAACCCTGCGTGGCGACGCCCTGCGTGCTGACCGTCTCCTGGAGATGACAACTCTTGCGGTGCCGCCCGCGCCGGGCCAGAGCCCGCTCTTTACGCTGGATAGCGCCCGGCTAAAAAGCGGCGACCGGGTAGCCATAGTCGGGCGTAACGGCTGTGGGAAATCATCGCTGATGAGGCTTATCTGGCAGCAATTTATCGCCGGGCAAGCCGCTGAGGCACTGAATATCCACCCGCGGGTTACGCTCGGTTATTACGACCAGACCCTGCATCAACTGCCGGATGACGCCAGCCTGCTGGAAGCACTGGCGCCTTTCGCTGCCGATCCTCAGCGTCGCAAAATGGCCCTGATTAGCGCTGGCTTCCCGTGGGTACGGCACGGTCAGGCCGTGAGTACCCTGAGCGGCGGCGAGCGTTCGCGGCTACTGTTCGTTGGGCTGACGCTGGCGCGATTTAGTTTGCTGATGCTGGACGAGCCGACCAACCACCTGGACATGGAAGGCAAAGAGGCGCTGGCCGGGACCCTGGAGCAGTTCGAGGGCGGCGTACTGCTGGTGAGCCACGATCGTCAGTTAATACGCCAGAGCTGTAATCGCTTCTGGCTCATTGAGGACGGTAAGCTTAGCGAGTGGCATGATGCCGACGCGGTGTTTGAGCGTCTGCGCCATAGCGTCCAACTTCCGGCGGTAGCTGACGACTCCGTTGACGTTCAACACGAGGAAAACGAGGATCTGCTGGAACGGCTGATTGCCCTGGAGACACTGCTTGCAGAAGATCTGGCGCGCAAGCCTAAACATCAGAAACCCCTGCTGCAGGCGCAGTGGCGTGAGGCCATCGACAGGCTAACGGCACAGCTATAAACCACAGCCCGGCGGCCTTGCGCCGCCGGGCTGCATAGCAGTTATTGCGCAGGTTTCGCTTTCCAGGCATCCCATGCCTGTTTAATTTCCTGCTTCGCGGTCGCGGCATCGTTAAAGCCATTCAGCTCCACTTTTTTGCGCCCTTCCGGCAACTCCTTATAGACGCGGAAAAAGGCTTCCAGACGTTGCTGCTCAATCTTCGGCAGATCGCTCAGCTCTTTAATGTCATCGTAGGTCGGGTCGATTTTGCTTGCCGGTACGGCCACGATTTTGTCATCTTTTTCACCGCCATCGATCATCTTCAGCACGCCAATGGCGCGCAGTTTGATCAGGGTGCCGGGCGCCATCGGCGCACGGGTATAAAAAATAACGTCCAGCGGATCACCATCCCCTGCCAGCGACTGGGTCAGGGACCCGTAGTTCGCCGGATAGGCCACCGGCATAGACTGGAAACGATCGGCAATGATAAAGCCCGTTTTGGCATCGGTTTCGTATTTAATAATCCCGCCAGCCGGGATTTCAGTGACCGCGTAAAACTCTTCCGGATTATTCTCCGGCTGCGGGAACTCAAGAATATTTTGGGCCTGAACGGAGGCAGATAACAGCAGGCTCACGGCGAGCACTTTTTTGACCAGGTGCATTGTCTTTTAACTCTTTGGTTATTAGGAAGACAACACCTTACGGAGCAAAAATGTCAGAAACATGACGGTTTGTTGACGAAACCGATAGCCTACCATTCATCATAGTTATTAATCATTCAGCCCCTCCCACCAGGCAAAATACCGACAAAATTATTACATTATGTTGCTCTGCCCTTGCCGGATTGATTGAAAGAATTAATCCTTAAGAGGTATGTCGTTAGTACGATATGCCGGACCTGCCTCGCAGATCTCATCATGAACATGGAGAAACATATGAAAGCTGCAGTTGTGACAAAAGACCATCATGTGGACGTGACCGACAAAACCCTTCGCGCACTCAAGCATGGCGAAGCGCTGCTGAAGATGGAGTGCTGTGGCGTGTGCCATACCGATCTTCACGTTAAAAATGGCGATTTTGGTGACAAAACCGGGGTGATTCTCGGGCATGAAGGTATCGGGGTCGTGAAAGAAGTTGGGCCGGGCGTCACCTCCCTTAAGGTGGGTGACCGCGCAAGCGTCGCCTGGTTCTTTGAGGGATGTGGTCATTGCGAATACTGTAACTCGGGCAACGAAACCTTATGCCGCACGGTAAAAAATGCCGGCTATTCAGTGGACGGTGGCATGGCTGAAGAGTGCATCGTTACCGCCGACTACTCGGTCAAGGTGCCGGACGGTCTGGGGTCGGCAGAAGCCAGCAGCATTACCTGCGCCGGAGTGACTACCTACAAAGCGGTGAAGATTTCAGACATCAAACCCGGCCAGTGGATTGCTATTTATGGCTTGGGCGGCCTGGGGAACCTGGCGTTGCAATACGCTAAGAATGTCTTTAACGCCAAAGTGATTGCCATTGATGTCAATGACGAACAGCTGAAGCTGGCGGCGGAGATGGGGGCCGATCTCACTATCAACTCGCGCACCGAAGATGCGGCTAAAATCGTTCAGGAGAAGGCCGGTGGTGCCCATGCTGCCGTGGTGACCGCAGTGGCAAAAGCGGCCTTCAACTCAGCGGTGGATGCCGTGCGTGCCGGTGGCCGCGTGGTTGCCGTGGGCCTTCCACCCGAAGCGATGAGCCTGGACATTCCACGTCTGGTGCTGGATGGCATCCAGGTCGTAGGCTCTCTGGTGGGCACGCGCCAGGATCTGACCGAAGCGTTCCAGTTTGCTGCGGAAGGAAAAGTGGTACCGAAAGTGGCCCTGCGTCCGCTGGGTGATATCAACGCCATTTTCAAAGAGATGGAACAGGGCCAGATCCGTGGCCGTATGGTGATTGATTTCCGCCAGTAAGTCTTAACCCTCGTCTTAGGACGAGGGTGCTTTCAGTTAGAACTGCGCCTGTCGGCAATCCACTCCTGCACTTCAATCTGAAAGGTATCCGGCGCTTTACGGAACATCTTGCGTGCCAGATCCAGAATGGTATGCCGGGATAACTCCTCTTCCATCCGCTGCTGCGCACTGTCCATCACCGAACGGACGCCGCACGGCCCTTCGCAGGCCCAGGCGGGAGGGGCTTCATCAAACAGCGCCAGCCGCTGTCGCACTTCGCGACATTCGAACATGTTCTTCTGGCCATCGATGGCATGCGCCACGTCCAGCACGGTGATCAACTCGGCCGCACGCGCCAGCTTAAACCCTCCGCCCTTACCTTCGGTGCTGATGACCAGCCCGGCGCGGGAGAGGCGCGTAAATATTTTGCCCAGGTAGTCATAAGGCACGCCCTGCAGTTCGGCCATTTCCCGCACGCTCATTTCGCGCTCATTGCCCTTTGCATCCACCATGCACATCAGGCTGTGAATACCGTATTCCACACCGGAACTGTAAAAGGCCATGCGTAACTCCGTAATGATTAATCCTGGTTAGTATAGCGTTAGCGTCCTTCTGAAAACTAGTCCGAACCAGATCGCAAGCCTAACCTGTTATTTAACAAGAATATTTATTGCAATCCAAAATTCGTGCTTGCGCTTAACTCAGAAAACTATTGTCGCAGTTAACTACGACAAGTATAGTTGGAGTCAGGTCAGACATAGAGCCTGACGCGTTTAAGGAACGAAGATGAAGAAGCAACTTTTGATTGTGGGTAGCGGCTTTGCCGGAATGTGGGCGGCGGTCAGTGCTGCGCGTGTAGCTGAACTGAGTGGCAGCGATGACCTTCAGATCGCCGTGCTGGCCCCCGCTGCCGAGCTGCGCGTGCGTCCGCGTTTTTACGAGGAAAATGTCGCCGGGCTACGTGCCCCATTAAGCGACCTGTATGCCGAGCTTGATGTCGAATTTATCGCAGGTCACGCAGAACGCATTGATACTACTGAAAAAACGGTCTGGTACCGCGCACAGGATGGCGGCACGTCGCTCAGGAACTATGACCGTGTGATCCTGGCAACCGGTAGCCAAATCCGTCGTCCTGCCATTAACGGCCTGGCAGAGTATGCTTTTGATATCGACCAGATGGAATCTGCGCAAATCTTTGAAAAACACCTCGACGAACTGGTCAATCAGCCAGCGAGCCTTGCGCGAAATACGGTGGTGGTCTGCGGTGGCGGTTTTACCGGCATTGAGCTGGCGACCGAATTACCGGCACGTCTGCGTGCACGTCTTGGTGATGATACCCAGACCAGAGTTATCGTAGTTGAGCGCGGTGATAAAATCGGCGGACGTTTCAGCGAGGCACTGAGTCAGGTCATCGCGGAAGCCAGCATTGGGCTGGGCGTTGAATGGCGCGTGAACAGCGAAGTTGAGTCCATCGACGCGACGGGCGTAACGCTAAAAGGCGGCGAAAATATTGAATCGTCTACCGTGGTCTGGACCGCCGGTGTGGAGGCGCATCCCCTTACCCAGCAGATCCGCGCTGAACGCGATGCGCAGGGGCGTCTGCGCGTAAATGATTTACTGCAAATCCCGACCCAACCCGACGTCTATGCCACCGGCGATACGGCACATGCGAAAACCGACGAGCTCGGTAATACCGCGCTGATGACCTGCCAGCATGCGATCCAGCTTGGAAAATTCGCCGGTCATAATGCGGCGGCCAGCCTGCTGAACGCCGCGCCTCACCCTTATCGTCAGATTAATTATGTTACCTGTCTGGATCTCGGGGGCTGGGGCGCGGTCTACACAGAAGGCTGGGAACAGGCGGTGAAGAGCGTGCGTGAGGAGGCGAAAAAAATCAAAATCGCCATTACTAACGAACTCATCTACCCACCGGCGGCAAACCGCGCGATTGCCTTTGCCGCCGGCGATCCGCTGGCAAAATTTGTTTAATACCGCCAACCGCCCTCATGGGCGGTTGTTTAACATTCTGCATGAAACCAGACGGGCCTGAAAAGCATCAGGCTACCGCGCTGGCGCTGGAATGAGCCCCTTTAGATTTCCGATATCCGTACATCAATAAACAGGACATTGCGGCAAACGACAGCAGGGCTGCGGGCAGCGTGACATAGTCCCAGCTGTAGCCAAGCGTAATCATCAATCCACCGAACCAGGCCCCAATTGCGCTGCCAAGGTTAAAGGCCACCTGGCCGCCTGCCGCCCCCAGCAATTCCCCGCCCTTCGCGTTTTGCAGTAACAAAATCTGCAACGGCGCAGAGAGTGCAAAGAGGCCGGCGCAGCAGATAAAGCCCATCACCAGCGAGGCGGTTTGGTTCTCACCGAAAGTGAACAGCAGCAAGAGGGACAAGACAATCACCAGGTCTGTCGTGGCGGCAATGCGCAGCGGGCTGAAACGTCCTGATAACTTGCCGCTGAGCAGGTTGCCGAGCACCATCCCCAGCCCCATCAGCATCATGATGAAGGTCATAAACAGGTCAGAGAAACCGGAGACATTAACCATGAAGGGTTTAACGAAGCTAAACCAGGCAAACACCCCTGCGTTGCCAAACATGGTCGCGGCAAAGATCAGCCAGGGCTCAGGTTTCTTCAAAAAATGGAACTGCTCGGTGAGGCGGGCTTCGCTTTTATCGTAGAGCTTAGGCACCCATAAGAGTATGGAAATAATCACCAGCGCATCGAAAAGCGCAATCAGGGCGAAGGTGTAACGCCAATGATAGGTCTGGCCAATCCAGGTGCCCAGCGGCACGCCCATCAGATTGGCGACCGTCATGCCGGCAATCATTCCGGATACGGCCAGCGTGACTTTACCCGGCGGCGCAATTTTAGAGAGGAGGATGGCCCCGACGCCAAAGAAAGCGCCATGCGGAAGACCCGAGATCAGACGGCCCAGCGCCAGCATGGTATAGGAGTTTGCGCAGGTGAAAATGGCATTACCTGCCACGCAGAGCGCCACCAGAAAGAGCAGCGTGCTCTTCAGGGAAAACTTACTGGAGAAGAGCGCGATGATCGGCGCGCCAATCACTACGCCAAAAGCGTAAAACGAGATCATATTGCCCGCAGAGGGAATGGAGATCCCGGTATCCTGCGCCAGTTCAGTTAACACACCCATAATGCCAAATTCGGCCATACCCAGGCCGAAGGTGCCAAGTGCCAACGAAAAAATGGTTTTTTTCATACCACGACCACTTGTTAATAGATTGCGACGCGCATTATCGGCCAATCTTGCTGTGTGAGCCAGTTCAAAACTGTCCGCTGACCGTTTCATCCATTATTTCGGGTAGGGTGTGAATATTTTCCGCCAGCCTGCCACGCCACGATTACACTTCAAGGTGTTAGCACGCAATGAACCTGCAACTCCATCGAGGATCGCAACATGGCAGAGAAGAAAAAGAGCAAGGCCGCCGCGGATGCCACCCCCACTGCGCCGCTTAAAAACAAAGCGTATGAAAAAGAGCTGCGCCGACTGCACGTGGAGCTGGTTAAATTGCAGCAGTGGGTGGTCGCAAAAGGGTTAAAAGTCTGCATCGTCTTTGAAGGGCGAGATGGTGCCGGTAAAGGCGGTACCATCAAAGCCATTACCGAGCGCGTCAGCCCGCGGGTATTTCGGGTGGTGGCTCTCCCTGCCCCAACCGAAAAAGAGAAAAGCCAACTCTACATGCAGCGCTATGTGCCTCATCTGCCTTCTGCCGGCGAGATCGTCATCTTTGACCGCAGCTGGTATAACCGCGCCGGTGTAGAGCGAGTGATGGGATTCTGTACCGAGGATCAAGTCGAAAAATTTCTCGATGGCACCCCGGTAATGGAAAAGGCCATGGTGGATGCAGGCATTATCTTGCTGAAGTATTGGCTTGAGGTTACACCGAAAGAGCAAGAGCGCCGGCTTCGCGATCGTATTAACGACGGGCGCAAGACCTGGAAGCTCTCCCCGATGGATATTAAATCCTTCAATATGTGGGATGAATATACCGCCGCCCGCGACGCCATGTTTGAAGCCACTGACACCGCCTGGGCGCCCTGGTTTGTGGCGCGTTCAGAAGATAAAAAGCGCGTTCGCCTGAATATTATTTCGCATCTGCTGTCACAGATTCCGTATAAAGATCTGCATATTAAGCCGATGGATTTACCGAAGCGAAAAATAGGCAAGATAAAACCGACGAAATATCCGTTCAGGTATATTGCGGAGCGCTTCTAAAATTACTGGAAGACGCCTCGAAAGAATCACTCTTGCCAGGAGAAGTGCTATTGTCTTTTGTCGGCTGCGGTTGATAATAACCGCACCAACACAGGAGGTGAAAAATGAAAGCAAACGAGAAAGAAAATCGCTGTACTCAGCAGCATCTAAGCCCAGCGATGCCGCTTCCCGCCTTGCACAAAGATGATAAATTACCGCCGGGCCAGCACGACAAAGAATTTATTAAAGCTATGAATGCGTTTACAGCAAAAGCGGGGCTATTGTCAGATGATCCCTATTTCGGAGGGATTTGATGGGATATCAGTTCGATATTTACCGCAACCCATCGGGCAGGACTTGCGAGTATCAACCCTATTTTATGATCATTCAACATGATTGGTATGACGACTTATCAACGAGGCTTATTATACCATTAAGTTATCGTATTCATCTGAATAGCCATATTCACTCTGCAACTCCTCTGGTTAACATTGAATTCGAGAAGTTGTTCCTGAATACACCTGGTATGACTCATATAGATAAAAATAAGCTCAATAAGAAAAACTATGTCTGTAATTTACAGAGTGCACGAAGTCGTGTTATCGCAAGCATTGATGCTTTAATCACCAATACATGACCCGCAAAGCGCCGCCGGACTCTGCCGACGGCGCACGGCCGGGTTAGTTTATCCCCTCTTCACTCTCTTTCTTCGCTTCCAGACGTTCCACATCCTGATACCAGCGCGGATGGTGTTTCTTCGCCCAGCGGCGGCTCACCTTCCCTTCAATCATCCCCTTAATCGACCCTTTAACCCAGAAAGCCATATACATATGGATCAGAATGGCATGGATCAAAATAATGGCAGACGTCGCGTGGATCAGCAGGCTATAACGCACCAGCTGAATCGGGAATAAGTGGGCAAAATAAGGACGCCAGATTATGACGCCCGTCACCAGCAGCACAAAAATCATGCTCATGATGGTCCAGAACATCATTTTTTGCCCGGCGTTATATTTCCCCACTTTTGCGACTTTATGTTCGTTCCCTTTCAGGACCTCAACAATCCCCTTCACCCACGGAATATCCTGCTTGTCCGGAATGTTATGGTGTACGAAGCGCACGAACATAAACATCAGCGCCACGAAGATCAGCACGCCGAAGAACGGATGCAGAATGCGCCCCATCTGCGGGGTACCGAAGGTTTCGGTCAGCCACTGTAGCGTCGGGAAGAAGAACGAAATTCCCGATACCGCCACCAGGAAGAAGCAGATCACCACCGTCCAGTGACAGGCGCGGTCGATAAATTTCGTGCGCACAATCATCTTTGACTTACTCATGATGCTCCTCCTCGTCGTCATCCACCTCTTTGTTCGGACCAATGCCAATATAGTGATAAATCAGCCCCGCAAAGGTGGCGATAAAGCCCGCCGCAGAGAGGGGTTTCAACGCCCCTTTCCACAGGTTGATCGAAGTATCGATCGCCGGGTCTTTCGGCAGATTGTGGTACAGCTCCGGCTGGTCGTTGTGGTGCAACACATACATCACGTGTGTCCCCCCGACTCCCTGTGGATTGTAGATCCCCGCGTTGGCGTAGCCGCGCGCTTTTAACTTGTCGACGCGCTGCTGCGCCACTTCCAGCATCTCTTTTTTGGTCCCGAAGTGAATGGCGCCCGTCGGACAGGTCTTCACGCAGGCCGGCTCTTGCCCAACGCTGACGCGATCCACACACAGGGTGCATTTATAGACCCGGTTATCCTCTTTATTAAGACGTGGGACGTTAAACGGACAGCCCGCAATGCAGTAGCCGCAGCCGATACAGTTGTCCTGCTGAAAATCCACGATGCCGTTGGCGTACTGAATAATCGCGCCGGCAGACGGGCAAGCCTTGAGGCAGCCCGGATCTTCGCAGTGCATACAGCCATCTTTGCGGATCAACCACTCCAGCTTGCCGTTCTGGTCGGTTTCGCTAAAGCGCATCACCGTCCAGGATTTGGCGCTCAAATCCGCCGGGTTATCGTAGACCCCGACGCAATGGCCCACTTCGTCACGGATATCATTCCACTCTGAACACGCCACCTGGCAGGCTTTGCAGCCCACACAGGATGACACATCGATAAGCTTGGCAACTTCGGCCTTGTAATCCCGCGCGCGGGGCGCGGGAGTGATGCCATTGGTCGCGGAGCGTTTAATAATGTCTTGTGTTTCCATCGCCATCTTATCGCTCCTTACGCTTTCTCGATGTTAACCAGAAACGCTTTGTACTCCGGCGTTTGCGAGTTGGCGTCGCCGACGTTAGGCGTCAGGGTATTGGCGATATAGCCTTTCTGCGCCACCCCTTCAAAGCCCCAATGCAGCGGAATACCGACGGTTTCCACCTGCTGACCGTGTACGTTCAGGGTCTGCAGACGACGGGTCACCACCGCAACGGCGCGTATAAAGCCGCGCTTGCTGCTCACCTTCACGCGGTCGCCGTTGGCAATCCCCTTCGCTTTCGCCAGATTTTCACTGATCTCCACAAACTGTTCCGGCTGCGCGATGGCGTTGAGTCGCGCGTGTTTGGTCCAAGTGTGGAAATGCTCTGTCAGGCGGTAGGTGGTCCCCACGTACGGGAACTTGTCCTTCTTACCTAAACGCAGCACGTCGTCTTCGTAGATACGCACCACCGGGCTAGACACCACGTTCGGGTGCAGCGGGTTGGTGCCGAGCGGCGTTTCCATCGGCTCGTAGTGTTCCGGGAATGGCCCTTCCGCCAGTTTGTCGAGGGCAAACAGACGCCCCAGCCCTTCCGGCTGCATAATAAACGGACCGGTGTTGCTGCCCGGCGCGGCGGTGTTGAAGTCCGGGATATCATTCCCCGCCCACTTCGATCCGTTCCACGCGATCAGCATCCGTTTTGGATCCCACGGCTTGCCGTTGATGTCCGCCGACGCACGGTTGTAGAGCACGCGACGGTTAAGCGGCCACGCCCATGCCCAGCCCAGCGTATTGCCCAGACCTGATGGGTCTGCGTTGTCGCGGTTGGCCATCTGGTTACCCTGCTCGGTCCAGCTGCCGGTATAAATCCAGCACGAGGAGGCCGTGGTGCCGTCATCACGCAGCAGCGCGAAGCTGTTCAGCAGCTGGCCTTTCTTCGCCAGCAGGTTACCGTTAGCATCATAGAGATCCGCCAGCGCAACGCCGTTGTTCTCTTTGGCCACTTCCTCTGACTCAGGATGATCCGGCTGCTTATAGCTCCAGCTCATCTTCAGCAGCGGCTCGACGCCCTTGCCGCCTTCCGTGCGATACATGTCGCGCAGACGGTGGTAAATGCCTGCCAGAATTTCGCCATCGTTACGTGCTTCACCCGGCGCATCCTGGCCTTTCCAGTGCCACTGCAGCCAGCGGCCAGAGTTGGCAATAGAGCCATCCTCTTCCGCGAAGCAGGTGGACGGCAGGCGGAACACCTCGGTCTGAATCGAGGCCGGATCCACGTCGTTAGACTCCCCGTGGTTCTGCCAGAAGGTCGAGGTTTCAGTCACCAGCGGATCGATAACCACCATGTACTTCAGCTTGCTCAGGCTGCGAACCACTTTGTTTTTGTCCGGGAACGAGGCTACAGGGTTAAAGCCCTGGCAGATATAGCCCGTCACCTTGCCCTGATCCATCAGGTTGAAATACTTGATGACGTCCCAGGACTGATCCCACTTCGGCAGCCAGTCAAAGCCCCAGTCGTTCTCTTTCTGCGCCGCATCGCCGTAGAAAGATTTCATCAGGCTGACGTAGAACTTCGGATAGTTGCTCCAGTAGTTCACCTGATCCGGTAACGTCGCTTTTGGCGTATTTGCTGCCAGATAGCTTTGCAGATCGGTCTGTTTTTCTGACGGCAGCGTCAGGTATCCCGGCAGGCTGGTGGAGAGCAGCCCAAGATCGGTCAGACCCTGAATGTTGGAGTGGCCGCGCAGCGCGTTCACCCCACCGCCCGCCATCCCCATGTTGCCAAGCAGCAGCTGGATCATCGCCATGGTGCGGATGTTCTGCGCACCCACGGTATGCTGTGTCCAGCCCAGCGCGTACAGGAAGGTGGTGGTTCTGTCTGCTGCACTGGTTGAGGCCAGCACTTCACACACTTTCAGGAAGTCCGCTTTCGGCGTACCACAGATGTTTTCCACTACGTCCGGCGTATAACGGGAAACGTGCTGTTTGAGCAAATTCCACACGCAGCGAGGATGCGTTAGTGTTTCATCGCGCATCGCATAACCGTTTTCATCGAACTGATAGTTCCAGGAGGATTTATCGTACAGGCGTTTTTCCGCGTCATAGCCGCTGAACAGCCCGTCTTCGAAGGCAAAATCATCCCGCACCAGCAGGTTTGCGTTGGTGTAGTGCTTAACGTATTCCGCGTTAATTTTGTTATTTTCGATCAGATACAGCAGTACCCCAGAGAGGAACGTAATGTCCGTACCTGAGCGAATAGGCGCATAGATATCGGCCACCGATGCCGTACGCGTAAAGCGCGGATCGACGACGATAAGCGTTGCGTCGTTGTTGTTTTTTGCTTCCATCGCCCAGCGGAACCCCACCGGATGGGCTTCAGCGGCGTTACCGCCCATCACCACCACGACATTCGCGTTTTTGATATCAACCCAGTGGTTGGTCATCGCACCGCGACCAAATGTTGGAGCAAGACTTGCTACCGTTGGTCCGTGTCAGACGCGCGCCTGGTTATCTACCGCCAGCATGCCGAGGGAGCGCACAAACTTTTGCGTCAGCATGCCGGTTTCATTACTTGCCGCGGATGCACAAAGCATCCCGGTGGAAAGCCAGCGGTTAACCGTGACGCCCTGTGCGTTCTTTTCAATAAAGTTGGCATCGCGGTCGGCTTTCATTAATTTTGCAATTCGGGAGAAGGCCTCATCCCAGGAGATGCGCTGCCATTTATTGGAACCTGGCGCGCGGTACTCCGGATAGCGTAGACGGTTGCCGCTGTGAACGTAATCCAACAGCCCCGCCCCTTTCGGGCACAGTGCCCCGCGGCTTACCGGATGATCCGGATCCCCTTCAATATGATAAATCGCCTCTTTGGCGTTCTTCGCACCATCACCCAGGCTATACATTAATAGCCCGCATCCAACGGAGCAGTATGTGCAGGTGTTACGGATCTCTTTAGCGCGCAACAGTTTGTAGTTGCGTGCCTGAGCCAGCGCCATTTTGGGCGCAAATCCCAGCATTGCTGCTGTAGTCCCGGCCATACCGCCCGCGCAGATTTTAAAGAACTGTCTGCGGCTGACGTCCATTGCTGTCCTCTTTTTCTGATAACTCTTCGCGCCGCAAACTATCAGCAAAGCCCCTGTTTTTATTGCGTCAAATCAAAGTCACCTGAATTCGCCCTCTTAATTGTCATGATTAGTCGTTTTGCTTAACCCGTTGGTATTAGCTCGCTTACGTTTCATTCGCGAAAGCGGCTCAAAGGGTGCTATAAACTTTTCCCTTTATTTCAATACCTCCGGGAGAGATATGGACAAGAAAAAAGCCACGCTGATCGGCCTGCTCGCCATTGTGTTATGGAGCACCATGGTGGGACTTATTCGGAGCGTCAGCGAAGGACTGGGGCCGGTGGGTGGTGCGGCAATGATTTATACCCTGAGCGGCCTATTATGTTGGCTGATTGTTGGGTTTCCATCGCTTCGCCGTTTTACGCCAGGCTACCTGATTGCTGGTAGCCTGCTATTCGTCAGCTACGAAATATGTCTGGCGCTGTCGCTCGGTTATGCCAGTACTCGCCATCAGGCGATTGAAGTGGGGATGGTGAATTATCTCTGGCCAAGTCTGACCATTGTTTTTGCTATTCTCTTTAACGGGCAGAAAAGCAGCCTGTGGGTAGTGCCCGGATTACTCATCGCACTCTTCGGCGTAAGTTGGGTATTAGGAGGTGAACAGGGTCTGCATGTTGATGAAATAGTCAGCAATATTCTCTCAAATCCTCTGAGCTATGGCCTGGCCTTTGCCGGTGCGTTTATCTGGGCGGCCTACTGCACCGTTACCCGCAAATATGCTAAGGGTCAGAATGGCATTACGCTCTTTGTGTTACTCACCGCCCTGACGCTGTGGATGAAATATCTGCTGAGCGACCAGCCGGAGATGACCTTTAGCCTGCCGATCGTTTTCAAATTGCTTCTGTGCGGCATGGCTCTGGGTGTCGGCTATGCGTCCTGGAATATTGGTATCCTGCACGGAAATGTTTCCCTGCTGGCGACAGTCTCCTATTTCACACCGGTGTTATCTGCCGCCCTTGCCGCCGCGCTACTGAGCGCGCCTCTCTCTTTCACCTTCTGGCAGGGTGCATTACTGGTCTGCGCCGGGTCGCTGCTCTGCTGGTATGCCACGCGCAATTAACGGTTTGGCTCCCTCCCGCGGGGAGGGGGGCCTCAGTTGTTAATTAAAATGTGATCTCTCCTCAGAATATTTAGGTAAACACTAGCCGCTACGTTGTGTGTTTGTTTATATTTGTTTCCGTCGTAAATAAATATTTCATTGCACTTACATTTATTGACAACAGATGTAATTAATTGACTCCTAATACTCACGTGAGATATAGCACGAAGTGCAATAGTATGTTTCTGAATATTTCAAAGATAAATGTACAAAATATAGCCTTGCCGCTGGGTAACCCTCTGTTTTCGACTAATTAAATGTCTTAAGCCGATCAAATTTCGCACATCCGCCCTGCTAATTACGCTTCGAAACAAAACCTCTCCAAAACTATAAATAGATTAATAATAAATTACGGCACTAAATAAATTTCAGAACATTTTCTAAGCTAATTTTGCAATATATGCGCTCATTTTACCGATCGCGATCACACTAATTGAAATTAAGATTAATAATTTGAAACTTATTATTGAAACGATGCAGCAAGAATCTTAAAAATAGCGTGCCATTGACGAGCGGCCTCGTTCATCAAGGGTTGAGGGTGTGCTTAAAAGAAAATTATAAGGATTACAAGCAATGAAACTTAAATTAGTTGCAGTGGCAGTGACTACCCTGTTGGCGGCTGGCGCAGTAAACGCAGCCGAAGTTTATAACAAAGACGGCAACAAACTGGATCTGTACGGTAAAGTGACAGGTCTGCACTATTTCTCTGACGACACCGATAACGACGGCGACAAAACTTATGTTCGTCTGGGCTTCAAAGGTGAAACTCAGATCAACGATCAGCTGACCGGTTTTGGTCAGTGGGAATATGAATTCCGCGGTGACAATGCTGAATCTCAGGGTTCTGACGGTAATAAAACCCGTCTGGCCTTTGCTGGTCTGAAATTCAACGAGTTCGGCTCCTTCGACTACGGCCGTAACTACGGTGTTGCATATGACATCGGCGCATGGACCGACGTTCTGCCGGAATACGGCGGCGATACCTGGACCCAGACTGATGGCTTTATGACTGGCCGTACTACTGGCGTAGCGACCTACCGTAACACCGACTTCTTCGGTCTGGTGGAAGGCTGGAACTTCGCGGTTCAGTATCAGGGTAAAAACGACCGTGATGATATCGCCGAATCCAATGGCGATGGCTGGGGTCTCTCCTCTACCTATGAAATGGACGGTTTCGGTGTAGGTGCAACCTACGCGAAATCTGACCGTACCGACGATCAGGTTCGTGCAGCAGTTAACGAACTGAACGCTGGCGGCGATGACGCAGACGTATGGGCAGCGGGTCTGAAATATGACGCAAACAACCTGTACCTGGCAACCACCTATTCTGAAACTCGCAACATGACCAGCTTCGGTGACGGTTATATTGCGAACAAAACCCAGAACTTTGAAGCGGTTGCTCAGTACCAGTTCGACTTCGGTCTGCGTCCGTCCGTTTCTTACCTGAAGTCCAAAGGTAAAGACATCGGTTCTTACGGCGACCAGGATCTGGTTGAGTACATTGAAGTGGGCGCAACCTACTACTTCAACAAAAACATGTCTACCTACGTTGATTACAAAATCAACCTGCTGGACGACAGCACCTTCACCGATACTGCCGGTATTGCAACCGACAACATCGTTGCACTGGGTCTGACCTACCAGTTCTAATCGACATATCA
Source organism: Leclercia sp. UBA1284 (assembly GCF_002308415.1). Lineage (NCBI taxonomy): Bacteria > Pseudomonadati > Pseudomonadota > Gammaproteobacteria > Enterobacterales > Enterobacteriaceae > Leclercia > Leclercia sp. UBA1284. The sequence goes on from NZ_DBUS01000006.1 coordinate 1,361,229, forward strand.
TGTCTAAGGCCAGCCTCCGAGCTGGCCTTTTTATTGGGCGTAATAAAGGAATATGCCATGCAACGTTTTACCGGGCGCTGTTTATGCGGGATGAGCCACTTCAGCGTTACGATCAAGAACTTCGAGGTCTATGCGTGCCACTGCACCCTCTGTCAGAAATGGTCTGGCGGGGTGGCAATGTACCTTGAAACTGAGGGCGAGCCGCAGGTAGAACAGGGTTCTATCGCCCCCTCGCATTTTCACTCCTCCGAACGCGGGGAGCGTCGGTTCTGCCCCGGCTGCGGCTGTCCGCTCTGGTCCACACTCACCAGCGTCGGACGCTATTTTGTTCCCTGGACGCTGCTGGAACTGAGCAAAGATGAACGCTGCCGCCTGGTCTTGGCCGCCGAAATTTACACCGAAACGCAGCCGGCCTTCTGGCGTTTGACCGGGCAATATGCGCGCTTCAGCGGCACCGAGATCGAAGCGCTGGATAATTACTGTTCGCTTACGCCGTAACGTCACCGCCCCCCGCCGCTCGGCGCAGCCACGATTGCAGCAGTTTGCCATCCTGGGTCATATCAGAATCCTGGCGCACACAAAGGTAATAATCGCGGCCGTCATCGATAGGGGCATCAAAAATTTTCACCAGTTCACCGCTCTCCAGATAGGGTGCAATCAGCGGCTCGCGCATGAGGGCGCACCCTAACCCCGCCTGCACCCCCGCCAGCGTCAATAAGCCATCTTCAAACATCGGCCCGCTGCGGCGCGCCGGACGTTTTACCCCCTGCTGGGTGAACCACATCTGCCAGGTTGCACGCTCTTCGTCATGCAGAAGCGGCATTTGCAGCAGCTGTTCCGGGGTATCGATATGGCCATGGAGCCGCAAGAACGCCCTGCTACAAACCGGCACCATCTGGCCCGAGATCAGCTTTTCACTCTGATAGCCCGTCCACTGACCGTTACCAAAGCGGATAGACATATCCGACGCGTCGCTAAGGTAGTTACGGTGGTTGGCATAGACCACGTTGATCTCGGTCTGGGGATTGGCACGCATAAAGGTCGGTAAGCGCGGAATAAACCACCCCATACCAAACAGCGGGATCAGGCTGATCGTGACCTGCCGGGTCTGCGCCTGCTCCACCAGGTGCTCGGTGGCCTGGCGCAGCACATTGAAGGCCGCCCGTATCGAGCGGTAATAGTCGCGACCATTTTGACTGAGTACCAGCTTGCGCCCCTGCCGTTCAGTCAGCGGCATTTGCAAATATCCCTCCAGCACCCGCAGCTGATGACTGACCGCTGAAGGAGAGATTGCCAGCTCCTGTGCCGCGAGCGTGACGCTGCCGAGTCGGGCGATGGCCTCAAAAGCGCGTACCGCCCGTAAAGGGGGATCGTTGGCCAGACGGCTCTCTGCGTAAGCGGCCAGCATCACTGATTGTTCTGTTTTATTCATATATTGATTTTAATGAAGAAATCGCCCTGAGGGTCCATTGCACTATTGTGTTTAAAATCATGCAGATAAATCAATCATTAAATATCATAAGAAATAATATATGCGTATTTTACAATTTAATTCATTTATCAGATGTTACCCGCTGAAAGAGCAATTTGTCGGGTAGGAACGTTGGACACTCTCATACAACAACTAATCAATGGGGTAATGCTTGGCAGCATCTACGCCCTGATCGCGCTGGGCTATACCATGGTGTATGGCATTTTGCGCATTATTAACTTTGCCCACGGCGATATTCTGATGGTTGGCGCGCTCACAACGCTTTCTGCCATTAACGCCCTGAATAACCATTTCCCTGAAATGCCGCTGCTGTTACAGCTCGGTTTTGCGTTGATCATCGCAATGGCGGTGTGTGCCCTGCTGGCGATGGCGGTAGAACGTTTCGCCTACCGCCGCCTGCGTAATGCCCCGCGCCTTGCGCCGCTCATCTCCGGTATCGGCGTCTCCGTACTGCTGCAGACGGTGGCGATGATCGTCTGGACGCGCAATCCGCTGATGTTCCCGCAGATCCTGCCCATGGATCCGATCGCCGTTACCGCCGGTAGCGACGCCCATCCTCCCGCAATTATCACCGTTACCGGCATGGTAACGGTTGCGCTGGCGCTGGTGGTGATGATCGGCCTCTGGTTGCTGGTGGAATACACCCGCCTCGGGCGTGGGATGCGCGCAGTGGCGGAAAACCCGCGTGTCGCCACCTTAATGGGCGTTAACCCTAACGCCATTATCACCCTCACCTTTGCCATTGGCGGCATCTTCGCCGCGCTGGCCGGGGTGATGATGGCCAGCAATTTTGGTAATGCCAGCTTCTCGATGGGCTTTTTGCCGGGGATAAAAGCCTTTACCGCTGCGGTATTAGGCGGCATCGGTAACATTCGCGGCGCGATGGTGGGCGGGATCCTGCTCGGCCTTATCGAATCGCTCGGCGCGGGCTACCTTGGCGATCTGACCCATGGCGTGTTCGGCAGTAATTACCAGGATGTGTTTGCCTTTATTGTGCTGATTCTGGTGCTGGTCTTCCGTCCGGCAGGTCTGCTGGGCGAGCGCGTAGCGCACAGGGCGTAGAGGAATTTATGACAACCATACAAATACAGGCACCCGCCTCTACCCGCCGATTCTGGTCCGGCATGACGCTGTTTATCATTGCCCTGCTGGTGGCCCCCGTGGTGGCCTCCCAGCTCGGCGGCAACTACTGGGTGCGCGTGATCGACTTCGCGCTGCTCTATATCATGCTGGCGCTCGGGCTCAATATTGTTGTGGGCTATACCGGCCTGCTGGATATGGGATTCATCGCCTTTTACGCGGTGGGCGCCTACCTGGCCGCGCTGCTGGCCTCTCCGCATCTGCTGGAGGTCTTCCCGATCCTTGCCGTCTGGTTCCCGAACGGGCTGCACACCTCTTACTTGCTGATTATCCCTGTTGCCGCGCTGGTGGCGGCGGTATGCGGGATCCTGCTGGGGGCGCCGACCTTAAAGCTACGAGGAGACTACCTCGCGATTGTCACCCTCGGTTTTGGCGAGATCATTCGCATTCTGATGCGTAACCTCGACCGTCCGGTCGACATCACCAACGGCGCAAAAGGCATTACCGGCGTTGATACCCTGAACCTGTTTGGCCTGAAGTTTAGCGGGGTTTATCACTGGTTTGGCATGAAGGTTCCCGCGCTGTGGCTCTGGTATTACCTGCTGATGGTCGTCATCGTCGGCATTATATTTGTCTGCCTGCGCCTGCAACACTCGCGCATCGGCCGGGCCTGGCACGCCATCCGTGAAGATGAAGACGTGGCCCGGGCAATGGGAATTAACGTGCGCAACTATAAGCTGCTGGCTTTTGCCATGGGCGCCTCGTTTGGTGGCGTGGCGGGCGCGCTGTTCGGCGCGTTCCAGGGCTTTGTGTCCCCAGAGTCCTTCACCCTGCAGGAATCCATTGCCGTACTGGCGATGGTCGTGCTGGGCGGGATGGGTCATATCCCCGGCGTGATCCTCGGGGCCGTGCTGCTGACCGCCCTGCCGGAAGTGCTGCGCAGCCAGGCGGCCCCGCTGCAACAGGCATTGTTTGGTTCCGTGCTGGTTGACCCGGAAATATTACGCCAGCTCTTCTACGGCCTGGCCCTGGTCGGCGTGATGCTGGTGCGCCCTTCCGGCATCTGGCCGATGCGCCACAAGGAGGTTAAAGCATGAGCCTGTTAACGGTGCGCAATATGTCAAAACGTTTTGGCGGCCTGACGGCGGTCGATAATGTTTCGCTATCGATTAATCGCGGTGAGATTTACGGGCTGATTGGCCCTAACGGCGCGGGCAAAACGACCTGTTTTAACCTCATCACCGGCCTTTACCCGGCGGACAGCGGTGAATTTTCTATTGCCGATAAACCCTATTACCCGAAGCAGATTGAGAAAGTGACCGCCGTCGGCATCGCCCGCACCTTCCAGAACGTGCGGCTGTTTAACGAGATGTCGGTACTGGAAAACGTGATGGTAGGCCGCCATGTCCGCACCCGAAATGGGCTGTGGGCCGCGCTGAGCCGCCATAAACGCGCCCGGGAAGAAGAGGCGCAAACCCGTGAGCAGGCATGGCACTGGCTGGAGTACACCGGTATCGCCAAATATGCCCATTATCGCGCCTGTGACCTCGCCTATGGCCATCAACGGCGACTTGAGATTGCCCGTGCGCTGGCAACCGACCCGCTGCTGCTGGCGCTTGACGAACCGGCCGCCGGGATGAATGCCGTCGAAAAAATGGCGTTAGGTGAGCTTCTGACTCGTATTCGCGACGATGGCAAAACTCTGTTGATGATTGAGCACGACGTAAAGCTGGTGATGGGGATTTGCGATCGTCTCACGGTACTGGATTACGGTAAAACCCTGGCAAGCGGCACGCCGGATATCGTCCGTCGCGACCCGGCGGTCATCGCCGCCTGGCTTGGAGGCAGTGCCCATGTCTGAGTTATTAAAAGTTGAACATCTGGATGTGCATTACGGCGGTATTCAGGCCGTGCGCGATCTCTCTTTCACCCTCCACGAAGGTGAACAGGCCACGCTAATTGGCGCTAACGGCGCCGGTAAAAGCTCCACGGTGCGGGCCATTACCGGGCTGGAGAACTTTAGCGGCCATATTGCTTTTAACGGTAAATCGGTACGCAAACATAAAGCCGAAGCGCTGCTGCGCGATGGACTGGTGATGGTGCCGGAAGGACGCGGGATCTTTGCCCGTATGACGGTGCTGGAAAATTTGCAGATGGGGGCGTGGCTTCGCCGTGACACTGTCACGGTCAGGCAGGAGATGGCAGAAATTTTTGACCGCTTCCCACGCCTTGGCGAGCGCCAGCATCAACTCGCCGGTTTGCTCTCTGGCGGTGAACAACAGCTGCTGGCGCTAAATCGCGCCCTGCTCAGCCGCCCGCGCCTGCTCATTCTGGATGAACCTTCAATGGGGCTGGCTCCACGGATGGTTGAGAACATTTTTGCGGTGATCGCCGGACTGCGGGAGCGCGGCGTGGCGTTACTGCTGATTGAACAAAATGCCCGTCTGGCGCTGGAGGTTACCGATCGCGTCTGGGTGATGGACAGCGGCAGCATCGTGCATCACGGCGAGTCAAAAGCGATGCTCGACGACGATCATATTGCACAGATTTATTTGGGCGAAATGCCCGTTTAATACACCAACATCAGGGAAAACATAATGAAAACAATCAAAATTAGCGCACTGAGCGCAGCACTGTTGCTCGGCGGATTTGGCACCGCTACCAGCTGGGCTGCCGACAGCGAGACCGTGGTTATCGGACTGGCTGGCCCGTTAACCGGCCCTTCTGCCCGTATCGGTAAAGATTTGGAAAACGGGGCGCAGCTGGCCATTGACGACATCAATAAGCAGCACCCCACCATCGGCGGCAAAGCAGTCACGTTCAAACTGCAGTCTGAGGACGATCAATCTGACCCACGTACCGCGGTAGCCGTCGCTCAGCGTCTGGTCGATAGTGATGTGGCCGGGGTTGTCGGTCACTGGAATACCGGTACCAGCATCCCGGCGGCGCGGGTCTACCACGATGCGGGCATCGCCCAGGTCGCACCGGTTGCCACCGGACACGCCTATACCAAACAGGGGTTTGATACCAGCTTCCGCGTGATGGGTCACGACGATGACGGCGGCCAGTTTGCCGGTGAGTACGCGGTAAATACTCTGAAAGCAAAACGCATTGCCGTGATCGATGACCGTACCGCCTTTGGCCAGGGGCTGGCCGATGAGTTCATCAAATCGCTCGAGGCGCAGGGGGTAAAAATTGTCGATCGCCAGTATGTGGATGATAAAACCGTCGATTTCAGCGCCGTGCTGACCGCCATTCGCAGTAAAAACGCCGATCTGATCTTCTTTGGCGGCGTCGATAGCCAGGCCGCGCCGCTGGCGCGCCGTATCAAACAACTCGGGATGAAAGCGACGCTGATGGGCGCAGGCGGTTTTGTTAGCCAGACCTTCCTGCAGCTGGCGCAAAAAGAGGGTGACGGCGTTGTTGCCCTGGAGCCAGGCCTGCCTGTTGATCAGATGCCTGGCGGTAAAGCCTTTGAACAGGCGTATCAGTCTCGCTATCACACCCATATCGAACTCCACGCCCCGTTCGCCTATGACGCTACCCGCGTGCTGGTTGCTGCCATGGAAAAAGCCGACTCTGTCGATCCTGCTGACTATCTGCCTGCCCTGCGCGCGATTAACTATTCTGGCGTCACCGGTCAGATCGCCTTTGACGGTCAGGGCAATCTGAAGGCGCCGTCATTTACCGTTTACAAAGTGGTGGACGGGAAATGGCAACCGCAAACCGTGCTGGGTGGCGCAAAAACGAAGTAACGTAGTGAGGCAATGTGATGAGCAATAATAATGAGCTGGGTATTCTCGCCCGCCGCAAAATTGAAGCAGAAATTATTAAACCTATTTACGAAATCCTGGTGCGTGAGATAGGCAAAACGCGCGCGCAGGCGGTGATCGGCGAGGCCATTGAGCAGGCCGCGATCGATGCGGGAAAGTCGTTTGCCAGTAAAGAGCCGAACGGTGCGGATGTTAAGAGCTTTATCGCCCTGCAGTATCTTTGGGAAAAAGATAATGCGCTGGAGGTAAAAGTCATCGACGCCGATGACCAGCAGTACAACTACGACGTCACCCGCTGCCGCTACGCTGAGATGTATCACGAGATGGGGCTGGGGGAGATTGGTCATCTGCTTTCGTGCGCCCGCGATGAGAAATTTATCGTCGGCTATGCACCTGACGTGAAGCTGACCCGTACTACCACCATCATGCAGGGCGGCAAATGCTGTGATTTCCGTTACCGTAGCCAGAAAAAGGACAACGCATGATACGCATCGATGCGGCGCGACTCTGGTCCACGCTTGAAACGATGGCACACATCGGTGGAACCCCTGCCGGCGGCGTTACCCGTCTGGCCCTGAGCGATGAGGATCGCATGGCGCGCACCCTTCTGCGCGACTGGGCTCTGGAGGCCGGATTCAGCTGCGATGTGGATAGCATGGGCAACATGTTCATCCGCCGCGCGGGCAAAAACCGCGCGCTCCCGCCGGTGATGACCGGTTCGCACGTGGATTCACAGCCGCTGGGAGGCAATTACGACGGCATTTACGGCGTTCTCGCCGGGCTGGAGGTGCTACGTACGTTGAATGACAACCAGACGGAAACGGAACGCGATATCGTACTGGTGAACTGGACCAATGAAGAAGGCGCCCGCTTTGCCCCGGCAATGCTGGCCTCTGGCGTCTGGTCCGGACAACTTACGCAAGAGTTCGCTTACGCGCGGAGCGACAGCGCAAAAATCACCGTCCGCGAGGCGCTGGAAGCTATCGGTTACCGGGGCGAACTGCCCGCCCGCGCGTTTCCGGTTCACGCCTGCTATGAGCTGCATATTGAGCAGGGACCGATCCTGGAAGATGAAGGCATAGATATCGGGCTGGTTCGCGCGGCGATGGGTCAGCGCTGGTTTACGATCGCCCTCGAAGGTTTTGCCGCACATGCGGGTACGACACCGATGCACAGCCGTCGGGATGCCCTCACCGCGTTTGCGGAGCTGGCGCTGCAGGTGGAGGCGATTGGCTATCAGCATGCGCCGGATGGACGAGCGACTATCGGCATGGCGCAGGTCATCCCTAACTCCCGAAACGTGGTCCCTTCCCGCGTAGTGTGCAGCGTGGAGTTTCGTCATCCCGACAGTGAAGCACTGGCGGCAATGGAAGCGTCGCTGCGTCAGGCCGCTGAGGAGCTGGCGGCCCGCGGCGTGCGGGCTGATGTAGAACGCATTTTTGACTACGCCCCTATTACCTTTGACGCCGACTGTCTGGCACGCAGTGAAGCAGCGGTCACAGCGCTGGGGTATACGGCAAAACCGATGGTTTCCGGTGCCGGCCACGATACCTGTTACATCAGCAAAATCGCCCCGGCGAGTATGATCTTTATCCCCTGCGTTAGGGGCATCAGTCATAACGAGGAGGAGCGGATCTTACCGGCGTGGTCTGAGAAAGGGGCAAATGTGTTGCTGCATAGCCTGTTGAGTGCGGCGCAGGAGTGTTAGTTTTGCACTTTCCCCGGCCACAGGCCGGGGAACCTTGTTGAAATAAAAACTAATAGTATGTTGTAACTAATGAATTAAGCCGAACGCGGTACCTCTGCCAGGCTAAACCAGATGCCGATGGCAAGTAACAGCAACATTCCGCCGGCACTCCCCAGCGCCACGCTATGGGAGCTGATAAACGCCGTTTTCGCCGCCTGGATGACCGACTCCGCCAGGGCCGGTGGCAGTTCCTGCGCCACTTTTACCGCCTCGCCAATCGACGAGGAGGCCTGTTCTGCCACCCTGCTCTCCAGCCCCTGCGGTAAGGCAATCGCGGCGGAGAAGCTGCGGGTAAGCAGCAAGCCAAACAGAGCAATGCCCAGACCGGCACCCAGTTCGTAGGACATGGTCTCGATGGCGCCTGCGGCCGCAGCCTTCTCCTTCGGCGCGGCGGCCATAATGGCCGAGGTCGATGCCAGCAAGGCACTGGCCGCGCTGAACCCGAGCAATACCATTAAGCCCCAGGCCAGCCACTGCTGAGTACTGAAATCGAGCATCGACAGGCCGATAAAGCTCAGCGCGCTCAGTCCCATTCCCCCGGCCGCAACGATGCGTAGCCCCAGCTTACTCACCAGCACACCCGCAATCGGCCCACTAAATCCGCTGGCCACCATCACCGGCAGCATAAACATGCCCGCGTCGAAGGGAGTAAAACCATGCACGAACTGAAGTTCCTGCGCCATCAATAGCTCAAATCCCACCAGCGCAATCATCGCCGTCATGGCCATCACCACCCCGCTCAGGATGATGCGGTGGCCGAAAAGACGCATATCGATCATGGGGATCGCGGCGCGCAGCTGGATGCGGACAAATATAAACAGCAGCATCGCCCCGATAAACAGCGTAGTGGCGACCATCCAGGGCGAGAGCGCCCCTTTCAGCGCGGTTTTGGCACTGAACACCAGCAACAGGATTGCCACTATCAACATAATGGCGTGGTTGATATTGAGCGGCTGCTCCGGGCGCCCCTGCTGCGGCGGCACCAGACGCGCCGTCAGGACCACCACAATCGCCACGATAGGAACGTTAATGAGAAAGACCGATCCCCAGTAAAAGTGTTCCAGCAATGCCCCACCAATCAGCGGCCCGAAGGCTGCGCCGCCTGACCCTACCGCGGCCCAGACGCCGAGGGCAATGTTGCGTTGACGCGCCTCGGTAAAGAGCGTGCGGATCCCGGCGAGGGTAGCCGGAATAATCATCGCCGCCCCTATCGCCAGGCTGGCACGCGCTGCAATCAGCCAGCCGGCAGAGCTGGACGCTGCCGCCCACAGGGAAGAGAGACCAAAGAGCACGCTGCCCAGCATTAACAGGCGTTTAAATCCGATACGATCGCCCAGGGCCCCCATTGGCAGCACCATACCTGCCATGACCAACGAATAAATATCGATGATCCACAGCAGTTCGTTGCCGCTGGCGCCCAGCGTCATGCTTAATGTCGGCGCCGCCACGTGCAGTACCGTGGCATCAATGGCCACAGGGATATAAACCAGCACGATTATCACTAACGCTAACCACTGACGAAACATAAATGTCCTTTTCATTACAAACCTGGACACATGTCCAGAAATGCGATCCTACGGAAAGCTGAACAACTGTCCAGCTTTTTGTTACACTCGTTGCGTCGCGATTGAGGGTGAACAGAATGGCCTATTTAAACAAGGATGAACGTCGGGAAGCGATCCTGCATGCCGCCATGCATGTGGCATTAAGTGAGGGATTAACCAGCATGACGGTTCGACGTATCGCGGCCGAGGCCGACGTCGCCGCAGGCCAGGTCCATCACCATTTCGCCAGCATTGGTGAGTTAAAATCACAGGCTTTTATTCATCTTATCCGCGACCTGCTGGATGCAGAGGTGGTGCCCGCCGATGCCAGTTGGCACGACAAGCTTCACGCCATGCTGGGTAGCGACGACCGCCACTTTGAACCCTACATCCGTTTATGGCGCGAAGCGCAAATCCTTGCTGCCCGCGATGAAGAGATTAAAGGTGCTTATGTCCTGACGATGGAGATGTGGCACAAGGAGACGGTAGCCATTATTGCTGCGGGTGCAGATGAAAAAGTCTTTAATCTTCATGACACGCCAGAGAATATAGCCTGGCGATTGATAAGCCTGGTTTGCGGTTTAGACGGAATATATATGTTAAATATTGCCGGTATGGATGAAGCTGCATTTAATAAGCATCTTCATAAAGTCATTACTCTGGAATTATATTAATCCGCGTTACAAAATTATAATTTTACAATTAGTAACACTTAAGCAGGCGCTTCTTAACCCTTCACAGCTCATGGATTCCCATTCTTATCTATCCTTTCAGACATATCCCAAAATTTCCTGATAATTCAATAGAACAAACCTGCAGGCAACTGCCTGATTCCCGGTGCTTTTTCTGCTGTTTATGGACATTTAAGAGGGCGATATGTCACAACTTAATGAGAAAAATAATCATTATCTATTAAACAACTGGAAACCCGAAAACCCCGCCTTCTGGGAAAATAAAGGCAAACATATCGCCCGTCGTAATTTATGGATCTCCGTCAGTTGTTTACTTTTAGCCTTCTGCGTCTGGATGTTATTTAGCGCGGTGAGCGTAAACCTGAATAAGGTGGGTTTTAATTTCACCACCGATCAACTCTTTATGTTAACGGCCCTCCCTTCTCTTTCAGGCGCAATATTACGCGTCCCCTACTCCTTTATGGTGCCTATTTTTGGTGGTCGCTACTGGACGGTATTAAGTACCGTAATACTGATTGTTCCCTGCGTCTGGCTGGGCATTGCCGTACAGAATAACGCTACTCCGTACTGGGTATTTATTATTATCGCGCTGCTGTGTGGTTTCGCCGGGGCTAACTTTGCCTCCAGCATGGGCAACATCAGCTTCTTCTTCCCGAAAGCGAAACAGGGCAGCGCGCTGGGTATCAACGGCGGGCTGGGTAATCTGGGCGTGAGCGTCATGCAAATGGTCGCTCCGGTCGTGATATTCCTGCCGATGTTTACCTTCCTCGGCGTGCACGGCGTGCCGCAGGAGGATGGCTCTCTCCTGTCGCTGGCCAACGCGGCCTGGATATGGGTACCGCTGCTGGTGCTGGCAACCCTTGCCGCCTTTTTTGGCATGAACGATATCGCCAGTTCTAAGGCCTCGATTGCCAGTCAGTTACCGGTACTGAAACAGCCGCACCTCTGGCTGTTGAGCCTGCTCTATCTTGCAACCTTCGGCTCGTTTATCGGCTTTTCCGCCGGTTTTGCGATGCTCTCAAAAACGCAGTTCCCGGATGTGAATATTCTGCACCTCGCCTTCTTCGGGCCGCTGATTGGGGCGCTGGCGCGATCGGCCGGCGGCGTGGTCTCTGACAAACTGGGCGGCGTGCGCGTGACGCTGGTGAACTTTGTTCTTATGGCGATCTTCACCGCCCTGCTGTTCTTCACCCTGCCGGGCTCAGGCTCCGGCAACTTTACCGCCTTCTACATCGTCTTTATGGGGCTGTTCCTCACCGCCGGGCTGGGCAGCGGATCGACCTTCCAGATGATCGCCGTCATCTTTCGGCAAATTACGATTTATAAAGTGAAATTGCGCGGCGGTAGTGAACAGCAGGCGCAACAAGAGGCCGTGACTGACACCGCTGCCGCGCTCGGCTTTATCTCCGCCATTGGCGCAGTCGGCGGGTTCTTCATTCCGAAGGCCTTCGGCACCTCGCTGGCAATGACCGGGTCCCCGGTAGGCGCGATGAAAGTGTTCCTCGTCTTTTACATCGTCTGTGTATTCATCACCTGGCTGGTGTATGGCCGCCGTCAAAAGCACATCAAATCATAAACATGCCATTAATTACGTTATGAGCAGTGTAACCACGGGGCGGGAGTCGCCCCGTCAGGAGAGACGTCATGAGTAAATTGTTGGATCGCTTCCGTTACTTCAAACAAAAAGGCGACAGTTTCGCCGATGGGCACGGACAGGTGTACCACACCAACCGTGACTGGGAGGACAGCTATCGTCAGCGCTGGCAGTTCGATAAGATCGTGCGATCCACCCACGGGGTTAACTGTACCGGCTCCTGTAGCTGGAAAATTTACGTTAAAAATGGCCTGGTGACCTGGGAGACCCAGCAGACTGACTACCCCCGTACCCGCCCCGACCTGCCTAACCATGAGCCGCGAGGCTGCCCGCGCGGTGCCAGCTACTCCTGGTATCTCTATAGCGCAAACCGCCTGAAGTACCCCCTGGTGCGCCGCGCCCTGATTGAACTCTGGCGTGAAGCGCTGGCGCAGCATGGCGACCCGGTGCTGGCCTGGGATGCCATCCAGAGCGACCCGGTGAAATGTCAGCGCTACAAACAGGCACGTGGGAAAGGCGGATTTATTCGATCGGGCTGGAAGGAGCTCAATCAACTGATTGCCGCCGCCAACGTCTGGACCATCAAAAACTACGGCCCCGACCGCGTGGCGGGGTTCTCGCCCATCCCGGCGATGTCGATGGTCTCCTACGCCGCCGGCACCCGCTATTTGTCATTGCTGGGCGGTACCTGTCTCAGTTTCTACGACTGGTATTGCGACCTTCCTCCCGCTTCGCCGATGACCTGGGGCGAGCAGACCGACGTGCCAGAATCGGCCGACTGGTACAACTCCGGCTACATCATCGCCTGGGGTTCCAACGTGCCGCAGACGCGTACCCCGGATGCCCACTTCTTTACCGAAGTGCGCTACAAAGGCACCAAAACCATCGCCATCACCCCCGATTTTTCGGAAGTGGCAAAGCTTAGCGATCAGTGGCTTGCCCCTAAACAGGGTACCGACAGCGCGCTGGCCATGGCGATGGGCCATGTCATTCTGAAAGAGTTCCACCTCGATAACCCCAGCGACTACTTCCTGAACTACTGCCGTCGCTACACCGACATGCCGATGCTGGTGATGCTCGATGAGCGTGAGGACGGGACCCATGTGCCAGGCCGGATGCTGCGCGCCTCGGATCTCACCGACGGGCTGGGAGAGGCCAATAATCCGGAGTGGAAGACCGTTGCCTTTACCCTGGCCGGTGAACTGGTGGCGCCGAATGGCTCTATTGGCTTCCGCTGGGGAGAAAAGGGCAAATGGAACCTGGAACCGCTGGCGGCAGGCCAGGAGACGGAGCTGACGCTCTCGCTGCTGATCACCCACGATCGCGTCGCTAACGTGGCGTTCCCCTACTTTGGCGGCAACGAAAATCCCCATTTCCGCAGCGTGAAGCAGGAGCCGGTGTTACTGCGCAAAGTACCGGCAAAAACACTGACTCTGGCAGACGGCACCACCAGACAGGTGGTCAGCGTCTATGACCTGGTGCTGGCCAACTACGGCCTCGACCGTGGGCTGGACGACAGCAACGCCGCCACCGATTACGCAGAGATCAAAGCTTACACCCCGGCCTGGGGCGAGCAGATCACCGGCGTGCCGCGCCACCATATCGAACAGATCGCCCGGGAATTTGCCGATACCGCCAATAAAACCCATGGCCGCTCGATGATCATTCTCGGCGCCGGGGTGAACCACTGGTATCACATGGATATGAACTACCGGGGGATGATCAATATGCTGGTCTTCTGCGGCTGCGTAGGCCAGAGCGGTGGCGGCTGGTCGCACTATGTGGGCCAGGAGAAACTGCGTCCGCAAACCGGTTGGCTGCCGCTGGCTTTTGCCCTGGACTGGAACCGGCCGCCGCGCCAGATGAACAGCACCTCCTATTTTTATAACCACGCCAGCCAGTGGCGCTATGAAAAGCTGACGGCGCAGGAGCTGCTCTCGCCGCTGGCGGACCCGGGGCAGTTTACCGGGCACCTGATTGACTTCAACGTCCGCGCCGAGCGCATGGGCTGGCTCCCCTCCGCCCCGCAGCTCAATCTCAATCCGCTGCATATTAAAGCCCGCGCCGATGCTGCCGGCATGACGCCGCAGGAGTACACCGTGCAGGGGCTAAAATCGGGCGATATCCGCTTTGCCTGCGAGCAGCCGGATAACGGTAAAAACCATCCACGTAACCTGTTCGTCTGGCGCTCTAACCTGCTGGGCTCCTCCGGTAAAGGCCACGAGTACATGCTGAAATACCTGCTGGGGACCGAGAGCGGGATTCAGGGCGAAGATCTGGGCTCGACGGATGATGTGAAACCGGAAGAGGTGGAGTGGCAGACCCCCGCCATCGAAGGGAAGCTTGACCTGCTGGTGACCCTCGATTTCCGCATGTCCAGCACCTGCCTGTTCTCGGATATTGTCCTGCCGACCGCCACCTGGTACGAGAAAGACGACATGAATACCTCGGATATGCATCCGTTTATTCATCCGCTTTCGGCCGCCGTTGACCCCGCCTGGGAGTCCCGCAGCGACTGGGAGATCTACAAAGGGCTCGCCAAAGTTTTCTCGGAAGTCTGCGTGGGCCATATCGGTACCGAAACCGATGTGGTGCTGCAACCCCTGCAGCATGACTCCCCGGCGGAGCTCTCGCAGCCTTTTGATATTCAGGACTGGCGCAAAGGCGAGTGTGAGCTGGTTCCCGGCAAGACTGCCCCCTCCATTGCGGTGGTGGAACGTAACTACCCGGAAACCTACGAGCGCTTCACCGCCCTCGGTCCGCTGCTGGATAAACTGGGCAACGGCGGGAAAGGCATTTCGTGGAACACCGAGAAAGAGATCGATTTCCTCGGCAAGCTGAACTACGTCAAGTTGGATGGCCCGGCGAAAGGCCGCCCGCGTATCGAAACCGCCATCGACGCTTCAGAGGTGATTCTCGCCCTCGCCCCGGAAACCAACGGTCAGGTTGCCGTGAAAGCCTGGGAAGCCCTGGGGCAGCTGACCGGACGGGATCATACCCACCTGGCGCTGAATAAAGAGGATGAAAAAATCCGCTTCCGCGATATTCAGGCGCAGCCGCGCAAGATTATCTCCAGCCCCACCTGGTCCGGCCTCGAGAGCGAACATGTCTCTTACAACGCCGGTTATACCAACGTCCATGAGCTGATTCCGTGGCGCACTCTCTCGGGCCGTCAGCAGCTTTACCAGGATCACCTGTGGATGCGCGCCTTCGGCGAAAGTCTGGTGGTTTATCGTCCGCCAATTGATACCCGTAGCGTGACGCACATGCGTGACATTCCGCCGAACGGCTTCCCGGAGAAAGCGCTGAACTTCCTGACGCCGCACCAGAAATGGGGCATCCACTCGACCTACAGCGAAAACCTGCTGATGCAGACCCTGTCGCGCGGTGGTCCGATTGTCTGGATAAGCGAAACGGATGCCCGGGAACTGGGTATTGAGGATAACGACTGGATCGAGGCATTTAATGCCAACGGCGCCCTCACCGCTCGCGCCGTAGTGAGCCAGCGCGTGCCGCCGGGCATGACCATGATGTACCACGCCCAGGAGCGCATTCTGAACATTCCAGGTTCGGAAGTGACTGGCCGACGCGGCGGTATTCATAACTCAGTTACCCGCATCTGCCCGAAACCGACCCACATGATCGGCGGTTACGCGCAGTTGGCCTACGGCTTTAACTACTACGGCACCGTCGGGTCGAACCGCGATGAGTTCATCATGATCCGCAAAATGAAAAACATTAACTGGCTGGATGGTGAAGGTCGGGACCAGGTACAGGAGGCGAAAAAATGAAGATCCGCTCACAGGTCGGCATGGTACTGAACCTTGATAAGTGTATTGGCTGTCATACCTGCTCGGTCACTTGCAAAAACGTCTGGACCGGGCGTGAAGGGATGGAGTATGCCTGGTTTAACAACGTTGAGACCAAGCCGGGCATCGGCTACCCCAAAAACTGGGAAGACCAGGAGGAGTGGCAAGGCGGCTGGATCCGCGGTATCACCGGCAAGCTCACTCCCCGCCTCGGCGGCAAAATGGGGGTGCTGTCGAAAATCTTCGCCAACCCGGTCTTACCGCAGATTGACGACTATTACGAACCCTTCACCTTTGACTACCAGGATCTGCACCGCGCCCCGCAGGGAGATCACTTACCTACCGCCCGTCCACGCTCGCTGATTGACGGCAAGCGGATGGATAAAATCAAATGGGGGCCAAACTGGGAAGAGCTGCTCGGCGGTGAGTTCGAAAAGCGCGCCCGCGACCGAAACTTCGACAAGATGCAGAAGGAGATGTACGGCCAGTTTGAAAACACCTTCATGATGTACCTGCCGCGCCTGTGCGAGCACTGCCTGAACCCAAGCTGCGTCGCCACCTGCCCCAGCGGCGCCATCTATAAACGCGAAGAAGATGGCATCGTGCTCATTGACCAGGATAAGTGCCGCGGCTGGCGTCTGTGTATCAGCGGCTGCCCGTACAAAAAAATCTACTTCAACTGGAAGAGCGGTAAGTCAGAAAAATGTATCTTCTGCTACCCGCGTATTGAATCCGGCCAGCCGACGGTCTGCTCAGAGACCTGCGTCGGGCGTATTCGCTATCTCGGCGTGCTGCTTTACGACGCGGATCGTATTGAGGAGGCGGCCAGCACCGAACATGTCACCGATCTTTATGAGCGCCAGTGCGATGTCTTTTTAGATCCGCACGATCCGGCGGTGATCGAAGAGGCCGTTAAGCAAGGTATTCCGCAGAACGTGATTGACGCTGCCCAGCGCTCGCCGGTTTACAAGATGGCGATGGACTGGAAGCTGGCCCTGCCGCTGCACCCGGAATACCGTACCCTGCCGATGGTCTGGTATGTGCCGCCGCTGTCACCGATTCAGTCCTACGCCGATGCGGGCGGCCTGCCCAAAACCGACGGCGTGCTCCCCGCCGTGGAGAGCCTGCGTATCCCGGTCCAGTATCTGGCAAATATGCTGAGCGCGGGCGATACCGGCCCGGTGCTTCGCGCCCTGAAGCGAATGATGGCCATGCGCCATTACAAACGTTCGCAAACCGTGGAAGGCGTGACCGATACCCGCGCCATTGAAGAGGTCGGGTTGACGGTCGAACAGGTGGAAGAGATGTATCGCTATCTCGCCATTGCGAACTACGAAGATCGCTTCGTGATCCCCACCAGCCACCGTGAAATGGCCCGGGATGCCTTCCCCGAGAAGAACGGCTGCGGCTTTACCTTCGGCGATGGCTGCCATGGCTCAGACACCAAATTCAACCTCTTCAACAGTAGCCGTATCGACGCCATCAATATTACCGAGGTGCGTGAACACGGGGAGGGAGAGTAATGCGGATTCTGAAAATCATTGCGCTGTTAATGGAGTATCCCGACGAGGTGTTATGGGAGAACCGCGATGAGGCGTTAGATCTCATTGCCCAGGATGCCCCGACGCTGTTGCCCTTTACGCGAACCTATCTCAGCGCCCCGCTGCTGGACAGGCAGGCCGAGTGGTGCGAAGTGTTCGAACGTGGCCGGGCCACCTCGCTGCTGCTGTTTGAACATGTGCACGCCGAGTCGCGGGATCGCGGCCAGGCGATGGTCGACCTGATGGCGCAGTACGAGAAAGTTGGTCTGCAGCTGGATTGCCGGGAGCTTCCCGATTATCTGCCCCTTTATCTAGAATATCTCAGCATAGTGGACGACGCGGAAGCGCGCGATGGGCTGCAGAACGTCGCCCCGATCCTGGCGCTGATTGGTGGGCGGCTGAAGCAGCGCGACGTTGCCCATTATCAGCTGTTTGACGCTCTGCTACGACTGGCCGAAACCCGGCTTTCCAGCGATAGCGTAGCGGCACAGGTTGCCACCGAGAAGCGTGATGACACTCGTCAGGCGCTGGATGCGGTGTGGGAAGAAGAGCAGGTGAAGTTTATCGAAGACAACGCCACGTCGTGCGACAGTTCGCCGATGCAGCAATATCAACGACGCTTTAGCCAGGACGTTGCACCGCAGTACGTGGACGTCGGCGCCGGAGGCCCCAAATGACGCACTACCTGAACGTGTTTTTCTATGACATCTATCCCTATATTTGCGCCACCGTCTTCTTCCTCGGAAGCTGGCTGCGTTATGACTATGGTCAGTACACCTGGCGTGCCTCGTCGAGCCAGATGCTGAGCAAGCGCGGCATGAACTGGGCCTCTAACCTGTTTCATATCGGTATTCTGGGGATCTTCTTCGGCCACCTGTTCGGGATGCTGACCCCGCACTGGATGTACGCCTGGTTTTTACCTATCGCCGTGAAACAGCAGCTGGCCATGTTCGCCGGGGGCGTGTGCGGTGTGTTAACGCTGATTGGTGGGTCAATGCTGCTCTACCGCCGGCTTTTTAATCAGCGGGTGCGCGCCACCTCCACCACGCCGGACATCATCATCATGAGCATTTTACTGCTTCAGTGCATTCTGGGGCTGAGCACGATTCCCTTCTCCGCCCGTTTTCCGGACGGCAGCGAGATGATGAAACTGGTAGGCTGGGCGCAGGGTATCGTCACTTTCCGCGGCGGCTCATCGGAGATGCTTAACGGCGTGGACTTTATCTTCCGTGTGCATCTGGTGCTGGGGATGACCATTTTCCTGATCTTCCCCTTCACCCGTCTGGTGCATGTGTGGAGCGCGCCGTTTGAATATTTCACCCGCCGGTATCAGGTTGTTCGGTCACGGCGCTAATTTATACGGGTGGCGTCGCCGCCACCCGGCTATTTCCCTGCCTGCGGATGCGTCTCAAACCCCGCCATCACCGCCGTCAGCTCGGCCAGTGAAAAACCGTTTTTCGGATCAGATACCCCCAGCCCAAACTGCTCCTGCAATACCTGATACAGCTCGGCGGCATCGGCGAGATGACGCTGCTCAACCGCCAGCGCCCCCTGCCAGCGGGTGAAATTAAAATTGGTTAAGGTCAGTTTGCCCCCCTCGGGCAGGTGTCGGCACATCAGCAGGTGATGGCGAAAATGCGATTGCGGCCAGTGAGCCGACCAGAAATTGCCCATCACATAGTCATTGAAATGCTGCTCTGCGAGATCGAACTGGTACATCGACTGCCAGCGATCGTGATGGTGAACCTGTAAGGCCCAGTTATCCCCTTCGTTCTGCAGGCGGTACATGCCGTGGGGCGTAGGCTGCTCCAGGTCGGCAATCAGGCGAACCGGCGCGGTCAACGTCTGGCCACCAAAGCCCACATCAGCAATCCAGCGTTCGCCGTTTAGCTCAACCAGCAACAGTCGGTGGGTACGCGGCGGCATCTGTGGCGGATTCGCCAGCACCACACGGCCCAGCAAGCTGCGGACCGTAAAGCCCACCTCACGCAGCACGCGCTCGAAGAGTCCGTTCTGCTCAAAGCAGTACCCACCGCGACGGGCGGTAACCAGTTTGTCTTGCACGCTCTCCTCGTCGAGCTGGATCTCGCGTGGCAACACCACGTCAAGATTCTCAAACGGGATACTGCAGTTATGGTGGAGATGCAGCCCGCGCAGGGTGTCGATATCCGGGGTCGCGGGCTGTTGCCAGCCCGTGCGGGCGAAATACGCAGTCAGAAATGGAGACATAGTGAACTTCCTTGCAATGATGTTCCCTGTTTATAAACTATTTTTGCGTCGCCACCTGTGTAAAAGTGCTTTTTTAGCGTCCCGTCGTGCGCTGCATGATACCCAGCGCGCTCAGCATCAATATCAGTCCGGTCACTAACGTCAGGGTGGCCATCGCCATTCCCTGGCCAATCGAGCCTTGTTCGAACTGGCGCCAGATAAAGACCGAGACGGTCTGCGTCCCCGCCGGGGCCAGTAATAGCGATGTCACCAGCTCGCGAGAGGCAATGGCAAAGACCATCAACATCGCCGCCAGCATGGCCGGCGACACCAGCGGTATCACGATAAAACGTAGCGCCTGCAGCGCCGACGCGCCGTGTACCCGCGCCGCCGGTTCGAGATTGCCACCCAACTGGCGCAGCGCAC
Source organism: Leclercia sp. UBA1284 (assembly GCF_002308415.1). Lineage (NCBI taxonomy): Bacteria > Pseudomonadati > Pseudomonadota > Gammaproteobacteria > Enterobacterales > Enterobacteriaceae > Leclercia > Leclercia sp. UBA1284. The sequence goes on from NZ_DBUS01000006.1 coordinate 1,381,135, forward strand.
TGCCAATGTAGCGAACCGGCCAGGGTAATAGCAGGCAGCAGTAAGAGAGCAGCAGTATGACCCAGCTGTTATAAGGTGATAGCGGCCAGAAGGTGCGGTTCCACAGTAAAATAAGCCCCACGCCCACCACAATGCCTGGCAGCGCGGCGGGCATCAGGGATAACGCATCCACCAGCGCCCGGCCTCTGATTTTTTGCACCACCACCAGCCAGGCGGCTAGCAGCCCCAGTAGCCCGGTAATGCACGCCGTTCCCAGCGCCAGCGACAGGCTGGTACCCAGCGCAGCCAGGGCATCTCCCTGCTGGCTGAAGAGTGCCGCGTAATGTGACAACGTCACGTTAGCCGCAGTGACACCCGCCGATAAGGTGCCGAGCACGCCTGAAAGCGCCATCGAGGCCGCGGGCAGCACCACAGCAATCAGCCCAACCAGCCCCATCAGCACGACGACGGGCAATATAAAGATCCCGGCATCCGCCCCTCTGTTCTCGGTCGGCTTACCCGTGACGCTGGTTACGTCGTGCTGGCCCGTTAGCTTTTTCTGTAACGCCCAGGCGCAGAGCGCGATCGCCACCAGTATCACAGACAACATCGATGCCCCCGAGAGATCGATAGGCCAGTCGGCCAGCTTTTTCTCGATATCGGTGGTCAGCATCAACACCCCTGCCCGCGTCCCCAGCGCCGCCGGCACGCCGTACTCTTCGATCGCCAGCGTAAACGAGAGCAGCATGCCTGCCGCCAGCGCCGGTGAAAGCAAGGGCAGCGTGATATGCCAGAAGGCCCGCCCTGCGCTGGCACCATGCACCCGCGCAACCCACGCCAGCCGCTGCCCGCTGGCCAGCAGACTGCGCGAGACGGCAAAATAGACTACCGGGAAGATATTGAGCGCCATCACCAGCACAATACCGGTTTTACTGAACAGCAGGTCGTTCAGATTGACACCCGTTAGCTGTTGCAGGTAGCCATTACTCTGCAGGACCAGCATCCACGACAAGGCTGCGATATAGGGCGGCGTTAAAAAGGGGATCAGGAAGAGCAGATCCCACAGGCGCGGCAGCGGCAACGTCAGTAGCCCGCGCGCGACCCCCAGCGGAAAACCAATCAGCGCGCTGACCAGCGCCACGCCCAGGGCGATCTGCAGAGTTCCCCCCAACATCCCCGGGAGCTGCGGCGCGGCCAGCAGTTGAGATACGCCACCAAAGGCGGCCGAAAAAGAGCCGGCGCTAAATTGCGGGAATACCGCCTGTAGCACAATAAACAGTAGCGGAAGCGCCACCAGTACCATCAGCATGGCCAGCGTCGCCCCTGAAAGAAAGGAGTGTTTCACACGCGATCCTGAAGACGGGGTTGCCCCCGTCGGAAAAGTTACAGAGAGAAGAGCGTGTTAAAACGCTTCAGAATGGCGCTGCGCTCGCTGTTGCCGTCGCTTTTGGTCGGCAGGATATTCAGTTCGTTCAGCAGCGGGCGTTTCGCCTTGATGTCTTCGCGGGCTGGCATCAACCAGGCGTCGGCCACCATCGCCTGGCCTTCCGGCGACAACACATAATCAACGAAGGCTTTGGCGTCATCCGCATGCGGGGTAGATTTGAGGATCATCATCGGGCGTGGGGCAATCACCGTGCCGCTGGCCGGGAAGATCACCTTCAGGGATTCCCCCTGGTGAATGTTGCCGTAAGAGACGTAATCCACCGCGCCAAATACCGCCGCTTTTGCCCCCTGCATGACCGGGGTGACCGCCTGAGCGTTCGGGCCGCTAACCACCATGCCGTTCTTCTTCAGGTTATCAAATAGCGACCAGGCCTTATCGCCCATCCCATTTTGTAACCCGATCAGCAGATCGAGAGAGGCACCCGACAGCGCCGGGTCTGGCGTCGTCACTTTATCTTTGAAGGCGTCGGTAGTCAGGTCCTGCCACTCCTTCGGCTCCGGGGTGCCGCTTTTGGTGTTCCAGACGATGCCCAGCGCCGATACCCCCTGGGCCACGAAATCGGTAGATTTCAGGTCGGCGGGCACGTGTTCAGCGTTGGCGCTCTGGTACGGCAACAGCCAGCCGCGGTTATGCAGATCTTCCGCCGTATCCCAGGAGGCGGAGATCAGAATGTCGGCCTGCGGGTTGGCCTGCTCCGCTTCGAGGCGCGCCATCACTTTACCGGTAGTGGCCTGGAAGATATCCACCTTCACGCCGGTTTTCTTTTCAAAGCCGCTTGCAAGGTTCTTCGCCAGCGATCCCGGCCCGGCGGTATAGAGGGTGAGCGCGTGGGCGCTCGACATCATGACGGACGATAATGCCATGGCTACCAGCACTCCTTTTTTTACGGACAGTGTAATTTTCATGCGAACTCCCCTGAGGATTGAATCAAACGATCGGCAGCGACGCTGCCAGCAGAAAGGTGCACGATGCGATCGGCCAGAATCTCGGCTTCACGGCGGTCATGCGTAACGTAAACGGCGGTGGTGCCAAGCTGGCGCAGTAGCGACGCCATCTCCAGGCAGAGTGATTCGCGCAGTTCGCTATCGAGGTTGGAGAGCGGCTCGTCAAAGAGCAGTACCCGGGGTTCGGCGACAATGGCGCGGGCCAGGGCGACGCGCTGCTGCTGCCCACCGGAGAGCCCGGCGGGTTTGCGGTCGGCAAAGTCAGCCAGGCCCACGCGCCGTAAAGCCTGCGCGACGCGATCGTCACGCGCGCTGGCTGAGACATTGCGCATCTTCAGTGGAAACGCCACGTTCTGCGCCACCGTCATATGGGGCCAGAGCGCGTAGTCCTGGAAGACCATGCCGATATCGCGGGCCTCGGGCGGTAACGACCAGCCCGCCCTCGCCACCTGACGATCGCCGAAATGGATATCGCCCTGCAGCGGGTGGGTTAACCCGGCCAGCAGACGTAACAGCGTGCTTTTTCCACAGCCCGAGGGTCCGAGCAGCGCAACCACACTACCCGCCTCGATGTGCAGATCGATTTGGTTTAATACGGTATTCGCGCCAAACGCGTACGAGACGCCTTTGAGCGTGATGGGGGTGAGCATATTGTTATCCTCTTTGGGATTTAGTGCCGTCACTGTAGGGGGGCTATGTGACGAAACCATGAACAAAATGTTGCGTATTGATTTTGTCTGCGCTTCAGAGGTTTAATGGCCTGGCGCTAATACTGAGGAGTTGTTATGAGCCACTTTCGCCCCGTCGAGTTAAAACACGCCAGCCGTCTGCTGAATCACGGCCCTACGGTGCTGATCACCAGCCGGGATGAGCAGATTGACCGACGTAATGTTATGGCGGCTGCCTGGTCGATGCCGGTCGAGTTTGAACCGCCGCGTATCGCCATCGTGGTGGATAAAAGCGCCTGGTCTCGCGAGCTGATTGAGCGCAGCGGCATGTTTGGCATTGTGGTGCCGGGCGTTGCCGCCGCTAACTGGACCTACGCGGTGGGTAGCGTGAGCGGGCGGGATGAAGATAAATTTAACTGCTACGGGATCCCAGTTATTAACGGCCCGGTGCTGGGGCTGCCGGTCGTTGAAGAGAAGTGTCTGGCATGGATGGAGTGTCGGCTATTACCGGTGACCTCCGCCGCCGAGAAATATGACACCCTGTTTGGCGAAGTGGTGGCCGCGGCCGCAGATGAGCGGGCGTTTGTCGCCGGACGCTGGCAGTTTGATGAGGATAAGCGCAATACGCTGCATCACCTGGGCGCAGGGACCTTTGTGACCAGCGGTAAGATGGTGAAGGCGGCGGAATAGCCGCCTGGCCCTCGCCCCAATGGAGCGAGAGTATTTACTGCAACAATTAACCTTTCGAACGGCTGGCGATAATCCCTTCTGCAACATTACGCGGCGCTTCGGCATAGTGATGAAACTCCATGCTGTAGGTCGCGCGGCCCTGGGACATCGAGCGCAGCGTGGTGGCATAGCCGAACATCTCTGCCAGCGGCACATCGGCGCGGATAATCTGGCTACCGTACCGCTCCTCCATGCCCTGCACCATGCCGCGGCGGGAAGAGAGATCGCCCATTACATTCCCGGCATAGGTCTCAGGCGTCTCGACCTCAACGTGCATCACCGGCTCCAGGATGACCGGATCGGCCCGACGCGCCCCCTCTTTGAAACCAAAGATCGCCGCCATGCGGAAGGCCATCTCCGAGGAGTCCACGTCGTGATACGAACCAAAGGTCAGGGTCGCTTTTACGTCCACGACCGGATAGCCCGCCAGCACGCCGCTGTTCATCGCCTCGCGCAGCCCTTTTTCCACCGAAGGAATGTATTCGCGCGGCACCACCCCGCCTTTCGTGGCATCTTCAAAGACAAAACCGCTGCCCGGCTCCAGGGGTTCGAGGTTGAGGACAACATGGCCGTACTGCCCTTTACCGCCGGACTGACGCACAAATTTGCCCTCGATCTCTTTCACCGCTTTGCGCAGGGTTTCACGGTAGGTTACCTGCGGCCGACCGATATTCGCCTCCACGCCAAACTCGCGTTTCATCCGGTCAACGATAATCTCCAGATGCAGCTCACCCATTCCGGAGATGATCGTCTGCCCTGACTCCTCGTCGGTGTGCAGGCGGAACGACGGATCTTCTGCAGCCAGACGTTGCAGCGCGATCCCCATTTTCTCCTGATCCGCTTTGGTTTTTGGCTCTATGGCCAGCGAAATCACCGGATCCGGGAACTCCATCCGTTCAAGGGTAATCACCGCTGACGGATCACAGAGCGTGTCGCCGGTAGTGACATCTTTTAACCCGACACAGGCCGCGATATCCCCGGCGCGCAGCTCGTCTACCTCGTGGCGATCGTTAGCCTGCATCAGCACAATGCGGCCAATACGCTCCTTCTTGTCTTTCACCGGATTGTAAACCGCGTCGCCTTTTCTCAGCACGCCGGAATAGACCCGGATAAAGGTCAACTGGCCCACGTAGGGGTCGGTCATTAGCTTGAACGCCAGCGCCGAGAAGGGTTCGTCGTCGCTCGGGTGGCGCTCGGCAGCCTGCCCCTTCGCATCCACCCCGTCAATTGCCGGGACGTCCAGCGGCGAGGGCATCAGTTCAATCACCGCGTCGAGCATCCGCTGCACCCCTTTGTTTTTAAAGGCGCTGCCGCAGAGCATCGGCTGGATTTCGCCCGCCACAGTGCGTTGACGCAACCCGCTGATGATGTCAGCTTCGTCCAGATCGCCCGTTTCCAGATATTTATCCATGAGCGCATCGCTGGCTTCAGCCGCCGCCGAGACCATCTGCTCACGCCAGGTCTGCGCGGTGGCCTGCAGCTCATCCGGCACCGGCGCATAGCTGAAGGTCATGCCCTGCGTGGCATCGTCCCAGACGATAGCGCGCATCTTAATGAGATCGACCACGCCGGTGAAATGCTCTTCCGCCCCGATCGGAATCACGATCGGCACCGGGTGAGCTTTTAGCCTGTCGACCATCATCTGGACCACGCGGAAGAAATCGGCACCCGGGCGGTCCATTTTGTTGACGAACGCGATACGGGGTACGTGATACTTATTGGCCTGCCGCCAGACAGTTTCCGACTGGGGCTGCACGCCACCGACAGAGTCATACACCATGACCGCGCCGTCCAGCACCCGCATGGAGCGTTCTACTTCAATGGTAAAATCTACGTGCCCCGGGGTATCGATGATATTAATCCGGTGCGGTTCATAGCTACGGTCCATACCGGGCCAGAAACAGCTCACCGCCGCAGAGGTAATGGTAATACCTCGCTCTTGCTCCTGCGCCATCCAGTCGGTTGTTGCCGCGCCATCGTGGACTTCACCCAGTTTGTGACTCATTCCGGTATAAAACAGGATGCGCTCAGTGGTGGTCGTTTTACCGGCATCGATATGCGCGGAGATACCGATGTTGCGATAACGTTCGAGAGGGATGGGTCGGGGCATGATGCGTCCTTAGTCAGTTGACTGTGAGTAAGCGACCGGGATGGTCGCGTCTGAGTTCGTCTGCTATCATAGTCCTACTGTACGAGTATGTACGAACTATTTTTTAAGGTTTGCGCTATCAATGGTATAGCTCAAACTGATGCCTTATCCAGGAGCCTTATGATCCCTAACCATCCCGAACCGGAACAGATACAGCTGGAAAACGTGCTTTTAGCGCTGGGTAATCCGCTGCGTCTCGCCATCATTCGCCAGCTTGCAGACGGCTGCGAAGCAAGCTGCAACGCCCTGCGACCGCCGGATATCGCGAAATCGACCATGACACACCACTGGCGCGTACTGCGCGACAGCGGGGTCATCTGGCAGCGGCCACAGGGGCGAGAAAATATGATTTCATTGCGCAGCGAGGATCTGGATAATCGCTTTCCCGGCCTGCTGGAAACATTGTTGCGGGTGATGAATAACGAGGCTCCGCGCGCCTGAGTCAGGCGCGCCAGCGACATCAGAACGCCGGGGAGCCGCCGTCGTATTGCAGGCTAAATGTCGCATCGCCGCGCTTTACGCTGGCGCTTACCGGTGAATTGAAGTGCATACCGGTCACGCTGAGATGATCTGTCGCTACCCGCTCAAGCAGGCGTTTGCGCGTTGCCGCCGCGGTCTCCGGATCGCTGTCAAAGGCAATGGTGACATCCGGCTGCTCCACCTGGATATGCGGGAAATGGACGATATCCCCCCAGATTAATAGCGAATCCTGCGCGTTCCCGACCACATAGCCGGTATGCCCCGGCGTGTGACCAGGCAGTGGCACCGCCTGAATACCGGGCAAAATATCTTCCTGTGTGAAGGTCACCAGTCTGTCGTCATACGCGGCAAAAGCATTTTGTGCCAGCTCGAACGAGGGCTTAAACCTCTCTGGTGCGCTGGCCTGCATCGTTTTGTTGCGCCAGAACGCCAGTTCACGCTCGTGCACAAACAGCCGTTCAACATGGCGAAAATGGGGCGTGGCGAGCGGCCCGGCAAGGCCACCGATATGGTCTGGATGGGCATGTGTAAGCAGGACGGTGTTGATCTGCAAGGGATCAATTCCTGCCGCCGCCAGCGCCACCGGCAGCCGCCCGCCCCGGCCTTTGAAGTTGCCCGCGCCGCTATCCACCAACACCGTATGCTGCCCGGTCTGGATCACGTAGATGTTGATGTTCATACGTGGCAATGTGCTCACGCCCCGCGCCTGCAGCAGGGCTTCGGCTTTTGAGCCGCTGATCCCCGAAAGCAGCTCAAACGACCCATCCAGGTAGCCATCGCTGAGCATGGTAACGATGCTATCGCCCACTTTTTTCCGGTTGACCCTAGGTGCCTGAACCTGGTGTGTTAACGGCATGATATGACCTCTCTGGTTGGTGTGGCTTAAGCATAAGTCGTTGGTGAGGCAGTAAAAAGAGGCGTTTTCGTATTACACTGTTATCCACAGAGTAATAATCGTTAGCTGAGGCCATCCCGATGCGTGCCAGAATGTATGAACAGATGACCATTTTTGTTGAAGTCGCCGAACGGGGAAGTTTCGCCCGGGCGGCGGATGTGCTTCACCTGCATCGCCCCGCCGTAACCAAAGCCATCCAGCAGCTGGAAGAGGAGCTGGGTACGCGCTTACTGCATCGCACCACCCGAAAAGTCAGCCTCACCTCTGAGGGCGAGCTCTTTTTCCAGCGGGCGAAAGCGTTGCTGCATGAGATGGACGATGTGATGGCATCGTTTTCGCCGACGCGCCCTCCGCGCGGTCGACTACGCGTTGATACGCCACTCTCGCTGGCACATGCCGTACTGATCCCGGCGCTGAGGGACTTTCAGGCACGTTATCCGGATATTGAACTGGAGCTGACCTCTTCCGATCATCGGGTTGATATGGTGGCTGAGGGCATTGATTGCGTGATCCGCCTTGGCGAATTGCAGGACTCTACGCTGGTGTCACGACGTCTGGGCGATGCGCGGTTGGTCACCTGCGCTACGCCGGAATATCTGGCGCACTATGGCGTGCCCGGCACGCCGGAGGATCTCGCCAGACACCAGACCGTGATGTTTTTCAGCGGGCACAATCGGGTTGTGATGAAGTGGCGATTTATAAAAGAAGGTACGCCGGTGACGGTACACCCGGCCAGACACATGCTGGTCGACAACACCGATATTATGCTCTCCTGCGGGCTGTCGGGGCTGGGGATAATCCAGGGTATCCATGCGGTTATGGCCCCTCATCTCGCCGCCGGCCGACTGGTGGAAGTGCTCTCTGAGTACACCACCGCATCGAAACCGGTCTCGGTTCTCTTTCCGGACCGACGCTATCTGACACCTAAAGTACGGGTCTTTATCGACTGGCTGAGCGAACTTTTTGCCGCTAAATCCGGGGGGTTTAAAAGATTATTATCCTGAAAGAAACAGTGCGCGGAGAGCGGCGATGGTATTAACTCACAAACCTTACAGGTAAATGCCGTAAGAGAATGACCCGATGTCGCCCTCCTCCTTCGCGCCACAATTCCGCTAAAAAAAACGGTAACCTTCGTTACCGTCTTGGCCTTACAGAGAATATCCCGGCTTCTTAATCAGCTCGTCGAGCTTCGGGCCAATCTCCGTATCCCAGACCTGCGCTTTCCAGTCTGCTTCCTGAACTTCGTTAAGCGCCACGGAAACAGCGCGATCTTTACTGTTCAGGTGACGAACGATCACCTCGGCGATCTCCTCTGCCAGAGCGGTTTTTTGTTCGTCATTCAGATCGCGTGGGAAACATTTAATATCAACGTGCGGCATAAGCAGGGCTCCTTTATCAGTTAGCCTTTCACGCTATCAGATTATCTCGTTAGCTTTTAGCACCTTGTGCAGTTTAGCGAGCTGGCTCACCTTATCGGCGATGGCGACGATATTGGGCGTATTGGCCGCGAACCACTCGCCGCGCGGCCCCCAGCTACGCATCACCACAAGGTAGGCGTCGAGTAAGGTGAGCTGTTCGCCAAGGGCCCATGGCGTGGCCTTGAGATGGTTATCCAGCCACAGATAGAGCGATTTGCGATACTCCCGACAGTTTTCTTGCAGTTGCTGCGGTGCATCAGGCGCCCAGCGCTCCGGATAATCGGCGTAGGTAAAGGTGGGATAGACGTTAGCGACCAGCCAGATGAGTAAGCGCTGAAACTGCTGACGTTCACTGTGCCCTACCGGCGGCGCCAGTTCGGGGCAGCGGTCGAGGATCATCAGCGCAATCGCGGCGGTCTCCGTCATGATCTCGCCATTCTCCAGTTCTAGCGTGGGCACCTGGCACAGCGGGTTAAGCCGCTCAAGCCTTTCGCGCTGCGGCCCGGGGGCGTCAAAGCCCTCTACGTTGATAAACTGATACGGAATATCGGCGAGGGTCAGCATCACCTCACTGATTGCCGAGCCCCAGCCGGGTACGCCATAGACTTTAATCATGCTGCCTCCACGCAAGAGAAACCCTAAGTGTAGAGCAGCATTAGTAGGTTATCCCCGGCGGATTGACCTCCGATCGTTCCACCGCTTCGCCCTGCTCGCCCCAGCGCGCCAGCACCTGCTGATACTCCCCGCGCTGGATTGCCCCGTCCAGCGCCGCCTGCAGGGCATAGACCAGGCCATTGCCCTTCCTGGTAGTGGTTGCTACATAGGCCTTCTTCGGCCCTAACCCGACCACGCGGGTTTTGCCGGTGAGGGCCGCTTTGTAAGCTGAGACCGACTGCGGCCCGAAGAAGACATCCGCCCTGCCGGACTGTATATAGAGATTGCCCGAGGCATCGTCCGTCAGGTAGACCGGCAGCGCCGGCTGGCGCCCCGCCCGAATATTTTCTTCATTCCAGCCCAGTAGGATCCGCTCCTGATTCGTCCCCGAGCCGACAATCACTTTTTTGCCCGCCAGATCGGCGGCCGTGTTGATCGACGCTATTTCGCTGGTGGATTTCACCGAAAACGCCAGCGAATCCACGCGATAGGTGGCAAAGTCGAACTTCTGCTTACGCTGCTCCGTCACCGCTATGTTCACCAGCGCCACGTCGTAGCGCCCGGCGATGATCCCCAGCGGCCAGTCTTCCCAGGCCACGGGAATCAGCTTCAGCTTTAACCCGAGACTGCCCGCCAGCAGCCGGGCAATATCCGGATCGCTGCCGATACGGGTGCGGTTATCGCTGGCCAGAAGCGCCAGCGGGGGCGAATTGAGGGCCGAGATCGCAACGGTCAGGGTGCCCGGCTCGATAAAGCGATAATCTGCCGGGATCTTCGCCACCGCCTGTTTGTCGAGGGTTACCGTCAGCGGCTGTTCATTGGCCTGCAGATCAATGCTGGCGTGGCTGGCGGTGGATACGAGTAGCCCGGCCAGAAGTCCATATTTCATCTACGCTCCTTACAACACTTTCGAGAGGAACTGGCGCGTACGCGCATGGGAAGGACGGTTCAAAACTTCGTCGCTGCTACCCTGCTCCACAATTTTGCCATCGACCATAAACACCACCTGGTCCGCCACTTCACGCGCAAAGCCAATCTCATGAGTCACCACGACCAGCGTGGTGCCCGAGCGGGCCAGCTTTTTAATCACATCCAGCACTTCGCCCACCAGCTCAGGATCAAGCGCCGAGGTAGGTTCATCAAACAGCATGACGCGCGGTCGCAGCGCCAGGGCGCGGGCGATGGCAATGCGCTGCTGCTGCCCACCGGAGAGATGGCGCGACCAGGCGTCGGCCTTATCGCGCAGCCCTACCACATCCAGCAGCTCGTAAGCGCGTTCAACTGCCGCTTTACGGGTCAGCTTTTTGTGCGCCACGGGGGCTTCAATCAGGTTTTCCAGCACCGTTAAATGCGGGAAGAGGTTAAAGTTCTGGAACACATACCCCACGTTCACCCGCTGCTTGAGGATCGCTTTCTCTTTCAGTTCAAAGAGCTTGTCGCCCTGACGGCGATAGCCGATGTAGTCGCCATCTATCTGAATAAACCCTTCGTCCACCCGCTCCAGGTGGTTAATGGTGCGCAGCAGGGTCGATTTGCCCGAGCCGGAGGGGCCGAGGATCACCGTCACGGAACCCGGCGGGATCTCCAGCGAGACGTTATCCAGCGCCTTGTGGCGACCAAAATACTTACTGACGCCGGTGATTGAAATATGTCCTTCAGGAGAGGCTGGCATGGATAGGCTCCTGTGTCTGGGTAGTAATAACGGAACGGCTGCGGCTGGCGCTGCGGTTCTGGTTGACCGCGGAGCGACGCTCGCTGCGGGCGAGCCCGCGCTCCACCAGGTGTTGAATAGCCGAAAGGACGGTCGTGATTGCCAGATACCAGACGGCACCCACCATCAGCAGCGGTATCACCTCCTGGGTACGGTTGTAGATCATCTGAATGGTGTAAAAGAGCTCAGGCATCGCCAGCACGTAAACCATTGCCGTCCCCTTGGCGAGGCTGATGATCTCGTTAAACCCGGCCGGCAGAATGGTGCGCAGCGCCTGAGGCAATATGATGCGCAGGGTGCGGCGCGAGGCGGGTAACCCCAACGCAGCGGCCGCTTCATACTGACCGTGATCCACCCCCAGAAAACCGCCGCGAATGATCTCGGCGGTATAGGCGCTCTGCACCAGCGTCAGCCCCACTACCGCGGTGGAGAACTGCCCGAGCACGTTAATGGTCTCAAAACGGCCCCAGGTGATCTGCGTAAAAGGCACTCCGAGAGAGAGCGTGTCGTACAGATACGAGAAGTTATAGAGAATAATCAGCACCACAATCAGCGGTAGCGAGCGGAATAGCCAGATATAGCCCCACGCGAGGCCACTGAGCAACCATGACGACGACAGACGCGCCAGCGCCAGCATGCCGCCAATCACCACGCTCAGCGCGGTGCCAATCAGGGTGAGTAACAGCGTCTGCCCCACCCCCTCCAGGATGACCGGGTCGAAGAACCAGTGGGCAAACACCGCCCACTCCCAGCGCGGATTAAAGGCCACCGACTGTACGACCACAGCCAGCACAAAGAGTGCCACAACGGCCCCCAGGGTACGCAGCGGGTAGCGCGCCGGGACCACTTTGATGGTTTCAACGTTGTTCATTGTCACTTCCTCATGCGGTTTTACTGAGCGCTTCGCGCACCAGCGTTTTGGTGAAGCGCAGACGGCCATCGAACGGTGGCTGGCTGTACTCTTCCGGATCGCGATTCAGATCGAACTGCGGCTGATACCCCTGACTGAGATAGAGCCGCACCGCCTCTGGCTGGCGAAAACCGGTAGTAAGGTACATCTGGCTATAACCTGCACGCACTGCCCTGCGCTCCAGCTCCTGCACCACCCTGGCCGCCAGCCCCTGCTGACGCAGCGTTTTGTCCGTCCAGATCCGTTTGATCTCTGCGGTTTGGGGATCAAAGGCTTTATACGCGCCGGTGGCGATAATCACCCCGTTGCGCTCCAGCACGATAAACAGCCCCTGCGGCTTCAAATACCACTCGGTCAGTTCGACTTCCGCATCTTTCGAGAAGTAGTCGCCGTAGCGGTCGGCATACTCCTGGAACAGTCCTTCGAGAATCGGCTGCAGATCGGCATCTTGCGGCGAAACGTCGCGAAATAGCTCGCTCATGGGGCCTCCTTAGTCGCCAAGTCCGGCCGGATTCACTTCAGAGTGCGGAATACGCTCCACGCCCTCGCCCCAGCGGTTGAGTACCTTGTCGTAATCGCCATTTTTGATCGCCCCGTTGAGCGCGGTCTGCACCGGCTCGACCAGGCCACCGCCTTTTTTCAGCGTCACGGCGATGTGCGCCGCCTTCGGCCAGCCGCCATCCACGCTGCCCACCAATTTCGTTTTACCGGTGAGCGCGGCTTTCCAGGCCCCAATCACGTTCGGGCCAAAAAAGGCATCAGCACGACCCGACTGGATCGCCAGGGTTTGCGCCGCGTCATCCTTGGTATAGACCGGGATAAAGGGTTTCAGCCCTTTTTTGAGGTTCTGCTCATTCCACGCCAGCAGGATGGCCTCCTGATTAGTGCCGGAGCCCACAATAATGCGCAGTCCGGCGATATCTTCCGCTTTCTCAATGGCGTGGATCGGACTGGAGGATTTAACGTAGAAGCCGAGAGAGTCTTTTCGGTAGGTGGCAAAGTCGAACTTCTCTTTGCGCGCTTTGGTCACGGTAATATTGCTGATTGCGGCGTCATATTTGCCGGACGAGACCCCCAGCGGCCAGTCCTCCCAGGAGGTTGGCACCACGTTCAGCGCCAGCCCAAGGCTATCGGCGACGAGCCGCGCGACGTCGACTTCACTGCCCAGCAACGTTTTGTTGTCATCAGAAAAAACAGTCAGCGGCGGTGAATTTAACGCTGCCACCGCCACGGTAAACTTCCCCGGCACCGCAAAGCGATAGTCTTTCGGCAACTGTGCCACCGCTTCGTCGTTTTTCGGGGTATGGATTGGGGTTTTATTGGCCTCAAGGCTCACGCCGGTGCCGTTAATATTGACATTCTCTGCCCAGACGGCAGGGGTAAAGGCCAGCGCGAGCGCCAGAATAAGCGATGTTTTCTGCATAGCGGATGTCTCTTTTATTATTTTACGAACTGGTTTTCAGGCTGCTCTAACCCCAGGCTGTCGCGCAGGGTGGTCCCAGGATAGTCGGTGCGGAACAGGCCGCGGGACTGCAGGATCGGCACCACCTCATCGACAAAGCGCGGGAAGGTCTCCGGCGTGCCGCCCTGAATGATAAAACCGTCCGCGCCCCGGGCGTCGAACCACTGCTGCAGACCGTCTGCCACCTCTTGCGGGGTGCCGGAAAAACGCGGGCGCGGTGAGGCCGCCTCCAGCGCAACCTGGCGCAGCGTGAGCTTGCGCTCGCGGGCATTGCGCTTGATCTCATCGGTGGTGCTGCGAAAGCTGTTCTGCCCCAGCTCGCCGATGTCCGGGAAGGGTTCGTCGAGAGGATATTGCGCGAAATCGTGATGCTCGAAATAACGACCCAGATAGTTGAGCGCGTCATGAATGGACACTAACGCCGCCGTGGTTTGATATTGTTGCTCTACGTCATCGGCATCTTTGCCCACAATGACGCTCACCCCCTGAAAAATATGTAACTCCTCGTGGCGGCGACCGTGTAATTCGAGCTGTTGTTTAACATCCTCATAAAAGGCGCGGGCCTCCTGCAGGCTGTCGTGGTGAGTAAAAATGGCGTCGGCATGTTTCGCCGCCAGCTTTTTGCCGTCGTCTGACGCCCCGGCCTGAAATACAATCGGTCGCCCCTGCGGCGTACGCCCGATATTCAGCGGCCCTGCTACCTGGAAGAAATCGCCCCGATGGTTGAGGGTATGCAGCTTTTCAGGATCAAAAAACTGACCGCTCTCTTTATCACGAATAAAAGCGTCTGCCTCCCAGGAGTCCCAAAGCCCTTTTACCACCTCCAGATACTCGTCGGCGATGCGATAACGTAGCGCGTGCTCCGGATGTTTATCCCGGGAGAAGTTTTTCGCCGAGCCTTCCAGCGGCGAGGTCACCACGTTCCAGCCCGCGCGCCCGTTGCTCAGGTGGTCGAGGCTGGCAAACTGCCGGGCCACGGTAAAGGGTTCGCTATAGGAGGTGGAGAGCGTGCCCACCAGTCCCAGGCGTGAGGTCAGGGTCGCCAGAGCGGATAATACCGTCAGGGGTTCGAAGCGATTTAAAAAATGCGGAATCGACTTCTCATTAATATAAAGACCGTCGGCGACAAAAATAAAGTCCAGCTTGCCCGCTTCCGCCTTTAACGCCGTCTCTTTAACAAAGTTAAAATTAATACTGGCATCGGCAATCGCCGCCGGATGGCGCCAGGCCGACATATTTCCGGAAGCGCCATGCAGTATGGTCCCCAGTCGCAATTGTCGTGTTGCAGACATATTCACCCCTTACGATTAAATGTGTTGTAACGCTTTCTCTGCAAGCTGCGCGAAATATCGTGCGGCGGGCTCGATTAATGCCTCGTCCGGATTGAACGCCGGATGGTGCAGTCCGAACGCGCTGGCGCTGCCAATACTGACGAACGCACCGGGGATCTGTTGCAGGTACACCGCAAAATCTTCTCCCCCCATATGCAGTTCGGCGTGGTGGGTTTCGTAGCCGGTCTCCCTGGCCACGGCGGTGGCGAAATCAGCCCAGTGCGCATCGTTAACCAGCGCCGACGGGCCGGTGTACCAGGTGACATCAATCTGGGCGTTAAACGCGCTGGCAAAGCCGGCGGCAATTTCACTGACCCGATCCTTCACCTTCTGCTGTACCTGGGTGCTGTGGGTACGCAGGGTCCCCTCCAACTCGACGCTTTCCGGCAGGACGTTCCAGGTATTGCCCCCTTCGATACGGGTTACGCTGAGCACCACCGACTCCAGCGTATTAACATTACGGCTGGCCACGCTCTGCAGGGCCGTAACTAACTGGCTGGCGAGCACGATAGCGTCTGAACCCTCATGCGGGCGCGCCGCATGGGCACCTTTACCGGTGATACGAAAGACAAAGCGATCGACGTTGGCATAGAACGGGCCCCCACGGGTGGCAAAGGCTCCCACCGGCAAACCGGGTTCGTTGTGCATGCCAAAGATAGCGCTGACACCCTGCAGGGCTCCCGCGCGGATCAGGCTTTTCGCGCCGCCAAAGTTCTCTTCTGCGGGCTGGAACAGAATACGCACGCGACCGGGCAGCGTGGCTTCACGGGCTTTTAGCTGCAGGGCCGCGCCGAGGATCACGCTGGTGTGAATATCGTGACCGCAGGCGTGCATCACCCCGGCGTGTTGCGAGCTAAACGCAACACCGCTGCGCTCATCGATGGGTAAGGCATCAATATCGGCCCGCAGGGCGATCTGTTTCGGCCCGGTGCCGATCTCGGCGATCACGCCCGTCGGGATGTCATACGGGAGTACGGCGATCCCGGCGTTATCGAGCCAGCGGCGAATGCGGGCGGTGGTTTCCACTTCCTCGCCCGACAGCTCCGGGTAGCGATGCAGCTCGCGCCGCCAGGCGATCAGTTGTTCATTGAAGTTCATGCCAGCACCTCGCGGGTTTGCGCCAGCAGACGCAAGGACTGCGCCCGGCTCTGCCCGTCGGCGATCGGCGTATCGATAATAAATTCGTCGATGCCCCAGCGGTCATGCAGCGCCTGCAATTGCGCCGCCACTGACTTTGCGGTGCCTGCCAGCAGCGACTGGGCGCGGCGGGCAATGCGCAGCGGCTCGCTACCCGCCTGGCGTGCGAAAGCATAAGCCTGCTCTTCGCTGGCTACCGACACGCGCTGGCCATTCACCAGCTCCACGCCCCACACCTCGACCTTTTCCGCCAGGGCATCGGCCTGGGCCTGGGTCGGCGCGACGATGGCCTGCACGGCCACTATCACGTCCAGCGCACTGCTGGCGCGCCAGGTGGCAATCACATCGCGTAGCAGATCGGGGTCGCCGTTCAGGTGCGCGGCGAAGACAAAGTTCCAGTTAAGGCGCGCCGCCAGCAGTGCGCTCTCGATGCTGGCCCCCAGCAGATACCCCTGCGCCGGAATGGCGGGCAGCGGAGTGGCACGCAGTTCGTTATCAGAGGGGGTTAGCCAGCCGTCCAGTTGGGTCAGTTGTTCGGCGAAACTGCCCTTCTCCTGCGGATTCACCCCCTGTTGCAGGGCGCGGGTCGAGAGCGGCAGTCCGCCCGGGGCTTTGCCGACGCCGAGATCGACCCGGCCAGGGGCGAGATTAGCCAGCACGTTGAAGTTTTCTGCCACTTTATAAGGGCTGTAGTGTTGCAGCATTACGCCGCCAGAGCCGACGCGGATGCGGGAGGTCTGCCCGAGGATCCAGGCAATCAGTAACTCCGGGGATGGACTGGCCAGCTGCGCGGTGTTGTGGTGCTCGGCAATCCAGAAGCGGTGGTAACCCCAGGCTTCGGCCTGCCTGGCCAGCTGTAAGGTACGCGCCAGCGCATCGGCGGCGGTGTCGTTTTCCGCAACGGGACTTTTATCCAGAATGCTGATTCGCCAGGACATGTTTTGTTCTCGTTTGACTTAACATGTCGTCATTATTAAAGGGCGATTTCAGCGCTGAGAAACAATTAATTTACATTTGGTTTGCCGGAAATCAGAAATAGCGCAACGAATTACGCCATTGTGCGTAGCTCAGCAATCAGATCGTCGGCCTGCTGGCGTCGGGTTATCCGCACAAAGCGAATATGGGAAAATTGCGGGTTAGCCATGTCGGCTTCATAGCGCGCACGGTTGCTGCGCCAGGTTTTAATGGTCCAGAGCAGAACCGATTCGCGGCTGAAGAAGGAACGGCGAAAGCTCTCGCGATTGCCGGTGCCGGGCCATAACTCTTGCTGGCTCCAGGCGCGTTTAGCTGCCCTTACCACCGCCTGGCGAAGCGTACGCATAAACCCGTAATCGACCCAGATAATCAGATCCACATCACGCCACTTTACGGGACGCGTGCGATTGTAGTTGCCATCCAGCACCCAGCCCGGCGTAGCGCTGAGGACGTTTTCCAGCTTTGCAAAGAGCTCCTCATCAGGCGTACCTTGCCACGCTGGCCGCCAGTAGAGCGTATCCATTTCGATATAAGGGAGATGCAGTTCGGCGGCGAGGCGTCGCGCCAGGGTGCTTTTACCACTGCCGCTGGTACCAATAAGATTGATCTTCACAAACGGGCTCCGTCAGGGATTATCGGGGGCGTATAATAGCGTTTTCAGCTTGTTAATGAAACGGCAGTTCAAAACAATAGTTTTGCCCACGGATTCATTTCGCGCTTTTTATTTCACTTAAGTCACTTCATTCACCCGCCCTGCTTATTAACATGGTGATGTTATTTTCATTTTTATTACATTATCGTCGGCACGGTATTAAAAATTATTTAATTTAGGCACTTTCTAATTCCAGATATTTTGTGGAGAATACGCCGCCTGGTTTATAAAAATAAATACTTTATCTTGCCTGATACTTTATCGGGTAATCGCTATTTATGACGACACCACCCTGGAGTAACGTATGAGGCGTAACAGTCCTGTTACACAAAACGAGTATTTGCTTAACGATGGCACGACGTTAATGTCGACCACGAATACGCAAAGTCATATTACTTACGCCAACTCGGCTTTTATTGCGGCCAGCGGTTATAAAGAAGAAGAACTAATTGGCGAGCCGCATAATGTGATTCGTCATCCGGATATGCCGCCGGAGGCCTTTAGCGATCTGTGGTACACCCTGCAACAAGGCGAGAGCTGGACAGGGCTGGTGAAAAACCGCCGCCAGAATGGCGATCACTACTGGGTGCGTGCCAACGTGACGCCCGTTTATCAGAACGACACGCTGACCGGCTATATTTCAGTGCGTAATATTCCCCTGCGCGACGAAATCGCCGCCAGCGAAAAATTATACGCACGCGTCTGCAATAATGAATTAAAAGGGCATCGCTTTTATAAAGGGGTGCTGATACGCCGGGGTCTTCTCTCTTTCTTATCATTATTTAAGCGTATTAGCACCGCCAGTCGGGTCAATTATGCAATGGTGGTATTCGCCGCTCTGGCGATGACGACCCCTTTTTTATTTACTCAGCCGCTCTGGCAAGCCTCCGTGCTGGCCCTCTTATTTGTCTTGCAGGCGTGCTATCTCAATAGCCAGATTTGCCGCCCGCTAAAAACAATCGTTAAACAGATGCAGCGCGTCGTTTCAGGCCGAAAAACCGATTATTACCATTTTGACCGCGTGGATGAAATTGGGTTGATGATGCGCCTGGTAAACCAGTCAGGGTTGAATCTCAATTCGCTGGTTGACGACGTAGGGACTCAAATTGCCGGTATTCGCGAGATCAGCCAGCGGGTTGCCACCGAGGGCGATGCGCTGCAGGCGCGTTCGGAGGAGATGGCGGACGATCTGCAGCAAACCGCCGCCGCCGTAGAAGAGATAGCCAGTGCGGTAAAACAGACCGCCGAAACAGCCCGTGAAGCGATCCTGATGGCCGACCAGACCCGTACCAGCGCAGACCATAGCGAAGCGATCATGAAGCAGACCATTGGCATGATGCAGGCGGTATCACAGGATAATAGCCAGATCGTCGACATTATCGGGGTGATTGATCGTATCGCGTTTCAGACCAATATTCTGGCGTTGAACGCCGCGGTCGAGGCCGCGCGCGCCGGGGACGCCGGTCGGGGCTTTGCGGTGGTGGCAGCCGAGGTGCGCCACCTGGCGCAGCACTCTGCCTCCGCTGCAAAAGAGATCAAAGCGCTGATTGAGAAAAACGTCGCCAGTGTTAACGCCGGCGTGGATAAAGTGGAGCAGACTGAAACCCACCTGAGCGCAATGATCGGCAACGTGCTGACCATGTCGACATTGATTAAAGAGATAGGCCACGCGACTCGGGAACAGACGCAGGCGTTGTCCCTTATCAATACCGCCATTTCACGTATTGGCGTGATGACCCATAACAATACCGCCATGGTTGATAATGTCACCCAGGCGGCAAATCACCTCACCCAACGCACCACCCGCCTGCAGCACGCGATTGCGGTATTTGGCGGCTAAACGGTCGCCCTTTGCCAGGTATCGGGCCGTTAGCGGCCCTGATACTGCTCGTCGCTGACCTTCTCCATCCACGTCACCGGGCTGCCGTCCACCGATTCCGCAATAGCAATATGGATCATTGCGTTTTCGCTGCTCGCCCCGTGCCAGTGTTTTACGCCGGGTGGGATCCAGGCGATATCCCCTGCATTCAGCTGCTGCGCCTCTTCGCCCCATGCCTGCAGCCAGCCGCGCCCCTGGGTGACAATGAGCGTTTGTCCCAGCGGATGGGTGTGCCAGGCCGTGCGTGCGCCGGGTTCAAAGGTGACAGTTGCGCCACCGACGGTGGCGGGCCCGGTTGCCTGAAACGGGGCATCAATGCGTACGGCGCCGGTAAACCATGCTTCGGGGCCGCGCACGGAGGGCAGTGAACCATTTCGGATAATTTTCATTTTCGCTCCTGTTTAGCTGATGCGTTAACAGTAGCGCACCTCTGCTGCGCCGATTAGACTGCATAATCAGAAAGGAACCATGAGCCAAATTCATTAATGGGAAGCCCGGCATGCTGAAAGACAATTTTAACGATCTGCTCTCCTTTATGGTGGTGGCACGCGAGCGCAGTTTTACCCGTGCGGCGGCGCAGCTGGGGGTCTCTCAGTCGGCGCTTAGCCATGCGATGCGTAATCTGGAGGCGCGCCTTGATGTGCGCCTGCTGACCCGCACCACCCGCAGCGTGGCCCCCACCGAGGCGGGCGAGCAGTTATTTCTCCGTTTGCGTCCCCATCTGCTGGAGATTGAACAAGAGCTGACAGCCCTGCGCGATATGCGTGACAAACCGGCCGGGAATATTCGTATCACCGCCGGAGAGCATGCCATGTCGGCGGTGCTGTGGCCGGTACTGAAGCCGTTTATGGCGCAGTATCCCGATATCCATATTGAGGTGACGGTCGACAACGGGTTGACGGACATTGTTGATGGTCGCTTTGACGCGGGGATACGGCTTGGTGAGCAGGTGGCGAAAGATATGATCGCGGTACGGATCGCCCCGGATATGCGCATGGCAGTCGTCGGCTCGCCCGCCTATTTTGCCCGTTACGGCGTGCCAGAAACGCCAGAACAGCTGGAAAACCACCGCTGCATCAATATGCGTTTACCGACGCGCGGTGGATTATATGCCTGGGAGTTTGAAAAAGAGGGCCGGGAGCTGCGGGTGCGGGTTGACGGGCAGCTTACGCTCAATAACCTGCCTCAGCGACTGGATGCCGCCGAGGCCGGGTTAGGTCTGGCCTACGTGCCGGATGATACTGTCCAGCAGGCACTCGCCGAAGGTCGGTTGATTCGGGTACTGGAGGAGTGGTGCACGCCTTTCGATGGCTATCACCTCTACTACCCCAGCCGCCGTCAGCACACCACGGCCTTTGCCCTGTTTCTGGAGGCGTTACGTCAGCAATAGTTTATTTGCCCACTCGCGCCTGAAGATGTTTCGGATAGCGATCTCCCACTACATCAATGCCTTCCAGCGCCTGGTTAATTCGTGCCAGCGCGTCAGGTGACAACGTCACCTCTGCGGCACCGAGGTTCTCCAGCAGACGGTGCTGTTTGGTGGTACCGGGAATAGGCACTATCCATGGCGCTTTCGCCAACAGCCACGCCAGGGCAATCTGCGCCGGGGTCACCCCCTGCTCTCTGGCGAGGCGTTGCACCACATCGATGAGCTGCTGATTCGCCAGCCGCGAGGCTTCGCTAAAACGCGGCACCTGATTACGGAAGTCCTGCGCATCAAACGTGGTCTGTGCGTTAATCGCGCCGGTCAGAAAACCTTTCCCGAGCGGGCTGAAGGGGACAAAGCCGATATTCAGCTCAGCCAGAAGCGGTAAAATGGCTTTCTCCGGCTCCCGCCACCAGAGGGAATATTCGCTCTGCAAAGCAGAAACCGGGCACACAGCATGGGCGCGGCGGATAGTCTCCACCCCCGCCTCAGAAAGGCCAAAATACTTAACCTTCCCCTCTGCAATCAGATCCCTGAGAGTACCGGCCACCTCCTCGATGCCCACATCCGGATCGACGCGGTGCTGATAATAGAGATCGATAACCTCGGTTTTCAGCCGTTTCAGCGATCCCTCCACGGCGGCGCGAATGTGCGCCGGTCGGCTGTTCAATACCTGGCCCGGCTGTGTACAGTCGAAGCCGAACTTGGTAGCAATCACCACTTGATCACGTACCGGCGCCAGCGCCTCACCGACCACCTCTTCATTGATGAACGGGCCGTAAATTTCTGCCGTATCAAACAAGGTCACTCCGTTTTCTACGGCGTTACGAATCAGAGAGATGGCCTGCGCTTTATCGGTTGCCGGGCCGTAGCCATAGCTTAGCCCCATGCAGCCCAGCCCGAGGGCGGATACCTGTAAACCGTTTGAACCTAACTGTCGCTGCTGCATTGTTTGCCTCATGAGGTTGTTAAATGACCTCAACAAGTGTGAACGGGAAATTTAATGAATACTACGCCAGCAATATGCTTAACGTTATGAATCCTATTCATCAATTTCACTGTCTAATAATTAAGCAAACCTGATGTGTTGTACGCCATTTAAGCGAAATACAGTTTCAAAATTTTAACCGATTCAGCCCTCTGTAACCCGCGCCTGCTCTGACCAGACGAATTTTTTCGACCTCTATCACTTTCGACCCGTTATATTTTGCGTCACTTATTAATTGCGGGTAGGATGCTTCGCCATGTTTCGCCTATTCCACACGAAGAATAACTGGAAAGGGAGCATGTTTCCGGCCAAAGGCAATCGTTTGTGTCGCCGGGGCCGGAGAGAGGACATCCGAGGATGATTCAGACAGGTAAACAGGTAACTCAATGAAAACAAGCAATAAAAGCGCAGCCGACCATCAGGCGGCAAAACGTCGCTGGCTGGATGCCCACGAAGAGGGGTATCACAAGGCGATGGGCAACCGTCAGGTGCAGATGATCGCAATTGGCGGCGCAATCGGTACGGGGTTGTTTTTAGGTGCAGGCGCGCGCCTGCAGATGGCGGGTCCGGCACTGGCGCTGGTCTATCTGGTATGCGGCATCTTCTCTTTCTTCATCTTACGCGCATTGGGCGAACTGGTTTTACACCGCCCCTCCAGCGGCAGTTTTGTTTCCTATGCCCGTGAATTCCTCGGTGAAAAAGCCGCCTATGTTGCCGGCTGGATGTACTTCGTCAACTGGGCGATGACCGGTATTGTCGATATCACCGCCGTGGCGCTCTATATGCACTACTGGGGCGCGTTTGGCGATGTTCCGCAGTGGGTCTTCGCGCTGGGCGCGCTGGCGATTGTGGGCACCATGAACATGATTGGCGTGAAGTGGTTCGCCGAGATGGAGTTCTGGTTTGCGCTGGTAAAAGTTCTGGCGATTGTGATCTTCCTGGTGGTGGGTACCGTGTTTCTCGGTACCGGCAAGCCGCTGGACGGCAATGCCACCGGCTTCCATTTAATCACTGATAACGGCGGCCTCTTCCCACACGGCCTGCTGCCTGCGCTGGTACTGGTTCAGGGCGTGGTCTTCGCCTTTGCCTCCATTGAGCTGGTCGGTACCGCGGCAGGCGAATGTAAAGATCCGCAGACGATGGTACCGAAAGCGATCAATAGCGTGATCTGGCGTATCGGCCTGTTCTATGTCGGCTCCGTGGTGCTGCTGGTACTGCTGCTGCCGTGGAATGCGTACCAGGCAGGTCAGAGCCCGTTCGTCACCTTCTTCTCGAAGCTGGGCGTGCCGTATGTGGGCAGCATCATGAACATCGTGGTGCTTACCGCCGCGCTCTCCAGCCTGAACTCAGGCCTCTACTCCACCGGCCGTATTCTGCGCTCTATGTCGATGGGTGGCTCTGCACCGAAGTTCATGTCAAAGATGAGCAAGCAGCAGGTCCCTTATGCCGGGATCCTCGCCACGCTGGTAGTCTATGTGTTTGGCGTGTTCCTGAACTATCTGGTGCCTTCTCAGGTATTTGAGATTGTGCTGAACGTTGCCGCGCTAGGTATTATCGCCTCCTGGGCCTTTATCGTGGTGTGCCAGATGCGTCTGCGCAAGGCCATCAAAGAGGGTAAAGCCGCCGAGGTGAAATTCAAGCTGCCGGGCGCACCGGTGACCTCCTGGCTCACCCTGCTGTTCCTGCTTAGCGTGCTGGTGCTGATGGCCTTTGACTACCCGAACGGGACCTACACCATCGCGACCATTCCGCTGCTGGCTATTCTGCTGGTTGCCGGCTGGTTCGGGGTGCGTAAGCGCGTGCATGAAATCCATAGCACTGCCCCGGTTCATGCTGAAGAGGGAAATCAGGATGGTCCGCTGGTTGAAGAGACCTCGCGTTAATCGAACTTAGCCACTAAAAAAAGGGAAGGCATAGCGCCTTCCCTTTTTATTTGCCTGCGTAAGGTCAACTACCCTTAAAGCGCAATACGAATCACATCGTCAGGCTGGGTCGCTTCCTGCTGACGGGTAGACTTCTGCTTCACCGTCACGTACAGGGTTTTGCCATCGGCAGAAAGTGCCAGGCTGTTCGGGAAGGTCGGGGTCTCGAAGGTTTTGGTCACTTTATAGGTTTTGGTGTCGATCACGCTCACTTTACCCGCTTCGCGATGCGTCACGTAGGCTTCATTACGCGTCGGGTTGAAGAGCACGGCCAGCGACTCTGGCGCCGCCACTTTCTTGATCACGCTGCCATCTTTCAGCGAGACAACCAGCACTTCCGGCTGTTTGGAGTCGGTGAGGAAGGCGCGCTGGCCCGCCACGTCCAGGCTCAGGTTCAGGTAGAAGTGCTCTTTCCCGTCATCCTGCAGTTTTTTACGGCTGAGAATTTTGTGGGTAGCGGTATCAATGGTCAGCAGTTCACCGTCGGCATTGGTGGTGTAAAGGCGTTTCGCCTGTGCATCCAGCGCCAGACCAGTGCTGAACTTACCGGTATTGGCGATGGTCTCTTTCAGCTTCAGCGTGGCGCCGTCCACAACCCAGATCACGCTCTCTTTGCCGATACCAGTGATATAGACGGTGTTGGTGGTGTCATCGGCCACCAGCTCGCGCGGCTGCAGCGGTTTAACCGTTTCGCTGCGCTGACGATCGTCCAGCACCAGGCGCCCTTTTACTTCACCCGTTTTCGCATCGATCGCGGTGACGGCGCTGTTGGTGGTATTGCCAAACCACAGGGTTTGCGTGGCGTTGTTGATGGTCGCGCCAAAAGGTTTCAAATCGTTATGAATGGCCTGGGTCACTTCGAGGGTGACGGGATCAAGACGATAGACCACCCCGCCTTTATCTGTTTTGCGGCTCTGGGTGGTGGCAACCCACAGCGCGTTCTCCTGCTGGCTGACGGCCATCTCGTAAGCGCCTTTTCCCACCGCTTTACGCAGCATCTCTTCGGCGGCATGGACATTGAACGTACCCGCTACTAGCAGAGAACCCAGCAGCAAAGAACCACGCAGACGCGGTGAGCACAGATGACGTAAATTCATAACAACTCCCTTTTAAACATAGGTGGAATGGCTGACATCGCTTCCGGCTGCAAAGTCATGGCTTTGCATTTATTGAATGCGAATACTAATCATTATTTATATGAATGTGGAGTAAATCTTGCCGCTTCCGTTGCGATCCGTCTTTTTTATCTACACTTCGATTAACGCAATGTGCGTTTATGGTTTTCAATACATTTACAAAACATTTAACATACACGCACATGTTCCATTTGGTACGTTTAATTCCACTATCGGCAACTATTCATGAAAATCATTTCTGCCAGTAAGGCAACGTTTCCCCTGCTGTTGGTTCCTGTCGTCTTTACCCCCTTTAACGCCATGGCTGCCGACGAACAGACCATGATCGTCAGCGCAACGCCGCAAACCGTTTCAGAACTGGACACCCCCGCCGCCGTCAGCGTGGTGAACGGCGAAGATATGCGTCAGGCTACGCCGCGCATTAACCTGTCGGAGTCGCTGGGCAGCGTGCCGGGCTTGCAGATTCAGAATCGCCAGAACTATGCCCAGGATCTGCAGTTGTCGATGCGTGGCTTTGGCGCCCGCTCTACCTTCGGCGTGCGCGGCATCCGTATGTATGTCGACGGCATCCCCGCTACGATGCCGGATGGCCAGGGGCAGACCTCCAATATCGATCTCAGCAGCGTCGAGAGCGTGGAAGTCTTGCGCGGCCCCTTCTCTGCCCTGTATGGCAATGCCTCCGGCGGGGTGATCAACGTCGCCACCGAGACCGGCAAACAGCCAAATACCATTGAAGCCAGCAGCTACTATGGCAGCTTCGGCAGCTGGCGTTATGGCATGAAGGCCACCGGAGCGATGGGCGACGGCACCCAGCCGGGCGACGTGGATTACACCGTTTCAACCACCCGTTTCACCACCAAAGGCTATCGCGACCACAGCGGCGCGCGTAAAAATCTCGCCAACGCCAAACTGGGCGTGCGCATTGACGATGTCAGTAAGCTGACCCTGCTGTTCAACAGCGTGGATATTAAAGCCGACGACCCGGGCGGGCTGACCGAACAGGAGTGGCGTGCTAATCCGACCCAGTCGCCGCGTGCCGAACAGTACAATACCCGCAAAAACATCAAACAGACGCAGGCCGGCTTGCGCTATGAGCGCCAACTGAGCCAGCAGGACGACCTGAGCGTGATGATGTACGCGGGTGAGCGTGAAATGAACCAGTACCAGTCGATCCCCATTGGTCCGCAGCAGAATCCAACGCACTCCGGCGGCGTGATTGATATGCAGCGTCATTATCAGGGTATCGACACCCGCTGGACCCACCGGGGCGAGCTGCTGGTGCCAATGACTTTCACCACCGGTCTTAATTACGAGAACATGAGTGAGAACCGCCGCGGCTATGAAAACTACGTGCGCAATAACGGCGTGCCTACTTTCGGCGAAAAAGGTAACCTGCGTCGCAAAGAACGCAACCTGATGTGGAACGTCGACCCCTATCTGCAGACTAGCTGGCAGCTAACCCAGAAGCTGACCCTGGACGCGGGCGTGCGTTACAGCTCGGTCTACTTTGACTCCAACGACCACTATATTCAGGGCAAAAATGGCGATGACAGCGGCGACGCCAGCTACCACAAATGGCTGCCGGCCAGCTCCCTGAAATATGCGGTGACCGACGGCTGGAATCTGTATGCCGCGGCCGGACGCGGGTTCGAAACCCCGACCATCAACGAACTCTCCTACCGCTCTGACGGCCAGGGCGGGCTTAACTTCGGCCTGAAGCCATCGACCAACAATACCTGGGAAGTGGGGAGCAAAACGCGCATTGGTAATGGTCTGCTGACCGCCGCGCTGTTCCGTACCGATACCGATGATGAGATTGTGGTCGATGCCAGCGGCGGCGGCCGTACCAGCTATAAAAACGCCGGGAAAACCCGCCGTCAGGGGGTCGAAGTGGCCCTGGATCAGCAGTTCGCCGAGAACTGGAAGCTGAAAATGGCGTGGACCTATCTGGATGCCACCTACCGCACGAACGTCTGTTCCGACAGCGACTGCAACGGTAACCGTATGCCGGGCATCGCCCGTAATATGGGCTTTGCCTCCTTTGGCTGGCAGCCTGTTGAAGGCTGGTACGCCGGCACCGATGTGCGCTATATGAGTGACATTATGGCGGACGATGAAAACACGGCGAAAGCCCCCTCCTATACCGTTGTTGGCCTGAACACCGGCTACAAGTTTAACTACGGTAACTGGGGAATGGACCTCTTTGGTCGCGTGGATAACCTGTTCGACAAAGAGTATGCCGGTTCGGTTATTGTCAATGAATCGAATGGGCGTTACTACGAACCCGCGCCGGGGCGTAACTACGGCGTCGGCTTGTCGGTGTCGTACCGTTTCGAGTAATAAAAAAAACCGGCAGCCTTGCGCTGCCGGTGCTTTTTTAAGCCAGCTGCGCCTTCTGATCCAGGCGGAACGCGGCAACCAGCGTCTCCAGCAGACGCGCCTGATCTTCCAGCGCCTCTGCCGCCGTTGACGAGGCGCCCACCAGCGAGGCGTTTTGCTGGGTTGTGGTATCCAGCTCCATCACCGCACGCGAAATCTGCTCAATGCCGCGGCTCTGCTCTTCCGATGCCGAGGAGATCTCTCCCATAATGTCATTCACCCGGGTGACCGAGTTCACCACCTGCTCCATGGTCTGCCCGGCTTTCGCCACCAGGTCGCTACCGGTGGTAATGCGCGAGACCGATTCGCTAATCAACAGTTCAATATCCTTCGCCGCCTGCGAGCTGCGCTGCGAAAGGCTGCGCACTTCGCTCGCCACAACGGCAAAGCCGCGCCCTTGCTCACCCGCGCGGGCGGCCTCGACGGCGGCGTTCAGCGCCAGGATATTGGTCTGGAAGGCGATACTGTTAATCACTGCGGTGATATCGGCAATTTTCTGCGAACTGGTATTGATGTCGCTCATGGTACTGACCACATCCTGCATCACGCGTCCGCCCTGGGTGGCGGTTTGCGAGGCTTCTGCCGCCAGCTGACTGGCGTGACGGGCGTTGTCGGCGTTGTTTTTTACCGTGGCGGTGAGCTCTTCCATACTGGCGGCGGTCTCGACGACGGCAGCTGCCTGCTGCTCGGTACGGGAAGAGAGATCGGTGTTGCCCTCGGCGATTTCGGAAGCCGCCAGCGACACCTGCGCCACGCTGCTGCGTACTTCGCCAATCATGGCGCGCAGTTTCTCGTTCATCCGGCCCATCGCCCCGGTCAGTTTACCCAGCTCATCTTCACCCTGCGGATGGATTTCGGAGCTGAGATCGCCGCTGGCAATCCGTTCCGCCAGCTGCAGGTTGTGTTTCACCGGATGGGTAATCTGGCGGGTGACCCACCAGGAGACAATGATCCCGAACAGAATCGCCACCACGCCAACAATGGCGGTGATGGTACTGGAGCTATAAGCCAACGCATCGTTATGCTTTTTCACCAGGGCGATAATGGCGCGCAGAGAGGCGCTACTGTCATCCCCTGCGGTTTTGACGTTATCTTCTGCCGCTTTCAGCGCGGCAACGGCTGCCGGGTCGTTCTTGTCAGCGGTATACGCCGTCATGGAGGTCTGCATTTCGCTTACGCTACGGCCAAAACGGGCCAGGTGCCCCGCCACATCATCGACAATCGCCTTCTCTTGCGTGGTCCACTCCAGCTGCTGCGCTTCGGTGGTTAATTCAGCGGCGTGTTTGACATAATTTGCCATCAGCTGACCCGACTTCTCGTCAGCGGTATAGAGGAATTTGAGACGGTTAATCTTGGCCTGGAAAACCTCGATGTTGATGTTGTAGATCAGATTGGTTTGCTGGTAGACATCGCGGATCTCTTTAAAGCGCAATACGCTCATCAGTGTTGATACCGCCACTAACAGCAGCACCAGACCAAAACCTGCGGCGAGCTTTTTGCTCATTTTTATATTACGTAATCGTTGACTGACACTCATTCCTGGCTCCTTAAAAGGCAACTGTGCCTTTTAAGGTTATCGGCAGGACAATTGGTTATTTCAGCGTCAGTCTGGTCTTATCAGTCGAGAAATGAAATAACGTTTCCGGCAGCACAAAGTCTGCCGGAAATTATTGACAGCGCAATATCGAGCGATATTACCGCCGAGCCCGGTTTAGAAAATGACTTAGCTTAAATATTGCAGAATCAATATGTCGTTCGCTTCATCTATTACTTTATCGATGGCGGTCCGACAGCCCTCGACATCGCCTTTTTCTAGCGCACGGAGCAGTGCATCATAGCGATACGTAGACGACGGGAGATCGATATTCTCGTCATAGAGGCAATTAAAACAGGGGCCAATGCGTACCCATAGCTGCTCGATAAGCGACATCAGCGTGGGCATACCGGCATAGTGATACAGCGTAAAGCGAAAGGCCCGGTTGGCATGCAGCGCTCGCTCAACTTCACCGTTGTGCATCGCTTCATGGAATTTCTCTGACAGGTTTCGCAACGTCGTCAGTTTCTCGGCGGACATTTGCAAACAGGCCTCTTCAGCGGCCATGCCCTCCAGCGTCTTACGAATGGCGTTAACTTCTCTATAACGCTCGAGTGACACTTCCGGCACCAGAAACGCTTGCGCCGGGGTCGCGTGCAGTGCACCTGCGGAGACCAACCGCAGCAACGCTTCACGCACAGGAGTAATACTGGTACCTAATTTATCCGCAATCTCTTTGGTGACGAGCCGGGCGCCTGGTTTCAGCGCGCCTGCAATCAGGGCGCTTTTAAGACTCATTTCAACCTGCGTCGTCAGGCTCATTCGTTGAGCTTTTTCTAAGTTGTCCAAATCCAGCATGTTCTATTCCTGTAACCAACACTTACCCTTGTTAGCCGCAGCGGCGGGAAATTCGCCACTGCGGGTATGATATGTCCTGTATCTGCATGCCTGGTTCGTGCTAAGAGAAACAATAACTAACAGCAAACCTGCCTAAGTGATTGAATTAACTCAATCCACAGGGACGACTGGAGTAATCTTTGCTTGTATAATTAAAGACGTTATTTGGAAATTTGCACAACTTAATATGGCGGAACAATCCGCCATATCCGCAAAAGTTAGTTATCTTTCGCCACGCGTATAACCACTTTGCCGAAGTTCTTACCTTCCAGCAAACCGATGAACGCCTGCGGGGCATTTTCCAGGTCGTCCGTTACCTGTTCGCGGTAGTGTATTTTACCTTCGTTCACCCAGCGCCCCATCTCCTGCTGAAACTCGTCGATGCGATCGCCATAGTCCTGAGCGATGATAAAACCCTGCATGCGAATGCGTTTTTTCAGGATGGTGCCCATCAGCAGTCCCAGACGATCGGGTCCGGGCGGCAAATCGGTAGCGTTATATCCGCTAACCAGACCACAGACCGGAACGCGGGCCGAGGTATTCAGCAGCGGCAGTACCGCATCAAACACCTTGCCACCCACATTCTCATAATAGATATCGATACCCTCAGGACAGGCTTGTTTCAGCTGCTGCGCAAAGTCGTCTGCGTGGTGATCGATACAGCGGTCAAAGCCCAGGACCTCGACGGCATGGCGACATTTTTCCGCTCCCCCGGCAATCCCGACCACATGACAGCCTTTGATTTTACCAATCTGCCCGACGGTGGCACCAACCGGCCCGGTAGCCGCAGCCACCACCAGGGTTTCGCCTGATTTGGGCTGGCCAATATCCAGCAGGCCCATGTAGGCCGTAAAGCCCGGCATTCCCAGGATACCCAGCGCCCAGGAAGGGTGCTGCGGGTTGCTGCCCAGTTTCACCAGGCCTGTACCGTCCGACAACGCATAATCTTGCCAGCCGCTGTAGCTCAGTACCCATTCGCCGACGGGATAGTCAGGGTGTTGGGATTGTTCAACGCGGCTGACCGTGCCACCCACCATGACCGCCCCGATCTCAACCGGCGGTGAATAGGAGGGGGCATCGCTCATACGCCCGCGCATATAGGGATCTAACGAGAGATAAACGGTGCGCAGTAAGAGCTGGCCCTCTTCAGGCTGAGGGACCGAGGTCTTTTCCAGACGAAAGTTCTCTACGGTGGGTGCGCCATGGGGACGGGAGGCCAGAACCCATTGACGATTCTGTGTTGAAGACAGACTCATACATCACTCCTGTTTATGCAAATGTCTTTAAAGACTAGCGTTAACCTCCCAGGTTCGCCTGGCCATTATGCGCCGGATTGATTAAGCCGAACGATCAGGTAAACGCAGGGAGCGTCGCTTTCGTTGATGAACCGGCAGTCATTTGGCGGCCCCAGTTCGAGGCAGTCGCCGGCGTGCATCTCGTGGCGGGTATCCCCTTCCTGGAAAATGAGTTCCCCCGATTGTAACCAGATCAGCTGGCGTGCCAGCGCATACGACGACGCAGGCATCGGCACATCACTCCCGGCAGGCAGTTCTACCTGCACCAGATCGATAGGCAGGTCGGTGCGCGGCGAAACATGTCGTCGTAGATAATGCGTTTGCGGGTCACGCCAGACGGGTTGATTTTCCAGACGCAGCAGCTTGCCCTCCTGCATCTCGGCGCGGGCAATCAGGGTGGACATGCTAATGCCAAACGCACCGGACAGACGCGCCAGCAATGTCGCCGTTGGGCTGCTGTCGGCGCGTTCAATTTTGTGGATCATCGCCCGCGATACGCCCGCACGCTCGGCAAGCTCGCTTAACGACCATCCCCGGGACTCTCGCTCAAGGCGAATACGCGCGCTGATGCGATGATTGATGTTGTCTGACATAGTATTCATGGCGTAATACTATAGTTTAGAAAATCTATTTCAACGCCGTTTTTGATAACAAAAAGATATGGTTTATACCGTAGCGAGAGCGGCGCCCGCTTGTGTAATATGGTGACGCACCGTACTACTATAGTGAACAATACACGCCGAGGTTTCTCCATGCTTATCCGTCACGCCTGTAAAGAAGATTGCGCCGCCATTGGCGAGATTTATAACCACGCGGTGCTGCATACCGCCGCGATCTGGAATGATACAACCGTTGATACCGACAACCGTATCGCCTGGTATGAAGCGCGAACCTTGATGGGTTACCCGGTACTGGTCTGCGAGCAGGAGGGTCAGGTTGTCGGTTATGCCTCCTTTGGCGACTGGCGTGCTTTCGATGGCTTCCGCCACACCGTGGAGCACTCTGTCTATATTCATCCTGAGCACCAGGGCAAAGGCATCGGTCGGGCGTTAATGAAACAGCTGATTATCGAAGCGCGGAACATTGGCAAGCATGTGATGGTCGCCGGTATCGAAGCGCAAAACCGCGGCTCTATTCATCTGCACGAAACCTTAGGCTTTATCAACACGGGCCAGATGCCGCAGGTGGGCACCAAGTTTGGCCGCTGGCTGGACCTCACCTTTATGCAGCTGCAGCTTGATGAGCGCACCGACCCGGACGCCATCGGATGAATCAGTCATTAACGCTGGTATTTCTGGTGGCGGCAGGCATTGGCCTGGTCGTGCAAAACACTCTGATGGTGCGGATCACCCAGTCCTCCAGCACCATCCTGATCGCCATGCTGCTAAATTCGCTGGTGGGCATTGTGCTGTTCGTCTCGATCTTGCTGATTAAAAATGGCGTGGCGGGGTTTAGCGAGCTGGTGCACACCCTGAAGTGGTGGACCTTAATTCCGGGACTGCTGGGGTCGTTCTTTGTCTTCGCCAGCATTAGCGGTTATCAGTATGTGGGCGCCGCCACCACCATTGCGGTGCTGGTTGCCAGTCAGTTGATCGGCGGGCTGGTGATGGATGTGGTACGCAGTCAGGGGATCCCCCTGCGGGCGCTGATTGGGCCGGTATCGGGTGCGATCATGCTGGTGATTGGCGCCTGGCTGGTGGCAAGGCGCCAGTTCTGACTCAGAGAATGGTGCCGCCTTTCGTCAGCTGCTGGTGGCGGGCCTCCATCTCTTCTTTATGCTGTTTACCATGATGGGCAATGGCAGTGCGCAGACGTTGCTGTTGGGTATAGCGATCTTCGCGGCTCAGGGCGGCGTCATCGCTGAGCGCAATCAGCAACTCATTCATATGCGTAATCACGCTCTCTTCAAGGGTGGCATCTACGCGGGCGATCACTTCCTCTAAATGTGACATTGTCACTCCTTATCGGTTCACCGGGTGGCACCCTGCCACCCGGCACAGGCTTAGTTGAGCTTCGCTTTCGAGAAATCGCTCCCCATCAGACTGACGCTATAACCGCTCACGTTGCTGCGGGTGGCAAAGAAAGTCTTGCCATTCGCCAGCGCGATCCACGGCGCCTGCTGGTAGAAGATCTCCTGCGCCTGGCTGTAAAGCTTAGCGCGTGCAGCCGGGTCGCTGGTCAGCTTCGCTTTGTTGACCAGCTCATCATACCCCTTGTCACACCAGCGTGCAGCGTTGGAACCGGTTTTAATGCTGTCGCAGCCCAGCAGCACGTCGGCAAAGTTATCCGGGTCACCGTTATCCGACATCCAGCCGAACAGGGCGCTGTCGTGTTCCCCTTTGCGCATACCGGACAGGTATTCGCCCCATTCATACGAGACGATTTTTGCTTTCACGCCCACTTTCGCCCAGTCGCTCTGAATCATCTCGGCGATACGGCGAGAGTTGGGGTTATAAGGGCGTTGCACCGGCATAGACCAGAGGGTGACTTCTGCCCCCTGATCCAGCCCGGCCTGCTTCAGCAGGGCTTTCGCTTTTTCCGGATCGTACGGGTAATCTTTCAGATCTTTATTAAAGCCCATCATATTCGGCGGAATCGGGGATTTTGCCACCGTACCCGAGCCCATAAAGACGGCATTGATAATCGCTTTTTTATCGGTAGCGTAGTTCAGCGCCTGTCGCACCAGCACGTTATCAAACGGCTTTTTCTCGGTATTAAATGCTAAATAACCGACATTCAGCGCATCGACCGTATGCAGGGTCAGATCTTTATTCTTTTTAATGACGTCGAACTGCACCGGCGACGGCGCAGGAATGATCTGGCATTCGTTCGTTTGCAGCTTCGCCAGACGGGTCTCCACGTTGGGGGTGATGGAGAAGATCAGGTGCTTAGTCGGAACCGCCCCGTCCCAGTAGTTCGGGTTGGCAATATAGCGAATCAGGGAGTCAACTTTATACTGCTGCAGGACGTACGGCCCGGTGCCAATTGGCCAGTTGTCTACGTTTTCCGGCGTCCCTTTTTTCAGCATGGCGTCGCCATACTCAGCCGAGAGAATAGAGGCGAAATCCATCCCCCAGTCGGCAAGGAAGGCGGCATTCGGCTCACTCAGTACAAACTGCACGTGATAATCATCAATCTTCTTCACGTCCTGAATCAGCTTATCCAGCCCGACATCATTAAAGTATTCGTAGTTGCCCTGGGAGACGTTGTGATACGGGTGCTTAGAGTCTTTCTGACGCATAACCGAGAAAATAACGTCATCGGCATTAAAGTCGCGGGTAGGTTTAAAGAACTTATTACTGTTGAACTTCACCCCTTTACGCAGCGTAAAGGTATAGGTTTTACCATCCGGCGAAATAGTCCAGGACTCCGCCAGCGACGGAACCGGGGTGTTTTTTACCGGATCGAAGTTGATAAGGCGGTTATAGAGCACCTGCGAACTGGCCACAAAAGTGGGGCCTGAGCTGGCGATTTGCGGGTTGAAAGACTCCGGGGAGGCTTCTGAACAGTAAATAATCGTATCGTTATTCGCGGCCCATGCCGCGCTTGCCGGTAACAGCGCGCTGAATGCCAGCGCGAGGAGCGTTTTCCCTGTAGACATCGTTATTACCCTTTGCGGATTTATTATGAAGAACCGTAATAACAGCACAGCACATTCGTACTGGCAAATAACGAAACACTATCAGGATATTCTAAAGGCGCTATTTTCGCTGGTTTTCTCACCGCTGCTCCAGGGAGATTTGCCTTAAGTGCCATTCAGCGTCAAGCACTTTTCGTCCGCGCAATGCGGTAAGAAATCGCCCCTTTTGTTGTCTCTTCTGCCGTTTAGTTGCCAACGGATTCCGTAAAGTACAAGGGTGAAGAAGTCTATGGGATCAAATCGTGGCAAAAACACTTTTACGTAGCGGTAATCTGGATGATTTTCAGGCCGTTGGCGGCGGCGGTCAGGCCGTTTTCGAATCTGCATTACAAATCCGCGAGGCGCTGCGCCTGCGCAAACAGCAGTCCATCGTCGACTGCCTGGCGATTCCGCAAGTCAACGACGAGGGTGACAGGGTTGACTGGTATGCCCCTGTTGAGGGCAGCGTAAGTAGCTGGAAGGCCGCCGATGAAGATGCCCGCTATCGCGCCCTGCGCCTGCTTGAAAGCACCCTCTCCAGCGTCGAGTCCCTGAGCAAAAAATCGCTGCAGTCCCCCAAAACCGCTCAACAGCTGTTTGGCTCCCTACTGTCCAAAGCCTTCCAGTTCCCCGGCGAAAACTTTTTATTCCTGGTGGATGGCAAACCGGTCATCACTTTCTGGGGTTTTGTTAATCTTAACGAAAACGCCAGGGACGATGTGCTCGAGTGCCTGCGCGAATCCCTGCGCCCGGTGGAGATCCCCGCCCCGGTAGAAGAGCCCGAGCCGGAACCGGTGCAGGAGATCATCTTCGAAAAAGCCGATGAACCGCTGATTTCAGCCCCGGCCACGATTCAGATCACCGCAGACGATCTCTACACCGCTCAACCCGCCCCGCAGGCGTTAGCCAAAGAGCCTGAACCCGAGCCCGAAGCGCCGCTTGCCACGCCTGTAGTGATGAAAAAACGCCGCTTCCCGCTGTGGCCATTGCCGGTGGCCGCGCTGGTCGTCGTAGCCGTGGCTGCGCCACTCTTGTGGTCTACCCATAGCGCCCCGGTAGAGACCGCTGAGGCCCAGCCTGCCCCTGCCCCTGTCGCGGCCGTAGAGATTGCACCTAAACCCGTCGCGACGGTGAAGCCCCTGCCCTTAACGCTGCCTCTGCACCAGGCGGAAGTGGTGGCCGCGCAGGTGAAAGCGCCGGAGCCTGCCTCCCCAACCGAGCCGGTAGTGATTGCCGCTATCCCGAAAGAGGCGCTGGTGATGGAGGCCGGTCAGGTGAAAGCCGGCTCAACCCGCTTCCTTAACGGTAGCTGGCGCGTCATGCTGGATGTGAAAGATCCTATCACCGGTAAACCGCCCTCACTGCGCTACCAAATCCAGAACAATAAAGGCACCGCGCGCGTGGTGCATGGCGACAATATCGTCTGCCGTACGGAGGTCTTCTCCGGGCTGCACAGCAACGGTGAGCTGATGATTAAAACGCGCGGCAATGCCCGCTGCACTGACGGCTCTCGCTATCCGATGCCGGAGATCGCCTGCAAAGCCGGGGTGAACGATGTGGCGGAATGTACCGCCCGTTACGACGCCAAAACCGTGGTTCCGTTGACATTCAGAAAAGCAGGTGCGTGATCCCATGCTGGTAACTCTTTGCGACTATAAACAGAGCGTCACGCTTATCGCCAACAGTGGCGTACAGTTTCTTGATTTTGGCCTGACGCCGCAGGACAGTGCCCAGAGCGGACGTTTTGTGCGTAAAACCGCCAACGGCCCCTTGCTGCGTCTCAATTTTGACGTGATTAACAACCGCTACACGCTGCCCGCCAGCGGTGGTGGCCAGCCGGAAGTGGTTAAACCCGAAAGCACCCTTTCGCTGCAGCAATCCCTGACGGTGCTGGATGGCGTCTGGCTGCCGGTGCCCTTCCTGCGCTTCAACCCGCCGCGTACCTTCGTAGAAGGCCCGGATAACTGGGCGCGAGTGCAGGTGCGTAAGCTGGAAGCGCCGGATAGCGCAGGCCATACCCACCGGGTGACGCTGGCTCTGGATAGCCAGATAGCGCCGCATGCTACCTCCCGACTCTCACCGGTGGAAAACGATATCCTGAACGGGACCCGTTTCTCCCTCGCCTGGCGTGATGACGAAGTGGCGGATTTCCTCGACCAGACCTGGATTGACGGCTGGCTGCGAGAAGCCTTTACCCAGTACGCTTCCGGCGTAGAGAACCGTGCCGACCGCGATCTGCAGTTGGCGATGCGTAACTTTGAGTACCAGGCCCACTGGCTCAACGTGCTGGCCATGCTCGGTGAACAGCTCACCATACCGGAAGTGAAATTTGTCACCCATACCCTCAGCACTCCGGCTATCCCAGTGGATCTGATTCTGGATGTGGGGAATACCCATACCTGCGGCGTGATCATTGAAGATCATGGCGACGCCAACGATGGCCTGCGCCAGACGGCAGAGCTCCAGGTGCGCTCCCTGAGCGAACCCCAGTTCCTGAATGAGCCGCTGTTTACCAGCCGTCTCGAGTTTTCTGAAGCCCGCTTCGGCAAGCAGCACTTCTCCGTAGAGAGTGGACGCGAAGACGCGTTCGTCTGGCCGTCGATTGTGCGCGTGGGCGATGAAGCCCGTAAACTGGCGACCCAGCGTCTGGGAACCGAAGGCAACAGCGGGATTTCAAGCCCGCGCCGCTATCTGTGGGATGAGACCCCGGTGGTGCAGGACTGGCGTTTTAGTCAGATGAATGCCAAAACCCAGCGCGAACCGCTGGCGACCGCTTTCCCGCTGATGAACCTGATGAATGACGACGGAGAGCCGCTGTTTACCCTGCCGCAGGACGAGCGCTTGCCGGTCTTCTCGCCGCAGTACAGCCGCAGCACCCTGATGACCCACATGCTGTGCGAACTGCTGGCACAGGCGCTGGGGCAGATCAATAGCGTCGCCACCCGTCTGCGTCTGGGCTTCCCGGCCTCCCCGCGTCAGCTACGCACCCTGATCCTTACCCTGCCGTCGGCAATGCCCAAACAGGAGCGTGAGATCTTCCGTCGCCGCATGTTTGAAGCTATCGCCATTGTCTGGAAGGCGATGGGCTGGCATCCACAGGATGAAGATTTCGCCAGCCGCAAGCAGCAGGAAAAGAGCGTGGTACCGGTGCCGGAAATTCAGATGGAGTGGGACGAGGCGAGCTGCGGTCAGCTGGTATGGCTCTATAACGAAGCCATCTCGCATTACGCTGGCCAGACCGAAACGTTCTTTGCCTCCGTCGCGCGTCCTGACCGCGAGCCGGAGCCTGGCTGTGCGCCAGGCCGGGCGCTGCGGGTAGCCTCTATCGATATTGGCGGTGGCACCACCGACATGGCCATCACCCATTATCAGCTGGATGACGGTTCTGGTAGCAATGTCAAAATCACCCCGCAACTGCTGTTCCGCGAAGGCTTTAAGGTGGCCGGTGATGACACCCTGCTGGATGTGATCCAGCGCTATGTACTGCCGGCCCTGCAGACAGAGCTGCAAAAAGCAGGCATTGCCGACGCTTCGCTGCTGATGGCCTCGCTGTTTGGCGACTCCGGGCGTATTGATACCCAGGCAGTGCTGCGCCAGCAGACGGCCCTGCAGCTCTTTATGCCGATAGGTCATGCCATTCTTGGCGCCTGGGAAGCCAGTGATATCGACGACCCGCTGGACGGACTGCATGCCACCTTTGGCGATCTGCTGAGCCGCAAACCGACGCGCAACGTCATGAACTACCTTCAGCAGGCTATCGATCATGCGCTGCCGGCTGGCTCAGCGCCGTTTGACCTCTTCGCGGTGCCGCTGCATGTTAACTTCCGCGAAATGCAGGAGGCGATGCTGGCGGGCCATTTCACCCTCGCCGCCCCGCTGCATGCGGTATCTGAGGCGATCTCCCATTACGCCTGCGATATTTTGCTGATTACCGGCCGTCCGGGTTGCCTGCCGGGCGTCCAGGCGCTGATCCGTCATCTGCAGCCTGTTCCCGTTAGCCGTATGGTGTGGCTGGATAAGTACCGTGTCCACGAATGGTATCCCTTCAGTCAGCAAGGGCGCATCGGCAATCCGAAATCCACCGCCGCCGTCGGCGCCATGCTCTGTAGCCTGGCGCTGGATCTGCGTCTGCCGCGCTTCAACTTCAAAGCGGCAGATATCGGCGCTTACTCGACCGTGCGCTATCTCGGCGTACTTGATAACACCGTGAATACCCTGCGTGACGAGAACGTCTGGTATCAGGATATCGACCTCGATAAGCCCGGTGCGAAACTGGACACCCGGCTGCACTTCCCGCTGCGCGGCAACGTCACGCTCGGCTTCCGCCAGTTGGCAAACGCCCGCTGGCCTGCGACGCCGCTCTATACCCTGAGCATCAACTCCGCCGACCTGGCGAAGTCCATCGCGGGCGACGGAGTGCTGAACGTGCGCCTGCAACTGCGCGGCGGCAGCCGACATGAAGGGCCGGAGGCCTTTGAGCTTAGCGATGCCTGGCTCCAGGACGGTACGCCGGTACCGCCCGACGCCCTCACCTTTAAACTGAACACCCTGGCCGATCGCCGTCATAGCGGTAGCCACTACTGGATCGACAGCGGGAGCGTATACCTGAAATGAGTGCATCCATTACTAAGGCAGTCATCGACTGGATTAATCAGACCCGCCAGCACGCTCCAATACTGGATAACGACGCCGACGCTCTGCTGGCGCGGCTGGCCGCAGCAGAAGCCCAGGAGAGCGCCATCGAACGTGCGCTGCATGCAGGCAGCACCATCGGGCTGTATGGCCACGCTCAGGCTGCGAAAGCGCATCTGCTGGCCTCCCTGTGCGGCAGCGGCAACGGACGTATGAACGTGACCGTGGGCGCACGGACTTTCGACTACTTCACCCATATCAACCCCGGTCATGCCCTGACCAATATGGCGATCCGTTTTACGCCGACCGCCGAAGCGCCTGCCGACGACGCCTTCCCGCTGCGTCTGAGCCTGATTACCGAGGCCGAACTGGTGCAGCTCTTTATCACCCGTGCAACCGTGCCGGCGGTGGATAAAGCGGTGATTGAGGCGCGTCTGGAAAAATGGCGCGCCCTGCGACAACCTCAGGCGGTGCCGGGGATCTCCGCCGCCGATGTGGGATCCATTGCCCGCTACTGGCGTGACACCGTGCCTGCCGCAGTACAGCAAATGGACGACGCCCTCTGGCATCAGTTCGCGCTGCTACTGCCTTCGCTGGATCTCAGTACCCGCGCCAGCGTCTGGTCGCTGCTGTGGGGTGAACAGCAGGAGCTAACCCAGGCCTGGCTGGCGCTGGCGCATATTCTGCATCAGACCAGCCATGCTCCGGAGCTGGCAGCACCGGTCAGCCTGCTGGTCGATAATTTTGGTCTTCCGACCGAAGGTTTTCTCACTCAGGGCGATCTTGCCCAGCCGGATGTTCAACAGGCGGTACTGCACCCCGTGCAGAACGGCGAACTGATGAACGCCATCAGTATCCCTCTGGACGTGCTGGCCCTGCTCACCCGCGAAGTGGTGCTCCCGGTGGAGAGCAGCGCGCTGGATGGCGTAGCGATGATTGATATTCCCGCACCCGCGGCGCAGAGCGAAGCACCGCTGGCGCAGGCGAAGCGTCAGTGGCTACTGGAGCACTACCGCCAGCAGTTGCAACCGGATGTGCTGGTGATCTGTAACGCCACTCTCCAGCACAGCCAGACCGCCAGCACCGCCCGCGCGCTGCTGAACTGGGTTCAGGATACCCAACCCGGCGAAGAGGCCGCGCTGCCAGGGCTGGTATGGGCGATTACGCCGCAGGATGCCCGTTTTACCACCCGCTCGAATCTCGACGAGTCGGTTCAGCAACTGCTGGGCAAACCGGGTCAGCATTGGGGCACGCTGCAGGCACTGGACAGCAGTAGCATGCAGCGCGTCATTGAATGGCTGTCGCAAGCGACGCTTGCTGGTCAGCGTCAGGCGCGCTTACAGGCGCTGCGCGCGCGCTTGCACCGCGAACTGCGTACGATGATGCAGGGTTATCTGGCTCCGCTGACTCAGGAGCCCGCGGCACAGCGTAGCGCCGCAGAAGGGGTCGTTCGCGCCCTGCAGGGGATGGCTGGCCGTCATGGTGAGTTACTGGAGGGGCTGTTGCCGCCGCTTAAGGCCTTTGAAACCCTGATGGCCGTGCAACAACCGCGTGAAGAGCAGGTCAATGGTCTCTTCACCGATGCCATTGATCTGTTTGCCGACAGCGCCCAGCAGAGCGATGAGCGCTGGGAGCCGCAAGACAAAGCCCGGCTGGCACACAAATTATGGGTTAACCATGTTCGCCAGTGGAGCCGCGACGACGGGGCCGCCCATCGTCTGGGACTGGAAGCCAGGGTGTTGCAACAGATTGCTGACGTGCTGGTCACCAGCAGCTACCGACTGAATCTGACGGGGCAACTGAAGCAGATCGTTGATGCTGACAAAGGCAGCGCCGCCCAGCTGTATGCCGCGCTGGGTAACTTCGTAAGCTGGGTGGGTTATGCGCAGACCCCTGCCGAAGCACGCCCGGCCAGCCGTATTCGCAAAGGGCAGCCGATTTTCGTCACGCCGACGGTGGACAGCACCGCGCCGCGCCTGAGCCGTCTTGGCGAACAACCGGTTCATGCGGCCACGGCGTATGTTTACGACTGGCTGGTCGCGCTTTATACCCAGGCGTGCGAGAACATCGGCTACCAGCATCCACAGGATGTGAC
The DNA here is from genome assembly GCF_002308415.1 of Leclercia sp. UBA1284. NCBI lineage: Bacteria > Pseudomonadati > Pseudomonadota > Gammaproteobacteria > Enterobacterales > Enterobacteriaceae > Leclercia > Leclercia sp. UBA1284. The sequence goes on from NZ_DBUS01000006.1 coordinate 1,422,478, forward strand.
GCCAGCGGCACGCCAGCAGTTAAAAGCGATTTTGTCGTAACGCTCACGGCGGCCCGCTCACCAGCGGGTCGTCTCTTCACTCCTGCCGTCAGCCAGTGCCTTCGCCAGGACGGAGGAGATCGCTTATGACACTGCGCGTCCAGCGTGTGGATCATTCACCGTCCCGAGAGCAGAGCGGCTTTTGTCGGCGCGGAACAGGGCTCTAGAAAAGCGAGATCAGTAGCGCCACCGGGAAGCTCATCGGCCAGGTTGAACCGACAAGAAAGGCGCTCAGGAAGCGGATACGCTTACGATCTTTGGAGAGGAACCAGGTGATCAGCGCGCAGATGGAGGCCATGATTGCGTAAAACACCAACATTTTTTGATACAACGTCATCGCATTCACCCAATCTGTTTAAAATAACCGCGCGCAATATGCGGTATACGTTGATACAGATCAAGTTTTTTTGTTACAAGTTATCCATGAAATTTGTGTGGTAATAACAAATGAGTATAACCCGCTACATAAAAAAGGTCGCCGAAGCGACCTTTACACGGTGTTATTTTTTCACCGGCTGTGGCTGTTTATCACCCGACTCGGGCGCATTCTGAGGATCGTCTTTTTCAACATACTGCATAAGCATCTCCTGCATTGCCATCGGAATGGGTAAGTATAGACCACCTGAGAGGTACCACTTTAAAGTTGTATTTTAAATGCACTTTATGCAAAATAACCCTTACTGAAGCGTGGTGTAATGGTCTCAGGCTTTAGAGGGAAAAAACGATGCTACCTATTCCGCAAAGTTGTATTCATACCCGTTCCACGCCGTTCTGGAACAAAGAGACTGCCCCTGCTGGCATCTTCCAGCGCCATCTTGACCAGGGCACCCGTCCCGGCGTCTATCCTCGCCTGAGCGTGATGCGGGGCACTGTACGCTATCTCGGCTATGCTGATGCAACCACCCCCGAGCCCGACAGCATCCTGATCATTGAAGCCGGTCATTTCGGCGTCTTTCCGCCGGAGCGCTGGCATCACATTGAGGTGATGAGCGATGACACGCTGTTCAATATCGATTTCTTCGTCGAGCCCGATGTTTTGAAATCACTTTAAGCGCCCTGCCGCTGATAAGGAACTGACTATGTTACGTATTCCTGAAAACTATGTTCACACCCGTGCGACCCCGTTCTGGAACCAGACAACCGCCCCTAAAGCGCTCTTTACCCATCACAACACCAAAGCCGGCGTGTATGGTCGACTCTCCGTGATGCAGGGTGCAGTGCGTTACTTTGGTTTTGCCGATGCTGATGCCACCGAGCCGGATCTGGAGCTGGTGATTGAAGCGGGCAGTTTCGGTATCTCCCCGCCGCAGAAGTGGCATCGCATTGAGTTACTGACGGACGACACCTACTTTAATATCGACTTTTTCGCTGACCCGGCAGCGACTCTCGAAGGCGCAGGACTGGGTAAAGTGGTCAATACACATAAGGAGTAAGCCATGGGCAAGGCAACGTATACCGTCACCGTGATCAACAACAGCAACGGTGTGTCGGTGGACTACGAGACAGAAGCCCCAATGGAGCTATTGATTCCGGACGTCGCCGCCGACGTGGTGAAGGATCTGGTTAACACCGTTCGCGCCTACGACAGTGAGAATGAGCATAACGTCTGCGGATGGTAATTGTTGCGCAGCGGTGCCCTCGCCGCTGCGTGAGCCTTTATTTAAGCAGGTCGAGCACGGTTTGTGGGCTCTGATTTGCGATTTTTAGCGCCGCATTCTGCCCCTGAGAGATGATCTGCGCCCGGGCTAAACGGCTGGCTTCGACAGCGTAGTCCGCATCCTGAATACGGCTCCGGCTGGCCTGTAACGCAATACCCTGCTGTGATAAAACCGACTTGTGTGATTCAAAGCTGTTGATCAGCCCGCCGTACTGGCTGCGGTAACCGCTGACTTTTTCCAGCGCCGCGTCCAGGGTCGCCATACAGCTTCTGGCCCCGGCCTGGGTCGTCATTTCGCTGTTTTCCAGCTTCAGCGTTTTAAGGTCGGTCGGCGTGGGTTCGATCGTCATCTGCTGAACCTCCTCGCCAAAATTGGCGCTGGTCACCACTTCAATCGCGCGACTCTGCTTTGGCGGCACCGTCGGGGGCATTGTCGGTGTCGGCAGATTCCCCCAGGTAATGGCGCTGGTGAAAGAGCCATTACCTACCACCACCACCAGCAGATCTTCCGTGACGTTATCAAGCGTGATGCGCTCGACCATATTGCTGCCATTGGTACCGTCGTTGAACCCGCCGTTGGTGCTGTCTTCATAGCGGTCACCGTCGCCGCTATAGGTGATATTCATGCCGTTATAGTTGAGCGTTGCACCGGTAGGATCCCAGCTTGCCCCCCCTTCGACTAACTGGGAGCCGTCGTAGGTGGCCCCAGCGGTAAAACCGTTTTCAGGCGTCATAAAGGCGTGGGTCGCCGTGGCGGCATCGCTGATGCCACGGCTGACCCAGGTGTAATCGGCATCGACCCCTTCAAGTGGCGTCCCGACCAGATGTTTACCGTCGCGAGTAAAGAGCTGGAGATCGTCATCCTGTCCTAACGAGTTAATATTTATCGCAATCGTAGTCGAGCCCGCCGGAATATAGGCCAGGGGAATAATGCCCGAGGAAAAAGCATAACTGTTACCCTGAATCGGGAATTTTGTATTTAACGGGCTGACATCGCCGATTAATTGCGGCGGAAAAGTGGGGTTATCCGTCGCCAGTGGATATTGACCAAATATTTCTGTCGTTTCAGCAATATGCATAATACCGGCAAGAATATGCTGGTATTCATTATTTATACTGATGCGATCGGTTTCGGAAAGCGTATCGGTTGCTGCCTGAACCGCCAGCGTTTTGGCCCGAATCAGCATATTGCTCACTTCGCTCAATGCCCCCTCAGCGGTCTGCGCCAGGCTTATCGCATCATCCATGCCCCGCGAGATCGCGCTGTCTGCGTTGATGGAGGAGAGCATACGGTTAGTAATGGACAGACCGGCCGCATCATCTTTAGTACCGTTAATACGTAACCCTGATGAGAGTCGCTCTACCGTCTGCGCGAGTAATGATTCGTTATTTTTCCGGGATTTAAGCAAGAGCCCGGTCATTTCATTATGATTAATAGCCAGCATGATATTGGATCGCAGAAAAGGTAATTAATGACATTATCGGCGAGGACGCAGTTTAATTTAGGGCGCGGATTGTAAAGGCATGACGATATATTCTTCAAAGAATATATAAAATATTCATAATAAAAAGCGACCGCCAGAAGGATCACTCCTGGCGGCAAGGCAAATTAATGTTTAAACATGACGTGGCGCACCACGGTATAATCCTCCAGCCCGTAGACCGACATATCCTTGCCGTAGCCCGACATTTTCATTCCGCCGTGCGGCATCTCGCTCACCAGCATAAAGTGGGTATTGACCCAGGTGCAGCCGTATTGCAAACGCGCGCTGACGCGATGCGCCCGTCCTACGTCCTGCGTCCAGACGGACGAGGCCAGCCCGTACTGCGAGTCGTTGGCCCAGGCCAGGACCTGCGCTTCGTCCTCAAACGCCGTGACGCTGACCACCGGGCCAAAAACTTCGCGCTGGACGATAGCGTCCTCCTGTTTTGCTCCCGCCAACAGCGTGGGCTGGAAAAAGTAACCCTTGCCATCATGCTTGCTGCCGCCGGTAATCACCTGCACATGGGCCAGCGCTTTCGCCTCCTCCACCGCGTGGCTTACGCGGTCAAGATGCGCCTGTGAACTGAGCGGCCCCAGCTCGGTTGTCTCCTCGTCCGGTGCGCCCATTTTCAGGCTGGCGACAGCGGCGCCCAGCTTTTCGACCAGCGCGGCGTAGATCCCCTGCTGAGCATAGATACGGCAGGCGGCGGTACAGTCCTGCCCGGCGTTGTAGAAGCCAAAAGTGCGTACCCCTTCCACGACGGCGTCGAGATCGGCATCGTCAAACACAATGACGGGCGCTTTGCCGCCCAGTTCCATGTGGGTGCGTTTTATCGACGACGCGGTATGACCAATTATATGCTCCCCGGTCGCGATGGAGCCCGTGAGTGACACCATACGTACTTTTTCGTGCCCGGTCAGGGGATCACCCACCGTTTTTCCGCGCCCGAACAGTACGTTAAGGACGCCTGCCGGGAAGATGGTTTTAGCCAGTTCGCCGAGCTTCAGAGCCGTGAGCGGCGTGATTTCAGAGGGTTTGAGTACCACACAGTTGCCCGCCGCCAGCGCCGGTGCCAGCTTCCAGGCCGCCATCATCAGTGGATAGTTCCAGGGGGCGATAGACGCCACAACCCCGACCGGATCGCGGCGAATCATTGAGGTATGCCCCTCAAGATATTCGCCTGCGGCTTGCCCGTTCAGACAGCGGGCGGCACCGGCAAAGAAGCGAAACACATCAGCCACCGCCGGGATCTCATCGCTCTTGACGCAGTGCAGCGGTTTGCCGCAGTTGAGCGACTCCAGTTCGGCGAACGTTCCGGCATTCTGCTCAATGACCTCCGCCAGTTTCAGTAACGCGTCGGCGCGCGTTTTCGGCGTGGCCTGCCCCCAAAGGGCAAAGGCGGCATCGGCGGCCTGCACGGCGGCATCGACCTGCGCAGGGCTGGCTTCGGCAATTTCTACCAGCACCTCGCCGGTGGCAGGATTGTAGACCGGCTGTTTTTCCCCAGCGCCATTTACCAGTTCACCCTTGATCAACAATTGAGTTTGCATAGCATTGTCCCGTTGAATAAACGTTATTTTCCGCTACCGGCCACGCTATCGCCGTCGCGGGTGAGCCACCAGGCTCCCAGAATGGGGATGGTTGTTACCAGCATGACCAGCAGTGCCACCACGTTAGTCACCGGCACGTCGCGCGGGCGACCCAGCTGATTTAACAACCACAGCGGTAACGTCCGTTCATGTCCTGCGGTAAAGGTGGTGACGATGATCTCATCGAATGAGAGAGCAAAGGCCAGCATTCCGCCGGCCAGCAGCGCCGTGCCCAGGTTGGGCAGCACGACATAGCGGAAGGTTTGCCAGCCGTTGGCCCCTAAATCCATCGAGGCTTCGACCAGGCTCCATGAGGTCCGCCTGAAGCGGGCAATGACATTATTGAACACCACCACCACGCAGAAGGTGGCGTGGCCGACCACAATGGTGAAGAAACCCGGTTCAAGATTGACGGTTTTAAAGGCGGTAAGCAGTGCCAGGCCGGTGATGATTCCCGGCAGTGCGATGGGAAGGAGCAGCAACAGTGAGATCGCATTTTTGCCAAAGAAGTCACTGCGCCATAACGCCGCGGCCGCCAGCGTACCCAGCACCAGCGCAATCACGGTGGAGAGCGCGGCAATTTTAAGTGACAACGTCACGGAGTCAATGATATCGCCCCGCGCTGCCGCGACGCTAAACCACTTCAACGTTAGCCCCTGCGGTGGAAAACTGAACGCGGCATCCTCGGTATTAAACGCATAGATAGCAATGATTAATAGCGGGAAGTGAAGGAAGATCACCCCGCCCCAGGTAGCAATTTTGAGAAACAGCGGTGCGCGTTCAGAGTGCATCAAAGGCTCCCAGGCGTTTCACGAACGCCAGGTAGACCGCGATCAGAATGATGGGCACCAGCGTAAACGCGGCCGCCATCGGCATGTTGCCAATCGCCCCCTGCTGGGAGTAGACCATCTGACCAATAAAATAGCCTGGTGGCCCCACTAGCTGCGGCACGATAAAGTCGCCCAGCGTCAATGAAAAGGTGAAGATAGACCCGGCAGCAATACCCGGGATCGCCAGCGGCAACACGATATAACGGAAGGTCTGACGCGGGCGGGCCCCGAGATCGCCGGAGGCCTGAAGCAGCGAGGCTGGCAGACGCTCCAGCGCGGCCTGCACCGGCAGGATCATAAAGGGCAACCAGATGTAGACGAAGACCAGGAAACGCCCCAGCCCGGAGGTGGACAGCGTATTGCCGCCAATGGCGGGTAACGTCAGCAGTGAGGTGAGCAGCGGCTCAAGCCCCATATGGCCCAGAAACCATTGCGCCACGCCATCTTTGGCCAGCAATAGCGTCCAGGCGTAGGCTTTAACAATGTAGCTGGCCCACATCGGCAGCATTACCGCAATATAGAAAAACGCTTTCCATTTGCCGCGGGTATAGCGTGCCATATACCACGCCATTGGAAACGCCAGCACCGCGCTGGCGAGCGTTACCGCCATCGCCATCACCAGCGTGCGAATGATGATGTCGTAGTTCGCCGGGTTAAAGAGCGCGTAAAGATTCGCCAGGGTCAAATCCGGCGTTACCGACATGGTGAAATCGTCGAAGGTATAGAACCCCTGCCACAACAGGGTGAGCAGCGACCCTAAATAGACAATGCCAAACCACATCAGCGGCCCTAACAACAGCAGGAAAAGTCCCAGCGATGGCCTGCGCCAGAACAGGCCGGAGAGCCGATTGACCATCCCCTGCGATGCGATTCCCGGTGAGGTACTCATCGCCATCTCATCCCTCCCCATGGAGCGGCACCATCGCCGACCGCGCCCATGAGGCGGTGACCGGCTGGCCAATCTCCAGCCCGGCGGGTAAGTACGCATCGCTGAGATTGGCCTGGCTCACCAGCAATTTTGCGCCATCGGCCAGCCGCAGCTCAAAGCGGGTCGCGGCCCCCTGATACTGTACCGCCTGCACCACCCCCTGCACCTGGACTTCACCGCCCACGTTCAGGCGGATATGCTCCGGGCGCAGAGCGAAGAGGCCCGGCATGCCACAGACCCGCTGGGCTTGCTCGTCATTAAACAGGTTCGAGGTGCCAACAAATCCGGCGACAAAAGGCGTGCGTGGGCGCATATAGAGCGCCTGGGGTGTGTCAATTTGCTCGATGCGGCCGTTATTAAATACTGCGACCCGGTCCGACATCGAGAGCGCTTCGCCCTGATCGTGGGTCACGAAGATAAAGGTTATCCCCAGTTCTTGCTGGAGCTTTTTAAGTTCGAACTGCATCTGCTCGCGCAGTTTTAGATCCAGCGCTCCCAGCGGCTCGTCCAGCAGCAATACCCGCGGCTGATTGACCAGCGCGCGGGCAATCGCCACTCGCTGACGCTGGCCGCCCGAAAGCTGAGAAGGTTTCCGGGCCACGGCGAAGCCCAGACTGACCTTTTCCAGCGCCTCATGCGCCCGGGCATGACGCGTTTTTTTGTCGATGCCCTTTACCATCAGCCCGTAGGCGACGTTATCGAGAATCGACATATGGGGGAAGAGCGCATAGTCCTGAAAGACGGTATTCACATCCCGCTCCCAGGGAGGGAGTTCGCTGGCCTCTTTACCGAACAGGGTAATGGCCCCACCGCTCAGCTGTTCAAACCCGGCAATCAGGCGCAGACAGGTGGTTTTGCCGGAGCCCGAAGGCCCCAGCATGGAGAAGAACTCCCCGTCACGGATCCCCATGGTGACGCGATCCACCGCGCGCACCTCACCATAGCGTCGGGAGACGTCGTTAAACTCTACCGCGTACGTCATCTTCTGCTCCCGGGCGATTAACGGCCGCCCATAATGGCGATGTAATCTTGCGTCCAGCGGCTGTAAGGGACGAACTTGCCGCCCTGGGCTATCGGGGTTTTCCAGAACATGATTTTGTCGAAGTAGGTGTAGCCGTTGGTCTCACACCCTTTTTCACCCAGCAGGGTGCTGGCTTTGCATCCCTCCGCCACCACCGGCAGCGAGCCGAACCACGCGGCCAGATCGCCCTGCACTTTTGGCGTGAGCGACCAGTTCATCCACTTATAGGCACACACTGGATGTTTGGCATCGCTGTGCAGCATGGTGGTATCCGCCCAGCCGGTCACCCCCTCCTTCGGAAAGACGGTAGCGACGGGCTGGTTGTCGGCTTTCAGGGCGTTAGCCTGATACGGCCAGGCGCTGGAGGCCACCACACCTTCGTTTTTGAAATCACTCATCTGCACGGTGGTATCGTGCCAGTAACGGTGGATTAGGGCATGCTGGTCGCGAAGCACTTTTAGCACGGCGGCATACTGTGCTTCGGTGAGTTGATACGGGTCGGTAATACCGAGATCGGGCTGAGTGGCTTTGACGAACAGTGCCGCATCGGCGATGTAAATCGGGCCGTCATAGGCCTGCACGCGCCCCTGATTGGTTTTGCCGTCGGGTAGATTTTGCTTAACGAAGATCACGCTCCAGCTATCGGGCGGCGTCGGGAAGGTTTTGGTGTTATACATCAGCAGGTTTGGTCCCCACTGATACGGGGTGCCGTAGACTTTACCGCCGACGTTAAACCACTCCCCCTTCACCATACGCGGATCAACGGTTTTCCAGTTGGGGATTAAATCAGGGTTTATTGGCTGCACGCGCTTACCCATGATTAAGCGCAGGGAGGCGTCGCCGGAGGCGGTGACCAGGTCATAGCCGCCCTTCGCCATCAGGCTGACCATCTCATCCGAGGTGGCGGCAGTCTTCACGTTGACTTTACAGCCCGTCTCCTGTTCAAACGGAGTAACCCAGTCGTAGGCTTTATCGGTCTGGCCGCGCTCGATATAGCCAGGCCAGGCAATAATATCCAGCCGCCCTTCGCCTTTTCCGATCTCTTTGGGTGGCTCGGCCGCTTGTGCAGTCAGAATCGTCATGCCGAGCGCACACAGGCTGCTACGGGCAAATTTTTTGCTCATACACGTTACTCCTGTCGCAATGCAATCTGGCGGCGGCCGTGCCGTTTAAAATATCTCCTGTATTAAACGTAGACCGCGCGAATGCGGCGCACCCGGCACGCTGTAGATATTTCATCAGGTTGTGACCGAGGGCGCATTCCCCGTTAACTGGATTATAGACAAGGAGTTAGCGCTAACGCGCGGTATGCAAATTTCCTATGACAGCGAAAAGTAAAACGCCGCGAATTTATCGCGGCGAGGAGAGATGAAGATGAATAAACCTGGCAGTGCGGAGAGAGAATTAATTCGGAGAAAGCATGGAGCGGATTAATTTCGCCAGTTGAATAACTGCCTGCTCTTCGCGCTCCCCCCATGCCCACGAGGTGTTAAACCGGAAAAACGGGGTCCAGGCATCGGAGGTCGAAAACATTTTGCCCGGCGCAATGCTGATGTGGTGGCGCAGGGCCTGCTCACTGAGTTTACCGGCATCCAGCGTCGGGGGCAGTTCCAGCCATAAAAAGTAACCGCTATCGCTGTGGTGAATAACCACCTCGGCAGGCAGATGACGTAATAGCGATTGCCAGGCCTGCTGTTTGCGTTCAGCCAGGGTGCGGCGAAGTCGGCGCAGATGGGCGTCGTAACGCCGGGTCGCCAGGTAATCTACCAGCGCCAGCTGCATGGGCGAACTGGTCGACAAGGTGCTCATCAACTGCAGTTGCTGAATGCGGCGGGCATGTTTGCCTGCCGCCACCCAGCCAAGACGAAACCCGGCCACCAGACATTTCGAAAATGACGAACAGTGCAACGTCATGTCGTTGCTGTCCCACGCCTTCGCCGGCAGCGGTTTTTCCCGACCGTAGTACAGCTCGCTATAGACGTCGTCTTCAATCAGGGTGACGTTATGCTGGGTTAATAGCGCCACCAGCCGCGCTTTTTTTTCTGCGCTGAGCGTAAATCCCAGCGGATTCTGGCTATTGGTCATTAACCAGCAGGCTTTCACCGGATAGTCGTTCAGCGCCTGTTCCAGCGCCTGAAGATCTATCCCATCGCGCACATCCGTCGCCACCGACAGTGCTTTAAGTTTTAACCGCTCCAGTGCCTGGAGAGCGCCGTAAAAACAGGGATTTTCAACAATGACCCAGTCGCCCGGCTCGGTCACGGCCTGCAGGCTGAGGTTCAGCGCCTCCAGCGCCCCGGCGGTGATCACTATCTCCTCCGGGGAGATGTTCATCCCCTGCTGGGCATAGCGACGGGCAATGGCATGGCGCAGATCGCTGTTTCCGGGGGGAAGGTTTTCGATCACGCTCATGGCGGTGGCCGTTTTGCTGACGTTCGCCAGCGAGCGGTTGAGTTGTTGCAGTGGAAAGAGTCGCGGATCGGGAAAGGCAGAGGCGAAGGGAACGACGGACGGGTCGCGGCTGGCCTGCAATACATCGAAAATATAGGTATTAATGTCCACGGCTTCGTCGCGCATCACTTGCGCAGGGGGCGCAGGCTGCTGGCCCATCGGCCGTGCGGCGACGTAATAACCTGATTGCGGACGGGCAACGATGCGGCCCTGACTTTCCAGCATCTGGTAGGCATGGCCAACGGTCATAAAGCTCATGCCGCTGCTGACCACTTGCTCTCGCAGCGAGGGCAATTTATCGCCGGGTTGCCAGACACCCAACTCGATCTGCGAAATGATTTGCTGCGCCAGGCGCTGATATTTTTTCATCGTTCTCTCCTTGCTGCGAAACACTCTATATCAGCAGGAGAAAAAAGGAAGAATTAATGAACTGTTATGGTTACGAGAGGGGGAAAAGCCGGGCGTGACGGCGCCGCGGGCAATTACTTACGCAGTTCAAAAGGGACGCGCTGCGCGTGCTGTGATACGGCAATATGGTCAAACGTCATCATGGCCGACTTGCAGAAGATGCACTTGGCACCCATCGGGTTTTTTGATGAGACGTCGAAAACCGACGTGCGGTATTGCGAACCATGGCAGCATGGGCAACGAAAATGAATGTTAGTCATGAAAATCTCCAGAACGTTAAACGTTATAAACTAATGGGCCTTTAAGGCAATAAGGGTCTGAGACAAAACTAATCAGAGCGTAAAGAAAAAACCCAGGAGAGGCTGTGGAGAGGCACAACGTGATGAGAGATGCTTTAAGAAACTGCTACGATATCTTTTGGATTTCAAACCGAAGAGCCATTAACGCATGGTTGCAGTAATGTTGCAAGCTATTTTTTTAACTAAAGAAATTCCCTCCAGCAGCGCAGCCACGCTCGTCATGATAATCGTCTCCCGCCTGGCCTTATTCAAATTATTTGAAAAGTTATGTTAAACAAATGGCATTTATTCTCATCGACTTAGGGGTAAAGTAAAGATCAATTCCGGCGGGTAGTCGCCTGTCGAAGACACCTCTAACCAGGATACCCCTGTCATGAAAAAGATTGGATTTTTGTCTTTTGGTCACTGGACTCCCTCTCCGCAGTCCGGTACCCGCTCTGCCGCCGACGCGCTGTTGCAGTCCATCGATCTGGCTGTCGCAGCGGAGGAGCTGGGAGCTGATGGCGCCTATTTCCGGGTGCATCATTTTGCCCGTCAGCTCGCCTCCCCCTTCCCGCTGCTGGCTGCAATTGGCGCAAAGACCCAGCGAATCGAGATAGGTACCGGCGTTATCGACATGCGCTATGAAAATCCCCTCTATATGGCGGAGGATGCGGGTGCGGCCGATCTCATTTCGGGTGGGCGGCTTCAGTTAGGTATCAGCCGTGGATCTCCGGAACAGGTCATAGATGGCTGGCGCTACTTTGGCTATGTTCCTGCCGAAGGCGAGAACGAGTCAGACATGGCGCGTCGTCATACCGAGGTGCTGCTGGATGTCCTGCGTGGAGAGGGCTTTGCGAAGCCAAATCCACAGCCGATGTTCCCTAACCCACCGGGCCTGCTGCGCCTGGAACCCCATTCCGAAGGGTTGCGCGAGCGAATCTGGTGGGGCGCAGGATCGAATGCGACGGCGGAGTGGGCAGCGAAGCTGGGAATGAATCTGCAAAGTTCGACGTTAAAAGACGACGAGACCGGCGAGCCATTCCATATTCAACAGGCAAAACAGATTCGTGCCTACCGCGAGGCCTGGGCTGCGGCCGGCCATACTCGCACGCCGCGCGTCTCGGTTAGCCGCAGTATATTTGCCCTGATGAATCAGCAGGATCGCGCCTATTTCGGTGCCAGCCGCAACGAAAGCGACAGCGTGGGCTATCTGGATGAGAAAACCCGCGCTATTTTCGGACGCAGCTACGCCGCTGAGCCGGATAAGCTGATCGAACAGCTTAAACAGGACGAAGCCATCGCCGAAGCGGATACGTTATTACTGACCGTACCGAATCAGCTGGGCGTGGAGTATAACGTGCATGTTATAGAGTCAATACTGAAGCATGTTGCGCCGGGAATGGGCTGGCGGGATTAATATTTTAATTTTAGAGCCCCTGAAGGATACATCAGTTCAGGGGCTCTAATAATATGGTTTGATATAAACCAACTGATATATCTCAAATATTTATAGCACACACTGCCTGGACATTAGCCGAAAAACGGTATTAAGTAACGTCCGATTTAACTGGCCCAGGGAGAGGATATTATATTGTCGCCCGGCCGCGTGGAGGTTTACTTTCTCGCTGGCATGATATGATAAAAGAACTTGAGAGTGGTTCTAATCGCGATCACTGGTTTGCGCTTTATAGGGATGATAATGACGTTAACGACTCAACTTTTATAGAAAGCGTTGAGCGAGGCGCCTTTCGCCTACTTCCGGCGGGAAGTTCGGGAATAAGCGAAGGATGTATTACCTTACCCAGCCATGCTCATTACCGAATTCTCCACCATGCTCTATTAAGTTCGATGCCTGGATTAATAACGGCAGAACTTAGCGCTTTCGGTACGATACAGGTGTATTAATGAAGCCTATAGATAGCGTTTTGACAGGGGTAGGATCATTATTCCTTCTTAGCATTTTATTCTCGCTACTCTGCGCATTCATGCCAGATATTTACTTATATGATCTCTACACCAGTAAATTTGGTTTTTTGACGGAAACCGAATGGTATGACCGCTATATCACCGCTCTGATGATATTGTCATTACTCTTCACATTATTGCTTGTCTGGTTACTCTCCCTTTTCTGGAAAAGAATAAAAACTGGCTAACTGGCGGGGCACACGCCCCGCCGCAATACCATAACAGACCTTCCCATTCACCCACTTTACTTCAACTGTTATAGGTAAATTTCCCTTTTCTGCGTCTGATACTTTTGATTAACCCGCTATACCCTGTCTGCACAACGATTGACTTTGAGGTTGTGCATGTTTGGTTTAGATGCGTTTCACCTGGCAAGGATCCAGTTTGCTTTTACGGTCTCCTTCCACATTATTTTCCCGGCGATCACCATCGGGCTCGCCAGCTATCTGGCGGTTCTGGAGGGATTATGGCTAAAAACCAAAAATCCGGTCTGGCGCTCACTTTATCATTTCTGGTCGAAGATCTTTGCCGTCAATTTTGGCATGGGCGTGGTCTCCGGCCTGGTCATGGCTTATCAGTTTGGCACTAACTGGAGCGGCTTTTCGCAGTTCGCTGGCAGTATTACCGGCCCCCTGCTCACCTATGAAGTGCTGACCGCCTTCTTCCTCGAAGCCGGTTTCCTCGGGGTGATGCTCTTTGGCTGGAAGAAAGTCGGGCCTGGACTGCACTTTTTTTCAACCTGTATGGTGGCGCTAGGCACGCTGATCTCCACCTTCTGGATCCTCGCCTCCAACAGCTGGATGCAGACGCCGCAAGGCCATGAAATCATCAACGGCGTGGTCGTTCCGGTAGACTGGTTCGCCGTCGTATTTAACCCCTCTTTCCCCTATCGCCTGCTACACATGTCGATTGCCGCCTTCCTGAGCAGCGCGCTATTCGTTGGTGCTTCGGCGGCCTGGCATCTGCTGCGCGGCAATAACACGCCGGCGATCCGCAAAATGTTCTCCATGGCACTGTGGATGACGCTCATTGTCGCTCCGCTGCAGGCCATGATTGGCGATATGCACGGTCTCAACACCCTGAAATATCAGCCTGCAAAAATAGCCGCTATCGAAGGACACTGGGAAAACCTGCCAGGCGAGCCGACGCCGCTGCTGCTGTTTGGTCTGCCCGATATGGAGCAAGAGCGCACCCGCTATGGTCTGGCGATCCCAGCCCTGGGCAGCCTGATCCTGACCCACAGTCTGGATAAGCAAGTTCCGGCCCTGAAAGAGTTCCCGAAAGCGGATCGTCCTAATTCCACCCTGGTGTTCTGGTCATTTCGCATCATGGCCGGGCTGGGCATTTTAATGCTCACCCTTGGTGCCATCGCCCTGTGGCTGCGCTACCGAAAACGGCTATATCAATCCCGGCCATTCCTGTGGTTTGCTTTGCTGATGGGGCCGTCAGGCCTGATCGCCATCCTGGCCGGTTGGGTGACGACTGAGGTTGGCCGTCAACCCTGGGTGGTGTATGGCCTGCAGCGCACCGAAGATGCGGTCTCTGCTCATGGCAACCTGCATATGAGCGTCAGCCTGCTGGCCTTTATCCTCGTCTACACCTCGGTGTTTGGTGTGGGTTACAGCTACATGGTACGCCTGATCAAAAAAGGGCCGCAGGATGACGAAACCTTCCCGAGCGAAACCGATGGCCGCCCCGCGCGTCCGCTTTCAGCCGCCAGTACAGCATTTGATACAAAGGAGACACCATAATGGGTATCGATCTCTCCCTGATCTGGTTTGTCATTATCGTCTTTGCCACCCTGATGTATATCGTGATGGATGGCTTTGACCTGGGGATTGGCATTCTTTTTCCCGCCGTGCGCGATCCGGACGATCGCGACGTGATGGTCAACACCGTCGCCCCGGTATGGGATGGCAATGAAACCTGGCTGGTCCTCGGTGGTGCTGCGCTGTTTGGCGCTTTCCCGCTGGCCTACGCGGTCATCATCGATGCGCTCACCATTCCTTTGACGCTGATGCTCATCGGGCTGATTTTTCGCGGTGTGGCCTTTGAGTTTCGGTTCAAAGCGACCCCTGCCCACCGGCCATTCTGGGATAAAGCCTTTATCGGCGGTTCACTGCTTGCCACTTTCACCCAGGGGATCGTGGTCGGCGCGGTAATCAATGGCTTTCCGGTTACCCATCGCGCCTACAGCGGCGGCCCCTTTGACTGGTTCACCCCTTTCAATCTTTTCTGCGGTCTGGGACTGATAGTGGCGTATGCGTTGTTAGGTGCCAGCTGGCTGGTGATGAAAAGTGAAAACCCGCTGCAGCAGCGGATGCGGCAGCTCTCCAGACGCCTGCTGATGGCGCTGCTGGGGGTGATCGCTATCATCAGTCTCTGGACTCCGCTGGCACACGCGGCCATTGCTGACCGCTGGTTTACGCTACCGAATCTTTTCTTCCTGCTGCCCGTGCCGGTGTTGGTGGCGGCGCTGAGTCTCTGGCAATGGCGCTGCCTGCATAATCCGCGCAGCCACACGCTGCCGTTCGTCCTGACCTTAGGGCTGGTCTTTCTCGGCTTCAGTGGGCTTGGGATCAGCATCTGGCCACATCTCATTCCGCCTTCCATCACTCTCTGGCAGGCCGCCGCGCCGGCGCAAAGCCAGGGCTTTATGCTGGTGGGGGCGCTCCTCATTATCCCGATAATCCTTGTCTACACTTTCTGGAGCTACTACGTATTTCGTGGGAAGGTACAACCCGGGGAGGGATATCACTGATGCAGCAATCTGTCTGGAAACGCCTGTTCTGGCTGGCCGTTATCTGGGGTGGCAGCGTACTTGCACTGGCGCTGGTGGGAATGTTTTTCCGCCTGCTGATGACTGCCGCCGGATTCAAATCGCACTGAAATAAGCCCTCTGCGGAGGGCTTTGCACGAATCCTGACAAATCCTTGCCTGGATTTGAAGAGTTGAATAATAACCTGAAGCAACTATCGGCATTATAGCCCGGAAACGTAAACCGATGGTGGCCTGATGTATACAAAAACGTTATCGATTGTGATGCTGACCTGCGCCCTCTTCTCCGGCCAGTTAATGGCCGGGCATAAAGGGCATGAGTATTATTGGGTAAAGAGTGTCGAACATCAGCTGCGTCACGAAGCCGACAGCGATGAGCTACGGGCCGTGGCACAAGAGTCTGCCGAGGGGCTGCGCGAACATCAGCACTGGCAGAAGTCACGCAAACCCGACACCCATTTTCGTTAATTACACACCCTTGCGTTTCGGCAGGGTTTTCATCAACTCGTCCGGGCTGACTGAGGCCACAATGCTGCCCGGCTGCGGCATTTTGAAGATGTGATTCTTCATTTTGCCGATCACGTGCATCTCGCAGGGGCGGCAGTCGAACTTCAGGGTCAGAACCTCGTCGCCATTCACCAGCTGCATCGGGGTCGCTTTCCAGCTCTTGATATTGCCCTTCGCCTGTTTCGGACAGAGGTTAAAGGCAAAACGCAGGCAGTGCTTGGTGATCATCACCGGCACGTCGCCCTTCTCTTCATGCGCCTCATAGGCGGCGTCAATTAGCTCAACGCCATAGCGTTGATAAAATGCCCGCGCCTTGTGGTTATAGACGTTAGCCAGGAAGCTGAGATGGGTATCCGGATAGACCGGCGGCGGCACCGAGACGGGCTTACGGCTGCCGCGGGGGTAGTTTGCCAGACGCGCCGCGTCGAGCTTATCTGCCGTCTCACGGCGGAACTGGTTCAGCAGGCTGTTAGGCACAAAAAGGGCATCCGCCAGGTTAATCTCGATATTGCGCGCGTAGTAGATAGTCTGGCCCAGTTTCGCCACGCCATCCTTAAGGTTGCTCAGCGCCTTCTCGCGATGGGTTGCCACATCGAACTGCCCGTCCAGCGTATGGGTAACAGTCACCCCCTCTTCGCTGGTCATAGTCAGAATCAGCTGTTCTTCCCAGCCGCCCAGTTCAATATCCACCGCCACGCGGCGCTCGCTGGAGGTTTTCAGCAGCGCCTGCTGCCAGTTATGGTCCAGGTTGCGATTTAACGGGGTATTCGGGCGGATTTTGTGCAGATCGGCCGGCATTTCATTCGGCCAGACGCGATAGCGGTTTTCACCCGTTTTTTCCACCGTATTAGCGCGAAAGCCCACGACTTCACGTTTGATCATCACATTCAGACCATCGCCGTTCGCCAGCGGCTCGGTCACTTCCACGTCCAGGTGTTGTTTCGATACCTTCAGCACTTCACCCACCGGCAGGCCGATAAATTTTGGCGAGTCAAACGCGCCGATATCACCTTTGCGCGCATTCACGAAGTAGTCTGTGCTACCGCGGTGGAACGTCTTATCGGTAGAGGGAATAAAGAAGTGCTCGGTACGGCCGGACGAGGCGCGCGCCAGATCGCCGCGATCGTCAATAATGGCGTCGAGCATCTGACGATAGTGCGCGGTGATATTCTTAACGTAGCTCATGTCTTTATAGCGCCCTTCAATTTTGAAGGAGCGCACCCCCGCGTCGATCAGCGCCGCCAGGTTTGCCGTCTGGTCGTTATCTTTCATCGACAGCAGGTGCTTTTCAAAGGCAACGACGCGCCCCTGATCGTCTTTCAGGGTATACGGCAGGCGGCAGGCTTGCGAGCAGTCACCCCGGTTGGCGCTGCGCCCGGTCTGCGCGTGGGAGATGTTGCACTGACCCGAATAGGCCACGCACAGGGCACCGTGAATAAAGAATTCAATGGTGGCGTCGGTGGCCTGGTAGATCTCACGAATCTGATTCAGGTTCAGTTCACGCGCCAGAACAATCTGGCTAAAGCCGGCATCAGAGAGAAATTTCGCTTTTTCGACGCTACGGATGTCGCACTGGGTACTGGCATGCAGTTCAATCGGCGGGATATCCAGTTCCATTACGCCCATATCCTGCACAATCAGCGCATCCACGCCGGTCTGGTACAGGTCGGCGATCATGCGTTGCGCCGGCTCCAGCTCATCATCATGAAGTATGGTGTTCAGGGTCACAAACACCTTCGCCCCGTAGCGATGGGCGAATGGCACCAGCTCGGCGATATCGCGCAGGCTGTTGCTGGCATTATGGCGAGCACCAAAACCCGGGCCGCCGATATAGACCGCATCGGCACCGTGAAGAATCGCTTCACGGGCAATAGCGGCGTCACGAGCCGGGCTCAAAAGTTCAAGATGATGGGATTGCAGGCGCATACTTCGTCGTTATCCGTTATGGTCAAAATGGCGGCTATTGTAGTCAGAAGTCTGCGGCAACGGAATCGTTTTACGTAGGTTTAGCGGGGATAATGGATAAGCGAGTGAAAGTGCACCTGCTGCTCGCTGCTGTTGCGATAGGCGTGCGGTTTATCGCCTGCAAAACGGACGCCGGTATCCGGGAGAATACGCCGCCATTCGTCGTCGATTTTCATCTCCAGTTCGCCGCTGATCACCACAACATGCTCCACTACGCCCGCCTCATGCGGCGTGGATTCACTGCAGGCGCCCGGGGCGAGGGTGATGGAAAAGTGGTCATATTTCAGTTCATCATCCCAGGGAAACAACGGTTTAATCACCATCGCCTGCTGCTGTGGGTCGAATACCGGCTGCGCTTCGGCCTCCGGGCTAATAAAAGTCGAAAACGGGACATTCAGGCCGGTGGCGATTTTCCACAAAGTCGAGACCGTCGGACTGGATTCGTTGCGCTCCACCTGACCGAGCATCGCCTTCGATACGCCGGTCTCTTCCGCCAGTCTGGAGAGACTCCAGCCTCGCGCCTGGCGTAATGTTTTCAGTGTAGTAGCAAGATGTTGCGTGATGTCCATAACCCCTCCCGTTGGCCCGAGTGTACCACTTGTATGCTATAGCGCACAGTGATACATTCCCCGTATGTTATAACGCACAAGGAGCCGCTATGCGGGCCATTTCCCTCACTTTTCCCACGGTGTTATCCGGCTTCGTTGCCGTGCTGGTCGGCTATGCCAGCTCTGCCGCCATCATCTGGCAGGCAGCTGCTGCGGCGGGGGCGACGCCAACGCAAATCGCAGGCTGGATGACCGCACTGGGAATGGGGATGGGTATCAGCACCCTGCTCCTCTCGTGGTGGTATAAAGCCCCGGTGCTTACCGCCTGGTCGACTCCGGGCGCCGCGCTGCTGGCGACCAGCCTGCAGGGGGTGACCTTAGCGGAAACCATCGGCATTTTTATCTTTGCTAATGCGCTCATCTTACTCTGCGGGGTCACCGGATTATTTGCCCGCCTGATGAAAATCATTCCCCACTCGCTGGCCGCCGCTATGCTGGCCGGGGTCCTGCTGCGCTTTGGCCTGCAGGCCTTCAGCAATATGGACGGGCATCTGGTGCTCTGTGGCAGCATGTTGCTGGCGTGGCTGGCGGCAAAGGCGCTGGCCCCACGCTATGCCATTGTCGCTACGCTGCTGGTGGGCGCAGCGGTAGCAGGTCTTAATGGTGACGTTGTCACAGAAAAGTTAACCCTGACGCTGGTGATGCCCCAGTACATTGCCCCCTCTTTCACGCTGACAACCTTGATCAGCATCGGCATTCCTTTCTTCCTTGTGACCATGGCCTCGCAGAACGCGCCGGGGTTCGCCACCCTGAAAGCATCAGGATACCCGGTTGCCGTCTCGCCGCTCATCATCGCCACCGGCGGCCTGGCGTTGCTGCTCGCACCCTTGGGCGTCTACTCGATTTGCATTGCCGCGATCACCGCCGCGATCTGTCAAAGTCCGGATGCCCATCCCGATCCTGACAAACGCTGGCTGGCCGCCGCTGCCGCAGGCGTTTTTTATCTGCTGGCGGGGGTGTTCGGCGGGTCGATCACCGGCGTCATGGCGGCACTGCCGCTAAGCTGGATCCAGACGCTGGCCGGGCTGGCGCTGCTGGGCACCATTAGCGGGAGCCTCTATCAGGCCCTGCACAACGAGCGGGAACGTGATGCGGCTATCGTAACCTTTCTGCTAACGGCAAGCGGCGTCACGCTGGGCGGTATTGGTTCGGCATTCTGGGGGCTGGTGGCAGGCGGGGTGTGTTATCTGGTGCTGTTACGCACGCGCCGCGCGTAGCTGCGAGGGCGTCATTCCCATTACGCTGCGAAAGCGATTACTGAAGTGGCTGGCCGAGCTAAAACCGCAGGTCAGCGCAATCTCCGTCAGGGGAAGCTGGGTAGAAGTGACCAGCCTTCTGGCCTTATCCATCCGGCGCTGCATCACGTACTGATGCGGTGCCATCTGCATCGACTGGCGGAACATGCGCGCGAAGTGGTACTCACTCAGACTCGCCTGGGTAGCCAGATCCGCAAGGGTTAATGCGGCAGACAGGTTCTCTTCAATATAACTGAGTACATTGCGCAGCGTAAAAGGTGATAACCCCCCGGTGACGGTGGGGAGCCGCCACTGCACATTACTGTAATGCTGTACCAGATGGGTGAGCAACAGCGTAGAGGCGCTGCTCAGGGTTAGCTGATTCGCCTTTTGCCCCCAGTCGCAGCCCAGAATGAAGTGGCGATAGAGCGCGGTAATTTTTTCGTCGTCACCAAACAGGTTTTCATCCAGGGTAAAGCCATACGGACTTTTGTCCCAGATCTTTTCACCCACCTCGCGCAGATGGGCATCGGTGCAATACAGATGCACAAATGATAAGTCATCGCGAATATCCCAGCTCGACTCACTCTCTTTTGGCATCAGGCAAAAGCGGTCCGGCCCGCCGCCGTTTTTCCAGCCGGCCGAGGTTTTGTGGTAACTCTCGTAGCCGTCGGCCACGTACAGACTCAGAGTGTGGTGATCGCAATACTGGGTGATGGTATCGCGTTTGTTGGACCAGGCCGCCAGTTGGATCCCCGAATTGAGCGCAACAGCGTTATGCAGCACCGCTTTATGTCTGCGCAGATTTTCAAAGGCACCGTACATCTCAGCCATATCGCCCAACACTCCCGTTAACCAGAGCTCATCAGTTTAAAAAGAACGTTGTACCAGTGCCACCCCTCACTTCGCGATGGCGATAAAAAAGCGCAAGAATTTGCAAGTCCTGCGCAAGGCGGTGCAAGCCGCCCAGGACCGCAAGCCGCATACTCAGGCCATTACAGACAACGAAGAGAGCCGTTGATGTCAGGCTCGGAGAGAGAATATGAACGCACTATTATACGGTCTGGTGGTCATCATTTGGGGAACAACCTGGATTGCGATCTATTTACAGCAAGGGCCCGTTGCGGCGCCCGTCTCTATTTTTTGGCGCTTTGCCGTCGCGACCGCTACCATCATGCTCGTTTTGCTGGCGCTGCGACGCCTGCGTAAAATTCACCTGCGCGACCACCTGTTCTGTCTATTACAGGGCTGCTGCGTCTTTTGTTTTAATTTCTGGTGTTTCTATACCGCCGCCTCCTATATCAATACCGGCCTGGAGTCGGTCATTTTCTCAATGGCGGTACTCTATAACGCGTTGAATAGTTTTCTGTTTTTTGGTCAGCGCCCGCCTGCACGCTTTTACCTGGCGGCGGCGATGGGCCTGCTCGGTATTATCACCCTCTTCTGGAGCGATCTGATCGCCAGCGGCTGGAATGCAGGTCTCCTCTTCGGTATCGCCTTGTCGGCGCTGGGTACCTACGGTTTCTCGCTGGGGAATATGATCAGCTTACGTCATCAGCGTAACGGGCTCGAGACCATGACCACCAACGCCTGGGCGATGCTGTATGGCACACTGGTTATGGGCGCGATTGCACTCATTCGCGGGGATAGCTTCGCACCCGAGTGGACGCTGAGCTATATGGGCGCGCTGCTTTATCTGGCGCTGTTTGGCTCGGTGATTGCTTTTGGTGCCTATTTCACTCTGGTTGGGCGTATTGGCGCGGGCAAAGCGGCTTACAGCACCTTGCTGTTCCCGCTGGTGGCGTTGTCATTTTCAACGGTCTATGAGGGATATGTCTGGCATGCCAATGCGATTGCGGGCTTACTGTTGATCTTAACCGGAAACCTGGTGATGTTTGCAAAACCAGAAACCTGGTTCAGACGCCCACGGCTGGCGTAAAAATTCCGGCCTGCGTGCAGGCCGGAAGAGAGGCATTATTTCATCGTTTTGTGGACATCAAACATGGTGGCGTCTGTCGCCATGTCGTCCACCACCTGTTTCAACGTCGCCAGCGTCATTGGCGAGTTTTCATTATTGAGCTCTTTCCCCTCGCCCATACGCACCACCTTAATGACCGGTTTATTGGTCTGCGCGTCAATCAGCTCGCCTTCAAAGAAGAGATGCGTATCCATGGTGCGGTGGCCGCTTGCCATTTGCGTACCGGCAATAACCAGCGCCACAGGGACCACTTCATAGAACTGCAGCCCCTCTTTCTGCGAGCTAACACCGGTAATGGCGCCGCGGAAGATCAGGCTATGCGCGCCAGGCTTGGTCACAATGGGTTTCCGCTGACCAATCGCCGTTTTCATTTTGGTATTGGTATACGCCAGAATATCATCCAGCGCGCGTTGACCTACCTGTGTGGTGGGTTTTGGCGTTGGATAATAGGTGATTGGCGTCCAGATAATGCTGTCATATTTAGATTCGTCGTAAGAAGGATCGACCCAGCGCAGGGTGGGTTTACCCGATGCGGAGGTGGTTTGCTGAAGGCCGGAGTAGTCTTTTAAAAAGCCTGAATATTGATTAGGTTCTGCCACTTTTGATGCACAACCCGTCAACATGAGCAGGCCAGAGAGCGCTGCAACTTTGAATAAAGTTTTGGTACGCATAATGGGTATGTCCCTGTGGATTGTAGATATGCAATTCAAGTTATAGCAAAACTATTAATCACGCGTTGTGACAAAAAAAGGGGGCGGAATGTATTTCGGAAAAAAACTGCCCGCCAGGGCGACAGGCAGTTTGTTCGGGTTACTTAATATCTACTTGCCAGAATAAATGTTTGCCGAAAGGATCAATTTCGTAACCTGTAACCTCTTTACGTACGGGTTCGAATATTGTTGAGTGGGCAATCATGACCGCAGGCATCTGGTCGTGCATCATCTGTTGCGCCTCTTTATACAGCGCCGCGCGTTTACCCTGATCGGTGATCGATTTTGCTTCAGCAATGATTTTATCAAAGGGCTGATAACACCATTTCGCCGAGTTCGATCCCCCGTTTGCAGAGGTACAGGTAAAGAGTGGCCCGAAGAAGTTATCCGGATCGCCGGTCGCGGTGGTCCAGCCCATCAGCGCCGCCTGATGTTCTCCGCTCTTCACCCGCTTCAGGTATTCGCCCCATTCGTAAGTGACGATTTTGGTCTGCACGCCAATTTTCGCCCAGTCGGCCTGAATCATTTCGGCCATCCGTTTCGCATTCGGGTTATAGGGGCGCTGCACCGGCATGGCCCATAAATCGATAGTCACGCCGTTGGCGAAGCCGGCCTCTTTCAGGAGCGCTTTCGCTTTTTCAGGGTCGTAATCGTAATCTTTCAGTTCACTATCTGCGCTCCAGACGCCCGGCGGCAGCAGGTTTTTCGCGGCGGTGCCGGTACCGTGGAAGACCGCGTCGATAATCGCCGGTTTGTTGATCGCCATGGCCAGCGCTTGACGCACCTTCAGATTATCCAGCGGCGCTTTTTGCGTATTGAAGGCCAGGAAGCCGGTATTCAGCCCCGCCTTACTCATCAGGTTAAGATCTTTGTTGGCTTTCATTCGCGGCAGGTCGGCGGGGTTCGGGAAAGGCATTACCTGACATTCGCCCTTTTCCAGCTTTGCGAATCGCACGGAGGCATCCGGAGTGATGCTAAAGATCAATCGATCGAGCTTCGCTTTACCCTGCCAGTATTCCGGGAAGGCGGTGAACAGGATGCGGGAGTCTTTCTGGTACTGCGCCAGTTTAAACGGCCCGGTACCGATTGGATTCATATCGACCTTCTCAGGGGTACCGGCTTTTAACATCGCATCGGCATACTCTGCCGACAAGATT
Organism: Leclercia sp. UBA1284; assembly: GCF_002308415.1. Lineage (NCBI taxonomy): Bacteria > Pseudomonadati > Pseudomonadota > Gammaproteobacteria > Enterobacterales > Enterobacteriaceae > Leclercia > Leclercia sp. UBA1284. The sequence continues at coordinate 1,446,069 of NZ_DBUS01000006.1, forward strand.
GAGGCGAAATACCAGGCCAGATCGGCTACAAACGGCGCTTCCGGGTGCGCCAGGGTAAAGCGTACCGTGTTATCGTCAACGCGATCGATGGCGGTAATCAGCGTGCCAAATTCCAGACTTTCAAAGTTGGAATAGCTGCCGTTAGAGACGTTGTGATAGGGATGTTTCGCATCTTTTTGCCGCATGAATGAGAAGATCACGTCATCCGCATTAAATTCGCGCGTTGGGGTAAAGAATTTGTTGCTCTGGAATTTCACCCCTTTGCGTAAATGGAAGGTGTAGACCTTGCCATCATCGCTCACGTCCCAGCTTTCAGCGAGGCTCGGCACCAGCTCGGTGGTACCGGGTTTGAAATCGACCAGACGGTTATAGACCGGCACCGCGCTGGCGTCCACGCTGGTACCCGAGGTATAGAGTTGCGGATTAAAGTTCTCAGGGGAGCCTTCAGAACAGTAAACCAGCGTTTTGGCGGCAACGGTGGAACTGACCGTCAGCGCGGCCAGGGCCAGAGCTAAAGTTGTGAGCTTGCTTTTCATCACGTTTTCCTGTCTTTTAATTCGACGGCTAATCATTCTTTTGCCATTTCATAAATAACATTAAAGTGACTATGCAAACACCTGATAATACAAATAAAGAAGGATTCACTATGGCTTCGACGCTATCCAGACAATTAACCCATCGCTTTTTTCGCTATCTCGCCATCACCAGCCAGAGCGATGCCCAAATAAAAACCCTCCCCTCTACGCCAGGCCAACATGACATGGCGCGCGAGCTGGCGAAGGAGCTGGAATCACTGGGTCTGGATGAGATTGTGATCGATGAATTTGCTACCGTTACCGCGGTAAAAAAAGGGAATGTGCCAGGCGCTCCGCGCATTGGTTTTATTACCCATATTGATACTGTAGACGTCGGATTATCACCGGATATTCATCCACAAATATTAACTTTTAAGGGTGAAGATCTCTGTCTGAATAAAGAGAAAGATATTTGGCTGCGGGTCGATGAGCATCCTGAAATACGGGCTTACCCGAATGAAGAGATTATTTTTAGCGACGGCACCAGCGTGCTGGGGGCAGATAATAAAGCCGCCGTCACCGTGGTGATGACCCTGCTGGAGAACCTTACCGCTGAACATGCGCATGGCGATATCGTGGTCGCCTTCGTGCCGGATGAAGAGATTGGACTATTAGGGGCCAAAGCCCTGGATTTGAAACGCTTCGACGTGGATTTCGCCTGGACTATAGACTGCTGCGAGATCGGCGAGATCGTCTACGAGAACTTTAACGCCGCCACGGCGGAAATCCGCTTTACCGGCGTGACCGCGCATCCGATGTCGGCGAAGGGGGTGCTGGTGAACCCGCTGCTGATGGCCATGGATTACATCAACCATTTCGATCGCCAGCAAACGCCAGAGTGCACCGAAGGACGGGAAGGTTACATCTGGTTCCAGGGGATGCAGGCCGGACAGAACGAAGCCATTCTGAAGGCGAATATTCGCGACTTCGACCAGCAGAGCTTTGCTGCCCGTAAGGCGCAAATTGCCGACGTAGCCGAGAAAATTGCGGCTCAACACCCCACCGCACAGGTGAGCTGGCATATCGAAGAGACCTACAGCAATATCAGCAATGCGTTGGGTGACGACCGTCGCGCCATTGATCTGATGTTTGCGGCGATGGAGAGCCTGGGCATTACGCCGAAACCGACGCCAATGCGCGGCGGTACCGACGGCGCTGCGCTCTCCGCCAAAGGGCTGCTGACCCCGAACTTCTTCACCGGCGCGCATAACTTCCACTCGAAGTTCGAGTTCTTGCCGCTGTCGTCGTTCGAGGCCTCTTACAACACGGCGCTGCAAATCTGCCTGATGGCGGCCCGTTAAGCCGGTTTGCGCGCCAGCATAGTAGCAAAACGCAATTTAATGCGATTCCCCTCGGCGTCGGTGCGGTGTAGCTCACCGACGTCTTCGTTATATTTCAGCAGATCCCAGCCCGCATAATACGCACTCAGCTCCCCGCTTTTAAAGGCAAACGGGAACCCCACCGTGCAGGGGAAATCGTCGGTGTCCATCGCGGCCACGATCAGGTTGTACCCACCCGCTTTGGTGCACTCCTGCATGTTGGCAATCAGACCCGGAATGGTCTTCGCTTCGAGGAACATCATCACCACGGTTGAGAGGATAAAATCGTATTCGCCGTCAAAGCGCAGGGTGTTGAGATCCTTGATGGCCGTCTGCAGCGTTGTGATGCCCTCTTTGGCTTTAATGCTTTCGATGTTGCTAATGCCGGCCGGATTTTTGTCCCAGGCGGTGACATCGAAACCGTTCGCAGCCAGGTAAAGGCTATTGCGTCCGTTACCACAGCCGAGGTCGAGTGTTTTACCCGGTTTGACAATCCCGGCGCTGTACAGCACCTCGGAATGGGTGCGGGTCAGGCCATATTTTTCGGTGAAGTAGTTCTCATCAATCACAGTCATTTTTTTTCCTCAGTCTGCATCAGTAAGGCTTTGTCTGTACGAATTAACAGCTTGCCCTGCATCAGCAAAATAAATGTGCGAACCAGTAACAGCGCGATTATCGCGTTGGTGAAAATAAACAGCGGAATAGCAATAAAGTGGAACAGTCCGGTATTACTACTCTGCCCCAGATGCAGGCCGGTAGTAGCGAGCGCCGAGACGCCGAACGAGAAGCTCCAGAACGAGGCATTAAAGGGTTGCGACAAATACCAGGGCATCAGGCGCAGCATAAACAGCAGTTGCAGCAGGCCGTAGCCGAACAACATTTTGGCAAAGGTATCCGCTTCGCCGCCGTTCACGCTAAACCAGGCGCTACAGGCCACCAGCGCGGGGGCAAGCTGGATGCCAAGCGAAGTGCGTAGCGCCTGGGGCAGCTCTCCCGCGCTGCGCAGGCGTTGCAAAATGACCGGCTCAAGACTCAGCCACGAGAAGACACCCGCCCCCAAAAACAGCAGCCCGGCATCGTGAAAACCCAGGGCTCCGCAGCCCATCGCGCTGATGAAGTTATTGGCCACCGTGGGCAGATACAGCCCCGGCGTGGTGGCCTCCTCCGGATGGCGCCCGCGCCACAACCCGGCGCTCTGCCAGGCGGCGTAGCTGAGTTGCACCACTACACCGATGCTAAACAACACCAGCGCCAACGGGCGATACCAGGGCACCACGCCAATTGACACCAGTAGCGTAGTGGCAGGAAAGAGGCTGACGAAACTGCTCATCACCGGATGGCGCATCTCCGTCAGCACGCTTTGCGGGAACCGCACCGCACGTGTCATAAACGCCACCGTCAAAAGCAGCCAGAGGGTTATCGCCAGCCCCACGAGGATCTCCCCCGGCCAGCGCGTTACAGGCCAGATTGTTCCGGCATAACGCCAGGCGAAACCCATGCCGATGATCCCCAGCACCATGCCGTAATAGCCGGAGGGTAAGTTAAGAACCTGTTCAGATTTGTTAGTTTTATACATTTATTTTAAATTATAAAGTATATTTGAAATGCTATTTTAAGGGGTTTCAATAGTGGATGCCACTCTTTCGAACAACGTAAAGTTTGCTACGTTTAGTAAAGAGAACAACTGCGGAAACCCTGATGAATAAATACCGCCTTAGCGATGAAACGCGCCTGCACCATTGGCATGACGGCGACCACAAATCGTACGTGACGCTCCGCCAGCTGATCGCCACCCGGGATTTTGCCGACGTCCCCTGCGGCAGCCGTGGCGGCTGGGTTGAGGACGAGGCAGCCTTATCGCAAGAGGGAGATTGCTGGCTCTACGACCAGAACAGCGTGGTATTTGCCGGGGCACAAGTCACCGGCAACGCGCGGATCACCCAGCCTTGTGTGATCAGCCATCACGCCCGCATTGGGGACAACGTCTGGATTGATGGCGCAGAGGTCAGCCACGGTGCCCGCCTGTGTGACAACGTCACGGTTCAGGCATCCGTAGTGCGCGGCGAATGTCATCTCTACGGTAATGCGCGCATTCTGCATAACAGCGTCGTCATAGCCGCCAAAGGGTTAACTCCGGATCGGGATCTGATTCTGCAAATCTACGGCAACGCCACGGTCAGCGAGTCGCGCGTGGTACATCAGGCGCAGATCTACGGCAATGCTATTGTGAACTGGGCGTTTATTGAGCATCGCGCTGAGGTCTTCGACAATGCGCTGCTGGAAGGCAATGAGCTGAATAACGTCTGGGTATGTGACTGCGCCAAAGTCTACGGCAATGCGCGCCTGCGCGCCGGGCGCGAGGACGATGCCATCCCCACCCTGCGTTACAGCTCCCAGGTGGCGGAAAATGCGCTCGTGGAAGGCAACTGCGTCATCAAACATCATGTGCTGATTGGCGGCGAGGCGTGGCTAAGCGGCGGGCCAATTCTTATTGATGATAAGGTGGTGATTCAGGGACGCGCGCGCATCCGTGGCGAAGTGCTGATCGAGCATCATATTGATATTACCGACGATGCGGTGATCGAGGCCCTGGATGGCGAGGTCATTCATCTACGCGGCGCGAAGGTGATTAACGGCGCGCAGCGTATTATCCGCACACCGCTGCTGGGGGCCTTATAGTTCGACAATCCGGGCGTAGATATTCTGGTCGTCGTAGTGTCCGTTGAGGAACTCAGCCTGTTTCAGGCACCCTTCCAGCTCAAAGCCATTGGCCAGCGCCACGCGATTGCTGGCCGCGTTCGCCACGCGACATTTGATGACGAAACGGCGAATCTCTTTACGTTCAGCGTAATAGCGGATAAAGCCCTGTAACGCCTGCGAGAGGATCCCCTGCCCCTGATGCGCCTCATCCAGCCAGTAGCCGATATACCCGGTTTTGTTCAGCGGCTCAATGGCGTTAAACGACAGCACCCCCACCAGCACGTTATCGAGAAAGATCAGGAACATTTTGGCGTAACCGCGCTGATGCAGCATCTGGTTACTCTGAATATTTTTTAGCGAATCTTCTGCACTCCCCACATATTGCGGCCACTCCAGAAACTGCTGCAGCCAGTCGCGATTTTTAATCACCAGGTTGTACAGCTCAGCGGCATGACTTTCCTCTACCGCGCGCAGTTCAAGCGAGGCAGAAATAGGGATAATTTCAGGGGGGATAGCGGTCATAGGGCCTACGTGTTGTGGATTTACGTGGCGTCAGTCTACTGAACCACGACCACGGCGGCTACGCCCAGGATTGAGGGTTTCTGGCCCCTCCCGGTCAGAGAGGGGCTTCATCCTTTAGCGCATTACGCGGTCATCCACGTAGTTACGCTTGTCCGGCGCCGGCGGGAAGTATTGATACAGCCAGGTTTCGCTGATTGCATCCCCCTGGCAGCGCAGGAACATGCGCATTTCAACCGGATCGGTCGAATCTTCGGTGGGATACCAGTCGAACAGAATGCGGTAGCCATCGAAGGGCTCGACGTAGAGGATCTCAACCTGCTTCGCTTCGCCGTTAGAGAGGGTAATGACCGGCTCGATCCCCTTTGGCGCGGCCGCTTTCAGGTCGCCGCCGATAAAGTCGATGGCGAAACGGCGGGCCCAGACTTTCGGGTAGTGCTCACCGGGTGCCCAGCCTTCCGGGAAGCCCCCCATGCCGGTGCGGGTGGCAAACACGTTGGCCAGCGGTGAACGCACCGGAGGTTTGGCGCTCCAGTGCAGACGATACTGGAACTCCAGTTCATCCCCCGCCTTCACCGGTTTTTCAGGCTGCCAGAAGCAGACCACGTTATCCAGGGTCTCGCCGGTGGTGGGGATCTCCATCAGGCCTACGGCCCCTTTCCCCCACTTGTTCAGCGGCTCCACCCACAGACTTGGACGCTTGTTATACCAGCCCATAATGTCCTGATAATGCGAGAAGTCGCGATCCAGCTGCAGCAGACCAAAACCTTTTGGGTTCTTATCCTGGAAGGCATTGAACTGCAGCTTTTGCGGGTTATTCAGCGGACGGCATACCCACTCACCGTTGCCGCGCCACATGGCCAGACGGTCGGAGTCGTGGATCTGCGGATGGATGGTGTCGCACATGCGGCGCTCATTGTTGCCGCAGGCAAACATACTGGTCATCGGCGAAATACCGAGCTGTTTAATATCTTTGCGGGCGAAGAGATGGTTATCCACCTCCATAACCACCCGATCGTTCTCGCAGTGGATCACGAACTTATACGCGCCGGTTACGCTCGGGCTGTCGAGCAGCGTATAGACCGTAAAGGTGGTATCGCCCGGTTTGACCGTTTCAAACCAGAACGAGGTAAAGTCCGGGAACTCTTCCGGCGAATCGGTGAAGGTATCAATGGCGAGGCCACGGGCGGACAAACCGTACTGATAGGTGTCATCTACCGCGCGGAAGTAGCTCGCCCCCAGGAAGGAGACGATATCCCGACGTGCCAGCTCAGGCGCTTTAAAGGCACGGAAGCCCGCAAAGCCTAAATCGCTCTGCCCTTCCAGTTGCCGGGTGTCCACGCCCGCGTCGTGATAGTTAAACAGCTCCGGACGGAAGTGGATTTCGCGCGCCTGGGAGGTGGCGGAGTCCAGAGAGAACATCCGCACGCGACGGCGAAAACCCATCCCGACGTGGAAAAACTGTACGTCCAGTTCACGATTATCGATGTTATTCCACAGGGAGTGTTTTGCATCATACTGAATGCTGTTGTAGGCCTGCGGCGTGAGAGTCGCCAGGGTTTCAGGCAGCGCACGCGGTGCGCCTCCCCAGGGTTTTTGCGCCAGGTCGTGGGCCATAGACTGCAACACTGAGAAGTCGAAGCGACGGCTCAGACCGTCGGCAATATCCGATTCAGCTGCGTTAGCTGCGCGGGAAAATAGCGCCGCGAAACCCGATGTGCCGCTAAGCGCGGCGACCGCCAGTGAGCCTTGTAAAAAACGTCTGCGATTCATGCCTGGAAAAACGTCCTTATGGTCGTGGATGTGAGTTTCGCGTTGATCGAAACGACGGCAAAAAAGAGCACCCTTAGAGGGGCACAGCCTAAACAAAAACGGTTAATAATCCAATTGTTGGTCGGTGTTTATCTGAACAAAGCGAGAAATATTTTCTGTCGAGGAGAAAAGGCTGAATCGGAGGTAAAGTTACGTATAAAAAGGACCCCTGCCTGACATCATCAGCAGGGGCCAGTATGGCGCACTATTATTTTACGCTGACATCGATACCCGGGAAGTACTTCTGGGCCAGTTTATCGATCGTTCCATCAGCGCGGACTTTATCGATAGCGGCATCGAGCTGCTTTCTGGAAGCTTCATCCCCTTTTCGCAACCCAAAGCCGATACCACTGCCGAGGATCGTGTCGTCAGACACGGGTTTGCCAATGAAACCAAACCCTTTACCCTGCGGCTTGCTAAGGAAACCTGCCTGCCCGGCCGCCGACATCACCAACGAAGCGTCAATGCGGCCATTCAGCAGGTCACCCCATGCCATATTCTGATCTTTATAAGACACCACGGTGACACCGTGCTTCTCCCAGTGCTCTTTCGCGTAGGTTTCCTGAATTGAGCCCTGCAGTACGCCAATGGTTTTTCCTTTCAGCCCGGCCGGGGTGGCATCCACCGCCATCCCCGATTTGCCCACCAACTGGGAGGGAATACGGTAGATGGGCTGCGTGAAGTCGATGCTTTCACGACGCTTTTCAGTAATGTTCATTGCCGAGTTAATGGCATCAAACTTTTTCGCCACCAGCCCAGGGATGAGCGCGTCAAACGACGTCTCCACCCAGCTGCACTTCAGCGCAGCGGCGGCACAGATGGCATTACCCAGATCGATATCAAACCCTTCCAGTTCGCCTGAGGCATTGCGGCTTTCAAACGGCGGATATTCCGCTTCGACCCCGTAACGTAATTCGGTGGCGGCAAAGGTGGAGAAAGAACAGAGCAATCCCAGGCCGACGACGAACGCATTTACTTTCATACCCGTACTCCTTAGCGTGGTTTAACCTGGCATAGCGCCTGCGCACCTGCCCGTAGTGTGGCCTCATCTTTCGCGAAAGAGAGACGAATCAGTTTGTTATCTGTGCCATCCGTGTAAAACGCCGACAGGGGAATGGTCGCGACGCCACAATCGACAATCAGCCGTTTCACCATCTCGCTGTCGCGTTCATCGCTAAAGTGGCTGTAATCCGCCAGCAGGAAGAACGAACCGGCGCTCGGCAGCAGACGGAAAGGCGAGTCCGCCAGCAGGCTCACCAGCAGGTCGCGCTTACGCTGATAGAAAGCCGCCAGCGAGAGCCATGTCTGCGGATCGGCCATGTGCTCGGCAAACGCGTACTGCATAGGAGTATCGGCAGAAAACATTAAAAATTGATGGACCTTGCAGATCTCATCCATCAATTCTGCCGGGGCCACACAGTAGCCTACGCGCCAGCCGGTGACGTGATAGGTCTTGCCAAATGACGAAATAATGACGCTCCGCTCCGCCAGCTGCGGATGCGTCGCCATGCCATGATGTGGCACGCCGTCGAAGACAACATGCTCGTACACCTCATCGGAAAGAATGATGATATCGGTGTTGCGCGTCAGCGTTGCCAGCTGCTTCAGGTCATCCGCCGAAAAGACCTGCCCGCTCGGGTTGTGGGGTGTATTGATGATGATCATTCGGGTGCGGGGCGTAATGGCGGCCCGCACTTCATCCCAGTTGACGGCAAAATCTGGCACCGTCAGCTTGATGGCGACCGGTGTCGCCCCCTGCAAACGGACAATCGGCGCGTAACTGTCAAACGAGGGCTCGAAATAGATCACCTCATCCCCGGGATGCACCAGCCCGCTGATAGCAGAGTAAAGCCCTTCGCTGGCGCTGGCGGTGACCAGCACTTCACTTTCGGCATCGTAGCGGGTGCCGTACAGACCTTCGATTTTATCGGCGATGCGCGTTTTCAGCGCCGCCAGGCCGGTCATCGCCGCATACTGATTGCGATCGGCCTCCATCGCGCGGGTTACGCCGGCGATCAGTTTAGGATCGCAGGAAAAGTTCGGGGCGCCCTGAGAGAGGTTGATGGCGTTATGCTGCGCCGAAAGCTGACCGATAACGGTAAAGATGGTGGTGCCCACATCCGGCAGTTTGGAACGGGTCTGGATTGGCGTGCGTAAAGTCATCGGTAGTCCTTTCTCGTGGAGAGTGCATAACTATTCAATCTGAAGCAGATTGCGGCGACAATCGAATTGTTGTCATAATAGCCATGAGAAAAAAACATACCTGGAGGCGCTATGGCGCGTCGTACTTTTCCGCTAAACGCCGTTGAGACCTTCCTGGTCACCGCCCGGCATCTCAATTTGACCCATGCGGCGAAAGAGTTATGTCTGACCCAGGGTGCGGTGAGTCGAAAGATTGCCGCCCTGGAAAACTGGTTTGGCTTTCCCCTCTTTGAGCGCCACGCCCGCGGCCTGCGGCTCTCTTCCCAGGGCAGCGCTCTGCTGCCGGATCTGCGCAGCGCCTTCGAGCACTTCCTGACGGTGGCAGACCAGGCGCGCGCCCAACAGACGGTGGTGCGTCTGAAGGCGCCGACCTGTGCCATGCGCTGGCTCATACCCCGCCTGATTGAGGTGGAGCACCAGCAGCCTGAGCTGCAAGTCGCCCTGACCACGACCATCGATCACAGCGTGAACTTCAAAACAGAATCCTATGACGCAGCGATTGTCTTTGGTGCCCAGCTGAGCGCGGGCGATCTGCTGTTCGAAGAGGCGCTAACGCCGGTGGTCAGCCCGTTGCGAGGGGGTATAGACGTCGAAAACCTGACCTTTTTACACCCGACCCGGGATAACACCGACTGGTCATTGTGGCTGGAAAAACAGGGCATGCCGCCCCCTGCCATGCACAAAAATCAACACTTCGACACCATGGACCTGGCGATCACCGCCGCGATTCAGGGGCTGGGAGTGGCGATTGCCGATGAGACGCTGGTGGCAGAAGATCTCCGCACCGGGCGGCTACTGCGGCCCTACCCCAGCAGCGTCAAAACCGGTGCGAGTTATCGTCTGGTGTTGCGAGAGTCACCTGACAAAGCGACGGCGCTGACGGCGTTTCGCGCCTGTCTGCTTAATCGAGGCTGACATGGTGTTTCATCACCCGTTTAAATAGGGCCAGTCGGGCGTGCATAAAGCGGGTCTCAAGCTTAAATCCTGCATTTTTATTCAAACCAATGCGTAACAAGACGTCTCGCCCTTTAATGCAGGCAGGCCAGCGGATGGCGCCATTCAGCGAGGCACAGTCCCGGCTGGCGTGGCGGGCAAAATTAACCCAGTAATCCGCGACCCTGGCCGAAAAGGCGAGATCCCGTACATTAACATACTCCCGCGCCGGCTCGGCCAGCGTTAGGGTATCAAATACGTAAGGCACCTCATTACCGTGCCAGGCGCCGTTTGCGTAGGTGTCATGCTCTGCTTCCGCCACATAATCAAACCAGTAGCGCCAGCAGGGCTCGCCGACCCGCTGCTGCGCCTGCATCACCACATAACCCAGCGTAGTAAAGGCCATATCACGACAGACCTCGCGCCCCAGGGCTTCATCCCCCTTTACGCCCGGATAGAGCAGTTTAATCAGGCCCAGTCCCAGCCGCCGCTCTTGCCGCAGCTTCTGGATCTGCCCGGCGAGATCGACGCCAAAGACCGCCATCACGCTGGCCTCATCGCTGTTGGAACCAATCATCACCGGCATTGGGTGCTGGCGGGCAGCATAGAAGCACTCCAGCATCGGCTCCGGCAGAACGCAATCGCCCACGATAGGCGCAGGCGCGACATTCAAGGGTGCCGTGAGCGGCCAGAAGGCTTCGGCCGGGAGGGCCCTCAGCTGCTCTGCCGTTGCGTTTTCCAGACCAAAGTGGCGCGCCAGCGCGACGCCTTTTTCCAGCGCCTGCGTGCGAGGCGTATCGGGCAAGGTATAACCGCTCTGGATAATAGCTTTATGGAACAGCCCTTTCGCCAGCGGCGAGGCCATTAATGACAACACGCTGCGCGCCCCTGCGGATTCGCCAAACAACGTTACGTTTTGCGCATCGCCGCCAAATGCGGCGATGTTGTCACGCACCCATTCCAGCGCCGCTATTTGATCTAACAGCGCGAAATTGTGCACCACCTGCTCCTCTTCCCCCTCCAGCGCCGGATGGGCAAAAAACCCGAGATGGCCGAGGCGGTAGTTGAGCGTCACCAGAATCACATCCCGCCGGGCCAGAGCCTTACCGTTATAGGGCGGTAAGCCACCAGCACCAATGGTAAATCCCCCGCCGTGCAGCCAGACCATGACGGGGAGCGGTGTAGGACGTTTTACCGGTGCCCAGACGTTCAGATAGAGGCAATCTTCCGAGAAACGCCCCGGATCGCCGCCCCCCAGTTCCTGGCAATATTCACTGTTTTGCCAGCTGGACGGGGCCATTTCCTGCGCCGGACGTACGCCCGTCCAGCCTTCGACCGGCTGCGGCGACTGCCAGCGTAGCGCACCAACGGGTGGTGCAGCATACGGAATGCCGAGCCAGACCTGAACATTATCGTCCGTCGCGCCAAGCAGCGCGCCATGACGGGTCGTCACTATCGGGGTGGAGAGGTTTTCCATTCACGCCTTCTCTTAACAATACACCCCAGCAGAGTAACGGTTTCAGAGCAAACCGCAACGCCGTTTACTGCGTGATTCCGCCTCTTCATAGAGGGCAAACTCATCCAGTACCGGGCAGCCCAGCGCGGTTTCAAACGCCTCACGGCTGGCATTGCCATGGCTGCGCGCCTGGGTTTCATTCCCCAGATTTGACTGGAAAATCCCGGCGGCGCTCACCGGCAGAAAATCCTCGTAGGTAATAGGTTGTGCTACCACCCAACCGCGCTCAATCAGCGGCTGCGGATCGTCACCGGGACCAAAAGCGTGGCGATGTGCTTCACCGCTCGGCGTCAGACGATAGCGGAACCATGCCAGACCCTGACGGCGCAACATCATTTCACTGTCAGGGAAGGCGCGGAACACTTCCTGCAAATGCAGCTGGTGCGTGAGGTTATCTTTACCGGTACCTGCTTCAGCCAGCAGGCGATCGTAGAGTTCACGCCCTTTCGGCGTTAACGCCACGCCCCGCTGTTCAATTTCGCCAAAACGGGCAGTATGCGTGCCCAAATGTTCTCCGGCAAAATGAACGGGCTCCTCCAGCGCTTTAAAGCTGGTCTGACGCAGCAACAGCGGGATCTCGCGGCGTGGCGGCCCTTCGATCAGGATCTTCGGCTCAATACCGTATTCCGGCATGAGCGCCTGTGCCCGATCGATATCCAGGGTTCGCGGAGTCAGATGGTTGATATGACAGCCGGGGAAGCAGACCACGTCGGCTATCAGACGGTGTTCGTTGTGCAGCGCCATATAAGTCTCTTGATCCACGGTGGCATGGCGGTGCCAGCGGAAGGTTTCCAGTGCCTCTTGCACAAACTCATGCGCCTGGGCTTCGGTAAATCCCCCAGCCGTCTCGTACAGATCGATCAATGCCAGGCAGCGCGGGGTGAAGATGTTGCGCTGGGCCAGAATTGCCGCCGCCTTCTCGCGCAGAGCCACATTTTCAATCAGCTCCAGGCGTAACAATGAGGTAAAGACCCGAAACGGGTTGCGGCATAATGCGGCGTCATCCACCGGGCGGAACGCCGTCGAGTGTACCGGCACCCCGGCCTGCGAAAGATCGTAATAGCTGACCGGGAACATCCCCATGATGGCAAACATCCGGCGCAGGGTCGCCAGTTCCTGGGCCGTGCCCACGCGGATGGCCCCGTGGCGCTCCACGTTCAGTCGCGCCAGTTCGTCGGCATTCGCCAGTTGTTCATGTAAAAGTGGGTTATTTTCCAGAACGGCCAGATTCACATCCGCCACCAGCTCTAGCAAGGTGCCGTACTGCGGAACTTCCTGCTGGTACATCTCCGACATAGCTTGCGAAAAGTGTTCCCGAATATCATCTGCCGTGATGGTGTTCGCCATGATGTCATGCCTCCAGTGAATATTACCTGGAGTGTAGAGAAGGCTGCTGCGGACGTTTGAGAGAATTTCTGAAGTGTGATCCCGATTGCTGGATGGAGAATTTATAATCGACCCCCCTTTAATATTTCCGGGGGAAATGAAATATGACATAACAATATAAAATGTAATATTTTTTATTTCGACATAGCGCCCATGAAAAACTGTTTACGCTATCACTCATCTGAATAATACAAGACTTTCTCAGCCGTTTTTTACGCCATTTTAATTGCTAACAATTATCATTTAAATGAGGATGTTATATTCCTCTCCCGCCCCTTGATTAATATCAATTACCCCCTTCGGGCTATAAGACAAAATACGCGCTCTTTAAAAGAGGAACAATTATGTCTGCACCTGAAAACAATGACGACAGCCTCCCGCTCGGCGTCTCCCGACGGGGATTCCTGAAAGCGAGTTCGGCCGCTGTAGCCCTCCCTTTTTTGTTCAACCAACGAGCAAATGCCACGGGGAGTGATGCCGGTACGGTCATCAACGAGGTTCACGCAGCGGAACGCGTAGTGCAAACCTGCAGTACCTTCGATTGCGGCGGTAAATGTGACATTCGGGCCCACATTGCCGACGGCGTGGTGACCCAAATTACCACGCGTCCGGACAGCGCACTTGATACGCAAATGCCGGTAATGCGCGCCTGCGTTCGCGGCCGCAGCTACCGTAAATTCGTTTATCATCCCGACCGTCTTAAATATCCGATGAAGCGGGTAGGAAAACGCGGCGAAGGTAAATTCGAACGTATCTCCTGGGACGAAGCCACCACCCTTATTGCGGATAACATCAAACGTATTACCGCCAAATATGGTCCTGAGTCGCGTTTTGTTCATAATAATACCGCCGTCAGCGGAGGGACTTTTTCCGGCGATAAAATGATGCGCCGTTTATTTAATCTCACCGGCGGCTATCTGCAATATTATCACTCCGTCAGCATGGGCAATACAGCCGCCGCCACCCCTTATACCTACGGCACCGCTGCCAGCGGCAGTTCACTGGATACGCTGGCCGATACCCCGCTGGTCATTCTCTGGGGACATAACCCGACTGAGACCATCTTTGGCCACAGCAACCACTATTTCCAGCAAATGAAGCAAAAAGGTACGCGCTTTATTGTGGTTGACCCGCGCTATTCCGATACGGTGTCATCGCTGGCCGATGAATGGGTGCCGCTTCTGCCCTCAACGGATAATGCGCTGATGGATGCGATGATGTATGTCATCGTCAGCGAAAACCTTCATGATAAGGCCTTTATTGAACGATATACCCTCGGCTTTGATGAAGCGTCCATGCCAGAGGGGGTACCGGCCAACGAATCGCTGGTCGCTTACCTGACGGGTAAAAAAGACGGCATCGTAAAAACGCCGGAATGGGCCGAGAAAATTACCCACGTCCCGGCGCAAACCATTCGCCAGCTCGCACGTGACTATGCCACCACCAAACCGGCGGCGCTGATTCAGGGCTGGGGTCCTCAACGCCATATCTGCGGCGAGCGTACCGCCCGCGGCTCTACCCTGCTGGCTACCCTGACCGGTAACGTCGGCGTGAAAGGCGGCTGGGCGGCAGGCTACGGCGGCTGTGGAAACCGTAAGTTTACGACCGGTCCCGAGATGCCCGACAACCCGGTAAAAGAGAAAATCTCTATCATGAACTGGGTGCAGGCCGCCGACGATGCCAGCAAGGTTACGCCGCAGGACGGCCTCACCGGTGCCACACAGCTGAAAAGCAACATCCGCATGCTGGTGTCGCTGGCGGGTAACTATCTGGCAAACCAGAACCCCGACCTGCTCCAGGCGGTAAAGGTGCTGGAGGATGAATCCAAAATAGAGTTTATCTTAGTCAGCGATCTCTATATGACCCCCAGCGCCCGTTACGCCGATCTGCTGCTCCCGGAAACCAGCTTTATGGAGCGCTGGAACATCGGCGAAACCTGGGGGACCGGCAGCTATCTGATCCTCTCTGAAAAGCTGATTGAGCCCGAATTTGAACGCCGTTCGGATTACGACTGGCAGCGCGAAGTGGCCGCCAAGCTCGGCGTTGAGCCGCAATTCAGTGAAGGGCGCAGTGAAAAAGAGTGGATCGAACACATCTGGGAGCAGACCCGCCAGGCGATGCCGGATGAGCATTTGCCCACCTTTACTGAGCTGCAGCAAACGCGCCAGCATCTATTTAAAAGCGAACCCTACGTGGCGTTTGAAGCCAACATTCGCGATCCCGAGGCGAACCCGTTCCCCACGCCGTCGGGCAAAATCGAGATTTTCTCCAAACGGCTGTACGACATGAAGCATCCCGACATTCCTGCCCTGTCGCACTACGTCCCGGCGGCGGAAGGCCCGGAGGATCCGCTGGTCAAACAGTATCCGCTGCAGCTGATCACCTGGAAAGGAAAGAACCGCGCAAACTCCACGCAATATGCCAACCCCTGGCTGCAGGAGGTGCAGATCCAAAAACTGTGGATCAACCCGCTGGATGCGCAAAAACGGGGTATCCGCCAGGGCGACCTCGTGCGCATTCACAATGCGCGCGGCGTCTGTCAGGTGCCGGCTGAAGTGACGCCGCGCATCATTCCCGGCGTCGTGGCCATGCAGGCGGGTGCCTGGTGGCAGCCGGATGCCGACGGGGTCGATCTCGGCGGTTGTCCAAACGTACTAAGCTCGGCGCGAATTACTCCGCTTGCTAAAGGTAACGCGCATCAAACCCTGCTTGTGGAGGTCGTCAAGTATGAGTCAGCAGTATAAAGAGTTCCCCGCGGTCAGCGATAAACAGCTGGGATTTTTCATCGATTCTTCGCGCTGCTCGGGCTGTAAAGCCTGTCAGGTGGCCTGCAAAGACAAACATAATCTTGAGGTGGGTCGACGCTTTCGTCGGGTATACGAGGTGAATGGCGGCGGATTTATCCCGACCGGTCAGGGGGGCGTGAGCAACTCGGTATTCGCTTATACCCTCTCGATCTCCTGTAACCATTGTGCCGATCCTATCTGCACTAAAAACTGCCCCACCACCGCGATGCACAAACGGCCCGGCGACGGCATCGTGCGCGTCGATACCCGCAAATGCGTGGGCTGCGGCTATTGCGCCTGGTCCTGCCCGTACGGCGCACCGCAGATGAATGAGGAGACGGGGCAGATGTCGAAATGCGACCTGTGCGTAGATTTACTGGCGCAAGGCGAGCAGCCCATCTGCGTAGCAACCTGTCCGCTGGGGGCCATTAAGTTTGGCCCCATCGATGAGCTCCGCGCCCTGTACGGTACGGTTTGCGATGTTCAGGGGCTGCCGGATTCGTCCATTACGCAGCCGAACCTGGTGATAAAACCCCACGCTGGGGCAGAAAAAGAGGAGCCGCCGCATGCATGAGTTGCCATTACTGATTTTCACCCTGCTGGTGCAAGGCTCGGTCGGTATCACGCTGTTTTTAACCCTCGCCGTCAGAAAGGCGAAAACGCTGCCTGCGGCCCAGCGTCAGCTGCTGCCAGCCATGCTGCTGGCCTGCATTGCCGGCGGGCTGGGTCTGGTGGCCTCGACGCTGCACCTGGGTTATCCGCTGAATGCGTTTAATGCGCTGCGCCATGTAGCCAGCTCGTGGTTAAGCCGTGAAATCGTCTTCGCCAGTCTCTATCTCGCGGTGCTTGGTCTTTGCACGCTCAGCATGCTGGTAAGAAAATCACCGCTGGCGCTGTTGTTGCCGGTTGCCACGCTGCTAGGGTTGATCGACGTCTGGTGCATGAGCGCGATCTACGCCAGCAGCACGGTGGTGACCTGGATGCATTTCAACACCTGGCTGATGTTTTATGGCGCGGTGGGCATTC
Source organism: Leclercia sp. UBA1284 (assembly GCF_002308415.1). NCBI lineage: Bacteria > Pseudomonadati > Pseudomonadota > Gammaproteobacteria > Enterobacterales > Enterobacteriaceae > Leclercia > Leclercia sp. UBA1284. Next base: position 1,462,843 of record NZ_DBUS01000006.1, read on the forward strand.
TCGGCGCGGTGGCGATGGCCTGGCTGCCCCTACTGAATACCCCTGGCGTGATGCAGGCTCGCACGCGACTTCTGCGTCTGGCGGCGATGCTGGTTATCGCGATTGTGGCGGTGCGTCTGCTGGCTCAGCCAGCCTACGTGCACTATCTGGCCAGCGCGCCGCTGAATGGCGTCGTCACCCTGCCGCATCAGCCGGTTGAGGCCTTCAATCAGCATGGCGGGCTGCGACTGTTTAGCTGGGTTGCCAGCGTCCTGGGCGCCATTCTGTTTGCGTTCAGCGCCTGGCGTCACCGTAGAAACGGCGTGCTGTTCGGAGGGCTCCTGCTGATCCTGGCAGAGATTCTCTTCCGCTTTGTTTTCTTTAGCATCGGCTGATTGTGATGCGTCCTTTCTCCATAAAGCCCTCACCGCCCCCCGGCGTGGGGGCCTCTTGCCTGCGTAAAACGTTCTCGCGCCACCGCTGCCAGGCCTGTGCAGATGCCTGTCCGGTGGCGGCAATCAACATCGGTTCTGACGGGCCGCACCTCGACGCTGACGCTTGCCTGCGCTGCGGTAATTGTCTCTTCATCTGTCCGACCGATGCGCTGACTCATCTTCAGCCCCTCAGACGCAACCTGTGTAACAACCGACTGGTCGGCCCCTTTTCGACCACCATTACCCCAGAAGAGCTGCTGCTATGGCACCGCCAGTACGCGATAGGGGGCGTGGAATTGGATTACGCGGCCCACCCCGCCTGGTTGCGTGCGGTGGCTGCGCTTAATGTGATCCTGAGGGAACTGAACGAAGCGGAGTGGCAGATTTTTCCACCGCCGTCGCGCCCTGTGGATGGCTTTCGTCGGCACTGGCTTCGCGTACCCGATGATGCGCACCAGACCGCAAGCGTCACGGCAGATCAGCCCACACGCCTGCAGGCTTACCACCCTTTTACCCCTTACGAACTGGACTTTTCGCTATCACGCTGTGTGGCCTGTGGGGCCTGCGCCCGGGCATGCGCGGAAAAAGCGCTGCGCTTCACCCAGACCGCACTGGAGTGGGATTCTTCTGCCTGCTCCGGATGCCATGCCTGCACGGCGGTCTGTTTTACCGGGGCAATCACTCTCCGGCGAGAGATCGCCGCAGCGCATGCGCAGCGGTTTCCGCTGATGCAGAAGGTCTGTTCCGTCTGTCGCCACCCCTTTTCTACCTTTTCGCCTCAGGCTGAGCGCTGTCATATTTGTCACCAACATCGCCACGCCATGCGCGAAGCATAACCTCTCTTTATGTTCTCGCCCCGCCTCCCGGCTGTGCCGGTTCGGGGGTCAGGATCCTCTTTTCGTTTACTGCCGCAGATTTAATCCTGTCGAAACAACAGCCTGGTGGCACACGCTTTTTACAAGGCGGCAAACTGGCACTTTGCATAAAATGAGTAAATGTTAATGATATTTTGCTAGCAGGTTATCAAAATTAAACAACTTTTCTTGTCTCTCTCATCGCTCTGCTTTAAACATCGCCTATGGAAAAAAATGGTCTGTTTAGTCAGCGCATTCGCTTGCGCCATCTGCATACATTCGTGGCCGTCGCTCAACAGGGAACGCTGGGGCGAGCGGCTGAAACGCTTAATTTAAGCCAGCCGGCGTTATCAAAAACGCTCAATGAGCTGGAGCAACTTACCGGTACCCGCCTTTTTGAACGCGGGCGGCTGGGGGCGCAGCTTACGTTGATGGGCGAACAATTTCTGACCCATGCCGTTAAGGTGCTGGACGCCCTGAACACCGCCGGGCAGTCGTTGACGCGCAAAGATGAACACACCCCGGATGTGGTGCGTATTGGCGCCCTGCCCACCGCCGCGCTGGGCATTTTACCTGCGGTCATAGGCCAGTTTCATAAGCAGCAGCGCAACATTACGCTGCAGGTCGCAACCATGAATAACCCCATGCTGCTGGCGGGGCTCAAATCTGGCGAGCTGGATCTGGGCATTGGCCGCATGTCAGATCCTGAATTAATGAGCGGTCTGAATTATGAGTTGCTGTTCCTCGAATCCCTGAAGCTGGTGGTTCGCCCCAATCACCCCTTGCTTAACGATACCGTGACCCTGAGCCGGGTGATGGAGTGGCCGGTGGTGGTGTCGCCGAAAGGCACGGTGCCGCGTCAGACCGCCGAAACCCTGCTTCAGGCACAGGGCTGCAAACTTCCGCCGGGCTGTATCGAGACGCTATCGGCCTCACTCTCTCGTCAGCTTACAGTTGATTTCGACTACGTCTGGTTTGTGCCTTCTGGCGCCGTTAAAGAAGATTTACGCCAGGGCACCCTGGTCTCACTCCCTGTCCCCTCCACCGGCGCGGGTGAACCTATAGGTGTACTGACGCGGGTGGATAGCCCTCTCTCTTCCGCCGCACAAACGCTACTAAGCTCGATACGAAAATCCATGCCGGTCTAATCGCCCCACCTCAGGCCCGTCTTGTCGACGGGCTTTTTCTCGCCTTAATCAAATAATGCGAAATCATTCATTAACAATTGCGTAAAACAATTTAACAGATTTATCATACCCGCCAATTCACCAAATGGTTCGCTAACACTGTAAAACGGTGAATTACACGGCCCGCTAGCTGGCTAATAGTGCATTATTTATGATAAACCTCCACCTCTGCTATCCATTTGGTACGCAAGTCACTGGCAATGGTTTAAAGACGTTGAGGTTGTTCAGGAGATAGAAATGGCTTTAGGTAACACGCCACGCGGGATCCCCCGATTCCTGCTGTGGTTACTGGTCGGACTGATGGCAATTATCGGTCTGGCCGTAGGGGGGCTGGGCTTAAAGCTCGCCACCGTGGGGGGAACGTTTTACTTCCTGATTATGGGCGTGGTGATGCTTATCGCCGCGTTCTTAATTGCACGCCATCGCGTCAGCGGCATCATCCTGTACGCTGTGGCATTCATCGCCTCGCTGTTCTGGGCGGTAAGCGATGCGGGCTGGGACTTCTGGCCGCTCTTCTCACGCCTGTTCACCTTCACGGTGCTGGCGTTCCTCGCGGCGATTGTCTGGCCGTTCCTGCGTGGTAGCCGTAAAGGCCCGGCTTTTGCGATTGCAGCCATGCTGGCAGTGGCGATGCTGGTCAGTTTCGGCTGGATGTTTAAACCACAAACGCTGGTCGCGGCCAACGAGCCGGTACCGGTGAAACCGGTCGCCGAAGGGCAACAACAGAAAAACTGGGCGCACTGGGGCAATACCACCCACGGCGATCGCTTTGCGGCGCTCGACCAGATTAACAAGCAAAACATCAGTGAGCTGAAAGTCGCCTGGGTCGCCCATACCGGGGATATCCCGCAGAGCAACGGCTCTGGTGCCGAGGACCAGAACACGCCGCTACAGATTGGCGATACGCTTTACGTGTGTACCCCATACAGCAAGGTGCTGGCGCTGGATGTGGATTCCGGTAAAGAGAAATGGCGTTATGATGCCAAAGCGACCGCGCCAAACTGGCAACGTTGCCGTGGTTTGGGTTACTTTGAAGATAACTCTTCTGTGACAACGTCACAGAACGAGTCGCAGCCGGCCGCCTGTTCACGCCGTCTGTTCCTGCCCACGACCGATGCGCGCCTGATTGCCCTTAATGCCGATAACGGCAAGGTGTGTGAGGGGTTTGGCGAGCACGGTGTGGTTGACCTGAGCGTGGGCATGGGTGAGATCAAACCGGGCTACTATCAGCAAACCTCGACGCCGCTGGTTGCGGGTAATGTCGTGGTGGTAGGCGGCCGCGTGGCGGATAACTTCTCTACCGGCGAGCCGCCGGGTGTTGTGCGGGCCTATGACGTGCATACGGGTAAACTGGCGTGGGCCTGGGATCCCGGAAATCCGGACATTACCGGCCTGCCGCCGAAAGGCCAGACCTATACGCGCGGTACGCCGAATGTCTGGTCGGCGATGTCTTACGATGCGAAGCTGAACCTGATCTACCTGCCGACCGGTAATGCCACCCCCGATTTCTATGCGGGTGAGCGCACCGCGCTGGACGATAAATACAGCTCCTCCGTGGTGGCGGTAGATGCCACCACCGGTAAAGTACGCTGGCATTTCCAGACCACGCACCATGATCTGTGGGACTTTGACCTGCCCGCTCAGCCGCTGCTGTACGATCTGCCTGACGACAAGGGCGGGACCACGCCGGTGCTGGTGCAGACCAGCAAGCAGGGCATGATCTTTATGCTCAACCGCGAAACCGGCGAACCGGTGGCGAAAGTGGAAGAGCGTCCGGTTCCGGCGGGCAACGTCGAAGGCGAGCGTTACTCACCTACCCAACCGTACTCCGTGGGTATGCCGATGATTGGCAACCAGACCCTGACCGAGTCCGACATGTGGGGCGCAACGCCGGTTGACTTGCTGCTGTGCCGTATCCAGTTCAAAGAGATGCGCCATCAGGGGGTCTACACCCCGCCTGGCCTCGATCGCTCCCTGCAGTTCCCGGGATCGCTCGGCGGCATGAACTGGGGCAGCGTGTCGGTTGACCCGAACAACGGCCTGATGTTTGTGAATGATATGCGTCTGGGGCTGGCCAACTACATGGTGCCGCGCGCCAACGTTGCGAAGGACGCCAGCGGTATTGAGATGGGCATTGTGCCGATGGATGGCACCCCGTTCGGTGCGATGCGGGAACGCTTCCTCTCGCCGCTGGGGATCCCGTGTCAAAAACCGCCATTCGGGACCATGTCGGCGGTGGATCTGAAGTCCGGCAAGCTGGTGTGGCAGGTTCCGGTCGGCACGGTGCAGGATACCGGTCCGCTGGGTATCCGAATGCATATGCCCATCCCTATCGGGATGCCGACCCTGGGCGCATCGTTCTCTACCCAGTCTGGCCTGCTGTTCTTTGCCGGCACTCAGGACTTCTACCTGCGGGCGTTTGATACCGCCACCGGTAAGGAGATTTGGAAAGATCGTCTGCCAGTGGGCAGCCAGTCCGGCCCGATGACCTACGTTTCGCCGAAGACCGGCAAACAGTACATCATCATCAATGCAGGCGGCGCACGTCAGTCTCCGGATCGCGGCGATTACATCATCGCCTACGCCCTGCCAGATAAGTCGTAATCCGTTTCAACCCGCAACCGGCCACCTTTGTGGCCGGTTTTTTTACAGCGAATTCTCCTGCCAGGTAACCTCTTTGCCATTGCTGTAGCTCACCACCAGATTCTGCCTTACCCCCTCTGGCCAGCAGCTGCGAAGCACGGCGCGTTTCGTCTCCTCGAAGAAGGCCTTATCTCCTGCCGCGTTGTAGTCTGCCGCTCGCCCGTTCAGCTTGACGTTGAATGACACCGTGACCCGGCCCGAAAACTGCTGCGCCGCGGCCTGCTGCGGATAGCGTGGAGTGATCCGGTAAACGTCTCCCTCGCAATCTGCCAGGGCATCGTTATCCGCCGTGCTGCCGCCCACCGGAAACGAGAGCCCGACGCCCACCCCGCTACTGCCGCCGCCAATGCCAACGCCGCCGATCCCGACGCTGCCTCCTGACGAACAGCCCGCCACCAGCAGCGCCATACAGGCAACCTGCGTAATTTGTATTGATAGCTGCATCTTTGCGTTCCTCATCATCTCTTACACAGAGCATAGCTGTTGCTGACCGCAGGCGAAAAAAAAGGGCTCATACTGACGCATGAACCCTCTGGCGACTTACCGCGATGGGATTAGAACGTTTCCCAGTTATCGCTGGAAGTGGCGTTCACCGCCGCCGGGCGTAACGGCGTCGATGGCGCGCTGGGGGTGAAGGCGGTGCTGCTGCGCGTTTGCGCCGCGCCGTTAAGACGGAATGCGCCTACGGCTTCGGTCAGACGCGCGCCCTGCTCTTCCAGCGAGGCGGCGGCGGCAGAAGCTTCTTCCACCAGCGAGGCGTTCTGCTGGGTGACTTTATCCATCTCGGAAATGGCCTGGCTTACCTGCACAATGCCGCGGCTCTGTTCATCGGATGCGGCGGCAATCTCCAGCATGATGTCGGTGACGCGTTTCACCGCCTCAACGATCTCATTCATGGTGTTGCCTGCGGCAACGACTTCACCCGAGCCCTGATCGATCAAGGTAACGGACTCGTTAATCAGCCCTTCAATCTCTTTGGCCGCATTCGCGCTGCGGCTGGCCAGGGTACGGACTTCGCTTGCTACTACGGCAAAGCCGCGCCCCTGTTCACCGGCACGCGCCGCCTCTACCGCCGCGTTCAGCGCCAGGATGTTGGTCTGGAAGGCAATGCTGTTAATCACCGCGGTGATCTCAGAGATTTTCTTCGAGCTGGTGGAGATGTTACCCATGGTTTTCACCACCCCGGAGACCATCTGGCCGCCACGGCTGGCTTTACCTGAGGCATCTTCCGCCAGTTTGCTGGCGTGATGGGCGTTGTCCGCGTTCTGTTTCACGGTGGCGGTCAGTTGCTCCATGCTGGCGGCGGTCTCTTCGATTGCCGCAGCCTGCTGTTCAGTACGGGAGGAGAGATCGGTATTGCCGGCGGAGATTTCGCTGGTACCGCGATAAATCTCTTCTGCCCCCTGACGCACGGTGCCGACGGTTTTCACCAGGGAGTGCTGCATGGTTTGCAGATCCTGCGTCAGACGACCAATCTCGCTGCGCCCGGTCAGGTCGTCGGCCAGCGTCAGATCGCCTTTGGCGATATGCGCAATACGATTAGCGGCGCGCTGCAGCGGATTGATTACCGTGCGGCGCAGCACCAGGAAGGTGATGGCGGTTAAGATCAACGCCAGCGCGAAGGCACCCACCATAAACATCAGCCCGAGCTGCGTACGGGAATGCGCCTGTTCGGCAAGCTGATTCGCGCGATCGGTACGGATTTTAATCGCTTTCAGCAAGATTTCGTTGTACCCGTCATCCAGCGGGCGGGCGCTTTCATTTTCATGATTGATGATGGCTTCAAACATGCCATTTTTGGCAAATTTCAGCATCGGCTGCAGCCCATTAATATAGGCCTCGTAACGTGCTTTGAGGTCGTTATCCAGCGCCTGGTCGGCAGGAGTACGCACCGCACGGTTCATATAGATTTTAAAGCTCTCTTGCGACTGCTTAATACGGCGCTCTGCTTCCGCGATGTTTTGCTTCATTGCGTCCATTTCAGCGATACGGCTGGCCGCACCCGCGTGGATCATATTAATACGCGCGGTGCGCAGATGGTTCGAGCTGTTCGACAACCCGGTGCGCACTTCGATTTCTGATGTCACGTCCTGCTGGTCGGTATCAGCCTGTAACAGGAAATAGCCAGCCAGACCTGAGCTCAGGGCAAACAGCAAAATAATGCCGCCGAGAATGGAGGAAAACAGCGGAAGCAACCTGATGTGATGCAGGAAGCTCAACTTGTGTTGCGCCCGCATCGTTGATGAAGTATCCATGACCGTCGACTCTCTTATAAGTAAGATGCGCAAAAAACACGCCCGTAATAGAGTCATCGGCACGGCAGAGAATTAGCTTATGGCTAAAATCGCCAGCCACGTCACACTTTAGAAAAGATTATTAAAGAAATGCCAGCGGCAGAAACCGCTGGCAGAATAATCAGTTATCGCCGAAATGGATAACCGTACGGATGGATTTACCTTCGTGCATCAGATCAAAGGCCTCGTTGATCTGTTCCAGCGGCAGACGGTGAGTGATGAACGGGTCGAGATTGATTTTCCCCACCATCGCATCTTCAACCATGCCAGGCAGTTGCGTACGGCCTTTTACCCCACCGAAAGCGGAACCGCGCCAGACGCGACCGGTCACCAGCTGGAATGGACGGGTTTTGATCTCCTGACCTGCGCCCGCCACGCCAATGATGATGCTCTCGCCCCAGCCTTTGTGGCAGCACTCCAGCGCCGAACGCATCACGTTGACGTTACCGATACATTCGAAGCTAAACTCCACGCCGCCGTCGGTCAGTTCTACGATCACATCCTGCACCGGCTTGTCGTAGTCTTTCGGGTTGATGAAATCGGTCGCGCCCATTTCACCCGCCAGCTTGAACTTCTCTGGGTTGGTGTCCACGGCAATAATGCGCCCCGCTTTCGCCTGGACTGCACCCTGAATCACCGCCAGACCGATACCGCCCAGGCCAAAGACTGCGACGTTATCACCCTCTTTCACTTTTGCGGTGTTGTGAACCGCACCGATACCGGTGGTCACGCCGCAGCCCAGCAGACAAACTTTATCCAACGGTGCTTGTGGGTTCACTTTTGCCAGCGAGATTTCAGCCACCACGGTGTATTCGCTGAAGGTACTGGTGCCCATGTAGTGGTAAATCGGCTCACCATTATAAGAGAAACGAGTAGTACCGTCCGGCATCAGCCCTTTACCCTGGGTAGCGCGAACCGCCTGGCAGAGGTTGGTTTTACCGGATTTACAGAACTTACACTCACCACACTCCGCGGTGTATAACGGAATAACATGGTCGCCCGGCTTCAGGCTGGTCACCCCTTCACCCACTTCCACCACTACGCCGCCGCCTTCATGCCCCAGCACCGCCGGGAAGACCCCTTCCGGATCTTCGCCCGAGAGCGTGAACGCATCGGTGTGGCAAACGCCGGTATGGGTGATTTTGATCAGCACTTCGCCTTTTTTCGGCGGTGCGACATCAATCTCAACGATTTTCAGCGGCTGACCAGGGCCAAATGCAACAGCAGCACGTGATTTCATAACGCTTTCCTTTTAGTGATGTCTGATTTTTATTTTAGATAAGAGCGCAGCAAATGGCCGACTTCTGCCATCCGTACTGCCCGCTGGTCCGGGGTGGTTTCACCCGTGACCAGCTCATCTTTGAGGTGAATTTCGACCATTTCGCCCATCAGCCCGTTCGCAGCACCGCGCACCGCGGCAATCTGTTGCAGGATGGACAGGCAGGGCTCCCCGGATTCCAGCGCGCGCTCAAGGGCATCAACCTGCCCACGAATGCGGCGAACGCGGGTAAGGACACGTTTTTTATCTTCGGGTGAATGCGGCATACGCCCTCCATATACTGTAGGGGGGTATACTATATAGGTTATGAACGGCTGTAAACCGTAACTTTCTACCGGTTTTAATGTGGGAGTGATGATTTATGAGGGGGAAGATGACGTTCCAGAGAGGCCTCTCGTGAGGCCTCCATTTACGGCACTTGTTTTGGCCACCGCCGGCGGCGGAGTTTCGGCACACATGAATGCGTGGTGAGTCGGGTTCCACAGATGGAGCACACTGCACCATGAGGTTGGTTATGTAACGAGCCGCCAAAAGAGGTGAAATAGAATCTCTTACTCGTGCAAACCGGACATTCAAACTTGATGTTGGGGATAGGCCCCTCCAGTCAGGCGTATTGAACCTCTACCTTAACGTAAATCTATGGCGTTGAGGGATATATCGTCTGATAGCGCGGCCATCATCATAAATTCCATGAATATTTAGTGGGGGCGTGGGGGCCTTATTATTACTGTTTTATCCGAGTAGACGCCTGGCGTTCCACTCATCGCGGGTAATTTCCCATATTTCTGAGTTCAGAAGTCCGCTGACATACTGTTTCTTTTCGGTTTTAATCAGCCGCATACCGCTTCGAATTGATATTTGCCTTGAGCGGCTATTAACTACGGCTTTTGGTGCACGTAATACCGGCCCATTCAAGATATTAAACCAGTAATCCGTTGCGGCCTCGCTGGCTTCACGCATATATCCCTGCCCTTGCCATTCAGGGACCAGCCAAAAGCCCCGGTTATTATCCTCCACATCATATAAACAGATCAGCCCGATAAGCGTATCGGGATCTTCACGGCGGCGGATTGACCAGAACCAGGCAATACCCTTTGCCACGTCAGGGAGGGCAACCTGATTCACATAATACTCCGCGCCATTATCGGGGTAAGGCCAGGGCACCGTTGAGACCAGATACTGCACAATTTCCCAACGGGGAAAAGCGTGCTGAATTTGCCGGGCATCATCCTCGACCAGCGGTTTTAATAGCAAACGCTCTGTGGTTAACGCGGGTATCTGCATGCGTGTTCTCCTTGATGCTAAACATTGTCCGGATGAGACCACCCTACACCTTTCCCGAACATGAAGAGAACTCATGTTGTCGTGAAATTTAGTCGCTTTCACTCCTCCCGAGGCTCTGGCATAAAATATCCCTATTAACCAATTAATAACAAGAAGATCGCATTGAGCTAACTTGCGCACAGTCAAGGCTCTTCTCAATGTCCTTTTCTTATGACGTCCAGGATACCGAATTGCGATGAATACTGATTTCACCTTTACGATTAAAAGCAGCCGTTTCGATGAGAACTATAACCCCTCTGAGAATACGCGTATTACCACTAACTTTGCCAATCTCGCCAGAGGGGATAATCGTCAGGAGAATCTGCGCAATACGCTGGTGATGATGAATAATCGTTTTAATACCCTGGCGCACTGGGATAATCCAAAAGGCGATCGCTATTCCATCGAACTGGATATTATTTCCGTTGAGATGAATCTGGGGCCAAACGGCGAAAGCTTCCCGGCAATCGAAGTTTTGAGAACCTGGATCCTCGACCATAAAACGCATGAACGCACAGAGGGCATTGTGGGGAATAACTTCTCCTCGTATGTCCGCGATTATGACTTCAGCGTCGTGCTGCTGGATCACAACAAAGACAAGCCCGGCTTCAGCATTCCGGATAATTTTGGCGATCTGCACGGCAATATCTTTAAGCACTTTATTCATTCAGACGCGTATAAAGCGCACTTCAAAAAGGCGCCGGTGATCTGCCTGAGTGTATCGAGTAAAGATATTTATCACCGTACGGGCAATGAACATCCGGTTCTGGGTCATGAATATGCGCAGAATGGCGTGTCACTCACTGAACAATACTTCAATAAAATGGGGCTGCAGGTTCGCTATTTCATGCCCAAAAATAGCGTCGCGCCGTTAGCCTTCTATTTTACCGGTGATTTACTGCGTGATTACACCAATCCGGAATTGATCGGCACCATCAGTACGATGGAGACCTTTCAGAAAATCTACCGCCCCGAAATTTACAATGCTAACTCCGCGGCAGGCCAGCTCTATCAACCCAGCCTGACTCACCAGGATCACTCATTAACGAAAATTGTTTATGACCGGGAAGAGCGGAGCCAACTGGCTATTGAGCAAGGCAAATTTACTGAAGAGCACTTTATCAAACCCTATAAGCATGTTCTTGAGCAGTGGTCTGCGCATTACGCTCTTTAATTAACCGAAAGTACAAGGCGATTTATTATGACAATCTTGCTTCCCACTTCAACGGCTGGCAGCTTACCGAAACCTTCCTGGCTGGCGGAGCCCGAGAAACTGTGGTCCCCCTGGAAATTGCAAAATGAAGAGTTAATCGAGGGGAAAAAAGATGCGCTGAGCCTGGCCCTGTTTGATCAACTCCGTGCCGGGATTGATATCGTCAGCGATGGTGAGCAGACGCGTCAGCACTTTGTCACGACCTTTATTGAACACCTGAGCGGCGTAGATTTTGAAAAACGCGAAGTCGTGAAAATTCGTAACCGCTATGACGCAAGCGTTCCTACCGTGGTAGGGGCTGTTGCGCGCCAAAAACCGGTTTTCGTGGAAGATGCCCGTTTTTTACGTCAGTTAACCCATAAGCCCATTAAGTGGGCTCTGCCCGGCCCGATGACCATGATCGATACGCTTTACGATGCCCATTATAAAAGCCGCGAAAAGCTGGCCTGGGAATTTGCGAAGATCCTGAATCAGGAAGCGAAAGAGTTAGAAGCGGCTGGCGTCGATATTATCCAGTTCGATGAACCTGCTTTTAATGTTTTCTTTGATGAAGTAAATGACTGGGGTATCGCGGCATTAGAAAGGGCCGTTGAAGGGCTGAAATGCGAAACCGCAGTGCATATTTGCTACGGCTATGGCATTAAAGCCAACACCGACTGGAAACAGACGCTGGGTTCTGAGTGGAGACAATACGAAGAGGCCTTCCCTAAACTGCAAACCTCCAGCATCGATATTATCTCCCTGGAATGCCATAACTCGCGCGTACCAATGGATCTGCTCGAACTGATCCGCGGTAAAAAAGTGATGGTCGGGGCAATCGACGTCGCAACCCATACGGTCGAAACGCCGGAAGAGGTGGCGGATACGTTGCGAAAAGCGCTGCAGTTTGTTGATGCCGATAAACTTTATCCTTCGACCAACTGCGGGATGACTCCCCTCTCCCGCCGGGTTGCCAATGGCAAACTCCATGCTTTAAGCGCAGGTGCCGACATCGTGCGCGCTGAGCTCGCCGGAAGATAATTAGCCACCATCGTGGGCAAAGGTGAATTAAAAGCGGTTTTCTCTACCGCACAGCATTCTCCTTCTGCCCCCTTTTCGGTTATCGTGGTCAGCAAATTTATTACCACAGGTAACATCTGCCATGGCGCTGATCCCAAAAAACTACACGCAGCTGGAAAGCGGCTACCGCGAAAAAGCCTTAAAAATTTATCCCTGGGTATGTGGACGCTGCTCGCGCGAGTTTGTCTACTCCAACCTGCGCGAATTAACCGTCCACCATATCGACCACGACCATACCAATAACCCGCCCGATGGCAGCAACTGGGAGTTGCTGTGCCTGTTTTGCCATGATCATGAACACTCGAAATACACCGAGGCGGACCAGTACGGCTCCACGGTAGTGGCGGGTGAAGATGCGCAAAAAGATATCGGGGCGGCAACATACAATCCCTTTGCCGATTTAAAAGCGATGATTGGCAAGAAAAAATAGTCGAGGAGGCTCGCAGCATGCTCAGAATTTTGGGAAAAAAATCATCCATCAACGTGCGTAAGGTGCTCTGGACCTGTGAAGAGGCGGGCATCGATTATCTTCAGGAAGATTACGGCAGCGGTTTTGCCTCAACCCAAACGCCTGAGTTCAAAGCCCTTAACCCCAATGCCATGGTGCCGGTCATTGTTGATGAGGGGTTCGTGCTGTGGGAGTCCAATTCGATTTGCCGCTATCTGGCGCGCAAAGCCAGCCGCGATGACCTGCTTCCTCTCGAAGCGCAGGCGGCAGCGAATGTTGAGCACTGGATGGACTGGCAGGCGTCGGAGTTTAACAACGCCTGGCGCTATGCCTTTCCGGCGCTTGCCCGTAAAAACCCCGCCTTTAACGATCAAAACGCGATTGCCAACGGCATTACCGAATGGAATCACTGTATTGATATCGTTGAACAACAACTTCAGCGTACCGGCGCCTGGGTCGCAGGTGACACCTTTACCCTCGCGGATATTGTGCTCGGGTTATCGGTGAATCGCTGGAAAATGACGCCCTTCCCCCATCCTGATGTGCCCGCTATCGACGTATGGTTTGAAAAACTGAATCAACGTCCGGCCTTTTTACGGCATGGTAACAATGGCATGGTGTAAATCCGACCGCTATGGCGATGAGGTCGTGGTTTAGCTGTGTAGTAGATCGGTGTTGAGCGGGGAATGGGTGTTTCTCATAAGATAAGCTGAATCCCTTTTGAGAAAGCCCCGCCCCCTCGACAGTCAACAACTTCCCTTGCTCACGCTATCCCCTATTAACCATTTTGCCCGGGGCACATGACGACGAATACGGTACCGATGAGTTGTAACTCAGAGAGTATTTCTTCCAGAATTGTTAATTTTCAAAGAATAATAACTCACTGCGTTGTCCCTCATGAGTCCAAAGGGGCAATGTTTAAACTGGCACGGCAATTCACGATCGCATACCTGACCCACTTCCCGGCGGTTACCCGGACATTCATTCTTCATCCGAAAACCCAGCCAACGTATTGATGAATAAGGCATTGCATGTGAAATCCATACGCGTTTCCGTCGATTATCAATCAGGATCCCTTTTCAGTCATCGTGACGACTTCCCCGGTACTTACGTAATAATCCCCTTTGAACCACAGGATATAATTCAGACCATAGGGTGTCTCTACCTTTGCAAAAATCGTACCCGTATCCGGGCTGGCAACAATCTCAACTATCTTCCACTCCATAAAACCCCTTTCATTGCTGTTCTGATACTCTTTTGTGCCTGTCATAAGGCTTCTATGAGCCCCTGAGTAATTTCGCGATGAAAAATAAGAGTAGATTTAAAAGCCGTGAACTTCAAATAACCTTACAAAGAAAATATGAATATTTACAATTGCGATTTGCGTTATGTAAACATCCCTCGCGGGATGGGGGTTCTGTGGATAGGCGTTCGGGAAAGGGATTGCAGTACGTTATGGGGTTGCGCGCAGGGGTCTTTTGAATCCTGGCAGTAGTTACTCTATTTTGGCTGAGCCAGAAAGGGGCTCTCTCTCGAAGGGAGGTAAATGTTCCGTAATGAGCGAGGAGCGAGGAGCGAGGAGCGAACATTATTAACATAGCGGTGTATTAATCAACGGGCAGCAGGTCAAAATATCATTAGCCCCTGCTTTTCGTCCTGTAGCAAATATAAAGTTTTTTTCAATGATGCCGATAAATGCAGCAATGTACTCCCTACAATGGAGTTCGGGTATGGGTTTCTGGAAAACGGCAGGACAGATAGCCAAGGGTGCTGCAAATGCACTCGAAAAGCAGGTCAATGAAATGCAGGCAACTAAGATGCGTCTTGAAAGTAAAAACAGTGACGATATCAAACGCCTAATCAAGTCAGAAGGATTTTTTGGCTCAGCTAGCAGCATAGAGAAGAGTGTTGCTGTGAAAATCCTCAAAGAGCGCGGCGACGCATAAGGAGATAATCATGACTGGAACAGTAAAGCTGCCTCATACATGCCCTAACTGCAGGTCTGTGACAGCACACACTGCAGCGCAGCTTGCTACATTATTTGGTTTCAGGACCATTCCCAGCGGTGCCACGAATCAAAGCTGGTGTCGCAAATGCCGATCCTCAAATTGATATAAGCCGCTTAGCGGCTTTTTTCCCCTAACTACTCTAGCCTGGACAGAACGGCTAAAACAAAGGTTACACATACCAACGGCCGGGCATTTTTAATACAAATGCACTTTCAGTATACGCACACCCTTTATAAATTTTATTTCCGCACCCGGTTATAAGTGCCCTGCAGGCCTTATTTATTAAAAATACTTACACCATTGCCAGCCTGGCTCTTCAGCTCTGCCTGCACAAAATAAAACTGCGAGCCAAAAGACTCGCAGTATTTTATCTGATATCACTATCAGTTCAGGGAATTATGACTTACCAGAGCTACGGCCACCGCTGTGGCTGTTCTGCCCCCCTTTTTTCCCTGCTTCCGACGCACGTTGCGGATCGTTCTTGAAACTCCCGCCGCTGTGCTGACCGCCTTTACGTCCGGCCTCAGAGGCCTTTTCACGGTCTTCAGCGAAATTACCGGAACCACCACGATGTTCTGCCATATCTTAAACCTCTTTCGTTTCGTTTATGTCAGTAGATACAAATAGGCCTTCTCATTTGTATCGCTCGTCGTTCGATAGTTAAATTTAGCCCCTATCTATAAACAGTCAACTCTATATTTCGCTAAGGCGCACCAGACTTTTCTTATTATATCTCGCCTTACCGCATCGCTTTAATGAAATACCACCATAAAGGTTCGCTCGTTGCCAGAATATTAGGATTACTCTCATGGCTGGAATACTTAAATTAAAAGGGAAGCGGTAATAGCCACAAACTCAATCTGCGCTTCGCTTAATACTTCCATATTACCGCTGCGTTAATAACCGATTATTTACGCTGCAGAAAGCCATTGAATACAAAGAGGTTAATCTCTCCCGTCAGGTTTTTTAGGTGAATGCGTGACTTTTGCTCTAGGCTTTATAGTTAATAAGATTCATTCTGCCAGCATCCCTGAATGAATATTCCTCCTGAACTCGCAATCGAATATTCACTGGAGAATCATTAATGAAAGCACTTACCTACCATGGTCCTCATCATGTCAGCGTCGACAATCAGCCCGATCCTGGGCTGCAGGCAGCTGATGACATTATCCTTCGCGTGACGGCGACGGCCATCTGCGGTTCAGACCTTCACTTGTATCGCGGAAAAATTCCCGGCACCCACCATGGCGATATCTTTGGCCATGAATTTATGGGTGAAGTCGTTGAAACCGGGTCGCAGGTCACTGCGGTGCGAAAAGGCGATCGGGTGGTGGTGCCGTTTGTTATCGCCTGCGGCGATTGCTTCTTCTGCCATCTGCATCAATACGCGGCATGTGAAAGTACCAACAGCGGCAGGGGCGCAATCCTAAACCGTAAGGGCATTACCCCGCCCGCCGCGCTGTTTGGCTATAGCGATATGTATGGTGGCATCCCCGGCGGCCAGGCGGAATATGTCCGGGTGCCGAAGGCTAATACCGGGCCATTTAAAGTCCCTGACACCCTGTCCGATGAAAAAGTGCTTTTCCTTTCAGATATTCTGCCTACGGCCTGGCAAGCGGTTAAGAATGCCGAAGTCACACAGGGTTCAAGCGTGGCGATCTATGGTGCCGGGCCTGTCGGGCTCTTAAGCGCAGCCTGTGCCCGCCTCAGTGGCGCAGAGCAGATTTTCATCATCGATCATAACGACTACCGGCTCGAATTTGCGAAACAGCGTTATGGTGCCATTCCTGTCAATTTCGATAAAAACGACGATCCGGCCCAGTGGATTATTGAGAACACCGCGGGCCATCGTGGCGTCGATGCCGTAATTGACGCCGTTGGTTTTGAAGCGAAAGGCAGCCTCACCGAGACGGTGCTCAGTAACCTGAAAATTGAAGGCAGCAGCGGGAAAGCGATAAGACAGTGTATCGCCGCGGTTCGCCGGGGCGGGATCGTCAGCGTGCCGGGCGTATACGCCGGTTTCATTCATGCGTTTATGTTTGGCGATGCGTTCGATAAAGGGCTGACCTTCAAAATGGGGCAGACGCATGTGCATGCCTACTTACCGGACTTATTGAATCTGATTGAGCAAGGCTTGCTGACGCCAGAAGAGATTGTTACCCATCATCTTCCTCTGGAAGAGGCGGCACGCGGGTATGAGATCTTTGAAAAGAAAGAAGAGATGTGTCGCAAAATCATCCTGGTGCCGGGCATGGCAACCGGAAAGGCGACAGTCTGAGGCCTGTCGGCCCTGTCATGGATAAGCCCTACGCCAGTACCGGGCGTAGGGCTTTGAGTATCGTCTTCTTACGTCCGCCTTTACGGCGAACCTGGATGGCACTCATCGGTTTAACGACAGCGCAGCAAATCCCCTATTCGGGTCGTATACCGCGGTGAGAGCATCTCCCGCTTCATCTGCCACTGCTGCTGAATCCCCTGCCCGGCAAAATAGAGCGTGCCGCGCCCTTTCTCATTCATCTTATCCATTATCGTCATTAACGCTTCGCTGTTATGCCGGGGCGGCGCTTCATCAAAGAGATTCAGTTGCGCCACACCCACGCTGAAAAAATCGCCCAGCATCACCCCCGCTTTTTGATAGCGATGCCCTTCTCGCCAGATTTTATCCAGACAGCGGGTCGCCGCGTTGATGATGTCACGGCTGTCCTGGGTGGGCGTCAGCAATTTTACCGAGGCGCTGTTCCCGTAATAGGGCTCGTTCAGGGCAAAGGGCGAAGTTTTCACAAAGGCGGAGATAAACCGGCAGTACTGATGCTCTTTACGCAGCTTTTCCGCCGCGCGAAAGGCATAGCTGCATATCGCCTGGCGCATTGACTCATAGTCGCTCACCCACTCACCAAAGGAGCGCGAGCAGACGATCTCCTGCTTGTCGGGAACAAATTCTTCAAACCCCAGACACGATTCCCCGCGCAGTTCCCGCACGGTACGCTCCAGTACCACGCTGAAATGTTTGCGGATCACCCCGATGTGGGTATCGGCCAGATCCAGCGCCGTGCGGATCCCCATCGCCTCCAGCCGCTTGCCGATGCGTCGCCCCACGCCCCAGACCTCCTCGACCGGCAGCGCGGCCATTAGCCTGCGCTGACGATCAATATTCGACAGATCCAGCACGCCGCCCGTCTGGGTCTGCCATTTTTTTGCCGCATGATTCGCCAGCTTGGCGAGCGTTTTCGTGGGTGCAATTCCGACCCCGACGGTCAGGTGAGTATGCTGCTTCACGGTGGCGCGGATCTCCTTGCCAAATTCCGTGAGGTCACGGCAGTTACGTACCCCCGTCAGGTCGCAAAAGGCTTCGTCGATGGAGTAGATCTCTACGCGCGGCGTCAGCAGCTCCAGGGTATCCATCACCCTGGCGCTCATATCGGCATACAGCTCGTAGTTGCTGCTGAAGGCCACAATGTTATGCCGGCGAAAAATCTCTTTCTGCTTAAAGTACGGCGCTCCCATTGTTACCAGCCCCTTTGCTTCGGCGCTGCGGGCAATCACACAGCCGTCATTATTCGACAGCACCACCACCGGCCGTCCCTGAAGATCCGGGCGGAAGACGGTTTCACATGACGCGTAAAATGAATTCACATCACAGAGGGCAAACATGCTAGTGGGTCGCTTTGATGATATAGGTGACCACGCCGAAGATATCGAGCGACGCTTCGCTGCCGAACACAATCGGTGAGTAGGCACTGTTCATGGGGTTGAGCTGGATCCGGGGGCGCAGCTGCAGGCGCTTCACCGTAAATTCGCCTTCAATGGCGGCAATCACGATATCTCCGTGGTCCGCCTTTCTGGCGCTATCAACCACCAGCAAATCGCCGTCGCCAATCCCGGCGTCAATCATCGAATCCCCCGCTGCTTTCACAAAATAGGTCGCGCTGGGGTGCTGGATTAAAAGTGCATTCAGATCGATACGCTGCTCGACATAATCTTGCGCCGGGCTGGGGAAGCCACACTGAACTAAATCACTAAAAAGGGGGAGCGCTATTACTTCGCGCAACTCTGCGGGTCTGTACAACATCATTATACACGCCTCTTATACTGTTTTTATATACAGTAGTTTCAATGACGAAGACGAGCAAGCAGCATTTTTGCCGCGGCTGGTTATGCTTTCGCCAGGCCGCAGCTAACTGTTTCTCTTTGCAGAAAATTAAAATTTGTAAATCCGGGGCAGAATAAAAAAACAGCAGGCTAATCATGACAACTGAAATGAATAAGAAAACGGCTATAAAGGGTAGCAAAGAGAAATTGCCTCCTACGCATTTATCAATCCGTTCAGATTTTCTGACAGATTTATCCATGCGTCGTACACCGCGGCCTGGCGCGCAATTGACAGTTCAACCGCAGAAAACGTCACCCTGCGTGCCTCCGGAATCGGCGTTAGCACATCCAGGACAAATCTTAATTTCCCACAAAACCTTCACTTTTGTCAGGTTTTTCACTCCTCCCCCAGGGCGGTAAACCAGGCGAAACTTATATTTCCCACGCTAACTCCTTTATCTACAGCGATATATTCTTAGAATATTTAATGCGCACTAAAATAACGCTCCGGCTGGCTTACTTGATCATTTCACCGTTCGGTCTACATTTATTTCTGCAACCTTGCGGAGTGTTTCATTCCCTACACTGGAATATCTATATTGAAATCAGGAGAACGTTTATGACAACACATCGAGGCGGTTCCGGTAATTTTGCAGCAGACCGTGAGCGTGCGTCCGCGGCCGGGCGCAAAGGTGGACAGCGCAGTGGCGGCAACTTTAAAAACGATCCACAGCGCGCATCTGAAGCGGGCAAAAAAGGCGGACAAAATAGCCGCGGCGGTGGTCGTAAAGCTGCAGAATAACAGTTCCAATATATTCTTTGGCCGCTCTTAATGGTAGCCAGAAATAAATTAAGCACCGTGCGTAAATATGCGTAAATAAATGCCCTGAGACCTGATTGAATTTGCGGAGGTTGATTATGCTGCATTTAAGACGACGAGTTCGTAATGTGCGTAACAGTCATCGTTGCGGTGACGATGTTGGCTGGATGATGGCGGGTGATAGCGAGTTGCTCCGTTCGCCGGAAAGTGGCCCCGGGATGCAGGTCGCCAGAAAGCTGGACGACCCTACCCACGAATCTACGCTGGAGCTCGACCCGCTCCAGAACTGGCTGGTAGACACCATGGCCAGACGTGAAATCAAGTAATCAGCTGTTGAGTAGTGAAATGCGTTTTGTGTTTTTTGCTTAGCCCGGAGCGTCACTCCGGGCTTTTTTTATGGCCTTAGCGGCGCAGCGGCAGCCCTGCCGTCTCTCTGGCGCGCAGTACCGTCAGGAAGGTGATAAGCGCCGCGCCCATCACATACAGCGCTGGCGAGAATGGATTGCCGGTCGCGGTCATCAGGTAAGCAGAGAACCACGGCGTGATGCCGCCAAAGAAGGCCACCGCCAGGTTGTAAGCAATCGCCATCCCACCGTAACGAATACGGGTAGGAAACAGCTCAGCCATTGCCGCGCTGCAGGCGCCATCGAAGGCGGCGATAAAGGCCCCCAGCAGCAGCATGGCCAGCACCGCAGAGAGCATATCGCCATTGGCCATTACCATCATTGCCGGGTAAGTAAAGAGGATAAAACCGGCGCACCCGGCCAGCATTAGCGGCTTACGGCCAAATTTATCCGAGAGATACCCCATAAAAGGCACCATGACCGCAATGCCAAACAGCCCGAGGGTGGTGATGGCATAAGAATCCAGCTTCGAATAGTGCATCTCGGTAGAGAGATAGCTGGGCATAAAGGTTTGCAGCGTCCAGTGCCCTACCGCTTTGATCACCACAAAACCGACGCAGAAGAAGAGCGCGCCCCAGGCTTTGGTTACGGCAGCATGCAGCGGCGCGGCTTCGGTTTTACCGCTCTTGAGCGTTTCGAGAAATTCGGGGGAGTCTTCAAGCTGGTTTCGCAGGTACAGCCCCACCCAACCCAGCGGCCCGGCGATCAAAAACGGAATGCGCCAGCCCCAGTCGTTCATTGCCGCCTCACCCAACCCTGCGGTAAGCAAGAACACCAGCCCGGAACCGGCAACAAAGGCCATGAATCCAAAGTTGTCTATCCAGCAGGTAAAGTAACCGCGGCGCGCGTCAGGCGCATATTCCGCAAGGAACGTGGTCGCACCGGCGCTTTCGCCCCCGGCGGCAAATCCCTGAATCAGGCGGGTGATCACCAGCAGCACCGTGGCGGTGATGCCAATCTGCGAAAACGTGGGCAGCAGCCCCATTACAAAGGTCGCGCCAGAGGTCAGCAGGATCACCGTCGCCAGTACCTTGCGTCGGCCTATGCGATCCCCAAGCGAGCCGAAATAGAGTCCCCCAAGCGGGCGCATGACAAAGCCGGCACCGAATACCGCAAACGACGACAGCAGCGCCACCGCGGGGCTCTCCGCATGAAAGAACTGCAGGCCAATAATCGCGGCCAGCGTACCGTAAAGCCCAAAATCGAACCATTCGACAAAATGGCCAACGCCGGTGGCGAGCAGCACCTTACGGAGTTTGCGGGCCACGGGGATCTCCTTTTCGGATACCGCGCGATCTAATGAGGGCTGAGCTGAGGGGTTCATACTCTCTCCTTTGCAGGGTGCCGACTGGCGGGCGGTGGAACGCGAAGCGGCCTGACGATCATACCAGCAAATGCCGGACAGGATGAACGCGCGACAGTGTTTCTATTATAGATATACCCTTTAGGCGTAAAATACCCAGCGCGAAAGATGAAAATGTGAACTGGCGCGAGAAAAACAAAAACCCGCTACGGGGAGCGGGTTTGAACGGCGCCTGGTGTGCGGTCAGGAACGCTTTTTCGGCATCATACGCAGCAGGGTGTTGTCTTTCCAGTAATAGTGGTGCAGCAGCGCGGCAAAGGCGTGAATGCCAATAATAAAGTAACCCGCCTTCGCGAGGGTGACATGCCAGCTCTTCAGCAGATCCACCACCTCAAAATTGGACTCTGCCGCGTGCGGCATACCCAGCCCAAAAGCAAACCAGGTATTGCCACGGTTATACATCATCACCAGCCCAATCAGCGGCAGCGCAATAAACAGCAGATAAATGAGGAGATGCCCCAGATGCGACAGCCCGATATACATCGATTTCGGCTTCGGCACGATAGGCGGCGCCGGGTATTTCAGGCGCACCAGCAGGCGCGTCACCATCAGCACCAGAATAGAGATGCCGCAAGAGACGTGAACCATGTTAATGACCGGGCGGGCCGAGCGCGGAAACAGGCCGCGGAACTCCATGGCGCAGTAGGCCACGATCACCAGCAGAAAGACCAGCCAGTGAATGCTGATTTGCAGGCCGGTATATTTATTGCGCATACATTTTCCTGAACGAAACGTCGAAAGCGTCAACATAACCACCTTTACTTAAAAATTCATTAAGTTTTCTCTATGGATTTTCAAAAACTTCCCGTCACATGAAGCATATTCAGTTGCCCTGGCAAGATTCATAGTCTAATCCTGGAGAGGTTCAACGTATCGTTACGTTCATTCAGGAGCACACCATGAGTAAAATTGGTATTAACGGATTTGGACGCATTGGACGCCTGGTACTTCGCCGCCTGCTGGAGACGAAAGACAGTAACACCGTAGTCGCAATTAACGATTTAACCTCCCCCAAAGTTCTGGCCTACCTGTTAAAGCACGATTCAAACTATGGCCCCTTCCCCTGGAGTGTGGATTTCACCGAAGATTCGCTGATTGTCGATGGAAAATCGATCTCGGTGTATGCCGAAAAAGAGGCGAGCCATATTCCGTGGAAAGCGGCCGGGGTCGATCTGGTGGTGGAGTGCACCGGTTTTTACACCTCTCAAGAAAAATCACAGGCACATATTGATGCGGGCGCGAAAAAAGTGCTGATCTCTGCGCCGGCCGGGGAGATGAAAACCATCGTCTTTAACGTTAATGACGACACCATCGACGCCAGCGACACCATTATCTCCGTCGCCTCCTGCACCACCAACTGCCTGGCGCCGCTGGCCAAAGTGCTGCATGACGCATTCGGCATAAAGGTGGGCACCATGACCACCATCCACGCGTATACCGGCACCCAGGCGCTGGTGGATGGCCCGCGCGGTAAGGATCTGCGCGCTTCCCGGGCGGCGGCAGAGAATATTATTCCCCATACCACTGGCGCGGCGAAGGCCATTGGGCTGGTGATCCCGGCGCTAAGCGGCAAACTGAAGGGTCACGCCCAGCGCGTACCGGTGAAGACCGGCTCCGTGACTGAACTGGTCTCGATTCTGGAGAAAAAAGTGACCGTGGAGGAGATCCACCAGGCGCTGAAAAAAGCCACCGAGGGCAATGAGTCCTTCGGCTATACCGACGAAGAGATTGTCTCTTCCGACATGATCGGCTCGCATTTTGGTTCGGTATTTGATGCCACCCAGACCGAAGTGACCGACGCCGGTGATGTGCAACTGGTAAAAACCGTTGCCTGGTATGACAACGAATATGGCTTTGTCACCCAGCTGGTGCGCACGCTGGATAAATTTGCCGCACTGTAATCGCATCGCGGGCAGCCCTGCTGTCCGCGCCTTGTGAATAGGTGCAAGTTTTCCCTTTCGTGACTCTGTTATAACAACCACTTACTTCAGAAGGAGCGTTGTTATGGAATCACTCAGCCGCGAAACACTTGAACGCCAGATGGCGCAGGCCGTCAGTCAGGCTACGACCTTCCACATCTGGCCCGAAGGCGAAGCGCCGGGTGCCGCCGCCAGCGATGCGGTCTTTACCCCCGAACCGAAACATACTGGCACCTCTGACTACGATCGTTCCGTGACCGGGGTGCGCGCTCCGCAGATCACCGTCTATGCCCCTGCCCGGCCGAACGGCGTGGGGATCCTGGTTGCACCGGGTGGCTCTTATCGCCGCGTGGTGCTGGATAAAGAGGGCAGCGCCCTCGCCTCGTTCTTTAATCAGCGCGGTTATACCCTGTTTGTGATGACCTACCGGATGCCCGGCGACGGCCACGAGGAGGGTGCCAATGCGCCGCTGGCCGACGTGCAACGCGCCATGCGCACCCTTCGCGCCAGAGCGGCCGAGTGGAAGCTCGACGCAAGCCGCATCGGCGTACTCGGCTTCTCGGCGGGGGGGCACGTCGCCGCGAGCCTCGGTACGCGGCATGATGAACCGGTCTACACACCGCGGGATGCCATCGACGAGCATGACGCCCGCCCGGCCTTTATGGCGCTGGTCTACCCGGTGATCACGATGCACGCAGATATCGACCATCCCGGTTCGCGCCATGAGCTGATTGGAGATACGCCAACCGCGGAACAGATTCGCCATTACTCGCTGGAAGATCGCGCCAGTGCCGACGCCCCGCCCACGTTTTTGCTGCATGCCGTGGACGATCCGGCAGTAAAAGTGGAGAACAGTCTGGTGATGTTTAACGCCCTGCGTCGGCTGGGCGTACCGGTGGAGATGCATCTGTTTGAGCGCGGCAAGCATGGATTCGGCATACGCGATGCGCAGGGATTGCCGGCGGCCATCTGGCCGGAATTGATGATGAACTGGATTGGGACAAAGGTATAGGTAAAACGGCCACCTGGTGGTTGTCATGCCCGTCAGTTAAGCAATCCGGTATTTCTACGTCACTCAAGTGGAAAGATTCCGTTCACTCAGCCATCTCTTCTGGGGTGAACGGAACCCTTCCACCGTGCTTAACTGCCAGGCATAACTAACTTCGGGTAGCCGTTGCTATCAGGACTGCAAATAGACCACCTGCGTCTGCAGATACTCATGCAGACCATGTTTGCCATCCGCCCCGCCGATCCCCGATTTCCGCCAGCCGGCGTGGAAGCCCTGCATCGCCTCGAAGTTTTCGCGGTTGATGTAGGTTTCGCCGAACTTCAGCCCTTTGATGGCTTTCATCGCTACGTTGAGATCCTGGGTGTAGATAGACGAGGTCAGACCGTAGTCGCTGTCGTTCGCCATGGCCAGCGCATCGTCCAGGGTGTCGAACACCACCACCGGCAGCACCGGACCGAAGGTCTCTTCGTGCATGATGGTCATCTCCTGGCGCACGTCCAGCAGCAGCGTCGGCGGGTAGTAATAGCCCTTGCCCTCTACCGCTTTACCGCCGAGCACCACTTTCGCCCCCTCCTGCACCGCGCGCGCCACTTTCTGCTCGACGCGCTCCAGCGCCGCGGCGTTGATCAGCGGCCCCATAGCAATATCGTTGCGCTCGGCCGGATTGCCGAACTGCACGGCTTTCATCGCCTCGCCCAGGCGATTGACAAAGCGGTCGTAAATCCCTTTCTGGACATACACGCGCTCGGCGCAGTTACAGACCTGCCCGGTGTTGATCACCCGTGAATCGACGATAGCTTTTACCGCCAGCTCCAGGTCAGCATCATCCATCACGATGGCCGGGGCTTTACCGCCCAGTTCCAGGCAAACTTTGGTGATGTTTTTCGCCGCTGCGGTCATGATCTTCTCGCCCGCTCCTACGCTGCCGGTCATGCTGACCATCGCCACTTTCGGGTTGCCCGCCAGCTCCTGACCCACGGTTTCACCGCGACCCAGCACCAGGTTAAAGACCCCTTTCGGCAGGCCGATCTCATCCACAATTTTAGCGAAGGCGATGGCGTTATTCGGCGTGAACTCGCTCGGCTTGATGACAATGGTATTACCGGTCAGCAGCGCCGGCGCCAGTTTGCGGGCAATCAGGAAGAACGGGAAGTTCCACGGCAGAATGCCGGTGGTGACACCGAGAGCACGTTTGAACAGCAAAATGTTCTCACCCGGGCGATCGCTTTGCAGGATCTCCCCTTCGTAGCGACGCGCCCACTCGGCCATATAGTCGATATAGTCAGCGGTAAAGTTTACTTCAACGTCGGCCAACTGCTGGATCTTGCCGCCCTCGGCGACAATCAGGGCGCTAATTTCGCTGGCGCGCTCACGAATGCCCGCTGAAATTTTACGTAACCAGCCAGCGCGTTCGATAGCAGGCAGCGCTTCCCAGCCAGCCTGAGCGCGTTCAGCCGCGTCGATCGCCTTGCGGGCATCTTCAGCGCTACCATCGGGAATACGGGAAATGACCTCTTCGGTAGCCGGGTTGATCACATCAATCCAGGCATCACCCTGCCAGGCTACAAACTGTCCATCGATATACATAGGATGTTGTACGGGTACTGTCATGACCTGCTCCTGTAATTACACTGTTTTTAACTAGTAAAATTATTGTTAAAAACTACAGATACAGACCCGCATTCCTACTGTATCGCGCTGTTTTTGTGAGACATCTCAAAAAAGAATCGCGTCAGCAACCCATTGTCATTACATCACGGTAACAAAGAATGCCCGTTTGCGAAAAAGCCATCGCAAACGGGCAGAAAATTACAACAGTGAGCGACTGGTCAGGGCGTCGGTGAGAACGGCGTCGTTACGCAGGATCTGCCAGGCCGCCTCCACATCCCGGGGAATATCAACGTGCGCGATAAAGTCGTGTCCTGCCGGGCCATAGCCATTGATATCATCGCGCAGGCGCGGCAGCTCGCCCAGTACCAGCGATAAATAGCGCTCTACCGGCCACAGCCCTTCGCCACCGCCGCTGAATACCAGGCCATCTTCACTGTTCTGCAGCTGCGGTACGAGGCCCGGATGGCTGATCCACTGCGGCGCAGCCGGTTCATCCCGACAGACGCGAGCGAAGGTCGCCATGGTGCGGCGCTGCATAGTGGGGTCCTGCACCACAATCACCCGGCTCGCCGGCAGCGGATGATGCTGCATCAGCGCCCAGCTAAAGCGCGCATTCTCACCGCAGTTGGTGGACTGATCTTCTATCACCACCCGTTCAGCCGGAATATGCCAGAACTGCTGAGCGATCTCCGCCAGGATGGCGGCCTCGGCCTTACCGGTGGTCCGCACCCTGTTATAAAGCGGGTGCTGCGCAATGGCGGCGTATAAAAAGGTGGTGGAGTGACCAATACCGCCGCTTATCAACAGCGGAACGTTGAGATCGGCCGCCAGACGGCAGGCCGCATCGATTGACGGGATCACCGCATTCCCTGCCAGCACCACCAGATCGGCCTGTGGAGGCGCCGCCGAGTGCGTTAAGTGCTCTTCCGCAAGCCACACGCCAAGGGTATTTACCGCTGCCAGCGTTTTATCCGGCAAACACGGGAAGATTGTTAGCGTCATCGTTACCTCCTTCCATCTCTTTAGCTCAGGGTAACGTGCAGGTCGGCCATGAACAGAGGATCTCTCTGAAAGCCGAAACGAGGGTTACCTTATAAGGATAGTGGAACGGGCATAGCTCCGGCTTATTTACCTGAGTTGCTCCAGGTATGATTCTCATTCTTCGATGCTAATCTAAATTCGGGTCTATGCTTAATCCTGAACATCAAAGGAGAACGCTATGTCAGACCAAAATATCGATAATGACGCAAAGTATGCGGGCGAAAAAGCCAAAAACAAACTGGATGAAGCAGCCGGCGCTGCGCAGCAGCAATTTGGTAAAGTTTTCGACTCCCCTGAGCATGAGTTCAAAGGCGCGGGTCGTAAATACGCTGCGAAAGCCAGCGATGTCCTGACTGACGTGACGGATACCGTGAAAAATAATCCACTGAGTGGCTTAATTGCCGCGGGTGCAGTGGGTGTCGTGCTGGGCCTGCTGTTGGGCCGTAAGTAAGACTAAGGGCCTTCGGGCCCTTTTTTATTTATTCGTTAGTCATCTCTCCGCCATATCAGGCTTTTCTTCCTCCGCTGGACCTTCTGACTCTTCATTATTGACGCCGGCACGCTGCGCCAGCTCCAGCGAACTCGCGCTGGCAGGGTCAAAAAGCGCCAGACTCTCAACCTGATCGAGCATAATCACCCTTCTGAAGGCCATCGCGCTTTCGGGTTCTGAATCCAGGGTAATGTCATGATCGGCATACCAGCGACTGTAGTTATGCTCAATACACAGACTCATCGTCTTGCCATCGCGGTAGCCGCTTAACATCGGGATCAGAACGATATTGGCCGTTTTTTCATATTCCAGACTCGCGGTATGCACCATCCCGACATAGATTCGGCGCGACTTGAGGGTCACCAGCGCCAGCTCCCCCGCCTCCATACATTGATAAAGCAGCTGCTCAATCCCGCTGGATTGCGCCAGCCGTTTATAGAGCAATTTCCTGCCTTCGCCATCGAGCCGGGCGCTACCGGCCCAGTTTGAGCGGTAGAGACAAAAGAGGATGGCAAAAGCCAGCATCACCACTACCGGCGCCTGAATACCGAGAAAACTCCAGTTCATAAAGTCCACTTGCCAGTCGGCATAGCGTTCAGCTGCGAAGTGGAATTTGTTGGCGAGGAAGGAGAGCATCAGCAGCAGTAACCAGAGCAGCCCTGTCGCCAGAACCCCTTGCAACACGAAAATACAGCCGTAAAGGGCGACAAGGAAATAGACATCCCAACCGAAAGAGCGTTTGATCTTAAATCGGGTAGAGAGGTCGCGGCTGGTGTACCAGTATCCACAGACCATCAACACCATAAATATCGCCGTTCCCACGTTACGCCCTCTTCAGCGCAGCCACATGACGCAGAAAATCCTCGCGCACCGCTTTGCTTTTGAAGTTAACCGAGGCGTTACCATCTTGATCGATAATAATACGATCGCCGTCTTCGACGGCTTCGATGATCTCTTGTTGGCTCATGACCTGCAGTAAAGATTCCGGACTGGAAAAGAGGGAGCTGAATATGCGTCTCATATTATGGCTATCCTTATAGTGAAAAAGATAAGCGTGGTAGAGGCTTGCCGCCGCTGCATTAAGGATATGCTGAAAATGAGGGGAAAAGCGTGCCTGGAAGAGAAATAGCGGCAGACCGGCCCGCTAATCATGTAAATTGCAGCACATTTGATTAACTGACTCGTATCATCTTCACTTGAATTTGTAATTGCGTCAGACATAGAATCATTAGCCCTCTAACTATTCAACAAAACTATAGGTAACAACCCTTATGCGCCTGCCTCAACGCGACCCCTATGCTCCTCGCGAGTGGCAGCCCCATGAAAAACCGATGCTGCTGGGGTCGCCGTCAACTCCCGTGCACAGCACCCCCAAACGCGTGGCTTACGGCATTGTCGGGCTGCTGGTCTGCCTGACCGGGGCGCTGGGCAATGCGATGGTTTCGGCAAACCTGCAAAACCTGCAGGGCACCTTTGCCGCCTGGTCAACGGAGATCGCCTGGCTACCTGCGGTCTACGTCATGACGAACGTCTCGATTAACTTGCTGCTGGTGAAGTTTCGCCAGCAGTTTGGCTTGCGCGCATTCACTGAAGGTTTTTTGGTGCTCTATGTGCTGGTGACATTCTTTCACCTGTTTGTGAATGATCTTAGCTCTGCGCTGATGGTGCGCGCCGCTCACGGCATGGTGGCGGCGGCGCTGAGTTCGCTTGGGATCTATTACCAGATTCAGGCCTGGCCCGCCAAACACCGCTTAAAAGCCCTGACCATCGGCATCACCGGTTCGTCACTGGCCATCCCTATCGCCCGCCTCTTCTCTACCGAGCTGTTGCAGCTAGAAGAGTGGCGCGGCCTGTATCTGTTTGAACTGGGACTGGCGCTGATTTCGCTGGGCTGCGTTATCGCCCTGAAGCTGCCCCCAGGCGATCGACGAAAAGTGTTTGAGAAGAAAGATTTCATCACCTTTATTTTGCTGGCGCCGGGTATGGCGCTGCTGTGTGCGGTGCTGTCGCTGGGCAGGCTTGAGTGGTGGTTTGAAACTCCCTGGATCGGCTGGTCTCTGGCGCTGTCGCTGGTGCTGATCGTGACGGCGATTGTCTTTGAGCACAACCGCAGCAATCCGCTACTGAACACGCGCTGGCTCTCCAGCGGCAGCATTGTGCGCCTGGGACTGATTATGCTGCTGATCCGCATTGTGCTGGCGGAACAGAACACCGGTGTGATTGGCTGGCTGCAATATGTGGGACTGCAAAACGAGCAGATGACCCACCTGGCCTGGTCGATCTTCGCCGGTATCGCCTGCGGCATCACCGTCAGTTGCCTGACCATCAAACCTACAAAGCTCGCCTGGCCGATTGTTACCTCGCTGGTGTTGATGATTGTGGCCTCGCTGCTCGATAGCCAGTCCACCAGCCTGACCCGCCCGGATCAGCTCATGCTGAGTCAGTTCCTGCTCGGTTTCGGTAGCGCCTTCTTCCTTGCCCCTGCGATGCTGGCTGGCATTGGCGGTGTCATTGCCGATCCACGTAACCTGGTGAGCTTTTCGGTGCTGTTTGGAATGAGCCAGAACATTGGCGGCTTGCTGGGCTCGGCGATCCTCGGGACCTTCCAGACCTGGCGCGAGAAGTACCACTCCAGCATGCTGGCCGATCAACTCACGACCCTGAATCCGCTGGTGAATGAACGGTTGCAGCTCTACAGCCAGATGTATCGCAGCCTGATTGGCGACAGCGCATTGCTGAGCACCCAGGCCGCCACCCAGTTACAAACTGTCAGTACGCTGCAGGCAAATATTCTGGCTTATAACGATACTTATCTTCTGACGGCGGGAATTGCGACCGTCACCCTGCTCTGGATTTTATGGCGATTGCTGCGGCTGCGTATTACGGCCAGGCTGGCGCTGAAAAGGGCAACAGGCAGTAAATAATGGATGTTAAAACAATGATCAATGCGTTATTTCAGGAGTGGTTATGAGTCAGCAGGATGCCGCCAAAGAGCAGGCCAATACCCGTAACAATTTGCGCGTGGTATCCGTGTTCGCCGCCGCCGCCATCGTCATCGTTGGCGTGCTGGTGATTCTCTACGCGTGGCAATTACCCCCTTTCACTCGCCATACGCAGTTTACTGATAACGCCTACGTGCGCGGGCAGACCACCTTTATCAGCCCGCAGGTCAACGGCTATATCACCGAGGTGCATGTACAAGATTTTGACCGGGTAAAAAAGGGTCAGCTCTTGCTGCAGATTGATGACCGCATCTATCGTCAGCGCGTACATCAGGCCGAGGCGCAGCTGGCGATGAAAATCGCGGCGCTGAAAAATAACCAGCAACAGCGTAAAAGTGCCGAAGCGGTGATCCTGCGTAACGACGCGGCGCTGAAAAACGCCCGGGCGCAGAGTCTGAAAACTCAGGCCGACCTGAAGCGGGTGAAGGATCTGACTGCCGACGGCTCGCTCTCGATTCGTGAGCGAGATGCTGCCCTGGCGAGCGCGGCACAGGGCAGCGCCGATATCGACCAGGCCAAAGCGACGCTGGAGATGTCACGTCAGGATTTGCAGACGGTCATTGTGAATCGCGGCTCGCTGGAGGCCGATGTCGAAAACGCTAAAGCGGCGCTGGAACTGGCGCAAATCGATTTACAAAACACCCGTATTGTCGCCCCGCGCGATGGTCAGCTCGGGCAGATTGCGGTGCGGCTGGGCGCCTACGCGACGGCCGGCACCCACCTCACTACCCTTGTCCCACCGCAACACTGGGTCATTGCCAATATTAAAGAGACGCAGCTGGCCAACCTGCGGGTGGGTCAGTCGGTGAAGTTCACGGTGGATGCCCTGAATGGCAAGGCCTATGAGGGCCGCGTCGAGAGCATCTCCCCGGCGACAGGGGTCGAGTTCAGCGCCATCACGCCGGATAACGCTACCGGCAACTTTGTGAAGATTGCTCAGCGGATCCCGGTGCGCATCGAGGTGCTGGGTAAACCGGAGGCGTCTGCCCTGCTGCGCCCGGGAATGTCGGTCCAGGTGACGATCAATACGGAGGAGGAGAAATGACTCTTCGTCCGATGGCGGCGCTGACGATCGCCGTGGCCCTTGTTGCCTGCCAGTCGGTGGACGTCACGCCGGCCAAACCCTCGCTGCAGATCCCGGCCCAGTGGCGCGCCACGGCTGGCCCCGCCAGCCCGGCAGAACAGCTCTGGTGGCGCAATTTTCATGATAATCATCTCAACCAGTATGTGGATCAGGCGCTGCGCAATAATAGCGATGTGCTGATCGCCAGAGAGCGGATCAATGAGTATCAGGCGCAGGTGTATGCCTCCGAAGGAAGCCTGTTCCCGTCGCTGGATGCTGGCGTCAGCGGCACGCGGGCGCGGTCACAATCTGCCGCGACCGGCCAGCCTGTTTACGGCGCGCTCTATAAAGGCAGCCTGACGGCCAGCTATGACGTGGATATCTGGGGCGTAAACCGTAACAACGCCCGGGCTGCCGAAGCGTCGCTGGCGGCGCAGAAAGCAGCGGCTGCAGCCGCCGATTTGACAGTCGCCTCGTCGGTCGCGTCGGGGTATGTCACCCTGCTGGCGCTGGATGAACAGCTGCGGGTGACGCAATCTACGCTGAAATCCCGCGAAGAGGCGTACAACCTGGCGAAGCGGCAGTTTGAGACGGGCTACAGCTCGCGGCTTGAGCTGATGCAGTCGGACTCCGAGTTGCGCTCAACGCGGGCGCAGATCCCGCAATTGCAACACCAGATAGTGCAGCAGGAGAACGCGCTGAGTTTGCTGCTGGGGGGAAATCCGGGAGAGGTGGCCCGCAGCGCAGAGTTCGACACGCTGACGCCCCTGCGCCTGCCGTCGCAGCTTCCTTCAACCCTGTTAAATCGCCGCCCGGACATTGTGCAGGCCGAGCGTCAGCTTATTGCGTCTGACGCAACGCTGGCCGCGTCGCGCGCCAGCCTGTTGCCATCCATCAACCTGACCGCCACCGGTTCAGTACAGGATCGTACCCTGCCCGGCCTGCTGGATAATCCCCTGCAGCTGTGGAGCATCGGCGGCAGCATTCTGGCACCGCTATTGAACCGCCAGGCGTTAAATGCGCAGGTGGACATCTCCCAGTCTCAGCGTAACCAGGCGCTCTATCGCTATGAGAAAGTGGTCCGTAACGCCTTTGCCGAGGTGAATGACAGCCTGGACGCCATTACCCGCTATCGCGAGCAGCTGCAAGAGCTGCTGGCACAGCAAGAGGTGGCGCAAGAGACGCTGCGCATTGCCCGGAACCGCTATCGCAATGGGTATTCCTCGTATCTCGACGAGCTGGATGCCCAGCGCACGCTGTTCTCGGTGCAGACCAGCGTGGTACAAGCCAAAAATAACCTGCTGCTGGCGCAGATCGATTTGTATAAAGCGTTGGGCGGCGGATGGTCTGATAAAAACTAAGGGGTCAGTCTATGCAGCAGCAGTGGTCGGCAGTAGATAATTATATGATTTCTGAGCTTATGCCTCAGGATGAGGTGCTGGAGAAAGTGCTTGAAAACAACCAGCGCGCGGGCTTGCCCGAACACGATGTGGCCGCCAACCAGGGGCAACTACTGGCCCTGTTTGTGCGCATGACGCAGGCCCGGCGCATACTGGAAATTGGCACGCTGGGGGCGTACAGCAGCATCTGGATGGCGCGCGCCCTGCCCGCTGACGGCAAGCTGACAACGCTGGAGGCCGACCCGACCCATGCCCGGGTAGCCCGGCAGAACATCCACCTGGCCGGTCTGGACGATCGCATTGAGCTCATTGAAGGCCCGGCGTTACGGTCCCTGGAACATTTCGGCGATGTTGCGCCCTTCGACATGATCTTTATCGATGCCGATAAACCTAACAACCCCGGCTATCTGGAGTGGGCGTTGCACTACTCGCGTCCTGGCACGTTAATCGTCGGAGATAACGTGGTGCGCGACGGCGAAGTGATTAACCGCCAAAGCGACGACGCGCGCGTACAAGGGGTGAGGCGCTTTATTGAGATGATGGGCGATAACCCTCGCCTGAGCGCCACCGCGCTGCAAACCGTAGGGGTTAAAGGCTGGGATGGATTTACGCTGGCACTCGTGAACGGTTAATGAGGAGAGGCCCTTATGCAGAGCATTGAATCCCTGAGCGCGCCGGGCGGAGTCTGGATTAACCCGCCAGTTGAACACCACCTCGACGGTGAGACATTACGCCTGACCAGCGACGCCAATACCGACTTCTGGCAAGGGACCTGGTATGGCTTTCACCGACACGGCGGGCATGCGTTCGGCTTTTATCTGTCGGAAGATTTCACGGTTCAGGTCAAGATCGAGGGTGAATTTTCCCGGCTGTACGATCAGGCTGGGCTGTTCATCGGTGAAAGTGAAACCTGTTGGGTGAAAGCGGGCATTGAGTTTAATGACGCCCAACCGGCGATCGGCAGCGTTGTAACCCGCGGCACCTCTGACTGGTCGACGGGCCTCTTTCCAGGCGATCCAACGACATTCTGGATGCGCGCCACCGTACAGAATGAGGCCCTGCGCATTCAGTACTCTACCGATGGTCAAACCTGGCCGCTGCTGAGACTCTGCCCCTGGCCACGCGGTAGAAAACAGTTCGTCGGGGTAATGGCCTGCACCCCGGAAAGAGCGGGTCTGGAGGTGATGTTCAGCGATTTCATACTGGGCCCCCCTAACGGGAAAGCGCTTCACGATTTGACGTAGCAGCCCGCGAAGCGGATCGCGTTCAGGCAATGAGCCTGGGCGCCTGTCTGGACGAGGTGACGAAGTCCGGCGCGGAACGGTATCGACTCGCTGGCTGAGCATTTTTGCGCAGACCAAAAACCTGTCCCGAGCGAAGAATAATGAAAAAGATTGTGCTGGTTCTCTTTGTATTGGCCGCCTTTGCGGCCAACTCTGTGCTCTGTCGTATCGCCTTAAAACAGGGCTACGCCGACCCCGAAACCTTTAGCCTGCTGAGATTAATCGGGGGGGCAGCCGCGTTGTCTCTCTGGCATGGTGTTCTGGGAAGAGTCAAAGAGATCCGCTGGAACATCACCGATGCACTACTGCTGTGCGCCTACGTATTATTTTTCTCCATCGCCTATGTCCGGCTCAATACGGCCACCGGCGCATTGCTGCTATTTGGCGCGGTGCAGGTCTGCATGATCGGCTGGAGCCTGTTAAAAGGGGAAAAAGTTAGCCGTTTCAAATCTGTCGGGATCGTGACTGCCGTCGGCGGGCTTATTATGTTGCTGCTTCCTGGCGCCACCGCCCCTCCCCTTATTCCCGCCTTAACGATGGTCGTTTCAGGCATGGCCTGGGGGGCATACTCTGTGCGCGGGAAAAATATCACCTCTGCGGCCGGGAGTACGGCGGGCAATTTTATCCTCAGCGTACCCATTGTTTTGATTTTGAGCCTGTTCCGACAGCAACCCGCTCATATCGAGAGCCACGGTGTTTTCCTTGCGCTGCTCTCAGGGGCCCTGGCGTCGGGTATCGCCTATGTACTCTGGTATCAGCTGGTGGCCCGCCTCTCTTCTGTCACCGCCAGCACCCTGCAGTTAAGCGTCCCATGCCTTGCGGCACTCGGCGGCGTGCTGTTTCTGGGGGAAGTGCCGGACGGGCGCCTCTTACTCTGCACCCTGATCGTGCTGGCAGGCATCGCCATGGTGATCGCGTCCGATCAAAAAACGCGTAGCAGCGTCGATTAACAAAAAAAGAGCCGCTATGTCAGCCGGGGATTTATCAAGGATGGGCAGCGCTGTATAACGACCAACCCCCCCTCTTCCTGACTGGCTGGATAGCGTCGTTAAGATGCTCTGATAATGCAGCGCACAAGAAAGCGAAAAAGGGCGAAATGCCCTTTTTCGCTTCGCATGCTTAAGGTGTGATTTGCTCCATCGCCTGTAGGATACGCTTATCGGATATGGGATAAGGCGTTCCTAACTGCTGGGCGAAGAAGCTGACGCGTAGCTCTTCAATCATCCAGCGGATCGCCTGCACGTCTTCATCATCGCGGCGCGCTGGCGGCAGCTTGTTCAGCCACTGTTGCCACGCCTGCTGCACGCTCTCCACTTTCAGCATCTGGGCGCGATCCCGGTGCGGATCGACGGCCAGCTTCTCCAGGCGCTTTTCAATCGCATTGAGGTACCGCAGCGTGTCGCCCAGGCGCTTAAAGCCGTTGCCGGTAACGAAGCCACGATACACCAGCCCTGCCATTTGCGCTTTCACGTCAGACAAGCCCAGCGCCATGGTCATATCCACGCGGCCCTTCAGCCGCTTGTTGATATTAAAGACCGCGGTGAGGATCTGCTCGACCTGTTTCGCGATCTCTACCACGGTGTCGTTCAGCTCTGCGCGTACTTTTTCGTGCAATTTCGCAAAGCCCTCTTCGCTCCAGACCGGGCCGCCCGCTTCGTCGATAAGCTTATCCACACCACAGGCGATACAGTCATCGATCAGGTCCAGCACTTTGCCGTAGGGGTTGAAGTAGAGCCCCAGCTTGGCCTTGTTAGGCAATTTCTCGTGCAGGTACTTGATAGGCGACGGAATGTTCAGCAACAGCAAGCGACGCAGCCCGCGCCACATCTGCTGCTGCTGTTCCTGCGGATTATCAAACAGCTTGATGGCCACGCTGTCACGCTCATCCACCAGCGCCGGCCAGGCTTTTACCTTGTAGTTACCGCGTTTCTGCTCGTAGCTTTCCGGAAGCTGACCAAAGCTCCAGATATGCAGCCCGCTCTGCTCGATACCGTCGTCGGCCACCGCAGAGAGCGTCTCCTGAACCTTGCCTTTCAGCGCCTCTTTCAGCGCCGTCAGGGAGCGACCTTCCTGCAGCTTTTTGTTTTTGTCGTCGACCACGCGGAAGCTGATTTTCAGGTGATCGGGCACCTGATCCCAGTTCCAGTCTTCCCGGTCGATGGTGGTACCGGTCATGCGGCGGAATTCACGCTCCATGGCATCCAGCAGCGGCAGCTCCAGCGGCGTGACGCGGCCTAAAAACGCCTCGGCGTAGTTTGGCGCAGGCACAAAATTACGCCGTACCGGTTTTGGCAGCGATTTAATCAAGGCAATCACCAGCTCGCGGCGCAGGCCAGGGATTTGCCACTCAAACCCGCTCTCTTCCACCTGGTTTAACAGCGGCAGCGGAATGTGGACGGTGACACCATCCGCATCCGTGCCCGGTTCGAACTGGTAGGTTAAGCGCAGTTTGAGATTGCCCTGATGCCAGAAGTTCGGGTAATCGAGCTTGCTGACCGACTCCGCCCCCTCTTTGATCAACATGCTCTTCTCAAAGTTGAGCAGGTCCGGCGTCTCTTTACTCGCCTTCTTCCACCAGCTGTCGAAGTGGCGGGCAGAGATCACGTCGTGGCTGATGCGCTGGTCGTAAAACTCAAACAGTGCCTCGTCGTCCACCAGAATGTCGCGGCGACGCGATTTATGCTCCAGCTCTTCCACTTCGGCGCGCAGCTTCAGGTTCTCGCGGAAGAACGCATGGCGCGTCTGCCAGTCGCCTTCCACCAGCGCATGACGGATGAACAGCTCGCGACTGAGGGCCGGGTCAATCTGGCTGTAGTTCACCTTACGTGCAGCGACAATCGGCAGGCCGTAGACGGTGACCTTTTCGGTTGCCATCACCGCCCCCTGCGCCCGCTCCCAGTGCGGCTCGCTGTAGGAGCGTTTCAGCAGGTGCTGAGCGACTGGCTCAACCCATTCCGGGTCGATGCGCGCCGCGATGCGCCCCCACAGGCGGCTGGTTTCGACCAGTTCTGCCACCATGGTCCATTTCGGCGGTTTCTTGAATAAACCAGAACCCGGGAAGATGGAGAAACGCGCATTGCGGGCACCGGTAAATTCTTGCTTATCCGCATCCTTCATCCCGATGTGGGACAGTAGCCCGGTCAGCAGCGCAATGTGAATCTCACGGTACTCCGCCGGCTCGCTGTTCACCGGAATGCCCAGCTCTTTCACCACCTGACGCAGCTGGGTATAGATATCCTGCCACTCGCGCACGCGCAGATAGTTGAGGAAATCCACCCGGCACTGGCGGCGGAACTGGTTCGAGGAGAGCGCTTTTTGCTGCTCACCCAGGTAGTTCCACAGGTTCACGAAGGCGAGGAAATCGGACTCTTTATCGTGGAAGCGGCGATGTTTTTCGTCGGACGCCTGCTGCTTATCCATTGGGCGTTCGCGCGGATCCTGAATCGACAGCGCCGAGGTAATAATCATTGCCTCACGCACGCAGCCATGTTTTTGCGCTTCCAGCACCATACGCGCCAGACGCGGGTCGACCGGCAGTTGGCTGAGCTGGCGGCCCAGCGGCGTCAGTTTATAAGCGGTTGCCTGCTCATCGGTGGTAATGGCGCCGAGCTCTTCCAGCAGGCGCACGCCATCCTGGATGTTGCGTTTATCCGGCGCTTCAACGAACGGAAACGCGGCGATATCGCCCAGCCCCAGCGCGGTCATCTGCAGAATAACGGACGCCAGGTTGGTGCGCAGAATTTCCGGGTCGGTAAACTCCGGGCGCGAGAGGAAATCGTCTTCCGAATAGAGACGAATACAGATCCCTTCCGACACACGGCCGCAGCGGCCCTTACGCTGGTTGGCCGACGCCTGGGAGACCGGCTCAATCGGCAGACGCTGCACTTTGGTGCGGTAACTGTAGCGGCTGATGCGCGCCGTACCCGGATCGATAACATATTTAATGCCCGGCACGGTGAGCGAGGTTTCCGCTACGTTGGTAGCCAGCACGATGCGGCGCCCACTGTGCGACTGAAACACGCGGTTTTGCTCGCTGTTCGACAGGCGGGCATACAGGGGCAGAATCTCGGTATGGCGCAGGTCGCGCTTGCTCAGCGCATCGGCGGTGTCGCGGATTTCGCGCTCGCCGCTCATAAAGATCAGGATATCGCCCGCGCTTTCGTTACCCAGTTCGTCAACGGCGTCGAAAATCGCCTGCAGCTGGTCGCGTTCGGTATCGTCTGCCTCTTCAACAATGGGGCGATAGCGTACTTCGACCGGATAAGTGCGGCCCGACACTTCGATGATGGGCGCGTTGTTAAAATGCTTTGAGAAGCGCTCCGGGTCGATGGTCGCGGAGGTAATAATGATTTTGAGATCCGGACGACGCGGCAGCAGCTCTTTCAGGTAGCCGAGCAGAAAGTCAATGTTCAGGCTACGCTCGTGGGCTTCATCGATGATGATGGTGTCGTACTGCATCAGCAGGCTGTCCTGCTGGATCTCCGCCAGCAGGATACCGTCGGTCATCAGCTTGACCATGGTGTTATCGCTGACGTGATCGCTAAAGCGCACCTTATAACCGATGCAGCCGCCGGGCTCCGTTTGCAGCTCTTCGGCAATACGGTTCGCCACGGTACGTGCCGCCAGACGGCGCGGCTGGGTGTGGCCTATCAGCCCTTTTACCCCGCGCCCCAGCTCCATGCAGATTTTCGGCAACTGGGTGGTTTTACCGGAGCCCGTCTCCCCCGCCACGATCACCACCTGGTGGTCGCGTACGGCCTCGAGGATGTCCTGTTTCTTCTGGCTGACCGGCAGATTTTCCGGGTAGGTGATGGTCGGACGCGCGGCTTCGCGCAGCACGACCTTCCCGGCCGCCTGTTCAATCTCTTTCGCCATCTCCTGATAGATGGCCTGTTGTGCATCAGGATTTTTAACCTTTTTCACACCGTGCAGGCGTCGCGCGAAGCGCTGCTTGTCGCGCAGCGTTAAAGCGTCGAGCTGTTGCTGGAGCATCGGGAAGGTCAATTTCTGTTGTTCTGTCATAGCGTTAAGGGGCAGTGCACTGCCGGATAAAATCTCATTTTAATGATTGTTATAGAGTACCACACCGAGGCATTACGCGCCTTATTCAAAAAATTCGAACATAGGCTTCGATATATTGCGCTATCCCTATGGCAGGATTGTGAATAAAGTGTCATCAAGCAACGGGGTTACCCCCCTTCAATCAAACAAAAACAGGAATCACCCATGAGTAAAGTATTAGTTTTGAAATCCAGTATTCTGGCAGGGTACTCTCAGTCTGGTCAGCTTTCTGATTACTTCGTTGAACAGTGGCGTGAACAGCACACCGCTGACGAAATCACCGTGCGTGACCTGGCTGCAAACCCGATTCCTGTGCTGGATGGCGAACTGGTGGGCGCACTTCGTCCGAGCGATGCCCCTCTGACGCCACGTCAGCAGGAAGCGCTGGCGCTGTCTGATGAACTGATTGCTGAACTGCAGGCCCACGACGTTATCGTGATTAACGCCCCAATGTACAACTTCAACATCCCAACCCAGCTGAAGAACTACTTCGATCTGGTGGCGCGTGCTGGCGTAACCTTCCGTTATACCGAGAGCGGCCCGGAAGGTCTGGTGAAAGGTAAACGTGCGATCGTGCTGACCAGCCGCGGCGGTATTCACAAAGATACCCCAACCGACCTGGTTGCTCCGTACCTGACCGTGTTCCTGGGCTTTATCGGTATCACCGAC
Organism: Leclercia sp. UBA1284; assembly: GCF_002308415.1. Taxonomy (NCBI): domain Bacteria; kingdom Pseudomonadati; phylum Pseudomonadota; class Gammaproteobacteria; order Enterobacterales; family Enterobacteriaceae; genus Leclercia; species Leclercia sp. UBA1284. The sequence continues at coordinate 1,502,789 of NZ_DBUS01000006.1, forward strand.
GTGAACTTCGTGTTCGCTGAAGGTATCGCTTACGGTCCGGAAGTGGCGACCAAAGCGCAGAATGACGCAAAAGCGGCAATCGACGGCTTTGTCGCAGCCTAAGTTTCTCCCCTCTCACCGCCCGGTGGGAGGGTTTTCTTTTCTGCCTGATTTACTTCAGACCCTCTGATAACCACGCGATAACAAAGCACACGAGCGCCACAAGCGAGACGACGACGGGCCATGTCATAAAAGCATGCACTGTCATCTCTTCTTCTTTTTTAATATCCGCCAGACGGGCAAGCGCCCTCTTCTCATCCCGCGCATTGACCTCTTCAAACAGTTTTTGATATCCCTGCTGCTTTAATTGCGTCGCGCCCTGAAGATCGCTTTTTGGCAATGCTTTAACGGTATTCCCTTTTCTGAAAAAGAAAAACTCAGGCATCTCTGTTCCTTTATTGCAAAGCTGCGTGACCTTCAACATTACGGGGGGCGGCGTACTATTTCCATCATTTTCAGGCGAGCAACAGCTACCGCTGCCCTGGTAGGTTTCAGCACACGATTTGAACTGAGGGCTTCCGTCAGTTAACAACGCAGCATGATAGCCCGATTCCTGAGTCGCTTGTAGAGCTAACCAGGCGGCAAGTTGAGTGACGATTTTGCTTTAGCCGTTCCTTTATAACGAACCTGAAATCTTATCAGGGTCCGCAGAATGTAGTTGAATAATGTCAGCTTAGAGTGAAACACCCACGTTATGTGTATAAATGAAAAAAATCTGTTTTCCCCTTCAAGCTCTGTTAACTTGAATGAATATGAAAACACACTCCGCTCTATTCCGTTCAATTATTATCACCTGTCTGACTCAGGTGGGATAACGTTCGCCATTTTCCCGCCGGTAAGGCGGGCCTTACCGGAAATTAACCAGTGAGGTAAACAATGGACACCGCTACAGTAACCCCATCAGAACAACCTACTTTGCATCTGTTATGTGGAAAAATTGCATCAGGTAAATCCACACTGTCAGCAAAGCTGGGAGCATCACCCGGCACCGTCGTTGTCAGTGAGGATCATTGGCTGGCTGCCCTCTTTGCTAAAGAAATGCACTCCATATCTGATTATGTCCAGTATTCCTCAAGGCTGAAAAATGCTATGAAGCCTCATCTGGTATCACTTCTCAAAGCAGGGTTATCGGTTGTTCTGGATTTTCCGGCAAACACACAGGCAAATCGTGAATGGATGATGCACATCATTAAGGAGTCAGGTGCCAGGCATAAGCTGCACTATCTGAACGTATCAGATGAGGTATGTAAATCCCGGTTACGCGTGCGTAATATGGAAGGCGGGCATGAATTTTCGGCTACAGATCAACAATTTGAAACTATAACGCGTTATTTTTCAGAGCCAACGGCAGATGAAGGTTTTGATATTGTTGAATATCACTAAATTTACCTTTCAACTATTAAGCCGCCCACTGGCGGCTTATTAGTTTTCCCTCTGTTTAGATCACATACGGTATTAAAGCGAACTTAACTTCCGGTCTATGATACTGCATCCTCGGGATCGCCCAATGTGGAGACAAAAGCAAGGATAAGCTCATTCACCTTTTCAGGCCGTTCTTGCTGTATCCAGTGCCCCGCGCCTTCAATGATGACCGAATCACGCAGGCGCGGAACGAGCCCTGGCATATCGGCGATGATTTGATCCATACCGGGCATCGCAAGCCCGACATCGCGAGACCCAACGGCAAACAGCGCTGGTATTTCGATTCGCATACCTTGCAGACAGGCCTGAAGTTGCCAGTTGCGATCCAAATTTCGGTAATAATTCAGGCCGCCACGAAAACCACTTCGTGTAAACGAGGTAACGTACGACTGAAAATCACTTGTCGAGAGCCATTCGGGCAGACTGCCTGGCTCGGGAAGGTCTTCCAGCATTCCACGCGCAGGCGTGATCATGCCAAAAGGATTTGGAGTGCCGTCTCCCGGCAGGCGTTCACCTGCCTCCCCTGACGCAGCATGGTATATCTTGCGCAACGACGTAGTCACATCCTGTTCTAACTCCTTCTCAGCGACCCCTGGCTCCTGAAAATACAGCGTATAGAACAGCGCGTCGGCCGTGCGTGGAAAAATCTGCGTTGGGGGCATGGGCGGGCGCGCCATCATTGGCACTCCAAATGCGACAACGCCACTGACACGATCTGGCCGCATGAGTGCTATCTGCCATGCGATGGTAGCGCCCCAATCGTTACCGACAATAACGGCACGTTTAATCGAGAGCGCATCCAATAAGCCAATCAGGTCACCCACAATATGAAACAATGTGTACTCGTCCGTCGCGAGATGCGTGGATGAATCACCGTAACCACGCATGTCAGGCGCAATGGCGCGGTAGCCTGCCGCTGCCATTGCTGGGATCTGGTTATGCCATGAATGCGACGTCTCTGGAAAACCATGACAAAACAGTACAACCGGCCCTTCACCTGCTTCGAGATACGAAAGTGTTATTCCGTTCACATTGACTGATTTGCGCTGCATGACATTCTCCCGAGTTAATAAAGTGTTCAGGGGCTTTGTAAGCGTACAAGTAGCATACACGTAGTATTACAGATTCCGTCAATGCACGAAGCAGACTGTTTGAAGAGACGGGGGGACTGCTAAAAGCGAAACGCGGACATTCAGGTTTTTATCTGCCCACGTTCAGCCACCCTGGCCATCGTATCCATGGTCAGGTAGCCGTTTGTCAGTCCCTGCGAAAATGCGGCCGGCGCCGACGAACAGGGCAAAATCATGAAACCCAGGATAACAATATCTCTGATACGAAATGTGTTCATTTTTATGACAATGAGATAGTTGTTCATAACCAGCCAGTATTGCCCTGATTTGCAGAGAATAGTGGCCGGGCTGCAACGACCTGTTCCAGGGCAGTGTTTAGTACACTCTCCGCTCCTTGCACATAGCGGAAATCAAGAGCAAGCGAAGACACCCCTACACTCAAGGCAGGCATTGCACAGCCCCTCCCGCTTGCGCTATGGCTGCTCTCTCGTGCCGTTCATCTATACTGACTATTGCAGCGATCATTGGCCTACCCGTGCTCAACAGAAAACGCTTAAATCAGGTGATCGTATCGATGCGTTAATTAAACAGCGGGTCCCTGGTCTACACACTCATCAGGCTTAAAATTGAAAAGCGTCTATTTCTCCGGGAGATAATTAATGAAAGTCACTGAGTTTGTCTATTCCGCCTTAATCGGCATTGTTGCCAGCTGCCGTTCCATGACGCCGATGGCATCCATCGCTGCAGCACGCATTGCCGGGCGCAACACGTCGGGCCGTCTTTTACTGCTGGATCGTCCGCTATTCAAATTCGGTGCGTTAGCGATGGGTATAGGTGAACTTTTTGGCGACAAGATGAAGTCAGCGCCAGACCGCACCGTGTTTTTGGGCTTGTCAGCACGCGTAGCGAGTGCCGGGATTGCAGGCGCCGCATTGGCACCACGCGGAAAAGAGAAAACCGGCGCAGCCGTCGCTATTTCTGCCGCTGTGCCGCTTGCGTATGCCACCCTTGCGGCGCGTAAAAAGGCCATCGCCGGGATAGGTCAGACCAGAAGTGGTCTGATTGAAGATACGCTCATCGTTGCTCTCGGAGCCGCGGTGGTCTTCATGGCAACGCGCCCAAATCGCCATTAAACACCCTCCTGCTTCAAAAGATGAGATCGGCAAACCATCATGAAGGTGTCGGTTATCGCTTTTGGCAAAAGCGGACGATGAGGTGAGCCATTTATGCTCATCAAATTTGCGGCGGAGCAGAATATAACGCGACGCCACATAACAATAGCACCTACCGGGTAGGTGCTTTGGTCTGCATAAAATGAATCAAACTCTGCCGAGCAGAATATTCAACATGCGGCGTAAAGGTTCGGCCGCGCCCCACAAGAGCTGATCACCTACCGTTAAAACCGAATAAATCGGGTCATTGTTCAGCGACATTTTCTTGTAACGGCCAATGCCCACCTGGAGCGAACCGCTGATATAGGCAGGAGTCAATTTGCTGACACTCTCCTCCTTGTTATTAGGCACATAGTTAACCCAGGGATGAGCATGCGCCACTAAATCTGCAAATTCCGCTTCGCTAACTTCTCGCTTGAGCTTCAGGGTTATGGCAGCACTGTGGCAGCGGATCACGCCGACCCGTATACACAAACCGTTTACCGGGATCGTTCCGGGAGACAGGCCAAGGATTTTGTTCGTTTCTGCCTCACCCTTCCACTCTTCACGGCTGTTGCCATCGCCTAAATCGCTGTCAATCCATGGAATGATGCTACCCATTAGAGGCGCGCCGAAGTTCTGAGTCGGCATTTCAGCGCTATTAATCAGTTCACTGACCTTATTAACTAACGGAAGTACTGAACCTGACGATGCCAGTTCATCGGCGGACAAATGGCTGCTTATATAGGCGCATTGCGTGATTAATTCCCGTACATACTGAGCACCGGCACCCGATGCGGACTGATAGGTCATCACGCTCATCCATTCAATGAGATCTGCCTTTATCAGCCCGGCGAGCCCCATCAGACTAAGCGTGATCGAACAATTGCCACCGACAAAGAGCTTGATACCTTCTTTGACGGCCCGATCGATATGGGTGCGATTCACGGGATCGAGAATAATGCAGGCTCTTTCATCCATCCGCAGCGCTGAGGCCGCATCAATCCAGTAGCCCTCCCAACCATGAGCCATCAAGGCCTGATAAACCGCTTTTGTATAATCGCCGCCCTGACACGTTATGATGATGTCCATTTCCGCAAGCGCATCAATGGAGTACGCATCTTTAAGCGTATAGCTTATGCCATCAATGACAGGTCCCGCAGCCCCCACGCTGGAGGTACTGTAAAAATGCGCAGAAATGTCCTTAAAATCATTTTCTTCCAGCATCCGCTGCAGCAAAACAGAACCGACCATTCCTCGCCAACCCACAATGCCAACTTGCTTCATATGCTTAACCTCAACAACGTTACGAGAATGTTAATTATTTTCGAAGCTCGTTATATCTCATCCCTAAATAAAGGTCATTACGAAGTGCATGGGATCAGGTGATTATTAAAATGTTTCATAAGGCATCAGCTTTTTTTATTCCTCTCGCAGATAAAAAACCTTATTAACGACACGATATTTATTAGGAATTATGTTAGAGCCAATCTTAAGATTTTAAGCAACCCTATGTCCGCTCCTGCCACATAGCAGACAGCACTAGTGCCGTTGAGCGGGCGTTAACTCTATTAAGGTTAAATCTGAGTAACTTTATGAATAAACAGAGTGAAATTATTAGAAAAAATCAACTAAGTCGTTTGTAAGAGACATGACTTGTTAATATACGCCCCCAAATTCTTGCGTGAGGATGAATTATGAAACTTTTTTCGACAGAGCGAACCGATGTACATTTGCTGGTTGGTGAATACGCAAAAAATCTTCAGCTTTATTTAGTGAATAATAGAGCTCATCTGGCGCCATACGAACCTCTACGCGATGATGAATATTTTGCATTAGAGAATATACAAAATCGAATAATCAACTCTCTGAATGATTACCAGGAAAAAAGTAGTCTGCTTCTTGTTGTTACTTTGAAGAATGACCAGAAAATTATAGGCAGTATCAACTTTACTAACTTTGTTTATGGCGTTTTTCAGGCATGTTACCTTGGGTTTTCATTAGATCATGCTAGTCAGGGTAAAGGCTTAATGTATGAATCTTTAGAAAGTTCGATAGAGTATGTTCGTGAGAATTACGGAATACATAGAATTATGGCGAATCATCTTCCTGATAACTTACGTAGTAGCAATACACTGAAAAAGCCAGGATTTAAAAAAGAAGGATATGCCCAATCCTACTTGAAAATTAATGGGGAATGGCAGGATCACATCCTGAACTCTCTGGTATTCCTGGATTAAACATTTTAATAACAGCTCCGCTGTTGGCATTGAGCGGGCTGGCTATCGCGCTTAAAGTCTGCAGTGAGCGGCCGTCTCATGCAGCGTAAGAATGTAAAAAAACCGCCGTGAGGCGGTTGAGCGGGTTAGTCAGCATTAATGAAAACACATCACTGCCGCTTTCTATTCAGCCAACGTCCGCTCCTGGCACAAAGCGGATGGACAAAGTTGCAATGTTCCCTCTGGGTGGAATCATGGAAAAGTTGATAATGCGCAACATTTCCCCCCATAGAGATTGAATGGTCAAGATACTAGGAGTATCAAAAGAGACGGCAACTTTGCCATTCTTTTAGGAAACGCATATATGGCTGACAGAAGACCACTTAATCCAGGCGTAGTTGTTCCTAAACCCGGCGGTGGTACACAGCCCCGTGATCGTAACAATGATGGTAGAGTTCGAGAAAAGCGCTCGGATGCTGGTAAACCACGCAAATAATTAAAGCCGCCTACGGGCGGCTTTTTTCTAGAATGATCAGGATATAGCCTGATTTACCGTTGTCCGCTATGAGCGAAAAGCGGACATAAGTCACTCAACAGAAGGGAGGGGATTTATCAGGACATGAGGCTTCATTGCGGTCATGAGCTCTGAGAATACTTTCTCAGACACTTTTACTGAAGCACCGCTTTGCGAGGACTGCAGGCAGGCAAAACCAGAGCGGATAACTGCGTTAACAGTTTGCCTGTTGAATGAAGTGTCGACGTTGCGTTCTGTCAGATATAACTCAGTTGTTTCTTCAAGCAATATTTCAATGATTTCGAGTTGCCGCGCCAGTAAAGCAGGCGTTTTACGAATAAAAGCCTGTACTTCTCCGCCTCCGGTTTCAGCGCAGTTCACCGCAAATTCATTAAGCGCGTGTTTGAGCGCTTCCCATATGTCTTCTGAAGCCAAAAGCTCGCTGAACCGCTCCAGAAAGCGGCTTTTAAAAAGATGAACAGAATCAAGAAGTACGTCCTCTTTGGTAGGGAAGTACCTGAAGTAGGAACGCTTTGACATCCCCACAGCATGAGCAATCATTTCTACCGTGGTTTTTTCGTAGCCGTATTGCTGAAAAAGCTCAAATGCAGAAACAGCAATTTGTTCTTTTATGGCCTTTCGGGCCAAAGCGCGAGTATTCATTTTTTTATTTATCTGGATTAAAGTTAGCTCAGTTCGGTACAGGTTAAGGAAAAAGTCCACCTGATCTGTCCGGTGGACTCCAGAATATCACAGGGTAAAAAGGCTCAGGCAAATTACAGCCGTTTAACTCAGGTTCTGGCGGACCCATTCATCCATTTTGGTGCCCGGCCGCCCCAGTACTTTCTGAACATCATCCTTGACCACAGCCTGATAGGACAGTCGCCCTTCGGCCGCCAGTTCCATCGTAATGGCAGCACTCTGCATGTAGTAACGGGATCCTGTATCCTCAATTGAAGAAAGATAAGCCCGCTGGCCTGCCGGTTCAATTGACTCGTATTTTATTTCCTTTCCAAGATGTCTGGACAAGATATCTGCCACTTCTGTTCCACGAAGAACTTCAACGCTCAGGTGGTAATCCTGCCCGCCATGCTTCTTCGGACCTTCACGCAGGACCGCCGCGGCTACGGCGGCGATATCGGCGGTACAAACCCAGCCTACGGGAACGTCACCAGGATAGCCCATAAAGGACCCCGTTTCTTTAACTGATGGAGTTCGGGCCAGTATCGTGTCCGTGATAATGTTCGGGTGGAGGTGAGTCCAGGCTATGCCGCTTGCCTGAATGTAGGTTTCGATTAGGTCATGCCATACGAAGTGTGGCTGAATATCCCGACGGGATGTGAACACACCAAGGTGGACAATGTGTTTTACGCCCGCATCAACCGCAACATCCACGAATTTTTTGCTCTGATAGAGCATATCCGCCGTATATCCCGTTAACAAAAATACCCTGTCAATGTTTTCTAAAGCAGGAGCAAATGTCTCGGGATCGTTAAGGTCCAGCGTTACCGCATTTCGCCCCTCGTTCTGCCATTTTCTGGTTGTTTCCGGTCGGCTGGATGACAGTATGACCTCAACGCCATCGCTATTTTTGTCAAATTCAGCCACTACCTTTGAACCCACGGAGCCGGTCGCTCCTAAAATTAAAACCCTCGTAACCATAATCATGTCTCCATTAACGTAATGTAGTTCAGCACTTACATTACAGCATGGATTGTCACTAAATGCACATTGTGACACCAGGTGACATTTTTGGGTATTTTCTCACCCTTATTGCTAAGGTATAGGGGTTCCTGATGCTGTACTCCCCTAAGCAACGTCCGCTCCTGCCACAAAGCGGACATTCAATTTAACAGCCTGTGGGCCTCCTCCAGCTTCCCGATATAGCCAGGTCGTCAGCCCCATCCGCTAACCTGCATGATCGGCAAGCGTCACGGCTGACTCCGCCCAGACGTCGGGAACGATCTTCATCGCCTCGCTGACGGCGAAATTCATCGTCATGCCGGGCTTCCATAGCATCACGATCATCTGGCTCAGCGCCAGATTGCCCACCTCCACATCAATCGCTTTCACGTCACGCCAGCTGGCGGCAGCAAAATGCTTCGGCAGAAAAGCCCATCCCTGACCGCTCTCGAGCATATGGCGCAGCAGCGTTCGGTCATTGGTGTAGAAGGTACGATCGGCGATGCGTCCCTGCTTCGCCGCCACGCCGTCGGGCGCCGGATGCATCACCAACTGCGGCTGCGAAGCGAGATCGAACAGCGATACCGGCTGCTCGCCCGCGAAGAGCGACGCGGCGGCGTAAAAATCGAGTTCGACCAGCCCCACCGAGCGCCACGCCATCTCGCTGCCCAGACTGCGGTGGCGCGCCTGGCAGAGGGCCAGCTGCACCTCGCCGCTGGCGAGTGCCGCTTCCGCCTCTTCGCGCGACGCGCTCCAGGCGCTGACGCGAATATTGCTCTCTGCCAGCGTCTCAATCAGACGGCAGAGAAAAGGGCGCGGCACAAAGGGATCGTAGACCAGGCTGATTTCGTCGGAGATACCTTGACGGACGTGGCGCGCCGCCGCGTCGAACGCCTGCGCCTGGCGCATCAGCAACGCCGCCTGCCGCTTCAGCCGCTGACCCTCTGGCGTCAACGCCAGCGTGCGCCCCTGTCGCGAAAAGAGCGCATAGCCCAGCGCCGCCTCCAGAAACTCGATTAGCTCGCTGACCGTGGCGCGATCCTTGCCAAGCTGTTTCGCCGCCTGCGAAACGGTGCCGAGCGCGGCGACGGTCGAGAACGCCTCTATCTGCGCAAAGGTAAAACTGAGATAGGCCATATCTGCTCCCTGATGCAACTGGTTGAGGGGATTTCCCCACATATGCTGATTTTTGCACAGAGCAGGCCAAATCTATACTGCGGCTTGTCAATTTAAGGCGTGTTACGAAGGAGACAGAATGATGAAAAGTAAAAAAAACCTGCTAATGGCAGCATCGCTGGCGACGGCTGCGCTGCTGTCGTGTTCAGTAACAGCCGCTGAGTCTGCGCCCTGCGGCGGCGTACCGCTGAGTGTTTGTCCGACGCCGTTCGATCGCACCCTGCCCGATCCCAAAACCATGCTCAGCTGGGATCAACAGGATCGCGTGGTGGGCTTTCGCAACGACTACCGCAACTACCCCGCCGATGTTTTTCATCACGGTACCGCCCAGCCGCTGCCGCTGGCAAAGCATCAGCTCGGCGAGGTTAGCTACCGCGTCAACGGCCACCGCTACAGCATGGCGGACTACCTGAAGCGTCAGAACGTGGCGGGGATGTTGGTACTGAAAAACGGCCAGATCGCCTACAAATATCTGGCGCACGGCAACAGCGATAGCACCCTCTGGACCTCGCGCTCGGTGGGTAAATCAGTGGTGTCGACGCTGGTCGGCGTGGCGCTGAAACAGGGGAAAATCCACTCGCTGGATGACAAGATCACCGATTACGAGCCGGAGCTGAAAGGTACCGCCTGGCAGGACGTGACGCTGCGACAGCTGCTCACCCACACCTCCGGCGTGGCGTGGAATGAAGATTACACCCAGCCCGACTCCGATTTTGCGCAGCTGACCCAGTGCGAGGCGCGGCCTGGCACCTATGATTGCGTGCGCGAGCTGATTACCGGCCTGAAGAAGGCGCATCCGGCGGGCCAGCACTGGTCCTACTCGTCGGGCGGCGCCTGGCTGCTGGGCGACGTGCTGGAGCGCGCCACCGGCATGTCGCTCGCCGCGTATCTGCAGCAGAGCATCTGGCAGCCTTACGGTATGGCGAATGACGGTGTCTGGCACGCCTATCAGCCCGGCAAACATGACGTCGGCGCGCACGGCTTCAACGCCACGCTGGAGGACTGGGGGCGCTTCGGCGAGTTTGTACGCCATGAGGGGCGCCTGCCGAATGGCGATAAAGCGCTGCCGGACGGCTGGCTGAAGCTCGCCTCTGACTGGACGCAGGCACAGGGCTCGGTTTCCGCCGCGCATCCGCAGGGCATTTACGGCTTCCAGTGGTGGAACAACGAGGTGCCAGCGAACGCGAAAAACGTTGAGCCTACGCCGCAGCAGTCGCTGAAGGGGTCGCTCTGGGCGCTGGGCATCTATGGAGAGATGATTATGGTTAACCCCGACGAGCAACTGGTAATTGTGCAGTGGTCGACCTGGCCGCAGGCGGAACCCTCGTTCAGCGCCCAGCCGCTGGAGGCGTCGCTTATGTTTAGCGCAATCGCGCAGCAGCTGCGCGACTAAGAAAAATCGGGATGGGGGCTGTCAGCTGACGGAGCCGTAAGGATAAAGCAGCGTTTATCAAGCAGCGATTCAACGGAGGCGCGATCGCCCTTGTCCCCGCCGCGCCGCGTGGTCAGCAGGACATATTCTTTCTCGCCCGAGAAAGTAGTGTGTACCAGTGCCACGTCATACTCCGCCAGCTGCGGCGTAATACCGTTAGCCTGCATCAGTGGGTCTTCGTGAAGAAAACTGCCTGGCAGAGCATGGCTTACTGCTCCGGCTCAGCGCCCTTCACAGCGCAGCGCGCCGGGATTGGAGATTTCCCCTGCTCACTCCTTTGCTGTATTTGCGCATTAGGCAGCCGACTTCTCTGGCTCGTGACTGCTCTGCGGAAGCCGATAACGATTAGGTGGAAACCGAAGGTCCGCTTTGTGCGAGGAGCGGACGTTCAAAGTTGTTCTCACAATGTTAAAAGTATTACCTACATTGTGGTGTCTTAATCTGCACGGAAGAGGTTATTCGCCCTGCATTTTGGTTAATTGATGTTGTAAGTTCATGCTTAACGACCAGTGCTCATCAACAGACACAACAGCTCGTGAACGCTGCTCTATAGCCAATTGTGGCTCGGTCCACAGGAAGGGATAAAAGGAGTAAACCGCGTCACCATTCATTTCAGATGTTTCTTCACGCCAGCCTGTCCAGCGTACGCTTTGATAGAATCTTTCCAAATTGCCGCAGAGAGCCCAGTGCAGAAAACCTGAATAGTTAGTATCAAGGCTCTCCCATTCCAGAGAATCTGGTGCGAAATAATATACGCCGCCTCGATCTTCACCGAATTCACCACCGTTAAGTGCAAAAAAGCCCCCCGATACATCATCAGCAACCAAGAGCGCCTGAAAATTCCGGCCTGTTGTTACAGATTGCGTCCAGGAAGCAGGAGCTCGTGCCAGCCTGGGATGACCAGAGCCTAAAATCCGCAACCAGCCATTATCAACCAGGATGCCACCCGTTTCGTATAACACAGCGCCTAGCGGGGAGAGCGTTGTAACCTGAAGCTGATGTAAGGCAGATCTTGCGAGCGTTGGGTCACAGGGAAGCACTTCATAATTATTGTTCGCTTCTTTCAGCCATTGCTGCACCATAAGCCAGCCAGAGCTTTGCTGATCAATTAATTCAGTCAGTTCCCTCATACCTTATCCTTTATCGCACTTCGCATCTTAAGCATATATATCGGACGACTAGCCGATAACCTGAACATGGTCAATTACATGCTCCGCAAGATAAACATAGCATTAGATTAGCAACGTCTGCTTTTGGCAGAAAGCGGGCATTTAGCCACGGCAGAAATGTCATAAAAGAAAAGAGTTGTGCAGCGCAATGCTACAGGCAGCCTGATTGAGATAAGGAAAGCAGATCCAGGGTACAAATATCAGGCTGAAGAAATACCGGGGCAGTTAATCCAGGGCAAAAAGCATTCCTCTCGGCCCGAGCAAAAAGAGGCCATAATCACCCAAAGGAGACATGACTCCGGACCCGATAGTGACAGAGATAGAACTTAAAGATTTCTCAAAAGCCTGGCGGGATTGCCCGCGTACACCCCTTTTATAAGCACAGGTTTGGTCACCACGCTGCCTGCACCAATCACCGCCCCACTGCAAATCTCCGTGGTTAAAATGGTTGCTCCACTGCCGACTGTTACTGCGTCGCCTAAGACGATATCTATCCAGCTTTCTGCAGACGCATCCGGACCGCCACGCTTGAAAAGATCATTAGCAAAGGTTACACCATGGCCAATAAAGCAGTCGCTGCCTAAGGTAACGTTCTCACAGATGAACGAGTGGGACTGTACCCGGGTTCTGTCGCCTATAACGCATCCCTTTTGTATTTCGACAAAGGGTCCCACGAAAACATCGTCTCCCAGTTCACATTCATAGATGTTTACCGGCATAACGACTTTCACATTTTCACCGTATTTTACGTCACGAATGCCGCTTTCAAGCACTTTCATATCCGCGGGCTCCTTTCTCAAAATGATTCGGCACAGTATGAGCAATGGCTCGTCCCTCTCCTGTTCAAACCTGCCGGGCGTTGTTATCACTCAAAACAGGAATAAACCCTAAGGCAATAAAGCCTTAGCGTCCATTCACGCAGGTCGATTCTGCTTATCCTATACTCAGTAAAAAATGGTTAGACTGAATTTCGGCTATGTACCGCCTGCGAAATTCACAGAAGTTATTGAGGTCGTATGAAATTCCCCGGCGTACCGGAAAATGAAGAAGAAAGATTAAAATCGCTTTATCTCGCAGACCTGCTTGATACCCGAGACGATGAACGTTTCGACCGTCTGACCCGTCTTGCCCGAAAAATCTTTCAGGTGCCGGTGGTGCTTATCAGTCTGCTGGATCGCGAGAGACAATGGTTGCTTGCCTGCGAGGGACTCGGCATCCGGGAGACGCCACGTAATATCTCATTCTGCGGCCATGCCATTTTGCAGGATGGGGCATTCATCGTAAACGATGCCACCACGGACGATCGTTTTCACGATAACCCTCTGGTCACCGGTGAACCTTACATCCGGTTTTATGCCGGCTATCCGGTGCATCTGCCCTCCGGTGACGTTGCGGGCACGCTTTGCCTCATCCATACCCACCCTCGCCCCTTTAGCGATGATGATATTGCTTCCCTGAAGGACCTGGCATTCATTGTTGAAGATGAATTTCAGGTCATTGGTATGGCAATGACCGACAGCCTGACGGGCATAACCAATCGCCGGGGGTTTTACCGAACAGGAGAAAAACGCTTCCGTAATCTCAATGAGCGTAATGCGGCGTTCAGTCTTATCTTCTTTGATCTGGATAAATTCAAACCTATCAACGATCTCTGGGGACATGGTGAAGGCGATGAGGTGCTGAAAGTCTTTTCAAAGTTGCTGCTACAGTTCCTGAAACCCGGTGATATTGCAGGTCGACTGGGTGGCGATGAATTTGCCGTGCTCATTACTCACCGCAGCGATACGAAAGCCTTTCTGCATGCCCTGCGTCAGGGGGTGGAGAAATACAACGAACATTCCGGTAAACCGTACAATATCAACTTCTCATCGGGCGTTCTGCACAATGACCCGGATAAGTACGCATCGCTGGATGAAATGATTAAGAAAAGTGACGAAGTCATGTACTCCGTGAAGCGCAGAAGACAGCTTTAAACGCCCTGCCGACCTTTGCTCACTCTCTCTTCTGGCGGCTGGTCGTAATGAGCGAAAAGCGGACATATAACTATGTCCGCCTGTTTGTCGCCTGTTTTAGCGGCGCCCGCCTCCCCTCTGAGTCAACGAAGAGGACGCCTTCAGAAAGTTGATGATTTCATCAAAGGCCTGCCAACGGCCAGGCTCCATCAGAATCATGTGCGTGCCGCCGCCAATCTCAATCCAGCGTCTATGGGCGGCGTTATCGAAGCGCCCGAACAGATCCTGCATCATATCGACTCGCACGTCCTGATCCCACTCGGCGCGCAGGAGCAGTACCGGCGCAGTTATGGCGCTCGGGTTATAGAGCGGACTATTGGCGAGCCAGTTTTCACGGACATCCTGAAGGGCGCCACCCGGCGCCCGGATGATGCCAGGCTCCGCAGCATCCGGATCCGTGGCGGCAGTGATGGCGGCCCACTGTTCGAACCAGCCGTGTGGCAATACGCTTTCGTGTCGGTCAGCCGGAACACCGGCTAGCCACGCCTCGCGAAAGGCGCCGACACGTATCTGGCGCCACGCCGCGAGCGGCTGCCCTGTATCGATGCGTAGGGGACGATTCGATAACCATAGCGGAGCGATAAGCACCAGTTTTTCAACATATTTGCCATGCTGCTCTGCATAAATCCCCGCGACCGAGCCACCCCAGGACATGGCGACCACGCTGAGGCGTTCGATGTCATTCTCGGCGAGCACGTACTCAACGGCGGAAGCCAGATCCCGTGCCGCGACCTGTGCTCGCGTCAGGGGTGATGCGTTATCGGGCGACGCCGCCATTTCAGCGGGTCTGGTCGAACCGCCATAGCCGCGGGCATCTACCGCCCATACGTCGAAACCCGCCATGGCAAGGACATCCATAAACGATGCGCCATCCACCGGAACATCGAACAGACTCTCACTGGGGAAAGTGGCACCGTGTATCAACATCAGCGTTGTGTCCGAAGTGGCACGGCCGGTGTCGCGCCGACGCCGGCGAAGTAGCTGCAACTGGACGTCAGCGGTATCACTGTTAATGAGGTAAGTTTCGCGAAGCAGTAAGCTGGACATAGTGTCGTTCATGGCTGGACTCCCTGAATGAATTGCCAGGCGAAGCTTTGCTTCTGTTGGCTGACTTTGCCAACGGAGCTGTCGCCAAAGTGAGTAGTGAAAACCAGTGCATCGAGATCGACAGCAAGCTGCATGGCCTTGTGACGGGACTGCGCCGCCGCCTCCGGAAACTCGCAATAGACTGAGTTAGTCTCCGGATGACGAACCTGGAGCGGATGATGCATGACATCGCCCCAGAACAACGCAGTTTCCCCCCGGGAGGTGACTGAAATGGAGGCATGATCGATGCTGTGACCAGGCGTAGCGTGGAAACGGAAGCCTTCGATCAGGGTATTATCAACTTCGATGCGTTGATCCAAACCGGCCTCGACGATGGGCATCACGCTATCCTCGAAAACGCCGTCGAGTGGCTGATGACGCGGTATGCCTATTTCGGTCTGCCGCAGAATGCTTGCCACCGCTTCCGGCTCGCGAGAAAGCGCCAGGTTGTAGTCATATTCACGATCAGAGAAGACGTAGCGGGCATTCGGAAATGTTGGAACCCATTTTTCGTCTTGTAACCGGGTGTTCCATCCCACATGGTCA
Source organism: Leclercia sp. UBA1284 (assembly GCF_002308415.1). Taxonomy (NCBI): domain Bacteria; kingdom Pseudomonadati; phylum Pseudomonadota; class Gammaproteobacteria; order Enterobacterales; family Enterobacteriaceae; genus Leclercia; species Leclercia sp. UBA1284. The sequence continues at coordinate 1,518,308 of NZ_DBUS01000006.1, forward strand.
GCGTGAAGATGGGTAAGCAAGACCAGGTCCACCGCCTCAGGCGACACCCCTATCGCCTGCAAACGCTGCAGAAAAGGCTCTTTGAGCTGGTGAAACACCGGTGCCGTTGGCCGGAGCTTGTCATTGCCGGTCGCGGTATCGATCAGGACGGTATGGGTTGGCGTCTGTACCACCCAGGCATGAATGCTTTGCCGCAGCAGGCCGCTCTCAACATCGTAACTTCGCTTACCCCAGTGGCCAGCATCGCTGAGCAGCCCCTGTAAATCACCCTCCGGGAAGAGTTGGGACGCATCAACAGCATCGAGCGCCAGCTCAGGTACCTTGATGATCCGCATATCCCCGACGAGAAAGGTTTCCTGGTTCGCCATAATGTTTTCCGATTGACTAAAGAAGAGTATCAGCGTACTACTGGCCTATTCATTAACCAAATCGATTCAAATAATAATGCAGATTGACCATTTCGATTTAAGAACGTTTGATCTCAATCTTCTGATTGCCTTTGATGCGCTAATGCGCGAGCGGAGCGTAACCCGGGCGGCAGAACGGCTGAAAATTCGTCAGCCAGCCATGAGCCACAGCCTCTCATTATTGAGAACGCTCTTTCAGGACGAATTGTTTGTCCGCGTCGGCACAGTTATGCAGCCGACGGTACGCGCATTAGCGCTGGCCGAACCGGTGGAGCAAGCGCTTGGAATGATGCAGAAGGTTATTCACGTCACTTCGGTGTTCGAACCCTCGACCGATCACCGAATCTTCCGCATGGGGTTCTCAAGCGAAGTAGAGCTACTGCTGATGCCGGAGCTCGCCTTACGTATGCGGCAACTCGCGCCGGGGGTAAAGCTACATGGACGCCCGGTGCAACGGGGCGATGTCTACCGCATGCTGGATGATCGGGTGTTGGATTTGGCTATAGGCTGTTTTGACAGCCAGGCGATGCGTTATCGCCAGCAGTTCTTGTTCGAGCAGTCGTTAAGTTGCGTTTTCCATCCTGACCGGATGGCATTCAAATCAGCAATTTCCCTCGAAAATTACTTAAGCGTGCCGCATGCGCTGGTAAGCCTCAGCGAAAGCTTGCATGGTTGTCTTGAGTCGGCACTGGATGAGATAGGCAGAAAACTCAACGTGGTTGCCACGTCGTCGGAATTTCTCAGTGTGCTGGGTATGGTTGCGAGTGCGCCAGTGATTGCCACGCTACCCACCCGGATGGCAAGGCGCTACGGTAAAGCATTTGGCCTGCGGATCGTCCCGGTGCCGTTGACACTAAATTTACCGGACGTATCTCTGATCTGGACGGCACAGGAGGATAATAATCCCGCATCTCAATGGTTGAGAGGGGAAATCGGCAGCATCCTCAGCGAGGCTGTCACGAATACAGCCAGCCCCAAAGAGAGTAAACCGCTAACCTGAACTAGTTTCCCGCAGCAGGTTCAACACGGAATAGAATGATTATTGGTGCCCCTCCCCCCTGCCCCTCAGGACTGCACGCTTAACAGCCGCGATTTGCCGATCCGGATAGCATCATCGATACAGGGTTGAGGCTTGCCAAACAGATATCCTTGTGCGAAGTCGCAACCCAGCGCCTGCAGGCTTTCCAGCTGCTCCTGGGTTTCAACCCCCTCTGCCACCGCTTTCATATCCAGTGATTTGGCCATGCCGGTGATGAGCTTGATGATATTCAGCGCATCCTCCTGGGCAGAGAGTGAGTGTACGAAGGATTTATCAATTTTGATCTTATCAAAGGCCAGCCGGCTCAGTCGTGAAAGAGAGGAGTAACCCGTACCAAAATCGTCGATGGAGATTTTCACCCCCAGGGCTCTGAGCTTTTTAAGGGTATTCATCGGCGTATCGTTCTCTGTAAAGAGAGACGACTCCGTCACTTCCAGTTCAAGGCGCTCGGCCGGAAGCCCTGTCTCTTTCAGAATAGCGAGCACAACCGAGGCAAAGCTTTTACTGCCAAGCTGGACCGGTGAAACATTGACTGAAATTTTAGCCGGAACCGCCCAGGAAGCCGCTTCCCGGCACGCCATTTCCAGCACGGACTTGCCCATCTCATTAATCATTCCCGTTTTTTCAGCCAGCGGAATAAAGGTATCCGGCGACAATAACCCTTTCTGCGGATGTATCCAGCGAATAAGGGCTTCGTAGCTGTATATTTCACGGGTGAACGAGTCAACAATAGGCTGGTAATAGACCACGAACTCTTTATTGGTTATCGCCAGCGCCATATCATGCTCAAGGGTTCGGCTTTCTTGCAGCTTATCTAACATGCGTTGGCGGAAAACTTTAATCTTACCTGAGCCCTCATTTTTAGCTTCATACAGGGCGAGATCGGCAAATTTGTAGAGATAATCAGAGCGGCGTTCCGTTTCGGAAATAACAATACCGACGCAGGAGGTAATATTGATAATCGTGTTATAGATCGTGTAAGGCTGATTGATAGACTCACTTATTTTTTGCGCACGCGATATCGCACGGCTTTCCGTCAGGCCACTCGAGAGCAAGGCAAACTCGTCTCCGCCCAGGCGATAAAGTGTATCTGTCGTGAGGCTCATCGACATCAGACGGTGAGCGATCTGGCGTAATAACATATCGCCCGCATCGTGGCCGTAAGTATCATTGACCTCTTTGAAACGGTCTAAATCAAATAACATTACCGCCACCGGAATATTATTTTTCTGCGCCAGTGCGATCGCTTCATTTAAATTTTCCCAAAAACACAAACGGTTATTCATTCCCGTCAGTGAATCATGGTAAGCGTCATATTCCAGCTTCGCATTCTGGATTTGCAATTTTTCTTTCGATTTTTGCAACTCTTCCGCCAGGGTCTGCACCTGAAGATGCGCCTTATGAATATTCCTGTTCTGAATGAATATCAGCCCCCCCAGGATCGCACTTAGAATGATCAGAAGTACGGATGTCGCGGAGTAAATATAATAGAGCGTTTGAATTTTGCTGTTGGTGCCATTAATGGAGTTAACATCCTTATCTAAGGCACCGGAGGAGAGACGACTGAGCGGCGCGTCAAGCGCATGCATCCCTTTCAGGTAGGTTTCGAGCTCTGAACGCGTCATTTTCTCAAGATGCGCATCCAGATAATTGAGACTCGCTTCAAGTTGAAAGGCGAGCGCCTGATGCGCTTTATTACTTTTTATATAGTGCGCTAAATCGCCCTCTTTCAGGAGATTACTCTGGCTGAGCATAATATCGAGACGCATACGCACCTCGTCGATCGGCATAGCTTCATCAAGTGCGTAAAGACCGAGCCACGATTCGAATCGGTAGTATTCAGAAACCATCTGTGCAGCAGACCATGAATCGGTGTAGTGAGTCAGCTTCTGTAACTCTTGTTGCCTTTCATGCACAAGAAAAGAGACATACCCGGTAGATATAAAAAGAAAAAAAATGATGCCAGCCAGTATTCTATTCATGATGCTCCTTGAACCACTACTCAATGCTCATTCTGCTGACCTGCCATGCCGATCGAGAATAGAAAATCTGATTATTTAGTTCAGGCAGGCTGTCATAGGGATACACCACAAAGAGCGGGCCTTTATCACGGATACGCATGTACTCGCCGTTAACTTTCATCGCCAGAATAACATTGTATTTTTTGAAATCACTGAGCGGGATTTCGGTGGTGTAATCATTGAGCGCCGTCACCTTAACAAGCGAACCTTTCGCCCCGACATAATCCATTAGCTTCTGCAGAGAGATGCCCGTAAAGGTCGTACGCCCGTTATACCAGGGTGAGGTGGTCTGGAAAGTAACCATGCCCAGCTTCTCAAGGCTGGCCACATCGAAAACAGCTTTCCCGTCTTCGTTGGTGTTCTCAATATTACCGGACAGTGTCAAAAGCACTTTTCCCGTCGGTTTGGGAAGTTCACCCGCCCAGACCTGGCTTGAGACCATTAAACTTAACAACATCGCGATCAACCGCATCCTAACCTCACCTCACAGACAGACAGACAGACAGACAGACAGACAGACAGACAGACAGACAGACATAGTAGAATTATAATTAAGTAAACATGCTATTAATATATCCTGCCTGGCTATTCTTAACGCAACAGATTACTCAACACCATAACCCATTGAAATCAATAATTTAAACTCTTTTGATTTTTAATTATAGGTTAGGTGAAAATCCTTACTATTAATTAAGGCTCGCTAAACTTTATTGTACGCAGTACAAATTAAAGCCAGTTGGTTAATTAATGAAAATATACACATACTAAACACATGGTTATTTAAACCAGCAGCTAATGAGTATAGTTGGTTTTTCAGGCGGGTGGGCTTTGGGGAGTGGCCATTCAGGGCTTGTCAGGCGGCCAGATGCCCATTCTCGCACCTGTCGCCCTCAGAGTTTACCCACGCAATCTTCTGTCATTGGCGTAAAGTGGGCGACTTCACGGGATCCAATGTCCGTTATCAGCATGAGCGTTTATTGCACTACAATTCATCGACGCGCTCAGATTTATGGTTGGGAACACCAGACGCCGACTTTCGAATAGCCGACGATGGATTCACGCGGGATAAGGGTGATCGTTAGCGGGATGATTTTGGCCGCAGGTTTTCATCAAACACCAGCCGCTGACGTCCCGGCTCCACTTCCCGCAGCGGTTCCACCTGATGCAGGGTACGCTTACAGCGATCCACCAGCACCTGATACTCCCGGGTGCCCTGCTTCTTCCAGGCCATTTCCTGCTCCGTCAGCGCGCGGATGGCTTTCGCCGGGCTGCCGATAATCAGGTGCCTGGCGGGCATTTCCGCCTTCGCTTTCACAAAGGCCGCCGCGCCGACAATGCTGTTTTCGCCAATCACCGCACCGTCCATGATCACCGCATTCATTCCCACCAGCGCATTCTTGCGGATAACGCAGCCGTGCAAAATGGCGCTGTGGCCGATATGTCCGTCCTCTTCCACAACGGTATCCTGCTCGGGAAAGCCGTGCATCACGCAGTTATCCTGCACGTTAGCCCCGTCTTTCACCACAATGCGCCCGAAGTCGCCGCGCAGGCTGGCATTGGGCCCGATATAGACCCCTTTGCCAATAATCACATCGCCAATCAATACCGCAGTCGGATGAACATAGCTCTCTTGCGCCACGACCGGCGTCAGACCATCTATTTGATATACAGGCACATAACCTCCGTTACGCGCTGGTCAGGCCGCCAAAGCGTTGCCAGTAAAGCGAACCCGGCGCAGGCAGTTCACCCACCGTGGTCTCGCCCTTTTCACTGACAAACGCCAGCGCGCCGGGCGCCACGCGTTGATAAATGTTGATGCAGAGTTGTCGCGCCGTTTGCCCCGCCCAGTGCGGTGGGAGCAACTCCTCCGGCAACAGCGGATCTTTAAGGATCACGCGACGGTAAAAATGGATCAGTAACAGCTGAATCTGAAAACAGCGCTCAGGCGTTAACGCCTCCGCAGAGGCTTCGCGCAGCAACGGCAGTAGCGGCCTGAACGAGTCGATAAAGCTTTCGTACATCAGGTTCTGTTCGCTTAAATGCCAGCACTCTTCGACACGGGCGCGCAGCGCGGCACGAGAAAGCGCCAGGGGGGTGTGCGCTTCAAAACAGATGACGTTATCTGCCACCCCCGCTTCATGCAGCAGCGACTGCACGTCGGCCAGTTGCTGGGATGGCGAGGCCATCAGGCTCGGTGCCAGCGTGCCAAACCCCTGCCAGATGAGCTGCTTTTTCACCTCATTGAGGGTGGATTTATCCAGCCCCTCCGACAACAACAGCAGCCACTTGCCATCCCAGGCGGGCTGTTCCGCCCGGTAAATTTTGTGTTCCGCGCGGCGGGTTAAACGCAGCCCCTTGTCGCTCAGTCGATAAAAACTGCGACGTCCAATGCGCGCCACGTCCAGCCAGCCCTCTTTGTTCAGGCGAAACAGCGCGGTACGCACAAAACGTTCACCAAATCCCATTCCTTCAAGCAGCGCAGCCAGGCTACCCAGCCAAATTTCCCCGCCACGATGGGAGAGCGCATCGCCATACAGGGAAGCGATCAGTGAGGTTCCGCTCACGGGTACACAACTGACCGCATGCTGGATAAAGTCGTCGAGTTTACTCATGTGATTCATTCTGCAGTTATTATGAGTGAGGATGAATCATAGCACAGCCGAAAAGCGTCTGGCCCGCCCCTAAAAGAGAGAGGGCCAGCGTCAGGATTAGCCGTTGGCGGCCATTTTCCGCAGGTCGAATACGCGACAGGCTTTTCCTTCGGAACGTGGGATGCTGCCACAGTTCACGATAGTAACATCGGTCGAGATCCCCACCATTGATTTAATACGATGGCGCAACTGGTGGCACACCTGGCAGCGCTGTTCATGGCTGAGCGTCAGACTGCTCTGTTTCAGCTCGACCTTCACGCAAAGTGAATCAAGATGGCCGTTACGGTTTACTTCCAGCTGGTAATGCGGCGAAAGATGTTCAAACTTGACGATCTCCTCTTCCAGCTGGGACGGGAAGACGTTAACGCCACGAATGATGAGCATGTCATCACTGCGTCCGCTAATGCGATCCATCCGCCGCATGGTGCGCGCCGTCCCCGGCAGCAGGCGCGTCAGGTCACGGGTGCGATAGCGAATCACTGGCAGCGCCTCTTTGGTCAGGGTAGTGAACAGCAGCTCGCCCTGCTCGCCGTCCGCCAGCGGGGTACCATCGTTCGGATTGACGATTTCGGGATAGAAATGATCTTCCCAGATGGTCGGACCGTCCGCAGTTTCAATGCACTCCATCGCCACTCCGGGCCCCATCACTTCCGACAGACCATAGATATCCAGAGCGGTAATGCCGAGGCGTTTTTCGATTTCGCAGCGCATCGCCTGCGTCCACGGCTCGGCACCAAACACCCCGACCCGCAGGGAGCACTGACTGGCGTCGCCACCCATTTGACGCTCCAGCTCTTCGATCAGATTCAGGCAGTAGGAAGGCGTGACCATAATCATATCCGGCTGGAAATCACGGATCAGCTGGGCCTGTTTTTCGGTCTGGCCGCCGGACATGGGGATCACCGTTGCCCCTAAGCGCTCGGCGCCATAATGGGCACCCAGCCCGCCGGTAAAGAGCCCGTAGCCGTAGGCGACGTGAATTTTATCTTTTGCGCTGCCGCCCGCTGCACGCAGCGAGCGCGCAACCAGGTTGGCCCAGTTATCGATGTCATTCTGCGTATAGCCCACGACCGTCGGCTTTCCGGTCGTGCCGGACGAGGCGTGGACGCGCACCACCTGCTCCATCGGCACGGCGAAGGTGTCGAACGGATAGTTATCACGCAGATCTTGTTTAGTGGTGCAGGGGAACTTGCGGATATCCGCCAGCTCTTTGAAATCATCAGGGTGAACGCCCGCCGCATCGAATTTGCGTTGATACATCGGGACGTTGTCGTAAGCGTGTTTTAGCGTCCACTTCAGACGCTGGGTTTGCAAAGCCTGCAGTTCATCAACGGAGGCGGTTTCAATCGGATCAAGCTTTGTTGTCGTTGTCATTGTAGGGTGCTCACAGTAAGAGTTGATCAAACACGCTCAAGGATCATGGCAATGCCCTGACCCACGCCGATACACATGGTGCAGAGTGCATACCGCCCGTTGCGGCGGTGCAGCTCATGAGTGGCCGCCAGCGCCAGTCTGGCCCCGCTCATCCCCAGCGGATGGCCTAACGCAATCGCCCCGCCGTTCGGGTTGACGTGGGCGGCATCATCCGCCAGACCCAGTTCACGCAGAACGCCCAGCGCCTGCGCGGCAAACGCCTCGTTTAGCTCAATCACGTCCATATCGTTGATGCTTAAACCGGCACGCTCCAGAACTTTGCGGGTGGCTGGCACCGGGCCAAGCCCCATCAGACGCGGCTCAACACCGGCGGTGGCCATCGCCACAATGCGCGCGCGCGGGGTTAAGCCCTGGCTGGCCGCCATGTCGGCGCTGGCGACGATCAGCGCCGCGGCGCCATCGTTCACCCCGGACGCGTTCCCGGCGGTCACCACCCCATCAGCACGGAAAGGGGCTTTCAGGCCAGCCAGCATCGCAGGCGTGGTGTCCGGTCGCAGGTGCTCATCGTGCTGCACTTCGGTCACGGCCCCTTTTTTGCCTTTCAGAACCACCGGCACAATCTCCTGCGCCAGAATGCCGCTGGCCTGCGCCTGGGCGGTGCGTTGTTGGCTGCGGTAGGCAAAGGCGTCTTGATCCTCACGGGAAATATTTAACAATTTGGCTACATTCTCTGCCGTTTCGGGCATGCTGTCAGTACCAAATTGCTGTGCCATGAGCGGGTTCACAAAACGCCAGCCGATGGTGGTATCAAAAATCTCGTTCTGGCGCTGAAAGGCGCTGGTGGCTTTGCCCATCACAAAGGGGGCACGGGACATCGACTCCACTCCCCCGGCGATCATCAGGTCGGCATCCCCGGCACGAATGGCGCGGGCCGCGAAGCCCAGTGCGTCAAGGCCAGATCCGCACAGCCGGTTCAGCGTCGTACCGGAGACGGTCTGGGGCAGCCCGGCCAGCAGCAGCGACATGCGCGCCACGTTGCGGTTATCTTCCCCCGCCTGGTTGGCACAGCCGTAAATCACATCATCAATACATCCGGCATCCAGACCGGGATTACGCGCCAGCAACTCGCGCAGCGGGATGGCCCCCAGATCGTCGGTGCGTACGCCTGATAAGGCGCCAGCGTAGCGGCCAATCGGAGTGCGGATCCCGTCACAAATATAGGCGTCACGCATCATGCTTCTCCTGTGATAGTGCCGCCGATGCGGTGGGATTTCCCACGGAAGAAGGCGACGGTTTTCTGTTGTTGATTAACGATTTCGATGTCGTACACGCCGGTCTGTTTGCCCTGGTGACGAACCTGCGCGGTGGCGGTCAGCCTGTCGCCGGCAAAGGCCGGGCGGATAAACTCGATGGCGCAGCCGGACGCGACCGCCACCAGCCCCTGGCTGTTACAGGCGTAGGCGAAGGCGGTATCGGCCAGGGTAAACAGCTGGCCGCCGTGGCAGCTTTGATGGCCGTTCAGCATTTGTGGCGTGACCTGCATGGTCAGTACGGCATAACCGTCATTCATCTCGATAATGTCGATGCCATACGCCTGGGCGCAGGCGTCTTTTTCATACATGGCTCGGGCGTTACGCCAGGCGTTATGACTCATAGCTACTCTCCAGAAGCGCACGCTGGCGCAGCAGGGAAGATGGGCGATAGCGCTCTTCGCCGTAGTGTCGTTGCAGGTTTTCCAGCAGGATCAGCACCCGTTGCCAGCCGAGTTGTTCACCCCAGGCCAGCGGGCCGCGCGGGTAGTTCACCCCCAGCCGCATCGCGGTATCGATATCCTCTTCCCGGGCCACCCCTTTTTGCAGCGCGTCCAGGGCTTCGTTGATGATCATCGCCAGGGTGCGCCAGATAATCAGCCCCGGATAGTCTGCGACTTGCAGGACGCGCTTGCCCCGCTGTTGCAGGTAATGCACCGCTTTACGCGTCGCCGAAGCCGGGTTGCTGGCGGCGCTGGCGATGACCGCCACGTCCCCTTCAAGACGATCAATCACCACCACCGGGCAGGCATAGCGCGCCGCTAAGGCCTGCGCCGTCTCCCCCTGCGTCTCAATGAGCAGCAGGTCGTCAATTTTAGTGACACCGTCACTTCTCTTTTCACTGTAACCGGCGCTGTCGCCATCGCTTACCGCCTCATACCAGCCCACCGTCGGCTTATCGCTGCGCCAGTTGTAGACGCCCTGTCCGCTCTTCTTGCCAAGACGGCCGCCCAGCACCAGCTCCTGCTGCATCAGCGAGGGGAGAAAACGGCGCTCTTGCCAGAAGGCGTTAAACACGGAACAGGTCACGGCAAAGTTGACGTCCTGGCCGATCATGTCGGTAAGCTCCAGCGGTCCCATGGGGAAGCCCGCCCCTTCACGCAGGGCAGCGTCCAGATCCTGCGGGGCTGCCACCTGCTCCTCCAGCGCACGCCAGGCTTCGGCGTAGTACGGACGCGCCACACGATTGACAATAAAACCCGGGGTAGACTGGCAACGCACCGGCTGTTTACCCCAGCGGATCGCCAGGTCGCACAGCTGCTCAACCACTTCGTTCGAGGTAGCCAACCCGCTTACCACCTCCACCAGCTTCATCACCGGTGCTGGGTTGAAGAAGTGCAGACCCGCCACGCGCTCGGGGTGAAGCACGCCTGCGGCAATGGCGGTAATTGAGATCGAAGAGGTGTTACTGGTCAGCAGGGTCTGCGGCGGGCAGATCTCAGCCAGCTGGGCAAACAGCGCCTTTTTCACTTCCATACGCTCGGACGCCGCTTCAATCACCAGATCGGCGGCGGCCAGCGCCTGAATATCGGTGACCGGCGTCAGTCGGGAGAGCGTCTTTTCGCTCGCTTCGGCGCTGAGCTTGCCGCGGGCCACGCGCGATGCCAGACGACTGCGGATGCCCTCAATGGCGCGGGCAATCGCCCCGGCGTCGATGTCATATACCAGCACCGGGTGGCCCTGACTGGCCGCCACTTCAGCGATCCCGGCCCCCATGATGCCGCTGCCGATGACCGCGACGGTTTGAACAGATAGCGTCATGATTATTTCCCCGTGAAGTGCGGCGCACGTTTGTTGAGAAACGCACTGACCCCTTCGCGATAGTCGGCGCTTCGGCCCGCTATGCGCTGATAATCACGCTCCAGATCGAGCTGAGCATCGAGGGAGTTGCTTTCCGAGGCGTTGATGGCCTGTTTAATTAACCCCAGCCCGAAGGTGGGCTGGGCGGCCAGATGCACCGCCAGTTGCTGTGCGGTATCCACCAGCGCGGCATCGTCCACCACCTGCCAGATCATCCCCCAGGTGTGCGCCTGCTCTGCGCTGAGCTTTTCACCCAGCAGCGCCAGCCCCATCGCCCGCGCCCGGCCCGCGACGCGCGGCAGCAGCCAGGTACCACCGCAGTCCGGCACCAGCCCCAGCTTGCTGAATGCCATGACAAAGTTTGCCGAACGCGCGGCAATCACGATGTCGCAGCCCAGCGCGAGGGTAGCGCCTGCGCCAGCGGCTACGCCGTTCACCGCGCAGATCACCGGTTTTGGCAAGGCCGCCAGACGACGAACCAGCGGGTTGTAAAAACGCTCAACAGACATCCCGAGGTCCGGCGCAGGGCCGTTCGGGTCAACGTTACGGTCGTTCAGATCCTGCCCGGCGCAAAACCCGCGTCCGGCCCCGGTGATCAGCAGGCAGCGGATAGTCTCATCGCGTTCAGCCTGCTTCAGACATTCCGCCAGCTGCTGGTGCATCACATCGTTGAAGCTGTTAAGCCGATCCGGGCGGTTGAGGGTAAGGGTCATCACCCCGTGTTCAACGTGACTAAGAATGAAATCCATGGTTAACGTCCTTTAAATTCGGGGCTGCGTTTCTGCAGGAAGGCGGCGATCCCTTCGCGACGATCTTCGGTGCCGGCCAGCAGCGTAAAGAGCTGACGCTCCTCTGCAAGCCCCGCCTGCAGAGGAACTTCCTGCGACTGGCGCAGCGCCTGTTTCGCCGCCTGCAGTGCCAGCGGCGAGTGGCGGGCCATCTGTGCGGCCTGCTGCAGGGCGTATTCCAGAGTCAGGGCATCCGGGTGAATATCACTCACCAGCCCTGCCGCCAGCGCCTGCCGGGCGGTGATGCTTTCGCCGGTCAGCACCATTTTGCTGGCCAGCGATTTGCCAACGCAGCGGATCAGACGCTGGGTGCCCCCGGCGCCCGGCATAATCCCCAGGGTGATCTCCGGCAGCCCAAAACGGGCGCTTTCACCGGCAATCACCACGTCACAGAGCAGGACCAGTTCGCAGCCAGCTCCCAGCGCGTAACCGTTCACGGCGGCAATCAACGGTTTACTGAAGGTGTTGATACGCGCCCAAAGCTGGGGGCGAACGTCGTTGAGGGTGGCGGGCAGATCTTTTTCCGCCATCTCGTTCAGGTCGGCCCCGGCGGCAAAGAAGCGGGCATCGCCGGTGATGACGCATACCGAAATCGTGTTATCTACGGCGGCGGCTTCCAGCGCCTCCGCCAGCTGGCCGAGCAGCGCATTATTCAGGGCGTTGCGCGCCGCGGGGCGGTTTAGCGTCAGCTGCAATACGTGGCCATGACGGGTCTGGATCAGTTCGCTCATGCCATCCCCTTCGCGTCGAAGTCGACTACCACGTCAGGCGTCAGCGGCAGGGCCTGGCAGCTCAGCACATAGCCTGCGGCCAGTTCGTCCGGCTCCAGGCTGTAGTTGGTGGTCATCTCGACTTTTCCGCGCACCACTTTGCACTTACAGGTGGCGCAGACGCCCCCTTTGCAGGCATACGGCAGGTCAGCACCCTGACGCAGGGCCGCATCAAGAATGCTTTCATCTTCCGCCCCGAGGGTGATTTCCCGGTCGCGGCCATCCTGGCGGACGGTCACTTTCTGTCCCTGCGCCTGTACGCTATAGGCGCGTTTGACCGCCGTACCCGGGGTGTTAAAACGCTCCAGATGGATCGCTTTTTCCGGCATTCCCAGCGCTTTCAGCGCGTTTTCAGCGTCATCCATCATCGCCGTAGGGCCGCAGATAAAGGCCTGATCAAACTGGCTGAAATCAATCAGTCGTTGTGCCAGCGCGTGCAGCTTTTCGCCGTCGATACGCCCGCTCAGCAGCGCGCTGTCCAGCGTCTCCTGGCTGAAGATATGCACCAGTTGCAGGCGCGACGGGTAGCTGTCTTTCAGGTCCGCCAGCGCCTGGCGGAACATCATGCTCTGGCTACTGCGGTTGCCGTAGATCAGCGTGAATTCGCTGTCGGGTTCGGTTTGCAGAGTCGTGGCGATAATCGCCAGCATCGGGGTGATACCGGATCCGGCGGCAATCGCCAGATAGCTCCCCTGCTGTCCCGCCTGCGGCTGATAGCCAAAGTGGCCCTGCGGGACCATCACCTCCAGCGCCATCCCCTGCTTGATCTCCCCCTGGGCATAGCGCGAGAAACGCCCGCCGTCGATGGCCTTCACCGCCACGCTGATCTCCCCCGGATGAACGCTTCGACAGATGGAGTAGCAGCGGCGCAGCTCCTCATCACCGAGGCGAGCCTTCAGGGTCAAATGTTGACCGGGACGGAAGCGATACGCCTCCTGCAGCGTGGGTGGGATAGCGAAGGTGATGGTCACCGCATCGCGGGTTTCGGGCTCCACTTTTGCCACCGTTAAGGAATGAAACGTTGTCATGGCAACCTCAAATACATTTGAAATAGTCGAAGGGTTCACGGCAGCTATCGCAGCGGTAGAGCGCCTTGCAGGCCGTGGATCCAAATTCACTGATAAGGGTGGTCGAGGTGCTGGCGCAACGCGGGCAGGTCACCTCGGCCGCCAGATGGGCGTGGCAACTGTGTCCGGCGGGTGGGCTAATGCCATACTGACGCAGACGCTCGCGGGCATCCGGGGTCATCCAGTCGGTGGTCCAGGCCGGGTCGAGCTGAATGGCGACCTGCACCGGCGCAAAGCCGTGCGCGGTCAGGGTGTCGCGGATCGCGCCGATCAGATGATCCGTTGCCGGACACCCCGAATAGGTGGGGGTGAAGCCGATCGACCAGCCGTCGCCCTGGGCTTCAACGCTGCGCACCATGCCCAGGTCAGTAATGGTTAATACCGGGATCTCCGGGTCCGGGATCTGGCTTAACAGCGACCAGATTTGCGGGACTTCGGCGGGGGCCAGTTCAGCGAAACGTTGCATAGCGTCCTCCTCTGTTACCACTGCTGACCGGGATAGACGCGTTGCAGATATTGCATCTCTGCCAGCATCGGCCCCAGATGTTCGGTATGCAGACCCTGCCTGCCGCCGCTGCGGTAGGCCGCCTCTTCTGGTACCGTAAGGGCTGCATCCTTGAGACCGGTCATGATTTCCGCTTCCCAGGCGTCGCGCAGCGTACGCGGATCGACCGCGATGCCCTCTTCGCTCAGCGCCAGGTCAACGTCGTCGGCCTCAAACAACTCCCCGGTAAAGCGCCACAGTTCGTTGATGGCCTGCTGCATTCTTTCAGCGGAGAGTGCTGTCCCGTTGCCGAGGCGCTCCAGCCAGCCGCGGCTGAAACGCAGGTGGTAGCGCACCTCTTTCAGCGACTTGGCGGCGATCGCGGCCAGCTGCGCATCGCGGCTCTGCACCAGACGGCTATACAGCGCCACGTGCCAGGCATCGATGAAATACTGGCGCGCGATGGTATCGGCAAAGTTACCGTTCGGTTGCTCCACCAGCAGCAGATTGCTGAACTGACGTTCATCTCGCCCGAAGGCCAGCGAATCTTCATCGCCGTCCCCTTCCAGCTCGGCGGCATAGGTTAAGAAGTTGCGCGCCTGCCCCAGCAGATCGAGGCCGATATTGGCCAGCGCCAGGTCGATCTCCAGCTCTGGTGCATGGCCGCACCACGCGCCAAGGCGCTGGGAGAGCACCAGCCCGTTATCACCCAGACGCAGTACATAAGCCGTTAATGTTTTCATCCCTGACCTCACATATGCTCGATGCCATCAGGGATGGTGTAGAAAGTGGGATGGCGATAGACCTTGCTCTCAGCCGGGTCGAAGAACTCGCCGCGTTCTTCCGGCTGGGAGGCGACAATTTCGCTCGCCTTCACCACCCAGATTGAGCAGCCTTCGCTGCGGCGGGTATAGGCATCGCGGGCATTCTCCAGCGCCATGCGTTCATCGGCGGCATGCAGGCTTCCCACGTGACGGTGAGACAACCCCTGTTTGGTGCGGATAAAGACTTCGTATAACGGCCAGTATGTTTTGCTCATTGTGCTACCTCCTACGCGACGTTGCGGACGTGCTGTTTTTCGGCGTGCGCCAGTGCGGCTTCGCGCACCCACGTCCCCTCTTCCCAGGCTTTACGCTTGGCGGCCAGGCGCTCGTGGTTGCACACGCCGCGGCCGTTGATCACGTCGTCAAATTCTTGCCAGTTGATTTCGCCGAAGCGGTAGTGGCCGCTCTCTTCGTCCAGATGCAGATCCGGGTCCGGCACGGTCATGCCCAGCATCTCAACCTGCGGCACGGTGTTGTCGACAAAGCGCTGACGCAGTTCATCGTTACCAAAACGTTTGATTTTCCAGGCCAGACTGCGTGCGCTGTTCGGTGAGTTATCATCGTTGGGCCCAAACATCATCAGCGCTGGCCACCAGAAGCGGTTGATGGCGTCCTGCAACATCTGCCGCTGCGCCTCGCTCCCCTGTGACAGCGCCATGCAGGCTTCAAAGCCCTGACGCTGGTGGAAGCTCTCTTCTTTACAGATTTTCACCATCGCCCGGGCGTAGGGGCCATAAGAGGTTCGGCAGAGCGCTACCTGGTTCACAATGGCCGCCCCGTCCACCAGCCAGCCAATCACCCCGATATCCGCCCAGCTCAGAGTGGGATAGTTAAAGATGGAGGAATATTTCATTTTGCCGTCGAGCATCTTTTGGTAGATGTCTTCCCGGGCGCAGCCCAGCGTTTCTGCCGCACTGTAGAGATAGAGTCCGTGACCCGCCTCGTCCTGCACTTTCGCCAGCAGAATGGCTTTGCGGCGCAGCGTTGGCGCACGGGTGATCCAGTTACCTTCCGGCAACATGCCAACAATCTCAGAGTGCGCGTGCTGGCCAATCTGACGGATCAGCGTTTTACGATAGGCTTCCGGCATCCAGTCTTGCGGCTCAATGGCCGTCTCCTGCGCGATGCGTTGCTCAAAACGTTGTTCTTCTGTCACATCATCACCTTTATGATTCGTGAATCTATCAAGTGACACCAATTAGCGAATCACTTTGTTTTCTAAAAGTTACACAAAGGTTAAATATAACCCCAAGAGTTGTTTGTCTATTTTGTGATGGCGCTCGCAACCCTTTTGTTTAACTCGCGTCACGCCTGGATCGATGCGCAGGACATTCGTCAGACAAGATCACATTGTTAACAAATCATTAAAACATTCCTTGCATTTTATGATTCGCGATCAAACTATCTATAGTGAAATCACGAAACACTTGGAGAGAAGAAATGCAGCAGTTAGCCAGCTTCTTATCCGGCACCTGGCAGTCTGGCCGGGGCCGTGAACGCAGCATTTATCACGCCATTACGGGCGAACCGCTCTGGCAGGTCACCAGCGAAGGGCTGGATATGGCCGCCGCGCGGCGCTACGCCATTGAGAAAGGCGGTGAGTCACTTCATGCGATGACCTTTATCGAGCGCGCCGCGATGATCAAAGCGGTGGCGAAGCATCTGCTAAGCCAGAAAGCGGAGTTCTATGCCCTCTCGGCACAGACCGGGGCAACCAAAGCCGATAGCTGGGTGGATATTGAAGGGGGCATCGGTACCCTTTTCACCTATGCGAGCCTGGGTAACCGCGAGCTGCCGGACGATACTCTGTGGCCGGAAGATGAACTGATACCGCTCTCTAAGGAGGGAGGCTTTGCGGCTCGTCATGTACTGACGTCGAAATCGGGCGTGGCGCTGCATATCAATGCCTTTAACTTCCCCTGCTGGGGGATGCTGGAAAAACTGGCGCCAACCTGGCTTGCCGGAATGCCCGCCATTATCAAACCGGCCACCGCTACCGCTCAGCTCACCCAGGCGATGGTAAAATCCATCGTTGAAAGCGGCCTGGTGCCCGAAGGGGCAATCAGCCTGATATGCGGCGGCGCGGGCGATCTGCTTGACCACCTGGACAGCCAGGACGTGGTGACCTTTACCGGCTCGGCAAGCACCGGCCAGATGCTGCGGGTTCACCCCAACATCGTCGCCAAATCCATCCCCTTCACCATGGAAGCCGACTCGCTAAACTGCTGCGTACTGGGGGAGGACGTTACGCCGGAGCAGCCGGAATTTGCCCTGTTTATTCGCGAAGTGGTGCGTGAAATGACCGCCAAGGCCGGACAAAAATGTACCGCCATTCGCCGTATCATCGTGCCGCAGGCTCAGATCAAGGCGGTGAGCCAGGCGCTGATCGCCCGGCTGGAAAGCGTGGTGGTCGGCGATCCGGCGCAGGAGGGGGTAAAAATGGGGGCGCTGGTCAACGCCGAACAGCGCGCCGACGTGCAGGAGAAGGTTGATGCACTGGTGACGGCAGGCTGTCAGGTGCGCCTCGGCGGCAAAGCCGATCTCAACGCGGCCGGCGCATTCTTCCCGCCGACGCTGCTCTTCTGTCCGCAGCCGGATGAAACCCCGGTGGTGCATGCCACCGAAGCCTTTGGCCCGGTCGCTACTCTGATGCCGTACCAGGATGCTGAACACGCGATGGCCCTTGCCCGGGCGGGTGAAGGGAGCCTGGCGGGCACGCTGGTAACCGCTAATCCGGCGCTGGCGCGGCAGTTTATTGCCGGCGCGGCGCGGGCGCATGGCCGTATTCAGATCCTTAACCAGGAGTCAGCCAAAGAGTCTACCGGCCACGGCTCTCCTCTGCCCCAGCTGGTTCACGGCGGGCCGGGACGTGCCGGGGGCGGCGAGGAGTTGGGCGGCCTGCGCGCGGTGAAACATTATCTGCAGCGTACGGCGATCCAGGGCAGCCCATCAATGCTGGCAGCCATCAGCAAACAGTGGGTACGCGGCGCCAGCGTGCAGGAAGATCGCGTTCATCCGTTCCGCAAATACTTTGAAGAGTTACAGCCAGGGGATAGCCTCCTGACGCCGCGCCGTACCCTGACCGAGACCGACATCGTCAATTTCGCCTGCCTGAGCGGGGATCACTTCTACGCCCACATGGATAAAATCGGTGCTGCCGAGTCGATCTTCGGCGAGCGCGTGGTGCACGGTTACTTTGTCATTTCTGCCGCTGCCGGTCTCTTTGTGGATGCGGGCGTTGGCCCGGTGATTGCCAATTACGGCATGGAAAATCTGCGCTTTATCGAACCGGTCAAACCGGGCGATACCATCCAGGTACGCCTGACCTGTAAACGTAAGACGCTCAAGAAACAGCGTACGGCGGATGAGAAACCGACGGGCGTAGTGGAATGGGCGGTGGAGATCTTCAACCAGCATCAGCAGGCCGTGGCTCTCTACTCCATTCTGACCCTGGTCGCGCGCCAGCACGGGGACATTGACCTCTGACCCTCCTCTTCCGGATAACGCAGCCTGCGTTATCCGGCTTCTGGCACATCTGACAAATAATCTGGCAAACGCAGGCAAACAGTGTCCATGGCGATATTGCTATGTTGGCGATGAGTAAACCGCGCGCAGAACAGCGGTCCCGAGTGCACAACGACACAACAATACGAGGTTAATTATGGGAAGCCCCTCTCTTTTTTCCCCGCGTAAAACGGCAGTCGCTCTGGCCGTCGCGGCCCTTTTACTTGGCCAGGCGCCGGCGATGGCGCATGGCACCGCCGCACACATGGTGCCGATGGACAAAACCCTGGCCGACTTTGGCGCGGATGTGCAATGGGATGACTACGCCCAGATGTTTACCATCAGCAAGGATGGCGCCTTTGTGAAGGTGAAACCCGGCGCGAAACAGGCGATGGTCAACGGCAAGCCGGTGACGCTTCAGGTGCCGATGGTGATGGAAGGCCAGACGGCGATGATCCCTGAAACCTTTATTAACGACGTCTTCCAGTCAGGGCTGGACCAGACTTTTCAGGTGGAAAAGACCCCGCACCCGCTGAACGCCCTCTCGGCCGACGAGATCAAGCAGGCGGTGGAAATTGTTAAAGCCGCGCCGGATTTCAAACCTAACACCCGCTTTACCCAGATTGCGCTGGTTGAGCCTGAAAAAGCCAAAGTATGGGACTTTGTCCTCAATGGCACCGCCGTTGATGCGCCTCGTCAGGCCGCCATCACCATGCTCGACGGGAAACATATCGTCGAAAGCGTGGTGGATCTGCAAGAGAAAAAAGTGGTCAGCTGGGCGGCCATTAAAGATGCGCACGGCATGGTGCTGCTGGATGACTTTATGACCGTACAAAGCATCGTCACCTCCAGCCCGGAGTTTGCGCAAGCGCTGAAAAAGCACGGCGTGGATGACCCGAGCAAGGTGGTGACTACGCCGTTGACGGTCGGTTACTTCGACGGTAAAGACGGCCTCCGGCAGGAAGATCGCCTGCTGAAGGTGGTGAGCTATCTGGATGTCGGTGACGGTAACTACTGGGCCCACCCGATTGAAAACCTGGTGGCCGTGGTCGACCTGGAGCAGAAAAAGATCCAGAAAATTGAAGAGGGTCCGGTGGTGCCAGTACCGTTGACGCCGCGTCCGTATGATGGCCGCGACCGCGTGGCGCCGAGTCTGAAACCGCTGAATATCGTGGAGCCGGAGGGTAAAAACTACACCATTACCGGCGACATGGTGCACTGGCAGAACTGGGATTTCCACCTGCGGCTGGACTCCCGCGTGGGGCCGATTTTGTCGACCATTACCTATAACGACAACGGTAAAAAACGCCAGGTTATGTACCAGGGATCGCTTGGCGGAATGATTGTGCCTTACGGCGACCCGGATGTGGGCTGGTACTTCAAGGCTTATCTGGACTCCGGCGATTACGGCATGGGCACCCTGACCTCCTCGCTGGTGCGCGGTAAAGATGTGCCTTCAAATGCGGTGATGCTCAACGAGACCATTCCGGACTATACCGGGGCACCGATGGAGATCCCCCGCGCTATCGCTATTTTCGAACGCTATGCCGGGCCAGAGTACAAGCACCAGGAGATGGGTAAACCCAACGTCAGCGCCGAGCGGCGGGAGCTGGTGGTGCGCTGGGTCAGTACCGTAGGGAACTACGACTACATCTTTGACTGGATCTTCCACCAAAATGGCACCATCGGAATTGATGCCGGGGCAACCGGTATCGAAGCGGTGAAAGGGGTGCAGGCGAAAACCATGCACGATCCGAGCGCCAAAGATGACACTAAATATGGCACGCTGATCGACCATAATATTGTTGGCACCACCCACCAGCATATCTATAACTTCCGCCTGGATATGGACGTAGATGGCACTAACAACCGCATGGTGGCCATGGATCCTGAGGTGAAGCCAAACACCGCGGGCGGCCCGCGTACCAGCACCATGCAGGTGAATCAGTACACCATTGATACTGAACAGCAAGCGGCACAGAAGTTCGACCCCGGCACCATCCGCCTGCTGAGCAACACCACTAAAGAGAACCGCATGGGTAACCCGGTGTCTTACCAAATAATCCCTTACGCCGGGGGCACCCACCCGGTCGCCACCGGAGCGAATTTCGCGAAGGATGAGTGGATCTACCATCGTCTGAGCTTTATGGATAAGCAGTTGTGGGTGACCCGCTACCATCCTAATGAGATGTACCCGGAAGGTAAATTCCCGAACCGCTCCATTCACGATGAGGGGCTGGGCAAGTACAGTAAAGATAACGAAAACCTGAACGACCAGGATAACGTGGTCTGGATGACCACCGGTACCACCCACGTGGCGCGTGCGGAGGAGTGGCCTATCATGCCAACCGAGTGGGTCCATACCCTGCTCAAACCCTGGAACTTCTTTGACGAAACCCCCACGCTTGGCAAGAAGAAAGACGGGAGTAAATAACCGTGAAGCCGGGCGTGATGCCCGGCTTTTTTTGCCATGGTTAACACGATATGACCACCGCCTCCCGGGACGTAACGCTTCCTAATTCACTATCAGGCTGCTAATAATGTGCCAGTGGATGATGATCGACCGAAGAGGACGCTATGGAAAATAATATTTCTTTCATCGACTTAATTGGCAAGGAGTTCAGCGGATCGCCAATCGGAACGCTGGCTGCATTTATCGCGATTTTTGGCGCCATCGTAGCGCTCATGAAGGTCTGTGCCAGGCGGAACCCCACTTCGGCACATGAAATTTACCAGAAGAATGGAATAAGCCGGTTTCTGTTGTTCCTCTTCGCAATCAATCTCCCTTTAAACAAAACCCCCTCGATATCCAGAACTGAGCTGATTGGATCATGCTTAATCGCCGCTATCTCGCTGAGCGCCTGCGGTTTTATGGGCAACATGCTGTTTAAGGTCGCGAATACGCCAAAAGGCGCGGCATCGCTTTTTTACAAGCCTACCGATGAGAACTTTTATCTCTCCCCGCAGGGCGGTTCAGAGGCTTTTGCAGTCATCCGTAAAGGGCGTTGGTCGATCACCCCGGCCACCTGCCAGGCTCCCGCAGAAATGCCGCTTACCCCCTCCCACGGCCTGGTACAAATGATTTGCGAGACCTTTGTTAATGAGGAATATAAGCAGTATGTGATTAAGGCGGTAAAACAGTTCGAAAAAGACAAGCCGGTTATCTACACCATGGTCACGTTGCTCAGTATGTTGCTGTTCTGGATCGCCGCAAGCCTGCTGCTCTCGCTTATCTATAAAAAGCGACTCCACAACTATGTTAAGAACGAGCACAAGATTGCTGAAAGCTACGTGATGTGAAAAAGCCCTCTGACGAGGGCTTCAGCTAACTTCAATACCGTACACAAACCGATTTGGTTTCACACCAGCCTTCCAGCCAGTCGGGGCCAAAATCACGCCCGGTGCCGGACTGCTTCATGCCACCGAACGGCAGGTTGGCGTCAATCAGGGTATGGCTGTTCACCCAGACGGTACCGGCCTGCAGTCGATCGCTGTACGAAAGCGCATGGCTGATGTTTTGCGTCCAGATGCTGGCGGTCAGGCCATATTCGGTGTCGTTCGCCAGCTTCAGCGCCTCTTCCCCGTCGGCCACCCGCACTAAATTGACGACCGGGCCAAACACCTCTTCCCGCGTCAGGCGCAGGCTGGCATCCGGGTTCACCACCAGCGTTGGCGAGACATAGTAGCCCTTACCGTCCGGCCCACGATTGCCGGTAATCAGCTCCGCGTGCCCGGATTGCGCTTCATCAAGGAAGGTCTGAACCTTGTCGCAATGGGCGCGGGAGACCAGCGGGTTGATATGTGCTTGCGGAGACATGCCCGGCCCGACGCTTAAGGACTTCACCGCCTGCTCAAACCCGCTTACCAGGGTGTCGAACAGCGGCGCTTCGATATAGATACGCGAACTGGCCGCACACACCTGGCCCTGGTTGAGGAAGCTGCCGGTCATTAACCCTTCGATAACCCAGGCCGGATCGGCATCTTTCAGCACGATGGCCGGGTTTTTGCCACCCAGCTCAAGGGTGACGCCCATCAGACGCTCCGCCGCGGCGCGGGCAATTTGCTTGCCGGTTGCGGTAGAGCCGGTAAAGCTTACCTTAGCGATATGGGGATGGCTGGTCAGGGCGGCGCCGCACACTGCCCCGCTGCCCGTGACCACGTTAAACACGCCGTCGGGAATACCCGCTTCGCTTGCCAGCTCGGCCACCCGCAGCATGGTCAGCGGCGTGGTTTCCGAAGGCTTGATCACGATCGAGCAGCCTGCCGCCAGCGCGGGCATCACTTTCCACATACCAATCATTAGCGGGAAGTTCCACGGCACGATGCCCGCCACGACGCCGACGGGCTCTTTGCGTGTCCAGGCCTGGTAACGCGCCCCCTGGGGCATTGGAATAGAGAGGTCGAGGGTCTTGCCGGTAATTTTGGTGGTAAGTCCGGCGGTATAACGCATCCAGTTCAGAGTGCATCCCACTTCAAAGGCGCGGGAGATATTAATGGATTTGCCCTGCTCCAGGGTTTCAAGCTGGGAAAGCGCCTCACTGTGCTGCTCCACCAGATCGGCAAAACGCAGCAGAATGCGTTCACGCTCGGCGGGCAATTTACCCGCCCAGCTACGGCCCACAAAGGCGCGCCACGCGGACATGACCGCGCGATCGACATCCTGGGCGCTGGCGTCGGCGGTGGTGGCAATCACCTCGCCGGTCGCCGGGTTGAACACATCCAGACGATTATCGCTATCGGAGGCAGTCTGCTCTCCCTCGATCCAGAGACCGTGCTGGCGGTCTAAAAATTGCTGCACGCTTTGCAGTACGGCGACCTGAGTATCAGACATACCTTCTCCTTATCTTTCGCAGGGTGTCACAGCAGTCTAAGGTGGCTTTGGCAAATCTGCTTTTATCTCTATGACATTCACTTTGTCACCTGTGACAGGCACCGCAATTCGTGATAATTCCCGCTTATTACACTATTCCCGGTAAGTGTTCTTTCCTATAGTCAGCGCAATGCCCGTGGAATTTGGCAACATAAATGCAACAATGCTTAAACATTAACGGCGTGACGGGAATGAATATGGCGTGCGTAAGCGAACAGGAAAGATTTCAGCACTGGCTGGCGCAAATTAACGCGGTTTGCGGCAGTTTCGCGGCCCGGCCAATGAACGGTGAATTTTTTGGCGAACTGGAATCGACCTGGACCGGTAACCTGAAGCTGAGCACCGTGACCGCCGGTGGCGTGAATCTGTTTCGCACCCGCCAGGAGATTAAGCACAGTAACGACGCCTGGTTCTATACCGTTTTCCAGCTGGAAGGCGTGGCGGGACTGGAACAGGATGACCGTCAGATCACCCTGGCAGCCGGGGATATTAGCTTAATCGACGCCTCGCGCCCCTGCTCGCTTTACTGGCAGGAGAAGTCTCGCCAAATCTCCCTGCTGCTGCCCCGACAGATCCTTGAACAGCACTTCCGTTTTCAGGAGGTGAGCTGCGCACAAAAACTCTCCCATACCCTGCCCACGGTACAATTAAGCCACCGTCTGATGCAGGAGAGCATGAGCAACCCGACGCTTAGCGAGCAAGAGAGCGAAGCGGCGCTGGAGGCGATGGTCTGCTTACTGCGCCCGGTACTACAGCAGCGTGAAAGCACCCTGCCGCGCAAGGAGCGCCAGTTCAAAAGCGTGCTGTCATTGATTGACGATCATATTCAGGCAGAACATCTGCGCCCCGAGTGGATTGCGGCAGAGAGCGGTATGTCAGTACGCAGTCTCTATCGTATGTTTGCCGATAAAGGACTGGTGGTCGCGCAGTACATTAAAAACCGTCGTCTCGATCTCTGCGCGCAAATGCTGCGCGCAACCCGCGATGAAGAGAAGCTGGCGGGCATTGGTTACAGTTGGGGCTTTACCGATCACAGCCATTTTTCTACCGCCTTTAAGCAACGATTTGGCATCTCACCCGGCGAATACCGCAAACGCCACCGTTGATCACTTCTTTAGCCACTTGCCGTTAATGCCTTTGACATACTCACCGGGGCGGGCGCGCTCCACCAGCTTGATGCCGGCCATTTTGGCCACTTCGTCTACCGGAATATTGTTACTGTCCGCCAGTTTTTGATAGCTGTCAGTACGCGCCTGGTTAATTTGCGCCACCAGCGCCAGCGTCTCGCGATCCTGAGCCACGGGCGCCAGGTAGCCGTCCAGCGTCTCCCCTACACGCCCCTGGCTGCGGGCTTCGTTCAACGTGAGCGCCGAGGCCTGCGCGCAGAGTCCCAGCGTAAGCAGAATGATGGCTAAGGATTTCTTCATGACCACCTCAGAATAGATCGCTGCGGGATTTCAGCAGCGCTTCCACGTCTTTATCCACTTTAATGTGAATTTCGTGTTCGATCTTCACGTTCATATTGATGGTGATGGGCTCTTTTGGGGCCGCCACTTCGATACGCGGCGTACAGCCCGTCAGCAGCATAACGACCACGGCGGCGACGCCACCGGCCAGTGTTCTCATTGTTGTTCCTCACATTCCTTGCCCTTCGGGCAGTGGGTTGCTGGTAAGGTGGCGTTCTGTTCAAGCCACGCTTGCAGGTTGTCGCCAAAGCGCAGGCTGCGCCAGAGAGTAAACACATTTTCCTGATGGGTGTAGTTCAGGTTAACGGCATTCGATTTGCCATCCACGCGGCTGATGCCTTTCAACGTTGACGATAGCGTCAGCTCCCCCAGGTTATCTACATTGAGTTTTGTCCACGACTGAGAAATTTCCATGTAGCGCAGCCAGTCAATAGCGACGCCGGCGGCCATGTTGTCTTTTACGATCGCGTCTGCCGTGTTTTTATCGATACGCAGGGTCATTGGCCCGGCGTTAGAGAGCCAGCCATCTTTGATAATCCACTTATCGTTATCCAGCCAGAACGGCAGCGCCCCGCTCACTGGTCCGGAGAGGGTAAACTGCTTCGGATTCACGGCGCTGATCAGCTCGCTGGAGGAGATGTTCTGCACGCGTAATAATGCCGCATCATGCTGGGGCATCCGCAGTTGCTGCATGGTGACCTTGCCCCCCAACAGTTCGACGTTGACGTCGGTCAACAGCAGCGGCGCCTCTTCGCGCCAGGGGTAATCGCCCTGCAGGTCGGCGGTGATGTGGTGCATCGTCACCTGGTTTTTCACCTCCGCGATACGCAGCGTAACCGGGCCGTGGGTGCCCAGCGACCAGACGCCCTCGCTGAAGCGGAATGGCAGGACAAAATCGACGCCGTTGATCTCGTTGTCGGGCATCCAGACGCTGCCGTTTTTTAGCACGCCATGTCCTCCCGCCTCAAAACCTTGATCCGCCGCCGCAGAAAAGGCGACCTGGGCATAGAGCTCCCCATCCCGCAGCTTCATTTTCCAGTCAGGCGGGACCAGGGGCTGAAAGACGTTTAACGACTGCTGCGGCCACCACGCCTGCCCGCGTAGACGTTCGCCATCCCAACGGCCATTCACCTGTACCGGGCCGATAGCCCCGGCGTGCAGCGCTCCTTTAAACTGGAAGAGCGTGGGATCGGTGCCATCGACGCTGAACGTCAAGGTGGAGGGCGGCAGCACGCTGCCGCCGGTAAAGGTCGTCTCTTGTGCATTGAAGGCCAGCGCGCCGCTAAAATGGGGATCGGCAGGGTCTCGCTGCCAGCGCACCGGGCTTTCCAGTACCAGCCGTGGCTTGCTGGCGAGCATAGAGCCGTATTGCAGTTTATCAAAGCCGGTGGAGAGCACGTCCAGCGCAATCACCGTGTCGCGCCATTCGCCCTTACCTGCTACATCCCAGCGCGCCTGCATGGGCAGAAAATTGCCCTCGCCCCAGTAACGCCACTGCCACAGCCCCTTATCCGGCAAAAAGTTGTTCGCCTGGCCGTCAAGATGGAGGGTGAAGTTACCCATCTCATTTTCATGCGCGCGCAAAATGGCCTGTAAACGTCCATCAATGCCATTACCGGTAAGCGTGACCCCGGCCAACGGCCACCGCACTTCATCAATATTCAGCGCGTTGATGAGACGGCCACGCGAACGTAGCAGCGCCCCGGGGGCAAAAGCCAGTTTAGGATCGGCCAGGCTGCCCGTCAGCGTTGCCGGGAGCCCGGCGTAGAAAATGAGATCATCCTGCTTGGCCTCACCGTTAAGATGCAGCGGCATATTGCTGTTATCCATACTTAACGTGCCGGGGCCAAAGCTGAGCACGGCGTTACCCTTTCCGGCATCACCGGAGGTGACCACGTTCATCCGGCCAGAAATAATGGCCTTGTCGATGCCCTGCTGCCAGTTTTCAATTCGCACCCCCAGCCGACCACCAAGCGGAATGCCCGATTGCGTCCAGCTCCAGCGGCCATCGCTGATGGAGAATTGCTCCGGGGTGATCTGCCAGGGAAGATCCAGCAACGGCTCGCCGCTTTCACGGGCAATCATCACCAGTTGGCCTCTGTTATCCTGCCACTCCAGCTCGGCATCGACCGGAGAGTTAACCTGGGGCACCGAGAAGGTGGTCACGGCATGCCCCTGTACCGGCAGGCCGTCCGGTACGAGCGGAAGCGTGAATTCGCCCACCAGCTTCACCGGCTGGGGCGAGTCTGGCAACTGGATCTCAACATCGCTGACGGTAAGATTTTGACCGCGCAGCGTACCACGCAGCTTGATTGATTCACCGTCGTAATGGATTTCCTGCACTTTCGGGGTCAGTGAAGCGGTAATTCTGCCTTGCCACTGCTGCCAGGGCGCCAGGGTCAGGCGATCAATACTCAGCCAGGTGTTGGGCAGTAATGATTGCCACTCCGCAAGGGTCTTCGGGGCGGCTGCGCTCGGCGCGCTTTGCGGAATTTTGCTGAAACAGGCGCTATTAAGCGTGACCGCAGCGGCGTCGAACTTCCAGCGGCTGGGGTGAGAGAGCGTGGCATTTTCGATGCGCGCGATTTCGCAATCTTCTACCAGATAGCGCAGATCGGGGATGACCAGGGCGTGGCGCGTCAGGTGCGGGCTTTTTTCGAAGGCAATGCGGGTCCCCACCGGCAGCCAGATCCCGGCCAAGGTCGGAACCCACTGGGCAAGGGTCATCAGCAGCGTCAATGGCAGCAGTAACAGCAGCAGAAGGAGCGCGATGGCGGCTTTGTATTTACCCTTCATGGGTAGTTAATATCCTGATTTAGCGAAAATATTTGCCGGCAATGCCGGTCATTGTGGCACGTTTAGCCGCCAGATTGAAGCCAGGTGCGTTTTAAGGATAGTTGCTCTGACCCGAAGCGGTAAACCGCGTGTGCTGATGCGTTAGGGTAAAGCGAGAGTGGTAGAATAAAACCCTGTTGTTTTAATCTGATAGAGTTCAGGCGCCAAGATGCTCTAGAATTATTCATAGAAGATATTGATTTCAATAATTTTTCATAAAATGTAAAATTATTTTAATTACGCTACTATGAAGTTAAATCACTGGAGAAAGTCCTATGAAACTCGCGGTATATAGCACAAAGCAGTACGATAAAAAGTACCTGCAACATGTTAACGAGGCGTATGGCTTCGAGCTTGAATTTTTCGACTTTCTGCTGACTGAAAAAACGGCCAAAACGGCGCACGGCTGCGAAGCCGTCTGCATTTTCGTCAATGATGACGGAAGCAGACCGGTGCTGGAAGAGCTGAAGAAACAGGGAGTGAAGTATATCGCCCTGCGCTGTGCGGGCTTCAATAATGTGGACCTCGATGCCGCCAAAGAGCTGGGGCTGAAAGTGGTTCGCGTCCCGGCCTACTCTCCGGAAGCCGTGGCTGAACATGCCATTGGCATGATGATGTCCCTCAACCGTCGTATTCACCGGGCCTATCAGCGCACCCGTGATGCGAATTTCTCCCTCGAAGGTCTGACCGGCTTTACCATGTACGGTAAAACGGCGGGGGTGGTCGGTACCGGTAAAATTGGCGTAGCGGCACTGCGTATTCTGAAAGGTTTCGGTATGCGCCTGCTGGCGTTTGATCCCTATCCGAGCGCAGCGGCGCTGGATCTCGGCGTTGAGTATGTTGATCTGCCGACGCTCTTCTCCCAGTCCGATGTGATCTCCCTGCACTGCCCGCTGACCCCGGAAAACTACCACCTGCTCAATCAGAGCGCTTTCGACCAGATGAAAGACGGGGTGATGATTATCAACACCAGCCGTGGCGGTCTGGTCGATTCTCAGGCCGCGATCGAAGCGTTGAAAACGCAGAAAATCGGTGCGCTGGGGATGGATGTTTACGAGAACGAACGCGATCTCTTCTTTGAAGACAAATCAAACGACGTGATTCAGGATGACGTGTTCCGTCGCCTGTCGGCCTGCCATAACGTGCTGTTCACCGGCCACCAGGCCTTCCTGACGGCCGAAGCCTTGATCAGCATCTCTGAGACCACCCTTGGTAACCTCAGCCAGCTGGCCAAAGGGGAAGAGAGCCCGAACGCGCTGGTATAATGTCCCGCAAGGCATTGTTCATACATAGATATGGACAATGCCTTTTCGCTTTCAGATTAAGCCCGATGATATTTTTCACATCCTTTATAGAATGTGAGTTAGGCATTTCGCAGTAATAATGTTGAGAACCAAAATGAAAACGCTCGTTGCAGTAACGCTGTTAAGCCTGACCCTGACCGGCTGTGTAAACCCAGGGAAAGCCTCAGTGCAAAAAGATCAGTTACAGAACCAACGCTTTGTGCTGGAAAGTGTTAACGGCACCGTCGTAAAGCCCTCTGCCACGCCACCTGAAATCGCGTTTGGTGAGAAAATGGCCGTATCCGGGGTGATGTGTAACCGCTTCAGCGGTGAAGGGAAGCTCTCTGAGGGCGAACTGAAGGTCAAAGAGATGGCGATGACGCGCAAACTCTGTACCGACCCTCAGCGGAATGAGCTGGATAATACGCTCAGCACTATGCTGCGCAAAGGCGCGCAGGTTGACCTCACCCAGGATCAATTAACCCTGGCGACGGCAGAAACGACGTTGATGTTTAAACGTGTGGAGTAATCAGTAACTTCCGCACGATCCGCCGGCAAGCGATTGTTCACTGCAACGTTTGCCGTTGGGCAAGGCACACATGCCGATGGCCGAGCCATCCAGTTGACGTGCAATCGAGAGCGAGCCGCCAATCATGGCGCAGTTCGCTTGTCCCGAGTTGGACATCGCCGCTCTCATCCCCGGCGCGACATGCGCGGCGGTGGCCTGCTGAACAGGTTCATTGCTACAGGCCGACAGTAACAAGGCGGCACACCCTACCCAAAATGCTGCACGCATAACTTCTCCCCACATGAATTGGCAAAACCTAACCATCATAGGCACCCACTCCGCTCGCGTCGAGACCGCATACGCGTATTTATGCGTCCGCGAAACATTTTCTCGCAATTTTTTGGCAAAACCTTGATCTGATCGGGGACGCAGCCACTCCGCAGGACACAAAAGCGAAAATTGAAAAACCCTACCTTTGCTAACATTAAAGGATAATTACAGGGCTCGTCATCGCGCGCGAGTCCCCTCTTTTTTGCGCAATGTAAGGGTGTCTCCTATGCAAACTATTGACGGTAATGGCGCAGTTGCGTCCGTCGCGTTTCGCACCAGTGAAGTGATCGCCATTTACCCTATTACCCCCAGCTCCACGATGGCTGAACAGGCCGATGCGTGGTCGGGTAATGGTTTAAAAAACGTCTGGGGCGATGTGCCCCGCGTTGTTGAGATGCAGTCAGAAGCCGGGGCGATCGCCGCGGTACACGGGGCGTTACAGACGGGGGCGCTGTCGACCTCGTTTACCTCTTCTCAGGGGCTGTTGTTGATGATCCCGACGCTTTACAAACTGGCCGGACAGTTAACACCATTTGTACTGCACGTGGCGGCCCGTACCGTCGCCACGCACGCCCTGTCGATCTTTGGCGACCACTCCGACGTTATGGCCGTACGCCAGACCGGCTGCGCCATGCTCTGCGCGGGCAGCGTCCAGGAAGCGCAGGACTTTGCCCTGATCTCACACATTGCCACCCTGAAGAGCCGCGTGCCCTTTATTCACTTCTTTGATGGGTTCCGCACTTCGCATGAGATCAACAAAATTAAGTCGATTACGGACGACACCATCCGTAGCCTGTTGCCGCAGGCAGAGATCGATGCCCACCGGGCCCGGGCGCTGAATCCGGAACACCCGGTGATTCGCGGTACATCGGCAAACCCGGATACGTATTTCCAGTCCCGGGAGGCCACCAACCCGTGGTACAACGCGGTGTACGACCACGTGGAGCAGGCGATGAACGACTTTGCCGATGCCACCGGACGGGCGTACAAGCCCTTCGAGTATTACGGTCACCCGCAGGCGGAGCGCGTGATAGTGATCATGGGATCGGCCATCGGGACCTGTGAAGAGGTGGTCGATGAGTTGCTGACCCGTGGCGAAAAAGTGGGCGTGCTAAAAGTGCGTCTTTATCGCCCCTTCTCGGCCCGACACCTGCTGGCCGCACTGCCCGAGAGCGCACGCGCCGTGGCGGTGCTGGACCGCACCAAAGAGCCCGGCGCGCAGGCGGAGCCGCTGCATCTGGATGTGATGACCGCGCTGGCGGAAGCCTTCAGCAGCGGCGAGCGCGAAACACTGCCGCGCGTCATTGGCGGGCGCTATGGCCTTTCATCAAAAGAGTTTGGCCCGGATTGCGTGCTGGCAATCTTTAACGAACTGCAGGCCAGCAAGCCGAAGCCGCGCTTTACCGTGGGGATCTACGACGACGTAACCCACCTCTCTCTGCCATTACCGGAAAACACCCTGCCCTCGCGTGCGAAGCTTGAAGCGCTGTTTTACGGTCTGGGCAGCGACGGGAGCGTGTCGGCCACCAAAAACAACATCAAAATCATTGGTAATTCCACCCCCTGGTATGCCCAGGGCTATTTTGTCTATGACTCGAAAAAAGCAGGCGGGTTAACCGTCTCGCACCTGCGCGTCAGCGAGGAGCCGATTCGCTCTGCCTATCTGGTGTCGCAGGCCGATTTTGTTGGCTGCCACCAGCTGCAGTTTATCGACAAATATCAGATGGTGGAGCGCCTGAAACCGGGCGGCATCTTCCTGCTGAATACCCCCTACAGCGCCGATGAGGTCTGGGGGCGTCTGCCGCAGGACGTGCAGGCCATGCTGAATCAGAAAAAAGCGCGCTTCTTTGTGGTGAATGCCGCAAAAATTGCCCGCGAGTGCGGTCTGGCGGCGCGCATTAACACCGTGATGCAGATGGCGTTCTTCCACCTGACAAATATTCTGCCAGGCGACAGCGCCCTGATGGAACTGCAGGGGGCGATTGCCAAAAGTTACAGCAGCAAGGGGCAGGAGCTGGTGGAGCGCAACTGGCAAGCGCTGGCGCTGGCCCGCGAATCGCTGGCGGAAGTGCCGTTGCAGGCGGTAAATGCCAGCAGTCCGCACCGTCCACCGGTGGTATCGGATGCGGCACCAGACTTTGTTAAAACCGTCACCGCCGCGATGCTGGCAGGTCTGGGTGATGCCCTGCCCGTCTCCGCGCTGCCGCCGGACGGCACCTGGCCGTTGGGCACCACCCGCTGGGAAAAACGCAATATCGCCGAAGCCATTCCGATCTGGAAAGAGGAGCTCTGTACGCAGTGCAACCACTGCGTCGCTGCCTGTCCGCATTCGGCCATCCGCGCTAAAGTGGTCTCGCCTGAGGAGATGGAAACGGCACCGACCAGCCTCCATTCACTGGATGTGAAATCCCGCGACATGCGTGGACAGAAGTATGTGCTGCAAGTCGCGCCTGAAGATTGCACCGGCTGTAATCTCTGCGTTGAGGTGTGTCCGGCTAAAGATCGCCAGAACCCGGAGATCAAGGCCATCAATATGATGTCCCGGCTGGAGCACGTCGAGGAGGAGAAAACCAACTACGACTTCTTCCTTAACCTGCCGGAAATTGATCGCAACCAGCTTGAGCGGATCGATATTCGTACCTCACAGCTTATTACGCCGCTGTTTGAATACTCCGGCGCCTGCTCCGGCTGCGGTGAAACGCCCTATATTAAGCTGTTGACCCAGCTCTACGGCGACCGGATGCTCATCGCCAATGCCACCGGCTGCTCCTCTATTTACGGGGGGAATTTGCCCTCCACGCCGTACACTACCGATGCCAATGGCCGCGGGCCGGCCTGGGCAAACTCTCTCTTTGAGGATAATGCCGAGTTTGGTCTGGGCTTCCGCCTGTCCGTAGACCAGCACCGGGTGCGGGTTATGCGCCTGCTGGAACAGTTTGCCGATAACATCCCGGCTGATCTGAACGCGGCGCTGCACGCTGACGCGACGCCAGACGTGCGTCGTGAACAGGTTACTGCGCTGCGCAGTGCGCTTCAGGGCGTTGCGGGGGCTGAACAGCTCCTTACCGATGCCGACGCGCTGGTGGAAAAATCGATCTGGCTTATCGGCGGTGATGGCTGGGCCTACGACATCGGCTTTGGCGGGCTGGATCACGTGCTCAGCCTGACGGAAAATGTGAACATTCTGGTGCTGGATACTCAGTGTTACTCCAATACCGGCGGTCAGGCATCGAAAGCGACGCCGCTGGGCGCTGTGACCAAATTTGGCGAGCATGGCAAGCGCAAAGCGCGCAAAGACCTGGGCGTCAGCATGATGATGTATGGCCATGTGTACGTGGCGCAAATTTCGCTGGGTGCCCAGCTTAACCAGACCGTGAAGGCGATTCAGGAGGCGGAAGCGTATCCAGGCCCGTCGCTGATTATCGCCTACAGCCCGTGCGAAGAGCATGGTTACGATCTGGCGCTGAGCCACGACCAGATGCGCCAGCTTACCGCAACCGGATTCTGGCCGCTGTATCGCTTTGATCCGCGTCGCGCCGATGAGGGTAAACTGCCGCTGGCGCTGGATTCACGTCCCCCGTCTGACGCGCTGGCCGAGACGCTATTGCAGGAGCAACGCTTCCGGCGTCTTAACGCACAGCAGCCGGAGGTGGCAGAGCAGCTCTGGAAAGACGCCGCCGCCGATCTACAAAAACGCTATGATTTCCTGGCGCAGATGGCCGGTAAAGCGGAGAAAGCGCCGAGCGAGTAATCCCTATTTAGCGGTATAAAAAAAGCCCGAAGATTTGTCTTCGGGCTGTTCCATTTGGAAAACGATAGGATTTAAAATTTTAAATCGTATTCTCAACGAATTGAAATAACAACGGGCATATAACGCAGCCTATTCTAATACAGTTAACGGAACAGGTATAATTCCTATTTCACATAGCTCCACTTCAATATATTCATGTAACTTATCATTATTTCCCCTGCATTATATCCTTGAGATTTTACTTACATAGTAACAATTATACTTTGTGACTCCGCAAGCGAGTGAATTAGCATGAGACACCTTTCCAGCCGGGAAGGTTCAGCACGTATTAAATAATAAAATATAGCTTGAGGATTCGTCATCATGAAAAGAAAAGTTTTGGCTTCGATCATCCCTGTCCTTTTAATGGCTAGCACAGCTCATGCGGCAGAAATATATAACAAAGATGGCAACAAATTAGATCTCTACGGCAAGGTTGATGGCCTGCACTATTTCTCTGACGATAAAGGGGCTGACGGCGATCAAACTTATATCCGTCTGGGCTTTAAAGGCGAAACCCAGATTAACGATCTGATGACTGGCTACGGTCAGTGGGAATATAACGTCCAGGCCAATAATACCGAAGGGTCTGAAAATCAGTCCTGGACGCGTCTGGCCTTTGCGGGCCTCAAGTTCGGCCAGTACGGTACCTTCGACTACGGTCGTAACTATGGCGTGCTGTACGACGTTGAGGCCTGGACCGATATGCTGCCAGAGTTCGGTGGCGACAGCTATTCCAAAGCAGATAACTTCATGACCAACCGTGCCAACGGCGTGGCGACTTATCGCAATGCGGATCTGTTTGGCCTGGTTGAAGGCCTGAACGTAGCGCTGCAGTATCAGGGTAACAACGAAGATGAGGGCAACGGGAACGAAGGCACCAATAACGGTCGCGACATTCGTCATGAAAACGGGGACGGCTTCGGTATCTCTTCTACCTACGATTTCGGGATGGGTATCAGCGCCGGCGCGGCCTACACCACCTCTGACCGTACCAACGCGCAGATTAACCGTACTACGGCGGGCGGTGACAAAGCGGATGCCTGGACCGCCGGCCTGAAATACGACGCCAACAACATTTATCTGGCGACCATGTACTCTGAAACCCGTAATATGACCCCGTATGGCAAATTTGATGACGCGGTCGCCAATAAAACCCAGAACGTCGAAGTCACTGCCCAGTATCAGTTCGATTTCGGTCTGCGTCCGGTCGTCTCTTATCTGCAGTCAAAAGGGAAAGATTTGGGCCACGGCTGGGGCGACCAGGATCTGGTGAAATATGCTGAAGTGGGTGCGGTTTACTACTTCAACAAAAATATGTCTACCTACGTTGATTATAAAATCAACCTGCTGGATGAAGACAACGCCTTCTATGCTGCCAATGGCATAGGTACCGACGATATCGTCGCCACCGGTCTGGTTTATCAGTTCTGATAACAGCCGCCCGCGTATCCTCGCGGGCGATTATTTTATAGCAGTCCATCAGTTTTGCTTATTTCACACCCACCGTTCATAACCTTATATTTAGGCTTAACACGTAAGCACTCTTTTTAGTTGCGTCAACCGGGGGAATTGAGCCAGGATTACTATCACCTCTGCCTCGAAGTAAAGGGGACCTTGCTATGAATCATCACACCGTCAAATCTTCACGCATCGCGTCTATTGCTTACGATACATTTAGCGAAACGCTGGAGATTCGTTTTCTCGATCGCAGCGCGTACCGTTATCAGCGTGTGCCGGTACGTATTTATAACGACTTTTTAAGCGTCGTCTCGAAAGGTCGCTTCTATGATGGCGTCGTAAAAGGGAAGTTTAAAGAGACGAAGCTTCGGTGAACGCACCTCCGCTGTGCGTCTGCCCTTAACCTCCAGGCTAATCCGCCAGCCTGCGGACCGGGCGATAGGTGAGTATTCCCGCCAGCCCACCGCCGCCGTCGTTCGGATGTACGGTCCCTTCCGAAACCTCCACTTCCGGGAAGTCGAACGGCGAAACATACTCAATGCAGGCCACGTTCACGCCATATTGATCGGGCCTGGAACGACGCTGATGGAAGGTGTAGATGCCGCATACTGAACAAAAATAGTGCGCCGCCGTCCGCGTGTTAAATCGGTACTCTGTCAGTTTATCTTTGCCTTTCAGCACCGTCACGCCCGACAGCGGTGCCGAGACCACTACCGCGCCGCGCATACGGCAAAAGGAGCAGTTACAGCGGCGGATGGTGTTAAACCCATCCGACAGTTCAACCGTAAATTGCACCGCGCCGCAGTGGCACTGCGCTGACACTTTATTTGCCATAGGATCCCCCTCGTTGAAACTCTGCTAAAAATGCGCACCCTGTTATGACAGGCCCCACCGGTACGGGTTAAGTGTAAGACGCGCTGGCGATTACTGCCCGCCTGCAGGGCATGACATAACGCCTTCTTGTACTTTGGCTGGGCAAGGCATTGCCGCTCAGGTGCTTAATTTGTCGTAATTAATGGGCTTGGGGGCTAATGTGTGAGGTTCTACGTAAGGAAAGTCCTAATCACCAGGCCATACGCTTGTTGTTGGTGGCCAGGCTGCCAGGCTATTGATGACTCTGATGCGGAGAATGCCAACTCCGGGGAAACATCAATAAAAAGAGCGTTAAGACTGAGACTCCTGTAGCCCTCCTTGTGGGGGCTTTTTTTTATCATGGTGCCCCTTAAAGCGCGCTTTTTAGCAGACCTCGATCACGTATTTTTACCCGCTACGCGTGAGAGAAAATAGAGGCGATGCACGCTCTTTACCCTTTATGCGTTCCTGAAGCGTTTACAAATTTTGCTGCGCAGGAAGCAAGAGTGACGTTCTGCGCTAAAACATGCTGGCATTCGTCGCCGCAATCCGTACCATACACGGCACACTTTCGCATGCTGGTGATGACCAGCAGGCGCTAACCCGTCTTTTATTGTTAATCGGATGGGGCACATTCATGCGCAGAGGGTGTACGAAATCTTTGCTTTCTTGAAGATGAGAGCAATAGCGAACAGGCGGTAATGCTGAAGACCAGACCGGCGCTTTACCCCACTGGTGCCCCATTTGATATCTGAGTAACTTTTAAATGCAACAGAATCAAGATATTAGTAAAAAAGAACAGTACAACCTGAACAAGCTGCAAAAGCGTCTGCGTCGTAACGTCGGCGAAGCCATTGCGGATTACAACATGATTGAAGAAGGCGACCGCATCATGGTCTGCCTGTCAGGTGGTAAAGACAGTTATACCCTGCTGGAGATCCTGCGAAACCTCCAGCAGAGCGCCCCGGTTAATTTCTCGCTGATCGCGGTCAACCTTGATCAGAAACAGCCGGGCTTCCCGGAGCATATCCTGCCGGAATATCTGGACCAGCAGGGTGTGGAGTATAAGATTGTTGAAGAGAATACCTACGGCATTGTGAAAGAGAAGATCCCGGAAGGCAAAACTACCTGCTCGCTCTGCTCTCGCCTGCGCCGCGGTATTCTCTACCGTACTGCCACCGAACTGGGTTGCACCAAGATTGCCCTCGGCCATCACCGCGACGACATCCTGCAAACCCTGTTCCTGAATATGTTCTACGGTGGCAAGATGAAAGGCATGCCGCCAAAATTGATGAGCGATGACGGTAAGCACATTGTGATCCGTCCGCTGGCCTACTGCCGCGAGAAAGATATCGAGCGCTTTGCCGAGGCTAAAGCCTTCCCGATTATTCCGTGTAATCTCTGCGGCTCGCAGCCTAATCTGCAACGCCAGGTGATTGCCGACATGCTGCGTGACTGGGACAAACGCTATCCAGGTCGCATTGAAACCATGTTCAGCGCCATGCAGAACGTGGTGCCGTCGCACCTTAGCGATATCAACCTGTTTGACTTTAAAGGCATTAAGCACGGTTCGGAAGTGGTGAACGGCGGCGATCTGGCCTTTGACCGCGAAGAGATTCCGATGCAGCCGGCGGGATGGCAGCCGGAAGAAGATGACGCACAGCTGGATGAGATGCGCCTGAACGTCATTGAAGTGAAATAAAAACAACGCGTCTCAGACAAGCGCTGAGACGCGATTTCCCTGCTTATTTCAGCAGGCGAACGCGGCAGGTTTTGCCTTTAATCTTTCCGTTTTGCAGCTGTTTCCAGGCTTTCTGCGCTACCGACTGACGTACTGCCACATAAACGTGAGCGGGATGGACAACGATTTTCCCGATATCGGCACCCTCCAGCCCAATGTCACCGGTTAACGCCCCCAGCACATCACCCGGACGCATCTTGGCTTTTTTCCCGCCATCAATGCACAGGGTGGCCATCTCCGCCGCCAGCGGCGTAATACTGACATTCGCCGGGGCTGTGACCCAGTTCAGTTTGATTTGCAGCATCTCCGCCAGGATGTTGGCGCGCTGCGCCTCTTCCGGTGCGCAGAAGCTGATGGCTAACCCGCTGTTTCCCGCACGCGCAGTACGCCCGATACGGTGGACATGGACTTCGGGATCCCATGCGAGCTCGTAGTTCACCACGAGCTCCAGCGATTTGATGTCCAGGCCTCGCGCCGCCACATCCGTCGCCACCAGCACGCGCGCACTACCGTTGGCAAAACGCACCAGGGTCTGGTCACGATCGCGTTGTTCTAAATCTCCATGCAGGGAGAGCGCGCTTTGGCCCGCCGCGGTCAGGGCGTCACACACCGACTGGCAATCTTTTTTAGTATTACAAAACACCACGCAGGAGGCGGGTTTGTGAATGCTCAGCAGCTTCTGGAGCAGCGGGATTTTGCCCTGCTGCGTGGTATCAAAGAACTGCTGTTCGATGGCGGGTAACGCGTCCACAGTGTCGATCTCGATCGCCAGTGGATTTTGCTGCACCCGGCCACTGATCGC
The DNA here is from genome assembly GCF_002308415.1 of Leclercia sp. UBA1284. Classification (NCBI taxonomy): domain Bacteria; kingdom Pseudomonadati; phylum Pseudomonadota; class Gammaproteobacteria; order Enterobacterales; family Enterobacteriaceae; genus Leclercia; species Leclercia sp. UBA1284. The sequence continues at coordinate 1,556,285 of NZ_DBUS01000006.1, forward strand.
CGCAATGGCTTGTGGCCAGGTCGCCGAAAAGAGAAGGGTTTGTTTAGAGGCAGGAGCAAAACGGATCACCTCGTCGATGGCCTCGCTGAATCCCATGTCCAGCATGCGGTCGGCTTCATCAAGCACCAACGTTTGCAGGGCCTCCAGCGACACCGTCCCTTTTTGCAGGTGATCCAACAGACGGCCCGGCGTGGCAACGATAATGTGCGGCGCATGCTGCAAGGAGTCGCGCTGGGCGCCGAACGGCTGACCGCCGCAGAGGGTTAAAATTTTGGTGTTAGGCAAGAAACGCGCCAGACGGCGCAGCTCGCCAGCCACCTGATCAGCCAGCTCCCGGGTCGGGCAAAGTACCAGCGACTGCGTCTGGAACAGCGAGGCATCAATGTGCTGTAACAGGCCAAGACCGAATGCAGCCGTTTTACCACTGCCGGTTTGCGCCTGCACGCGTACATCTCGTCCCTCAAGGATCGCCGGAAGCGCGGCAGCTTGTACAGGGGTCATCGTCAGGTAGCCCAACTCGTTGAGATTATCGAGTTGGGCGGCAGGCAGTACGTTCAGTGTAGAAAAGGCGGTCACAATTATTCTCGCGTTAAAAAAGTCACAGTCAGCAGGCGCGTATCCTCGCAGATCTGCCCTTACGATGCGACATTTTAATCGGAACTTCATCAGGGGGTGGATCCGGCATCGGTTGCGGACGCGGAATAGGTTCGGGCACAGGTACCGGGTCGGTAGGCACCGGGTCCGATTGTTGTGGCTGCCAGAGCAGCAGTGTTAACAGACAGGTCATTTTACCCTCCGGGCATTGGGAGTGACTCTTTTAGGGTAGACGCTGCTGTACGACAGGCAAAAAAAAGCCGACTAATTTAGTCGGCGTCGTACGAATCAATTGTGCTATGCAGTAATTCAAAAAAGGAAGTAAGACAATATGGAGCGCAACGCCCATCGCTTGACGTTGCATTCACCTGCGAAACGAATAGTGCACCTTTACGACAGGCAGTTTCTTGACCTCGCTCAAGTAAAATGGCGTTTTAAGCTTTTCACAACCTGAGAAATGCGTAAATTTACAGCCATTTACTGCGATGCAACCACCATGCAACACCGCCGATTAAAACCACTAACATGATACAAAAAACTGAAAAACCGAAGCGGTATGCCCCTCCGGGAATGCCACCCAGATTGACGCCAAACAGGCCGGTTAAAAAGGTACTGGGTAAAAAGACCATCGCCATCAGCGACATCGTGTAGGTGCGCCGGGATAGCGACTCCTGCATCACCTGCGCAATCTCATCGGACATCACCGCGGTTCGCGCGATGCAGGCGTCAATCTCATCCAGCCCGCGGCCAAGACGGTCAGCGATATCCTGCATCCGCCGGCGCTGATCGTCATTCATCCAGCTCAGGCGCTCACTCGCCAGCCGCGCATAGACATCGCGCTGCGGAGCCATATAGCGCCGCATCACAATCAGTTGCTTGCGCAGGAGCGCGAGAAAACCGCGCGGGGGAATTTGCTGATCGAGCAGATTGTCTTCCAGATCGATAATTTTATCGTGCAGCTCTTCAATAAACTCGCTGGCGTGCTCGGTCAGGGCATCGCAGACATCCACCAGCCAGCCACCACAATCTTCCGGCCCGGTCCCCTCTTTCAGATCATTAATGACATCGTCCAGCGCCAGTACCTTGCGCTGACGCGTCGAGACAATGAGCCGCTCATCCATATACACGCGCATCGCTACCAGCTGATCGGGACGTTCATCGGTGCTGCCATTAATACACCGCAGGGTGATCAGGGTACCCTCACCCATTCGCGTAACGCGCGGGCGCAGACTTTCCCCAGCCAGCGCATCGCGCACATAGTTGGGGAGTAATGGGGTCGATGCCAGCCAGTCAGCACTCTCAGGTTGCGTGTAGTTCAGGTGAAGCCAGCAAGGGTGTTCACGATCGATGATATCGTCGTTTTCCAGCGGCCTTGCTGCCCCCTTTCCGTCAAGTATCCACGCAAATACCGCGTCAGGAACGTTAACTTCAGATCCTTTAATGCCTTCCACAGCGCCTCCGCCTTTCATCTATCTTGTTGTCAGTCTAGCCACCCTGGCATGTTAAGCAACAATTTACATTGGCATCGCGCTGAATTTGCTCATAAAAAATGCCTGGCGAACCAGGCTTTATCTTTAGTAAGAGTGCCCCATTCGCGAGGTTAATCGTCGACCATCCATGCCATAGTTTTCCGTATTCTCTTGCTCGAGACGGAAGTTACGCGTGCGGGCCTGCAGCTCAATCACCTGATTTTTTAACACCGCAGAGGAGCCAGAGAGTTCATCGACCATCGCCACGTTGCTCTGGGTCACGTTCTCCAGGTCGCTCAGCGCAAGGGTGATTTGCGCAATGCCCATCTCCTGTTCGCTGGTGGAGTTCGAAATCTCATTCATTAGCTGGCTCACCTGACCCGAGCCGCTCACGATATCGCGCATGTTCTTTTCTGCCTCCGACACCACCATCGCCCCCTGGTTGACGTTATGGCTGGTCACGTCGATGAGCGATTTAATGTTTTTGGCCGCTTCCGCACTGCGATGGGCCAGGCTACGTACCTCACCCGCCACGACCGAGAAGCCTTTACCGTGGTCGCCGGCGCGTGCGGCCTCTACGGCCGCGTTCAAGGCCAGAATATTGGTCTGGAAAGCGATACCGTCAATCATGGAGATAATTTCGGTCATCTGCTGAGCGCATTCGGTTATCGAATTCATATTATTCGCCACCTGCCCCATCAACTCGCCCCCCTTTTTCGCCTGCTGTGTGGCAGCATTCGCCCGCTCGCTGGCCAGACGGGTGTTGTCTGCCGTGTTACGCGTGGTGGCGGCCATCTGCTCCATGCTGGCCGCCGTTTCTACCAGCGAGGCCGACTGCTGCTCTGTTTTGGCCGACAGGGCCGCGCTGCGCGCCGCCAGTTGATCCGACAGGCTCATCGCCGTTTGTGAAGAGGCACGAATTTCACTTACCAGCGTCGCGATATTGCCGGATAGCGTGTTAATGCCCGGGATTAATCGCCCGGCGCAATTATTACCGAACTCAGGAATGATTACGCCCAGTTTGCCCGCGGTAACTTCTTCAATACTTTTTTTCACAGTATTGATCGGCTTCACAAGAAATTGTGTCAAATAGGTGAATAACAGTAAAAAAGCGACGATGAAGAAAATGTTCAACGCGATCAGTAGAGTGAATTTACCGGGAGACACTGCAACCAGGAAATTGGATATTAAAAAGACGCCCACGAGATAAACAAGAACAAATGTTCTTACGCTAATGTTTTTAAGCATAATAGAGTCCGCAATCGATATTTTTGTCGATATTGAGTTTATAGCACCCGCCTTTTTATTTTTCATCTCAAATTTAAGGTCTTGCTTCCTTTGGTGGTCATACCAGTTAATTTGCGTTAGGTAAGAATATAATCTGTCATTAATAAATACTAACCGGCAAAAACTCCAGCACGCATGCGCTCTATATACTATATCGTTATTTTTTAACAACGTAGTTTTTAATTGTGCTACGTCTCACTGATGAAAATAATCAGGGTTGATTAAACCTAATTTAGTCACGCTTAAGTATTATCGAGACGGCGTGTTTCTTCAGTACTGCTACAAATAATGATAAAGATTTTTCGCTGAATACCGATAACGTATAGACCCAGAAATAATATTTTGACCGAATGGTCAATTATTTGCCAGACTGTTTCGACTTCTGCTGGCCAGAGATGCAATAATTTATAAAACAGTGTTTTTATTCCGGTTCTCATCCACCACCCCGTTCTATCCTGACTCCCTGCTAATCATCTCGTGATTGCGACCCTGTACGGACCCAACGTTTTACCGCGAACGCGCGTTTATTGATTAATTACGTGGCGATGGAGACCCGGTTTTCAGCTCCGATCGTGGCGACAGCAAAACGTTAGCCGTCAGTAAAATAAATAAGAATCATGCGCGGGTCTCACAAAAAAATCATGCCTGATGGTATGAAGTAGAGTATGTTGCAAAGAAACCCGTGCGTGTCGTTTCCGTTATGGTCCAGGCTGCGTGCCGATAAATGGGACTTAATTATGTCGCTACCTGAGTTTGATGCGCTTAATATTCTTAAAACGCCCGTCTGGTTGATCTCCGCGGAAACAGAAACCCTGCTTTTTGCCAATACGGTGGCGAAAACGTTTATGCAGGGGGCAACGTTTGACGCGCTGCGTAAGGGGAATTACTGCGCCCATGCGCAAACGTCGCTGGCCATGTATGTTCCAGATTTGAAAGCGCAGCAGGAGATTGTTGAGGTCTGGACTATCCTGCTTCGCGACGAACAGATCACCCTGAGCTGCCGGCTGTCGCTGGCCTTCTTTGCCCCTTATGGCGAAGTGATTGTCTTCGAAGGTCTGCCTCCCCAGCCTGCGACGGGGCTTAAAGCCACCCGCTCGGCCACCTATCAGCGCAAAAAACAGGGTTTTTATGCACGCTTTTTCCTCACTAACAGCGCGCCGATGCTGCTGATCGATCCTGCCCGTGACGGCCAGATCGTAGATGCCAACGTCGCGGCCCTCAATTTCTACGGCTATAACCATGACGAGATGTGCAGCAAACACACCTGGGAGATCAACACCCTTGGCCGGAACATCTTGCCAGTCATGAACGAAATCGCCCGCTTGCCCGGCGGACATAAGCCGCTGAATTTTGTCCATCGCCTCGCAAACGGGACCACCCGCCACGTACAGACCTACGCCGGGCCAATTGAAATCTATGGCGATAAGTTGATGCTGTGCATCATTCACGATATTACCGAGCAAAAAAGGCTGGAGCAGGAACTTGAGCATGCCGCCCTTCGCGATTCGCTCACGGGGCTGCTGAACCGCCGTCAGTTCTATAGTTTGACCGACAAAACGACCGCCGCCCAGTTGCCGCTTCAGCAGGAGTTTAGCCTGCTGCTGGTGGACACCGATCACTTCAAAGATATTAATGATATGTTCGGCCATCAAAAGGGGGATGAGGTATTGATTGCCCTTGCAAGGATGCTGGAGAGTTGTTGCCGCAAAGACGATTACGTCTTCCGCTGGGGGGGCGAAGAGTTTGTCCTGCTGCTCCCCCGCACTTCACTGGAAGCGGCGTTACAACTGGCAGAAACTCTTCGCGTCGCTATTGCTCACATCGCCCTTCCCGGCTTGCCGCGCTTTACTGTCAGTATTGGTGTCGCACGTCACAACCCGGACGAGAACATAGATGAACTTTTCAAACGGGTGGATGATGCGCTCTACCGCGCAAAAAACGATGGGCGTAACAAGGTGCTTGCCGCCTGAAGGGGTAGCCCGGTTCCACGCCCCCCTTCTGATTAGGCGCGGTTGCCTGACCTTCACAGGCAACCGCTACGCATCAGTGCTTCTCAATATACATCGTGCGGCTGTAGGCCACGTCTTCCGGGTTATTGATTGGGTAGCCCTTCACCCAGGGCTTGATCAAGCGGCCATTGGTGTATTGATAAATCGGGGCCACTGGGGCTTTTTCGGCCAGAATTTTCTCTGCGGCGTTGTAATCCGCATTCCGCGCCTTCGCGGTGGTCTCCATGGATGCCTGGTTAATCACCTTGTCATACGCCGGGTCGTTGAAGCGTGAAATATTCCCCGTGTGGGTGGAGGTCAACAGCGAGAGGAAAGTCGACGGCTCGTTATAATCCCCTACCCACGAGGCGCGGATCACATCGAAGTTGCCGGTGTTACGACTGTCGATGTAGGTTTTCCACTCCTGGTTTTGCAGCTTCACATCCACGCCGAGGTTCTTCTTCCACATCGACGCCACCGCGATGGCGATTTTCTGGTGGTTTTCAGAGGTGTTGTACAGCAGCGTCAGCTTCAAGGGGCGCTGAGGATTATAGCCTGCCGCCTGAAGCAGGGTTTTCGCCTGGGCGTTAAGCTCCTCTTGCGACATCTGCTCAAACGGCGACGGCTCCGGAGTAAAGCCCGCCGTCACATCCGGGGTGAAGTGCCAGGCGGGTTTTTCGCCCGTACCCAGGACTTTCTCGGCCATAATGCGCCGGTCGATGGTCATACTCAGCGCCAGACGCACCCGGGCATCGGCGGTCGGCCCTTTCTGGGTATTAAAGGCGTAGTAATAGGTACCTAGCTGAGGGGGCGTATAGACTTGCCCTGGAATATCTTTCAGTAACTTTTGATAGAGGTTTTTCGGGAAAGATTCAGTAATGTCGATATCGTTCGCCAGGTAGCGCTTGGTGGCAGAAGACTCCTGATTGATCGGCACAAAGGTCACCTTCTTCAGTACCGTTTTGCCATTGTCCCAGTAATGCGTATTGGGCTCGACCACCAGCTTCTCGTTCACCACCCGATCTTTCAGCACGAACGCGCCGTTGCCTACCAGCGCACCAGGGCGGGTCCACTCTTTACCGCTTTCGACGTTGGCTTTTTGTACCGGATAGAAGGCGAAACTGGCGGTAAGGTTGGCAAACCACGGCAAGGGTTTATCCAGTTGCACGCGCAGGGTGTGGTTATCTACCGCCGTCACGCCGAGCTTGTCTGGCGTGGCTTTCCCGTCAATGATCGCCTGAGCGTTGGTCACGCCCGCCAGCGCAGCAAACCATGCAAAAGGCGATGTGGTTTTCGGATCAACCAGACGCTGCCAACTGTAAACAAAATCTTGTGCCGTGACCGGGGTGCCGTCTGACCACCGGGCATTATCGCGCAGGGTGAAGGTCCAGACCCGGTTGTCATTGCTCTGCCAGCGGGTTGCAACGCCCGGTACCAGCTCGCCTTTCTCGTTCTGGTTTACCAGGCCTTCAAACAGATCGCGTATAACCTGAATTTCAGGCAGCCCCACGGCTTTGGCGGGATCGAGTGATGCAGGTTCATCTTTAATATGGCGAACCAGCTCCTGTCTCGGCGCCAGCTGCGTGCCGGAAGGAATATCCGCCGCAAAGGACCAGGATGACAGGCCGCACAGCAACAGGGCAGAAGTAAGCAGCGAAACAGGATGCTTCATGAGATCCTCTCTGGAATAGTGGCTAACAAGCAGATGGCTAATTATTTGTTTCAGAACAGTGAAATGCAAATAACTTACGCCGGAAACATGATATGCGCCAGTTTTCCCGGGCTGGCGAAACTATTTGATTAAGCGGATGTTTTGCACAACACTGCCAGTAAGCACCATTATCATCAGGATCCCCTATGACCCTTACTCGCCCCCGAACAGAACGTGGCGCTTTTCCTCCCGGCACCGAACATTATGGTCGCTCACTGCTTGGCGCGCCGCTTATCTGGTTTCCCGCGCCCAATGCCGATCGTGAAAGTGGCCTTATCATCGCCGGCACCCATGGCGATGAAAATTCCTCGATTGTCACCCTCTCCTGCGCGCTACGCACTCTGGCGCCCGAACAGCGTCGGCATCACGTGGTGTTGACGGTTAATCCGGATGGGTGTCAGTTGGGGCTGCGCGCCAACGCGCGCGGGGTGGATTTAAATCGCAACTTCCCGGCAGCAAACTGGCGCGCAGGCGAGACGGTTTATCGCTGGAACAGCGCGGCAGAAGAGCGGGATGTGGTGCTGCTAACCGGCGAAAAGCCAGGTTCAGAGCCCGAAACCCAGGGGCTGTGCAAGTTGATACACAAGCTGCACCCGGCATGGGTGGTCTCGTTTCACGATCCGCTCGCCTGTATAGAGGACCCCGGCCATACGGCGCTGGGACGCTGGCTGGCAGAGGCTTTCTCCCTGCCACTGGTCACCAGCGTCGGCTATGAAACGCCAGGCTCGTTTGGTAGCTGGTGTGCGGACCTGGGTCTGCACTGCATCACCGCAGAGTTCCCCCCCATCTCCTCTGACGAAGCCAGCGAGAAGTATCTGAAAGCGATGGTGGGCCTGCTGCGCTGGGAAGCTCAAAGATAGAGGGTACCGGCGCGAAATTGCAGGGCGGGTGAGACATCAACCGCCAGCCACGTGGGGCCATCCAGGTCGGCGAAGCTGACCTCTGGCACCAGCGGCAGCGCGGCGCCGATGGCTCTGGAGGTGCAGAGCATGCAGCCCAGCATCAGGGCGAACCCCTGCTGCTGCGCCTCAGTAGCTAACGCCAGCGCCTCGGTCAGCCCACCCGTTTTATCGAGTTTTATATTGACCATCTCATAGCGCCCTTTTAGCTCACTCAGGCTTGCGCGCGTGTGGCAGCTCTCATCGGCACAGATGGGCAGCGGATGAATAAAGTTCGCCAGCGCCGCATCTTCCCCCGCGGGGAGAGGCTGTTCAAGCATCGCCACTCCGAGGTCTGCCAACAGCTGGCAGCGCGCCGCCAGCCCTTCAACGTGCCAGGATTCATTAGCATCGACAATCAGCGTAGCCTCTGGCGCTGCCGCACGGATCGCAATCATCCGTTCGCTTATCAGGCGATCGTCCAGTTTGACCTTCAGCAATCTTGCTCCGGCCGCGCTGAGCGCCTGGGCGCTGGCGGCCATCTGCTCGGGCTCGCCAATGACCACTGTCTGAGCCGTTATGAGGCTTTGGGGGAGCGTGGCACCCGCCAGATGCGCCAGGGGCATCTCCTGCTGACGGGCAGCAAGATCCCAGAGTGCGCAGTCCACGGCATTACGAGCCGCCCCGGGGGGCAGCGCAGCCTGCAGCGCTTCGCGCGTCATACCCTGCTCGATTTCTGGCCCCAGGGCCATAATTTGCGCCATCACAGAGGCTGGCGTTTCGCCGTAGCGCGGATAAGGCGTACACTCCCCCACACCTTTAATGCCCTCCTCCTCGATTTCAACGACCACGACGCAGGCTTCGCTGCGTGCACCCCGGGAGATGACAAAGGGTGAATGCAGAGGCCAGGCTTCTTCGTAAACCTTGAGGGTTTTCATCACTCGCTCCTGTAATGCGACTTATCGTAAATAGGGTTTGCCGTGTTATTCGCTGTTGTCATACACTAGCGGCGACGTTAACTATATGTAAACAGGAAGATATCCATGTCACAACTCGTTCATTTCCAGGGCAACCCGGTTGCTGTTGCTGGTGCCATTCCGCAGGCGGGTAGCAAGGCACAGGCTTTTACTCTCGTAGCAAAAGACCTGTCCGACGTCGCGTTGAGCCAGTTTGCTGGCAAACGTAAAGTCCTGAACATTTTCCCAAGCATCGACACTGGCGTGTGTGCCGCATCAGTGCGTAAATTCAACCAACTGGCCACTGAAATGGACAACACCGTGGTGCTGTGCATTTCCGCCGATATGCCGTTTGCCCAGTCTCGCTTCTGCGGCGCAGAAGGTCTGAGCAACGTCATCACCTTGTCTACGCTGCGTAACGCAGATTTCCTGCAGAACTATGGCGTGGGCATCGCCGAAGGCGCGCTAAAAGGCCTGGCCGCACGTGCTGTTCTGGTCATTGATGAAAACGACAATGTCGTCTTCAGCCAGCTGGTGGATGAAATTACCACCGAGCCAGATTACACGGCTGCGCTGGAAAGCCTGAAAGCCTAAGCGCTACGGCAAAATAAGAAAGCCTCCGCAAGGAGGCTTTTTTGTTACTCGTCACCTTTTTTCTGGCTCAGTCCATACTCGCGCAGCTTATTGGCGATTGCGGTATGCGACACGCCCAGACGCTTCGCCAGCTTACGGGTGCTAGGGTAATCGCGATAAAGCTGGGTGAGTACCGAGCGTTCAAAACGGCTGGTGATATCATCCAGCGAACCTTCCATCGCCTCCTCACCCACTGACACCGTACCGGCGTCATAGTCCGGCAGCAGAATGTCCTGTGGGCGGAGCTCATACCCTTCCAGCTGACTGAGGGCCCGGTAGATCGCGTTTTTTAACTGCCGCACATTGCCCGGCCAGCCGTAGCGCGTCAGCACGTTACTCAGATCGGCCGAGAATTTAGGACGCGGAATGCCTTGCTCATCGGCAAAGCGAGCGACAAAGAGTTCCGTTAACGGCATGATGTCCTGCGGACAATCACGCAGCGGCGGAATATTCAGGGTCAGCACGTTCAGACGATAGTAGAGATCTTCCCGGAACAACCCTTTTTGTACCAGCTCCACCAGGTTTTTTTGGGTCGCGCAGATGACGCGCACATCCACGTGAACCTCGTGATCTTCCCCCACCCGGCGGAACGTACCGTCATTAAGGAAGCGTAGCAGTTTGGCCTGCATGCGCGGCGACATTTCGCCAATCTCATCCAGCAGGACCGAGCCGCCGTTGGCCTGCTCGAAGAACCCTTTTATCCCCTCCGGCGCGTGGCCGAACAGCTCACTCTCGACCGCATCTTCCGGAATCGAAGCGCAGTTAAGCGCAAGATAGGGTTTTGCCGCCCGCGGGCTGGCCAGGTGGACAGCATGCGCCAGCAGATCTTTACCGGTACCGGTATCGCCGGTGATCAGCAGCGGCGCGGTGAGGTTTGCCAGCTTACGGGCCTGGTCAACGACGTGACGCATCTTCGCGCTGACAGCGATGATCTGATTGAACGCACTCATATCCTGGCTGCTGAGGTCCTGCAGCTGACGTCCCATTCGCACCGTAGAGCGCAGCATAATCACCGCCCCGGTTAGCACGCTGACGTCATTTTCACCCTTCAGATAAAATGGCGTAATCTCCATCAGGAAGTTTTGCCCGTGGATCACCACGTGTTCGCTGTGGGTGGACTGCGGGTTGCTCTCGAGCCAGCGCTGGAAATTAAAACCCGGGATCAACTGGGGCGCCGTATGGTTACGCAATTTGTCTGCGTCAAGACCGAAAAGCTGACAGCCTGCCTGGTTGGCACGCTCGATTTTGCTTTTCATATCAAGGGATAAAAACGGTTCCGGCATCGCCTGCAACAAGGCGTTCAGCGCCAGATGTTCACGTTCGGAAGGCATCCACGGCACTGTGCGCACATCCGTAACGCCAGCGATACGGCGGATTTCAGCCATCAAACTGCTGAATGTATCGAATTCGATTTCGGCGAAATTGAGGTAAATCTTCCCGATGGGATCGATCTCAATGCCGCGCAGATCAATGCTACGCAAAACAAGGAGATCAAGTAACTCGCGAGTCAGGCCGAGACGGTCCTTACAAAAAACTTCCAGACGCATGGGAAAATCACTCTATAAGCCAGTAACCTACAAATGATAAGCCAGATATCGCTATTCAGGAAGATGGCTGTCAACAAATATTGACAGCCTGCGGAAATAACACGCAGTCCGACTATGACTGCGGCTTTTTATTCAACGTCTCTTTCAACTGGCCGATCAATTCGCGGCGGAAATCACCGAGCCGCGGTTTATCCCCCTCGATCCACGGCAGCGGACGGCAGAGTTCCATGGCTTTGATCCCCAAACGTGCAGTCAGTAAACCAGCGCCGATACCCTGGGCGGCGCGGGTCGAGAGACGCGCGGCCAGATCCTGAGACATCCAGTCCATACCCACCTCACGTACCAGTTCAGTGGCGCCGGCAAACGCGATGTTGAGCAGTACCAGGCGAAACAGTCGCAGCCGACTGTAGTACCCTAGCTCAATGCCGTAGAGGGTGGCGATGCGGTTGATCAGCCGTAAATTACGCCAGGCAATAAAGGCCATATCCACCAGCGCCAGCGGACTGACGGCAATCATCAGCGTGGACTCAGCGGCCGAGCGGCTGATTTCACGTCGCGCCTGCGAGTCGAGTACCGGCTGTACCAGGTGTGCGTACAGTGAAACCACTTCCCGGTCATTCTGCGTTTCGTGAATCGCGGCATACCAGCGCTGCAACGCCGGATGAGAGTGATCCAGCCCCGCCTGTTGCGCTAATTTTTCACAGAATGCACGCCCTTTGCCCGTGGCATGGCTGTGTAGCAAATCGCGGGCTTCGTCGCGCTCGTGCGCACGCTGACGCAGGCGCCAGAGTCGACGCCATTCGGTGGCCAGCGATCCGACCCCTGCGCCAATAATCAGGGCGCCCGCCGCGCAACCTCCCAGTGCCACCCAGTCTTGCGTCTGCCAGGCGTGCATCGTCCACTGAACGCCCTGGCCCACCACGCTTATACCAAAGAGCGCCAGCCCGGCGGTGACCATTTTGCGCCACAGGCTGCGTTTAGGCCGCAGGGCCTGCTCCACAACCGCTTCCGCCTGGCCCTCTTCTTCAGCGAGCAGCGTTTCTGTTAACGCCGGTGCGAAGTTGTCCGCCTGGGGGCCGTTAAAGGTCTGCGCAGAGCGAAACGCTTCGGTGCGGTCCGGCTCCAGCGGTCCGGAGAAATCAATACGGGGTTTGAGCGGTTCCGTCATCGCAATTTATCTCCAATTAAAAACTCCAGTGCAGCATCCAGGCGTATATGCGGTAGCGGTTGATCGACATTCATCGTCTGAGGACGGAATGCTTCAAACTGAAAACCCTGATTTTGCCAGAACGCCTGGCCTGGCAAGCGAGCGGGCACCTCTCCGGGATAGACCGTTAGCGGTTCGCCATCGCTCAGACGATGCCCGCGCAGCGCCGGGATTTTCTCACCGTTTACGTCAATCAGCCCACTCTGCGTAGCCTGAACCGACGCCAGCCCCAGACAATCCATGCTGATCCCCTCGAAGGCGGCGTTCTGCCAGGCATCCTGCACCAGCTGTTGCAGGAGTGAGACCATATTGGCGTGCTGATCTACCGTCACGTGATCGGCTTTGGTAGCGGCAAACAGCAGCTTATCAATGACCGGGGAGAACAAGCGCCGAAACAGCGTTCGCTGGCCGTAGTGGAAACTTTGCATGAGCTGGGTGAGCGCCAGGCGCATATCGTTGAAAGCTTGCGGGCCGCTGTTGAGGGGTTGCAGACAATCAACCAACACGATCTGGCGGTCGAAGCGCAAAAAGTGGTTGGTGTAAAAGCCCTTGACCACTTTGTCACAATAATAGTTAAACCGCTCGCGCAGCATGCCGGCGTTGGTCTGTTTATCGGCCTGCGCCAGCTTAGATTCGCCGTAGGTCTCCACATCCGGCCAGGGGAAGAACTGCAGCGCGGGTGCACCCGCCATATCCCCGGGCAGCACGAAGCGGCCCGGCTGGATAAAGTGCAGCCCCTCTTTTTTGCACTGATGCAGATAGTCGGTCCAGGCTTCGGCGATGGCGGCCAGGCGGTTTTCATCAGCCGGTGCCAGCGGATCCAGCCCTTCACAAAGGCTGCGCCATTTGGCTGACCACTCGGCCCTGTGACCCTGTAACAAACCGGTCATCTGCCGGGACCAGCTCAGGTAATCCTGGGTCAACATGGGCAGGTCCAGCAGCCATTCGCCGGGGTAATCCACGATTTCCAGATAGAGGGTAGACGTCTCTTTGAAGTGGCGCAGTAGTGAGTCATTGGAGCGAAAACGAAGCGCCAGGCGGATTTCGCTAACCCCACGGGTCGGCGTCGGCCAGGTGGGAGGCGTACCGTACAGCTGCGCCAGCCCTTCATCATAGGTAAAACGGGGGATACCGAAATCGCGTTGGGGCACGCGTTTTACGCCTAACAGACGCTCTTCGCGCACGGCGCTCAGAAGCGGCAGACGCGCCCCCGCATGAAGATTGAGCAGTTGGTTGACCATCGCCGTGATAAAGGCGGTTTTGCCGCTGCGGCTCAGTCCAGTGACCGCCAGGCGCAAATGCCGGTCAACCCCGCGGTTGACCAAAGCGTTGAGTTCATTTTTAAATCGCTTCATCGCCATCCTGTATCGTCTGAAGGAATTATTGTTCTTAAATATATGACATGGGGTTAACAAGAAGGGAATAAAAGCCCCGAAGGGCAACGGCACATCATTGATGTGCCGTTATTTTAGTTTGCCGGAAAGGCGAGTCGCCAGTTTTTTCAGTAAGGGTTCGAGGGCCACCGCCAGCAACAGTCGGACGGGTTTACGTGCGACCGACTTGATCGCCCAGCCCGCAACCCCTGCCGGGCCGTAGCGCAATGCGGTGAGTAGTACCAGCTTCCCTGCGATTTTGAGGCCTGGTTTAACACTCTGCCCGGCCTTGTGCCAGCGTTGATTCATCTCTGTTCTCTCAGTTAAAGCTGACGAAAACGGCTTCGCAGCGTAAAGGTATCGGAGGTGACATACCGTTCCATTTCGCGCAGGCGCTGTTCGCCTGACGCCAGTTCGGCATCCACCGCATCCAGTAATTCAGAACTGGTGGGGACGTTTTCCCCCTCCATCGCTCCCTCCGGCATCGGATCCAGCACGAAGGACAAAATGATATAGGCCACTAACGTAATAAAGGCCAGGCCAAAGAAGATGGAGAGCACAGTCACGACGCGCACCAGCTTAACCGGGACATCAAGGTAATGCGCAAGACCCGCACACACCCCACGAACCATCCCCTGTTGAGGAATACGCCACAACTTTTTATTCAGATTCAATCCGGCCATTAACGATCCCTCCACTGTGGATGTTCCGCATCCAGGATGGCTTCCAGCGCCTGAATACGCTCACGCATTTTTTTCGCATCGAGGGTTAGCTGACTCAGTCGCTGCTGCTCGCTTTGGGATAATTCGCTACGTGAAGAGCGGTTGCTGTAGTGAAGCCACAGCCAAATCGGCAAAACAAACAGCACGAAAATGGTCAGTGGAATGGCAAGAAAAAGCGCGCTCATGTCTACTCCTTGTCTTACGATGAGTGGCGGTGCCGCCTGTGGGCACCGCTAACGTTATTATTGATTATCGACTTTCATTTTGGCTTTCAGCGCAGCCAGCTGCTCACTGATTTCATCATCCGCTTTCAGTTCTGCAAACTCTTGATCCAGGGACTTCTGTTTGCCAAAGCTGTGGCTTTCGGCCTCGGCTTCCATTTGGTCAATGCGACGTTCGAATGATTCAAAGCGCGCCATCGCTTCATCCAGTTTTCCGCTGTCGAGTTGACGACGCACATCGCGGGAAGAGTTGGCCGCCTGATGACGCAGCGCCAGCGCCTGTTGACGGGCACGGGTTTCGCTCAGTTTGTTCTCCAGCTCAGCGATCTCTTTTTTCATGCGCACCAGGGTTTCATCAACCAGGGTCACTTCATGTTCAAGCGTCGCGACGATATCGGTCAGCTTCTGTTTTTCGATCAGTGCGGAGCGGGCCAGATCGTCTTTCTCTTTACGTAACGCCAGCTCGGCCTTCTCTTGCCACTCGCTCTGCTGTGCGGTCGCTTGCTCAATGCGGCGAGTTAACTGTTTCTTTTCTGCCAGCGCACGAGCAGAGGTGGAGCGCACTTCTACCAGCGTGTCTTCCATCTCCTGAATCATCAGACGCACCAGCTTTTGCGGATCTTCCGCTTTTTCGAGCAGTGAGTTGATGTTGGCGTTCACGATGTCGGCAAAACGAGAAAAAATACCCATAATTCAATCCTCACAATGTAGTTATCGGGCGATGCCCTGCTGAATGACTAATACAAATAGCGTGCCAGTTTTATATCTTATTGATTTTCAACATTGTGATTGCTTTTTGGTCAGTTACATCCTACTCTCGCTTAGTGAATCACACCACTAAATGGTTAATTTCATCATGGCTGAATTTAAAGACACGCTGTTGGGCGAAGCCAACAGTTTTCTCGAGGTACTTGAGCAGGTCTCGCGGCTGGCCCCTCTCAATAAACCGGTACTGATTATTGGCGAACGCGGGACCGGTAAAGAGCTGATTGCCAACCGCCTGCACTACCTTTCCGGGCGCTGGGATGGCCCCTTTATCTCGCTAAACTGCGCCGCGTTGAATGAGAACTTACTTGATACAGAACTGTTTGGGCATGAGGCTGGCGCCTTTACCGGCGCGCAAAAACGTCACCCCGGCCGCTTTGAACGTGCCGATGGTGGCACCCTGTTTCTTGACGAGCTGGCCACTGCGCCGATGCTGGTGCAGGAGAAACTGTTGCGCGTGATTGAATATGGCGAGCTGGAGCGTGTGGGTGGCAGCCAGCCCTTGCAGGTAAACGTGCGACTGGTTTGCGCCACAAACGCCGATTTGCCGGAGATGGTGGCACAAGAGAAATTCCGCGCCGACCTGCTGGACAGGCTGGCGTTTGATGTAGTGTTACTTCCGCCGCTGCGCGAACGACGCAGCGATATCATGCTGATGGCCGATCAATTTGCCATCCAGATGTGTCGCGAGCTTGGCCTGCCCCTCTTTCCCGGCTTCAGCGAGCGCGCCCGCGAAACCCTGATGGGATACCGCTGGCCAGGCAACATTCGTGAGCTGAAAAACGTGGTGGAACGTTCGGTTTATCGCCATGGCACCAGCGAGACCGAACTGGACGATATCATTCTCGATCCGTTCTTACGTACGCAGCGGTACGAGAAGGAGCCCGTTCAGCCCAGCGATCACGCTCTGCCGCTTGATTTACGCCAGTTTCAGCTTGATCAGGAAAAGCAACTGCTTGAGCAGAGCCTGAACGAGGCAAAATATAACCAGAAACGCGCCGCTGAACTGCTGGGCCTGACCTACCATCAATTAAGGGCATTGCTCAAAAAGCATCAAATGCGCTGACATTATCAGCACTTACCCGCAGACATTTTTACCTGGCAGGCGTAAGTGCGATACACTTTGCAGATTGAATCTAAAAACCCTAAAAATTATGCGTCTGGTTTTCTCGTCCCTGATTGCACTCGGCCTGTTCAGCAGCCAGGCATTCGCCGTCCCCTCCCCTGCGGATCGCACTGATATTCGCGAAAGCGGCTTTGTCTACTGCGTAAGTGGCCAGGTCAATACCTTCAATCCGCAGAAAGCGAGTAGCGGGCTGATCGTTGATACGCTCGCCGCTCAGCTCTACGATCGCCTGCTGGACGTCGATCCCTATACCTACCGGTTAGTGCCTGAACTGGCTGAAAGCTGGCAGGTGCTGGATAACGGCGCGACTTACCGTTTCCGTCTGCGCGACGACGTTGATTTCCAGACTACGCCGTGGTTTAAACCGACCCGCAAACTCAACGCGGACGACGTGGTCTTTACATTCCAGCGGATCTTTAATCGCCAGCATCCCTGGCACTATATTAACGGTGAGGCTTTCCCGTACTTCGACAGCCTGCAGTTCGCTGACACCGTTAAGGATGTGCGAAAAATCGATGCCCATACGATTGAATTTTCACTCTCCCGACCGGATGCCTCTTTCCTCTGGCATCTGGCGACGCACTACGCCTCGGTGATGTCTGCTGAATATGCCACCGTTCTGGCACAGCGCGATCAACAAGAGTTGCTGGACCGCCAGCCCGTGGGAACCGGCCCCTTCCAGTTGGAGGAGTATCGCGCTGGCCAGTATATCCGCCTGCAGCGACATGCTCACTTCTGGCGTGGGACACCACTGATGCCTCAGGTGGTGGTCGATTTGGGTTCCGGCGGTACGGGCCGACTTTCAAAATTGCTGACCGGTGAGTGTGATGTTCTGGCCTGGCCGGCCGCCAGCCAGTTAACGATTCTGCGTGATGATCCGCGCCTGCGCCTGACTCTGCGCCCCGGCATGAACATTGCCTACCTGGCCTTCAATACCAACAAACCGCCGTTGAATAACCCGGCGGTGCGTCATGCCCTGGCGCTGGCTATCAATAATCAGCGTTTAATGCAGTCTATCTATTATGGTACCGCTGAAACGGCAGCATCGATCTTACCGCGCGCCTCGTGGGCTTATGATAATGAGGCTAAAATTACGGAGTACAATCCGGCTAAATCGCGCGAGCAGTTAAAAGCGCTGGGTGCCGAGAATCTCACCCTGCAGCTGTGGGTCCCCACCAGCTCGCAGGCCTGGAACCCCAGCCCGCTGAAAACCGCCGAATTGTTGCAGGCGGATCTGGCGCAGGTGGGGGTGAAAGTGGTGATTGTGCCGGTCGAAGGGCGTTTCCAGGAGGCGCGCCTGATGGATATGAATCATGACCTCACGCTCACGGGCTGGGCGACGGACAGTAATGATCCGGACAGCTTTTTCCGCCCGCTCATGAGCTGCGCAGCGATCGATTCGCAAACCAACTACGCGCACTGGTGTAATCGGGAATTCGACGCTGTGCTGCAGAAAGCGTTAGCCACCCAGCAACTTGCGGCGCGCATTGATGCCTACGACGAAGCCCAGAGTATTCTGGCGAAAGAACTGCCGGTGTTACCGCTGGCTTCTTCCCTGCGTCTGCAGGCTTACCGCTACGATATGAAAGGTCTGGTACTCAGCCCGTTTGGCAATGCGTCCTTTGCGGGCGTCTCTCGTGAGAAACCGGAAGAGGTGAAAAAACCGTGATTATTTTTACCTTACGCCGGCTGGTATTGCTGCTTATTACCCTCTTCTTCCTGACCTTTATTGGCTTCAGCCTGAGCTATTTCACCCCTCATGCGCCGCTGCAGGGGGCATCGTTATGGAATGCCTGGCTATTCTGGTTTGACGGCTTATTGCACTGGGACTTTGGTGTCTCCAGCATTAATGGTCAGCCCATTTCCGAGCAGTTAAAAGAGGTCTTCCCGGCGACCATGGAGCTCTGTATCCTCGCTTTCGGTTTTGCGCTGATGGTTGGTATTCCCGTGGGGATGCTGGCCGGGATCACCCGCAATAAGTGGCAGGATAAGCTGATAAGCGCTTTCGCACTGCTGGGCTTTTCGGTGCCGGTCTTCTGGCTGGCTCTGTTGCTGACGCTGTTCTTCTCGCTGACCCTCGGCTGGCTGCCGGTATCAGGGCGCTTCGACCTGCTCTATAACGTGAAAACCGTCACCGGTTTTGCCATCATCGACGCCTGGTTATCTGACTCCCCGTGGCGCCACGAGATGATCGTCAGCGCCGTGAGTCATATGGTTTTACCAGTGCTGACCCTTGCCGTGGCCCCCACCACGGAGGTGATTCGCCTGATGCGTATCAGTACCATTGATGTGTTTGATCAGAACTACGTCAAAGCCGCGGCGACGCGCGGACTATCGCGCCTGACGATTCTGCGCCGCCATGTGCTGCATAATGCGCTGCCGCCGGTAATACCGCGTCTGGGCTTACAGTTTTCGACCATGTTAACGCTGGCGATGATCACCGAGATGGTCTTTAGCTGGCCGGGTCTGGGTCGCTGGCTGATTAACGCTATTCGCCAGCAAGATTACGCCGCCATTTCTGCGGGCGTGATGGTAATAGGTGCACTGGTAATTATTGTGAACGTGATCTCCGATATCCTGGGCGCTATGGCTAACCCACTGAAACATAAGGAATGGTATGCCTTACGATAGCGTTTACAGCGAAAAACGCACCCCCGGTGCGCTACGCACCGCGTGGCGTAAATTCTACGGAGACACGCCGGCAATGGTCGGCCTTTACGGCTGTGGTGGCCTGCTGCTGCTCTGTCTGTTAGGCGGCTGGTTTGCACCTTATGGTATTGATCAGCAGTTCCTCGGTTATCAGTTGTTGCCGCCGTCCTGGTCGCGCTATGGCGAGGTCTCGTTCTTCCTGGGGACCGACGATCTGGGGCGCGATCTCCTGAGCCGTTTATTAAGCGGCGCGGCCCCTACAGTGGGTGGTGCGCTTATTGTCACGCTTGCCGCCACCCTGTGCGGTCTGGCGCTGGGCATTCTGGCCGGGGCGACGCATGGCCTGCGCTCGGCGGTGATGAACCATATTCTCGACACCCTGCTGTCGATTCCGTCTCTGCTGCTGGCCATTATCGTGGTGGCCTTTTTCGGGCCTCATTTGAGCCACGCCATGTTTGCCGTCTGGCTGGCGCTGCTGCCGCGCATGGTGCGCTCGGTCTACAGCCTGGTACATGACGAACTGGAGAAAGAGTATGTTGTGGCGGCGCGTCTTGATGGCGCCACCACCCTGAACATTTTATGGTTCGCCGTGCTGCCCAACATCGCCTCGGGGATGGTGACAGAGATCACCCGCGCCCTGTCGATGGCGATTCTGGATATCGCGGCCCTCGGCTTTCTTGATCTTGGCGCGCAGCTCCCTTCACCTGAATGGGGCGCGATGCTCGGCGACGCGCTGGAGCTTATTTACGTGGCGCCCTGGACGGTGATGCTGCCCGGCGCGGCGATTATGGTTAGCGTACTGCTGGTCAACCTGCTGGGTGACGGCATTCGCCGTGCGATTGATGCGGGGGTGGAATAATGCCATTACTGGATATTCGCAATTTAACGATCGAATTCAAGACCAGCGAAGGTTGGGTCAAAGCCGTCGATCGGGTCAGCATTACCCTGAGCGAAGGCGAGATTCGCGGACTGGTAGGAGAATCCGGTTCTGGTAAAAGCCTTATTGCCAAAGCCATCTGCGGCGTGGCAAAAGACAACTGGCGGGTCACGGCCGACCGTATGCGCTTCGATGATATAGACCTGCTGCGCCTTTCCGCACGCGAGCGGCGTAAGCTGGTGGGCCATAACGTATCGATGATCTTCCAGGAGCCGCAATCCTGTCTCGATCCGTCTGAACGAGTGGGTAAACAGCTGATGCAGAACATCCCCGGCTGGACCTATAAAGGTCGCTGGTGGCAGCGTTTTGGCTGGCGCAAGCGCCGTGCCATTGAGTTACTGCACCGGGTCGGGATAAAAGATCATAATGATGCCATGCGCAGTTTTCCTTACGAGCTGACTGACGGCGAATGTCAGAAGGTGATGATTGCCATCGCGCTGGCGAACCAGCCACGTCTGGTGATTGCCGATGAACCCACCAACGCGATGGAGCCCACCACGCAGGCGCAGATTTTCCGCCTGCTGTCGCGGCTGAATCAAAATAACAACACCACCATTTTGCTGATCAGCCATGATCTGCAAATGCTGAGTAAATGGGCAGATAAAATTGGCGTGATGTACTGCGGTCAGACAGTAGAAACCGCATTCAGTGAAGATCTGGTGACCACACCGCATCACCCTTATACGCAGGCGCTGATCCGCGCGATTCCCGATTTTGGTAGTGCGATGCCGCATAAAAGCAGGCTTAACACCCTGCCCGGCGCGATTCCTCTGCTGGAGCATTTACCCATTGGCTGTCGCCTTGGGCCGCGCTGCCCCTATGCGCAGCGTAAATGTATTGAGACGCCGCGCCTGACCGGGGCCAAAAACCATCTGTTCGCCTGCCATTTCCCGCTGAACATGGAGAGAGAGTGACATGGTCGATACACTGCTGGAAGTGCGCAATCTCAGTAAAACCTTTCGCTATCGCACCGGTTTATTCCACCGCCAGAACGTTGAGGCAGTCAAGCCGCTGAGTTTCGCGCTGCGTGAAAAGCAGACGCTGGCGATTATTGGGGAGAACGGTTCGGGTAAATCGACGCTGGCAAAAATGTTGGCCGGAATGATTGAACCCACCGACGGTGAGATCCTGATTGACGATCATCTGCTGAAGTTTGGCGACTACTCTTTCCGTAGCCAGCGCATCCGCATGATTTTTCAGGATCCGTCGACCTCGCTCAACCCGCGCCAGCGCATTTCACAAATTCTGGATTTTCCGCTACGTCTGAATACCGATCTCAGTGCCGAAGCGCGGCGCAAGCAAATTATCGACACCCTGCGTATGGTGGGTCTGTTACCGGATCATGTGAGCTATTATCCACACATGCTGGCACCGGGGCAGAAACAGCGTCTGGGCCTCGCCCGCGCCCTGATCCTCCGCCCGAAGGTGATCGTTGCCGATGAAGCATTGGCCTCGCTGGATATGTCGATGCGTTCCCAACTGATTAATCTGATGCTGGAGTTACAGGAGAAACAGGGGATCGCCTATATTTATGTGACCCAACATCTGGGCATGATGAAACATATCAGCGATCAGGTGCTGGTGATGCACGAGGGCACCGTGGTTGAGCGTGGTAGCACGGCGTCGGTGCTCGCTTCTCCGCTGCATGACCTGACGAAACGGTTGATAGCCGGGCATTTTGGCGAAGCATTAACCGCCGATGCGTGGCGAAAAGACAGGTGATTCCTCCCTGTTTGAGTGGTCGGATTAACTAACTTCGCGACACATGCTATTATCGCCGCGTTTTAACGACGGTCGTCCACAAATGATGACGATCGCCACAACAATGAATATAAGGATTAAGAGCTATGGGTTTTCTTTCCGGTAAGCGCATTCTGGTCACTGGCGTTGCCAGCAAACTGTCCATCGCATACGGTATCGCACAGGCTATGCACCGTGAAGGCGCTGAGCTGGCGTTCACCTACCAGAACGAGAAGCTGAAAGGCCGTGTGGAAGAGTTTGCCGCGCAGCTGGGGTCAAGCATCGTTCTGGAATGTGACGTTGCTCAAGATGAAAGCATCGATGGCATGTTCGCTGAGCTGGCAAAAGCATGGCCGAAATTTGACGGCTTCGTGCACTCTATCGGTTTCGCACCGGGCGATCAGCTGGACGGCGACTACGTCAATGCCGTAACCCGTGAAGGCTTTAAAATCGCGCACGACATCAGCTCCTACAGCTTCGTGGCGATGGCGAAATCCTGCCGCACTATGCTGAATCCAGGCGCTGCCCTGCTGACCCTCTCTTATCTGGGCGCAGAGCGTGCAATCCCTAACTACAACGTTATGGGTCTGGCTAAAGCCTCTCTGGAAGCGAACGTACGCTACATGGCGAACGCAATGGGTCCTGAAGGCGTGCGTGTTAACGGCATCTCTGCGGGTCCAATCCGTACGCTGGCTGCCTCCGGTATCAAAGATTTCCGTAAAATGCTGGCGCACTGCGAAGCGGTTACCCCGATTCGTCGTACCGTTACCATTGAAGACGTGGGTAACTCTGCGGCCTTCCTCTGCTCTGACCTCTCTGCAGGTATCTCCGGCGAAGTGGTTCACGTTGATGGCGGTTTCAACATCGCAGCAATGAACGAGCTGGAAATCAAATAAGCTTGTCCTGTTACCCGGCGGCGCACGCCGCCGGGTGCTTCCTTCCCTTCTCCCTCGCTTCACCCCGACCTTATATACCGTTCTGCTATTTGTTATCACTTAACAATATTTTTCCCTCCGTATGGGTTACGCCAGGATATTGATCGCCATTTTGAGATCAAGGAACGCCCATGGAACAACGCCGTCTTTCTGGTAAAGGCCACTGGTATCACGAAACCCAGTCTAATCACTGTCCGGCTGATGTTCTGCCCCTGGTGCCTGAAGCCGCTTACGTCGACGACCGTTTTTTGCTCGATTTAGCCCTTTCTGAAGAGACCCTGTCCGCGCATGAAGGCTGGCTGGCGCCTGCGCGGGAGCTCTGTAGCTTGCTGTTCCCTCTGCGGGTACCGGTATCGCGATTACGAACCCTGAGCGCATATGACCGCCTGAGCACCGCCCTGACGGTCGCTCAGGTCTGTGGCGTGCAACGTTTATGCAATCACTACGCAGCCCTTCTCGCCCCGCTCCCCGGCCCGGACTCCTCGCGTGAAAGTAACCGCCGCCTTGCCGAGATTACCCAGTACGCCCGCCAGCTTGCCAGCTCGCCCGATGTCATCGACACCAAAGCCCAGCAGCAACTGGATGAAGTGGGTTTAACCACCTATGACGTGATAGTGATTAACCAGATTATCGGCTTTGTCGGCTTCCAGGCGCGCGTCGTCGCTGCGTTTCAGGCAATGCTGGGCCACCCGGTACGCTGGTTGCCAGGCCACCCTGATTCGTCGCAACCGCTGATTGAGGAGACGCAGCTGAGCGACTGGCAGGCGATTCTGCCGGTGGTGGCGCTTCCTGACGCCAGCGCACAACAGCTGGAGTCCCTGGCCCGCTGGCAAAACCAGCCCGCGTTACAACACCTGGCACCGGTGCTATGCCATGAGCCGGCGCTGCTGGAACGCACCGGTCAGATCCTGACAAGCGGAGTAGAGACCGTATCGACCTGCCCCGCCGCAGTCACCGCAGTCGAACTGCTGAGCTGCTCGCCAGACCGCTTTAGCGCTGCGCAATTCGCCCCGCTTATCCGGGAAGACGTTACCGCAACCCGGGCGATCAACCTGCTCGCCTGGAGCGCATTTTGTGGCTGGCTAAACCGCCTGAAGATCGCGCTACGTAAGGTCGAATAACCCTTCTTTTTACCGAAAGAGCGCTTGCTGAAGACCTAAGAATCGCGTAAAACTGTCAGCCGCTCATTGGCTACGAAAATAGACACTATGCTTCAGGACAACCCGCTGCTTGCGCAGCTAAAACAGCAGCTTCATTCTCAGACGCCCCGCACTGAAGGGGTTGTAAAAGCCACGGAAAAAGGCTTTGGCTTCCTCGAAGTCGATGCGCAGAAAAGCTACTTCATCCCGCCTCCGCAGATGAAGAAAGTGATGCACGGCGACCGTATCGTCGCTGTGATTCATACCGAAAAGGAACGCGAATCCGCCGAGCCGGAAGAGTTGATCGAGCCGTTCCTGACCCGTTTCGTTGGTAAGGTTCAGAGAAAAGACGACCGTCTTTCTATTACGCCGGACCATCCCCTGTTAAAAGATGCCATTCAGTGCCGTGCCGCACGGGGCGTTGAACACGATTTCAAAGAAGGCGACTGGGCCGTTGCTGAAATGCGCCGCCATCCGCTGAAAGGCGATCGCTCCTTCTATGCTGAACTGACCCACTTTATCACCTTCGGCGACGACCACTTCGTGCCGTGGTGGGTAACCCTGGCGCGCCATAATCTTGAAAAAGAGGCGCCAAACGGCGTGGCGACGGAGATGCTGGATGAAGGTCTGGAGCGTCAGGATCTGACTGCCCTGAACTTTGTCACCATTGATAGCGCCAGCACCGAAGATATGGACGATGCGCTGTACGTCGAAGAGCGTGCCGATGGCAAACTGGCGCTGACGGTGGCCATCGCCGACCCTACCGCCTGGGTTGCCGAGGGGAGCAAGCTGGATGACGCGGCCAAGATCCGTGCGTTCACCAACTATCTGCCGGGCTTTAATATCCCAATGTTGCCGCGTGAACTCTCTGATGACCTGTGCTCTCTGCGCGCCATGGAAGTTCGCCCGGTGCTGGCCTGCCGTATGACCATCGCGACGGATGGCACCATCGAAGATGACATCACCTTCTTCGCGGCAACCATCGAATCGAAAGCGAAGCTGGTATATGACAACGTCTCAGACTGGCTGGAAAATAGCGGTAGCTGGCAGCCTGAAAACGACGCCATTGCCGACCAGATTCGTCTGCTGCACCGCGTATGCCAACGCCGTAGCGAATGGCGTCAGACCCATGCGCTGGTCTTTAAAGATCGACCAGACTATCGCTTTATTCTGGGCGATAAAGGCGAAGTGCTGGATATCGTGGCAGAACCGCGCCGCATTGCTAACCGTATCGTTGAAGAGTCAATGATTGCGGCCAACATCTGTGCAGCCCGCGTATTGCGCGACAAACTTGGTTTTGGCATCTACAACGTCCATACCGGTTTCGACCCGGCCAACACCGAAGCGCTGGCGGCTCTGCTCAAAACCCACGATGTGCATGTTGATCCGCAAGAGGTGCTAACCCTCGAAGGTTTCTGCAAATTGCGTCGTGAGCTGGATGCCCAGCCGACCGGCTTCCTCGACAGCCGTATTCGTCGCTTCCAGTCATTCGCGGAAATCAGCACCGAGCCCGGTCCCCACTTTGGCCTTGGCCTGGAAGCCTACGCGACCTGGACCTCACCTATTCGTAAGTATGGCGACATGGTGAACCATCGTCTGCTGAAGGCTATCATCAAAGGCGAAACCATTGCCCGTCCCGGCGATGAGACCACCCTGCAGATGGCCGAGCGCCGCCGCCTGAACCGCATGGCCGAGCGCGATGTCGGTGACTGGCTGTATGCCCGCTTCCTCAACGATAAAGCCGGAACGGAGACGCGTTTCCCGGCCGAAATTATCGATGTCAGCCGTGGCGGCATGCGCGTACGTCTGGTGGACAATGGTGCGGTGGCGTTTATCCCTGCACCATTCCTGCACGCCGTTCGCGACGAGTTGGTCTGTAGCCAGGAAAATGGCACAGTGCAGATCAAAGGCGAAACGGTGTATAAGGTCACCGAAGTGATCGATGTCACCATTGCGGAAGTCCGTATGGAAACCCGCAGCATCATCGCCCGTCCTGCGGTCTAATATCCCGCTGAAATGTCGGCTGCACCTCTTTCAGGGCAGCCGACATTTTTTATTCTGCGTTAAACCTCGCATTCATCACTTTTCCTCGCTCTTTTCCCCCACAATCCGCCAAAAGCGATCACAATTATCTATAGCTTCGGTGCGGTAGCTTCACGATATTGTAGAATTTTCATTCACTTTTATCCCTTTTCATTATTCTCGTTCTAATATAAGAAAACAGGGAAAAAACAATAATTTCATCTCGTGAATACCTTTCTGGACTGATGGTGTACGCGAATGAAAATGCGCATTGTGAGCGCTATTAAGCGGGCCCGGGAGAGAACATGATTGACGATCTGGAGCAAAATTTGCTGTTTCGTTATATGGGCACCCTCAGTCCCTGGTGGCGCCTGACAGCCGACAGTAACGCGCTCCACCTTGCTGCCAGCGAGAGTTCCGATACCACGCAGGTGGTCGCCCTGACGGATGAACAGGCCGACAGCATTCGCGAGATGACCGTTATTACCTCCAGCATCACCATGACACTTTCGCTCTATGGCACCGACGTCCCGGTGCATCTGGTTGGCCGTAAAATCAATAAAAAAGAGTGGGCTGGCACCGCCTCTGCCTGGAATGACACCCCTTCCGTTGCGCGGGATCTGGCCCAGGGGCTCTCTTTTGCCGAGCAGGTGGTTTCTGAAGCCAACTCCGTGATTGTCATTCTTGACCGACACGGCAATATTCAGCGTTTCAATCGTCTGAGCGAAGAGTATACCGGCCTGAAAGAGCAGGAAGTCATCGGCCAGAACGTCTTTAAACTCTTTATGAGTCGCAGCGAAGCGGCTGCCTCACGGCGTAATATCAGCGGTTTTTTTCGTAACGGCAGCTCCTATGAGGTGGAACGCTGGATCAAGACCCGCAAAGGTCAGCGCCTGTTTCTTTTTCGTAATAAATTCGTCCATAGCGGTAGCGGAAAAAATGAGATCTTCTTGATCTGCTCAGGTACGGATATTACGGAGGAGCGCCGCGCCCAGGAACGACTGCGCGTGCTGGCGAATACCGATACCATTACGGGCCTGCCTAACCGAAACGCCATCCATGAAATGATCAGCGATGCTATTGCGCAGCGCGGAGAGGGTCAGGTGGGCGTGGTCTATCTCGACCTGGATAATTTCAAAAAGGTGAACGATGCCTACGGGCACATGTTTGGCGATCAGCTCCTACAGGCCGTCGCGCTGGCGATTTTAAGCTGCCTTGAAGAGGGGCAGGTTCTGGCGCGCCTGGGTGGGGATGAGTTTATTGTTCTGGCGACTGACACCTCCCAAAGCTCGCTGGAGGCGATGGCCTCACGCATTTTAACCCGTCTGCGGCAGCCCTTTCGCATCGGTCTTATCGAAGTCTACACGGGTTGCTCACTGGGTATTTCCCTTGCGCCTCAGCACGGCACCGATCGCGAGAGCGTGATCCGTAACGCCGATACAGCGATGTACACCGCCAAAGAGAGTGGCCGTGGTAAATTTACGGTCTTCTCGCCGGAGATGAATCAGCGCGTATTTGAGTACCTGTGGCTGGATACCAACCTGCGCAAAGCGCTCGATAATGACCAGTTAGTGATCCACTACCAGCCCAAGATTACCTGGCGCGGAGAAGTCCGGAGCTTGGAGGCGCTGGTGCGTTGGCAATCGCCCGAACGCGGGCTGATCCCTCCCATGGAGTTTATCTCCTACGCGGAAGAGTCCGGGCTCATTGTGCCTCTCGGGCGCTGGGTGATGCTCGATGTGGTGCGCCAGGTGGCCAAGTGGCGTGATAAGGGAATCAACTTACGGGTGGCGGTTAACGTCTCAGCGCGGCAGCTCGCGGATCAGACCATTTTCAGCGATCTGAAACAGGCCCTGAAAGATTTGAATTTCGAATACTGTCCGATTGATGTAGAACTCACCGAAAGTTGCCTGATTGAGAATGAAGAGCTGGCGTTATCAGTGATCCAACAATTCAGCAAGCTGGGATCGCAAATTCATCTGGATGACTTTGGTACTGGATACTCATCCCTCTCTCAGCTGGCGCGTTTTCCCATTGACGCTATCAAGCTCGACCAGGCCTTTGTGCGGGATATTCATAAACAGTCCGTCTCTCAATCGCTGGTACGTGCCATTGTGGCCGTGGCGCAGGCCCTGAATCTGCAGGTGATCGCTGAAGGGGTGGAGAGTGCGAAAGAAGACGCCTTTCTGACAAAGAATGGCGTCAATGAACGACAGGGATTTCATTTTGCTAAACCTATGCCCGCGACTGCCTTCGAGCGTTGGTTTAAACGCTACCAGTCACGCAATGCCCGCTAGCTCGCTTTACGCAATCCGGAGGCGGTGTGACGATCCTGCAGCTGAACCAGCCGTTCCATATAGGCGATATCTTTCGGTTGCAGGCAGAATGCGGCATCCACCCAGTCCTCGGTGATATCCATCAGTTCGCTACGGGGTAACTGCATCACGCGCTGCCGGGCCCGCAACATCGCCCGAACACCATTCATTTTGGGCTGCAGGGTATCAATAAAGGTCCGTGTCGCCACATAGCCTTGCCCCGGCTCAAAAAGCACGTCCACCAGCCCATGCTGCTGGTACCACTCCGCCGTGTGTGATTCCCCTTTGTAAATCAGCTCTTCGGCCAGTTTCATGCCGGAACGACGCGCAACCAACGAGTAGCCGCCCATCCCCGGAAAGAGGTTGAAGGCGATCTCCGGGAACCCTAAGCGCACATCTCGCTGGGCCATCAGAAAGTGATGGGCCAGCGCCGCCTCAAAGCCGCCACCCAGCGCGCTCCCTTCGACCATCGAGAGGGAAATCGCCCCAGTATCAAAGCCCCTTGAGGCCGCATGGACACAATCAACGCAGGCGCGAGCGTAAGCGCGTAAGGCTTCGCGTCGGCCATGCTGGATACACTCCACGAAGAAACGTAAATCACCTCCTGCATTGTACATATCCGGTACCAGCGAGCCGGTCACCCAAAAGTCGACGATAAAGCCCGATTGCCGCACCAGCCATGACATATTCATGATCTCTTCGATCAGCGCATGATTAAAACAGGGTCGCGGCTGAGCGCGCAGCATCATCCAGACGGTACGTCTCTCCTCCTCGTAATATCCCGCCAACTGCGTGAATCGTTCCGTATCAGTAAAGAGTTTACAGGTCACCTGATTGATAATAGTCATACTCTATTTCCTCTTGGAAAAAAGCGCGTTGCGCGCAGAGTTAGACTAATCCACTGCTAAAGTACCCATCATGTTGAGCGTTAAAAATATCACTTTCATTTATGTCATTTGGTGAGAACACATTTTCCCTTCTCTTTTGCCCTCATTTTCTGCATCATTGAATTTATTCACTTTTCATTTAAGGATGAGATTATGTCTGATATCAATGCACTGAAAGTGGCTCAACGTATTGATACCGTGCTGGATATCCTGGTCGCAGGCGATTATCACTCTGCTATTCGTAATCTCGAGATTTTAAAAAGCGAATTACTGACCCAGGCGGGGAGCGAACCCGCTTCCGATGCCCCTCAGCCGAAAGCGCCATGGGAGGTGTGAGGTATTCACGACCTCATGCGTGCTCCGTAGTGAGTTATCTCTGTTTTAACCATTAACCAACGGTGCTTACCGTTTTGATATGGATGCTATGAATTCCCGACAACAACAAATTCTGCAGATGGTGATCGACAGAGGGCGCGTCAGCGTCGTCGAGCTGGCGAAAACAACCGGCGTGTCGGAAGTGACCATCCGCCAGGATCTCAACCTGCTTGAAAAAATGAGTTATCTGCGCCGCGCGCACGGCTACGCGGTTCCGCTCGACAGTGAAGATGTTGAAACGCGGATGATGAATAACTATGCCCTGAAGCGTGAACTGGCGGAGTTTGCCGCCTCACTGGTGAATAACGGCGAAACGGTCTTCATTGAGAATGGCAGTAGCAATGCCCTGCTCGCCCGGACGCTGGCAGAGCAGAAAGAGGTGACTATCGTCACCGTCAGCAGCTATATCGCCCATCTGCTTAAGGAGACGCGCTGCGAAGTGATCCTGCTGGGCGGTATCTATCAGAAGAAGAGCGAAAGCATGGTTGGCCCGCTGACGCGGCAATATGTTCAGCAGGTGCATTTCAGTAAAGCCTTTATCGGCATCGATGGCTGGCAGCCTGAGACCGGCTTTACCGGGCGTGACATGATGCGTTCCGATGTCGTTAACGCAGTGCTGGAGAAAGGCGGCGAAGCGGTGGTACTGACCGATAGCACCAAGTTTGGTGCTGTTCACCCTTATATGATGGGCCCCATCTCGCGCTTCAGCCGGGTCATTACGGATAACGGCCTCAAAGCGGAGCATCAGCAGCAATTAGAACGTGACGGACTCATCGTCGATATCGTAAAAAAACCTGAATGACCGCCTCCTCTTCGCCCGATTATTCGGGCGAATTATCCCCTCGCGTTGTATGAGACTATTCCGACTATTTCTTTAAGACTATTTACCTGTCTGCTGAATGATTAAGACGTAAAATTAATGTTAGCGATATAACAGGAAGTAACTATCACCTGCG
Organism: Leclercia sp. UBA1284; assembly: GCF_002308415.1. NCBI lineage: Bacteria > Pseudomonadati > Pseudomonadota > Gammaproteobacteria > Enterobacterales > Enterobacteriaceae > Leclercia > Leclercia sp. UBA1284. The sequence goes on from NZ_DBUS01000006.1 coordinate 1,586,717, forward strand.
TGATTTTGTAACGCCTGCGCGACAAGGTTTCATGGATAACGGCAACTGAGTATGTAAATAAGCTATACTTAGATTGATTATGTGTTCCATGAATCAATAATTCAGGAGAACGTATTATGTCTTTACTTACCAGCAAGAAATTAACTGCTGCCGTGGTGGCAGTGACTCTGGCAATGTCTTTGAGCGCATGTTCAAACTGGTCCAAACGCGATCGTAACACCGCTATCGGCGCGGGTGCTGGTGCTATCGGTGGTTCAGTCCTGACCGATGGCAGCACGCTGGGTACCTTAGGTGGTGCAGCAGTGGGCGGTATTATCGGCCACCAGGTAGATTAATTAAGTTAGTCGGCTTCACGCTATTGAATTTAATGCCACGGCCAATGCCGTGGCTTATTTTTTGCCTTTTTTAACCGCCTGCCAGTTTGACTTTCATCCCTTTGGCTTCCAGCAGCGATTTAATAAGATCGCGTTTATCCCCCTGGATTTCTATTACGCCATCTTTTACTGCGCCGCCACAGCCACATTTCTTTTTTAATTCCGCGGCTATCTGCACCAGCGTAGCATCGTCGGCATCAATACCGGTAACCAGACATACGCCCTTCCCTTTCCGCCCGCTGGTCTGGCGCTGAATACGCACAATACCGTCCCCTTTCGGTCGTACTGGGGAAGATTTGGGTTCATCGATACGCCCGGTTTCAGTTGAGTAGACCAGACGACTGTTTGTATCGCGCATTACGCCCCCTTATTCAGTGATGCGTTGATGGCACGCAGGGTTTGCGCCGGATCGGCAGACTGGGTCACCGGACGCCCAATAACCATATAGTCTACGCCGGCAGTCTGCGCCTGTTCCGGCGTCATGATACGACGCTGGTCGCCCGCATCGCTGCCCACCGGACGAATCCCTGGCGTCACCAGCTTGAAGGACTGACCCAGCTCGCTCTTAAAGCGAACAGCTTCCTGAGCGGAACAGACCACGCCATCGAGGCCACAGTTTTGGGTCAGGCGTGCCAGACGTTCTGCGTGCTCCGCTGGCGTGAGCGTAATGCCCAGATCGAGCAAGTCGCTGGCTTCCATGCTGGTGAGCACGGTAACCGCAATCAAGAGCGGGGCATCGTTGCCAAACGGTATCAGCGCTTCGCGCGCTGCTGTCATCATTCGTGCACCGCCGGAGGCATGAACGTTCACCATCCATACACCCAGATCTGCAGCTGCCGCTACGGCATGCGCGGTGGTGTTAGGAATGTCGTGAAATTTAAGGTCGAGGAAGATTTCAAACCCGCGCTGCTGCAGGTCACGGACGATTTGCGGCCCGAACAGCGTAAACATCTCTTTACCCACTTTCAGACGGCAGTCGCGTGGGTCGATGCGATCAACAAAAGCCAAAGCGTTATCACGATTGTTGTAATCAAGGGCGACAACAACAGGAGAGGATGTAAATACGCGGGAAGATGATGAAGCTAAAGACGTCATGACCTGGCCTTCTCGTCGATGGGCGCCGCACCGGCGCGGGATAGATAAACGGCGAGCATTCTACCTGTGAGTGCTAAAAAATAACAGAAAGCATTTAAATCCTGTCAGGCCACAGGCCGCGCGGAGTCAAAGGGCGGCAGATGAACCGCCAATAGTATGTTGTAACTAAAGTGAGGTTTTTTAAAAATTACTGTCCATCCAGCCCGCGAATCGGCTTAATGGTATTCCATGCCCGGCACGACGGACAGTGCCAGTAAAGGGTATAGGCCGTAAAACCACACTTCTGACAGCGAAAACGCGGCTTGCTGCGTACCTGTTCACCCACCATGTCGCGCAGCACCATCAGACTCTCTTTGGCGCGCCCCTCTTCGGCATCATGAAGGTGATAGTCCATCAGTTTATGAAACACGCGCATGGTTGGATGGCGCTGTAGCTGACGGTTTATATAGAGCTGCGCAGTGTCGCTACCTTCATGCTGTTCGATGACATCTGCCAGCATCAGCTCGGCGCTGGCCCCGGTGTTCTCTTCCACGCAGCGGCGCAGGAAAGCGACCCACTCCTCGGGTTTGCCCAACTGCTGATAGCAGGTTTGCAGCATCTCTAAGGTTTCGCTAACTAACTCTTTATCTTGATCAATGACGCGCAGTAAGCTCTCTACGGCTTTGTTATATTCGCCTTTGGCCATAAACACCCGGCCGAGCATGATGGAGATACGCGCGCTATTACGATCCGCCGCGGCGCCTTTTTTCAGCAACGCAATAGCGCGATCCATGTCCTCGCTGCCCATCTGCTGCAGCGCAAGCTCGCAGTAGAAATGAGCAATTTCGCCGCGCTGTTTATCTTTACCCAATTTCACCAGCCGCTCAGCCACCTCAATCGCTTTTTGCCAGTCACTGGTGGCCTGGTAAATTTGCAATAACTGTTGCAGGGCGCTGATACGGAAATCGGTTTCGTCCACCAGTTGGTTGAACATATCTTCCGCGCGGTCATAAAGCCCGGCGGCCATGTAGTCACGACCAAGCTGTTGAACGGCAAGCAGGCGCTGGTCGTAGGTTAACGACGCGCTCTCCATTAAAGTCTGGTGAATACGAATTGCACGGTCAACTTCTCCGCGGGAGCGGAAGAGGTTACCGAGGGTGAGGTGAGCCTCAACGGTGCCAGTATCTTCTTTCAACATCTCAAGGAACAGGTCTACCGCTTTATCCTGTTGATTGCTCAGCAGGAAGTTAACCCCTGCCACATAGTCACGTGACAGGCGGTTGGCTTCATCCTGTTTTGTCTGTTGCGCACTTCTGCGGCCCATATACCAGCCATAGGCTGCGGCGACAGGCAAAAGCAGAAACAACAACTCCAGCATCTTCGATTATTCCTTCGCGACCGGCACACCTGAAGTTACCGGAACGTCGGCCGTGGGCGCGATCTGATATTCAAGACGTTTAATTTTTCGTTCAGCACGGGCCAACGAGACGCGTACTTTAAGCCAGAATAGCCCGCAAATTAGCCAGCCGATCGCAAAGCCTGCTGCAAAAAGCACCGCCAGCAGACTTGAAATTCGATACTCGCCCTGCGCCAGCAGATAATTGAAAGTTACCTGTTGATCGTTTTGCGCACCTAATGTGACGGAAATGACAAAAATCGCCAATACCAGTAAGAAAATGAGTAAATATTTCACATTACTTCCCGTTATGTGGTTTGAGCGAATAAAGTGTGTTCAACATACCGCAATCAGCCTTATAACCTATCATTTTAAGGGCTGGCGCGAAACGGAAAAAGTCGCGCGCCAGATTAGGATCTGCGGGTTAAATCGCGATTTTCAACCGCGGTCAGCTTTCCGCGTCCCGGGTGGCGATTTCTCGCTCTTCTTCTTTCGGCGGCATCAGCGGTCCACAGACTCGCTCAGCAATCCAGGTGGCAAGCGTCACCAGCAGCCATGATATAAGCGTAGCGACGATCAGATCGACCGGCCAGTGCATTCCCAGGAGCAGACGGCTGCCCATCACCCCTGTGGCCCAGGCCAGCAGAACGACGATGGTGATGGTGCGCCGGCGTGGCCATAACAGCCCAACGCCCAGCAACGCCCAACTGGCGGCAAACATGGTGTGGCCCGAAGGAAAGGCAAAACCCGTCTCTTTTTGCCAGTGCTTGCGTAAGAATTTCGGAATATCCGTCTGCTCGGCAAGCTGCTCTTTCACCAGTTCACCGCGCGCCTTACGCTTTAAATTGTAGAAGTCGTTTACCGGCACCTGGTGCTCTTTTTCGAGCCAGACAACATAAGGACGCGGTTCTTGCGCGCGTTCTTTAACCCAGGATTTCACCCCCTGCCCCACGGCAATCGATCCCCCGAGAATGGCAAACAGCATGATGGCGGCACGTAGACGAAAGCGCAGACACCATAAGAACCAGAGACAGAGTAGCGTATGGGTAATAATGCCCCAGGGTTGGGTGACGGTTTCGGTTACCCAGAACAGGGTTTTCAACCAGGCGCTGCTGCCTCCTGGCTGCCACTGCCAGCCGGAGATCCAGACGGCGGCGGGCATAATGAGCAATATCCCTGCTCCTACCGCCGTACGGCGGGCAATTGAAAGCATGTCGACTCCTTTTATCGGTAAGCCCAACAATCATAACCGAAAATTCATCGACAGGTAAAAATGTCGGATTGTGCGTTTAACGTTCGTATAGCGGGCGTGGATTAGGTGAACCTGCGCAGCTTGTGGCAAAATAAGCAGATAAAGAGAGCCGAACAGGCACATTTCTGGAGAATCACATGCAGCTTAAACGTGTGGCAGAAGCCAAACTGCCTACCCCCTGGGGCGATTTCCTGATGGTGGGTTTCGAAGAACTGGCAACCGGGCAGGATCATGTTGCGTTAGTCTACGGAGACATTTCCGGTCAGACGCCGGTACTGGCACGCGTGCACTCTGAATGTCTGACGGGCGACGCGTTGTTTAGCCTGCGTTGTGACTGCGGGTTCCAGCTCGAAGCTGCCCTCTCGCATATTGCTGAAGAGGGGCGCGGTATACTGATGTATCACCGCCAGGAAGGACGTAACATTGGCCTGCTGAATAAAATACGGGCCTATGCACTGCAGGATCAGGGTTACGATACCGTCGAAGCGAACCATCAACTGGGCTTCGCGGCCGATGAGCGTGATTTTACGCTGTGCGCGGATATGTTTAAGCTGCTGGGCGTAGACGAAGTGCGTCTGTTGACCAACAACCCACGTAAGGTCGAAATTCTGAGCGAAGCGGGCATCAATATCGTGGAGCGCGTGCCGCTGATCGTCGGACGTAACCCGAAAAACGCCCATTACCTGGATACGAAAGCCGCCAAGATGGGCCATCTCCTCGGCGAATAAACGCGATAAAAATGAATGCCCGGCCATCGCTGCCGGGCATTTTTTTGCGTTAGTTAAGCATGTTTCGAATGACGTAATGCAGGATGCCGTCGTTCTGGTAGTAGGTTAACTCGGTTGCGGTATCAATACGGCAGCGGCATTCCAGCACTTCCGTTTTGCCGTCGGCACGCGTCAGCGTAACTGGCACGTTCGCACCCGGTTTCAGATTTTGAAGATCGCGAATATCGATCTTCTCCTCACCCGTCAGCCCCAGCGTTTTCCGTGATTCGCCCTGCGGGAACTCCAGCGGCAAGATGCCCATCCCAATCAGGTTTGAACGGTGGATACGCTCGAACGACTCGGCAATCACCACCCGCACGCCTAACAGACGTGGCCCTTTCGCCGCCCAGTCACGGCTGGAGCCAGAGCCATACTCTTTCCCGGCGATAACCGCCAGCGGCGTGCCTTCCTGCTGATAGGCCATGGCCGCATCGTAGATCGACACCACCTCGCTGCCCGGCAGGTGACGGGTCATGCCCCCTTCAACGCCCGGAACCATCTCGTTACGAATGCGAATATTGGCAAAGGTACCGCGCATCATCACTTCGTGGTTACCCCTGCGCGAACCGTAGGAGTTAAAATCACGACGCTCTACACCGCGGCTTTGCAGATAACGTCCTGCCGGGCTGTCGGCCTTAATGCTGCCCGCCGGGGAGATATGGTCCGTGGTCACCGAGTCCCCCAGCATTGCCAGGATCCGGGCACCGTGGATATCCTCCAACGGTTTTGGCTCGGCACCCATATCGTCAAAGAATGGGGAGAGGCGAATATAGGTTGAGTCGCTCTGCCAGCTATAAGTATCTGAGCGTGCCACTTCGATATTTTTCCACTCGGGCGTGCCTTCAAAGACTTCAGCATACTCTTTGCGGAACATATCGGTTGAGACCTGCTCAACCGCGCGGGATATCTCCTGCGCCGATGGCCAGATATCTTTCAGGTAGACCGGGTCGCCTTTGCGGTCATGCCCCAGCGGATCGGTTGCCAGGTTGATATTCATGTTCCCCGCCAGCGCGTAAGCCACCACCAGCGGCGGCGAAGCCAGCCAGTTCGTTTTTATCAGGGGATGAATACGACCTTCAAAGTTACGGTTGCCCGACAGCACCGCACCAACGGTGAGGTCACCCTGCTTAATCGCCTGTTCGATAGGCTCCGGCAGCGGCCCCGAGTTGCCGATACAGGTCGTACAACCGTATCCCACCAGGTTAAAGCCCAGCTCATCGAGGTATGGGGTAAGTCGGGCCTGCGCCAGGTAATCTGATACCACTTTCGAACCCGGTGCCAGCGAGGCTTTGACCCACGGCTGACGCTTCAGGCCCAGCGTGACGGCTTTTTTCGCCAGCAGCCCGGCGGCCATCAGCACGCTGGGGTTGGAGGTATTAGTACAGGAGGTGATCGCCGCGATAGCCACCGCGCCGTCCGGCAGCTGATAGGCGTGGCCGTTCATGGAATAATCGACGGGACGGCGATCTTTCTGCGCCGTATTGACCTCAAGCTCGGTGCTGGCGGCAAAGGCTTTCGGTACATCCCCCAGAGCAACACGATCCTGAGGGCGTTTTGGTCCGGCCAGGCTCGCCTCTACGCTGCCCATGTCCAGCGCCAGAGTACTGGTGAAGACGGGCTCATCTCCCGCATTACGCCACATACCTTGCGCCTTAGCATAGGCTTCTACCAGTGCCACCTGCTCCTCGCTGCGGCCACTCAGACGCATATAGTCGAGGGTGACGCCATCGATAGGGAAGAAGCCGCAGGTTGCGCCATATTCTGGCGCCATATTGGCGATGGTGGCGCGGTCCGCCAGCGGAAGAGAATCCAGTCCGTCCCCATAAAATTCGACGAATTTGCCCACTACCCCGTGCTTACGCAGCATCTGAGTGACGGTCAATACAAGGTCAGTGGCGGTGATGCCCTCGCTGAGTTTGCCGGTCAGTTTGAAACCGACCACATCAGGAATAAGCATTGATACCGGTTGACCAAGCATCGCCGCTTCGGCTTCGATACCGCCGACGCCCCACCCCAATACCCCAAGGCCGTTGATCATAGTGGTATGCGAGTCCGTGCCAACCAGCGTGTCCGGATAGGCCACCCACTCTTTATCCTGAAGTTCGCTCCAGACCGCTCTGCCCAGATATTCAAGGTTTACCTGATGGCAAATCCCCGTTCCGGGCGGTACGACACTGAAGCGGCTAAATGCCTGTTGTCCCCACTTCAGGAAGACGTAGCGCTCGTGGTTGCGCTCCATTTCCAGACGCACGTTCTCTTCAAAGGCATCGTCGTCACCAAAGTGGTCAACGGTAACGGAGTGGTCGATAACAAGGTCAACGGGGGAGAGAGGATTCACTTTTGCGGTATCACCGCCCAGGCGTTTAACGGCTTCACGCATGGCGGCCAGGTCAACAACGGCAGGCACGCCCGTAAAGTCCTGCATTAAAACCCTGGCGGGGCGGTAGGCGATCTCCCGGTCAGCATGGGCGGTTTTCAACCAGCCGGCGAGCGCGCGAATATCTTCAAGCGTGACGGAAGTTTCGTCCTGCCAGCGCAGCAGGTTTTCCAGCAACACTTTTAACGACTTGGGTAGACGCGCAATATCCCCAAGTTCCCTGGCAGCCAGCGGCAGACTGTAGTAATGGTAAGTTTTATTCTCAGCCTGCAATGTGTCCTTACTGGCTTCGCGTAGGGTTAACGACATAAGCTCCTCCTTAATTACAGGGATTGCGATGTCCTGACAGTTATCAGGGCTGTAATTAAAGATAACACAAAGAGAACGTAACGTTTTGATAACAACCCAAATTGATAAATTAGCGGGATAAATCTGAATAAAGACGCATAAAAAACCCCGCACACAGGCGGGGTTTTTAAGCAATCAGTTGATTGTCATCCAGATTAGCTGGCACCAGAAAAGGATCGACAGTGAAAACGCGCCCATCCAGGACCAGTATTTGATACTGCGCATATTATTCATCATTGCGACACCAGTCATATATTTATTCGTAAGGGTTGAGGTTTTACTCAGTAATATTGCTGATGTGTATTTATTAATGAGTACAAAAGCGCGGCGAGTAATTGGACAATTACGCGGAGCGGCAAAAACTAAATTATTGTTTTTTCGGTTCGTCTTCTGCGAACGCGTCAATAAAAGCTTTCTGCTGCGGCGACAGCTTCCAGGAAGCCGGCACGTTAGCCTTTTCAGGTTTACGCGTATCGCGCGCTGTGTCACGGTGCTGACACATTAGCTTGATGGTTTCAAACCGCTCCTGAACAGCCATAGTTAACCCCAAAAGTGCCAGACGAGGAGCGCAACAACCACCCAAAACAGTGCTGAGCCAAGGAATACGGCCAGCCAGGCTTTACGCTTGAGCTGCGGGTCCCTTTGCGGTTCTTCACTTCCTGATGGCATTGCTATCCTCTTGCAATCGATTTCGCTTATCATTTCGATACCAAACAATCGGCATAAGTAATCATGGTTGAGATAAATCCTAAAAGAACTTTAGACGAAAATCCAGTGAATTTACGAATCCTAAGCCATTAAATAGTTAATCTTTTGACCGGAAATAAATAATTGAAACGAAGAATTTGCGAAGCGGGATAATATTTTCTACTTTTGTCGCAAATTTGCGACAGTTTAGTCTGGCGAAGGGTGAAATTGGGCGGGTTAAACGAAGATGATGATAATTCTAATTTAGGTTAAGCCATTAAAGACGGTATCTTTCCGCAGGGGAAAGATACCGGATGTGATTATTTTTCCGGAAGTTTAATATCTTTAAACATCGCTTCGATATCTTCATTCGAGCGTAACGCGACAGCGGTATCCACCACATCGCGCGTCAAATGCGGCGCGAAACGTTGAATGAAATCATACATGTAACTGCGCAAGAAGGTGCTTCGACGGAAACCGATTTTGGTTGTACTGTGGCTAAATACGCCCTGCGCATCCAGACGGACTAAATCCGGATCGGAGACGGGATCGACCGCCATACTGGCAATCACCCCTACCCCAAGCCCCAGACGAACGTAGGTTTTAATGACGTCGGCGTCAGTAGCGGTAAAGACGATACGCGGCGTCAGCCCGGCACGATTAAATGCGGTATCCAGCTCTGAGCGCCCGGTAAAGCCAAAGGTGTAGGTCACCAGCGGGTACTGGGCCAGTTCCTCAATAGAGACGGAGCTCTTCGCCGCTAAGGGGTGATCCGGGGTCACTACGATAGAGCGGTTCCAGTGATAGCAAGGCAGCATGACCAGATCGTCGTACAAGTGCAGGGCCTCCGTGGCAATCGCAAAGTCAGCATTGCCTTTCGATACCGCCTCAGCAATTTGCGTAGGCGACCCCTGGTGCATATGCAGTGATACGCGCGGATAACGCTCAATGAAGCCCTTAATAACGCCTGGCAGTGCATAACGCGCCTGGGTGTGGGTCGTCGCAATATAGAGCGAACCTTTATCAGGCCAGGTGTGTTCGCCCGCCACGGATTTGATGGCATCCACTTTGGATAGCACTTCGCGCGCAATACGAATAATTTCTTGCCCGGCGGGAGTGACCTGCGTCAGGTGTTTACCGCTACGGGCAAAGATTTGGATGCCCAGCTCATCTTCAAGCATACGCACCTGCTTGCTGATACCGGGCTGGGAGGTATAAAGACCTTCTGCGGTCGAAGAGACATTGAGGTTGTGATTAACGACCTCAACAATATAGCGAAGCTGCTGTAGTTTCATGCCAGACCATCCGATTTAACGCACACGGGCAATCGCTTAAGACGATTTGATAATAAGAAAGGGGTTAACTATAACCACTATATCATTTATATCATCACTGTATAGTACGGAACTAAAAATAATAAGAATGTAATAAAAAAGGGCCGGAGATCCGGCCCTTTTACAGGTAAGTTACGGTATGTAAAGGTTATTTCTTACCTTCAACCCATTTACCGTCAACGAAGAATGCAGACCAGCCAGTGGCTTTGCCCTCTTTTTCCGCTGCAACATACTGCTGTTTCGTTTTACGGCTAAAGCGGACCACGGTCTTGTTCCCTTCTGGATCCTGCTGCGGCGCATCAGCCAGATAACGCAGTTTTTCCGGCAAGCGGTCGCGGAAGCGGTACAGCTCTTCCACTAATGGCGCGCGAGTTTCGCGAGATTTCGGGAAGGTGTTAGCCGCCAGGAAGACCCCTGCAGCACCGTCGCGCAGTACGAAGTAAGCGTCCGATTTCTCGCATGGCAGTTCAGGCAGCGGAACCGGATCTTCTTTCGGCGGCGCCACTTCACCGTTACGCAGAATCTTACGCGTATTTTTACACTCGTCGTTTGTACAAGCCATGTATTTGCCAAAACGACCCATTTTCAGGTGCATTTCAGAACCACATTTTTCGCACTCTACAATCGGGCCGTCATAGCCTTTGATACGGAACTCGCCCTCTTCGATCTCGTATCCATCGCAGGTTGGGTTATTACCACACACGTGCAATTTGCGTTTCGGATCGATCAGGTAGCTGTCCATCGCCGTGCCACATTTCTGGCAACGACGTTTGGCGCGCAACGCGTTGGTCTCTGCGTCATCACCTTCCAGTACGTTAAGAACTTCGTTCTCTGGCACCAGGTTAATGGTGGTTTTGCAACGCTCTTTCGGCGTCAGCGCGTAACCGGAGCAGCCCAGGAAGACACCGGTGGTCGCAGTACGGATACCCATTTTGCGGCCACAGGTCGGGCAATCGATGCTGGTCAGCACCATCTGGTTCGGCTGCATGCCGCCCTCTTCCGGCGCCTTTTCCGCTTTATCCAACTGAAGGGTGAAGTCGCTGAAGAAGCTATCGAGCACCTTCTTCCATTCCGCCTGATGGTTCGCCACCTGATCGAGACGATCTTCCATCTGGGCGGTAAAGTCGTAGTTCATTAGCTCGCGGAAGTTGTCTTCCAGACGGTCGGTGACAATTTCTCCCATTTTCTCGGCGTAGAAACGACGACTCTCAACGCGTACATAGCCGCGGTCCTGGATGGTGGAGATGATTGACGCATAAGTCGACGGACGACCAATACCGCGTTTTTCTAACTCTTTAACCAGTGACGCTTCGCTAAAACGTGCCGGCGGCTTAGTAAAGTGCTGAGCCGGGGTTAATTCAACCAGCGAGAGTGTGTCGCCCTTATTCACTGCCGGCAGAGTGCGGTCTTCATCACCTTTACGCAGCGCAGGCATCACTTTAGTCCAGCCGTCGAAGCGCAGAATGCGACCGCGCGCTTTCAGGCGGAAATCACCCGCAGCAACGGTCAAGGTTGTGGAGTCGTACTGGGCCGGGTTCATCTGGCAGGCAACAAACTGACGCCAGATCAGTTGATAAAGTTTCTGCGCGTCTGCTTCCATATCTTTCAGCGATTCAGCGGAGACGGCTACATCAGAAGGACGAATCGCTTCGTGCGCTTCCTGAGAGTTTTCTTTGCTCGCATACTGGTTGGCACTCTCCGGCAGATATTTCTTACCGAAGTTATCGCTGATGTAATCCCGCACCATGCTCACAGCATCCTGACTGAGGTTCGTCGAGTCAGTACGCATATAGGTGATGTAGCCTGCTTCATACAGACGCTGCGCCATCATCATGGTTTTCTTCACGCCGAAGCCCAGACGGGTACTTGCCGCCTGCTGCAGGGTGGAGGTGATAAATGGTGCGCCAGGCTTGCTGGAGGTCGGTTTGTCTTCACGCTCCACCACGTCGTAACGTGCTTTTTCCAGCAGCGCCACGGCAGCCATGGTCTGGTCGCGGTTTTCCGGACGAAACGGCTTGTCGTTCTGATGCGTGACTTCCAGCGGCAGTTCATCGCCAGCCGGGGTAGTAACGTTGGCATTGATATCCCAGAACTCTTCCGGGACGAATGCTTTAATCTCACGCTCGCGCTCTACGACCAGGCGTACCGCTACTGACTGAACACGTCCGGCGGACAGCCCACGGGCAATTTTTTTCCACAGCAGCGGAGAGACCATGTAACCCACAACGCGGTCCATAAAACGACGGGCCTGTTGCGCATTTACACGATCGATATTCAGTTCGCCCGGCTTCTCAAACGCCTGACGAATCGCATTCTTGGTAATTTCGTTAAATACGACACGGCTATAGCGTGTCTCGTCGCCACCGATGATCTCCCGCAGGTGCCATGCAATGGCCTCCCCTTCGCGGTCAAGGTCGGTTGCGAGATAGATGTGGTCTGCTTTTTCAGCCAGCTGTTTCAGCTCGTTGACAACTTTCTCTTTTCCTGGCAGCACTTCATATTGTGCCTGCCAGTCATGCCAGGGATCGACCCCCATGCGGTTGACGAGCGCACTACGTTCATCCTTTTTAGGCTTTTTAGCCCCTTTGGTGGAGGTAGAGTCTGCGCTCTTTTTACTGGCTGAGCCACTGGTCGGCAAATCGCGGATATGACCGACGCTGGACTTAACCACGTAGTCACTACCCAGATACTTATTGATCGTTTTGGCTTTTGCCGGGGACTCAACGATAACGAGAGCTTTACCCATAATCACCTTTACCTAATTTGTTTCTTCCAGGAATACGTCGCACGTAATTTCACCTTCCACTGGCGACGAGCCATTTATATTGCGACATCCCCGGTGGATATCAACCCCCTGTGGTTTCCGGACGACTACGCGTCTTTCTCCAGGCGGTTGAGTTAACGGGCTTTTTCTCGCATCAACGTGACTGCACGACGAAGTTTAGGTCGAATGTCAAGCAAATCTATTGCCAGAATGACGAAAGCGCACACTCTACCTGATATAATTCGTTACGCAACTTTATTAGCATGCAAAAGCAAATCTCGCCAGCGGGGTCAGCAGGATAAACCCACTGCTAAAACAGGGAAAATTTGCCCACTTCATCGCTGCGGCGTAGACTATTGTCACTGTTTAAGGAGTGGATTATGCAGCAAACGACCCAACCTGTTGATCGAGCCACGTTGCTCGCAGAAGCAAATAAACTGATTCGTGAACATGAAGACACCCTGGCCGGCATTGAAGCCACGGGCGTCGAGCAGCGCAACGGCGTGCTGGTGTTCAGCGGTGAGTATTTCCTTGATGAACAAGGGCTTCCGACCCCAAAAAGCACCGCGGTGTTTAATATGTTTAAATACCTGGCGCATACGCTCTCGGAAAAGTATCACCTTGTTGATTAAAAAAACGCGAGGCCTGGGCCTCGCGTTTTAGTTACAGCAGCGGTTTTTGACCGCGCTGAAGCCAGCGTAGCAGAAGGCGATCGGCGCTCTCAGCCGCGCTGTTGGTGAAGCGGTCAGTCAGGCGTTTACGCTGGACAAACCGTACCCCTACCAGTTCATGGTTTTCCATCAGGCCCAGCAGCAGATCGTCGCTGTTCCCCACTTCGTCAACCAGCCCTTTCTCCTGCGCCTGGACACCGTACCAGTGCTCACCGGTTGCAACCTGGTCGATATCCAGTGATGGACGCATCTGCTTAACGAAATCTTTAAACAGATGATGGGTTTCATTAAGATCTTCGCGAAACTTCTGCCGTCCCTCTTCGGTGTTTTCACCTAACAGCGTCAGGGTACGTTTGTACTGCCCCGCCGTGTGCAACTCGATATCAATATCTTTGCTTTTCAGAAAACGGTTGAAGTTAGGGATCTGCGCTACCACGCCAATCGACCCGATAATCGAGAATGGCGCCGCGACAATTTTGTCCGCCACGCAGGCCATCATGTAGCCGCCGCTTGCCGCGACTTTGTCGACCGCAATCGTCAGAGGGATCTGCTTGTCACGTAAGCGCTGCAGCTGCGAGGCTGCCAGGCCATAACCGTGCACCACCCCACCCGGGCTTTCGAGTCGTACCACCACTTTATCTTGCGGTTTGGCAACGGCAATAACAGCAGTTACCTCTTCACGCAGGGAAGCCACCTCATGCGCATCCATACTCCCTTTAAAATCCAGCACATAGACGCGCGGTTTTGTCGGCTCGTCTCGCTGTTCCTGTTTAGCCTTCGCTTTAGCGGCTTTGGCTTCCTGCTTGTGTTTCTTCTTCTGGGCTTTATGCCACAGCTTTTGCTGATGTTTGTCGAGCAGGGAGACCGACATATCTTCCTGCATTTCGCTGTACTGCTCGCTCAAACGGGTAATACGTAACTCGCCGCGCTGACGCTTGCGCTGCGTCAGGTTAACAATGAGAACTGCGATTATCGCAATGGCAATTACCACCGTTGCGATTTTCGCCAGAAATAAACCATATTCAGAGAGTAATTCCACGCGTCCACCTTGATTTAACCACTTGTTTTCGCACCCAGTGTACAACAGCCATGGCCGGGCGTCTCGCTTGTGAAGTTACCCTTGCGATCGCGCTTCCGGAATGGTTAAACCGCCGCGAAATGTTTGCAAATTGTTAATTTCACTACCAAGTCTCCGGTAGACTGATTGAAATCACGCGCGCTTTCGGGCATAAATCCGAAAAGCGTAGAGAGCAGACGCAGAAAACATGCGTGCCAGAGGAGTTACCGTGCACTATCAACCGAAAAAAGATCTACTGCAAAACCGTATTATTTTGGTCACCGGCGCCAGCGACGGCATTGGCCTTGAAGCAGCCTTGACCTATGCCCGCCACGGCGCCAGCGTGATCCTGCTGGGTCGTAACGAAGAGAAATTACGCGCTGCGGCCGACGATGTCGCCCAGGTGAGCCCGCATCCGGTGCGCTGGTATACACTGGATCTCCTGACCTGCACCCCTGAGAGCTGTCAGGCCCTGGCGCAGCGCATTGCCGCCCGCTACCCTCGCCTCGACGGTGTGCTGCATAACGCCGGTTTACTGGGGGAAGTGCGCCCGATGGATGAACAGGATCCGGTGTTGTGGGAGCACGTGATGCAGGTCAACGTCAACGGTACTTTTTTCCTGACTCAGGCATTGCTTCCTTTATTACTGAAGTCAGACTCTGGCTCGCTGGTCTTTACCTCTTCCAGCGTTGGCCGTCAGGGGCGTGCCAACTGGGGCGCTTATGCCGTCTCGAAATTCGCTACTGAGGGGATGATGCAGGTTCTGGCAGAAGAGTATCAGAGCCGTCATCTGCGCGTGAACTGTATTAACCCAGGAGGTACGCGTACTAAAATGCGTGCCAGCGCATTCCCGACGGAAGATCCGGACAAACTCAAAACACCTGCCGACATTATGCCGCTCTATTTATGGCTGATGGGCGATGATAGCCGCCGGAAAACCGGTATGACTTTTGATGCCCAACCGGGCCGTAAACCAGGGATTTCCCAATGAGTGATGATCGTCATCAGCAGCGCCAGCAGCGGTTAAAAGAACAGGTCGATGCCCGCGTTGCCGCCGCTCAGGACGAGCGTGGAATTATTATTGTCTTTACGGGCAATGGTAAGGGTAAAACTACCGCCGCGTTTGGCACCGCCACTCGCGCGGTCGGTCACGGTCAAAAGGTCGGCGTAATCCAGTTTATTAAAGGCGAATGGCCAAACGGCGAGCGTAATCTGTTGGAACCGCATGGGGTAGAGTTTCAGGTGATGGCAACCGGGTTTACCTGGGACACGCAAAACCGGGAGACTGACACCGCCGCCTGCCTGGCGGTCTGGCAGCATGCCGAGCGGATGCTGGCTGATCCCAGCCTGAACATGGTGCTGCTGGATGAGATTACCTATATGGTGGCCTACGACTATCTGCCGCTTGAAAGGGTCATCACCGCGCTGCAAAACCGGCCAGCTCATCAGACGGTGATCGTGACCGGGCGTGGTTGTCACAGAGATATTCTGGAGATAGCAGATACCGTTAGTGAGCTACGTCCGGTCAAACATGCGTTTGATGCCGGGGTGAAAGCGCAAATCGGTATCGACTATTAAGAAAAAACCCGGCAATGCCGGGTTTGTTGTTTTTAACCGTTGTTGTTACGGCTGCCTGAGCGGCGACCGGTGCTCACCTGGCTGTGGCGCTTCACCGCACGGCGGATCTGGTTCGCCTTCATGCGACGGCGATCTTTCTCAACCGCCACCTTGGAGGTGGTTTCTGGCGTCAGCCCCACCAGCTCGCGCAGGTAGTTCGTCTGGGTTAAATCCAGCTCGGTGTAACCACCGCGAGGCAAACCTTTCGGCAGGAGGATGTCGCCGTAGCGCACGCGAATCAGGCGGCTGACCTGCACGCCCACGGCTTCCCACAGACGGCGCACTTCACGGTTACGGCCTTCGGTCAGGGTCACGTTGTACCACTGGTTGATGCCTTCACCGCCGGTGAATTTGATGGTTTTAAATGCTGCCGGACCATCTTCAAGCTGCACACCGCGCGACAGGTCGCGCACTTTATTGTCGTCGACTTCACCAAACACGCGCACCGCGTATTCACGCTCAACTTCACGACTTGGGTGCATCAGACGGTTGGCCAGTTCACCATCGGTAGTGAACAGCAGCAGCCCGCAGGTGTTAACGTCCAGACGGCCCACGGCAATCCAGCGCGCACCGCGCAATTTCGGCAGACGATCGAAGACGGTAGGACGCCCTTCAGGATCGTTACGGGTACAGAGTTCGCCTTCTGGCTTATAGTAAGCCAGCACGCGGCAGATCTGCTCCGCCGACTCTTTTACCGAGATCAGATGTCCGTCGATACGGATCTTCAGCCCCGGTACGATCTCAACGCGATCGCCCAGCGTAGCGATTTTGCCGTCTACACTGACGCGACCTGCTTCAATAATGGTTTCGATTTCACGGCGTGAACCGTGGCCAGCACGCGCCAGCACTTTCTGTAATTTCTCGCTCATTGAGCTTCCTTCAGGTGTCGCCTTCACAGGCGTCGAACAGGATTCATTATAGCGGGATAACACCGCAATAATGATGGCCGCGTAGTATAGCGGCTTACATCCTTACAAGAAAGGCTTAACGTCACCCACACCTTCACGGATAACAGTTGGCCCTTCGTCGGTTAAATCGATCACCGTTGTCGGCTGTTGACCCAGGTAACCGCCGTGAATAATCAAATCCACCACTTTCTCCAGACGGTCTTTGATCTCTTCCGGGTCTGACTCGGTAAATTCGCTACCCGGCAGCATCAGGGATGTCGAGAGCATCGGCTCGCCCAGTGTTTCAAGCAACGCCTGTGCAATGGGGTTCGACGGCACACGCATACCGATTGTTTTACGCTTCTCTTGCAGAAGACGACGGGGTACCTCTTTAGTCCCTTTCAGGATAAAGGTGTAGTTGCCCGGGGTGTTATTTTTAATCAGGCGAAACGCCACGTTGTCCACATAGGAGTAGGTGGAGAGCTCCGAGAGATCGCGACACATCAGGGTAAAATTGTGCCCGTCCGGCAGCTGGCGAATGCGGCAAATACGCTCCATCGCCCCTTTGTCTTCGATCTTGCAGCCCAGCGCGTAACCGGAGTCCGTGGGATAGACGATAACGCCGCCCTTACGCACAATCTCCACCGCCTGGTTAATCAACCGCGCCTGCGGGTTATCCGGATGGATATAGAAAAATTGACTCATACTTCCCTCTCTTTATTTGGCTCGGGCTGTTCCCAGAGCTGCCACACCGGCTCGACGCCTGCGGGTAACCACAGCTTGCGGCCCAGCTCTATCCACGGACAAGGCTGATGAAAATCGGAGCCTTGCGAGGCCAGTAAACCGAACTGTCGGGCATAAGTTGCAAGTTGTGTACGCTCATTGGGGGCTTGCTGGCACTGCGCGACTTCCATCGCATCGCCGCCCTGTTCCGCGAACCAGGCCAGCAGCCTTTTCAGCCACTTGGCGGAGAGGTTATACCGTGCCGGATGGGCCAGTACCGCCTTACCGCCAGAATGATGAATGACATCAATAGCTTGTTCTATTGTACACCACTGAGGAGGAACGTATCCGGTTTTCCCCCGCGCCAGGTATTTTTTGAAAACATCAGCGATGTTATTGGCCTTCCCCGCTTCCACCAGAAAACGGGCGAAGTGCCCCCGGGTTACTGCCCCGCCTCCCGCCAGCCGAAGCGCCCCTTCCAGGGCGCCTGGGATATGTGCTTTTTCCAGGCGTTCGGCAATCAACGCAGCCCGCTGGTTACGGCGGTTTTTTTGCTCGTCCAGAAATTCGCACATCAGCGGGTTCTCAATGTCGATATTCAGACCAACAATGTGAATCTCATGATTTTCCCAGAGAGTGGAGATCTCCACGCCTGAGATTAAGGTTAACGGCAGTTGGCTGCGGGTAATTTCCGCCCGTGCTGCCGGGATCGCCTCGGTGGTATCGTGATCGGTTATTGCCAGGGTGCCCACGCGCATCTCATGGGCGCGATGAACTAACTCTTCGGGCGTAAGCAGGCCGTCTGAGGCCTTTGTGTGGCTATGTAAATCGTAGATCACTGCATAATTCGTGTCGCTCAAAGCGGCTCCCGTCACTATTTTCATCTCTTTGCGCTCACTATGATAACGGTATGCCGTGAATAACTGAAATCGGGGGTTGACATTCAACCATCGAACTAGTTAACTAGTACGCAAGTTCACTTTTTAAGGTATCTGCAAATGACCCTCTCTTTCTCTCAGCATGGTTGGTGGCGCACTTCCTGAATTTATGGGCAGTGTCAGACGTTTGCGTCGCGCATACAGATACCAGGCCCGCCACAGAGCGGGCTTTTTATTGAACAGAATATGAGAACACACTAATGCAAACAGCCAAATCAACCCTCGAACTGCTTACCCGGGACGCAGCCTATCGCCATAACCCAACGGCCCTGTTTCATCAGCTCTGCGGCGCCCGCGCGGCCACCCTGCTGCTGGAATCTGCCGATATCGACAGCAAAGATGATCTAAAGAGTTTGCTGCTGGTAGACAGCGCTTTGCGGATCACCGCCATGGGTGACGTTGTCACTATCCAGGCGTTATCGGCTAACGGCGCGGCATTGTTACCTTTACTGGATAGCGTCCTGCCCGCTGGCATTGAAAATGAACAACGCCCGGACGCCCGCGTTCTGCACTTCCCGCCGGTAAGCCAGCTGCTGGATGAAGATGCCCGCCTCTGCTCATTATCGGTCTTTGATGCCTTCCGCCTGTTGCAAAACCTGGTCAATGTGCCGGAAGACGAGCGTGAAGCGATGTTCTTTGGCGGGCTGTTTGCCTATGACCTGGTCGCCGGTTTTGAAAATCTGCCTGACGTTGAACAGGGAAATCGCTGCCCGGATTACTGCTTCTACCTCGCAGAAACCTTACTGGTGATCGACCACCAGAAGAAAAGCACCCGTATCCAGGCCAGCCTTTTTACTCCCCTGACGGCTGAAAAAGAGCGCCTCGAGCAGCGTATCGCCCAGCTACAGCAGCAGATGACGGAAGAGCCTGCTTCTCTGCCGGTGCAACGCGTTGAGCAGATGCGCTGCGAATACAGTCAGACCGACGACGAATTTGGCGTGGTCGTACGCCAGATGCAGAAAGCGATCCGCGCAGGCGAAATTTTCCAGGTGGTGCCATCCCGTCGCTTCTCGTTGCCGTGCCCTTCTCCGCTGGCAGCCTATGATGTCCTGAAGAAGAGCAACCCGAGCCCGTACATGTTCTTCATGCAGGACAACGACTTTACGTTGTTCGGCGCCTCGCCGGAAAGCTCCCTGAAATATGACGCCACCAGCCGTCAGATTG
Organism: Leclercia sp. UBA1284; assembly: GCF_002308415.1. Taxonomy (NCBI): domain Bacteria; kingdom Pseudomonadati; phylum Pseudomonadota; class Gammaproteobacteria; order Enterobacterales; family Enterobacteriaceae; genus Leclercia; species Leclercia sp. UBA1284. Next base: position 1,606,147 of record NZ_DBUS01000006.1, read on the forward strand.
AAATCTATCCGATCGCCGGGACTCGCCCGCGGGGTCGTCGTGCGGACGGCACGCTTGATCGCGACCTGGACAGCCGTATTGAGCTGGAGATGCGTACCGATCAAAAAGAGATGTCTGAACATTTGATGCTGGTTGATCTGGCGCGTAACGACCTGGCGCGTATCTGCACGCCGGGCAGTCGCTACGTGGCGGATTTGACCAAGGTCGACCGTTACTCTTTCGTGATGCACCTGGTCTCCCGCGTGGTCGGCGAGCTGCGGAGCGATCTGGACGTGCTGCACGCCTATCGGGCCTGCATGAACATGGGCACCCTGAGCGGCGCGCCAAAAGTCCGCGCCATGCAGCTTATCGCTCAGGCAGAGGGACGACGCCGCGGTAGCTATGGCGGCGCGGTAGGTTATTTCACGGCCCATGGCGATCTGGATACCTGCATCGTCATCCGCTCCGCTTACGTTGAAGATGGCATCGCCACCGTTCAGGCTGGCGCTGGCATCGTTCTTGATTCCGTACCGCAGTCTGAAGCCGACGAAACCCGCAATAAAGCCCGCGCCGTACTGCGCGCGATTGCCACCGCACATCACGCACAGGAGATTTTCTGATGGCTGACATTCTGCTGCTCGATAATATCGACTCCTTTACTTACAATCTGGCGGATCAGCTGCGTGCCAACGGCCACAATGTGGTGATCTACCGTAATCACGTCCCGGCTCAGACCTTAATTGAGCGCCTGGCCACCATGCAGAACCCGGTGCTGATGCTCTCTCCGGGCCCGGGTGCGCCAAGCGAAGCAGGCTGTATGCCAGAACTGCTGACCCGTATGCGCGGTAAACTACCGATTATCGGTATCTGCCTCGGCCATCAGGCGATTGTGGAAGCCTATGGCGGCTACGTCGGCCAGGCGGGCGAAATTCTGCACGGCAAGGCATCCAGTATTGAACACGACGGCCAGGCGATGTTTGCCGGGCTGATGAACCCGCTGCCGGTCGCGCGTTACCACTCGCTGGTGGGCAGCAACATTCCGGCGGGGCTGACCATCAACGCCCATTTCGAGGGAATGGTGATGGCTGTTCGTCATGACGCCGACCGCGTCTGCGGCCTGCAGTTTCACCCGGAATCCATTCTGACCTCACAGGGGGCTCGCCTGCTGGAGCAGACGCTGAACTGGGCGCTGCAAAAACTGGAGCAGACGAATACCCTGCAACCTGTTCTGGAAAAACTGTACCAGGCGCAGACCCTGAGCCAACAAGAGAGCCACCAGCTGTTCTCCGCCGTGGTACGCGGTGAGCTGAAACCCGAGCAACTGGCAGCCGCGCTGGTGAGCATGAAAGTCCGTGGTGAAAGCCCGCAGGAGATCGCTGGCGCAGCAACCGCCCTGCTGGAAAACGCTGCGCCTTTCCCGCGTCCGGATTATCGCTTTGCCGATATCGTGGGTACCGGCGGCGACGGCAGTAACAGCATCAATATCTCCACCGCCAGCGCCTTTGTGGCTGCCGCCTGTGGTATCAAGGTGGCTAAACACGGCAACCGTAGCGTCTCCAGCCGTTCCGGCTCATCCGATCTGCTGGCCGCATTTGGCATTAACCTCGACATGAATGCTGAAAAGTCTCGCGCTGCGCTGGACGAGCTGGGGGTCTGCTTCCTGTTCGCACCGAAGTACCACACCGGTTTCCGCCATGCTATGCCGGTGCGTCAGCAGCTGAAGACCCGTACCCTGTTTAACGTGCTGGGGCCGCTGATTAACCCGGCACACCCTCCGCTGGCGCTGATTGGTGTTTACAGCCCTGAACTGGTACTGCCCATAGCTGAAACACTGCGCATGCTGGGATATCAGCGTGCAGCCGTGGTTCACAGCGGCGGCATGGACGAGGTATCACTGCATGCCCCTACCCTGGTGGCAGAACTGAACGATGGCGAAATCAAGAGCTATCAGCTTGAGGCGAGCGATTTTGGCTTAACGCCTTACCATCAGGAGGCGCTGGCAGGCGGTACCCCGGAAGAAAACCGTGACATTCTCACCCGCCTGTTACAAGGTAAAGGTGAAGCCGCTCATGAGGCTGCCGTCGCCGCCAATGTCGCCATGCTGATGCGTCTGCACGGCGAGGAGGATCTTAAGGCGAATGCGCAAAAAGTTATCGACGTGTTGCGCTCTGGCGCAGCATATGACCGTGTGACCGCACTTGCGGCAAGAGGGTAATTCATGCAGACCGTTTTAGCGAAAATCGTTGCCGATAAGGCTATCTGGGTAGAAGCCCGTAAGGCGCAGCAGCCGCTCGCCAGCTTTCAGAACGAGGTGGTCCCCAGCAGCCGTCGATTCTACGAAGCCCTGCAGGGCGCACGGACGGCATTTATCCTGGAGTGCAAAAAAGCTTCTCCGTCCAAAGGGGTGATCCGCGACGACTTCGACCCGGCCACCATCGCCGGAATCTATAAACACCATGCGTCGGCGATTTCTGTTTTGACGGATGAGAAGTATTTCCAGGGCAGCTTTGATTTTCTGCCTGTCGTTAGCGGTATTGCCCCGCAGCCGATTTTGTGCAAAGACTTTATCATCGATCCTTATCAGATCTGGCTGGCGCGTTTCTATCAGGCCGACGCCTGCCTGTTGATGCTGTCGGTGCTGGATGACGAGCAGTATCGTCAACTGGCGGCCGTCGCCCACAGCCTGAACATGGGCGTGTTGACGGAAGTGAGTAATGAAGAGGAGCTGGAGCGCGCCATTGCGCTGGAGGCCAAAGTGGTGGGGATTAATAATCGCGATTTGCGCGATCTCTCCATCGACCTCAACCGTACTCGCCAGCTCGCGCCGCGCCTGGGTGCCGGGGTAACGGTCATCAGCGAATCGGGGATCAATACCTATGCCCAGGTGCGTGAGCTGAGCCACTTTGCCAACGGTTTTCTGATTGGCTCCGCCATGATGGAGCAGGCCGACCTGAGCGCCGCCGTGCGCCGGGTGCTGTTAGGTGAGAATAAGGTTTGCGGACTGACGCGCCCGGAAGATGCCGCTGCGGCACATGCTGCTGGCGCGATCTATGGCGGACTCATTTTCGTCGCCTCCTCCCCGCGGGCGGTAGATATCGCGCGCGCCCGTGACGTTATGGCCGCCGCGCCGCTGCGCTATGTTGGCGTATTCCGCGATGCCGCTATTGCCGACGTTGCCGCAACAGCCAGAGCGCTGAACCTGACCGCCGTTCAACTGCACGGCAGTGAAGATCAAGTTTATATAGACGCGCTGCGCGAATCGCTGCCCGAACAGGTCGACATCTGGAAAGCGCTGAGCGTGGGTGATGTTCTGCCCGTACGCAACCTGCAACACGTGACCAAATATGTGCTGGATAACGGCCAGGGCGGTACCGGGCAACGTTTCGACTGGTCACTGCTAACCGGCGAGAAGCTCGACAATGTTCTTCTCGCGGGGGGTTTAGGTCCGGATAACTGTGTAGAGGCCGCTAAAGCGGGCTGTGCAGGACTCGATTTCAATTCAGGCGTCGAATCGCAGCCTGGCATTAAAGATGCCAGCAAACTGGCTTCGGTGTTTAAAACGCTGCGTGCATATTAAGGAAGAGAAGATGACAACATTACTTAACCCCTATTTTGGTGAGTTCGGTGGCATGTATGTGCCACAGATCCTGATGCCCGCGCTGCGCCAGCTGGAAGAAGCCTTTGTCAGCGCGCAAAAAGATCCTGCGTTTCAGGCCGAATTTACCGACCTGCTGAAAAACTACGCCGGACGCCCGACCGCGCTGACCAAATGCCGCAACCTGACGGAAGGGACGAAGACGACCCTCTACCTGAAGCGTGAAGATCTGCTCCACGGCGGCGCGCACAAAACCAACCAGGTGCTGGGACAGGCGCTGCTGGCAAAACGGATGGGCAAAACCGAGATTATCGCCGAAACCGGTGCCGGTCAGCACGGCGTTGCCTCTGCCCTTGCCAGCGCCCTGCTCGGCCTGAAATGCCGCATCTATATGGGGGCTAAAGACGTGGAGCGCCAGTCACCGAACGTCTTCCGGATGCGTTTAATGGGTGCGGAGGTGATTCCGGTACATAGCGGCTCTGCAACCCTGAAAGATGCCTGTAACGAAGCGCTGCGCGACTGGTCTGGCAGCTACGACACCGCCCACTATATGCTGGGCACGGCGGCGGGCCCTCACCCGTTCCCGACCATTGTGCGCGAATTCCAGCGCATGATTGGCGAAGAGACCAAAGCGCAGATCCTCGAAAAAGAGGGGCGTTTGCCGGATGCGGTCATCGCCTGCGTTGGCGGTGGGTCTAATGCCATCGGCATGTTCGCCGACTTTATTGATGAAACCAGCGTCGGACTGATTGGCGTTGAACCGGCCGGGCACGGTATTGAAACCGGCGAGCACGGTGCGCCGCTGAAGCATGGCCGCGTGGGGATTTATTTCGGTATGAAGGCGCCGATGATGCAGACTGAGGAGGGGCAGATCGAAGAGTCCTATTCTATCTCTGCCGGGCTGGATTTCCCGTCCGTGGGGCCGCAGCACGCGTTCCTGAACAGTACCGGTCGTGCGGATTACGTCTCTATTACCGATGACGAAGCGCTGGAAGCTTTCAAAACGCTCTGTCGCAGCGAAGGTATTATCCCGGCACTGGAGTCCTCGCACGCGCTGGCCCATGCCCTGAAAATGATTAAGGAAAACCCGGAAAAAGAGCAGCTGCTGGTGGTTAACCTTTCCGGTCGCGGTGATAAAGATATCTTCACCGTTCACGATATTTTGAAAGCACGAGGGGAAATGTGATGGAACGTTACGATAACGTATTTGCTGAGCTCAAAGCACGCAAGGAAGGCGCATTTGTTCCCTTTGTGACCCTGGGCGATCCGTCGCCTGAACACTCTTTAAAAATTATCGACACGCTGATTGAGGCCGGTGCCGATGCGCTGGAGCTGGGGATCCCCTTCTCCGATCCGCTGGCTGATGGTCCGACCATCCAGAACGCGACTCTGCGCGCCTTTGCCGCCGGTGTCACCCCGACCCAGTGTTTTGAAATATTGGCCACCGTTCGTCAGAAATACCCGACCATTCCAATTGGCCTGCTGATGTATGCCAACCTGGTCTTTAGTCGCGGGATTGACGCGTTTTATGCCGAATGCGCTCGCGTGGGTGTGGACTCGGTACTGGTGGCAGACGTGCCGGTGGAGGAGTCTGCGCCGTTCCGTCAGGCGGCGATGCGTCATAACGTGGCGCCGATTTTTATCTGCCCGCCTAATGCCGACGACGAACTGTTGCGCCAGATTGCCTCTTATGGCCGCGGCTATACCTATCTGCTCTCTCGTGCGGGGGTAACCGGCGCAGAGAATAAAGCCGCGCTCCCTCTGCATCACCTGGTCGCAAAACTGGCCGAATATCATGCGGCACCGCCGCTGCAGGGCTTTGGCATCTCTTCACCGGACCAGGTTAAAGCGGCCATCGAGGCGAAGGCCGCAGGGGCGATCTCCGGCTCGGCGATTGTCAAAATCATCGAGAACAACCTCAACAGTCCTGACCAGATGCTCAGCGAGCTGAAAACCTTTGTTAGCAGCATGAAAGCGGCAACACGAGGCTGATAACCTCTTCGCCGTCTGAAATTTTCAGGCGGCGTTTCGCATAAATTGATCCCGTCGAGCTTTACGGCTTTTTTCTCTTTTCAAACGCCATTCCCGGCGTATCATCCCCTCTTCTTTTACGGCTAACGCCCCTAATCCTTCTGAGTTCAGAGGTTTATCCATGTCATGGCATGACTTCAAACAGGCTTATCTTATTAAGTTCTGGTCACCTGTCCCTGCGGTTATCGCAGCGGGCATTCTCTCTACCTATTATTTCGGCATCACCGGCACCTTCTGGGCCGTGACGGGTGAATTCACCCGCTGGGGCGGGCAGTTGCTCCAGTTAGCGGGGGTGCATACCGAAGAGTGGGGATATTTCAAACTGATCCATCTTGAGGGTTCGCCTCTGACCCGCATCGACGGCATGATGATTATCGGGATGTTTGGCGGCTGCTTTGCCGCCGCACTGTGGGCCAATAACGTGAAGCTGCGTATGCCGCAAAACCGGATTCGTATTGCGCAGGCCGTCGTCGGGGGCATTATCGCCGGTTTTGGGGCCCGTCTGGCGATGGGGTGTAACCTGGCGGCCTTTTTCACCGGCATTCCACAGTTTTCGCTGCACGCATGGTTCTTCGCCCTGGCCACCGCTGTCGGCTCGTACTTCGGCGCGCGCTTCACGCTGTTACCGATGTTCCGTATCCCGGTCAAAATTCAAAAAGTGAGCGCAGCCTCGCCCCTGACGCAGAAACCGGAAAAGGCTCGACGCCGCTTCCGCATGGGGATGCTGGTCTTCTTCGGCATGCTGGCCTGGGCGCTGTGCACGGCACTGAATCAACCCAAATTAGGGCTGGCGATGCTCTTCGGCGTGGGCTTTGGGTTGTTAATTGAACGCGCGCAAATCTGCTTTACCTCCGCCTTCCGTGACATGTGGATCACCGGACGGACCATGATGGCGAAAGCCATTATTGCCGGGATGGCAGTGAGCGCCATCGGCATCTTTAGCTACGTACAACTTGGCGTCGAACCGAAAATCATGTGGGCAGGCCCGAACGCCGTGATTGGCGGTTTGCTGTTTGGTTTTGGCATCGTGCTGGCCGGCGGCTGTGAAACCGGCTGGATGTATCGTGCCGTTGAAGGCCAGGTTCACTACTGGTGGGTGGGGCTGGGTAATGTTATCGGCTCAACGTTGCTGGCCTACTACTGGGATGATCTCTCGCCTGCGCTCGCGACAAACTGGGATAAAGTCAATCTGCTGAATACCTTCGGTCCGCTGGGGGGATTACTGGCAACCTATATAATGTTGCTGGCCGCCTTTTTACTGGTGCTGGCCCAGGAGAAACGCTTCTTTCGCCGCACGTCCCGGCAAACAGCAACCTGTAAGGAGATCGCATGAAACAGTTTATTCCTGATTATCGCCTGGACATGGTGGGTGAGCCCTGTCCGTATCCCGCCGTGGCCACGCTGGAGGCCATGCCGCAGCTGAAGAAAGGCGAGATCCTGGAGGTAGTGAGCGACTGTCCGCAGTCGATCAATAATATTCCGCTGGACGCTAAAAACCATGGCTATACCGTACTGGATATTCAGCAGGACGGGCCGACCATTCGCTATTTGATTCAGAAGTAAAGTGAGGGTGGCCTTGCGCCACCCTTTTCTCTTAGAAGCGATAACCCGCTGAGAACATAAACACCCACGGATCCAGACGGGCACTGATATTTTGTTGCTCGCCGCCCGCCTTGAATTTCACTTCAGTGTCGATATCCATGTACCAGACGGACATGTTGATCAGCCAGTCGCGGTTGATGAGGTAATCCACCCCCGCCTGTCCCGCCATACCCCAGGAGTCTTTCAGGCTCAGATCCGACAGACCGGCCTCTTTCCCTTTGTCATTAAACTTCTCGTCAAAGAAGGTGGTGTAGTTCACCCCGGCGCCGATATACGGGCGAACCTTGCTACCTGCATCGCCAAAATACCACTGGGCCATTAGCGTTGGCGGAAGATGGTGAACCGTGGCGATATCGCCCGTTGGCCCAAGCCCCACTTTATGACGGAACGGGGTGGCGGCCAGAAGCTCAACACCGACATTGTCGGTGGCCATCCAGGTGAAGGTCATACCCAGTTGCGTATTGTTATTGACGTTGAAGCCGCCCATTCCCAGCACGTTGTCAGAGCCTTCCGTTGGGCGAACCGTGGCGGAGCCCGCCCGGAAGAAGAATTCCCCTGCCTCATGGGCATAAGCGCCGCCTGACAGACTGCCTAAGATAAGTGCTGCAACCACTGCCTTTTTCATATCCACTCCCTCGTTATGGTTTTAACTGCGAGGGGGAATATACCTACAAATAATTACGAAGTGATCTTACTCAGATCACATTCATTTCAGTAATTTAACATTCATTGATCTACATTAATTTTTCTTGTGGTTCGTTAAAAAGAGTATTGGTAAGCAGATCAATTTTGCCGATAAATGCCAAATTCAAAAATGTGCGCGTCTTGAGGGGTAAAAACCTGTCATGGATTACTGATGCTTTACAAAGATATGCTTTTCCATACAAGCCTTGATGCTGCCACCGCAGAGTTATCCAGGGTACAATTGCCCGCTAATTAATACCTGCAATACTCAAGGAGAGTGCATGTCTATCACGGCGAAGTCTGTCTACCGTGACACGGGGAATTTTTTCCGCAATCAGTTCATTACTTTTTTACTGATTGCCTTGTTATGCGCATTTATCACGGTGGTGCTGGGTCATGCTTTTTCGCCGAGTGAGGAGCAGATTGCCAGCCTGAGTCAGGGTGACAATCTGGCCGGTAGCGTTGGGTTGTTTGAGCTTGTACAGAATATGACGCCCGAGCAGCAGCAGATTTTACTGCGCGCGTCGGCGGCCTCTACCTTCTCTGGTCTGATTGGTAATGCCATTATGGCGGGTGGCGTGCTGCTGATGATTCAGTTGGTCTCTGCTGGTCAGCGGGTGAGTGCTCTGCGCGCTATCGGGGCCAGCGCTCCGGTGCTGCCAAAACTCTTTATCCTCATCTTCTTAACGACCCTGCTGGTGCAGATGGGTATTATGCTGGTCGTGGTGCCTGGTGTGCTGCTGGCCATTGTTCTGGCCTTTGCGCCGGTCATGGTGGTACAGGATAAGATGGGCATCTTTGTCGCCATGCGCAGCAGTGTGCGTCTGGCCTGGGCGAATATGCGTCTGGTGGCGCCCGCCGTGATCGGCTGGCTGCTGGCTAAAACCGCCCTTCTGCTGTTTGCCCCCAATTTTGCTGTATTAACACCTAATGTGGGCGCCGTTGTTGCCAACACGCTGAGCAACCTGATCTCCGCGATTTTGCTGGTATACCTGTTCCGTCTGTACACGCTGATTCGCCAGTAACCTCCCTGACGGCCTGGGTCATGCTCAGGCTGTCGCAGATAATGGAATCGAAGAATGAAGCAGTTTCTTGATTTTTTACCGCTGATTGTCTTTTTTGCGTTCTATAAGCTCTACGACATCTATGCCGCTACCACGGCGTTGATTGTTGCTACCGCTGTTGTGCTTATCTACAGTTGGGTGCGCTATCGCAAAGTAGAGAAGATGGCACTCATCACTTTCATCCTGGTCGCCGTGTTTGGTGGTCTGACGGTCTTCTTCCATAACGACGAGTTTATTAAATGGAAGGTGACGGTCATTTACGGTCTGTTCGCTGGCGCACTGCTGGTTAGCCAGTTTGTCATGAAGAAGCCGCTGATCCAGCGCATGCTGGGTAAAGAACTGGCGCTGCCGCAGGAGGTCTGGTCACGCCTGAATATCGCCTGGGCGGTGTTCTTTATTCTTTGTGGGCTGGCGAATATCTATATCGCTTTCTGGTTGCCGCAAAATATCTGGGTGAACTTCAAAGTCTTTGGTCTTACCGCACTGACGCTGATTTTTACGCTGTTGAGCGGTGTCTATATTTATCGCCATATGCCGCAAGACGATCAGCAATAATCTCTGCGCCAGGCTGCTCTGCGGCCTGGCTTTCATTCTGAAACGTTATAGAACCCTTACTGCTTGTGACCCCTTCAGGGCGAGCCATTTCTGACGACATCCGTTGCTTATTCCCGCCATTCGCTCCAGCAAAATGGACGCTATCACCTGTTCTCCTCGGCTGGAAATCATAGTAGCATCCCGCCTGAAGTCCTCCGTAATGAGTAGAGTACATAATGACAACAACGAACGTCCCACAGGGCGAACTGGTTTTACGCACACTCGCCATGCCCGCAGATACCAATGCGAATGGCGATATTTTTGGCGGCTGGCTGATGTCGCAGATGGATATGGGTGGTGCAATTCTCGCGAAAGAGATTGCCCATGGCCGCGTGGTGACGGTCAGAGTCGACGGCATGACCTTTCTGCGCCCGGTCGCCGTCGGTGACGTGGTGTGCTGTTACGCGCGCTGCGTGAAGCGGGGTAATACCTCGGTGTCGATCAATATTGAAGTGTGGGTGAAGAAAGTCTCTTCCGAGCCAATTGGTCAGCGTTATAAAGCGACCGAGGCGCTGTTTATTTATGTGGCCGTAGACAACGACGGGAAACCGCGTCCTTTGCCCAAGATCTAACGAACAGACAAAAAAAAGCCTCCTTACGGAGGCTTTTTTTATTCCATCGTCGCACCGCCGTTCAGGCGGAAGACAATATTGACAATTAAACCGCTGCCCGGTTTGCCCGCTTCGTAACGCCATTTGCGCATCGCGTTTTTCACTTCGCGCTCGAACATATTTGATGGCTGGGCGGAAAGCACCTGCACATTTTCAACGCGCCCGTCAGGCGTAACGTCGAATTTCACGCGAACGCGGCCTTCAATACGCAACGCCTGTGCGCGTGCCGGATATTGCGGCTGATTACGGCTCAATGCGCGCGGCCCTGAAGGTGCAGTGACTACCGGCTTCGCGGTGCTCGGCGTGTTACTGACTAATGGCCGCGATGGGGCCGTATTCTGCAACGGTGCAGTACGTGGCTCAACCGGACGTTCTTCACGTTTCGGACGCTCTTCGACCTTCTTCACCGGTTTCGGCTTTGGCTTCGGCTTGGGTTTAGGCTTCGGCTCGGGTTTATGGATCACCACCGGTGCTTCTTTAGGTGGCTCCGGAATGGGTTCCGGTTCGGGTTCTGGCTCAACAACAGGTTCCGGTGGCGGGGGCGCAACCTGGACAGGCTCCAGCTCTGCAGGCGTAACCATGGTCACGGAAATAGGCTGCGCAGGCGCTGGCATTTCAATAACCTGATGTACCGATGTGTATAGCAGACCCGCCACGACGGCTCCGTGAATACCGACTGACAGCAATGTCGGCCAGGGAAAGCGGCGAGGTAAATCAAGGGTCATTGAAGTCATAATCGTTTCAGTTAAAAAACCAGACCTCGATTTTAAATGCAAATAGCAATCATATTCAATAAGCCAGTTCATCTTCAGGCAATTTAAGCCCACTGACGCTGAAAAAAGGCACGCATTTGTTACGGTTTTAACATTGTTTATATCTTTACATTGCAGTCATATGACGTTTCACTTAACGTAATTAACTCTTTTATCGCTTCAGGAGCTCCACCGTGCTTTACGTGATTTACGCTGAAGATATTGCTGATTCCCTGGAAAAACGTCTTTCCGTCCGCCCTGCCCATCTGGCCCGTTTGCAACTACTGCACGATGAGGGCAGATTGCTGACTGCGGGTCCACTGCCTGCTGTTGATAGTAACGATCCGGGCGCTGCAGGATTTACGGGTTCAACGGTCATTGCGGAATTCGAGTCGCTGGAGGCCGCCAAAGCCTGGGCGGAGGCGGATCCCTACGTTGCGGCGGGAGTGTATCAAAAGGTCGCGGTCACGCCTTACAAGAAAGTCTTCTAAAAGTAGTCAAGGCTCCCGAGGGAGCCTTGAATCACTGCAGCGATGCCAGCCTGGCGGCAAAACCAACAAACAACAGTCCGATTAAACCGTTGCCCAGTTTGGCCAGTTTCTTTTTGGTTTTCAGATAACGGGTGACAAATGCCCCTGAAAAGATCAAAAAGCTCATATAAATAAAGCTAATCAGCTCCAGTGTCAGTGCCAGAATCATAAAAGAGACGCCGGTATGTTTGGCGTTGACATCAATAAACTGTACAAAGAAGGAGACATAAAACAGAATCGCTTTCGGGTTGGTCATACTCAATACCAGCGAGCGTTTCATGATCATTTTTGCCGGCTCCGCGCCGCCGGATTCGCCCTGCTGCTTATGCGTAATAACTGACCAGAGGATTTTTCCACCGAGCCACAATAAATAAAAAGCGCCCAGATAGCGAACCACGTTAAAGAGAACCGGGGTCGTCTGAATCAAGGCTGCCACGCCCGCCCAGGCGAGGAACATCAGTACCGCATCACCAATAAAAACGCCACTTGCCGCAAGGTATCCCTTCTTCACACCGTGCCCAATTCCGGTTTTCAACACAAACAGCGTATTAGGCCCGGGCACCAGTACGATAAAAATCGCACCGACGACATAAGTCCAAAAATTCACCACACCAAATTCTGCAAACACCTTTCACTCCTGTTGAAATTGCATAACCCGGCTATCTCCGGGTGACACCTGACTGACGAAGAGACGTTTTTTAACAACGCGCTTATATCGTCATGCAATGCGCCGAGAGGGTCAAAATATAGTCAATAAAGGCCGGTAAAGATGGCTGTTGTGTATATTCCCTCAACGCATCCACGATAAATAACGCAATAATTACCCAGAGAAATGGATTCATTGTTGTTATATCTGCGATACGGGGGCTATATCATACAGCAGCGGGCAAGGAAATTAACCCGATTAAGCGAAACGGTGGGAAAACTTAAAGGGTGAAGAGAACATCGGGCACCGCAGAGGGTGCCCTGGTATCGTTCACTGAATCTGAACGGCGAACAACAACGAATTTCGTTGACGGTTCACACTGCATTTCCTGATGGCGTGGATACGCATATTGCGGCGGGATTGTGCTTCCAGCCACCGCGACTTGCGGCGGCTGCTCTGTCGCAACATGCGCCAGCGCCCTACTTCAGTTTTACTGCGCTTCATGTTTACAACTCTTGCCTTAACAGAGGCGCCATTATAGACCCTTACCAGACGCAAACCAGCGCTTTTATCTGCCGTTTTTATTTGCCAGAAAAATCCTGATGCGTAAACTCATAACAATACGCTTTCAAAAGGATTTTTTTTATGACGACCTTCTACACCGTGGTGAGTTGGCTGGTCATTCTGGGATACTGGCTGGTGATAGCCGGGGTAACGCTGCGCATACTGATGAAGCGCCGCGCCGTGCCGTCCGCGATGGCCTGGCTGTTGATTATCTATATTCTGCCTCTGGTGGGGATTATCGCTTATCTCTCCGTCGGGGAGCTGCACCTGGGGAAGCGTCGCGCCGAGCGTGCCCGTGCCATGTGGCCCTCGACGGCAAAATGGCTGAACGACCTTAAAGCCTGCAATCATATCTTTGCCGAAACCAACAGTGACGTGGCGTCGTCCCTGTTTAAATTGTGCGAACGTCGCCAGGGGATCGCCGGCGTCAAGGGCAATCAGCTGCAGCTGCTGACCTCTTCCGACGATGTCATGAACGCGCTAATCAGAGACATTCAGCTCGCCCGGCATAACATCGAAATGGTCTTCTATATCTGGCAACCCGGCGGTATGGCCGACCAGGTGGCGGAGTCGCTGATGGCCGCGGCCCGTCGAGGCATCCACTGCCGCCTGATGCTCGACTCCGCAGGCAGCGTCGCCTTCTTCCGTAGCCCCTGGGCTGCGATGATGCGCAATGCCGGCATCGAAGTCGTGGAGGCGCTGAAAGTCAACCTGTTGCGTGTGTTCTTACGCCGCATGGACCTTCGCCAGCATCGAAAAATGGTGCTGATCGATAATTACATCGCCTATACCGGCAGCATGAATATGGTTGATCCCCGCTTCTTTAAACAGGACGCGGGTGTCGGCCAGTGGGTCGATTTGATGGCGCGTATGGAAGGCCCCGTCTCCACGGCCATGGGGATTGTCTACTCTTGTGACTGGGAAATCGAAACCGGTAAACGTATTCTGCCCCCGCCGCCAGATGGCAACATCATGCCCTTCGAAGAGGCCAGCGGGCACACCATTCACACCATCGCCTCCGGCCCCGGCTTCCCGGAAGATCTGATTCATCAGGCCCTGCTTACCGCCGCCTACTCGGCGCGTGAGTACCTGATTATGACGACGCCCTACTTCGTGCCGAGCGACGACCTGCTGCATGCCATCTGTACCGCAGCGCAGCGCGGGGTTGATGTGAGCATTATTCTGCCGCGGAGAAACGATTCGGTTCTGGTGGGCTGGGCCAGCCGCGCCTTCTTCAGCGAACTGCTGGCCGCCGGGGTGAAAATCTATCAGTTTGAAGGCGGCTTACTGCATACCAAGAGCGTCCTGGTCGATGGCGAACTGAGCCTGGTGGGGACGGTGAACCTCGATATGCGCAGTCTGTGGCTCAATTTTGAAATCACGCTGGTCATTGATGACGCCGGTTTTGGTGGCGATCTGGCGGCTGTCCAGGACGACTACATCTCCCGCTCTCGCCTGCTGGATGCGCGCCTGTGGATGAAACGTCCGCTGTGGCAGCGAATTGCCGAACGACTGTTTTACTTCTTTAGTCCGTTGCTGTAAAACGTGCCCAACGATGTTAAACAGGTAGTCATCATGGAAATGGATCTGAACAATCGCCTGACCGAAGACGAAACGCTCGAGCAGGCTTACGATATTTTTCTCGAACTGGCGGTTGATAACCTCGATCCCGCAGACGTTATTCTTTTCAATCTGCAGTTCGAAGAGCGCGGCGGCGCAGAGCTGTTTGATCCGTCAGAAGACTGGGCCGAGCATGTCGATTACGACCTCAACCCGGACTTCTTCGCCGAAGTGGTGATTGGCCTGGCAGATGAAGACGGCGGCGAAATTAACGATATTTTTGCCCGCGTTCTGCTGTGCCGGGAAAAAGACCATAAGCTTTGCCACATTCTCTGGCGCGAATAAAAGAAAAAGGCTGCTATAGCAGCCTTTTTTATTGATGGTGTTCGCTTAGAGCGGGTCAACCTTCAGACAAGAGACCGCGTGGCGGAAGCTACCTTCCAGCACCGGGCGCGTTTTAGCACACTCCGGCCCGGCAATCGGGCAGCGCGTACGGAACACGCAGCCAGACGGCGGGTTGATCGGGGATGGCAGTTCACCTTCCAGCAACTGAATACTTTTGTTCTTCTCCAGATCCGGATCGGGTACCGGCACCGCCGACATCAGCGCTTTGGTGTAAGGGTGCAGCGGATTGTGGTACACCTCATCGTAGGTGCCCAGCTCAACGGCGTGGCCTAAATACATCACCAGAACGCGGTCAGAGATGTGCTTCACCACCGCCAGGTCGTGGGCAATGAAGATCAACGACAGCCCCATCTCGCGCTGCAGTTTTTGCAGCAGGTTAACCACCTGCGCCTGAATAGAGACGTCCAGCGCCGACACCGGTTCATCACAGATAATCAGCTTCGGCTCAAGGATCAGCGCACGGGCAATCCCGATACGCTGACACTGGCCGCCAGAAAACTCATGCGGGTAGCGGTTGATCAGGTTTGGCAGCAGCCCTACTTTCATCATCATCGCTTTTACGCGGTCACGCACTTCGGTGCGCGGCATTTTTGGATGATAAGTACGCAGCGGCTCAGCGATGATTTCGCCGATGGTCATACGCGGGTTCAGCGAGGCCAGCGGATCCTGGAAAATCATCTGGATATCGCTGCGCACATTGCGCCACTCTTCCGGCTTCATTCCCAGCAGATCTTTACCCAGCCAGGCAACCTTGCCGTCGGTAGCTTTCACCAGGCCAATGATGGCACGGGCGAACGTCGATTTACCGCAGCCCGACTCCCCTACCACGCCCAGGGTTTCGCCTTCATACAGACGCAGCGTGACGCCATCTACCGCTTTCAGCGTTTTTGGCGGCTGCCAGAACCACTGTTTGCCATCCTTGATGTCGAAGTGCACCTTCAGATCGGCGATTTCGAGCAATACGTTTCTTTTTTCGTCGATAGCGTTCATACCAGCTCCTCGTACGGCTTAAAGCAGGCGCGTAGACGGCCTGGTGCAAATTCCACCAGCGGTGGAGCGCTGTTACAGATCTCCATCGCATGCGGGCAGCGCGGCTGGAACGGACAGCCTTTCGGCAAGCGCAGCAGGTTTGGCGGGTTGCCCGGGATGGTTAACAGAGATTCACCCTCTGCATCGAGACGTGGCACAGCATTCAACAGACCGATAGAGTAAGGGTGCGCAGGTTGATAGAAGACATCGCGCGCTTTGCCATACTCCATGGTACGGCCGGCATACATCACCAGTACCTTATCGCAAATACCTGCCACAACCCCCAGGTCGTGGGTGATCATGATGATCGCGGTATTGAACTCACGCTTCAGTTCATTCAACAGGGTCATGATCTGCGCCTGCACGGTCACGTCCAGGGCTGTTGTCGGTTCATCGGCAATCAGCAGCTTAGGCCGGCAGAGCAGTGCCATAGCGATCATCACACGCTGACGCATCCCGCCAGAGAACTCGTGCGGGAACATGCGCATACGCTTACGTGCTTCGGGCATTTTCACCGCATCAAGCATTTTGACGGACTCTTCAAACGCTTCGGCTTTGCCCATCCCTTTGTGCAGCATCAGCACTTCCATCAGCTGCTCGCCCACACGCATGTAGGGGTTCAGGGAGGTCATCGGATCCTGGAAAATCATCGAAATCTGCTCGGCACGGAGCTTATTCAACTCCTGCTCTGGCAAATTCAGGATCTCCCGGCCGTTGAATTTAGCAGAACCGCCAATAACGCCGTTCGCCGCCAACAGGCCCATCAGCGCAAATGCCGTCTGGGACTTACCGGAACCCGACTCACCTACGATGCCCAGCGTCTCACCGGCGCGCAGGCTGAAATTGAGATCGTTTACTGCAGTCACATCGCCATCAGGCGTTTTGAAGGTGACGCGCAGATCTTTGACGTCCAGCAGCGCGTTATCCTGCTGCTGTGCAATGGGTGCAGATGCCGTTTCAATAATTGTCATCACGGCGCTCCTTAGCGGTCTTTCGGATCGAGGGCATCACGCAGGCCATCGCCGATAAAGTTGAAACAAAACAGCGTCACGACCAGGAAACCAGCCGGGAACAGCAGCAGCCACGGTGAAACCTCCATGGAGTTGGCGCCATCGCTAAGCAACGCGCCCCAGCTGCTAAGCGGCTCCTGGGTACCCAGGCCGAGGAAGCTCAGGAAAGATTCGAACAGAATCATGCTTGGCACCAGCAGCGAGGCGTACACCACCACCACGCCGAGCACGTTCGGCACAATGTGGCGCACCACGATGTTGCCGGTAGAAACACCGCCAACCTGGGCCGCTTCGATGAACTCTTTACGCTTCAGGCTCAGGGTCTGACCACGCACAATACGCGCCATGTCCAGCCATGACACCATTCCGATCGCCACGAAGATCAGCAGGATGTTCTGACCAAAGAAGGTCACCAGCAGGATCACGAAGAACATAAACGGGAAGGAGTTAAGAATTTCCAGCAGACGCATCATTACCGAGTCCACTTTTCCGCCAAGATAGCCAGAAAGTGAACCGTACAGGGTACCGAGGATCACCGCGACGAAGGCTGCGGCAATACCCACCATCAGCGAGATACGACCCCCGATGGCTACGCGCACCAGCAAATCTCGCCCGGAGGAGTCGGTACCAAAATAGTGGCCCGATTCCGCATCAGGGGCGCTGGACATCATGCCCCAGTCGGTATCGAAATAGGTGAATTGCGACAGCATTGGCGCCAGCGTGACGAACAGGGCAATGAGCACCAGCACAATCAGACTGGCAACCGCCGCGCGGTTGTGCATAAAGCGACGGCGAGCATCCTGCCACAGGCTGCGTCCTTCCACTTCCAGCTTCTCACTGAAGTTTTCCAGCGCCTCGCTATTTTTCTTACTTAACATCATCGCGAGCTCCAGGATCAATAGCGAATTTTCGGATCGATAACGGCATAGAGCACATCGACGATCGCGTTAAAGAGAATAGTCAGCGCACCGACGAGAATGGTCAGGCTCAGCACCAGCGAGTAGTCACGGTTAAGCGCACCGTTAACAAACAGCTGACCGATACCCGGCAGACCATAAATGGTTTCGATAACCATTGAGCCGGTAATAATGCCGACAAACGCCGGACCTAAGTAGGAGAGCACGGGCAACAGCGCAGGTTTCAAAGCGTGACGGAAAATGATCCGACGCATTGGCAGCCCTTTCGCACGCGCAGTACGGATGAAGTTAGAGTGCAGAACTTCAATCATTGAACCACGGGTGATACGCGCAATACTGGCGATATAAGCCAGTGACAACGCCACCATTGGCAAAATCATGAATTTCAGTGCCCCGCCGTTCCAGCCGCCGCCGGGCAGCCATTTCAGCGTGATAGCGAATATCATGACCAGTAACGGCGCCACGACAAAGCTCGGTATGACGACCCCGGTCATTGCCACCCCCATTACTGCATAATCCCATTTTGAGTTTTGTTTAAGCGCGGCGATGACGCCGGCAGTGACGCCGAGAACCAGAGCCAGCAAGAATGCTGCAGCGCCTAATTTAGCCGAAACGGGGAAGCTCGAGGCCACCAGATCGTTTACGGAATAGTCTTTATATTTAAATGACGGTCCAAAATCGCCGTGCGCCAGCTGCTTCAAATAATTGAAGTACTGGGTGGAGATCGGATCGTTTAAATGATATTTCGCCTCGATATTGGCCATTACCTCTGGCGGTAATGTACGTTCACCGGTAAATGGACTCCCCGGCGCGAGACGCATCATAAAGAAGGAGATCGTAATAAGAATAAATAGTGTTGGAATCGCTTCAAGACAGCGACGTAGGATAAATTTCAACATTGCCCGTACCTTCTGGCGTGTGCCTATATAGTGTCACGATGATTAGACACAGTGGGGCGAGCGCTGCCCGCCCCACTTATTGCCATTAATGCTTGATAATATACAAGTTTTTAACGTAGATATTATCCATCGGGTCTTTACCGGTATATCCACCTACCCACGGTTTCACCAGACGGGCGTTCACGTAGTAGTAGACCGGCACAATCGCGGAGTCTTTATCCAGTTGCTGTTCAGCTTTGGAGTAGAGCTCGGAACGCTGGGCTTCGTCAGTCGCTTTTAGCGTATCGCCAATCA
The DNA here is from genome assembly GCF_002308415.1 of Leclercia sp. UBA1284. Taxonomy (NCBI): domain Bacteria; kingdom Pseudomonadati; phylum Pseudomonadota; class Gammaproteobacteria; order Enterobacterales; family Enterobacteriaceae; genus Leclercia; species Leclercia sp. UBA1284. The sequence goes on from NZ_DBUS01000006.1 coordinate 1,624,913, forward strand.
GCTTGTCGAACGCTGGGCTCTTATAGTGCGCCGTGTTGTTCGAGCTGTCGCTCAGCATTGTGTTCAGGAAGGAAGTCGGTTCGTTGTAGTCTGCACACCAGCCAGCACGCGCCACATCGAAGGTGCCCTGATGGCGGCTATCCAGGAAGGTTTTCCACTCCTGGTTTTCCAGCTTCACGTTCGCACCCAGGTTCTTTTTCCAGATGGAAGAGACGGCGATAGCCAGTTTCTTGTGCAGGTCAGAAGTGTTGTACAGCAGGCTGAAGGACAACGGCTTGTCAGCGGTAAAGCCCGCTTCGGCCAGCAGTTTCTTCGCTTCTTCGTTACGTTTTTCCTGAGACCAGCCAAACCACTCAGGCTGAGTCAGTTTCGCGCCATCAGTATACGGAGGGGTGTAGCTGTATGCCGGCAGATCGCCCTGGTTTTTCACCTTGTTAACGATGATGTCGCGATCCAGCGCCAGTTTCAGTGCGGTACGAACACGAACGTCATTGAATGGCGCTTTCTGGTTGTTGATTTCGTAATAGTAAGTACACAGATACGGGTCAACATGGACTTCAGCCGGGATCTCTTTCTTCAGTTTCTGGAACAGTTCGATCGGCATGTTGTTATAGGTCATGTCGATTTCACCGCTGCGATAGCGGTTAACGTCAGTCACTTCTGAAGAGATTGGCAGGTAAGTTACCTGGTTAATAACGGTCTTGGCGTTATCCCAGTAGTTAGTGTTACGCACCAGGTCGATACGTTCGTTAACAACCCAGTCTTTCAGCTTATAGGCGCCGTTGGTCACGATATTTGCTGGCTGAGTCCACTTATCACCAAATTTCTCAACCGCAGCTTTTGGAACCGGGGAGACGGATGGGTGAACCAGAAGTTTGTAGAAGTAAGGAACCGGCTCGCTCAGAGTCACTTCGAAAGTATTATCATCAAGCGCTTTAACGCCCAGATCGGTGACCGGTTTTTTGCCAGTGATGATGTCATCAATGTTGGCAATATGACCGTACTGCAGATAGCTCGCATACGGAGAGGCAGTGTTTGGATCTGCCAGGCGCTGCCAGCTATAGACGAAATCGTGTGCGGTAACAGGAGAGCCATCTGACCATTTCGCATCTTTACGCAGATGGAAGGTCCAGACTTTACCGTCTTTGTTTTCCCATTTTTCAGCCACACCCGCTACCGGGTGGCCGTTTACATCAGAGACCAGCAGACCTTCGAAGAGATCGCGGTTAACGTTGGACTCAGGTACACCTTCAATTTTGTGCGGATCCAGAGACTGAACCTCGGCACCGTTGTTACGCACCAGCGTCTGTTTTTCCGCCAGTTGTACTCCAGCAGGAACGTCTGCAGCCATTGCAACGTTGCCTGCGATTAGCGCAGTCAAAATTCCCGCCGCTACCAGACTTTTTTTTGTGATGATGGACATTGTGTTGGTACTCCACTCATTATAATTACTGGTTTTTACCAGCCTGTTTAATTCCCCTGTTGGGGTTTCCTGACAACCCAGGAGTTTATGTGGCTGTCAGGTGTTTTTACTGCCTGCTATCACCGACTTTACTATTACCGGTGGTTCGTTCGACCACCTTATGTCGATTTTTCACACCCCTCTCCTGTCAGAGAGATGTATTTTTTTGTGAAAACGAAAACCTCAAATACAAATGATTCTCATCTTCGTGATATCTGCTGAAATTATAAGGCCGGAAAGTACCAAATGGCTGTAACCGGTGCCAATACATTTTGCAAATTTGTTAAGCAATTCTCTTTTACGAAAGATAATGACGCTTTGTGGGCTACCCTGCCGCGCATCGAAACCAGACAAATAATGCCAACTTTCAATGGGATAAAGAATGATGATGCACCCCGATCGTTACGAATCCAGAGGTGAGAGGAAATTTGTACAAAAAATTAACAACTGTCTATTTTTTAGCACATTCATCTACATGAATCATCAAATTACTAATATCATTTCATTAATCCCTCAGCAAGCCCCAGAGTATGGTGTGAGTAAAATAACAGGCTGGTTGCGTGCAATGTGAGCTTCAGAAGTGAGGATGTATAGACAAACTATTGAAAGTTAAGGGAACAAAATGATGAGTGGAAGTTCTTATCTTTCATGAAATTTTCAACTTTTATTATAGGATTTACTAATAATGATGAAAAAAAGCGAAGCCATTAGCTCCGCTCTTTCGTATGAAATAGTTATGACAAGAGTCCAGGGAATATCGACTTAATTCCGGTGACAATAAATTCAATACCCAGGGCCATTAACAATAACCCCATTATACGGGTGATCACGTTAATACCGGTCTGGCCCAGCAGACGAACCAGCCAGGGTGCCATGCGGAAGACGCCCCAACAACATAACGCAAACAGCGCAATGGCGAGGGAAAAGCCGATTAAGTGCATCCAATTATGGTATCGGGTTCCCCAGACTATCGTTGAACTGATTGCCCCAGGCCCCGCCATTAAGGGCAGCGCCAGCGGCACCACGCCAATACTTTCGCGTATTGCGGTTTCTGATTTCTCTTGTTTGTTCTGCTTATCTTCCCCGAGCTTGCCGCTGATCATCGACATCGCAATGGTAACCACCAGAATCCCCCCGGCGATCCTGAACGAATCGATGGAGATGCCGAAAATCTGCAATATGGAATCGCCAAGATAGAGCGAGGTCAGCAGGATGATCGCCACCGACAAGTTTGCGGTGAGGTTAGTTTTGTTCCTCGCCACGGCCGACTGGTAGCTGGTCATGCTGATAAACACGGGAATGATACCGACCGGGTTAACTAACGCGAAAAGACCAATAAAAAATTTAAAATAGGTTTGAAAATCAAAGAGCGATAGATCCACTGTTAGCTCCGGTAAAACGCAGTGCCTGATAAATAAGGGTGGGAATAATAACCGCGCTGAAGATACGCTTTTTAGACCCAGACTTCATCACAATATTGCTTAATCCCTGCATTTGGGAATGTAAAATATTTGTATACTGAATGAGTCATTATGGTTCAATAATTTACAGAACTCATTAACACCTGATGAAATCACACAAAATGCCCCTGCTGAAAGGTATCAGCTTATGGATAAATTGATTTGGATCATGATTTTCGTACTCAGAAGTGAGTAATCTTGATTACGCCACCAGGGAGTTTCAATACTACTCAATAAGGTGTTGAAAGGAGGCTCTTTTAGTAAGTCAGGGGTTGCATAAACAAGATAAACCATTGATTTCAATGTGAGTTAAGCAAGTCACTTGCGCACTGTCTATACTGTTTGTCGTGTCGAGCAGCTGATTTACTAAAAGAGTTTAACTTTATCAGGAGAGCATTATGGCTGTTACTAATGTCGCTGAACTTAACGCACTTGTAGAGCGCGTAAAAAAAGCCCAGCGTGAATATGCCAATTTCACCCAAGAACAGGTTGATAAAATCTTCCGCGCCGCCGCTCTGGCTGCTGCAGATGCTCGAATCCCTCTCGCTAAAATGGCCGTTGCCGAATCCGGTATGGGTATCGTTGAAGATAAAGTGATTAAAAACCACTTCGCTTCAGAGTATATCTACAACGCCTATAAAGATGAGAAAACCTGCGGGGTGCTGTCTGAAGATGACACCTTCGGCACCATCACTATTGCAGAACCTATCGGCATCATTTGCGGTATCGTTCCAACCACCAACCCAACCTCTACCGCTATCTTCAAATCGCTCATCAGCCTGAAGACCCGTAACGCAATTATCTTCTCTCCACATCCGCGTGCTAAAGATGCGACCAATAAAGCTGCAGATATCGTATTGCAGGCCGCTATCGCAGCGGGTGCACCGAAAGATTTAATCGGCTGGATCGATCAGCCTTCTGTTGAACTGTCCAACGCGCTGATGCACCACCCGGACATTAACCTGATCCTCGCGACCGGTGGTCCAGGTATGGTTAAAGCCGCTTACAGCTCTGGTAAACCTGCCATCGGTGTAGGTGCTGGTAATACTCCGGTCGTTATCGACGAAACAGCGGATATCAAACGTGCTGTGGCATCTGTACTGATGTCTAAAACCTTCGATAACGGTGTTATCTGTGCGTCTGAACAGTCTGTGGTTGTTGTTGATTCAGTATACGATGCCGTTCGCGAACGTTTTGCCAGCCACGGCGGCTACATGCTGCAGGGTAAAGAGCTGAAAGCCGTTCAGGACATCATCCTGAAAAATGGCGCGCTGAACGCGGCTATCGTAGGTCAGCCAGCGTATAAAATTGCTGAACTGGCAGGCTTTACCGTTCCGGCTTCTACCAAGATTTTGATTGGTGAAGTCACGGTTGTTGATGAAAGCGAGCCATTTGCGCACGAAAAACTTTCCCCTACTCTTGCCATGTACCGCGCAAAAGATTTCGACGACGCGGTAGAAAAAGCAGAGAAACTGGTGGCAATGGGCGGTATCGGTCATACCTCTTGCCTGTACACCGACCAGGATAACCAGCCAGAACGTGTTGCTCACTTCGGTCAGAAGATGAAAACCGCACGTATCCTGATCAACACCCCGGCTTCTCAGGGTGGTATCGGTGACCTGTATAACTTCAAACTCGCGCCTTCCCTGACTCTGGGTTGTGGTTCCTGGGGTGGTAACTCCATCTCTGAAAACGTTGGTCCTAAGCACCTGATCAACAAGAAAACCGTTGCTAAGCGAGCTGAGAACATGTTGTGGCATAAACTTCCGAAATCTATCTACTTCCGTCGTGGCTCACTGCCAATCGCGCTGGATGAAGTGATTACTGATGGCCACAAACGTGCGCTCATCGTGACTGACCGTTTCCTGTTCAACAACGGCTATGCAGACCAGATTACCTCGGTACTGAAAGCGTCAGGCGTTGAAACGGAAGTGTTCTTCGAAGTTGAAGCGGATCCAACGCTGAGCGTGGTTCGTAAAGGTGCTGAACTGGCCAACTCCTTCAAACCAGACGTGATTATCGCGCTGGGCGGCGGTTCCCCGATGGACGCAGCAAAAATCATGTGGGTGATGTACGAGCATCCTGAAACCCACTTTGAAGAACTGGCGCTGCGCTTTATGGATATCCGTAAACGTATCTACAAGTTCCCGAAAATGGGCGTGAAAGCGAAAATGATCGCGGTAACCACCACGTCCGGTACCGGTTCAGAAGTGACTCCGTTTGCGGTTGTTACCGACGATGCAACTGGTCAAAAATATCCACTGGCTGACTATGCCCTGACCCCGGATATGGCGATTGTTGACGCCAACCTGGTGATGGACATGCCGAAATCGCTCTGCGCATTCGGCGGTCTGGATGCGGTCACTCACGCTCTGGAAGCATATGTCTCCGTACTGGCTTCCGAGTTCTCCGACGGCCAGGCTCTGCAGGCGCTGAAACTGCTGAAAGAGAATCTGCCAGCCTCGTATAATGAAGGGTCTAAAAACCCGGTAGCGCGCGAACGTGTCCACAGTGCAGCAACCATCGCCGGTATCGCGTTTGCTAACGCCTTCCTGGGTGTTTGCCACTCTATGGCGCACAAACTGGGTTCGCAGTTCCACATTCCTCACGGTCTGGCGAACGCCCTGTTGATTGGCAACGTTATCCGCTATAACGCCAATGACAACCCAACCAAGCAGACTGCATTCAGCCAGTACGACCGCCCACAAGCGCGTCGTCGTTACGCTGAAATTGCAGACCATCTGGGTCTGAGCGCACCGGGCGACCGCACTGCCGCTAAGATCGAGAAACTGCTGGCATGGCTCGACAGCATCAAAGCTGAGCTGGGTATCCCTAAATCTATCCGCGAAGCCGGTGTTCAGGAAGCTGACTTCCTGGCTCACGTGGATAAACTGTCTGAAGATGCTTTCGATGACCAGTGTACTGGCGCTAACCCGCGTTACCCGCTGATCGCTGAGCTGAAACAGATTCTGCTGGATACTTACTATGGCCGCGAATACACCGAAGGTGAAACTGCTGCGCCTAAAGTTGAAATGCCAGTCAAGGCCGATAAGAAAGCGAAGAAAAGCGCTTAATTAACGGCCCAACAAAAAACCCGCCTTCTGGCGGGTTTTTTTATATATGGGGTTAACTGAGAATTGATTAAGTATTAACGGCGGTAGGCTTCTTGAATTGCGGTCAGGGAGCCCACTACAAGTGCATCCTTATAATGCTTGCGGCAGACCGATACGTAACGTTCGTTCCCCCCTATTACCACCTGCTCCCCTTCTGCATAAGGTTTACCATGCTGATCCAGACGCAGCACCATGCTCGCCTTACGTCCGCAGAAACAGATGGTTTTCAATTCCACCAGTTTATCTGACCATGCCAACAAATACTGACTGCCAATAAACAACTCCCCGCGGAAATCCGTACGCAGGCCATAACAGAGCACGGGAATATCCAGTTCATCGACCACTTCTGAAAGTTCATGAACCTGCTGACGGGTTAAAAATTGGCTCTCATCGACCAGCACGCAGTGGATGGGCTGACGCGCATGTTCGGCGCGGATATCTTCCAGCAGGCAGGTCTGCGGGTTATAAAGCCGGGCGGGAGAAGAGAGTCCAATTCGTGAACTGACTTTACCGCTGCCAAAGCGATCGTCAATCTCAGCGGTATAGACGACAGTCCGCATCCCACGTTCCTGGTAATTGTAGGAGGATTGCAGCAGCGCCGTCGACTTACCGGCGTTCATTGCTGAATAGTAAAAATACAGTTGTGCCATTGGCCGTAAAACCCTAATGAATGTGTATTATTCCCGATGCGGCATTGTACCATATTTTGTCGGGGCATCTGTCTGGCCTTGCAACAGGCGGCATAGCCGCGCCGCGATGGAGTTGCTATTAAAATCTAAAATAAAGCGAATGGCATGTAACAAGAACCACTGTAAGTTCTGGAAAATGCAGTTATTTATTGCTTAATGTAATGCAGAAAAAATCCGAAATTAATTAAGAATTCCTAAGGATTACTGTCTATAACGCGCTAATACAAATGGTTGATATTTATCCCTGGAAACTATAATGCTGTGGGAACCGTCACAAAAGAAAGCGATTACCGTCAGGTTAAATCCGCATCTTTTGATAACTAACGTCGCTTTCAACTGAGTAAATTTAAGTTAGCGTATTTAATAATATCGTCAGATATTGGCTATTTTTTGAATTCCTTACATTCTGCCCTATTGCACATATCAATTTATGCCTCTATTATTACCTCAACAAACCCCACAATATAAGTTTGAGATTACTACAATGAGCGAAGCACTTAAAATTCTGAACAACATCCGTACTCTTCGCGCGCAGTCAAGAGAATGCACACTTGAAACGCTTGAAGAAATGCTGGAAAAATTAGAAGTCGTAGTTAATGAGCGTCGTGAAGAAGAAAATGCTGCTGCTGCAGAAATCGAAGAGCGTACTCGTAAACTGCAACAATATCGCGAAATGCTGATTGCTGATGGTATTGATCCTAACGAATTACTGAACAGCATGGCTGCGGCTAAATCTGGCACCAAGGCTAAACGTGCAGCTCGTCCGGCTAAATATAGCTACATCGATGAGAACGGCGAATCTAAAACCTGGACTGGCCAGGGCCGTACCCCAGCTGTTATCAAGAAAGCCATGGATGAACAAGGCAAACAGCTGGACGACTTCCTGATCAAGGAATAATCCAGAACGCTTTATAAAAAATCCCGCTTAAGGCGGGATTTTTTTATGCCCCTCTTTTATTGACAGAGACATCAGGTTACAGATTGTCTTATTAAGACTCATCCTGGTGGGCATAAAAAAACCGGAGCCATGACTGGCACCGGTTTCAGAGGGGATAAAGCGAGCTTAGTTTTTAATACCCAGTGTCTCTTTCAACCAACCCTTGAATTCTTCACCCAGTGACTGGTGACGAATCCCATATTCTACAAACGCCTGCATGTAACCGAGTTTATTACCGCAGTCATGGCTCTTACCTTTCATATGGTAGGCTTCAACGGTCTCTTTCTCGATCAGCATATCGATACCGTCGGTCAGCTGAATTTCATCACCGGCGCCTGGAGGGGTTTTAGCCAGCAGCGGCCAGATTTCCGCACTCAGGACATAACGCCCTACCACCGCCAGATTAGACGGCGCTACGTCGGCTTTAGGCTTCTCTACAACGCCTACCATAGGTACGCTCTCGCCTGGCTGCAGCGCAATGCCTTTGCAGTCTACAACGCCGTATGCGGTTACGTCTTCGACAGGCTCAACCATAATCTGGCTGCTGCCGGTATCGTCGAAACGTTTGATCATTTCAGCCAGGTTATCCTGAGAAAGATCGGATTCAAATTCATCAAGGATAACGTCTGGCAGAATAACCGCGACAGGTTCATTACCTACAACCGGGTGTGCACACAGTACGGCATGACCCAGACCTTTTGCCAGACCCTGACGCACCTGCATAATAGTGACGTGAGGCGGGCAAATAGACTGAACTTCTTCCAGCAGCTGGCGCTTAACACGTTTTTCCAGCATGGCTTCAAGTTCAAAACTGGTATCGAAATGGTTTTCGATAGAGTTTTTGGATGAATGCGTTACCAGCACAATTTCAGTAATGCCAGCGGCAATACATTCATTGACCACATACTGGATTAATGGCTTATCAACGAGTGGCAGCATCTCTTTTGGAATTGCCTTCGTTGCCGGCAGCATACGGGTTCCTAACCCAGCAACCGGGATAACGGCCTTTGTGACTTTCGAATTTAGGGCAGCCATTGAAACTCTCCTGAACTGTTCAAGTTTTGAACTTATCTGCATAAATAACGCGTTTAGTATATCAGTCTCAGTTACCAGTCCGGGTCTGAAAAGGACGCGCTACCGATTAATTAGGATAAATACGAATGAAACTGGCAGTGATAGTAGCACTGCCCTTGAAACGACGGTAAAGCTATCTGTGGAGATATATTACAAATGCTTATTCCGTAGACAACATTAAGCGTAAACGGCCGCCTGCCCCCCAAATTTGACACTGCCAGGATGCGCAGCGGTGACTTATTTGGTTTAGATAGGTATTTCCTAAAGTACCTAAAGGGACGCCATTACTGACCTGAATATGATGCTCTCCAGTATTAAGCGTGGCATTAAGCCCAGCGGAGACCAAAATCAAATTTTTTAAACCGCTATGGTAATAACCTACCAGTAACGGGAATTGTCCCGGTAAATTTGCCTGCCGCAGCAGCTGATTAACCTGTTTAAGCAAGCTGCCCAACTCGGGGAGCCGCTGCCGCTGATGAGAAAGCTGCTCTTGCAATAAACCGTTAAACAATGCGCGCAACAATAAAGCGGCCAGGACGCCATTATCCCCTGCGCGGGTAACATCCAGACAATAAAATGCCAGATCGTTATCCGATAACGGTGCAATATCCAGCACCAGTCCCGGCTTGTCGGCAGCAACCAGCTGGCGATAATTAACCTTGCACTCGGCGATGGTCTGCTGAACCGGAGGCTGTAACTCTTTCAGTAATTTCGCTGCCGCATGGGGGTTATTGACCAGTGCATCCCAGTCCTGGAAGAGACGTTCTTCCTCTTCCACACGTGAATTGAACATATTGGGATAAAGGCAGGCGAAGACGGTTTCCCGCAGACGATTGAGATCTTTCACTGGTTTGAGCAGTACGTCCTGCACGCCCAGACGAAGCGCTTTCGCGATGTCAGCCATATTCTCGGTGGCTGAAATCACCAGCACGGGCGTCTGATCGCCTTCGTTGCGGAGGTGCTCGACGAGCGCCAGGCCATTCATACGCGGCATGGCGAGATCGCAGATCATCAGATCGGGCTTCATGCCCATCATAATTTCCAGTGCGTCGATACCATCACCGGCCAGTGCTGTTGTTGCACCTAACGATGAGAGCCAGGAGTCAAGCAGTGAACGGAAAACGGGCTCGTCTTCGACAATCAGGATATGTTTTCCGGCCAATGGTTGCGTCATGTTTTCTCCCCGGGCTGACAGTAGATCAATAGTGGCACGCTATCGGTACTATCGCCTGTCAGATTTTGCTGAAGTAATCAAAAAAAGGGGCGCTCAGTGTGTCGTGCGCACCAAAGGTATCAATTCATCCATTTTCTTTTCGACAGCTTGCACGCCTGCCGTAATGGCTGCTTCTGCCCGATGAAAATCGAGCGTCGAGATTTGCGGACAAAAAGGTTGAATCAGAATATCAGGTGGATCGCCCGCCATGCGGTTGCGTTTTAGGCGATTTTCTAGCACCTGGATGGAGGTCGTCATAATTTCCATTGCCGTAGGTGCCGCAACCAACTTACGCGCAGTAAAGCGTCCTAACCGTTCACGAAGGCGTTCATGCCATACTCGCTCCTCGCTACTGGTTTCATCAGAATGCGTGTTTACTGGCATCAGGTCTTGCTGCATAAGATGGGCATCATGCTGGAGATCAACGGCAATAACGATATCCGCGCCCATGGCGCGCGTCAGGGAGATAGGAATGGGGTTAACGACACCGCCATCCACCAGCCAATAACCATTGTGCGGGACCGGTGCCATTAAGCCCGGCATACTGCAGGAGGCGCGCACGGCCAGGTGGATATCCCCTTCGGTGAACCAGAGTTCCCGGCCGGTGCTAAGGTTGGTGGCAACGGCGCCGAAGGGACGTTGGCAATCGGCAAAGTCGCTCAGCGGCATAACCTGACGGTAGTGGTTGAAGACACGTTCACCGCGCAGTAACCCGCCACGCTGCCAGGAGAGATCCATCAGGCGCAGCACGTCCCAGTAACTGAAAGAACGTACCCAGGTTTCCAGCTCGGGTAATTTGCCACAGGAGTACGCAGCACCCACCAGAGAACCAATCGAACAGCCTGCAACTATATCAATTTCGATACCAAGACGTTGTAAGGCATTGATCACACCTATATGCGACCAGCCCCGGGCCGCACCCGACCCTAAAGCCAGTCCAATTTTAACCTTTCTCATTCTTACCGTTTAGCGTCCCCTGGACTCCTGACAATGGCGTCATTGCAACCGCTCAGTTAACATAGTGCCACCCTGGCGTTTTCGCCGTTATTTTAGCTTTCAGGAAGAGAATGGTGTCTCAACTCTGTCCCTGTGGTAGCGCTCTCGAGTATAGCCTATGTTGCCAGCGATATCTTTCTGGTGAACAGGTTGCTCCTGATCCGTCACACCTTATGCGTTCACGTTACAGTGCTTTTGTGAGCCGTGACGCAAACTATCTGATAAAAACCTGGCATCCATCCTGCCAGGCTGAGACTTTTCGCCAGGAGATTGAAGCCGGTTTTGCTCATACCGAATGGCGCGGCCTCACCCTTTTTGACACGGCCACAGGCCATGACGAAAACGAAGGTTTTGTCAGCTTTGTCGCCCGATTTTCCGAGCAGGGAAAAGCCGGGGCGATTATCGAGCGTTCCCGTTTCTTAAAGGAAGGGGGACAGTGGTACTATATTGATGGTACTCGTCCGCAGTTTGGCCGTAATGACCCCTGCCCCTGCGGATCAGGTAAAAAATTTAAAAAGTGCTGCGGGCAGTAGTCCCTGGCCACCTATAACAAGCCAACAATCAACAGGATTTACCGGCAATGCAATCAATTCAACGCAAAGTCTTGCGCACTATTTGTCCTGACCAGAAAGGTCTCATCGCCCGCATTACCAACATTTGTTACAAGCACGAACTGAATATTGTGCAAAATAATGAGTTTGTTGATCATCGCACCGGCCGTTTCTTTATGCGTACCGAGCTGGAAGGGATTTTTAACGACGCCACGCTGCTGGCAGATCTGGATGGTGCGTTGCCGGAAGGTTCGGTTCGCGAGTTAACCCCAGCGGGTCGTCGTCGCATTGTCATTCTGGTCACTAAAGAGGCGCATTGTCTGGGTGATCTGCTGATGAAAGCGAACTACGGCGGGCTGGATGTGGAGATCGCTGCGGTAATTGGCAACCATGATACCCTGCGCACGCTGGTTGAACGTTTTGATATTCCTTTCCAGTTGGTCAGCCACGAGGGGCATACCCGCGAAGAGCATGATGCGTTAATGGCAGATGCCATTGATGCCTATAACCCGGATTACGTGGTTCTGGCGAAATATATGCGCGTATTAACCCCCTCTTTCGTGGCGCGTTTCCCGAACAAGATTATCAATATTCACCACTCGTTCCTGCCTGCCTTTATCGGCGCGCGCCCTTATCATCAGGCCTATGAGCGTGGTGTTAAAATCATTGGCGCCACTGCACACTACGTGAACGATAACCTGGATGAAGGTCCTATCATCATGCAGGACGTGATTCATGTGAATCATACCTATACCGCAGAGGATATGATGCGTGCCGGACGCGATGTTGAGAAAAACGTCTTAAGCCGCGCGTTGTATCAGGTGCTGGCGCAACGTGTGTTCGTCTACGGTAACAGAACAATTATTCTTTAATCCTTTGGGAAATGAATTGATTAGCTTTGCACCTTTACGGATAAAAAGCAGTCAAACAATGTCATTTACCTAAAGGAATGCTTTACAGGGGCGTCTCATTTGATATGATGCGCCCCGCTTCCAACAGGAAGCAGGCCAGTAATAGCATTACCCCGTGGTGGGGTTCCCGAGCGGCCAAAGGGAGCAGACTGTAAATCTGCCGTCATCGACTTCGAAGGTTCGAATCCTTCCCCCACCACCATTATTCACCACAGCAATGTGGTAACACCGGTGAGTTAACGTAAAGTTTGCGCTTATCGGGAAGGGTGAGGAGCGAAGCGACGAATAATCCTTCCCCCACCACCATCTTCACGCAGCACCTCAAAATAGTATTACCCCTGGTGGGGTTCCCGAGCGGCCAAAGGGAGCAGACTGTAAATCTGCCGTCATCGACTTCGAAGGTTCGAATCCTTCCCCCACCACCATCACTTACCTGTCGCTACAAACTTTCTCTTAGTTCAGTGCTCCATATTCTCCGAAGCGGGAAGGATGAGAAGCTTCGACCAAGGTTCGATTCGAGCGAAGCGAGAAAGCGTTGCCGCAGGCAACGACCCGAAGGGCGAGGCGCAGCGCGCCGAGTAATCCTTCCCCCACTACCATCACTTACCTGTCGCTACAAACACTCTCTCAATTCACTGATGCACCATTAGCAGCTGCAGTTACATCGGCGGCAACCGGCGTTTCACCGGCGAACTCTTCACAATTGACGTATTGCACTGGGCATGTTCGGCCAGACCGTCCAGCAGCGTATCCAGCTGACCGATAGAGCGCACCACCAGCCTGATCACAAAGCAATCCTCCCCCGTGACCTTATCGCTTTCAATGCACTCAGGCATGGCCTGAATATATTTATCAACCTTGTGCAGTAACCCTGGCAATGGCCGCACGCGCACCAGCGCCTGCAAGGTATACCCCAACGCCGCGAGATCCACGCGTGCGCCATAACCCTGAATCACGCCACGCTCTTCGAGCCGCTTCAGACGTTCGGCCGTGCTGGGCGATGTCAGTCCAACCCGGCTGCTAAGCACCTTTAACGACATGCGCGCATCTTCAACCAGACAGGCCAGTATTTGCCGATCGATTTCATCAAGCAGGCTTTCCATCAGTTTCACCTTATTTAAAAAAGCATTTAACCCAATTCGCCTTATTTCCTCTCTGTAAAACATATCAGACTTTTTCGACAATAGAGTCTCAATCAGGAGGTGTGCGATGCAAGATATTCATAAAGGCGTCTGGCAGATGGGTCTGGCGATGCTCATTTCAGGCTCAATTGGCGCGTTTGTTCTTCTTTCTGGTCTGCCGGTGACGGACGTCGTTTTCTGGCGCTGCGCGATCGGCGCCGTAACGCTGCTGGCTTTTATTCGGATCGGCAATAAACCGTTCAGCACCCTCACCCGCACTGCACTGGCGCTGGCAGTTATCGGCGGGGTCGCCCTGGTGGTGAACTGGTTACTTCTCTTCGCGGCCTATACGCGCATCTCGATAGGGCTGTCGACCGTGGTCTATAACACTCAGCCTTTCATGCTGGTAATGATGGGGATGTTTTTAGGAGAACGCGTCAGTCTGGTGAAATGGGGGTGGCTGCTGCTCGCTTTTACGGGCGTGGTGATTTTGCTCTCCAGTGAACTTACCGGTGGCCATAACGCTGAATGGCTTACGGGCATCGGGCTGGCGCTCGGCGCGGCTTTTTTCTATGCGCTTACAGCAATCATTACCCGTAAGCTCTCCTCCGTCACGCCGCAACATATTGCCTTTATCCAGGTACTGGTGGGGGTGGTGATGCTGTTGCCGATGGCGCATATGCCAACGTTTTCGGGCGACTTCCCGTGGCCCATTTTGCTCACCCTTGGGGTCGTCCATACCGGCATCATGTATCAGTTGCTCTACAGCGCGATTCAGAAACTACCAACGCCCATCACCGGCTCCCTCTCTTTTATCTATCCGGTAGTGGCTATCCTGGTCGATAACCTGGTGTTTGGTCACTCACTGAATCTGACACAGCTGGCGGGCGGCGCACTGATACTGTTTGCGGCGGCGGGTAACAATCTGGGCTGGGGCGAAAAAAAACCCCGCGAGTGCGGGGTTGATATCAAAACGGTGGATTAGCGACGGGCACGTACCAGCTGGTATCTGCGCGTCAGATACTCAACCGGCGCGCTCCAGATGTGCACCAAACGTGAGAACGGGAACAGCACAAACAGCGTCATCCCCAGCACCAGGTGCAGGCGGAAGACAAAGGCCACGCCGTCCAGATGCTCAGAGGCCCCGCCGTGGAAGGTCACCACGGATTGGGCCCACCCCACGAGCTTCATCATCTCACTGCCGTCCATATGCTGCGCAGAGAACGGAATGGTCAGCAGGCCGAGCGCACACTGCACCATCAGCAGGGTAAGGATCAGAATATCCGCGCCGGTAGTCGTCGCACGCACGCGTGGGCTAAACAGACGGCGTTTCAGCAGTAATAAGCCCCCCACCAGGGTCATCACCCCGCAGGCGCCGCCTGCCAGCATCGCCATTTTCTGTTTCACTTCGATCGGCAACCAGGCTTCATACATCCAGTGCGGCGTTAGCATCCCCAGGAAGTGACCGGCGAAAATCCCCAGGATCCCGATGTGGAACAGGTTAGAGGCCAGGTTCATCCCTTTGCGGTCCAGCATCTGGCTGGAGGCCGCACGCCAGCTATATTGGCCATAGTCATAACGCAGCCAGCTTCCCACCAGGAATACGGTGCCCGCAATGTACGGGTAGATGTCAAAGAAGAACATATTCAGGAAGTGCATTATTGCTGTCCTCCGTTAGAGATATTCAAATATTGCGGGGCAACGGCTCCGGCAAAACGACGCTGGTGAGCCGAGATTTCAGACTCGCCGCAATTCTGGTCAGCAAAGAATTTCACCTGCTCCTCTTCCCAGACGGCATCCAGCGCCTGTGGAGTATCATCGCGGGCTTCGTCCGCGATTTTTTCCGCCACTTTCTCACTGTCGATTGCCGCTTTTGCCAGTTTCACCAGCAGTTCGAACAGAACGGCATACGCACTTTCACGCTGTTGCAGACGCGCGTTCAGCAACGCCAGAATCGGCGCGATATCCTGCAAACCGCCCAGCGCCTCTTCTTTCGGCAACTGCGCCAGATACTCCAGATAGAGCGGCAGATGATCCGGCAGCTCACGGCTGTCGAGCTGCAGGCCATGCTGCTCGTACTGCGCCATCAGATCCACCATCGCCTGACCGCGGTCGCGGGATTCACCGTGTACGTGCTCGAACAGCAGCAGCGAGGTTGCGCGGCCACGGTCGAACAGCTGGCTGTAGTCTGCCTGCGCATCAAGCAGATCGCGCGCAAGCAGATCGCGCAGGAACACGCCCAGCTTCTGGGCATCGGCTTTATCCAGATTTTCAGATGACGCGAGTGCATCGAAGAGTTCCTGTTGATGCTGCGCAAGCGCAGCATCCGGGTACTCGAGCAGACGCGAAACAATGACAAGTTCAATCATTGGTGCGGCTCCGTTTTGCTGGTCACATCCATGGCATCGATGCGGCGGCTGTTGAACAGGTTGAATTTGGTGTCAGACCCGTGGCAACCATCACCAAAGGTAAAACCACATCCGCTTTTTTCCGGGAAGGCTTCGCGCGCCTGCTCACGGTGGCTGCTCGGCACCACGAAACGGTCTTCGTAGTTCGCAATCGCCAGATAGCGGTACATCTCCTGCGCCTGCGCTTCCGTCAGACCTACCTCTTCCAGGGCACGGGTATCAATCACACCGTCCACGGTTTCAGTACGTTTGAAGTGACGCATTGCCAGCATACGTTTCAGCGCCAGCAGAACCGGCTGGGTGTCCCCTGCGGTGAGCAGGTTCGCCAGATACTGAACCGGGATACGCAGGCTTTCTACGTCCGGCAGAATGCCATTGCTGCCCAGTTCACCTGCGTCAGCCGCAGACTGAATCGGAGACAGAGGCGGAACATACCAGACCATCGGCAGCGTGCGGTATTCCGGATGCAGCGGCAGCGCCAGCTTCCAGTCCATCGCCATTTTGTACACCGGCGATTGCTGCGCCGCGTCGATCACGCTCTGCGGTACGCCATCTTTCAGCGCCTGCGCAATCACTTTCGGATCGTTCGGATCGAGGAACACATCCAGCTGGCGCTGATACAGATCTTTTTCGTTTTCGGTGCTGGCTGCAGTTTCAATCGCGTCCGCGTCGTACAGCAGCACGCCGAGGTAACGGATACGGCCCACGCAGCTTTCGGAACAGACCGTCGGCATACCGGCTTCGATACGCGGATAGCAGAAGATGCACTTCTCGGATTTACCGCTCTTCCAGTTGAAGTAGATTTTCTTGTACGGGCAACCAGTGATACACATACGCCAGCCGCGGCACTTGTCCTGGTCAATCAGTACGATGCCGTCCTCTTCACGCTTGTAGATAGCACCGCTCGGACAGGTCGCCACACATGCCGGGTTAAGGCAGTGTTCGCACAGACGCGGCAGGTACATCATGAAGGTGTTTTCAAACTGGCCGTACATCGCCTTTTGCATGTTCTCGAAGTTTTTGTCTTTCGACAGCTTCTCGAACTCACCGCCCAGATCGTCTTCCCAGTTCGGACCTTTCTCGATCTTATTCATGCGCTGCCCGGTGATCAGGGAGCGAGGGCGTGCAATCGGCTGGTGCTTACCTTCTGCGGCGTTATGCAGGTTCTGATAGTCAAAATCAAACGGCTCGTAGTAATCGTCGATGCCCGGCAGATGCGGGTTTGCGAAGATTTTACCCAGCAACATGGCACGGTTACCCATGCGCGGCTGAATTTTGCCGTTGATTTTGCGGATCCAGCCGCCCTTGTATTTTTCCTGGTCTTCCCAGTTGGTCGGGAAACCGGTGCCTGGCTTGGTTTCAACGTTGTTGAACCAGGCATATTCCGTACCTTCACGGCTGGTCCAGACGTTTTTACAGGTGACTGAGCAGGTATGACAGCCGATGCATTTATCCAGATTCAGCACCATGCCGACTTGTGAACGAATTTTCATTTTACGCTCTCCTGTACCTGGTCATTACCTTCGCCATCTAACCAGTTAATATTCTTCATCTTACGAACCACCACGAACTCATCGCGGTTAGACCCTACCGTACCGTAGTAGTTAAAGCCGTAGGCCAGCTGCGCATAGCCGCCGATCATGTGGGTTGGCTTCGGCGTAATACGGGTGACGGAGTTATGGATACCGCCGCGCTGCTCGGTAATTTCTGAGCCAGGAATGTTCACGATACGTTCCTGCGCGTGGTACATCATGGTCATACCTGCCGGTACACGCTGGCTCACTACCGCACGGGCGGTTAATGAACCGTTGCTGTTGAACACTTCGATCCAGTCGTTATCTTTAATGCCCAGATCCTTCGCATCCGCCTCGCTCATCCAGACAATTGGCCCACCACGACCCAGCGTCAGCATCAGCAGGTTGTCGCTGTAGGTGGAGTGGATACCCCATTTCTGGTGCGGCGTCAGGAAGTTCAGTGCTTTCTCAGGGTTGCCGTTGGACTTCTCACCCATCACCGCTTTTACCGAACGGGTGTCGATTGGTGGACGGTAAACCAGCAGGCTTTCACCGAAGTCGCGCATCCACTGGTGATCCTGATAGAGGGACTGACGTCCGGTCAGGGTGCGCCATGGGATCAGCTCGTGAACGTTGGTATAACCCGCGTTGTAAGAAACATGCTCATCTTCCAGGCCTGACCAGGTCGGGCTGGAGATGATTTTACGCGGCTGGGCCTGAATATCGCGGAAGCGGATTTTCTCGTCTTCTTTATTCAGCGCCAGATGAGTGTGGTCACGACCGGTGAACTCGCTGAGCGCAGCCCAGGCCTTCACGGCCACCTGACCGTTCGTTTCCGGTGCCAGCGTGAGGATCATCTCTGCAGCATCAATGGCGGTGTTAAGCATTGGCTGGCCTTTGGCCGGGCCCTCTGCTTTGGTGTAATTGAGCTTACGCAGCAGGTCCATTTCGCTCTGGGTATTCCAGGCAATCCCTTTCCCGCCGTTACCGATTTTCTCCATCAGCGGGCCGATAGAGGTAAAGCGCTCGTAAGTTGCCGGGTAGTCACGTTCCACCGGAATGATGTGCGGCGCGGTGACGCCCGGGATCAGGTCGCACTCGCCTTTTTTCCAGTCTTTTACGTCCAGCGGCTGCGCCAGTTCGGCAGCAGAGTCATGCTGGATTGGCAGCGTAACCACGTCGGTCTCTTTACCCAGATGACCCACGCACACTTCGGAGAATTTCTTCGCGATGCCTTTGTAGATTTCCCAGTCGCTTTTCGATTCCCAAGCCGGGTCAACGGCGGCAGACAGCGGATGAATAAACGGATGCATATCCGAGGTATTCATGTCGTCTTTTTCGTACCAGGTCGCGGTTGGCAGAACGATATCGGAGTACAGGCAGGTGCTCGACAGACGGAAGTCCAGGGTCACCACCAGATCCAGCTTGCCGTCCAGACCGTTATCTTTCCATTCCACTTCTTCAGGCTTCACGCCGCCCTGCTTGCCGAGATCTTTGCCCTGGATACCGTGGTCGGTACCGAGCAGGTATTTCAGCATGAACTCGTGACCTTTACCGGAAGAGCCCAGCAGGTTAGAGCGCCAGATAAACAGGTTACGCGGATGGTTTTTACCGTTTTCAGGCTGCTCCGCCGCAAAGCGGATAGCGCCCTCTTTCAGTGATTTGACGGTGTAATCCACCGGCGACATACCCGCTCTCTTCGCCTCTTCTGCGATACGCAGCGGGTTGGTACCCAGCTGTGGCGCAGACGGCAGCCAGCCCATACGCTCAGCGCGCACGTTGAAGTCGATCAGGTGGCCGCTATAACGGGATTTATCCGCCGTTGGCGACAGCAGTTCCTGCGCGGTGACCGTCTCGTAGCGCCACTGGCTGGAGTGGTTGTAGAAATAGGAGGTGCTGTTCATATGACGAGCCGGACGCTGCCAGTCGAGAGCAAACGCCAGCGGCTGCCAGCCGGTCTGCGGACGCAGTTTTTCCTGGCCAACATAGTGTGCCCAGCCGCCGCCGCTCTGACCGACACAGCCACAGAAGACCAGCATGTTGATCAGACCGCGATAGTTCATATCGAGGTGGTACCAGTGGTTCAGACCCGCACCGACGATAATCATTGAACGGCCGTGCGTTTTGTCGGCGTTCTCCGCAAATTCGCGGGCAATGCGAGTGATCTGCGCGGCTGGTACGCCGGTGATCTGTTCAGCCCAGGCCGGGGTATAGGCTTTCACTTCTTCATAGCCGGTGGCGCAGTTTTCATCGTTCAGACCGCGCTCCAGGCCATAGTTGGCCATGGTCAGATCGTAAACGGTGGTCACCAGGGCAGTTGAACCATCTGCCAGCTGCAGGCGTTTCACCGGCAGTTTGTGCATCAGGACGTTGTTCAGCTCAACCTTATTGAAATGTTCGGTGCCTTCGCCGCCAAAGTACGGGAAGCCAACGTCAGCGATCTCATCCTGGCTGCCCAGCATGCTGAGACGCAGCTGGGTTTCTTCGCCGGAGGTGCCGTCGCGCTGCTCCAGGTTCCATTTACCCTTCTCACCCCAGCGGAAACCGATAGAGCCGTTAGGTGCAACCAGCTCACCATTGCTGTTACAGGCAACGGTTTTCCACTCCGGGTTATTTTCCTGACCAAGCGCATCCACCAGATCGGCGGCGCGCAGCATGCGGCCTGCCGCATAGTAGCCATCGCGCTCTTCGAGCATCACCAGCATCGGGAAATCGGTGTAACGACGCACGTAGTCGGTGAAATACTGGCTCGGTTTATCGAGATGGAACTCACGCAGCATAACGTGGCCCATCGCCAGCGCCATCGCGGCATCGGTACCCTGCTTCGGTGCCAGCCACAGGTCGCACAGTTTAGCGATTTCTGCGTAGTCCGGCGTGATGGCAACGGTTTTGGTGCCTTTGTAACGCACTTCAGTAAAGAAGTGGGCATCCGGGGTACGGGTCTGCGGTACGTTAGAACCCCATGCCAGGATGTAGCTGGAGTTATACCAGTCAGCCGATTCAGGCACGTCGGTCTGCTCACCCCAGGTCTGCGGAGACGCTGGCGGTAAATCGCAGTACCAGTCATAGAAGCTCAGGCAGGTGCCGCCAATCAGGGAGAGGTAGCGGGCGCCGGAGGCGTAAGAGACCATCGACATCGCCGGGATCGGCGAGAAGCCAGCCACGCGGTCCGGACCGTACGTTTTCACGGTGTAGACGTTAGACGCGGCAATCAGCTCGTTCACCTCTTGCCAGGAAGAGCGAACAAACCCGCCGCGACCACGCGCCTGTTTAAAGCTTTTCGCTTTGTCAGCGTCTTCAATAATAGAGGCCCAGGCATCAACCGGATCGCTGTGCTGAACCTTCGCCTCACGCCACATTTTCATCAGGCGTTTACGCATCAGCGGGTATTTCAGACGGTTAGCACTGTAGAGGTACCAGGAGTAGCTGGCACCACGCGGGCAGCCGCGCGGCTCGTGGTTTGGCAGGTCCGGGCGGGTGCGCGGGTAATCGGTTTGCTGGACTTCCCAGGTCACCAGACCATTTTTAACGAAAATTTTCCAGCTACATGAGCCAGTGCAGTTTACGCCGTGGGTAGAACGCACAACTTTGTCATGCTGCCAGCGTTGACGGTAACCGTCTTCCCAGTCCCGGTTGGTCTCCAGAACCTGGCCGTGCCCATCGGCAAAAGTTTCGCCCTTCTGTTTGAAGTAGCGAAACCGGTCCAAAAATTTGCTCATCGGGTATCTCCTGTGTGGAGCCTGTGGCTCTCTAAATCGACATTGCTGATTTGCCGCGAAGGTAACGCTATGAAAGATGGTGAGAATTGATAACGATCAAGGCGAAGGGGGTCTGGAGCAAAGGACAAACGAAGCCATACCACCAAAGCGGTATAAAGATAAATCTATTAATTATTTGTTTTTAAAGGATATTATTTATTTATCGTACAATATGCAAGGGGTCATTTCTGCCCGGAGGTATTAAGGGGTAGGTAGCCCTGTCAGACGATGGCGATCACACTGCTGCATGGGCTACCCGACTGCCCACACCGTTAAGTATGTTGTAACTAATTACGGCTAAAAAAAAGCGCGGCATCGAGCCGCGCAAACGGATAATCAAATATTACTTATTTTTATTGGAATTACGGCCATATACCAGCCAGGTCACCAGGACGCAGACGATATAGAAAACAAGGAAGATTTTCATGGCACCGGCCGGTGAGCCGGTCAGCTCAAGGGAGATACCAAAGGCTTTAGGGATAAAGAAGCCGCCAATCGCGCCAATCGCCGAGATAAAGCCCAGCGCCGCGGCGGTGTCGGTACCCGCTTCACGCATCGCCTGCTCTTCACTGCCGCCCTGGGCTTTGACGCGATCCATGGTCAGCTTACGGAAAATAACTGAGATCATCTGGAACGTTGAAGCGCTTCCCAGTCCGGCGGTCAGGAACAGCACCATAAATACCCCAAAGAAGGCAATAAAACTGCCCCCTTCCCCGTGCGATGGCAGTGTCATGAACAGCAGCGCACAGAAGATGGCCATCACCACAAAGTTCACCAGCGTTACGCGGGTGCCGCCCAGTCGGTCAGACACCATACCGCCCAGAGAACGTGCCAGTGCGCCAATGAATGGACCAAAGAAGGCGAAGTGCAGGATCTGGACTTCCGGGAACTGCGTTTTTGACAGCATGGCAAAACCCGCAGAGAAACCGATAAAGGAGCCGAAGGTCGCCAGATACAGTAATGCCATCACCCACAGGTGCGCGCGCTTCAGCACCGGCAACTGCTCGCTCAGAGAGGCCTTCGATGCTGACAGATCGTTCATAAAGAACCACGCCGCCAGGGTAAAGACCACGAGGAAGGGTACCCAGATCCAGGCAGCATTTTCGAGGTACAGAGAGGAACCATCCGGTTGCTCAACCCCGGTTCCGCCGAAGACAGCGAAGATGGACATGGAAATAGCCAGCGGAGCAAGCAGCTGCATCACGCTCACCCCCATGTTCCCCAGTCCACCGTTAATGCCCAGCGCACCACCCTGCTTGGCTTTCGGGAAGAAGAAGCTGATATTCGCCATACTGGACGCGAAGTTTGCGCCGGCAAAGCCGCACAGCAGTGAGATGATGACAAAGACGCTAAACGGCGTAGAGGTGTCCTGCACCGCAAAACCCAGCCACACGCAAGGAATGATCATGATGCCGGTGCTGAACGCCGTCCAGCGGCGGCCACCAAACACAGGCACCATAAAGGCATAAGGAACGCGCAGCAGCGCCCCGGACAACGACGGTAAGGCCGTCAGCATAAAGAGTTGATCGGTGGTAAAATTAAAACCCACTTTGGGTAAGTTAACCGCTACCGCACTGAACAGCATCCAGACGCAGAACGCCAGCAGCAGACAAGGCACGGAAATCCATAAATTACGACTTGCAACACGTTGACCGCGCTGTTGCCAGAATGCCGGATCTTCCGGACGCCATTCTGTAATAACAGCCCCTGTTGCCCGCTTTGGGGCAGATGAGTGACTCATAGACACCTCTGATTATCAAAAGATGCTGCAAACATTAGGGTTTTAAGCTGGCGGTAAGTTGATGCAAATCAAAGGAAAAGTGGGCGAAAATTTGTTAAAAATTTCCACATCACTCGAAGTGAGTAGT
The DNA here is from genome assembly GCF_002308415.1 of Leclercia sp. UBA1284. Lineage (NCBI taxonomy): Bacteria > Pseudomonadati > Pseudomonadota > Gammaproteobacteria > Enterobacterales > Enterobacteriaceae > Leclercia > Leclercia sp. UBA1284. The sequence continues at coordinate 1,647,988 of NZ_DBUS01000006.1, forward strand.
ATTTAACGCTTAAAAAGGTGTGGTTTTTCACGCTACTGCTCATACCGCCCTCGCGTCTCCTCCCATTCATCATACTTATGGCAATTTGTGGGTAATCCTTTAGAGGTATGGGTATACTCCAGGGTATGCCCGAGAATAAGGCTCCTCCGAGTCCAGGCATTGTCAGGAGCCACACCGCCCTATGTTTAAACGCTGTTTTTCGCCGCTCACCCTGGTTAATCAACTGGTGCTGATTGTGTTGCTGTCTACCGCTATAGGGGTGACCGGCATGGCGATCTCTGGCTGGCTGGTACAGGGCGTGCAAGGCAGTGCGCATGCGATAAACAAAGCCGGATCGTTGCGGATGCAGAGCTACCGGCTACTGGCGGCCGTACCGCTCGAAGAGAAAGATCAACCGCTACTCGACGAGATGGAGAAAACGGCCTTCAGCAAAGACCTGCAAAGAGCGGCACAACGCGACGGGCAACAAGCCCAGCTGCAGGCGCTGCAGGGTTACTGGCACGGCCAACTGGCTCCGGGGCTTAAGCAGGCGCAAAGCGCAGACAGCGTGGCCGGGGATGTCGCGACCTTTGTCGGGCGCATCGACGCTCTGGTCACCGCCATCGATCTGAGTACGGAAAAACGCATTGAGCGAGTGGTATTCCTGCACCGGCTGATGACGGTATTTATGTGTTTGCTGCTGGTCTTTACCATCATCTGGCTACGTGCAAAGTTGCTGCACCCCTGGCGGCAATTGCTGGCTATGGCGCGCGCCGTCACCGAGCGCGACTTTACTCGTCGCGCGAATATTAGCGGTCGTAACGAGATGGCGATGCTGGGCGATGCCCTGAATACCATGTCTGCTGAACTGGCAGAGAGCTATGCGGTGCTCGAACAGCGGGTACGCGAAAAGACCGCCGGCCTTGAACAAAAAAATGAGATCCTCTCTTTCCTCTGGCAGGCCAATCGCCGCCTGCACTCCCGGGTACCGCTGTGCGAACGTCTGTCGCCGGTACTGAATGGGTTACAGAATCTGACTTTGCTGCATGATATCGAACTGCGCGTCTACGACGTGGAGGATGAAGAGAATCATCAGGAGTTTACCTGCCAGTCGGACATGAGTTGCGACGAAATCGGCTGTCATCTCTGCCCGCGACATCTCCCTCCCCTGACCACCAGCGGCACCCCGCTTAAGTGGCGGCTGGCCGATAACCTCTATCAGTACGGGATCTTACTGGCGACGCTGCCCGCTGGCCGCCATCTCAGCCACGATCAGCAGCAACTGGTGGATACGCTGGTCGAGCAGCTGACGGCTACGCTGGCCCTCGACCGACATCAGGAAAAACAGCAGCAGCTTATCGTAATGGAAGAGCGCGCTACCATTGCGCGCGAACTGCACGACTCTATTGCCCAGTCGCTCTCCTGTATGAAGATGCAGGTGAGCTGCCTGCAGATGCAGGACGAGGGGCTGCCTGAGAGCAGCAAACAGCTGTTGAGCCAGATCCGCAACGAGCTGAATACCTCCTGGGTACAGCTTCGCGAGCTGCTCACTACCTTCCGCCTGCAGCTGACTGAGCCAGGCCTGCGCCCGGCGCTGGAGGCCAGCTGCCAGGAGTATAGTGCCCGACTCGGTTTCCCGGTGCAGCTCGATTACCAGTTGCCGCCGCGCTTTGTCCCCTCCCATCAGGCGATCCATCTGCTGCAAATTGCCCGGGAAGCGTTAAGCAATGCGTTGAAACATTCCGGTGCCACGGCGGTGACGCTGACCGTGAGTCAACATGAAAATCAGGTTCGACTCCGGGTCCGCGACAACGGCTGCGGCCTGCCGGAAAATGCCGAACGAAGTAACCACTACGGTTTAATCATTATGCGAGACCGTGCGCAGAGTCTGCGCGGGGATTGCCAGGTACGTCGGGTCGACACCGGCGGTACCGAAGTGGTGGTGACCTTTATTCCCGAAAAGCCCCATTTATCTTCTCAAGGAGAACATGATGACTAACCAGGAGCCAGCCACAATCCTGTTAATCGACGATCATCCGATGCTGCGCACCGGCGTGAAACAACTGATCAGCATGGCGCAGGACATTACGGTGGTCGGTGAGGCCAGCAATGGCGAGCAGGGTATTGAACTTGCCGATGCCCTCGACCCGGATCTGATCTTGCTCGATCTCAACATGCCGGGGATGAACGGTCTGGAGACGCTGGATAAGCTGCGTGAACGCTCGCTCTCAGGCCGCGTGGTGGTCTTTAGCGTCTCCAATCATGAAGAAGATGTCGTTACCGCGCTCAAGCGTGGTGCGGATGGGTATCTGCTGAAAGATATGGAGCCGGAAGATCTGCTCAAAGCGCTGCAGCAAGCCGCCGCCGGTGAAATGGTTCTGAGCGAGGCTCTTACCCCGGTGCTGGCCGCCAGCCTGCGCGCCAACCGCGCCACCTCAGATCGTGACGTCAGCCAGTTGACTCCACGTGAGCGCGATATCCTGAAGCTGATTGCCCAGGGGTTGCCGAACAAAATGATTGCTCGTCGTCTGGATATCACCGAAAGCACGGTAAAAGTGCATGTAAAACATATGCTGAAAAAGATGAAGCTGAAATCCCGCGTTGAAGCGGCGGTATGGGTCCATCAGGAGCGTATTTTCTAATCACTCTTCCGGCAGCAAGTTCCAGCGCGGGTCATCTGCAGGCGCCGCCAGCAGCGGTTCCGTCAGCGCGAGCGTGATCTCATTGGAGGAGACACGCTGCCCCTTTTCATCTTCCACCACCACTGACAACCGCCAGCGGTTACTCGCCCCTTCGCTATCATCCCAGGCGGGCATAATGATGCTCCAGCCATCGCTGTCATTCGCGTTAGCCGGCGAGGTCAGACTCAGCGCCTGAGCATCTCCCTGCCAGTGCAATTGACGCACGCCGTGAGCACTGCGTATTTGCAATTTGAGCATCACCGTCTCGCCCGGCTTCAGATCCCAGGGGGGTGTAGCCAGCCAAACGGAGAGCGTCTTACGCTGGCGAAACTCCATCACCGGCAGGTTCTGGCGCTCAACCGGATCGTAGCGACTGCCGCGTAGCGATCGGCTCGCGGCGACTTCGCTGGCCGAGAGCTGTTTTTTTAGCGGTACGCCAAAGCGATAATTTACCTTCAGCCCAAGGTTGTTCTGACTTACGCCGCTCTCGCCCTGTTTATGGGCTGCGGTAAAGGTCAACAGCGGGATGGGGGTGTAATCCAGCCCCAGGTTCACCGCCAGCGGATTATGGTAGCCGGTACCGCTGTGAAACAGATCGACGTTATCGCCAAAATATTGTTCGAAGCTGACGCTGGTATTGAGGTGATGGTAGAACGGCAGCCAGGCTCTGGCGGTCACGTCGTACCCCCGCGCCATCCGCTGCTCCTCCAGCGCAGTGGCGTTGCGCCAGCTGGCCAGCGGATGATAGTAGTTGGCTGAAAGCCGCAAATATTCACCCCACGCCTCGGCCCCCACGCCCGCACGCTGCAGGTTTTCATCCAGCAGGTTGTCATAGAAAGTGTTGTAGCCCACCAGCCAGTTGCCGGCAATCCAACGCTGCCCCACCCCCGCATTACCGACCAGCCCGTCCTCCTGCTGGGTTAAACCCATCTGGCTATAGCTCAGAAAACGGTTGTTATCCTGCCAGGGAATAAACCAGCTACCGTGGCTGCCGGTGAAATTCCCCTCCTGATCTACCAGCAGATCAACGCTGGCGTTGCCCCAGGGCTGAAGCCAGGATTCGATTTGCTGATTGACCTGCTCGCTCACCACATCCCGCACCTGGCCGAAGGCAAACAGCCGGGCCTGCTCCTCGGTTGTCAGGCCGTTGTCGGTCATGCTGGCTTCACCAAAGGCTTTTGCCATCTCCGCCAGATGTTTCTCGCCCTCACCGGTAGGACGGGCGAGGCCGAGATCGGGTAAGCCATCGTTATTGTTATCGAAAGGATTTTGTGCCTGTTCAACGAAGGTGTTAGGCGCAGCAGTAACGCTTCCAGCGAGGGAAAGAAGGATCGGGATCAGGATTCTGACGCGAGGTAACACAGCCATTAATGTCGTAAAGGGGGCCCTGTGAAAATCAAAAACACCCCCATACTTTAACGTTTTGTGACGCCTTTTGCAGCCTTAAGGGGAATTTTCAGGAATAACCTGACACTGCGCCAGCAGCCCTTTTAGCTCCGGAATGCAGGAGCCGCAGTTGGTGCCACAGCGCAGTGCGGCGCCCAGGGCAACTGCCGACTCACATCCCCCGGCAATCGCCTGACGGATCGCCTCCTCCCCGACGCTAAAACAGCTGCAGACGATGCGCCCCTGCGCGGGGCGCTCGTTCGCCCCCTGCCCGCTGAGCAGAGCATGCCGGGCATCCAGCGTCCGGGGCGGCTGGTCAAAGGCTTCGCTAATGGCCTGATGCGCCAGTTCGGGGCGTTCGGTGCCGCTCCAGAACCCCAGCATCAGCGCGCCATTGTGCCAGGCCAGCAGGTTACTCTGCGTCCCGCTCTGGGCCACCTGCAGTTGCCAGCCGCGTGCGCTGCAGTGATTCATTAATTCCTCCAGCAGCGGTCGGTCCGCGGCCAGCGTAAACCGCTGCACACCGGTTGCCGCTTTACGCCACCAGGTGACATAACCGGGCAGTTCCGGCGCCTCGCGGCTGTAGAGCTCCCCCTGCCACCCGGGCTGCCAGGGCATGACCCGAACCGCAGTCTGTTTGCACTCTGGCTGACCGGAGAGCGGATCGCGCAGCCCTTCCACCAGCGCGTTGATCTTCCCCTGACGGGCAAAGACGCTGTTCCAGTGCATGGGGGCGAAGAGCTCGCCGTCGCGCAGGGCCTTGCTGACGCGGATCCGGGCCACCATCACCCCGCGAGGGGAGCTGATGCGGGCCAGCCGATCGTCGTGCAGCCCCAGGCGCGCGGCATCGCTGACGCTTACCTCCACCGTCGGTTCGTCGCAGTGCTGCATTAATCTGGCTACGTAACCGGTACGGGTCATGGTATGCCACTGATCGCGCACCCGCCCGCTGTTAAGAATGAAGGGGTACAGCGCCTCTGGCGTGGCGCCGTGCCGCTGCGGCGTAACCGCCACCAGTTGGGCCCGTTGCAGGCGCGCCCTGTCCAGCGGCCACTGCCAGGGGGTGAGCGTATCCCACTGTTCCCGGCTCAGATTTGCCAGCGCTCCCAGATTTAGCGCCCGCGTGCCCGGGTTTTCGAATGCCGTGAGCGCGGCATGTTCACAGAAGATTTCATGGGGATGTTGCCAGCTAAAGGCCGCGCCGTGCCCAAGCTGCTCTGCGATACGGGCGATAATCCACCAGTCGGGTTTCGCCTCGCCTGGGGCGGGCAAAAACGCCCGCTGGCGCGAGATACGCCGCTCGGAGTTGGTGACGGTGCCCTCCTTTTCGCCCCAGCCCAGCGCCGGAAAGCGTACATGGGCGAAACGGCTGGTGTCGGTGTCGCGCATCACCTCAGAGACGATCACCAGCGGACAGGCAGCCAGCGCCTGGCACACCGTGTGGCTATCGGGCAGCGACACCGCCGGATTGGTGCCCATGATCCAGACCGCCTTCACCTCGCCCCGGGCGATGGCATCAAACAACTCTACCGCCATCAACCCCGGCGTTTGCGCCAGCCGCTCTGTACCCCAGAAACGGGCCACCCGGCTAAGATCGTCCGGCTCAAAATTCATGTGTGCCGCCAGCTGATTGGCCAGCCCGCCCACCTCGCGGCCTCCCATCGCATTTGGCTGCCCGGTCAGCGAAAAGGGGCCGCACCCTTCGCGATCGATTTTGCCGCTGGCAATATGGACGTTGATGATGGCATTGCATTTGTCGCTGCCGCTGGCGGACTGGTTAATGCCCATGGTGTAGAGCGTAATGGCCCGCGGGGCGGCGATAAACCACTGATAGAAGGTCTCCACGACCCTGGTGGGCAGTTCGCAGAAGGCCGCCACCCGGCTCACAGGCCAGTCGCGCGCCCGCTGTTGGGCCTCGCTATCGCCCGCGCCAAGCGCATTAAGCAAGCCGACAAAGAGTCCCGCATCGCTGCCCGGCGCCAGATTAATATGCAGGTCGGCGATATCGCAGGTGGCGGTACGACGGGGATCGATAACCACCACCTTCAGCGCCGGATTCGCTGCGCGCGCCTGCACCAGACGTTGATAGAGCACCGGATGGGTCCAGGCGGCGTTCGAGCCTGCCAGCACCACCAGATCGCTGTTTTCGATGTCCTGATAACTGCACGGCACCATATCTTCCCCAAAGGCGCGCTTGTATCCCACCACCGCTGACGACATGCAGAGCCGTGAGTTGGTGTCGATGTTGCCGGCGCCGATGAATCCCTTCATGAGCTTGTTGGCAGCGTAGTAGTCTTCCGTCAACAGCTGGCCCGAGGCATAAAACGCCACTGCCTGCGGGCCGAAGCGGTCAATAATTTCACGCAGCCGCTGACCCGCCGCATCCAGCGCCCGGGGCCAGCTCACCGGCTGGTTATCCAGCTCTGGTTGCAATAACCGGCCTGCTAATCCCGTGGTCTCCCCGAGCGCAGAACCTTTGACGCACAGTCGCCCAAAGTTGGCCGGGTGCTGCTCATCACCCCGCACGGTGACGGAACCCGCCTCAACGCGGGCCACTACGCCGCAGCCTACGCCGCAGTAGGGACAGGTGGTTCGGGTTTCACTCATGAGGCCTCCGCGCGCATGAGCAGCGCTTCGCTGCTGACCCACACCTGATTGCCTTCGATTTTAACCGGCCAGGCGCGCACGGCCTGCTCACCGGTATCACACTGGCGGCCATCGCGCAGGCGAATGCGCGTTTTATAGAGTGGCGAAATCACCACCGGCTCGCCGCCCGCGTCGCCCAGAATACCGCGCGACAGCACATTCGCGCTGCTGCCCGGCTCCAGATCGTCCAGCGCATAGACCGCTTTGCCAAAGCGGAACAGCGCAATCTGTTGTTCACCCAGTCGGGCGCCAATCCCGGCCTGCTCGGGGATCTCGTCAATCCCGCAGATCGCCTGCCAGCGTTTGTGCTGAACCGGTGCCGCCTCGTTAACCTGACTGCGGAACAACGCCAGACGGTGAGGATCCGCAAGGGTGGTTTGCCATTCGCACTGGTAGGTATCCACCACGCGCGCCATCTCTTGCTCCAGCTCCGCGGCAATACCGAGGCTGTCTTCAATGATTACCTCACGAAGATACTCCAGCCCTCCTTCAAGGTTATCCATCCAGGTACTGGTACGCTGCAGACGATCGGCGGTGCGGATATAGAACATCAGGAAGCGATCCACCAGACGGATCAGGGTCGCGTCGTCAAGATCGCTGGCGAAGAGATCGGCATGGCGCGGCTTCATGCCGCCGTTACCGCACAGATAGAGATTCCAGCCCTTATCGGTGGCAATCACCCCCACGTCTTTGCTCTGGGCTTCAGCGCACTCGCGCGTACAGCCGGAGACGGCCATTTTGATTTTGTGCGGGGCCCGCAATCCCTTGTAGCGATTCTCCAGGGTGACGGCGAGACCGGTGGAGTTCTGCACCCCGTAACGGCACCAGGTCGACCCCACGCAGGATTTGACGGTGCGCAGCGATTTACCGTAGGCATGCCCGGTTTCGAAACCCGCCGCGACCAGCTCGCGCCAGATGTCCGGTAATTGATCCAGCCGGGCACCAAAGAGATCGATACGCTGCCCGCCGGTGATTTTGCTGTAGAGTTGATAACGTTTGGCGATCTGCCCGATGGCGATCAGCCCGTCCGCGGTCACCTCTCCGGCGGCCATCCGCGGCACTACCGAGTAGGTGCCATCTTTTTGAATATTGGCGAAGTAGCGATCGTTGGTGTCCTGCAGGGGCAGATGCGCCGGCTTCAGCAGGTATTCGTTCCAGCACGATGCCAGCACCGATCCCACCAGCGGTTTACAGATTTCACACCCGTGGCCCCTGCCGTAGCGGCTAATCAGCTGATCAAAGGTATGAATGCGGTTGACGCGAACCAGGTGGTAGATCTCCTGGCGTGAGTAGGGGAAGTGTTCACAAATATCTTTTTTCACCTCCACACCCTGGGCCGCCAGTTGGTACTCCATCACCTGCTTCACCAGCGCGCTGCAGCCGCCGCAGCCGGTGGCCGCTTTGGTGCACTGCTTGATGGCCCCCATATCGCCCGCGCCGCTGCTGACCGCCTGGCAGATATCCCCTTTGCTGACGTTATGACAGGAACAGATTTGCGCGCTCTCCGGCAGGGCCGCCACGCCGAGGGCTTTCGGCGCGTTCCCGACGCTGGCGGGCAGGATCAGGGTCTCCGGATCTTTCGGCAGCGCAATGCCGTTGAGCATCATCTGCACCAGGGTGGCGTACTCTGCTGCATCGCCTACCAGCACGCCCCCCAGCAGGGTTTTGTTGTCGGCGCTGACCACGATTTTTTTATAGATCTGCTGCGGGCCGTGCGTCCACTGATAGCACAGAGCGCCCGGCGTGCGGCCATGTGCATCGCCAAACGAGGCGACATCCACCCCCAGCAGCTTGAGCTTGGTGCTCATATCCGCCCCTGTAAAACCGCTTTCTTCACCGGCAAGGGTGGCGGCGGCCACGCGGGCCATCTGATAACCCGGGGCGACCAGCCCGTAGATCTTGCCCTCCCACAGGGCGCATTCACCAATCGCATAGATATCCTTATCCGGCGTGCGGCACTGGTTATCAATGCAAATTCCGCCGCGTTCGCCGAGCTGAAGCCCGCTCGCCCGGGTCAGGGCGTCCTGGGGGCGGATCCCCGCCGAGAAGACCACCATATCGGTCGCCAGCTCGCCGCCGTCGGCAAAGCGCAGCACCAGACCGGCCTGCGTCATGGTAATTTCGCTGGTCGCTTTGCTGGTGTGTACCCCTACCCCGAGGGCTTCGATTTTGCGTCGCAGCATGGCTGCCCCGTCGTTGTCGAGCTGCACCGCCATCAGATTGGGGGCAAACTCCACTACATGCGTTTCCAGCCCCAGCTGTTTCAGGGCGTTGGCGGCTTCGAGCCCCAGCAGCCCGCCGCCAATGACCACCCCGGTACGCGAATTTTTCGCCTGTGCGGCGATCTGGTCCAGATCGTCGAGGGTACGGTAGACAAAGCAACCCGGCAGATCATGCCCCGGCACCGGCGGCACAAAGGGATAAGAGCCGGTTGCCAGGACCAGCTTGTCCCAGTGGGTTTCATGCCCCGAGGCAGACCGCACAACGCGTGCATCGCGATCGATCGCCACCACCTGCCGGGAAAGGCGCAGTTCGATCCCATGATCGGCAAAGAAATCCCCCTCAACCATCGACAGAGAGTCGGCGCTGCGTCCGGCAAAATATTCAGAAAGATGGACGCGGTCATAGGCGGCGTATCGCTCCTCGCCAAAGACTACAATCTGATATTGCTGGTGCAGATTGTGTTTTACGCACTCTTCCAGAAAATGGTGACCGACCATACCGTGCCCTACCACCACCAACGTTGGTTTTGTCATAGCGTTCTGTCCTGCAACCTGCGGCTGCGTTGTGAATCGATCGAACAGCCAGTCCGCCTGGGCGGGTTCTGACTGAGCCAGTAAGTCCGTGAAGGTTGCCGCGCTGCGGCACTCTCCCAGCAACAGCACGCCCGCAAGCCTGCCGTCGCGAATCAGTAATCGACGATAGTGCCGGGTCAGGGGATCCCAGCTGGTCCAGAGGGCATCCCCCTCTCCGGCCGCGACCTGACCGGCGCTGAAGAGCTCTATCCCTGTCACCTTCAGGCGCATCCCGCTTTCAGTGGCGGCAAAGGGTGCGCAATATTCTCCTGCCAGCCGCGCCGCCAGCACCTCCGCCTGCGCCAGACAAGGGGCGACCACTCCCCAGGTCTGGCCGTCCAGTTCGCAACATTCGCCAATGGCGCTAACGCCCTCAATGGCACTCTGCATCTGCTGGTTCACCAGGATGCCGCGCCCGCACGGGACCCCGCTCTCCTGGGCCAGCGCGATGCGGGGTTTCACTCCCGTCGCCAGTAGCACGCGGGTGGCACAGAGGTCTCGCCCGGTGCTGAGCGTGACGTGCTGGGGGTGGATCTCGCGGATGGCGCACTCCAGCTCGCTGTGAATACCGCGCTCGCACAGGGCCTCTTCCAGCAAGGCTCCGGCCTGCTGATCCAGCTGCTGATCCATCAGCCAGGGGCCGCGATGCACCAAAGTGACGTTGTCACAGCTTCGTTTCAACGCCGCAGCGGCTTCAACGCCGAGCACCCCGCCGCCCAGCACCACCGCAGGGCCAGGGGTCGAGAGAATGGCTTCAACATCGGCCTGGGTACGAAAGGTAAAAACATGCGGCTGGTGACTGCCCGGGATCGGCGGCACGATAGGCTGCGAGCCGGTGGCGAATACAAGTTCATCCCACGCCAGGCTACGCGCATCGGTATGAAGTAAACGGGCCGCGATATCGACCCGAACCACCTGCTCGCCGTTAATGACCTCGACCCCGCGCTGTTGATACCAGTCGTCATCGTGATAACCGATGTCGGCAAACGCCTTCTCGCCCCCCAGTAGGGGTGAAAGCTGAATGCGGTTATAGGCGTGACACGGCTCATCGCCGATCGCGGTGATAGCAAAGCGACCTGGAGCACGGGCTGTCAGTGCCTCAATCAGCCGCGTTGCCGCCATGCCGTTGCCGATGATGACCAGTCGCATAGAGAGTCCTCAGGCCGCTTTCGGCTGTTTTTCGTAGAGGAAGTGCAGGATCTGCTGACGCATGTGGTGATACCGGCTATCGTCCGCCAGCTGCACCCGGTTGCGCGGGCGCGGCAGGTCGACGCGCAGGATCTCCCCCACCGTCGCCGCCGGGCCGTTGGTCATCATCAGCACCCGGTCCGAGAGCAGCACCGCCTCGTCGACGTCGTGAGTAATCAACACAATGGTGGTGTTAAGCGCCTGCTGAATGTTCATCACGGAGTCCTGCAGATGGGCACGGGTCAGGGCATCAAGCGCGCCGAACGGCTCATCCATTAGCAGGACTTTTGGCTTCATGGCCAGCGCCCGGGCGATGCCGACACGCTGCTTCATGCCGCCCGAGATCTCTCCCGGGCGCTTGTGCAGGGCGTGGCCCATCTGCACGCGGTCGAGATTGTGCTCAATCCACTCTTTACGCTCAGCCTTGCTCATGGTGCGGCGAAAGACCTGATCCACCGCCAGCGCCACATTGTCGAAGCAGGTGAGCCACGGCAGCAGGGAGTGATTCTGGAAGACCACCGCCCGCTCCGGTCCCGGCCCGGCGATTTCGCGGTTATCGCAAATCAGTCCCCCTTCGGTGGGCAACGTAATCCCGGCAATCAGATTTAGCAGCGTCGATTTCCCGCAGCCGGAGTGGCCAATCAGGCTGACGGTTTCCCCTTCGTGGATATCGAACGAGACATTCTGCAGCGCCAGAAACTCGCCGCTGGCGGTGGAAAAACGCTGGCTAACGGCCTGGACCTGAATTAATGGTTTCATTTGCGCTCCTTATTTATCCTGCCAGCTGAAGCGGCGGGCGATGAGCATCAGCCCCTGCTCCAGCAGTAACCCGACCACGCCGATAATGACGATGGCGATGAGAATGTTTTCAACATTGAGGTTGTTCCACTCGTTCCAGATCCAGAAGCCGATACCCAGTCCGCCGGTTAGCATCTCGGCGGCGACAATCACCAGCCAGGCAATACCAATTGAGAGGCGCACCCCGGTGAGTACCGCAGGCAATACGGCGGGGAAGAGAATGCGGCGCATCACGGTCCACTCGGAGAGTTGCAGCACCCGCGCCACGTTGAGGTAGTCCTCCGGTATGCGGCGTACCCCCTCGGCGGTGTTGATCACCATCGGCCAGATAGAGCAGATAAAAATGGTCCAGCTGGAGGCCGGTTCGGCTTTCTGGAATAGCAGCAGACCAATCGGCAGCCAGGCCAGCGGACTGACCGGCCGCAGCAGCGCGACAAGCGGGGTGAACATGCGTGAGAAGAAGACAAAACGGCCAATCAGGAAGCCAAGAGGGATCCCCACCAGCGCGGCGAGGCCGAACCCCACCGCCACGCGCTGCAGCGAGGCCAGCACATTCCAGCCGATACCCATGTCGTTTGGCCCGTCACGATAGAACGGATCTGCAAACAGGGTTCTCGCCGACTCCAGAGTGCTGAGCGGCGTAGGGAAACCTTTACTGTTGATGGCGGCCAGCTGCCAGCAGAGCACCAGCAACCCAAGACCCAGTACGGCCGGGATAAGCTGTTGTAAAAAACCGTTCATTCGGCGGGCAAATGCCGGGGCGCGCCGACGCACCTGAACCGGCGGCAGCGTAATGACTTCCCCGGTGACGGGCGTCTCCACCGCCGCTTTGGTGTTTTGCAGATGTTTCATATCAGGCCTCCGTACGGTGAATGGCAAAATTGCGGGCATAGGCTTTCGGATCGGTTCCGTTCCAGACGGTGCCGTCCATCAGGGTGCTGCTGCGCATGGGTGAAGTGGGTGCGGTGATCCCGCCGACCGCCGTGGCGGCCTCCTGCCAGATATCAGTGCGATTGATGCGGCTGGCGAGAGCGGCATAGTCCGGGTCGCTTTTCAACAACCCCCAACGGCGGAACTGGGTCAAAAACCACATGCCATCGGAGTGCCAGGGATAGCTGACTGCCCCCTCGTCAAAAAAGCGGATCGGGTGACTGTCCTGCCAGCGGTCGCCAAGGCCGTTGTCGTACGCCCCCAACATTCGGCCCGTGAGATACTGCTCTTTCGTATTGAGCCAGGCCCGGCGGGCAAGAATTTGCGCGGTTTCGCGTTTATTCTCCGGTGAGGCGTCGATCCAGCGTTGCGCCTCCATTACGGCACAGACCAGCGCCCGGGCGGTATTGGGGTGCTGCGCTACCCATGCGCTGCGGGTACCAAGAATTTTTTCAGGGTGATCCGGCCAGATCGCCTGGCTGGTGGCGGCGGTAAAACCAATTCGGTCGTTGATGGCGCGGGCGTTCCACGGCTCGCCGACGCAAAAGCCCACCATGTTGCCGATGCGCATGTTCATCACCATCTGCGGCGGCGGCACCACCACGGTGCGCACATCGTCAAAGGGGTTAATTCCTGCGCTTGCCAGCCAGTAGTAGAGCCACATGGCATGCGTGCCAGTGGGAAAGGTATGGGCGAAGGTGTAGGTCCCCGGCGCCTGCTGAGAGGCCTGCTTGTGCAGCCCTTCGGCATCCCGTATCCCCTGCTCCGCCAGATCCATCGACAGGGTAATAGCCTGGCCGTTCTGGTTCAGGGTCATCAGGTTCGCCATCGGCGTGGCCTTACCGGCAATCCCCAGCTCCAGGCCATACAGCAGGCCATAGAGAATGTGGGCCGCGTCCAGCTCGCCGGCGACCAGCTTGTCTCGCACCGCCGCCCAGCTCGCCTCTTTGGTGGGCACGATGGTGATCCCATATTTTTTATCGAACCCTTTGAGGGCCGCGATAGCCACCGGGGCGCAGTCCGTCAGCGGAATAAATCCGACGCGTACGGTTTCCAGTTCTGGCTTATCTGAGCCTGCAGCCCAGGCCGCCTGCATGATGCCGGGTAACATCATCGCCCCGCCTGCCAGCGCGCTGGCCTGTAAAAATCGCCGTCTCGTCCACTCCACCATGCCCACTCCTGAAAAAAAGCCAAAAAAAAAGCGTCCGACAGTGCCGAAGCACTGCAGGACGCCTTTATCCCGAAGACTGACGCGCCGCCGTTGGCTCGTCGTCGAAAATGGTTAATGAGTTAATGCAAAGGTGATGCCAGCTTTTAACGGCTTCATTTGCGGGCTTTTTCACGCCAGGCGGCAGCAAAACGCACCCCAACCATGCAGCAAATGCCCACAGACCGTGCAACTACTCCTTTGGTGTTACCTGCCAGAGTGCCTTCACGGTGAGCAGCGCCCGGGCGATATCAACCATGCGCTGGTTCTTGTCCATCGCCATCTTACGCAGCTGACACCAGGCTTGATCTTCGCTCATCTGCTGATGAGTCATCAGCACGCTTTTGGCTTTATCGATGATCTTGCGCTCCTCCAGGGTGTCGCGCATCGATGCCAGCTGCTGCGATAGTTGCTCAATCTCGCGCGCCTGCTGGCGAACCAGCGGTAAGAGTGGCTGAACAGGATAGTGGCCGAGGGGCTCACCGACCGCCGCAGCTTCCGGCGGGTAGTCGTCGGCGTGGGTAATCAGCCGATCGACGGCAATCATCAGATCGGCAATGAGCAGCTCTTCCTGGCTGCGCAGGTGTTCCAGCCGCTCGGTCAGCAGTGAAAACCAGTGCAGCGCCAGCACGCCGTTGTCCGCAGCAGGCTGTCGGGTGCAGGCCTGACGACGCAGCTGTTCCGCCTCCGCGCCGGGGGTGCTTAAGGTGAAATGCTCCTGCAACTGCTGAGGGGTAAGTGAGAGAAAAACGTCAAAGCAGGCCTGCTGACCGTCGATGCGGTCCACCAGCGTCTGGCGCATCTCGTCGCTGAAGAAGCCCTGCGTAAAGCCAATGGCGCCAAGCGCCCGCTCCTGCCCGACCAGCTCTTTGCCCTGCATCAGACTATAAAGGGCAACAAAACGGCCCGCGATTTGCGGATCGTCAATGCTATCATTGAGTTGCGGCACGATACTGAGCAGGTGGCGCAGCGTGCGGCTATAGTGCTCCATGGCGCGGTCAGCCGCCAGGGTGCGGGCCATGATCTGTTCGCGCAGCGTGGGCAACTGTTCAAAATGATGCAGGGCATGGGCTACGCGCTCACAGAGCGCGGCGCTGGCCATCAGCGGTGAGCCCAGCGCCTGCTGAAAAGCGAGCAGCTGTTCATCCACCAGCGCGCGGCTGGCTTTACACTCCGGGGCATACAGCGCACCCTGTGAACAGAGCCAGATATTCGAGGCGCCGCGTTCGCACTGGAGCATATGCGCCAGATGGCTAATGCGGCTGACCAGCGTACCCAGCTGTGCCAGTTTGCACAGCTGCTGTTTACGCATCAATTTTGCGTGCTGTAACCATTCGCTGGCGCCGGGTGGACTGCCCGTTATTTTCATCATGCTTACTCTCCCGGGTCGGTGGTATCAGGATCAGTAAGCAATAACCGTGCCTTATCATTTAACAGGAGAAATTATGCAGAAGATCGTGATTATCGCCAACGGGGCGGCCTACGGAAGTGAATCCCTGTTCAACAGCCTGCGTCTGGCCATCGCCCTGCGTGAACAGGACAACGCGCCGGAGCTGAAGCTGTTTTTAATGTCTGATGCGGTCACGGCAGGGCTGCGCGGCCAGAAGCCTGCGGAGGGGTATAACATTCAGCAAATGCTGGAGATCCTGACGGCGCAAAATGTGCCGGTTAAACTCTGCAAAACTTGCACCGATGGGCGTGGCATCACGGCGCTACCGCTGATTGACGGCGTGGAGATCGGGACGCTGGTTGAGCTGGCGCAGTGGACTCTGTCCGCCGATAAAGTATTAACTTTCTAATAATAACCTTCAGTAGATATATTTTTCTTATGGACGCGGTTGCAGCATCAAGTTTGCCTCTGGGTTGCCGATAGGCTCTTTACAATCACTCAGCAGGTATTTCACTTATGTTCAGGTCAATTCGCGCACGCATTATCGCGGCGGCAGTCGGGTGTCTGTTCGTCGCGTTACTTCTTAACACCGTAATCAACTACCAGGTCACCCGCCTGGATAACCTGCAAACACAGCGCGATATGCTCGCCAGCAGCGGCTCTAGTCATAGCCTCGCCATTGGCGACTGGGTTGCGACCAAAATGACCGCGATTACCTCCCTGCAAAGCGTGGCCCTGACCGAAGATCCAGTACCGGTCTTCAAACAGCTGGCGCAGGCAGCGGGTTTTAGTAACGTCTATGTGGGCTATGCGACGAAAACCGCGAAATTTTCTGACCCGACCGGCGTGCCCGCCGATTACGACCCCACCGTACGCCCGTGGTATCAGCAGGTGCTGAATGCCGACGCACCGGCGGTAACGGCTCCCTACGTGGATGCCGGCACCGGTAAACTGGTGGTCACCTTCGCAGTACCGGTTAAAGAGAACGGGACGCTGAAAGCCGTCGTGGCGGGGGATGTGGTGATGGACAGCGTGGTGGCGAACGTGCGCGAGATCCATCCCACGCCGGCCAGCAGCGGCCTGCTGGTCAACAGCGATGGCAGCGTCATTGCCGCCAGCGATCCGGCTCTGACGCTGAAACCCTTTGCAGAAGCCATCAGCGGTGCCGACCTCAATGCCCTGAAAAAAGGGGACACCTCTACCGGCCTGCTGAAAGGTGCCGAGAAGAACTTTGCCGCCACGCCGATCCCGGGTACCCAGTGGATGCTGGTGGTGGCTTTGGATCAGCACGATGCCACCAGCGGTATGCGCTCGATGCTGAAAGCCTCCGCCCTGTCGCTGGTGATTTTGATCCTGCTCGCCGGCGCGGTAGTGCACGTCACCATTGCCCGCCTGCTTAAACGCCTGTCGGAAATTCGCGACGCCATGCACGCCATCGCCAACGGCACCAACGATCTCTCCCAGCGCCTGCCAGAGCAAGGTCAGGACGAAGTGGCCGAGATTGCCCACGCCTTTAACGCCTTTAGCGACAAGCTGTCGGTGGTGATGGCCCAGCTGCGCGACGCCAGCGCGTCGGTGAAAACCGCCGCCCAGGAGATTGCCGCCGGGAACCATGACCTTTCTGGCCGCACCGAGCAGGCGGCTTCAAGCCTGCGTGAAACCGCCAGCGCTGTCGAGCAGATCACCGCCTCGGTGGCGCAGTCGACGGAGTCGGCGGTACAAGCAAACGATCAGGCCTCCCGCGCCACCGAAGCCGCCTCGCGCGGTGGCAATGTGGTGTCTCAGGCGATCACCACCATGCAGTCTATTGAGAGCGCCTCGGCCAAAATCGGGGATATCACCAGCGTCATCGACGGTATCGCCTTCCAGACCAATATTCTGGCGCTGAATGCCTCGGTGGAAGCGGCGCGCGCCGGTGAGCAAGGGCGTGGGTTTGCTGTGGTGGCGGGCGAAGTGCGTAATCTGGCCAGCCGCAGCGCCCAGGCGGCGAAAGAGATCAAATCCCTGATCGACTCAACCACCCAGAGTGTGGCTACCGGCTCGCGTTATGTGCACCTGGCGGGTGAGAGCATGCAGGAGATCGTGGCCAGTATCGGCAGTGTGTCCGGCATCATGCACCAGATCACCGTCGCCACTCACGAGCAGATGAAAGGGATTCAGGAGATTAACCACGCGGTGAATCATCTTGACCGGATGGTGCAGCAGAACGCCGAGCTGGTTGTACAATCTGCTGCTGCCGCCAGCGCACTGCAGGGCCAGGCGGGCGAACTGGCTGAGACGGCTGGGCATTTCCGCATTTAATCTTAATCTGACGCGCATTCACCGTGAAAATGCGCGTCAGTGAAGCCCTTTCAGAAAGATTGTCATTTTTGTTTAAGGCTTATTCTTTTTTTTGATCAAAATCAGCACTCCAACCCCACCCCTTTGGTGTTATGCAGCGAGTGGATTGTGAACAACATCACGCTCAGGATTAACCGCAGGGAGCGCGTTTTTTCGCATAACGGGGTAAAAAATGGCACTGGTGAAAACAAGTTTAAAACTTTTTGGTGGGGATACGGTGGTGGTGCGCTGCTCAGAGCGTTGTCATATCCATCTGATGAACAGCAAGGCGCCGCAGAAAACGCAGGCAGATATACTCAGCGTACAAAACCGGGATAATGCCTGGCTGACGGTGCCCTATACCGGCACCTGGGAGGTGTTAATCGATAGCCATAGCCAGTCGCTGGAGCATTCGATTAGTTTTGTGGCTGCTTAAAACGAAAACGCCCGGCTTCCCGGGCGTTTTTTCAGGCGTAGCCGGGGCGCAGATGGCTCTCCGGCGGAGTACAGTCCAGTAACGCTCGCACCTTCATTACCAGCTCATTCAGACACTCATCCTGCATTCCCAGACGCGTCAGCTCCTGGTCGAGTGAGAAGAGATATTGTGCGTTAGTGCCCAGCGGCCCGCTGGCGGCTGCGATCAATGGGGCGATAACTTGCGTGCGGGTATCAGATTCATACAGAGGATGACGCGGATCCATAATGAACACCAGCGCGTTAACGGTACGACCATCGTCGAGTTCCAGTTTGCACCAGCTCGGCATATAGCAGCCGGTGATCATCTCGCGTTTCCACAGCAGCGCCAGCTCCTCTTCAAGAGCGGTATCGGGTAGACGGTAGGCCACCCCCGTGGTGCGTCCGCCCTCTTTCAGTGCAAGCATGCGTCCCGGCTGACAGGCGCTGCCGCGTCCTGCCGTCAGGCGCAGACAGAACGCACGGTGCCAGCCCGGTAGCGTACCGGTGGCCGACTCGACAAATTCCAGCGCCGGGTTCCACATTAACGAACCATAGCCGAAGATCCAGACCGGACCCGCGTCCGGACGGCAGGCCAGCGTGGCCGCAAGCGACGCCGCACGCTGTTCAGCCGACCAGAGAAGCGACTCTTCAATCGCACCGAAGGCCGTTTTGCAATCGGCCTTCATTAAGAAATCTCGCGTTAACACATTGCACCTCCGCCACTGCATGCCTCCTTGCGACAACTTTTTTTGAACCATCCAGGTCTTTTTACTGCTCATTTAGAAAGCAGTTCCAGTGACGATATGCAATTCCCTCGCCGCTTGCAACCCGGCGGTAGATTAATCGCCTTATTCGTCAAAGTTTGCAGTGTTGCGGTGTGATAGCGCTCACGCCTGACGCGCGTTTAGCGCTTTTTATGCCACTTATCGTCCTCTCCCTTCTCGTAATCCTGTTTGACGGCGGCCCAGGCGACCTTATGCGCCGTCTCCTCCCGGCTGTCATCACCCCGGCGATCATCCTTATCTTTATATTGATCCCAGGCGCTATTGAAGGCCTCTTTATAGATCTCCTGCGCATGGGCAGGAAGCACATGCTGAACGCTATCGGGTAAATCGCTTTTTGATTTATAGGGCATAGTGAACCTCTCTTTTTCTGAACTTATTAAGTGTGGTAGACAACGCCAAATGGCGCCAGAAAAAGAAAGTAACTGTTCGAAAACGATTTATAATTAATTGTTATTCATTATTTATTTAGAAAAGATGCTGAATAATAGCTTCTTTGCTCTAAATATCTTAAAAACCGTAAAATCAAGTAAAGCATCATCAGAAATTGACTGAATTCTGTTAACTTATTGACCTTCAGTTTCTATCTATAATTACAAGCACCTGCATTGATGGAGAAACACATGACAACCACACATGAGGCGGTTAAGACCCGCCACAAGGAGACGTCACTCATTTTCCCGGTGCTGGCACTGGCTGTGCTGTACTTCTGGGGAAGCACACAGTCACTGCCAGTGGTCATCGGCATTAATATCCTGGCGCTGGTGGGGATCCTTTCTAGCGCATTCAGCGTGGTGCGCCATGCGGATGTTCTGGCCCACCGTCTCGGCGAACCTTACGGCTCGCTCATTTTAAGCCTTTCCGTTGTTATTCTGGAAGTTAGCCTGATTTCCGCGCTGATGGCGACGGGCGACGCCGCGCCGACATTAATGCGCGATACGCTCTATTCCATCATCATGATTGTGACCGGCGGCCTGGTGGGCTTTTCGCTGCTGCTGGGTGGGCGCAAATTTGCCACCCAGTATATGAACCTGTTCGGAATCAAACAGTATCTGATCGCCCTCTTCCCGCTGGCGATTATTGTGCTGGTCTTTCCGATGGCGTTACCGGGCGGCAACTTCACCACCGGGCAAGCCCTGCTGGTGGCGCTGATCTCGGCGGCCATGTATGGCGTGTTCCTGCTTATTCAGACCAAAACGCACCAGAGTCTGTTCGTCTATGAACATGAAGATGACGGCGACGATCCGCACCACGGTAAGCCTTCCGCCCACAGTAGCCTGTGGCATGCCGTCTGGCTAATCGTGCACCTGATTGCCGTGATTGCGGTGACCAAAATG
The DNA here is from genome assembly GCF_002308415.1 of Leclercia sp. UBA1284. Lineage (NCBI taxonomy): Bacteria > Pseudomonadati > Pseudomonadota > Gammaproteobacteria > Enterobacterales > Enterobacteriaceae > Leclercia > Leclercia sp. UBA1284. The sequence goes on from NZ_DBUS01000006.1 coordinate 1,667,882, forward strand.
AATGCCAATCCGCTGGAGGCGCTGCTCACTGAGCTGAACGCGCCGGTGGCCTTTACCGGCTTCCTGGTGGCGCTGTTGATACTATCCCCGGAAGGGCTGGGTGCGCTGAAAGCGGTATTGAATAACCAGGTGCAGCGCGCCATGAATCTCTTCTTCGGTTCAGTGCTCGCCACCATCTCCCTGACGGTACCCGTGGTGACCCTGATTGCCTTTATTACCGGCAATGAGCTGCAGTTCGCTCTGGGCGCACCCGAGATGATCGTAATGGTCGCCTCGCTGCTGCTGTGCCAGATATCCTTCTCTACCGGGCGTACCAACGTGCTGAACGGTGCCGCGCATATGGCCCTGTTTGCCGCCTACCTGATGACAATATTCGCCTGAGTGCGTGTCTGGCTTCAGGCCAAAAAAAACCCGCCGAGGCGGGTTTTTTTATTAGTTGCTGGTATCCAGCTCTTCAAAGTTCTTGACCAGATCGTCAATCGCTTTGATCTGTTTCAGGAATGGCTCCAGCTTATCCAACGGCAGCGCGGACGGGCCGTCGCATTTTGCGTTGGCTGGATCCGGGTGCGCTTCGATAAACAGACCGGCCAGACCGGTTGCCATCCCGGCGCGCGCCAGTTCAGTCACCTGGGCGCGACGACCGCCAGACGCGGCACCAAACGGGTCGCGGCACTGCAGCGCGTGGGTGACGTCAAAGATTACCGGCGACTGGTTAGAGACGTTCTTCATAACGCCAAAGCCCAGCATATCGACAACCAGGTTGTCATAACCGAAGTTCGCCCCACGGTCACACAGAATAACCTTGTCGTTACCGCCTTCGATGAACTTATCGACGATATTCCCCATCTGACCAGGGCTTACGAACTGCGGCTTCTTCACGTTAATTACGGCGCCGGTCTTCGCCATCGCTTCGACCAGGTCGGTCTGACGGGCAAGGAACGCAGGCAGCTGAATGACGTCAACCACGTCTGCGACTGGCTGCGCCTGTGCGGATTCGTGTACGTCGGTAATGATCTTCACGCCGAAAGTCTGCTTCAGCTCCTGGAAAATTTTCATCCCCTCTTCCAGGCCCGGGCCACGGTAAGAGTGAATAGAGGAGCGGTTGGCTTTATCAAAAGAGGCTTTGAACACATACGGGATGCCCAGCTTCTGGGTCACGGTCACGTAGTGTTCGCAGATGCGCATGGCGAGGTCACGAGACTCCAGAACGTTCATGCCGCCGAACAGCACGAACGGCAGGTCGTTCGCTACATTAATGTCGCCAATGCTAACCACTTTTTGTTTCATAGGATTGCCTTATTCAAAGGTGAATCGGAATTATGATTAATGCAGTGTAATCGGTTTGTGCGCGATGGAGTTGATCTGCGCGCGAATCATCTCGCTGATCGGATCTTCCGGGCACTGTTCCACGAAATAGCTCAGATCGTTCAGCGCGACGTGGTCGCACTCCAGTTGAACGTAAATCAGGCCACGATCGCGGATTTCATAAGGGTCTTCCGGATTGAACTGTAACAGCACTTCACTGGCCCGTAAGGCCAGCTCCATCTGCCGCTCTTCCATCAGTGCGGACTTGAGGGTATCCAGCAATTTGCGGATCACCTCGGCGTTGTCGGCTTCGTCCAGATCTTCATTGAACAGCTCAGCCACCGGGCTGATGTTCCCCTTTAACCAGACGTCGAGGGTGTGCTCGTTGAGCGTCTCGCCGTTAAAGGGATTGATTAACCACATTTCGCCGTCCAGCCACTCGCCGCGCAGGATCATCTGCGTCGGGAAAATGACCGGCACCAGTGGAATATCCAGACGGTGGGCCACCCACAGGAAAATGGCCCCCAGCGACACCGCGCTTCCCTGGCGGTGTTTCAGAACCTGGTCCAGCCACAGGGCATCCGACAGACGATAAACGCCACGTTTATCGCCGAATCCCCATTCGCCATAGAAAAGCGAAATCAGCTTTTCCAGTTGCCACTCCTGTGGACGTGCTTCGCTAATTTCTTCACGCGCCAGGCTGGCGAGATGTTCCAGTTCATCGTAGACATACTGCGCGTTGAAATCATCGCGGATTATCTCGGATATCTGGACCATTCCATCGCACAACGGCACTTTGTTAAATTCGAAATCGGCTAAGGACTTCATACTTACCCCAGTAACGGTATTCTTGTGGTGGCGAGTTTAATGATGATGTACAGCACCACCAGCCCCAGCAAAAAGGCGATAAACCCCGCCTGCTGGCTGCGCGGACGACGTCGCCCCAGCGCAATAAAACCCAAAACGATGTAGATGATAACGCCAAACAGCTTCTCAGTCAGCCATCCCCCTTCTTGCGTAAAGGGCAGATAGCCCGTTTTCCACATTAAACCGACCCCGGAAAGAAACAGGACGGTATCAACGCAGTGCGGCGCAACGCGTACCCAGTGGGCGTTTATCAGCGCATTATTGCTGTAACGCCACCAGTACCGCAGGATGAAAAAACTGATGGTGAGTACCACGGCAGAAATATGCAGGGTGATTAACAGACTGAAACTCATGCCCGTTTTCCCAGCGTCAGGCGTTCATTGCCGCCGTAGTCACGGCAGGTCTCCACCGAGGTATAGCCTGCCGCACAAAAAAGTTCGCGTACCGCTTCGCCCTGCGTCCAGCCGTGCTCCAGTAACAGCCAGCCGTCTGGCTGCAAGTGGTGACGCGCTCTGGTAATAATGTGGTCAAGATCGGCCAGCCCCGCATTGGCCGCCACCAGCGCGGTCAGCGGCTCAAAGCGCACATCGCCCTGCGACAGATGCGGGTCGAGCTCATCGATATAGGGCGGATTGCTGACGATCATTGAGAATGTCTGGTTGCCCAGCGCACTGAACCAGCTACTGCAAAGGACGGTGACGTTGCTTAAGGCGTGGCGGGCTACATTGCGTTGTGCCAGCGCCACCGCATCGGGCATCAGGTCGACGGCGGTGATAGCGCAATCGGGCCGCTCGCTGGCCAGGGCCAACGCGATGGCACCGGTACCGGTGCCGAGATCGAGAATCTCGCAGGGAGTTGCAGGCAGACGCGCCAGCGCCTGTTCCACCAGACACTCGGTATCCGGACGCGGGATCAGCGTGGCCGCAGAGACATACAGCGGTAGCGACCAGAACTCACGTTCTCCGACCAGATGCGCCACCGGCTCGCCGGTTTTGCGTCGGGCCAGCAGTTCGTCCAGCTGCGCCTGCTGTTCGGCCGTCAGTGGCGTTTCACCGAACGCGAGAATATAGGTGCGTGCCTTACCGGTCACATGCTCCAGCAGGATCTCGGCGTCGCGGCGGGGGCTTTCGCTCTCCGCCAGCGCTGCAATAGCCTGCTGTAGCCAGTGGTGAAAATCCATTAATCCTGCTCTGCCAGCGCCGCCAGCTGATCGGCCTGGTACTCCTGCACGATGGGCTCAATCAGGGCGTCGAGCTTGCCTTCCATGGTCTCATCCAGACGGTAGATGGTGAGGTTAATACGGTGGTCAGTCACGCGGCCCTGCGGGAAGTTGTAGGTGCGGTTACGATCGCTGCGATCGCCACTACCCAGCAGGTTACGACGGGTAGAGGCTTCGGCCTGCTGGCGTTTTGCCACCTCTGCCGCATGGATACGCGCACCCAGCACCGACAGCGCTTTGGCTTTGTTTTTGTGCTGTGAACGTTCATCCTGACACTCCACCACGATCCCGGTGGGCAGGTGGGTAATACGGATTGCAGAATCGGTGGTGTTAACGTGCTGGCCACCCGCGCCGGAGGAGCGGAAGGTATCGATACGCAGATCGGCCGGGTTGATGTCCGGCAGTTCCGCTTCAGGCAGTTCCGGCATCACCGCCACGGTGCAGGCGGAGGTATGGATACGGCCCTGAGATTCAGTCGCCGGCACGCGCTGCACGCGATGGCCGCCAGATTCAAACTTCAGACGGCCATAAGCACCGTCGCCGCTGATCTTGGCGATCACCTCTTTATAGCCGCCGTGTTCGCCCTCGCTGGCGCTCATGATCTCCACGCGCCAGCGACGGGACTCCGCATAACGGCTGTACATCCGGAACAGATCGCCGGCAAAAAGCGCCGCTTCATCACCGCCGGTTCCGGCGCGCACTTCCACAAACGCATTGCGTTCGTCGTCCGGATCTTTTGGCAGCAACAGCACCTGCAGCTCTTGTTCCATCTCTTCGGAACGGGCCCTGGCCTCCTGCAGCTCTTCCTGCGCCATTTCACGCATTTCCGGATCGTCGAGCATTATCTGCGCCGTTTCAATATCTTCCTGAACCTGCTGCCAGGCGGTAAAGCAACGCGCAACATCGCTCAGCTGCGCATATTCACGCGACAGAGCGCGAAAACGCTCCTGATCGGCAATGGTCGCGGCATCGCCGAGCAGAGCCTGAACTTCTTCATGACGCTCGTGCAGAGCTTCCAGTTTGGCGACGATAGAGGGCTTCATAGGCGTAAGTGCACCTTGTAATAAAATTGGGGGTAGAGGGCGCTATTCCAGCCCGAGGCTGTCGCGCAGAATATTCAGGCGTTCGTCATCCCCGTCACGGGCGGCCTGTTGAAGTGATTTGGTTGGTGCATGGATAAGACGATTCGTCAGTTTCCACGCCAGATCCTGCATGATGACCTGCGGATCGCCGCCCTGTTCGAGGGCTGCCATCGCTTTTGCCGTCAGTTCATTGCGAACCTGTTCAGCCTGGCCACGGTATTCACGGATAGTCTGGCTGGCGCTTTGTGCCCGCAGCCAGGCCATAAATTCGCTGGTTTCTTGCTCGACAATAGTCTCTGCCTGCACCGCCGCCGCCTTACGCTGGGCAAGGTTGTGCGAAATGATGCTCTGCAGATCGTCCACGCTGTATAAATACGCGTTAGCCAGCTTGCCTACTTCCGGTTCGACATCGCGCGGGACGGCGATATCCACCAGCAGCATCGGCTGATTACGACGCGATTTTAGGGCTCGCTCCACCATGCCTTTGCCAATAATAGGCAGCGGGCTGGCGGTAGAGCTGATAATAATATCCGCCTCCTGCAGGCGCGCGTCGATATCGCTCAACGAGACCACTTCGGCCCCGACCTCCTCTGCCAGCGCTTGCGCACGTTCGCGGGTGCGGTTGGCGATAATCATCTTTTTGACTTTGTGTTCGCGCAGGTGACGGGCGACCAGTTCAATGGTCTCCCCTGCGCCAACCAGTAAAACGGTGACCGTGGAGAGCGATTCAAAGATTTGACGCGCCAGAGTACAGGCAGCAAAAGCAACAGATACCGCACTGGCACCAATGTCGGTTTCGGTTCGCACTCGCTTGGCGACAGAGAATGATTTCTGGAACATGCGCTCCAGTTCGCTGGCCTTCAGATGCCCTTTCTGGGAATCCGCAAAGGCTTTTTTAACCTGCCCGAGGATCTGCGGCTCGCCAAGCACCAGTGAATCCAGGCCGCTGGCGACGCGCATTAAATGGCTGACCGCGTCGTTGTCGTGGTGCCAGTAAAGGCTATTTCGCAGCTCATCTTCGTTCAGATTATGGTATTCACATAGCCAGCGAATGAGCGCTTCGTGCAGGTTATCCTGCTCCTCTACGCTCAGGTACAGCTCGGTACGGTTGCACGTCGACAGCACCACGCCGCCCTGCACCATCGGTTGGGCAAGGAGGCTCTCCAGCGCCTGGTCGAGATTATCCGGCGAAAACGTAACGCGTTCTCGCAGTGAAACCGGGGCTGTTTTGTGGTTAATACCGAGTGCTAAAAGGGTCATGTGAGCGGGAGTAGTACCAGCGTTAATAAGGTTAGCAGGTCGCATCATACAGGATGCGCGAGATCAATAAAAGAGACAGCCCCCTTTCGGAGTAATAGCTTAGATCGCGCTTTGAGATAATTTGAACGTAGACGCTACCACGACGGGACGCTAGCATTAACAGTTATAACTGCCACGTATCTCAAGGATTTGTCATCATTATGACCAGAATGATTCGCCTGCTGCCCCTGGCCGCGCTGGTGCTTACTGCATGTTCGATTACTCCGCCAAAAGGGCCGGGTAAAAGCCCTGATTCGCCTCAGTGGCGCCAGCATCAGCAAGAGGTGCGTTCGTTAAACCAATACCAGACTCGTGGCGCCTTCGCCTACCTGTCCGATCAGCAGAAAGTCTACGCCCGCTTCTTCTGGCAACAGACCGGCCAGGATCGCTATCGTCTGCTGCTGCTGAACCCGCTGGGCAGCACCGAAATGGAGCTGCTGGCCCAGCCCGGTACCGTGCAGATCACCGACAATAAAGGGCAGAAATATAGCGGAACGGACGCGGAAGAGATGATTGGTAAGCTGACCGGCATGCCGATCCCCATCAGCAGCCTGCGTCAGTGGATCCTGGGTCTGCCGGGCGATGCCACCGATTACAAACTCGACGACCAGTATCGCCTGAGCCAGGTAAATTACAGCCAGAACGGTAAAAACTGGAAAGTGGTTTACGGCGGCTATGACAGTAGCGGCAAAACGGCGCTACCCTCCAGCCTGGAGCTGACCGAGGGCAGCCAGCGTATCAAGCTGAAAATGGATAACTGGATTGTCAAATGATGACCCACTGGCCCTCTCCTGCAAAACTGAACCTGTTTTTATACATTACAGGACAGCGTGCCGATGGTTATCACACGCTTCAGACGTTATTCCAGTTTGTTGATTATGGCGACACGCTCTCCGTTGCGTTGCGCCAGGATGGGCAACTCAACCTGCTGACCCCTGTTGACGGGGTGGAAAACGAAGACAACCTGATTGTGCGTGCGGCGCGCCTGCTGATGAACGCGGCGCAGCAGTCCGGTCGCCTGCCCGCCGGAAGCGGCGCGGATATTCGCGTTGAGAAGCGTCTGCCGATGGGCGGTGGACTGGGCGGCGGGTCGTCTAACGCCGCCACGGTGCTGGTGGTATTGAATCATCTTTGGGGCTGCGGGCTCTCTGACGATGAGCTGGCCGAACTGGGCCTGACTCTTGGCGCCGATGTCCCGGTCTTCGTGCGGGGTCACGCGGCCTTTGCCGAAGGGGTGGGAGAAGTGCTCACGCCAGTGAATCCGCCGGAAAAGTGGTACCTGGTGGCCCACCCCGGCGTCAGCATTCCGACGCCGGTCATTTTCAAGGATCCGGGGCTAACACGTAATACGCCGGTGCGGTCAATAGAAACGTTATTAAATTGTGAATTCAGCAATGATTGCGAGGATATCGCAAGAAAACGTTTTCGCGAGGTTGATGCGGCGCTTTCCTGGCTGTTAGAATACGCGCCGTCGCGCCTGACTGGCACAGGAGCCTGTGTCTTTGCTGAATTTGACACAGAGACTGCTGCACGTCAGGTGCTCGAGCTGGCCCCGGAATGGCTGCACGGTTTTGTGGCGCGAGGTGTGAACATCTCCCCGCTACGACAGGCCATTCTGGCGCAACCTGAGTTTCGGTGACAACGTCACCCTGTTCCAGACGTTGCATCGCGCTCTTTAATACACCGCCTGGATAGCGTTCGCCTGGCCCGCACAGTTTTTGGCGAAGGTTATCCACCACTGGACGCATGCCTGAGGTTCTTCTCGTGCCTGATATGAAGCTTTTTGCTGGTAACGCCACCCCGGAACTAGCACAACGTATTGCCAACCGCCTGTACACTTCTCTCGGCGACGCCGCTGTAGGTCGCTTTAGCGACGGCGAAGTCAGCGTACAAATTAACGAAAATGTACGCGGTGGTGATATTTTCATCATCCAGTCCACCTGTGCTCCAACGAACGACAACCTGATGGAATTGGTTGTTATGGTCGATGCCCTGCGCCGTGCTTCTGCAGGCCGTATCACGGCTGTTATCCCTTACTTTGGCTATGCCCGCCAGGACCGTCGCGTCCGCTCCGCGCGTGTGCCAATTACCGCTAAAGTTGTTGCTGACTTCCTCTCCAGCGTAGGCGTTGACCGTGTTCTGACGGTTGACCTGCACGCTGAGCAGATCCAGGGCTTCTTCGACGTTCCGGTTGATAACGTATTCGGCAGCCCAATCCTGCTCGAAGATATGCTGCATCTCAACCTGGACAATCCTATTGTGGTTTCTCCGGATATCGGCGGCGTGGTTCGCGCACGTGCTATTGCCAAACTGCTGAACGACACCGACATGGCGATCATCGACAAGCGTCGTCCGCGCGCTAACGTCTCTCAGGTGATGCACATCATCGGTGACGTTGCTGGCCGCGACTGCGTGCTGGTTGATGACATGATCGATACCGGCGGCACCCTGTGCAAAGCCGCGGAAGCCCTGAAAGAGCGTGGTGCTAAGCGTGTATTTGCTTATGCAACACACCCTATCTTCTCGGGTAATGCGGTAAACAACCTGCGCAACTCCGTTATTGATGAAGTTGTGGTTTGCGACACTATCCCGTTAAGTGATGAGATCAAGGCGCTGCCAAACGTGCGCACCCTGACCCTCTCCGGGATGCTGGCCGAAGCGATTCGTCGTATCAGCAACGAAGAATCTATCTCGGCTATGTTCGAACACTAATCGGACGCAGCCTGAAAACCCGCTACGGCGGGTTTTTTTGTCTGTGAGTTTCATTTGTATGATTAATGCCTCCTTCACCTGCCATTGATATGACAGATGATGCGCACACGGATGATGATTGTGAAAAACGCTTCCTCTCATGTTCTGCCCTTTCGCGCCCTCATCGACGCTTGCTGGAAAGAGAAGTACACCCTATCGCGCCTGACGCGTGACCTGATAGCCGGGATCACCGTCGGCATTATCGCCATCCCGCTGGCGATGGCGCTGGCGATAGGCAGCGGCGTGGCACCGCAGTATGGCCTCTACACCGCCGCAGTGGCGGGGATCGTTATCGCCCTGAGCGGCGGATCGCGCTACAGCGTCTCCGGCCCCACCGCCGCCTTTGTCGTGATTCTCTATCCGGTTTCCCAGCAGTTTGGTCTTGCCGGCCTGCTGGTTGCCACCCTGATGTCAGGCGGATTTCTGATCCTGTTTGGCCTGGCGCGCTTCGGCAGGTTGATTGAGTACATCCCCCTTCCGGTGACTCTGGGCTTCACCTCCGGGATCGGGATCACTATCGGGACCATGCAGATAAAAGATTTTCTTGGCCTGCAGTTAACGCATGTGCCGGAACATTACTTGCAAAAGGTGGGCGCGCTGGCGATGGCGCTGCCGACGGTCAATCTGGGGGATGCCGCGATTGGCATCGTCACGCTCGGCACCTTAATTCTGTGGCCACGGTTAGGCATTCGCCTGCCGGGGCATCTTCCGGCGCTACTGCTGGGCTGTGGGGTCATGGGCGTAGTGAACCTGTTGGGTGGGCAGGTGGCCACCATCGGTTCGCAGTTCCACTATCTTCTGGCGGATGGCACGCAGGGCAACGGTATTCCGCAGCTGTTACCCCAGTTAGTTCTCCCCTGGGATATGCCGGGTTCTGATTTCACCCTGAGCTGGGATTCCCTGCAAGCCCTGCTTCCCGCCGCGTTTTCAATGGCGATGCTGGGTGCTATCGAATCACTCCTGTGCGCCGTGGTGCTGGACGGCATGACGGGCACCAAACACAACGCCAACAGTGAGCTGATAGGCCAGGGGCTGGGGAATATCGTTGCGCCGTTCTTTGGCGGGATCACCGCCACGGCCGCGATTGCCCGTTCTGCCGCCAACGTACGCGCCGGGGCGACGTCGCCCATCTCTGCGGTGATCCACGCCCTGTTGGTGATCCTCGCCCTGCTGGTGCTGGCACCGTTACTCTCATGGCTGCCACTCTCGGCGATGGCTGCCCTGCTGCTGATGGTGGCCTGGAACATGAGCGAGGCGCACAAGGTGGTGAACCTGCTGCGCCGGGCCCCGAAAGACGACATCATCGTGATGCTCATCTGTATGTCCCTGACCGTCTTGTTCGACATGGTGATAGCGATTAGCGTCGGGATCGTACTGGCATCCCTGCTCTTTATGCGCCGTATTGCCCGCATGACGCGACTTGCCCGGGTAAATGTCATTGTACCCGACGACGTGCTGGTGCTGCGGGTTATCGGCCCGCTGTTCTTCGCAGCGGCAGAGGGGGTGTTTAATGACCTGGAGGCACGAATCGTAGATAAACGCGTCGTGGTGCTGGAGTGGGATGCAGTGCCGGTACTGGATGCGGGCGGTCTGGACGCCTTCCAGCGCGTTGTGCAACGTCTGCCGGAAGGCTGTGAATTACGGATCTGTAACCTGGAGTTCCAGCCGTTGCGCAGTATGGCGCGTGCGGGGATCCAGCCAGTTGCTGGCCGCTTGTCATTCTATCCGACCCGCGACGCAGCGTTAGAAACGTTATGAATAGCGGCGCTGCATCATGATGCCAATCGCCTGTTGTAGCCAGCCAAGCACTTCAGGCGTCATCCAGGTCCCTTTCATCAGATGGGGCTCCTGCTCCATCGCCTGGCGAAATTTCTGCTGCGTCACCGGGTCGGTCCCTGCATAGGACTGAAACAGTTCGAGCCACGTTTGCGCCAGAGCCTGCGCCTGCGGGCTCGCGGCTGACAGCCCTTCCCGACAGGCCTGGTGCAGTTTCGCCACCAGCGAGGGCCACTCCATCATCCGATCAAAGTAGTGGGCGCGGGTAAAGGCCATCTCCTGCGGGGTGAGATAGCGCTGCCAGATGGCGAGCTTGCTCTCGGCAAAGGCCCGGGTGATAAAATCGAGGATATTGGCGTTGATACCGGTCTGTTCGCGCATCTGCGGCTCCACGCTGTGCATCTCGTTCAGCCGGGTCAGAAACTCGGGCTTGCCGGCGGTATCTTGCTCCAGCTGCGTCATCCAGCGGGTGGCTAACGCTGTCGCACGCGGATCATCCACCCCAACGTTCTCTTCCAGCAACGCCTGCGCCTCGGCAACCAGCCCGCTCCAGATAGCGGCAAGCGCCTCTCCCTGTACGGCAAACGGTAACTGCTGTAACTCTTCTTTGCTAAACCAGCGATCGTACATATTCATTAACTCCAGCGTATGTAGCCAGGACTCCAGATCGGGCTCGCCGCCGGCGGCCAGTTCGCAGCGCAGGCCAGCCAGCTGCTCTCGCAGGGTATGAATGCTGCGTAGTTGCTTATCCAGCAAGGCAATTTGCCCATCAAGCAGTTCAGCCATAGAGTGCGTATCCCGATCGAGGCAATCCTTTATCTCAGCAAGCTCCAGCCCGGCTTTAGCCAGCACCTGAATACGGTGCAGGCGCTGAACATCCGCCAGGTTATAGAGTCGGTAGCCTGCCGCACTTCTGGCGGAGGGGAGCAGTAAGCCTGTTTGTTCATAGTGGTGAAGTGTCCGGACGGTGATCCCCGCTCGCGTTGCCAACTGCCCAACCTGAATTAACATTACTGCTCCTTTTTTCGCGCCATCGGTGACACTGTGGATCCTGACGTTACGTGAGGGTCAAGGCAAGGGGCAAAAAAAACGGCTCCCGCAGGAACCGTCTTGATGGCATCCCAGATTAACTGGGCTTATGTTGATCGCGGCGACAACGTTTGTCGTAGTGGCGTACCCACCAGTATTTGTCGCAGACCTGCTCATGGCCGCTGACGCGGGCTCCTGCGAGCCAGAGAACGGCGCCCAGGAAGATGCTCAGTATCGCGCCATGCGCAAAGTATTGTGGCAGGTTAAATTGCGGAAGCTGGTTTAAAATAGAGTAACCGACGCCCCCTACCATGACGATCAATCCCAACCCCATGAGCACGTTACCGAGTAACGAAGCGTTTCTGCGTTTCATGTGTCACCTCCGGAACTTTGGGTTGCAGGGTTAACTATCCCTAATCCTGATGTGCAAAGTATAGACAGCCCCCCTTTTAGTGATTGCGGGAGCGATCACATTTATGCACTTTGAGTCAACAAAACTTTACAAATAACCTATTGAGCTACTTGAAAATCTAATGATTCAGCGGAGCAATTATTCCATTCCCAAACATCGGGCGGCAGAATTTTGTCAAGCGGCGCGGCAGACAGTACACTACGCGCCAGACTTAGAACCCTCAGGAAGTTAAACGTGACGATTAAATTGATTGTCGGCCTGGCCAACCCTGGCGCGGAATATGCGGCAACCCGCCACAATGCGGGCGCATGGTATGTCGACCTGCTGGCTGAGCGGTTACGTGCCCCCCTGCGCGAAGAGCCAAAATTCTTCGGCTATACCTCCCGCATTAACCTTGCCGGGGCAGATGTGCGTCTGCTGGTGCCGACCACCTTTATGAATTTAAGCGGCAAAGCCGTGGCGGCGATGGCCACCTTTTATCGCATCAACCCGGACGAAATCCTGGTGGCGCATGATGAGCTCGACCTGCCGCCCGGCGTGGCGAAGTTTAAACTCGGTGGCGGCCACGGTGGCCATAACGGCTTAAAAGACATTATTAGCAAACTGGGCAATAACCCGAATTTCCACCGTTTGCGCGTCGGGATAGGCCATCCGGGCGATAAAAACAAAGTTGTAGGCTTTGTGTTAGGTAAACCTCCCGCCTCCGAGCAGAAATTGATCGACGACGCGGTTGACGAAGCGGTGCGTTGTACGGAGATCTGGATTAAAGAGGGCTTAACCAAAGCCACTAATCGTCTGCACGCTTTCAAAGCGCAATAAGCGGCGTCACGCCCCTTTTTTGCCCCGCGCGCTGCGGGTTACGTGTATAATAGGCGTAGTTATTTACTTTTCTTCGACTCGTTATGCTTAACGTGTTGAATATCAAGATATTAAGGTGATTCAGAAATGGGATTCAAATGCGGTATCGTTGGTCTGCCTAACGTTGGCAAATCCACCCTGTTCAATGCGCTCACGAAAGCGGGTATCGAAGCGGCTAACTTCCCGTTCTGTACCATTGAGCCAAACACCGGTGTCGTGCCGATGCCTGACTCACGCCTGGATCAGCTGGCAGAAATTGTTAAGCCACAGCGTATTCTGCCGACGACGATGGAGTTCGTGGATATCGCGGGGCTGGTAAAAGGGGCTTCTAAAGGTGAAGGTCTGGGCAACCAGTTCCTGACTAACATCCGTGAGACCGAAGCGATTGGCCACGTTGTACGTTGCTTTGAGAACGACAACATTATCCACGTGAACAACAAAGTGGATCCGGCTGACGATATCGATGTGATCAACACCGAACTGGCGCTGGCGGATCTGGATACCTGTGAACGTGCGCTGCAGCGCGTGCAGAAGAAAGCCAAAGGCGGCGACAAAGACGCGAAAGCGGAACAGGCTGCGCTGGAAAAATGTCTGCCACAGCTGGAAAACGCCGGCATGCTGCGTGCGCTGAAAAACTTGACCGACGAAGACAAAGCGGCGATCAAATACCTGAGCTTCCTGACTTTGAAGCCAACCATGTATATCGCAAACGTCAATGAAGACGGTTTCGAGAACAACCCTTACCTGGATAAAGTACGTGAAATCGCCGCTGCGGAAGGCTCCGTTGTGGTGGCGGTCTGTGCGGCTGTTGAATCCGACATCGCTGAGCTGGACGACGCCGACCGTGAAGAGTTTATGGCCGAACTGGGTCTGGAAGAGCCGGGTCTGAACCGCGTTATCCGCGCGGGCTACCAGCTACTGAACCTGCAAACTTACTTCACCGCTGGCGTGAAAGAAGTGCGCGCATGGACCATCCCGGTAGGCGCAACGGCTCCGCAGGCAGCTGGTAAAATCCATACCGACTTCGAGAAAGGCTTTATTCGTGCACAGACCATCGCCTTCGACGACTTCATCACCTATAAGGGTGAGCAAGGGGCGAAAGAGGCCGGTAAGATGCGTGCAGAAGGGAAAGATTACGTAGTGAAAGATGGCGACGTGATGAACTTCCTGTTCAACGTCTAATCTCTCCCCTGCCCAAATGAAAATCCACGCCCCGGCGTGGATTTTTTTTAGCTGTCCTTAAAACTCTACCCTTGCCCCAAGGTTGTAGCGGCGCCCTTCCAGGACCGACGCTTCGTTATATGAGGTGGTATGAAGCGGGTTCGCATCAAACAGGTTATAAATGCCCGCCATTAACGTCAGGTTCTTATTCACCCGATACCGCGTTCCCAGGTCCATCACAGCATAGGCTTCGGTCGAGGTGGATTTACCGATATCCGGCGTGTTGCTCCGCCAGCTCGCTTTCGTCCAGAGTTCCAGATCGTTCAGCGCTTCCCAGGTCAGGGAGATATTGGCCATGCTGGTCGGGAATTCGTTCAGCGCATCCCCTTTATACTGGCCGCTCTTCTGCTCGCTGTGGGTATAGGTGTAGTTGACGTTAGCCTTCAGGGTCGGCGTGGCCTGCCAGTCACCGTTCAGCTCCAGACCATAAATTTCCGCATCACTGACGTTAAAGTACTGGGAGACCGATTCGGCTTCATAACCGTTGTAGACACACATCTGCGTCGCGGTCGCGGTACAGATGGTGTAATCGCTGATCTTGTCTTTGAATTTGGTGTGGAAGACTGTGGCATCCAGCGCCAGCGTATCCTTCTGCCAGTAAACCCCCACCTCGGTGTTGACGCTCTTCTCCGGTTTCAGGTCGTCATTACCGATACCAATCTCAGAGTAGGGATAGCTGCCATACACGCTGGTAAAGCCGGAGTTGTTCTGACGAAGATCCGGCTTTTTATAGCCCGCAGAGACGCCGCCTTTTACTGCCCAGTTTTCATCGAGCGTCCAGTTGCCGTACAGTTTTGGCGTTACGTGGTAACCGAAGTAGCTGTCGTGATCCAGACGCGCCGAGGTGGTCATCGTAAAGTCCGGCACGATCATCCAGGCATCTTCAGCGAACACCGCCCAGCCATCGCGGCTGATCTTGCTTACCGGCGTCACCCCTGGCACCTCTTTATCGGCAATACCGAAGGTGTCGTCCAGCTCATTACGCGTATAGTTCGCTCCAAGGGTTAACTGGTGATCGCCCAGGGTGAAGGTGTTGGCGCTGTTGGCCTCAAAGTTATTCTGCTTGATGAATTGCGGTGACAAATACGGCACGCGGTACTCAGTCCGTGCTTTCTCATAGCTGACAAAGTTCTTCGACTCGAGGATATCACCGTACCAGGCGTGCTGAGACAGCGAGATCGCATCGCGATCGAAGCCCCAGTACCAGGGGTTACCGTGGCGGGTTTTCTCCTGATGCCCTTTGACCGCATTCAGATCCCAGAGCTGTGTGTCGGTCGGCGACATGGAGATGGTGGCATCCAGGTTGCCCGCCTCGTGCTTTACGAAGCGCTCTTTATCGGGGCTGTCATCATCGCGACGATCCAGATAATCCGCCGCCAGGCTAACGCCAAGCTTGCCGGGAATAATGGGCCCCATCAGGAACAGATTGGTCTGGTTGGTATTACCGTATTCGCTCTTTTCCTGCAGGAAGTAGTTATCCTCCAGCACGCCGGTCCAGCTATCAAGGTTATAGCCTTTTTTGGTGATCACGTTGACCACCCCACCGATGGAGTCCGAGCCATACAGCGAAGACATAGGTCCACGAATGACCTCTATACGCTCGATGGCCGCGATTGGCGGCATAAAGGCCGCTTCGGTACCAATGTGGTGACCATATGGACGAGATTCACGGGTCCCCTGCTTGATCCCGTTCACCATATACGACGTATAGGACGAGTCCATACCGCGCATCTGCACGTCACCGGTCGCCAGGCTACCGTTGCCGCTGCCCGTTAACACACCCGGCATCTCCCGGAGTGCCTCGGTAACGTTCTGGTTCGAGCGGGTGTTCAGCTCTTTCTCGTTGACCACCGAGATGGTGGCCGGTGCTTCGCGGCGCTCCTGGCTGAAACCGGTGGCGGTTACTACCAGCTGATCTTCGTTCGCCGGATCGCTGTCGGCGGCGATGACGGCTGGCGTTATGCCGGTTAAGGCGAGCGAAATCGCCACGGCCATGCGTGTCCTGGTTATCACGACGTATTCCTTAAAGTTGGGTTAAATCGATCTTGAGAACGTAGTCAGCTTTATTCGCCTTCTCATCCTGTTTCACGCTGACATACAACGTGTTGGCATCCGGAGAGAGCACCAGGCTGTTAGGCATCGCCGCCGTTGTAATGGTGTGTTTGACGGCGTTGGTTTTCGCGTCGATGACACTAATCTGGCGATCGTTACGATGGGTGACATAGACTTCGTTGCGCACGCCGTTGTAAAGCGCAGCAATGGAGTTCGGGGTGGCGATGCGTTGCTTTAGCTTGCCGGTCGCCAGCTCGACCACCAGCACATCGCGCGTATTGGTATCTGCGATATAGCC
Source organism: Leclercia sp. UBA1284 (assembly GCF_002308415.1). NCBI lineage: Bacteria > Pseudomonadati > Pseudomonadota > Gammaproteobacteria > Enterobacterales > Enterobacteriaceae > Leclercia > Leclercia sp. UBA1284. Next base: position 1,684,051 of record NZ_DBUS01000006.1, read on the forward strand.
CACGCCCGCTGCGGGGTTAAGCGCAATATTGAGGAAGTAATGGTCGGTCTCTTTGGGATCCACTTTCACGCGCGAAAGCACCTCTGAACTCCTGCCATCCAGGGTCACCAGCTCGCCGCTTCCGGTTACGGCATAGACTTTGTCCGCTGCGGCATCCACCGCAAACCCAACCGGATCCATCCCTTCGAGGGTTTTCGTCAGTGCCTGTTTTTGCGTATCCACGACCCACAGCAGCCCTTTTCCTTTGCCGCCCATGCCGGAGATATAAAGACGCTGATGCTTCTTATCCAGCACCGCTTCGCGCGGATGGATCCGTTTCTTAGGATCGCTGGCGTCACTCAGTTGCAGGGTTTTGATCGCCTTGCCGCTGCGGGTATCCAGCGCGGTGATGGAGCCATCCAGCGCATTGCCCATCCAGAGCACGTGGTTCTCCTGATCGAGCGCCAGCGCAAAGATGCGCCGTTCGGTATCAATGCTCTTTTTCACCGCCAGAGAGTCTGCAGCCAGTTCGAAAAGGATGCCGGTGGTTTTGTCGGCCGCAAAAGAGGGGGAAGAGGCGGCATAGATCGTCTGCCGGGCGTTGTCATAGGCCAGTTCGTAAACCCCGTGCCCCAGCGCCTGCGAGTGAAAATCCTTTTCGCTAAACGTTTTTGCTAACGCTGATCCAGAGTACAGGGCCAGCGCCATAGCCACTGCGCAAAATGCTTGTTTCTTACGTTGTTGAATTGTCATGTCATTTTTCTTTACACTTAATTACGTAAAGCAAATGATAATTATTATTAATATCATATTCAATTGCACTGCAAGCTTAAATACCTACCAATACCTGCCTTAATTGCGCATTAATTAACCACCTGTTGTCAAAATGCAAACCCGGTCCCGCTTTTCCTCACAAAAGTACGGCGTCAGTGACCCAATGTTTACTTTTCTCCACGACTAAAAATGCTATTACTAATAAGCAACATTTATGTAGCAATTTAGATCAGTCAGGAGTTCCAATGAATAAGAAGAGACGCTCCGTTCCCGGTATTCGTCATTACGATGGCCCCGCCGGGGGATGGGGAGCGCTGAAAGCCACCGCCATCGCCGTACGCACTCAGATGGATGCCCTGGAAGCCCCTGCTACGCTGTTACGCACTAATCAGCCCGACGGCTTTGACTGCCCCGGCTGCGCATGGCCCGATAAAGAACACAAATCCACCTTCCAGTTTTGTGAAAACGGCGCAAAAGCCGTCACCTGGGAGGCGACCACCAAACGCGTCACGCCGGAGTTTTTTGCCAATAACAGCGTCTCCTCGCTGTGGGCTAAAAGCGATTACGAGCTGGAGGGCTATGGCCGCCTGACCCACCCAATGGTGTATGACAAAGCCAGCGACACCTTCCGCCCGGTTGAGTGGCAAGAGGCATTCAGGCGAATCGGTGAGAAACTCCGTCAGCTCGACCCCGACGCCGTTGAGTTCTATACCTCTGGCCGGGCCTCGAATGAAGCGGCGTTTTTACTGCAGCTTTTTGCCCGCGAGCTGGGCACCAATAACTTCCCGGACTGCTCCAATATGTGCCACGAAGCCACCAGCACCGGCCTGCCGCGCTCAATCGGCATCGGCAAAGGCACCGTATCGCTGGAGGATTTCGATAAAACCGAGCTGGTTATCTCTATCGGCCATAACCCCGGGACTAACCACCCTCGGATGATGGGCACCCTCCATGAGCTGTCGCGCCGCGGCGTGCCGATCATCGTCTTCAACCCGCTGCGTGAACGCGCTCTGGAGCGCTTCGCCGATCCGCAAAGCGTGGTTGAGATGGCAACCCTGGGTTCAACAGACATCGCGTCAACCTACTTTCAGGTCAAAGCAGGCGGCGATGCCGCCGCGCTAAAAGGGATCGCCAAACATCTGCTGGAAAGGGAAGTCCGCGAGGGCGGGATCCTCGACCAGCCGTTTATCGACGCACATACCCAGGGATTTGCCGATTTCGCCGCGGATATCGCGGCCACGGGCTGGGAAGAGATTGAGCAAGAGTCCGGGTTAACCCGTGAGGATCTGGACGCGGTAGCGCGCGCCTACGCCAAATCGAACGCCACTATCATTACCTATGGCATGGGTGTTACTCAGCACAACAAAGGCACCGCTAACGTGCGCCTGATTGCTGACCTGCTCCTGCTGCGCGGCAATATTGGAAAGCCCGGTGCGGGCATCTGCCCCCTGCGTGGACATTCAAACGTACAGGGCAACCGCACGGTAGGCATTACCGAAAAACCGACCGCCGCGTTCCTGTCCCGTATCGAAGAGGTGTTTGGCTTTACCCCGCCGACAAAACATGGCCACGATGCGGTGATGGCCACCCAGGCAATGATCGCCGGTGAAGCCAAAGCACTGATCTGCCTGGGCGGTAACTTTGCCGTGGCGATGCCCGACCATGAACAGGCGTTTCCGGCGCTGCAGAAGCTCGATCTTAGCGTCCACGTAGGCACGAAGCTAAATCGCACCCATCTGCTGGTGGCGAAAGAGACCTGGCTCTTCCCGTGCCTGGGACGCACCGAGCTGGATATGCAGCGCACCGGGCGTCAGTCGATAACGGTTGAGGACTCCATGTCGATGGTACATGCCTCGTCGGGAAAACTGCGTCCCGCCTCGCCTCACCTGCTCTCAGAGCCGGCCATTGTGGCCGGGATGGCGAGAGCCGCCCTGCCCGACAGCAAAGTCAACTGGGAGGAGCTGGTCGCTGATTACGATCTGATCCGCGATCGTATTGAGCAGACTATTCCCGGCTTTACCGACTACAACCAGCGCATCCGCACGCCGGGCGGTTTTCGCATGCCCTTACCGCCTACCGAACGCGTCTGGCCTACCCCAAGCGGCAAAGCGGTGTTCTCGGTCTTTGAGGGGGTTGATGAGAACGCCAAAGGGGTGGGCGAGAATGTACTGCGCCTCATAACCCTGCGCAGCCATGACCAGTACAACACCACCATTTATGCCATGGATGACCGCTACCGCGGGGTCTTTGGCCGCCGCGATATTCTCTTTATGAACGAAGAGGACATGACGGAACGTGGGCTGGAGCATGGCGACAGGGTAGATATCGAAACCGCGCTGCCGGGTCACGCCCAGCGTCTGGAAGATATTACGGTGGTCGCCTACAGCATCGCCCGGGGCTCGGTTGGGGCCTATTATCCGGAAGCCAACGTGCTGGTGCCGCTGGATTATCTTGATAAAGAGAGCGGCACCCCTTCTTATAAATCGGTACCCGTTCGCCTTACGCTGCGCTCGAAAGAGATCCGCCCGCTGTAGCGTTTATCATGCCGGGCAGTACGCCCGGCATAAATTTTACTGTCGCACATTCCCCGTTTTCTGAAGATAATCACCCGGTGACGATAAAACGGGACGCGCGATGTTAATGAAAACACAACCACTTCACAGGGATGCCGTTTTGGCGTTTCGCGCAGGCGTATCGGCCTGTTTACCAACCATTCCGGGCTACTGGAGCATTGGCTTTGCCGCCGGCGCCATAGGCACCCTTTCCGGTTTCACCACCCTACAAACCGCACTGCTGGCCAGCCTGCTTTACGCCGGGTCGGCGCAGTTTCTGTTTTACTCCCTCTGGGCGACGGGGGCAGAGGTCGCCTCGGTGGTGTTCAGCGTTCTGCTGGTCAACCTGCGTTATTTACTGATGAGTTCAGCCATGAGCGTCTTTTTTCGCGAACACACTACCCTACAAAAGATCGTGAGCGGCCTGCTGTTAACGGACGAAACCTTCGGCGTGGCGGTACAACATGGCAGCCAGCAAAGCAAAGTCCGCTTTGCCTGGATGTTCGGGCTGAACGTTGCCGCCTGGCTAAACTGGATCCTGGCCTGCGTGGTAGGGGCATGGCTCGCCGCCGCGCTGCCACCGGCATTGATGGAGGGGCTGAGCTTTAGCCTGGTGTCGATGTTTATTGGCCTGGTGCTGATGCTGTGGTTTGCCAGCCAGCGCAAAATTCTGGAGACCTTCAGCATTTCGGCGGCGGTTATCGTCACCCTCTTCACCGCCGGGCAGACCGATATCAGCATTGTTATTATCATTGCCGCCTCGGTGGCCGCGACCCTGTCGACCCTGGGTCTGCGCCTGTTCTACAAAGGAGAGCGCTAATATGGAGCGAAATATTCTGCTGGCGATCGTCGCGTCCGCCCTGGTGACCGCCCTGATGCGCACTATACCGATTCTGCTGCTGTCACGTTTCCGGCTCGCCCCGGTGGTGCAACAGTGGCTGAGCTTCATCCCCGCCGCGATCATGGCGGCGATCATCACCGCCGAGCTGCTGGGCAAACCGGCGCTTACCCCCTCCGGCATGAGTCTCTCCCTCGTGGCGGCCATCGTCGCTGCGGTGGCCGGGGTGGCGACCCGGAGCCTGTTTGCCACGGTCATCGTCGGCATGATGGCCTTCACCGCACTCAATTTCTTTTTCGGATAGACGCGTGACCCCGAGCCCGGCGGCGGCATCACGCCGGGTCAACAGCACCTGCCACGCCTCGCGCGCCATTGCGCTAAATCCCCTGATCAGCACCCTTTCCGCCGTCGGGCTGCGAGCGACCTCCCCCAGAGCGCCGCGTAATGCCGACACCGTCGCATCCGGCGTGCCTGCCGGGGTGATGAGCGGCAGCCCCGGCGCGAGCGGGCTACGGCCGATAATAGATAACCCCTGCAACAACCCCGGCTCATGACGCTGTAACAGCGCCCAGGTCACACAGTCGATCGCGGCAATATCCGCCTGCCCTTCGCGTAGCGCCACCAGCGACTGGCGATGGCTGCCGCTAAAGAATGTCGCGGCGAAAAAATGCGTTTCAACGCCGAGCCCGGCGATCATGCCCAACAGCACGTTATAACCGGACCAGGAGTCGGGGGCGTTACACACCACCCGTCGGCCACGAAAATCCGCCAGGGTTTTACCCTCATCCTCTGAGCGGGCCACCAGCCAGCTGCGGTAATAAACGCCTTCGCATCCCAGCGCCGAGTAATGAAACGCCCCCACCACCTGCACATCGGGTAGTTGGGTCATTAAAGGAAAGCCGCAACTCTGGCTCAGGAGCAGATCGGGGCTGCGCCAGTGGTGAAGAAGGTCCCTGGGCAAGACGGGTTGAAGATGATCGACCGCCAGCCCCTGCTTCACCAGTTGCGTTTTTACCGCCAGCCAGAAGGCCTGGTTGTCATCCGGATTAACCGCGTACATGGGAAAGGCGAGCGGACTGCTCATCCGCGCCTTCCGGATGGGCAGTGACATCCTCCTGGCGTTTCCAGAACTGGCGTAACCATTCGCTATCCCCCCTTACCACAATTTCCTGGTTGCGCCGGTGATAACGTACCCTGTCGCGCAGCCACACCGTGCGAAGACCGTACCAGGGCACCCCTGGCAGGTCGTGATGTAGAGAATGATAGTTGAGATTAAAAACCGCAGCCGCCGGTAAAGGAACTCACTCCGCTTGCCCGGTTACCGGTTTAACCCGCACGCCGGCAAAGACCATCACCATCGCAGCGACCAGCAGCACGCCGCTGGCGGTAAAGACGCCGCTGGCACCGTTAAGATCAAATACCGCTCCGCCCCCTGCCGCACCGGCGCTGATGGCCAGTTGAATGGAGGCCACCATTAACCCGCCGGCACTTTCCGCTTCATCTGTGACCGTAGTGGCAAGCCAGGTTGACCAGCCCACCGGCACCAGCCCAAAGGCAAACCCCCACAGCGCTACCAGCAGACCATCCAGCATCGCCAGGTGCCCGAAAGCCGCCATCAGCAGTGCCAGGATACCCATGGCAAACGGCACCAGAGCCAGCGTGAGACGGAGGTTTCGCGCCAGCAGGTGTCCGGCAATCGAGGTCCCCACAAAGTTGGCAATACCAAAACCGAGCAGGATCAGAGAAATGGTCTCGACGCTCGCCTGGCCAACGGTCTCAAGGAAGGGGCGCAGATAGGTGAAGAAGGCAAAATGACCGCTGAAGATGAGGATGGTGGCCAGCAGGCCGCCGACCATTCCCGGGCGGCGGAGTACATGCAGCAACGTGCGCAGGCTGCCGCTGTTTTCCGGACGCATAGCAGGCAGCACCCACAGCTGCCAAAGCAGCGCCAGGCCGCTGGGGATCGCACAGAGGATAAAGACGTTACGCCAGCCAATCAGGCTGCCAAGATAGCTGCCGAGCGGTGCGGCGACCACCGTGGCAATCGACACGCCGGAGAAGATGATCGCCAGCGCTTTTGGTACATCGGCGGGGGGCACCAGGCGCATGGCGGTGGCCGTGGACATCGCCCAGAATCCGCCTATCGCTACACCCAGCAGCAGACGGCCTGCCAACAGTACCTCCAGCGAAGGGGCAAATGCCACCAGCAAGCTAGAGACAATCTGCATGATGGAGAAGAACATCAATACCCAGCGCCGATCGATGCTTTTGGTCGCCGGGGTGATCAGCAACCCCGTCACCAGCGCCACCAGCGCAGTGGCAGTCACGGTCTGCCCTGCCACGCCCTCGCTAACGCCCAGGCTTGCCGCCATTGGAGTGAGCAGGCTGGCAGGCAAAAACTCGGCGGTAATGAGCCCGAAGACCCCCAGCCCCAGTGACCAGACCGCACGCCAGGCGGGTCTGGCAGGGGTTAAGGCCTGGCTGGCCGCGATAGATGAATTCATCTGTTATTCTCCGGTTATTAAAATGTGACATCTGTCGCAAATAATAGAAAGTTCACCCCGGACGATCTATGACATATAATCTCCAATTATTGATTAATCGTCCGGAGTTGCCGTTATGACCCTCCATGCCCCTGATTTGATCAGCGAAATGCTGCGCGGAATGCGCCTCTCCGGGGTGAAATATCGCCGTATCGAAGCCAGCACCCCCTTTGGCGTAGCGTTCAGCCATGCGCCCGGAAAGGCGCAGTTTCACTTTATTAGCCGGGGTCCGGCGGTACTGAAAATGGAGAGCGGCGCAACCTTTGCGCTGAACAGCGGCGATGCGCTGTTTATTCCCAACGGTAATTCACATGCCCTGCTCTCTGACGAACATGCCGACGTTACGCCGGTGTCGGCCTTCCCCAGCGAGCCGATTTGCAATTCGGTATGTGATATTCACTGCGAGCCGTGCCCGGACAGTGAGAATGTGATTATTTTCAGTGGATGTATGGATTTCGAACTGGGGGGGATGCAGCCGCTGATCCGCGCCATGCCGGAGGTGATGATGGTCAGCCGACTCATGTCCACCTGGCCTGAAATTCACCCGTTACTGGCCGCGATGGAACGCGAATCGACAGCCCAGCAGGTGGGTTTTGCCGGGATACTCGCCCGTCTGGCAGACGTGGTGGCTGCGCTGATCGTGCGCGGCTGGGTTGAATCCGGCTGCGGCAAAGCCACGGGTTGGGTACAGGTGCTGCGCGACCCACGCCTGAGCCGGGCGATTTATGCCATGCACCAGCAGCCAGGCATAAACTGGAGCGTGGCGGAGCTGGCCAGAGAGGCTGGGACATCGCGCTCGGTCTTTGCTGAGCGTTTTCTCTCCGCCACCGGCACGACGCCGGCCAAATATCTGGGCGAGCTTCGGATGCGGCTGGCGATCCAGTATATCGGGCAGGAAAATCAGGCCATCGAGACCGTGGCGCTGCGCCTGGGATACAGTTCGCTGGCGGCCTTTAGCCGGGCATTTAAGCGTATCGTCGGCCATTCGCCGGGGGCGCTGCGCGAGACAAGCCAGGTGCCTGAGGAGATTTGACCCTCTCGCCCCCGGCCTGGCGCCGGGGTACGAAGGGTGATGTATGCGGGGGTTACAGCCAGTTTTGCCCTGGGGTTGCCCCCTCGCTGCGCTCATCGCGCGGTACTTCAATCAACAGCGAAGAGAGGTGTTTTGCCCACAGTCCGGCAACCCATTTCACGCCGCGCGCCGTAAAGCGAGCCTGAGACCAGCTGTGCTGGTTTTCACCCACGCCGCTGTGCAGGGTAAAATAGCCCGCCTCAATGTGATGCTGCGGTGGTACCAGGGTTCCCCCCACGCGCTGCATGATATTACGCTCCAGTAAAAATGCCCGGAACGCAGGCTCTTTCGCGTTAAGCATTTTACAAAGCTGACGAAAGCCCAGCGATGTATTCACGCTAATGAACTGATCAAAAAAGGCGGCCTTTGGGGCGGAACGGGCAAGTTCCTCCTCCGCACGCTGGCGTTTTTCGTACTGCTCGGCCCACGCGCGCGCCGCCGCTGCCGGATTAGTGAAATCAGGAAGATTGACGCTTTTCTCTCGCTCCTGCCAGCGATCCAGCATGGTGGCGGTAAAGGCCGGAGAGATGCGCGACACCGTCAGCAGGGAGTCGCGTTTGTTCAGCAAAAACTCCTGCCGCATTTCACCTTCACGCTCATACACACTCGCCGTCACCGGCTGCGAAAGACGTTGCGCCGTTTCCAGGCTTTTAACCATGCGCTTCACCTCGGTATGGGTCATACCGATCACCTTCGCGATTTCACGGCTGCTGATGGTGGCAGGCTGCTCATAGGACGGGAAACTTTCAACAGGAATTACCATAGGATTCACCCCTCACTCATACAATACTCGGGTAATTTGCTCTAATAGTATACAAATACCTGTTTAAATATCCAGTATAATTTTTGTCCATTTTACGACGCGTGCTGGCCTACCACTAACCGGATCCCATCTTTATGATCTTTAAGGTGAATGCTGTTCAGACGTGCCGAAATGCGCGGTATCACCCTTGCCATGCTCTCCACTTCCCTTCACGCGCTGGAGCTGTATGACCTCCCCGTGCTGCCAGGCATTGGCCCCCTTCGCTACCGGGTGCGCGACGATATCAACGCGCTGACGTTTAATTTCCTGCGTATTGATCTTCAGACGACGATCGCGATCCGCCAGCAGCCCAGGATCGAGTTGCCCTTCTCCCGTGAAGCCCATCATCAGTGCCGGTATACCCAGCGGCAGGTTTTTATCCCGATCGGTATGCCAGGTGTGCCAGGTTTTGCCGTAGGTGTTCACTATTTTTTTCATTAACGCCTTATCCGCGACGGCAGGCAGCCCCGGTGCCACCAGACTCCCTGATTTCACTTCGTACTGATGGCTGTGCCAGAGTTTTTTCTCTTCTGGCGGTAAGGTATTAAAGAGACGTTCGCTGATGATGTACTCCACCCCCATCAGCCGGGCATCCCGGGTATTACCATCATAAATGACCGCCTGCATGACATCGTCATTCAGTACCGTCACATAATGATGGGCCTCCATTTGCCCATTTTTATCCCCGCTATAGAAATGGAAACCATCCAGATAAGCGCTAATGGCGTCAATAGGGGGACGAGACTGAATGACTTGCGCACCCGTTTCCAGCGTACTGAGAGTCGCAGAAGTCTTCTCTCCGGGGATCGGCGTTTGCGGCGGCGTGTTATTCGCCCCGCAGCCGACAAGCATCACCATGGCTGGAACGAACAGAGACAGAAATTTCATGAGCACTCCCTTTATGTTAACCCGGTTATGAAGGTAGTGCAGGCTCGGGAATTAATCCGGTGAAAAGGCAAAAAAGCGCACTTTTACTCTGGCCACTGCGCAGCGGTAAATTGTCTGTAACTGCGCAAAATGCCGTATCCGGCACGCGAAATGTCTCAGATTCGTCTAAGGTTTTCAGGTGATTGATGACAGCGGACACGCTGCTCAGCAACTTAAGGAGAATCACCATGATAACACCTCAACTGCGCCCTGCGCTGCGGCTGGCAATGGGTGGCATATTGCTTGGTTTTAGCGCCTGTAGCCTTGCCGACGATGCCCCTGCCGGGCAGCCGCAATCCCCTGATATCCTGTTTGGTCCGCTGTTTAATGATGTACAGAGCGCCAAGCTCTTCCCCGACCAGAAGACCTTTGCCGATGCGGTACCCAAAAGCGATCCGCTGATGATCCTGGCCGATTACCGTATGCAGCGAAATCAGTCCGGCTTCGATCTGCGCCATTTTGTGGATATGAACTTCACCCTGCCCAAAGCGGGCGAAAAGTATGTTCCCCCCGCAGGACAGAGTCTGCGTGAACATATCGATGGTCTCTGGCCCGTGCTGACGCGCACCACCGATACCGCCGGCAAATGGGACTCCCTGCTTCCGCTGCCTAAGCCGTACGTAGTGCCGGGCGGCCGTTTTCGTGAGGTCTATTACTGGGATAGCTATTTCACCATGCTGGGGCTGGCGCAAAGCGGCCACTGGGATAAGATTGCCGATATGGTGGCGAACTTCGGGCATGAGATCGACGCCTGGGGACACATTCCTAACGGCAACCGCAGCTACTACCTGAGCCGCTCCCAGCCGCCTTTCTTCTCACTGATGGTAGAGTTACTGGCGACCCACGATCCCGAGGCGCTGAAGCAGTACCGTCCTCAGATGGAGAAAGAGCATGCCTACTGGATGGAGGGCGTCGATGCACTCCAGCCGGGCCAGGCTAATCAACGCGTGGTGAAACTGGAGGATGGATCCATTCTCAACCGCTACTGGGACGATCGTGACACGCCGCGTCCGGAGTCGTGGATGGATGATGTGACTACCGCCAAAAACAACCCCGATCGACCGGCGACGGAGATCTACCGGGATCTGCGTTCTGCGGCCGCTTCCGGCTGGGACTTCAGTTCGCGCTGGATGGACGACCCGAAAAAGCTGGGCACCATACGCACCACCAGCATTGTGCCGGTGGATCTTAACGCCCTGATGTTCAAGATGGAAAAACTGCTGGCAAAAGCCAGCCAGGAAGCGGGTGACAGCGCCGCGGCCAGCAAATATGACGGCCTGGCGAGCGCACGTCAGAAGGCGATGGAGAGCCACCTGTGGAATGATAAAGAGGGCTGGTATGCCGATTACGACCTGAAAACCAAAAAGGTCCGTAACCAGCTGACCGCCGCTGCACTCTTCCCGCTGTATGTGAATGCGGCTGCGCAGGATCGCGCCGATAAAGTGGCGAAGGCCACCGCGTCGCGTCTGCTGAAACCCGGTGGCATTACTACCACTACCGTTAACAGCGGTCAGCAGTGGGATGCCCCAAACGGTTGGGCGCCGCTGCAGTGGGTCGCAACCGAAGGGTTGCAGAACTACGGGCATAAAAAAGTGGCGATGGATGTGACCTGGCGCTTCCTGACCAACGTACAGCACACCTACGACCGGGAGAAAAAACTGGTGGAGAAATATGACGTCTCTACCACCGGCACGGGTGGCGGTGGCGGCGAATATCCGCTGCAGGATGGTTTCGGCTGGACTAACGGCGTGACCCTACAGATGCTGAGCCTGGTCTGTCCGAAGGAAAAACCGTGCGATAGCCTGCCCGCAAACCAACCCGCGGCAAACGATGAGCCTGCCCCGCAGGCTCAGGCCGCGCAATAAAGAAAAAGGCCCTCAGATGAGGGCCTTTTTTTTACGACGTTATGCGCGACGTACTAATCTGAAGATACCCAGCACAACGATGGCGCCAACCACGGCGACCAGGAAACTGTGCAAATTAAAACCGGATACACTGCCGCCGATACCGAACATGGTGGCCAGCCAGCCGCCCACCACAGCACCCACGACGCCCAGGACACAGGTCAGAATAAAGCCGCCGCCATCACGGCCAGGCATAATAAACTTGGCGATAACGCCAGCAACCAGACCAAATACAATCCAGGCGATGATACCCATAGCGATGCCCTCTTGCTTTGAATGGTGCGCGAGACACCTGTCCGCGCAGGTAATGTAAGTATAGGCAATGGTGAGAAAATCATTTTCTTCTCACTGACTTAATTCGCCAGGCACAACGAAAAAAATCTCTGGTTTGTATTAAGTTCTGCGCTGGTGCTGCCGATAACACAGGGATAGTCTCTCAATATCGAGGAGCCCCAGGGCGTGAGTAATTACAGTGAGCAGTTCCTGAAAAACAATCCGCTGGCTGTGTTAGGTGTATTACGGGACCTGCAAAAAAATGATGTCCCGGTGCGTATTAGCTGGGGCAACAACCAGTTTATTAGCAAGATTCTCGACCTCTCACCTGATAACGTGATTATCGACCTGGGTAGCCAGGACTATGAAAACCGCGCGGTGCTGCGCGCCGAGAGCCTCTGCGTCACGGCAGATACCAAAGGCGCCAAGGTTGAATTCACGCTGCCGGCATTTGAAGAAGGAGAGTATCAGTCGCTGCCTGCTTTCGTTGCCCCCCTGCCCGATTCCGTCTGGTTTATTCAGCGTCGCGAGTTTTTCCGTATTCCTGCACCACTGCACCCTGCTTACTACTGCAGAGCCAAAATGCCGGACAAGAGTGAACTGCGCTTTCGCCTGTATGACCTCTCGCTGGGGGGGATGGGCGCATTAATGGAGGGCGCGAAACCGGAGTCGCTGGTCGAAGGAATGCGTTTTTCGCAGCTTGAGCTGGATATGGCGAACTGGGGGGTATTTCGCGTCGATGCCCAGCTGATCTCCGTGAGCGAGCGGCAAGTGGTGGACGGTAAAAACGAGACCATTTCTACCCCGCGTCTCAGCTTCCGCTTCCTGAACGTCAGCCCGGCGGTTGAGCGCGACCTGCAACGTATCATCTTCTCACTGGAACGCGATGCGCGCGAGCGCGCGAACAAAGTGCGCTGAGGATAACCGGGCAGCGTGGGGCTGCCCGGCCTGTTTTTACATCGCGTCCATCGCTTTCTGTACTTTCCAGATATAGCGCGGTGCCTGCGGAGCCGGATGGTTTTGCACCACGTGATCGTAAAACTCCTGCTTATTAAGATCGTTGATCTCGCTTATTGCCTTTTTACGATCCGACGAGAAGGTCCGCAGTAACGCGCCTGCCCCGTTCACGTATGAGACCACCAGCGCATATTGCATCACTTCCGGATCTTCGATTCCCTTCAGAATGCCGTGTTCGAGAATACTCAGATAGGCCGTGCCCATCGAGATATTGCGCTCCGGGTTTTTCAGCTCGCTGGTAGAGGGCTCACCCTTCCAGCCCATATAGCGATACACTTCGCGCCCGGCCGTGGAGGCTTTAAGCTGCATCAGCCCAACCGCGTTGGATTTACTCACCAGCGTCGGATTACCGCCCGACTCCACCGCGATAATTGCGGTGATCAGCCGTGGGCTCACCCCCCATGCCGCACCGGCTTTTTCGGTGATAGGCATCCACTGCATAGCGCGTTTGACCGGCACTTCCGGGTTCCAGGGTTGTTGTTTGTAATCCTGCTTCGACGAACAGCCCGCCAGCAATACCATCAAAAAAGCAAACCATCTCAATTTCACGTCATCTATCCTTATGGCCAGTCATCGCAGCTGCCCTCTCATCCACTTGCTGAAGGGCAATAACAAGCGGCATGATATATACATTTGGTTTTATAAGTCAGCAAGGAAATGCCATGTCTCAGTTTCATCTTATCGCTCCGTCCGGGTACTGCATAAACCAGGAGGCGGCGCAGCGGGGAATAGCGCGTCTCATTGAGAGCGGCCATAGCGTACAAAATCAGACAATTGTACCCCGCCGCCAGCAACGTTTTGCCGGCACCGAAGCGCAGAGACTGAACGATATCAATGCGCTAGCCACGCTGCCCGGCGCTGATCAAATTGTGATGGCGGTACGCGGCGGCTACGGTGCCAGCCGCCTGCTGGAGCAGATTGACTGGGCAGGGCTGGCGAGACGTCAGCAGCAGGATCCGCTGCTCATCTGCGGCCACAGTGATTTTACTGTGATTCAGTTGGGTCTGCTGGCACTGCACAATGTCATCACCTTTAGCGGCCCCATGCTGGCGGGCAATTTCGGCGCCCCGACGCTGGATGCCTTTACCATCGACCATTTCTGGCGGGCGCTGAGAAATCCTACCTTCACCCTGCACTGGCAGGGTCAGGGCCCCCGTTGCACCTGCGAGGGTCAACTCTGGGGCGGCAACCTGGCGATGCTGGTATCGCTGATTGGCACCCCCTGGCTACCCGCCATTGAGAACGGCATCCTGGTGCTGGAAGATATCAATGAGCATCCGTTCCGCGTTGAACGCATGCTGTTGCAGCTACACCATGCGGGTATCCTCGCGCGCCAGCGGGCGATTGTGCTGGGCAGTTTTAGCGGCGCAGCGGCCAATGATTACGATGCCGGCTACGATCTGCAAACCATGATCGATTACCTTTGTAGCAGAGTAGCGGTACCGGTGATCGCCGGACTCGATTTCGGCCACGAACAGCAGACGGTCACGCTGCCGCTGGGTGCGCAGGCAGTCCTTTTAAACGATGAAAAGGGCACCTCTTTGACGGTTAGCGGCCATCCGGTCATAAAGTCATAAAAAAAGGTGCTTAACCGCCTCATTTAAACGCTGTGAGTGTCGTTAATATGTTAGGGTTTTAATAACAGTCACAGCGTCAGGCGGGAGTAAGCAAACATTGGATGCCGCAGCAATAATCAGTCTCTTTATCCTGGGTTCAATTCTTGTAACCTGTAGTATTTTATTAAGTTCGTTTTCTTCCCGTCTCGGCATACCTATTCTGGTTATTTTCCTGGCTATCGGCATGCTCGCAGGCGTTGATGGCGTGGGCGGTATTCCTTTCGATAACTACCCCATGGCGTACATGATCAGTAACCTCGCGCTGGCAGTGATCCTCCTTGACGGCGGCATGCGCACGCAGGCGAGCTCCTTTCGCGTAGCGCTGGGCCCGGCCCTGTCGCTGGCCACGGTCGGAGTGCTTATTACCTCAGGCCTGACGGGAATGATGGCGGCATGGTTATTTAAGCTGGATATCATGGAGGGGCTGCTGATTGGCGCCATTGTCGGCTCTACCGACGCCGCCGCGGTGTTTTCTCTTTTGGGAGGCAAGGGGCTTAACGAACGTGTCGGCTCCACGCTTGAGATTGAATCTGGCAGCAACGACCCCATGGCGGTATTTCTTACCATCACGCTGATTGAGATGATTCAGCAGCACGAAACCGGCCTCAGCTGGATGTTCGCCTGGCACATCATCCAGCAGTTTGGTCTGGGGATCATTATCGGTCTCGCCGGGGGGTATTTGCTCCAGCAGATGATTAACCGTATTTCGCTGCCTGGCGGTCTCTACCCCTTACTGGCGCTCAGCGGCGGGATTTTGATCTTTTCCCTTACCACCGCGCTGGATGGCAGCGGCATCCTGGCGGTTTATCTGTGCGGCTTTTTGCTGGGTAACCGGCCTATCCGTAACCGGCACGCCATTTTGCAGAACTTCGACGGGCTAGCCTGGCTGGCACAAATTGGCATGTTCCTGGTGCTGGGGCTGCTGGTGACCCCGTCCGATCTGCTGCCAATTGCCGTACCGGCGCTGCTCTTATCGGCATGGATGATCTTCTTCGCGCGTCCACTGTCGGTGTTTGCTGGCCTGCTGCCGTTCCGCGGATTTAACCTGCGCGAGCGCATCTTTATCAGTTGGGTTGGTTTACGCGGCGCGGTGCCGATCATCCTGGCCGTCTTCCCGATGATGGCGGGGCTGGATAACGCCCGGTTGTTCTTCAATGTGGCCTTCTTTGTGGTGCTGGTGTCGTTACTCTTCCAGGGGACCTCGCTGGGCTGGGCGGCCAAAAAAGCCAAAGTGGTGGTGCCGCCGATCGGCTGGCCGGTCTCCCGCGTCGGGCTGGATATTCATCCGGAGAACCCGTGGGAACAATTTGTCTACCAGCTCAGCGCCGATAAGTGGTGCGTGGGCGCGTCACTGCGCGACCTGCACATGCCCAGCGAAACACGCATCGCCGCGCTGTTTCGTGATAACGCTCTGCTGCACCCTACCGGTAGTACCCGCCTGCGCGAGAACGATATTCTCTGCGTGATTGGCCGCGAGCGAGACCTGCCTGCGCTGGGCAAGCTGTTTAGCCAGTCGCCGCCGGTGGCGCTGGATCAGCGCTTCTTCGGTGATTTTATTCTGGAGGCCAGTGCCAAGTTTGCCGACGTGGCCTTGATCTACGGTCTTGATGAAGGTCTGGAGTATCGCCAACAGCAGCAGACGCTGGGTGAGATTATTCAGCAACTGCTGGGCGCCGCGCCGGTAGTGGGTGACCAGGTGGAGTTTGCGGGGATGATCTGGACCGTCGCTGAGAAGCAAGATAACGCAGTCCTGAAGGTGGGTGTTCGCGTTGCGGAGGATGGTGAAGAGTAGCGGTCTTGCTTACGGCAACCTGAAGTTTGTAATGCCGATCAGTTAAGCAATCCGGTATTTATATGTCACTGAAGTGGAGAGGTTCCGTTCACTAAGGCATCTCTGCTTTATGCCGGTTCCTCTGCGGTGAACGTGCCAGGGGGGCTCGCCGCCTCCCCCCTGGCTACCCCGGCTCCCGGCAATGAAAATCGCCGCTTCGCGGTACCCTCGGCTTTCTCCCTCCGGCTATCGGGTCGGGCGCGATCCTACATCCCTGTAGGTCACGCCCTCTCGGCGCATCCCTGCGCCTCGCCCCGGCCTGCGGTCAACGCCTCGGCGATTTTCTGCCGGACTGGCCCTCCCTCCGGCAACTCTGCGGTCTGACCGGGACACGGGTGTTGAGTCCTTGCTAAACATGAGGTGAACGAAACCATTCCGCCATGCTTAACTGACTGGCATGAAAATCCGCGTTACCTTTTTTAATAGTTACACCGTCACGACCGGTACCCGCGGCGCCAGGGCGCACATCAACTCGTAACCAATGGTGCCTGCCGCTGCGGCGACATCATCAATTTTTATCTCGTTGCCCCAGAGCTCAACCGGTGAACCGATACCCGCCTGCGGACACGGCGTTAAATCGATGGCCATCATATCCATTGAGATAGCGCCAACCGTGCCGGTGCGTACCCCGTCCACCCATACCGGGGTGCCGTTGGGGGCGATGCGCGGATAACCGTCGGCATATCCCCCCGCCACGATGCCGATCCGCTGCTCCCCGCTGGCGCGGTAGCGGCTGCCATAACCTACGGCATCACCCGCTTTCAGGGTCTGTACGCCGATAATTTCGCTGCGCAGGGTCATCACCGGTTTTATTCCGCTATTGGCTACATCCTGCCACTGACCCGACGGCGAGGCGCCGTACAAAATGATGCCGGGGCGCACCCAGTCGAAATGGGCCTGAGGATGCCAGAGCGTGGCCGCCGAGTTAGAGAGCGAGCGCGGGCAGTTAAGCCCCTCGGCCGCCTGTTCGATACGCGCCATTGGCGCGGTAATTCCGTCGGGCAGTTCCGATTCGGCGAAGTGGGACATTAAGGTCATTTCGCCCACATTCTGCATGGCGCGCAGCTGCTGCCAGACACTGTGCACCCGCTCAGGTGGGAAGCCCAGGCGATTCATGCCGCTGTTGACCTTCACGTAAATATCCAGCGGCGCGTGCAGTTTCGCATTTTGCAGAACTTTGACCTGCCAGTTGCTGTGAATGCTGGTGGTAAGACGATATTTATCCAGCAGGGGTAACTCATCCGCATGGAAGAACCCCTCGAGCAGCAAAATCGGCCCTTTCCAGCCGCGCTCACGCAGCAGGATCGCCTCTTCAAGATTGAGCAAGGCAAAACCATCGGTAGCGCTTAAGGCGCTCCAGATGCGATCCAGACCGTGGCCATATGCATTAGCTTTGACCACCGACCAGACGCGTGAAGCTGGCGCAGCGCGACGCACAACCTGCAGGTTATCCTTCAGGGCCTGCAAATCGATCTGTGCCAGAACGGGACGGGACATGACGACTCCTTTATTAGTTATGTGCGCCGTGCAGGTGTTGTGCGCGTGACGGAGAGTACCCCGGACGATAGCGCGCCACACTTAAATCATCAAACGGAATTGCCGGCGTCCGCCCGGAGATCAAATCGCTCAGCAGTTGACCAGAGCCACACGCCATGGTCCAGCCCAGCGTGCCGTGGCCGGTATTGAGCCACAGGTTTTTAAACGGCGTGCGGCCTACCACCGGTGTACCGTCCGGCGTCATCGGACGCAACCCGGTCCAGAAAGTGGCCTGCTCGATAACACCGCCGCGTGGGAAAAGATCCCCGACGACCATCTCGAGCGTTTCACGCCGCGGCTGCAGCAGCTCGGTGTTGAAACCGACAATTTCAGCCATGCCACCCACGCGGATGCGGTTATCAAAGCGGGTGATGGCGATTTTATAAGTCTCATCCAGGATGGTCGAAACCGGGGCGCCACTCTCCTCTTTCACCGGGATGGTGAGCGAGTAGCCCTTCAGCGGATAGACCGGAATGTCGACAATGCCTTTCAGCATGGCGGTGGAGTATGAGCCAAAGGCCATAACGTAGGCATCCGCTTTGACCACCTCTTCCCCGCATTTCACGCCGTAGATTTTTTCCCCTTCGTACAGCAGCTGATCGACAGCGGTGTTATAACGGAATTTCACCCCTGCCTGCTCCGCCATCAGTGCCAGGTTCTGGGTAAAGAGCTGGCAGTCGCCGGTTTCATCGTTAGGCAGACGCAGGCCGCCGGTCAGTTTATGCGCCACGTCCGCCAGCGCAGGCTCAATCTGGGCCAGTTGACTGGCTTCCAGCAGTTGATAAGGCACGCCCGCATCCTCCAGCACCGCAATATCACGGGTGGCGTTCTCGTACTGCTGCGCCGTGCGGAACAGCTGCAGGGTGCCGCCCTGCCGTCCTTCATACTGGATATTGGTGCTGGCGCGCAGCGCTTTCAGGCAGTCGCGGCTGTATTCGGCCAGGCGCACCATGCGGCCTTTATTCTCCATATAGTGGCGCGTGTCGCAGTTACGCAGCATCTGCCACATCCACTTCAACTGAGACTGGGTGCCATCCAGGCTTATCGCCAGCGGCGCATGGCGCTGGAACATCCATTTAATCGCCTTCAACGGCACACCGGGTGCCGCCCATGGCGCCGCATAGCCTGGCGAAATCTGCCCCGCGTTCGCGGCGCTGGTCTCCAGGGCCGGGCCCGGCTCCCGATCGATGACGGTCACATCATGTCCCGCCTGACTCAGATACCAGGCGCTGGTTACGCCAACGACGCCACTTCCCAGTATGACAACACGCATAGCCACTCCGTTAATAAGCAAAAGAACAATCTTCTGATTACAGATTGATAACTCAGATGAAAATATTATTCAACATACGGCTTTTTTATGGTGACTTACCTCACACCTTCCCCATCACGCGGGGATGGGCGTTATTTGGCATCTCCTGCTGCGCGTCATTTTTAACCAGTATAAAATACTGCCGGGACCCCATTTCACCCCGTATTGAAAACGGGAAATCGCAAAGAAAAAAATCCTGCGTCAGCACGCTTTTGAATGGGGTGTTCTATGCTTGAAAAGAGGTTCTCCAGACAGAGAGAGCTAATCACAATGAGGGCGCGCTAATGGCTACTATTGATTCGATGAATAAGGACAGCACACGTCTCAACGACGGACCCGACTGGACCTTCGAGCTGCTGGATGTCTATCTGGCGGAGATCGATCGGGTGGCAAAGTTGTACCGTCTGGATACCTATCCTCATCAGATTGAGGTCATCACCTCCGAACAGATGATGGACGCCTACTCCAGCGTCGGGATGCCCATCAACTATCCGCACTGGTCATTCGGCAAAAAATTTATCGAAACTGAACGCCTCTACAAGCATGGCCAGCAAGGGCTGGCGTATGAAATTGTGATTAACTCTAACCCCTGCATTGCCTATCTGATGGAAGAAAACACCATTACCATGCAGGCGTTAGTGATGGCCCACGCCTGTTACGGACACAACTCTTTCTTCAAGAACAACTATCTGTTCCGCAGCTGGACCGACGCCAGTTCGATTGTTGATTATCTGATTTTCGCCCGAAAATACATCACCGAGTGCGAAGAGCGCTACGGCGTGGATGAGGTGGAGAAGCTGCTCGACTCTTGCCACGCGCTAATGAATTATGGTGTGGATCGTTACAAACGCCCGCAGAAAATCTCTTTGCAGGAGGAGAAAGCCCGGCAGAAAAGCCGCGAAGAGTATCTGCAAAGCCAGGTGAATACGCTGTGGCGTACCCTGCCAAGACGCGAGGAGGAGAAGGCCATGCCCGAGGCTCGCCGCTATCCCTCCGAGCCGCAGGAGAATCTGCTCTATTTTATGGAGAAAAACGCCCCGCTGCTGGAGTCCTGGCAGCGTGAGATCCTGCGCATTGTGCGCAAGGTGAGCCAGTATTTCTATCCGCAGAAACAGACCCAGGTGATGAATGAAGGCTGGGCCACCTTCTGGCACTACACCATCCTTAATCATCTGTATGACGAAGGCAAAGTGACCGAGCGCTTTATGCTGGAGTTTCTGCATAGCCACACGAATGTGGTGTTCCAGCCGCCCTATAACAGCCCCTGGTACAGTGGGATCAACCCCTACGCGCTGGGCTTTGCCATGTTCCAGGACATCAAGCGTATTTGCCAGACGCCGACCGAAGAGGACAAGTATTGGTTCCCGGACATCGCCGGTTCAGACTGGCTGACAACGCTCCACTTCGCGATGCGCGACTTTAAGGATGAGAGCTTTATCAGCCAGTTCTTGTCTCCCAAAGTGATGCGCGACTTCCGCCTGTTCACGGTCATGGATGACGACCGCAATAACTATCTGGAGATTTCCGCGATTCATAATGAAGAGGGATACCGTGAGATTCGCAATCGCCTCTCCTCTCAGTACAACCTGAGTAACCTTGAGCCGAATATTCAGGTATGGAATGTGGACCTGCGGGGCGACCGTTCATTAACGCTGCGTTATATCCCGCATAATCGCGCGCCGCTGGATAAGGGACGCAAAGAGGTGCTGAAACATGTGCATCGTCTGTGGGGATTTGACGTCACGCTGGAGCAGCAAAACGAGGATGGCAGTGTGGAGTTACTGGAACGTTGTCCTCCGCGAATGAACACGCTGTAAACAAAAAAGCCTCTCGATGAGAGGCTTTTTTTTAGTGACCGTGAATGGCCAGATCGCCGGGCAGCGTCTTCTGCATACGGTGCCAGATCTCACCACTCTCATGACCGTAGCGGCGTACGGTTTCGTATACCTGATCGTGCTGGCTTTCTGAACAGAGCTCGCTGAGCTTGTGGTAAAAACCGAGCGCCAACGCGCGGGCTTCCGGATTGGCGAAGTAGTGACGCCCAATGCGGGTATACAGACCTTTCATTCCGTTCAGGATCAGCCCGTAAATTGGGTTGCCGGAGGCAAAGGCCAGGCCGCGGAAGATGTTGTAATCCAGGGTGGCAAAGGCATCGGCATGATCTTCAACTTCGGTTGCACGGGCCAGCACTTCCAGCGCCTGGTCCGGATGCTGGCGGAATGCCGTGCGGATGAAGATAGTCGAGATGTTCGTGCGCACAGAGAGCAGGTTATCGATCAACTGCGGTACACTTTCATGATCGAGGCGCGCCAGCGTTTCGAGGATGTTCAGCCCCGATGTCTCCCAGAAGTTATTCACTTTGGTCGGTTTGCCATGCTGGATCGTCAGCCAGCCATCGCGGGCCAGACGCTGCAACACTTCACGTAAGGTAGTACGGGTAACGCCAATCAGTTCAGAGAGTTCTCGTTCAGCGGGAAGGATCGATCCAGGTGGGAAACGGTTATTCCAGATGCTTTCGATGATGTACTCTTCCGCGAAACCCGCCGGGCTTTGCGCCTTAATGACCATAGTGAGATTTCCATTACACAGCTTTTTGCTAATGGACTCATCATACCAGAGGCAGGCAGAGGCAGATAGCGCAGCGACGCGAGAAAAAAGGGATCGCTGTTCTATTTTTGTCAATTTACGTCTGCCTCCATGCCCCCTGTACAGCTCAGTTGCGTATACTTAAATTGTAATTATGTGATGGGCAAGGAAATCTGCTGTGGAAATCTCTTATGGGCGCGCTTTTTGGCGCAATTTTTTAGGTCAGTCGCCGGACTGGTACAAACTGACTCTTCTCGCGTTTTTGATTATCAACCCGGTAATCTTTTTCATTCATCCCTTCACCGCGGGCTGGCTGCTGGTGGCGGAGTTTATTTTCACCCTGGCGATGGCGCTAAAATGTTATCCGCTGTTGCCCGGTGGGCTGCTGGCCTTCGAGGCGGTCGTGATCGGCATGACCAGCGCGGACCACGTGAAAACAGAGCTGGCGAATAATCTGGAAGTCTTGCTGCTGCTGATGTTTATGGTGGCAGGGATCTTCTTTATGAAGCAGTTGCTGCTGTTTATCTTCACGCGCCTGCTGCTGAGCATTCCGTCAAAGACCCTGCTCTCCCTTGCTTTCTGCTGCGCAGCCGCATTCCTGTCGGCGTTTTTGGATGCGCTGACGGTAGTGGCGGTGGTCATCAGCGTCGCCGTGGGCTTTTACGATATTTATCACCGGTTCGCCTCCTCGCGCCCGGCAGAGACGCTACAGGATGACAGCCATGTCGATGCCCAACAGCGCGATGTGCTGGAGCAGTTTCGCGCCTTTTTACGCAGCCTGATGATGCACGCCGGGGTGGGTACCGCGCTGGGTGGCGTCATGACCATGGTCGGCGAGCCGCAGAACCTGATTATCGCTAAAGCAGTGGGCTGGGGCTTTGGTGACTTCTTCCTGCGCATTGCACCCGTTAGCGTGCCAGTTCTGGTGTGCGGGCTCTTCACTTGCTGGCTGGTGGAAAAGAGAAAATGGTTTGGCTACGGGACTGAACTGCCTGCCCCGGTGCGCCAGGTGCTGCAGGATTATGATGCGAAAAGCCGCAGCCAGCGGACTCGTCAGCAGACGCTTAACCTGATTGTCCAGGGGGTGATTGGCGTCTGGCTGATCATTGCCCTGGCGTTTCATCTTGCTGAGGTAGGCCTGATTGGCCTGTCGGTGATTATTCTCGCCACCTCGCTCACCGGCGTGACCGACGAACACGCCATCGGCAAGGCGTTTACCGAGGCGCTGCCTTTTACCGCTCTGCTGGCGGTCTTTTTTGCGGTGGTGGCGGTCATTGTTGATCAGCAACTGTTTGCGCCTATTATCCACTTTGTTCTGCAGGCCGAGCCGGACGCGCAGCTCACGCTGTTTTATCTCTTTAACGGCCTGCTGTCGTCGATTTCGGATAACGTCTTTGTAGGCTCGGTCTATATTAACGAAGCCAAAGCGGCGCTGGAGAGCGGAGCCATTGATCGCCAGCAGTTCGAGATGCTGGCGGTGGCGATCAACACCGGGACTAACCTCCCCTCGGTTGCCACTCCAAACGGCCAGGCCGCCTTCCTCTTCCTGCTCACCTCTGCGCTGGCCCCACTCATCAGGCTCTCTTATGGCCGCATGGTATGGATGGCGTTGCCCTACACTGTGGTCTTAACGCTGGTTGGTTTGTTGTGCGTCAAAATTATGTTGATTCCTCTTACCCACTGGATGATCGGGGCGGGTATACTGGCCGCGCAATAAGTCAGTCAAACCGGGCAGTCAGATGCCCGGTTTGACTTTCCGCATGATAAATATCCGATTACGTTTTATTTTTCGCTGAGCAGGTGGCGTGTGAAATGAATTCGTTTACACTGCGCTTTCTAAGCATGTCCCAGGGAAATGATTATGTTGAGATTTTTGAACCAGTGCTCGCGCGGTCGCGGAGCGTGGTTATTGATGGCGCTGACCGCCTTTGCGCTGGAAATGGTCGCGCTGTGGTTCCAGCATGTGATGCTGCTGCAACCCTGCGTGATGTGTATCTATGAGCGTTGTGCGCTATTCGGCATTATGGGTGCCGGTCTGGTCGGCGCTATCGCGCCGAAGACGCCGTTACGCTACGCGGCTATCGCCATCTGGTTATACAGCGCCTGGCAAGGCGTTGAGCTGGCCTGGCAGCACACCATGATCCAGCTGCACCCCTCGCCGTTTATGACCTGCGATTTTGCCGCTCGCTTCCCAGGCTGGCTGCCGCTGGATAAATGGCTGCCGCAGGTGTTCGTGGCATCGGGCGACTGCTCTGTGCGTCAGTGGGAGTTTCTGTCACTGGAGATGCCGCAGTGGCTGGTTGGTATTTTTGCGGCTTACTTCATCGTGGCGCTGCTGGTACTGATTGCCCAACCCTTCAAACCGAAAAAACGCGATCTGTTTGGTCGGTAATGAATGCGAATAAAAAAACCCGCCTCGGCGGGTTTTTTATGCTTAACGATTGGGATGATTCAAAATGTGGTCTTCCCAGTCGCGCACCTCAGACTCTTTCACCGCAATATGGCGTACCGAAATACGCTCGCCGTGCATCGCCGCTTTCGAACCGGTCAATAATGGGTGCCACGTCGGTAAACCTTTCCCTTCCGCCAGCAGACGATAGGCGCAGGTATGCGGCAACCATTCGAAGGTTGGCAGGTTATCGCGGGTCAATTTTATGCAGTCCGGCTCAAGCTCGAAGCGACGCTCATAATTACGACACTGACAGGTTTTAATATTGAGCTGGTTGCAGGCGACGTTAGTGAAATAGATCTCATCAGAGTCTTCATCCATCAGCTTATGCAGGCAGCACTGCCCGCAGCCATCGCACAACGATTCCCACTCCGCGTCGGTCATTTCGTCGAGAGTTTTGCTTTGCCAGAAAGGGATTTCGCTCATAAGGATGTCCACACGTCAAAAAGAAAGCGCACCTTATAACCAGTCTGGCACGGGGATGCAAGTTTTGCCGCCCATTAGCGGCGGCAAGCTGTGCTTACAGCACGCGGGTTTTCAGCGACTGGCCGTTAAAAGCCACTTCCAGTTCATCCCCGCTGTTCAACGGCCCAACCCCATCCGGGGTGCCCGTCAGGATCACATCACCCGGTTTCAGGGTGAAGAAACGACTCATATAGGCAATAAGCGGGACGATTTTATGGATCATGTCTGCCGTGGTGCCTTCCTGACGCACTTCGCCGTTCACCTTGAGGCTGAGAGGGGTATTTTGTGGATCGTCAGGAAATTCAGAAACAGGCACAAATCCGGAGATCGGGCAGGAATTATCAAAACCTTTGGCTTTCTCCCACGGCTGACCGGCTTTTTTCATTTTGCCCTGCACGTCGCGCAGCGTCAGATCCAGCGCCACACCATAACCCGCTATCGCTTTCTGGACATGCTCTTCCGAAGCCTGACGAAGCGTTGCGCCAATCAGTACCGCCAGCTCAACTTCATGATGAACTGATCCCAGCCCCTGCGGCAGGGCCAGCGGCTGGCGAATATCGCAAAGCGCTGTTTCAGGTTTAATAAACAGCACGGGTTCGTCCGGAACCGCGCTACCCATTTCCTGAATATGCTTAGCATAATTACTGCCTACGCAAACTACTTTACTTACAGGATAATCGAGTAATGCCCCTTGCCAGTTATGATGCTGATACATAATCGTCCCCTAAAAGGTTAATGTGACGCTGACAGATAATTCTGAACTACTTTTTTCCCTGCTCCGCAAGATGCTGTTTAAGTAAATTCTCCGGAGGAGGAGGAAGTTGTAAATAATAGCCTTGCTCGGCCAGTGCGGTTTTTACTTTTTCGAGGTCGGCATTGATCAATTTTTTACGGCCATCCAGCGGCAGAAGCATCGCCAGCTGGCGTGGACCAAACTGCTTCAGTAATTCTTCAGGCACACGGGAAAAATCGTCTTTTTTTTCGACATACAGATAAGCCTGGTCGCGTTTGGTACTTCTATAGATCACACAAAACATACTTTTACTCTGAATTAATGGGTGGTTGCTTGCCTCAATATAATAGTGACTATAACATGCCTGATACTCTTCGGAATATCGCGTCGGATACGTCGCGGTTCAAAGCAAATTGAGTAAGGCCAGGATGTCAAACACGCCCATCGAGCTTAAAGGCAGTAGCTTCACCTTATCAGTGGTTCATTTGCATGATGCAAAACCCGAGGTTATTCGTCAGGCGTTAGAAGACAAAATCGCTCAGGCGCCCGCATTTCTAAAACATGCTCCCGTGGTCATTAATGTCAGCGACCTTGACGCACCGATCAACTGGCAGCGCCTGCAGCAGGCGGTGACCTCTACCGGACTACGGATCGTGGGCATTAGCGGCTGCAAAGATGCCGAACTGAAAGCTGAAATCGATCGGGCTGGCCTGCCGCTGTTGAATGAAGGCAAAGAAAAAGCCCCACGCGCCGCCCCCACCGAGGCCGTTCCGCCTGCCCCGCCGGTTGAAATTGATAGCACAGTCACAAAAACGCGATTGATTGATCTGCCGGTTCGTTCCGGTCAGCGCATTTATGCGCCAAACTGTGACTTAATTGTGACCAACCACGTTAGCGCGGGCGCGGAACTGATCGCGGATGGCAATATTCATATTTATGGCAGCATGCGTGGACGCGCGCTGGCCGGCGCCAGTGGCGATCGCGACGCGCAAATTTTTTGTACCCACCTGTCGGCGGAGCTGGTTTCCATCGCAGGGGTTTACTGGCTGAGCGATAAAATCCCGGCCGAATTTTATGGCAAAGCGGCGCGTCTGCAACTGGCAGATAACGCTTTGACTGTTCAACCGTTGAATTGATCCCTTTTTAACAAGGAATTTCTATGGCACGCATTATTGTTGTTACTTCGGGTAAAGGAGGCGTTGGCAAGACCACCTCCAGCGCGGCCATCGCTACTGGTTTGGCCCAGAAGGGAAAGAAAACCGTCGTTATCGATTTTGATATCGGCCTGCGTAACCTCGACCTGATCATGGGCTGCGAGCGTCGCGTAGTGTACGACTTCGTTAACGTTATTCAGGGCGATGCCACCCTAAACCAGGCGCTGATCAAAGATAAGCGCACGGAAAACCTTTATATCCTCCCCGCGTCTCAGACGCGCGACAAAGACGCGCTGACGCGTGAAGGCGTGGAGAAAGTGCTGGATGAGCTGAAAAAGATGGAGTTTGACTTCATTGTTTGCGACTCGCCAGCAGGGATTGAAACCGGTGCATTGATGGCGCTCTACTTTGCTGATGAAGCCATCATTACCACCAACCCTGAAGTCTCGTCTGTTCGTGACTCCGACCGTATCCTGGGTATCCTGGCGTCCAAATCCCGTCGTGCGGAAAATGGACAGGATCCAATTAAAGAACACCTGCTGCTCACCCGCTACAACCCGGGCCGGGTCAACAAAGGTGACATGCTGAGCATGGAAGACGTGCTCGAAATTCTGCGCATTAAACTGGTGGGCGTTATCCCGGAAGATCAGTCCGTGCTGCGCGCGTCAAACCAGGGTGAACCTGTTATTCTCGACGCCACCGCCGACGCGGGTAAAGCTTATGCTGATACCGTGGACCGTCTGCTTGGTGAAGAACGTCCTTTCCGCTTCATTGAAGAAGAGAAGAAAGGTTTCCTCAAACGCCTGTTCGGAGGATAAGTTATGGCATTACTGGACTTTTTTCTCTCGCGGAAAAAAAGCACCGCCAACATCGCGAAAGAGCGACTGCAAATTATTGTGGCGGAACGACGCCGCAGCGACGCTGAGCCGCACTACCTGCCTCAGCTGCGTAAAGACATTCTGGAAGTGATTTGTAAATACGTGCAGATTGACCCGGAAATGGTCTCTGTACAGCTGGAGCAACGGGACGGGGATATCTCGATTCTGGAGCTCAACGTCACCCTACCAGAAGCGGAAGAGTCACGTTCCTAGTGACGTATAGCGCCGGGCAGCGCGCTGCCCGGCCTACCCTTCTTACAGCGGATAGTTTTTCAGCAGTGCGTTCAGGCGTTCAGCCATCAACTCCCCGCGCCAGCCTGCCATCAGCTCCGGCAACCCGTTCTGCGGTTTTAACTGCCAGTGCCAGTTGAGCAGCTGATTGATTTGACGACGTGACGCCAGCAGCTCTGCGCTGAGTTTGCTCTCTGTCGCCACCTCCTGGACCAGCGCCTTGATCTCTTTAAACGCTTTACGGTAGCCAGGCATGTCCATCAGGTTTAATAGCGGTTCCGGCAGTTCGTCTTCCGGGATCTCCTGCGCTTTGGCCACCAGCGCCAGTAACGTTTTGCCGTGGAAACGGATCTCGCTACCGGAGAGGCCAATGCTGTCCAGCTCACCCATGCTGCCCGGCATAAAGCGCGCCACGCCCCAGAGATGTTCTTCCCGCACCACAAAATTCACCGCCATGTCGCGGTCGCGGGCTTTACGCAGACGCCATTCCGCCAGCAACTGCAGACAAGCCAGCTGGCGCGTACGCAGCTGTGAAGCATTATTGATGTCGCGCCAGGCGTCTTTCGGGTCGACGGTCTCCTGACGACGTTGCTGTGTAATCCGGCACTCGTCCAGCGCGGCTGGCAGCCAGCCAGAGGCTTCGGCCTCTTTCATCAGCTGTCCGGCAATGGGCAGCAGATAGAAAACGTCGGCGGCGGCGTAATCAAGCTGGCGCTCGGTGAGCGGACGCGCCAGCCAGTCAGTACGGGATTCGCTCTTATCGATAGCCAGTCCGGTGTACTCTTCGACCATCGCGGCAAAGCCCCAGGAGAGCGGACGACCGGAGAAGGCGGCCAGAATCTGAGTGTCGATAAGCGGTTGCGGCATAATGCCGAAGGTATTCAGGAAGACTTCCAGATCTTCACTCCCGGCATGCAGATATTTGGTCACAGCGGTGTTCAGCATCAACTCGCGCAGCGGCGCCCAGTCGGAGATGCCCAGCGGGTCAATTAAGGCCAGCCGATTGCCATCATACATCTGGATCAGGCCCAGCTGTGGATAGTAGGTGCGGGTACGAACAAACTCGGTATCCAGGGCGATAGCGGGTGCATCACGCGTGACATCGCACAGGGAGGCCAGCTCGTCGTTGGTGGTGATCATCTGGTAATTCAAAACAAGTTCTCTTTGGTTTGCGCCCATAAAAAAACGCCGGCTTAGCCAGCGTTTTGGGGTGACTCACACGAAGCTCAGGCCTTATTGTCGCTTTTGGCGCGCGCTTCGTCACGTAATTCTCGTCGTAATATCTTGCCGACGTTGGATTTTGGCAGTTCATCACGAAACTCAACCAGTTTCGGGACTTTATACCCGGTAAGCTGGCGTCGGCAGAAGGTAATCAGCGCCTCTTCGGTCAGCGATGGATCCTTTTTCACCACGAAAATCTTTACCGTTTCGCCGCTTGTGCCGGCCGGTACGCCGACAGCGGCTACCTCCTGCACCCCGTTGTGCTGCATAACCACTTCTTCGATTTCGTTGGGATAGACGTTGAATCCGGAGACCAGAATCATATCTTTCTTACGATCGACAATACGCAGGAAACCCTCGTCATCCATCACGGCGATATCGCCGGTATGAAGCCAGCCGTCTTTGATGATCTCATCGGTGGCGTCCGGACGCTGCCAGTAACCCAGCATGACCTGAGGCCCTTTCACGCAGAGCTCACCGGGCTCGCCTGGCGCCACTTCGTTATCGTTATCATCCACCAGTTTGGCTTCCGTGGAGGGCACCGGCAGGCCAATGCTGCCGCTGTGATAGTCAATATCGTGCGGGTTGACGCTGACCAGCGGCGAGCACTCGGTGAGCCCGTAGCCTTCAAGCAGATATTGGCCGGTCAGTTTCACCCAACGTTCGGCAACCGCCTGCTGCACCGGCATACCGCCACCGGCAGAGAGGTGCAGGGTTGAGAAATCGAGTTGCTGGAACTCTTTGTTGTTCAACAGCGCATTAAACAGGGTGTTGACCCCGGTCATGGCGGTGAAGGGGTATTTCGCCAGTTCCTTCACCAGGCCTGGGATATCGCGCGGGTTGGTGATAAGCACGTTTTGTCCGCCCAGTTCAATAAAGAGCAGGCAGTTCATGGTTAGTGCAAAGATGTGATACAGCGGAAGCGCGGTGATCACCAGCTCTTTGCCACGATGGAGCAGCGGGCCGTAGGTGGCGTTTACCTGTTCGAGGTTGGCCAGCATATTTCGATGGGTCAGCATCGCCCCTTTCGCTACGCCGGTGGTGCCGCCGGTATATTGCAGAAACGCCAAATCTTCCGGGACGATTTCGGGTTTCACATACTGCATGCGGTAGCCCGTCTGCAGGGCCCGGCGGAAGGAGATAGCATCTGGCAGGTGATATTTGGGTACCAGCCGCTTAACGTATTTGACGACGAAGTTCACCAGCGTACCCTTCGCGGTGGAGAGCTGATCGCCCATCCGCGTCAGGATCACGTGTTTGACCTGAGTTTTGTCCACCACTTTTTCCAGCGTGTGGGCAAAGTTAGAGACGATAACAATCGCCGCCGCACCGCTGTCATTCAGCTGGTGCTCCAGCTCACGTGGGGTATAGAGCGGGTTGACGTTAACTACGATCATGCCTGCGCGCAAAATGCCAAACAGCGCGACCGGGTATTGCAGCAGGTTTGGCATCATCAATGCCACCCGATCCCCTTTTTGTAACCCTAAGCCTTGCTGGAGATAGGCGGCAAAAGCCCGGCTGCGCTCTTCCAGTTTGCGGAAGGTCATGACCTCGCCCATGTTCACGAACGCGGGCTGGTCGGCATAGCGCGCCACCGAATGTTCAAACAGTTCAACCAGGGATTGATAGCGGTCAGGATTGATCTCCGCAGGAACATCCGCGGGATAACGGTTTAGCCAAACCTTATTCAATGAATCACCTCTGAAATGAGTATTTGTCGTCATCACAACCCCGGTTAAATACAAAGTGTTAACATTATATTAACTCAGCGTACCAGTTTATTAATTGTCCGCTTTTCGGGTTGCGAAGCACGTCACTATTTATTTTTGTTATATCCGTATAAAACGAGAAACAGCGGCGAGGCCGCTGTTTCTTTTTCAATAATAACAGTAAGTTACTCTGTTACTACGTTCTGAACGCGAGCTGGACCGGGGTTATACCAGCCCCAGCCACCGTAGCCGCCATAACGGTACGGATGGGGTCCCCAGTACCAGGGATCGATAGGCTGCGGCGGCATCATGACCTGTTGCGTAACATGCCAGCGTTTGTAGCCGTTGGTCTGCATGGTCATAAATTTATAGGGGGTGCTGCCCACCTTGCCTTCCGCCGTACCGGTGATAGGACCCACGACGGTGACCAGTTGCCCACGGAAATCAACCGGGTCGAGGAACCCGTTCACGTCCGCATAGATACGGCCACGTGACGCTTCGCCCAGTATCGGACGCGCGCCGCTATCGAGTGCGACCGTGGCAATCTCCAGCCGGGTTTTACCCTGCTGGTTGTACACCTCGACCACCTTACCGCCAAAACGCGCTTCCTG
Organism: Leclercia sp. UBA1284; assembly: GCF_002308415.1. Lineage (NCBI taxonomy): Bacteria > Pseudomonadati > Pseudomonadota > Gammaproteobacteria > Enterobacterales > Enterobacteriaceae > Leclercia > Leclercia sp. UBA1284. The sequence goes on from NZ_DBUS01000006.1 coordinate 1,715,064, forward strand.
GCCGACGTAAAGTTCAGGTGCGTTCATCACCCGGACCAGATCTTGCTGCGGCGTCGGGCTGCTGCCTTTGATGGCGTCCGGTACCGATACGCATCCACTCAATGCCAGCGCCACCGCGCCGGCCGCCAGAAGGCGTACTACATAATTATGAACCGCCATGATGCGACCCCTTTTTCTCAGTTCCTGATACTGAGATTCACTCGCGGCCTGGAAGTTTCTTCCATGCCACCTCGTTTCGTAAATAAACTGGTTCGGCCTTCTCTACCGCCACCGTTTTGCCTGCTGCCAGCAGCTGGCAGGCGATGGGGAGCATGTCTTCGGCTTCAGGCAGCAACATCTCGCCCTCTTCCAGCGTTACGCCACTCTCCTGCGCCATATCCGGCCAGGCTTTCCAGCCCGTACCCACCGTAGCCCAGACGCCGGAAAGCTGCTTCAACCGTTCGCTGACGGCTTCCGGCTTGAGCACCGCTTCACTCTCTTCACCGTGCCAGACGCCCTGTTCATCACGGGTGTACTCCGCCCAATAAACTTCACCCATGCGGGCATCTATGGCGGCCAGCACGCGGGTGGCGCCGGTTTTACGCCAGGCGCCCTGCGCCATGGTTGCCAGGGTAGAGACGCCAATCATTGGCAGCCCTGCACCCAGCGCCAGCCCTTGCGCAATACCGATACCAATACGCACGCCGGTAAAGCTCCCCGGGCCGCGGCCAAAGGCCAGCGCGTCGAGGTCGGTTAAAGTGGTGTCGCCCTGAGTCAGGATCATCTTTACCAGCGGTAAAATGCGCTGGGTGTGTTCTCGTGGGCACTCTTCGAAATGAGCAGAGATGGCACCGTCATTCCACAGGGCAACAGAACAGGCCTCTGTGGCGGTATCAATAGCCAGAATTCGCATCAGTTGTCGCGCTCTCGCAGTGGGTCAATACAAAATGGCGCGCATCTTAGCACACTCCAGGGCAAATTACTCCGCCGATGGCGCCGCCAGGAAACGCACTGCTCGATTGATGTCCCGCGTACGCGGCGCGGGCGGCAGACTGGCTATAAAGGTCGCACCGTAAGGGCGCATCACCAGCCGGTTGTCGCAGATCACCAGCACGCCCCGGTCGTCTATATCGCGGATAAGACGCCCTACCCCCTGTTTAAGGGTGATCACCGCGTCCGGTAGCTGCACATCGTCAAAGGGATCGCCTCCGCGCAGGCGGCAATCCTCCATACGGGCTTTAAGCAACGGATCGTCCGGCGAGGTAAAGGGCAGCTTATCGATAATGACCAGAGAAAGCGCATCGCCGCGGACATCCACCCCTTCCCAGAAGCTGCTGGTTGCCACCAGCAGGGCATTGCCGTGGCTAACAAACTGCTGCAACAGTTGGCCTTTACTGGTCTCACCCTGTAACAGCACCGGCAGGGTCATGGTGGCGCGGAACTGCTCTGCCAGGTCGCGCATCATGGCGTGAGAGGTGCAGAGCATAAAGCAGCGCCCATTGTTCGCCTCGATCATCGGTTTAAGCATTGCCGCCAGGTGGCGCGCCGCGCCGGGCTGATTCGGCAGCGGTAAATTACGTGGTACGCAGAGCAGCGCCTGAGTCGCGTAGTCAAACGGGCTGGGTAGCAGCAGCGACTCCGCCTCGTTAATCCCCAGTCGTTCGGTGAAGTGGTGCAGGTCATCATTTACCGAGAGGGTCGCGGAGGTGAAAATCCAGCTCCCCGGCTTGTCGGCCATGACTTCTTTGAATTTGTCCGCCACGGTAAGCGGCGTAAGGGCCAGGGTGAAATGGCGCGAGTTACATTCGTACCAGTAGCTGTATCCCGGCTGGTTGATCTCTTTCAGGCGCTTAAGACGGGCACGGTAGAGGGTGGCGCGTTCAAAGGCGGCGTCCAGTAATGCGGAGCGGCCCAGAGATAATTTCGCCACGTCATAGCAGAGCTCCAGCGCATCATCCAGCAGCAGGAGCGCGCGCTGAATGGTATTGTCTGCCAGAAGTTCACGCAGATTGCCGCGAAAACCGGGATCGCCCAGCTGCATGCGGAAATCCTGTGTACTCTGCGCCAGACGGTCAGCGCATTTTTGTAACTGCTGGGTATCCTTCAGTTCGGTGCGGTAAGCGATAGTGAAATCTTTGGCCAGATCCAGCAGCTGACGGCTGGAGAGGGACTGGCCGAAATATTGACTGGCAATATCCGGCAGTTGATGGGCCTCATCGAAGATCATCACGTCAGCCTGGGGGATCAGTTCACCAAAGCCGCTCTCTTTTACCACCATATCGGCCAGGAAGAGGTGATGGTTGACCACCACGACGTCAGCGTCCATCGCCGTCTTACGCGCTTTCACCACGAAGCAGTCTTTATAGAGCGGGCAGTCGCTACCGAGGCAGTTATCGTTGGTGCTGGTGACCAGCGGCCAGGCGGCAGAATCTTCGGCCACGCTGGCGCAGGTGCTGATATCGCCATCCTGGGTCTGGTTGGCCCAGGCGCGAAGGATGATGACATCGCTCAGCGTTTGTACCGGCAGATCGCCCCCCGCCAGCGCTTGTTGCTCCAGACGTTCGAGGCAGAGGTAGTTTGAGCGACCCTTCAGTAATGCCAGCCGGCCTTTAAATTTGAGAGCCTTGGCCACGGTGGGCAGGTCGCGGCTGTAAAGCTGATCCTGCAGCGCTTTCGAACCGGTCGAGATAATGACCTTTTTCTTCGCCCGTAGCGCAGGCGCCAGATAGGCGTAGGTTTTCCCGGTCCCGGTCCCCGCTTCCACGACCAGCGGCTGCCCGTTATCGATCGCGCGCGCGACGGCATGCGCCATCTGGCGCTGGGGCTCACGCGGTTTAAAGCCAGGAATTGCTTTTGCTAACTGCCCGTCTGCTGCGAAATCGTCTGCCACTCTGCCCCCTGTAATTTTGCACAGGGGATTATGTCAGGCTGCCGGGCCTTGCGCCAGTCGATAGTGACGGCGGCGAGACAATATGGCAGTCTTGCCCGGCAATGAAAAAATAACGAGGAGACGTTTATGACAATTGTGCGCATTGATGCCGAAGCCCGCTGGTCTGATGTGGTGATCCACAACCAGACTCTCTACTACACCGGCGTACCGGAGAATCTGGATGCCGACGCCTTTGAGCAGACGGCCAACACCCTGGCACAGATTGACGCTATCCTGCAAAAACAGGGCAGCGATAAATCGAAGATCCTGGATGCGACCATTTTTCTGACGAATAAAGATGATTTTGCAGCCATGAACAAGGCCTGGGATGCGTGGGTAGTCGCGGGCCACGCGCCGGTACGCTGCACCGTACAGGCCACGCTGATGAAACCGCAATATAAGGTTGAGATTAAGATTATCGCCGCGGTATAACGCGCCGGTTACTCTTCTTCATCATCCTCAAAACGCGCCACGATCCGCTCGCCGGTATGGGTGGCGCGAAGTTCTTCTGCCACCTGCGCAATGGCCTGGCCGCTGCTCATCCCTTCGGACATTAACGTCTGAATGCGTTCAACTGCTTTCTGCTGCTGCTCGTGGCTCAGTGAAGGTAAACCTGCAAACATCATTAACTCCTGCTAAATTATCAGCGCTAATTATTTCACGCTGCCCGGTTGTTTGCTATAGATGAACTCGTTATCCCCCACCGTTATTTCATTACCCTGGCGTCCAGACGCCGCTGAAGCATGGTTTGCGCCGCTGAGCCATCAACCCTGGGCGATGCTGCTGCATTCCGGCCACGCTGACCATCCCTATAGCCGGTTTGATATTCTGGTGGCCGATCCCGTCGCCACGCTGGTTACCGAGAGTGAGCTTACCCGAATAACGCGGGAGACGGTGTTCGAATCGTCTGGCTGCCCATTGAGCTTGCTGCAGCAGACGCTGGACGACCTGGGCCTGCCTGCGGATGCGCACCCCGATCTGCCTTTTCAGGGCGGCGCGCTGGGGCTCTTTGGCTACGATCTGGGTCGTCGCTTTGAAACGCTGCCGCAGCAGGCAGTTGACGACATCAGCCTGCCGGATATGGCGGTGGGGCTGTACGACTGGGCGGTCATTGTTGATCACCATAAACAGGCCGTATCGCTGGTCTGCCATGGCGATGCGAAGTCGCGACTGGCGTGGCTGGAAGCACAGCGTCCCCCGACCGGGCAAACCCCGTTTCGCCTCACCTCTGACTGGCGCGCAAACATGACCGCGCTGGAGTATGACGCAAAATTCCGCCAGGTGCAGGCTTATCTGCACAGTGGCGATTGCTATCAGGTGAATCTTGCCCAGCGTTTTCAGGCTCACTATCAGGGTGATGAGTGGCAGGCATTTACTCGCCTGAATGCGCAGAACCGCGCCCCCTTCAGCGCCTTTATGCGCCTTGAACAGGGGGCGATTCTGAGCCTGTCACCTGAGCGCTTTATTCATCTGGCAGAGGGCGAAATACAGACCCGCCCCATTAAAGGCACGCTACCGCGTCTTACCGATCCCGATGACGATCGCCAGCAGGCGGAAAAACTGGCCGCCTCCCCGAAAGATCGCGCCGAAAATCTGATGATCGTAGATTTGATGCGTAATGATATCGGGCGCGTGGCCGAACCCGGCAGCGTGCGGGTGCCCGAACTGTTCGTGGTGGAGCCTTTCCCGGCGGTTCACCATTTAGTCAGTACCATTACCGCGCGCCTGCCCGCATCGCGCAGCGCCTGCGATCTGCTGCGGGCGGCATTTCCGGGGGGGTCGATTACCGGTGCGCCAAAGGTGCGGGCGATGGCAATTATCGACGAACTGGAACCCCAGCGCCGTAACGCCTGGTGCGGCAGCATCGGCTATATCAGCCTCTGCGGTACCATGGATACCAGCATTACCATCCGCACCCTGACCGCCTTTGACGGGCAGCTATACTGCTCTGCAGGCGGCGGTATCGTGGCTGACAGTGAGTCGGCGGCGGAGTATCAGGAAACCTTTGATAAAGTAAACCGCATACTGCAACAACTGGAGAGTTAAAGCGTGGAGACCCGCAATCTGACCCTGGATGATTTTTTATCGCGTTTTCAGTTATTACGGCCGCAGGTCAATAGCGCCTCGCTTAATCAGCGCCAGGCCGCGGTGCTGATCCCGGTGGTACGCCGCGAAGAACCCGGACTGTTGCTCACCCAACGCTCCCCGCTGATGCGTAAACATGCCGGTCAGGTTGCCTTCCCCGGTGGCGCAGTAGACAGCAGTGATGCTTCGCTGATTGCCGCCGCGTTGCGCGAAGCGCAGGAAGAGGTGGCGATTCCGCCCGAGGTTGTGGAAGTGATTGGCGTGCTCCCGCCTGTCGACAGCGTGACCGGGTTTCAGGTTACGCCGGTGGTGGGGTTGATTCCGCCAAATCTGCACTATCACGCCAGCGAAGACGAAGTGGCGGCAGTATTTGAAATGCCACTGGCGGAGGCCCTGCGTCTGGGTCGTTATCACCCCCTCGATATTCATCGTCGCGGCCACCATCATCGGGTCTGGTTATCCTGGTACCAGCATTATTTTGTCTGGGGCATGACGGCAGGCATTATTCGTGAACTGGCGCTGCAAATTGGCCTGAAGCCTTGACTATACTTTACATTCCCGACTTTTTACTACGTTTGCGATCGCTCTCTCGCTATTAGTAAAACCGCCGTTAGCCATTAGTTTAATTCATGTGAATAGTTGAGCTGACGATCAGGTTCCCTCTTACACTATGCGCAGTTATAACATCGTTACTGGAAACCCGGTAACCCTGTCAGGAGTGTTAAAGTGATTAGTATATTCGACATGTTCAAAGTGGGTATTGGCCCCTCCTCTTCCCACACTGTCGGTCCTATGAAGGCCGGTAAACAGTTCGTCGATGACCTGGTCGAAAAAGGATTACTGGAAAGCGTTACCCGTGTTGCCGTAGATGTCTATGGCTCGCTCTCTTTAACGGGTAAAGGCCACCACACCGATATCGCCATCATAATGGGTCTGGCCGGAAATATGCCGGATACCGTTGATATTGACGCCATTCCGGCGTTTATTCGCGACGTTGAAACGCGCGGCCGCCTGCTGCTGGCTAACGGCCAGCACGAAGTCGATTTCCCGCAGGATGACGGCATGCGTTTTCGCAGCGACAACCTCTCACTGCACGAAAACGGCATGCAGATCCACGCCTTTAACGGCGATAAAGTGATTTACAGCAAAACCTATTACTCCATCGGCGGTGGTTTCATCGTTGATGAAGAGCATTTCGGCAAAGATACGGGGGGTGACGTCAATGTCCCCTATCCGTTTAAATCCGCCCAGGAGATGCTGAACTACTGCAAAGAGACCGGCCTGTCGCTTTCCGGCATGGTGATGCAGAACGAACTGGCGCTGCACAGCAAGAAAGAGATTGAAGAGTACTTTGCGAACGTATGGCAGACCATGCGTGCCTGTATCGATCGCGGTATCAATACTGAAGGCGTGTTGCCTGGCCCACTGCGCGTGCCGCGTCGTGCCTCGGCGCTGCGTCGCATGCTGGTGACCACCGACAAATACTCCAACGACCCGATGAACGTGGTGGACTGGGTAAACATGTTTGCCCTGGCCGTCAACGAAGAGAACGCAGCCGGTGGCCGCGTTGTGACAGCCCCAACTAACGGCGCCTGCGGGATCGTGCCGGCGGTACTGGCTTATTACGATCACTTTATCGAATCCGTGAGCCCGGATATCTACATTCGTTACTTCCTGGCCGCGGGTGCGGTGGGTGCGCTCTATAAGATGAACGCCTCCATTTCCGGAGCGGAAGTAGGTTGTCAGGGTGAAGTGGGCGTGGCCTGCTCAATGGCTGCTGCCGGTCTGGCTGAGCTGCTGGGTGCCAGCCCGGAACAAGTATGCGTTGCCGCAGAGATTGGCATGGAGCATAACCTCGGTCTGACCTGTGACCCGGTCGCCGGTCAGGTGCAGGTACCGTGCATTGAGCGTAACGCCATTGCGTCCGTCAAAGCGATCAATGCCTCACGTATGGCGATGCGTCGTACCAGCGAGCCGCGCGTTTCACTGGATAAGGTTATCGAAACCATGTACGAAACCGGGAAAGATATGAACGCGAAATATCGCGAAACTTCCCGCGGTGGCCTGGCTATCAAGGTGCAGTGCGACTAATACTCCCTTTCGCCCATCTGCAACGGATGGGCGAAATTTCTCCCCTCGTCTCGTCTCCTTAATATTTCCCCACTACACTTGCTGTATTGCCTGCGGCATTGGGTGCCCTTGGCTTACCGGATGACCCCTGCATGCAAACTGCGCAAAGGATAATCACCCATTATCGTCGAAAACGCCTCGCGGTTTGCGTGGTGGTTGCGGTTCTCACCCTGATTACGACGCTTGGCATCCGCTTTATTTCACAACGTAATCTCAACCAGCACCGTACTGTCGCCTTTGTCACCCACGCCGTCGAGGCGCTGGATAAAATTTTGCTGCCGTTGCAAGCCAGCCGTGAAGCGCTGCTGCCGCTGGTAGGACGTCCATGCCTTTCTACCCACTTGCTGTTGCGCCGACATGCCGCCACCCTGCAGACCGTGCGCACGATCGGGCTGGTTAAAGACGGGATCCTTTACTGTTCCAGTATTTTTGGTCAACGCGATGTACCTGTTCGCCAACTCCAACCTGCGCTTCCCTTCCCGGAACCTTTACTGGTGCTGTCGACGGATCGGTCACTGCTGCATGGTAGCCCCATTCTGATCCAGTGGTATCCGCTGCCTGGTAACAGCCAGAACGGGGTCATGGAGGGGGTCAATATCGATCTGATTGCCCGCATGATCCTCGAACCGCAAGCCCCCCTGATTAACGAAGTTACCCTGAGCGTAGGCAATAAACACCTGCGTTACGGATCGAATGTCTCTGATACCCTGACACACAATGCTGGCGACAAAATTTATCGCCAGCCGTCGGGTAATTTCCCCTTTACCATCACCGTCAGCGGCCCGGGCCCTACGGCGTTAGCGTTAAAGGATCTTCCTGGCCAGTTGCCACTGGCTCTGCTGTTAAGCCTGCTACTGGGCTATATCGCCTGGCTGGCCACCGCAAACAGGATGAGCTTTACCTGGGAGATAAATCTCGGCCTTGCCGCCCGCGAATTTGAGCTGTTCTGCCAGCCACTGATGAATGCGCGAAATCAGGAGTGCGTCGGCGTGGAGATCCTGCTGCGCTGGAATAATCCGCGCCAGGGGTGGATCTCCCCTGACGTGTTTATCCCCCTGGCTGAGGAACACAATCTGATTATTCCCCTCACCCGCTATGTCATCACGGAAACCGTACGCCAGCTGACGGTATTCCCGGCGGATCCTGGCTTCCATATCGGAATCAATGTTGCCGCCAGCCATTTCCGCCATGGCGTGCTACTGCGTGACCTGAATCACCACTGGTTTAACGCCCGCCCTGTACAACAGCTCATAATTGAACTGACCGAGCGCGATGCCCTGCTGGACGTGGATTGCCGTCTGGTACGGGAATTACACCGAAAAGAGGTCAAACTGGCGATTGATGATTTTGGCACCGGGAATTGCTCGCTCTCATGGCTGGAAAAGCTGCATCCGGATGTCCTGAAAATTGATAAGTCATTTACGGCTGCGATAGGGACGGACGCGGTGAACTCTACCGTGACCGATATCATTATTGCCCTTGCACAGCGGTTGAACATTGAACTGGTGGCAGAAGGGGTAGAAACCCCTGAACAAGCGCGTCATCTTCGCCAGCGCGGGGTGCACATTTTGCAGGGATATTTTTATGCGCGACCGATGCCGCTAAGAGACTTTCCGGAGTGGCTGGCGGGGAGTTCGCCCCCGCCAGCGCCGCATAACGGGCAGATCATGCCCGCGATGCCGCTACATTAATTACTCGTCTTCTTCGTGCTCTGACTGCTCTTTAACAATACGCACCAGATCCACACGGTAGTCGTTCGCCGTCACAATGGTGATCTTCAGCGGCGGCAGTTCCAGAACATCACCGGTACGCGGGATCTGACCATTAATGGCAATGACCAGACCGGCTACGGTGGCGATATCGTCATCATGGTTAGTCAGGTGCTCCAGCCCCAGCGTGTGTTGCAGCGCATGCAGGTCGGTGGCGCCTTTTACCAGCCAGCCGTCGTTATCGGCAACGATTTCCGGCGTTTCGTCGGCATCCGGGAACTCACCGGCAATCGCCTCCAGCACGTCCAGCGGCGTAACCAGCCCCTGAACCACACCAAACTCGTTGGTCACAATAACAAAGCTACCGCGAGCACGACGCAATACGCCCAGCAGGTTAATCGGGTCGAGCGTTTCCGGTACCACAATGGCCGGCGACGCGGCGGCTATGGCCTCGACATCTACCCCCTCTTCCAGCGCAACCAGAAGCTCTTTAGCACGTACCACACCGATAATTTCATCCAGCTCGCCGCGACACACCGGGAACAGACTGTGTGGCGAAGAGAGCAGTTGCTGGCGGATTTCATCCATGCTCAGGCTGGCGTCAACCCAACTGATTTCACCGCGGGGCGTCATGATGCCACGCAGAGAGCGGGAGGCGAGCGACAGTACGCCGTTAATCATGTAGCGCTCTTCTTCAACAAAAGCACCTTCGGGTACCGGCACCGTCACATGGTTTTCGCTCTCCGGCTGAACCGTTGCCTGGCGACGACCGCCCATCAGACGCAAGATGGCATCCGCAGTACGCGCACGCAACGGCTGGTTAGATTGCTGACGAATGAAGTTACGTCGCGCAACCTGGTTGAAGAATTCAATGATGATCGAGAAGCCAATCGCCGCGTACAGGTAACCTTTCGGAATATGGAAGCCGAAACCTTCTGCGACCAGGCTCAAACCAATCATCAGCAGGAAGCTGAGACAGAGCACCACCACCGTCGGGTGTTCGTTGACGAATCGCGTCAGCGGTTTCGAGGCCAACAACATCACCGCCATGGCAATGACCACCGCGGCCATCATGACCGGAAGATGGTTTACCATACCCACTGCGGTAATGACCGCATCCAGGGAGAAGACCGCATCCAGCACCACAATCTGCATTACCACAACCCAGAAGCTGGCGTAGCCTTTACCATGCCCGCCATCATGCTGCCGGTTTTCAAGCCGTTCGTGTAGCTCAGTCGTGGCTTTGAAGAGAAGGAATAGTCCCCCCACTAGCATGATCAGGTCGCGTCCTGAGAAGGTAAAATCCCACACGCTGAAGAGCGGTTTGGTGAGCGTAACCATCCACGAAATAACGGAAAGCAGCGCAAGACGCATAATCAGCGCCAGCGACAGGCCGATAAGGCGTGCTTTGTCACGTTGTTTAGGCGGCAGCTTGTCCGCAAGAATGGCAATAAACACCAGGTTGTCGATGCCGAGAACAATCTCGAGCACCACCAGCGTGAGAAGCCCCACCCAGATTTGCGGGTCCATTAAGAATTCCATGACAAGCTCCTGCTGAAGGAATGACAAAACGGCGCCGCGTTAGAAACGGGCGAAGCGGTAAAAGACGATTTAAGTGTGTGGCGAGAATCGCCGGTGAGGCTGATCCAAAGGGATCGGGTAGGTGACTGACGTCGGTGACGGTCCATACAGTGGGCTATAGCCCATTACTCCTGACAATTAAACGGAAGGTAAACATATCAGAGACATGAGCTTTAAGGCAAAGATTTACTTTCCTTTGCAAACAGATGTTACCGTCTCCATTTCGCGCCGCAAATTATCCAACACGCTAAAGCTAAATTACGGATCTTCATCACATAAATTATTTTTTCACTGTCTAAAATAATTCGCTGAAGTCTGAGTTAGTTCTACTCTAACCCTTATCTGAATCGATTCGCTGTAATGAACACGATTTATGATGCCCTCGTCACACAGGTGCATAAACGATAATAAATGGAGGTAGCAAGTGACCATTGCTATTGTAATAGGCACACATGGTTGGGCTGCAGAGCAGTTACTCAAAACAGCAGAGATGTTGCTTGGCGAGCAGGAAAATGTTGGCTGGATCGATTTCGTGCCCGGCGAAAATGCCGAAACATTAATCGAGAAATACACGGCTCAACTTGAAAAGCTCGATACCCGCAGCGGCGTGCTGTTTCTCGTCGATACATGGGGTGGCAGTCCGTTTAACGCCGCCAGCCGCATTGTCGTCGATAAAGAGCACCATGAAGTCGTGGCTGGCGTTAACATTCCGATGCTGGTCGAAACGCTGATGGCGCGTGACGATAACCCGAGCTTTGACGAACTGGTAGCACTGGCGGTAGAAACCGGCCGCGAAGGCGTGAAAGCGTTGAAAGCTCAGCCAGTAGAGAAACCCGCGCCGGTGGCGGCAGCGCCGAAAGCGGCAACGCCTGCCAAACCGATGGGGCCAAATGATTATATGGTTATCGGCCTTGCCCGTATCGATGACCGTTTAATTCACGGCCAGGTGGCAACGCGCTGGACTAAAGAGACCAACGTACAACGCATTATCGTCGTCAGCGATGAAGTTGCCGCAGACACCGTCCGCAAAACCCTTCTTACCCAGGTCGCTCCACCGGGCGTAACCGCTCACGTGGTGGACGTTGCCAAAATGATCCGCGTTTACAACAACCCGAAATATGCGGGTGAACGCGTCATGCTTCTGTTTACTAACCCGACAGACGTTGAGCGTCTTGTTGAAGGCGGCGTGAAAATCACCTCCGTCAACATCGGTGGTATGGCTTTCCGTCAGGGGAAAACGCAGGTCAACAACGCGATTTCAGTCGATGAAAAAGATATCGAAGCCTTCAATAAACTGAATGCACGCGGTATCGAGCTGGAAGCCCGTAAGGTTTCTACCGATCAGAGACTGAAAATGATGGACTTGATCGGCAAAGTTGGGAAATAACCCGGCGCTGATTTTTCACACAAAGCTTATGTTATAGGAGAAGTACAATGGAGATTACCACTCTTCAGATTGTGCTGGTGTTCATCGTCGCGTGTATTGCGGGTATGGAATCCGTACTTGATGAATTTCAGTTTCACCGTCCGTTGGTCGCCTGTACCTTAATTGGTGCCGTACTTGGCGATATGAAAACCGGTATTATCATCGGTGGTACCCTGGAAATGATCGCCCTGGGCTGGATGAACATCGGTGCGGCCGTTGCCCCGGATGCGGCCCTCGCCTCCATCATCTCTACCGTTCTGGTTATTGCCGGGCACCAAAGTATCGGCGCCGGTATCGCGCTGGCTATTCCACTGGCCGCGGCAGGCCAGGTTCTGACCATCATTGTTCGTACTATCACCGTTGCCTTCCAGCACGCTGCCGATAAGGCGGCCGATAACGGCAACCTGACGGCACTCTCCTGGATCCACGTTTCATCCCTGTTCCTGCAGGCGATGCGTATCGCAATCCCGGCGGTTATCGTTGCTATCTCTGTCGGTACCAGTGAAGTGCAGAGCATGCTGAACGCCATTCCAGAAGTGGTGACCGGAGGTCTGAACATCGCCGGTGGCATGATCGTTGTGGTCGGTTATGCGATGGTTATCAACATGATGCGTGCAGGCTACCTGATGCCGTTCTTCTACCTCGGCTTCGTGACCGCGGCGTTTACTAACTTCAACCTGGTTGCTCTGGGTGTGATTGGCGCCGTCATGGCGATTCTCTACATTCAGTTGAGCCCGAAATACAACCGCGTAGCGGGTGCACCAGCGCAGGCGGCTGGTACTAACGATCTCGATAACGAACTGGACTAACAGGTGAGCGACATGGTTGATATGACTAAAACTACCCCAGAGAAGAAACTGACTCCGGGCGATATTCGTGGCGTGTTCATCCGTTCAAACCTGTTCCAGGGTTCGTGGAACTTCGAACGTATGCAGGCGCTGGGCTTCTGCTTCTCAATGGTGCCGGCGATTAAACGCCTGTATCCAGAAAATAACGAAGCACGACGTCAGGCGATTAAACGTCACCTGGAATTTTTCAACACCCATCCGTATGTTGCCGCCCCGGTTCTGGGCGTGACTCTGGCGATGGAAGAGCAGCGTGCGAACGGCGCAGAGATTGACGATGGTGCCATCAACGGTATCAAAGTGGGTCTGATGGGACCGCTGGCGGGCGTGGGTGACCCGATCTTCTGGGGTACGGTGCGTCCAGTCTTCGCCGCGCTTGGCGCCGGTATTGCGATGAGCGGTAGCCTGCTTGGTCCACTGCTGTTCTTCATTCTTTTCAACCTCGTCCGCCTGGCAACCCGTTATTACGGCGTGGCTTATGGCTATCGTAAAGGCGTGGACATTGTTAAGGATATGGGCGGCGGCTTCCTGCAAAAACTGACCGAGGGGGCCTCCATTCTCGGCCTGTTTGTGATGGGCGCGCTGGTTAACAAATGGACGCACGTTAACATCCCGCTGGTGGTCTCTACCATCACCGGTCAGGATGGTCAGACGCGCGTGACTACGGTGCAAACCATCCTTGACCAGCTGATGCCTGGCCTGGTTCCGCTGCTGTTGACCTTCGCCTGTATGTGGCTGCTGCGTAAGAAAGTTAACCCACTGTGGATTATCGTTGGCTTCTTTGTCATCGGTATCGCGGGCTATGCTGTTGGCCTGCTGGGTCTGTAAGACGTTGCGTTAAACGCCGGGGGCTTGCCCCCGGCTTTTTTTATCTGGAGGATGAATGACGATCACGGACATCGTACTGGTTTTGTTTATTGTTGCCCTTCTGGCTTATGCCATTTACGACGAATGGATCATGCCGCGACGTCATGGCGCGACGCTGCTGTCTATCCCCCTGCTACGTCGCGGCCGCGTTGATGCCTTCATCTTTGCCGGCCTGCTGGTGATTCTGATTTATAACAACGTAATGAACGGCGGTGCATTATTAACCACATGGTTATTATGTGCGCTGGCATTAATGGCGATCTATCTGTTCTGGATCCGGGCGCCCAAAATCCTCTTCAAAAAGGATGGGTTCTTTTTCGCCAATGTATGGATAGAATATAACCGTATTAAAGAGATGAATTTATCGGAAGATGGCGTGCTGGTGATGCAATTAGAACAGCGGCGTCTGCTCATTCGGGTACGGAATATAGACGACCTGGAAAAGATATACAAATTACTTGTTAAAACTCAATAATTTAAAATTATAGCACTGGCTATATTTGGACTGGTTTTCTCCGCACAATTATAGCCAAAGCTATATTAGACAATAAAATCCACTTATATTTATTAACGTTATTCTCACCAATAAACCCAAATGAAAATCGTTATCAAAAAGTTAGTGAAATTATAATTCCTGAATATTGTTTTAACGGCTAAAAATATGTTAAGGTTGCGCCCGTCGTTGGGGAGTAGCCGATTTCCTTTCAAGGAAATGTACGTGTCAACATACTCGTTGCAAAACGTGGCACGTACGGACAGTTCATATCAGAACTGTCAGGCGAGACCATAGATACATCTACTGCTGTTTACTGGGGGCAGTGATGTGTCATATGGAGATCCCGGTCTGGACGCACTTATGAATCTCTCAGCAACACTTCTACTGGCCTTTGGCATGTCGATGGACGCATTTGCGGCCTCGATGGGGAAAGGCGCCACCCTGCATAAACCTAAATTCTCTGAAGCACTGCGCACTGGCCTTATCTTTGGCGCAATCGAAACCCTGACGCCGCTTATCGGCTGGGGTTTGGGTATGCTGGCAAGCCAGGTTGTGCTGGAGTGGAATCACTGGATCGCCTTTGTGCTGCTGGTCTTCCTCGGTGGGCGTATGGTCATTGAAGGTTTTCGCAACGAGCGTTGTGAAGATGACGCGCCGGTTCGCCGTCACGGCTTCTGGCTGCTGGTGACTACCGCGATTGCCACCAGCCTGGATGCGATGGCGGTGGGCGTCGGTCTGGCATTTCTGCAGGTTAATATTATCGCCACCGCCCTGGCCATTGGCTGTGCGACATTCATCATGTCAACGCTGGGGATGATGATCGGTCGGTATATTGGCCCGCTGTTGGGTAAACGGGCCGAAATTCTGGGAGGCGTTGTACTGATAGGTATTGGTGTACAAATCCTCTGGAGCCACTTCGCAGGTTAATCGACACGCTGCCAGCAGTGGATGCTGAAATCCGTCTGGCAACGGAATACCTTCTCGTTCTTCAATGCGTCCCATACCGCCGGTTTTGCCCGCCAGGCAAACGGCGTCATCTGTAACAAGGCTACCGCCTCTTCTCCGCTCAGGTTCATCTCATACCCGAGTTCTTGCTCATCAGCCAGTCGGAAACCGCTCAGTTGCTCAGAATGCGGAGCGTGAAGCTGTACCTCATCGTAAATCAGACCTTTCAGCTCCATCAGATGGCGTGGCCCTGGCGTCACGGTGATCACCCAACCCCCTGCTTTCACCACTCGCGCCAACTCTTCGCCTTTGCACGGGGCATAGATGCGGATAACCGCGTCCATGCTGTTATCGTTAAACGGCAAGCGATGGCTGGAGGCCACACAAAAAGTCACGGCAGGGTAGCGTTTGGCGGCAGCGCGAATAGCGACCTTAGAGACATCGAGGCCAAACGTGCTTGCCCCCTTTTGCCGGGCGATATCTGCAAACGCGGCGGTGTAATAGCCTTCACCACAGCCGATATCCAGAATCGTGGCGGCGTTATCTGCCAGTTTCGTTGCCAGCAAGTGCCCAACCCGGTCGCGCAGTGGCTGATAATGGCTGGCGTCCAGGAAAGCCCGGCGTGCCTGCATCATCTCTGCGCTGTCACCCGGATCTTTAGAGCGTTTATGCTGTACCGGCAGCAAGTTAACATACCCCTCTTTCGCCAAATCGTAGCGGTGCCCCTGTGGGCAGGCATAGCTTTTATCGGTTAGCACCAGCGGCGCGTGGCAAAGTGGACAACAGAAGGACATGGTAACTCCGGGCAATCGTAAAGGGCGAGAGTTTACCGCTAATTGCCCGGTTATAAAACGCCTGACTTAACGCATCACAATGAGATGGCTCGATTCCGGAGCGAGGCCATCGGGTGGAATATTTTCGAGCCGAAGCACATCTCCCATGATCTGGCTAAAGACCGGAGCCGACACCGCCCCGCCATAGTAGGCGCCGTTCTGGGGATCGTTAATTACCACCGCCAGCGCAAAGCGCGGACGACTGGCGGGCGCAACGCCGGCAGTATAGGCCACGTACTTATCGACATACTTACCGCTCTCATCAATCTTTTTCGCGGTACCGGTCTTAACGGCAACCCGGTAGTCACGTACCGCCGCTTTCACGCCGCCGCCGCCCGGCAGCGCCACGCTCTCCATCATATGCTCAACCTCTTTAACGATCTCTGTCGGCATGACCTGGGTGCCCATTACCGGAGGATCGATACGCGTGATCGACAGAGGGCGCTCTACGCCGTAGCTACCAATAGTGGCATAGACGTGTGCCAACTGCAGTGGCGTGACCATCAGTCCATAGCCAAAGGAGAACGTAGCCCGATCCAACTGACTCCAGAATTTGCGCTCAGGTAGCAGGCCGCTGCTTTCGCCGGTTAGCCCCAGCCCGGTGCTGCGTCCAAAACCAAAGCCTTTATAAGTATCCAGCAGGCGCTGAATGGGCATCGCCAGCGAAAGGCGTGATACCCCGGTATCGCTCGATTTTTGCAAAATGCCGGTCATCGTCAGCTCAGGATAGTAACCTACATCGCGGATACGGTGTCCGGCCAGCGTATAGGGATGCGTATCGATTACGCTGTCAGGCTGTACCAGCCCTTGCTTCAGAGCGGTCATCAGCACCAGCGGCTTAACGGTTGAGCCGGGTTCGAAGGTGTCGCTAATGGCGCGGTTGCGGAAATCGTTCAAGGTTGCCCCTTCACGATTATTGGGGTTGAAGTCCGGGAAGCTCGCCATGCTGAGAATTTCACCCGTCCGCACGTCAATCAGTACTGCTGCACCGGATTCCGCTTTGTTCCAGGCGACGGCATTATCCAGGGCATCCTCTGTAATCGTCTGCAATCGTGCATCAATGCTTAGGTGAATAGTATGAGCGGGGACCGGTGGCTGCTCGGTGATATTTTCAATGACATGACCATATCGGTCTTTACGTACCTTGCGCAGGCCCGGTTTGCCAGTGAGCTGTCGATTAAAGCTCTTTTCAATCCCTTCTATACCCTGCCCATCAATATTGGTAAAACCAATTAAGTTGGCCGCTACGTGTCCTGAAGGGTAAAAACGGCGCGACTCATCTCGTAGGTTAATGCCAGGCAGATGCAGTTTCTCGATCCATTGCGCCTGCGCCGGATCGATCTGTCGAGCCAGGTAAATGAAACGACCACGCGGATTACTATTGATACGCTGCGACAAGGTGTCGAGCGAGAGATGCAGTGTGTTCGCCAGGGCTTGCCAGCGGTCATCAAACCCTACGCCCCCCTTCTCCCGCACCGTTTTGGGGTCGGCCCAGACCGCCTGAACCGGCACGCTCACTGCCAGCGGCCTGCCCTCCCGGTCAACGATCATTCCGCGAGGTGCATCGATGGGTACCTCACGCAAGGAGCGCCTATCCTCCTGCGCCACCAGCGTGTCCGGCTTGATTATTTGTAACCAGGCTACGCGAGCCAGTAGAAAAACGAGGCTGCAAAGTATGACAAAGCAGAGTAAAGCAAAACGCGTCGGGGTGAAATTTGCTGCGGGGTTGAAAGGTCTTTTTTTCACCGTGGCTCCAGGGCTATTAAACAACGCCCTGATTTAACGGGAAATTTGCACGGTGCGGGTAAAAACAATGCTAATAACCTCGCAGCTTTGCAACAAACTGCGAACAGATGGCCTTGTGTTAACACTTTGAAAAGCAGGCATTAAAAAGCCCCGCATTAACGCGAGGCTTTATGTGCTCAGCTGAAACGACCTGGCGTTTCAACGTTGGCAGGGGTTCGATCAGATAGCGGTTACGTTAACAGCAGCCGGACCTTTCTGGCCGTCCTGAATTTCGAACTCAACGTTCTGGCCTTCAGCCAGAGTTTTGAAGCCATTGCCCTGGATTGCAGAGAAGTGTACGAATACATCTTTGCTGCCGTCAGCTGGGGTAATGAAACCAAAACCTTTAGACTCGTTGAACCACTTAACTTGACCTTTAATCTTTGCCATTTGCAAAATTCCTTAGAGTGTTTTCATAGCCCGCAGGCATTAACTGAGATAAAACTGAGACATTACTGCATGAGGCACTAATATAAGGTTCGGCAGAGAAGCGGTATTCAACGACAACGTGTTTACTCAGGACTTCTTTACTGAAAATGCCACACATAAACAGAACTGTACCTCGTTTGACCCAAACCGTGTTATCACATACAACGTAAATAATGGCAAGCCATTTTTAAACGTGTCTCGATCAGTCGCACAAATTCCGAAGCTAACTTGCCACAATCTGCACGGTAAGCAACGTGTGCGGTATACCGGGCCTGAGTGGTGCTTGTCCAGTCACTGTCTTCATAAGCGCTGTAATCTAAGACTTTTTTACCATAGCTCAATAACTTCCGAACGTCCAGCCAGGCTATTAATTTTTCTGGATGAGGCTATTTTGTTAGAGCTTTTTCCGAAACGTTATGCACAAATGATCGTAACGGTAAAGTGGGTTGTCTTGATAAAACATTGTATATCGCTTCGTCTCTTTCTCTATTTACATGGGCAATTCTAATTTCTCTCTGCACCAAAATAATGAAACTTTTATGATCATGCCTCAAAAAAAGGCAAGCAAAACGTTTCGATAAAAATAAAACATTAATGGTACAGGTTAATATCAGAATAATAGTAAACGAAGCGATGAATAGTCATAAGGATAAATATTGACCGATGTTTAGTATTTTGAAGTTATTGTTAATTGTGGCTGTATGATTGAGTGCTTGCCGTAGTTCAGCCACGGGTTCATCAAGCGACTCATCGGCCAGTTCGAAGACGCCCCAATGAATGGGGATGGCAAGCGGCATACCTAGCTGCTGCCAGAGGGAGACTGCCGAACGCGGGTCCATATGGTTTGTCGCCATGAACCATTCTGGTGCATATGCGCCTATCGGGAGGGCGATCGCATCGAGTTTACCGAAACGCTGCGCAATGGTGAGTAACTCTGGCGTATATCCGGTATCGCCGCTGAACCAAAATCGCCGTTCACTGCCCTCGAATACCCATCCACACCAAAGCGCACAGTTCCGATCCCAAAAGCTACGCATGCTCCAGTGCTGGGCCGGAACGGCACTGTAGGTGATGCCTTGATGCACATAGCTTTGCCACCAGTCCAGTTCAACGATGTGCTTCGCGCCCCGACGTCGAAACCAGTCCCCCAGCCCCAGAGGGACAAACAGGGTAAGCTTTGGAAATCGTTGCAATAACTGACGAACGGTAGCGGAATCGAGGTGATCATAATGATTATGAGAGATGACTAGCGCATCGATGGGAGGTAGCCCAGCCACGCTAATCACCGCAGGGGTTTTGCGCAGCGGTCCGGCAAAACTTACGGGCGAGGCACGCCGGGAGAACACCGGGTCCGTGAGAATATACTGACCACTGATTCGCAGCAATAGACTGGCATGGCCCAGCCACCAGACAGCGTCTCCTTCGGGGGTAGTAAGATCGACAGGTTGGCACCAGTCATGGATAAATTTTTCATAGCCGCCGCGAGGAGGTTTCGGTAAACCGGCAGCTTTGCGCTCTTTGCGCCAGCGCTCAACGTCTCCAGGCTGGTGCCCAGTAGCAGAAGTATTGCGAAAACCCTGCGGGGTATGGTGAGGCAGGGAGGGGTTATACCAGGGATTTTTCCGGGTCATGTTCACCTCCCCAGATGCGATTAACGCTCAGCGACCAGACGAATAAAATCGTCGCTTTCATCTTTCACGGGCGCAGCAGCGGGTTTAACCTCTTCTTCGACGTCCGGTTCATTGGCTTCACACAGACGACGAAGCAGCGCATTTTGTCTTTTCTGGAGATCAACTAACGTCTCCAGTAACTCAATTTGTTCATTTGTCCGGGAGCTGGCGCGGTTGACGAAAAACCACAGTACCAAACCCACCACCAGCAACACGACGGATATGACCAGAGATGCCATGCTAAGCACTCCAGTATTCAACAACTCACCCATTTCACCACCTCACTAAAAACGGCTATTTTACCACTCGCGTTGAGGAAGGAAATCACTTGCCATAAAAATGCCTGCTACCAGGGGATAAACTTATTGATAGAACATATACCGCTAAAAAACTGTACATCCTGATCGCACATCACATTGATCATCTGCGTCCACATAACGACGCAGGCAATCAACACTACCACCAGAATGACCCAGCGTAATTTCTTCACTACACTCTCCGTCTACTCACTTAGGCTGCCAGGTTACCATGCTTAACTTAAACCGGGGCTAACTGTAACGCCATCGTCCCGTTTTCGGAATCATGTACTTGTTTCATATAGCTAACAGGATAGGCTTAGAGGCAGGAAGAACCATTATAAAAGAGGCAATGATGCGCTTAATTATTCGCACAGTTGTGATTTTAGCCCTTATCTGGATTGGTTTATTGTTGTCAGGCTACGGTATCTTGATTGGCAGTCATGAAAACGCTGCGGGGCTGGGTATCCAGTGTAAATACCTCACTGCACGTGGCACCAGCACGGCCCAGTACATCCATTCGGATAGTGGGATTATTGGCCTGACCAACTGCCCAATTTTGCGTAAAAGCGAAACGGTCGTTGATAACGGCTAACCATCGGTATTAGTGAAAAGCCGCTAACGTAGCGGCTTTTTTTTATGTGTTCAGAACGGATAGTCGTTATAGCCCATCTGTTCAGAAATTTTTCGCGCCGCGGTATGCAGCATTTCAACGTACTCATGTAGACGCTCTTCAGAGAAGCGTAGCGTCGGGAAAGAGATACTCAGGCCAGCGATCACCACACCAAAGCGGTCAAATACCGGGACGCCAATACAGCGCAGCCCTTCTTCCTGTTCCTCGTTATCTTCACCGTAACCCTGTTCACGTACCTTATCCAGTACCGTGAGTAACCCTTCCGTGGTGGTGATCGTACGCTCAGTGCTGCGTTTGTACTCGACACCTTCCAGAATTTGCTTAACCTCTTCGCGGTCACGCCATGCCAGTAAAACCTTACCGATGGCCGTGCTGTAGAGCGGATTACGGCGACCGATACGGGAGTACATACGCAGGTTGTACATCGAGTCGATCTTATGGATATAAACAATGCTGTCTTCGTCCAGCGCCCCCAGGTGCACAGTCTCTTTCGTCAGACGCGAAAGTTCACGCATCTGAATATCTGCGCTACGAATCAGGTCGACGTTTTGCAACGCGCGCGCGCCCAGTTCAAACAGCTTCAGGGTCAGAGAGTATTTTTCGGACTCCCCTTCCTGTGCAACATAGCCCAGTGATTTCATGGTCTGCAAAAAGCGATAAACGGTGCTTTTCGACATCATCACACGCTGTGACAGCTCGGTAATACCAATTTCGCGCTCTTCCCCAAGCGCCTGCAGGATGCCAAACACCTTCAACACAGAAGAGACAGAATCTGGTTGTTTATCCAAATCTGCGATTGCCATTTATCACCTCAAAGCAAGTGTTTTATAAAAATCAGAACTGGTTTTTATTATAAATTCGTACTGGCTTCGCTGCAATCAATCCTGGCTTACCTGGTTACAAATCTGCGACATATAACCAAAATAAGCATGTTAAAATAATTACCCTGAATATAATTACCTCTGACGCAGATCGATGACATGACCACGACTCCCCCTGATGGCCTGCCCTTACCGCAGCGCTATGGCGCGATAGCCACTATTATTATTGGCATCTCCATGGCCGTACTGGACGGGGCCATTGCCAACGTCGCGCTGCCAACCATTGCCAGCGATCTGCACGCCTCTCCTGCCAGTTCTATCTGGATTGTTAACGCCTATCAAATTGCCATCGTTATCTCGCTGCTCTCGTTCTCGTTTCTCGGAGATATGTTTGGCTATCGCCGCATTTATCAATGCGGCCTGGTGGTCTTTACCATTACGTCGCTATTTTGCGCTCTCGCAGATAACCTTCAGATGTTGACGCTGGCGCGTATTGCCCAGGGCTTTGGTGGTGCGGCGCTAATGAGCGTTAATACCGCGTTAATCCGGCTCATCTTTCCGAAGCGCCAGCTTGGGCGCGGCATGGGCATTAACTCGTTTATTGTGGCGGTCTCTTCCGCCGCGGGACCGACCCTCGCAGCGGCGATCCTCTCCGTGGCCTCCTGGCAGTGGTTATTCCTCATTAACGTACCGCTGGGCGTTGTGGCGCTGCTCTTTGCGCTGCGTTTTCTTCCCGCGAATGCGGCGAAGAGCAGCATGCCGCGCTTCGATCTGCCGAGCGCCGTCATGAACGCCCTGACCTTCGGTTTGCTTATTACTGCGCTCAGCGGCTTTGCTCAGGGGCAATCGCGGCTCTTAATCGCCGGTGAAGTAATGGCATTATTGATTATCGGCTTCTTTTTTGTCCGTCGTCAGCTCGCCCTGCCGGTGCCGCTGCTGCCGGTAGACTTACTGCGTATTCCGTTATTCTCCCTCTCTATTTGCACCTCGATTTGTTCATTCTGCGCGCAAATGCTGGCCCTGGTTTCGTTGCCCTTCTTCCTGCAAAGCGTGGTGGGACGTTCGGAAGTGGAGACGGGACTGCTCCTGACCCCCTGGCCGCTGGCAACCATGGTGATGGCCCCGCTGGCAGGCTACCTGATTGAGCGTCTGCATGCCGGATTACTGGGGTCACTGGGACTGGCCGTGATGGCATCCGGCTTATTTGCCCTGGCTTTGCTGCCCGCCGCCCCGGGCGATCTGGATATCATCTGGCGTATGATTTTATGCGGCGCGGGGTTTGGACTGTTTCAGTCGCCCAATAATCACACGATCATCACCGCCGCCCCACCCCACCGCAGCGGAGGAGCCAGCGGTATGCTCGGCACGGCGCGCCTGCTGGGGCAGAGTAGTGGCGCAGCGCTGGTGGCATTAATGTTCAATATGGCCGGCGATAAGGGTACGCATGTGGCTTTGATCACCGCAGGTGCCCTCGCGACGCTTGCGGCGGTAATAAGCGGTATGCGGATCACCCAGTCTAAACGCAGCTAATAAAAAAGCGCGTCGAATGACGCGCTTTATTTGTCTGCCCGGGCGGGCTTACTTCAGATATTCCCCACTACGTAACGCTTCGATACGTTTATCCAGCGGCGGGTGAGACATGAACAGCTCGCTCAGCGATTTAGATTTACCGTTGATGCAGAATGCCATCATGGTGTTTGCTTCCTGCGGTTCGTAGCTGGTTTTCAGACGCTGCAGGGCAGCAATCATCTTCTCGCGACCCACCAGTTTTGCCGAGCCCGCATCCGCGTGGAATTCACGGTGGCGGGAGAACCACATGGTGATAATGCTTGCCAGGATACCAAACACCAGCTCCAGCACCATTGAAACAGCAAAGTAGATCAGTGGGTTGCCGTTGTTACCTTCACCTTCATCACGGTTGCCGCCCATAAATCCGGCCGCGATCTGCGCCAGAATACGTGAGATAAAGATCACGAAGGTGTTCACTACGCCCTGAATCAGGGTCATAGTCACCATATCACCATTGGCAATGTGGCTAATTTCGTGAGCGATAACCGCTTCGGCTTCGTCACGGCTCATGTTCTGCAGCAGGCCAGTGCTGACGGCAACCAGTGAGGCGTCACGACGCGCACCTGTTGCGAAGGCGTTGATATCCGGCGCGTGGTAAATAGCCACCTGTGGCATTGCGATACCTGCCTGGCGGGACTGGTTTGCCACGGTGGTCATCAGCCACTGTTCCATATCATTGCGGGGTTGCTCAATCACTTCGCCGCCCACGGATTTGAGCGCCATCCACTTCGACATCAGCAAAGATACAAAGGAGCCACCAAAACCAAACAGCAGCGCCATAATTAACAAGCCCTGAACGCTGCTCGACTGAATTCCCGTCAGGCTTAGCACGAGCCCGAAGACCACCATCACCGCAAGGTTGGTGAGCAGGAAGAGCGCGATTCGCATCATAATTTTCTTTTAACCTCAGTTTAACAAAACGCACTATGCGATTACCCACATCGTATGGGTATTGCGGCTATTTTCAAGGATTCAGGGGGCGTAAGTCACCAGAAAGACACAACTTTACATTAGAAATGGACTCGCTTACCGCAGCATGCAGAAAGCAAAAAAACGGGCACAATTTCTTGTGCCCGTGGGGGAATTATTTTGTCGGAGCGGGCTCAGCCGCGGGCCGATCTTTTTCCTGTTTCGCCAGGTCAATGGCGATTTTTACCGTCTCGTCCAGATAAGGATCGGGCTCCTGGTAATCTTTGGGTAGATCGTCCAGTTTTTTGAGCAGCGGTTTGCCTTCGCGTTTGAAACGATCGTTAATGCGCGCCAGGCGGGTTGCATCATCTTCTTCGTTCTCTTTCTCACGCTGAGCGTAGTTCAGGGAGACAATATTTCGCTTCGCCTTCAGCGCATTGAAGCGGGCAATGTCCTTCATGATGTACTGGAATTCCGGATCTTTCGCGATACGTTCGTCATGCTGTTTTAACAGCGCCGGACCAAACTGCGTCATATCACCGGACTTCACGTAGGTGGCAGCGTTAATGCTATCCCACGGCAGTGCATTATCCTCGAACTTCTCGCCGGTTTCCGTCTCTTCATTGCCGGTCGGCATGATGATATCTGGCGTCACGCCTTTACGCTGCGTACTGCCACCGTTCACGCGATAGAATTTCTGAATGGTGTACTGTACAGACCCCAGAGCCGGCCATTCCGGACGGAGCATCTGATCGTAAATACGGTTCAGGGAGCGATACTGCTGTACCGTACCTTTTCCGAAGGTTGGCTCGCCGACCACCAGGGCACGTCCATAATCCTGCATTGCCGCCGCAAAGATTTCAGAAGCAGAGGCGCTGAAGCGGTCAACCAGTACGACCAGCGGGCCTTTGTAATAGACTACGCCATCGGTATCGGCATCTTCACGCACTTTACCGTTGTTATCACGAACCTGAACGACCGGGCCGGACGGAATGAACAGACCAGAGAGCGAAACCGCTTCAGTCAAGGCACCGCCGCCGTTAGTACGCAGATCAATGATCACACTGCTGACGTTCTGTTTTTCGAGCTTCTGCAGCTGCACTTTTACGTCGTCCGTCAGGCCGACGTAGAAACCTGGGATATCCAGTACCCCAACCTTCTCTTTACCGACGGTTTTCACCGACATTTTGACCGCGCGGTCTTCCAGACGGATACGCTCGCGGGTCAACGTAATGATACGGGTTTTCGTGCCTTTCCCGGCAGGCAAGATCTCAAGGCGCACTTTGCTGCCTTTAGGCCCTTTGATCAGGGCAACAACGTCATCCAGACGCCAGCCAATCACATCGACCATATTCTGGCCCGTCTGGCCGACACCAACGATGCGATCGCCAACGCTAATGGCCTTACTCTTGGCAGCAGGGCCACCCGCAACCATAGAGTTGATCACGGTATAGTCGTCATCCATCTGCAGCACCGCGCCAATCCCCTCGAGTGAGAGGCTCATCTCGGTATTGAACTGTTCGGTGTTGCGTGGGGAAAGATAGTTGGTGTGAGGATCAATTTCGTGCGCGAAGGCAGTCATCGCCAGCGAGAACACATCTTCGCTGTTGGTCTGCGCCAGGCGGCGAATAGCAAATTTGTAGCGGCGGGTCAGCGTTTCGCGGATCTCTTTCTCATCTTTACCGGTGAGTTTGAGGCTCAGCTGATCGTACTTCACTTTACCGTCCCACAGCGCATTCAGCTCGGCTTCATCTTTAGGCCACGGCGATTTGCTGCGATCGAGATTAAAGGTGTCGTTGCCGGTAAAGTCCATCGGACGCGCCAGCACCTTGAGCGCATATTCATAACGCTCAAAACGACGCTTCTGCGCCAGATTGTACAGGTCGTAGAAGAGGTCGAGTTTACCGCTGCGCAGTTCGTCGCCCACCACCGATTTACGCTTCGCAAACTGCTCGACATCGCTGGCCAGCAGAACGTTGTGGCTATAATCCAGCAGGTTCAGATAGCGGTCAAAGATTTTGCCTGAGAAAGCCTGATCGAGGTCGAACTGACGGTAATGCGAGCGAGTGAAGCGCGATGTAACGCGCTCACTGACCGTTGCGTGCTGGGTCTCTTCCTTCAGAACCGGAATTTGATCCACCCGCGTAATCTCGTCCACCGCAAAAGCGTGGCCTGTTATAGCAAACAGGCCAGCCAGCGCGGTGAGCTTAAAAAATGTGTTCATGCCGGGCCTGGCCTCCGTTTCAGAACAACAAGTGCTCTGCGCGTACAATCATTGACATACCAGAAGTCAGCTGTACTCGTACGCCATCTTTGGTGATTTCCGTTACGGTGGCGTCCATAGCGTTATTACCCGCTTTCACCTTCAGTGCCTGACCCACGCTCAGTGCGTTGATATCAGAAACCGGGGTGTGGCGCTGCTCTTCACGAGGCGCACGAGGGGCTTTCGCTGCTGGTTTATCAGCACGAGGCTTACGCTCGGTGTTGTCGGTACGACGCTGGGCCGGACGAGGTTTACGCTCACGACGTGGCGCCTCTTCCTGACCGTTCGCCGCTGCAGCTTCGCGTTTTTTCGCCTGCTGCTCAGCACGCTGAGCCTGTACGCGTGCTTTGGCTTCTTCGAGCTGCTTACGCGCATGTTCTACGTGTTGCTCATCCAGCACACCGCATGGGTTGCCATCAAGATCAACACGCGTTGCGCCCGCTTTGATACCGTACAGGTAGCGCCAGCTCGATGTATAAAGACGTAATGCGGAACGAAGTTGGGTCTTGCTGAGATTCAGCTCGCCCTCAACACGCGATACGAGATCCTGGAAGATACCAATCTTCAGGGGGCGTGCTTCGCCTTCGGCACTGAAACAGTGAGGAAAACGTTCGGCCAGAAATGCGATAACTTCTTTACTGCTATTCAACTTAGGTTGATTTTCCATGAAATTTCCTGATTACAACGGACGTTGCCAACTCGCCGCAGGCATGAACAGGCGTCATTATAATGACGCCATCGGTAAATGCTACGTTATCCGTTGATTATCCTGCGACACTCGCAAAGAATTTTTGATAATCGGTCGCCGCCAGCACGTTTTCGAGATTCGCCACCAGCTCGCGCAGCCCCTGCTCATCCTCGTGTGAGAAGCGGCCAAAGGCCGTACTGTCGATATCCAGTACGCCAATAATCTGATTTTTGACCTGCAGAGGCAGGACGATTTCAGAATTACTGGCT
Organism: Leclercia sp. UBA1284; assembly: GCF_002308415.1. Classification (NCBI taxonomy): domain Bacteria; kingdom Pseudomonadati; phylum Pseudomonadota; class Gammaproteobacteria; order Enterobacterales; family Enterobacteriaceae; genus Leclercia; species Leclercia sp. UBA1284. Next base: position 1,742,222 of record NZ_DBUS01000006.1, read on the forward strand.
GCGTCGCAGGCAATGTGCCCGTCAAATGCGTGAACATCTTCCACACGCTGCACCTGATTTTGCGCCACGGCGGTACCACACACGCCGCGCCCTACCGGGATACGCACACAGGCCAGACGGCCCTGGAACGGCCCCAACACCAGGGTTTCGCCTTCCAGTAAATAAAATCCCGCCCAGTTGACTTCACTCAGACGCTCAAACAACAATGCACTGGTATTTGCCAGGGTGGCTAAAAAACTGGTTTCACCTGCCATTAATGCCTGAAAATCACGGTTGAGATCCGTGTAGAATTCTGTTTTGTTCATTATTCAATCACTTGGTTGACTTACAAAATTACAGCATAGCCTATTAAAATAAGCATTAAATGCGTTCATGCTCAAGATGAATCCATTCATGAGTTAAGATAACTATTAACTATCCTTTTCATGCGCGACCCATGGCACTTAAAACACCGAAAATAACGCCAGTAAAAAAGATAACCGTGCATTCCGTCGGCGACGCACTGCCTCGTGCACATTATCAGCGTTGCCCGCAATGCGATACGCTTTTTACGTTGCCAAAGATGAAATCGCACCAAAGTGCTTATTGTCCTCGCTGCGACGCTAAAATTCGTGATGGACGTGACTGGTCCTTGACCCGACTGGCGGCGATGGCGGTCACCATGCTGCTGCTCATGCCGTTCGCCTGGAGCGAACCGCTGCTGCATCTGTATCTTCTCGGAGTGCGCATCGATGCCAACCTCCTGCAGGGGATTTGGCAGATGAGTCAGCAGGGCGATCCCCTCACCGCCTCCATGGTGCTGTTCTGTACCGTCGGCGCGCCAGCGGTGTTAGTAGCGGCTATCGCTTATCTCTGGCTGGGCAACATCCTGGGAATGAATTTGCGTCCGGTACTGTTAATGCTGGACAGGCTTAAAGAGTGGGTCATGCTGGATATTTATCTGGTGGGCATTGGCGTGGCCTCCATCAAGGTCCAGGATTATGCCTTCCTCCAGCCAGGCATAGGTCTTCTGGCATTTATTGCTCTGGTATTGCTGAGTATCTTGACGATGATTCACCTCAACGTTGAGCAATTGTGGGAGCGATTTTACCCACAACGCCCTGCCACCCGCTATGATCCCGCATTGCGGGCCTGTCTCGGTTGCCACTTTACCGGGTTGCCGGATGCGCGCGGACGCTGCCCGCGCTGCCATATCCCGCTACGCCTGCGTCGCCATAATAGCCTGCAAAAGTGCTGGGCTGCGCTAATTGCCTCGATGGTATTGCTGTTGCCTGCTAATCTTTTGCCCATCTCGATCATTTATGTGAACGGCGAACGGCAGGCAGATACCATCATGTCTGGGATTATTTCGCTGGCAGACAGCAACATCGCTGTCGCCGCGATTGTCTTCATCGCCAGTATTCTGGTGCCCTTTACCAAAGTTCTGGTGATGTTTACCCTACTAATCAGCATTCATTTCAAATGTGAGCAAGGGCTGAAAACCCGTATCTTATTATTACGTTTCGTCACCTGGATTGGCCGTTGGTCAATGCTCGATTTGTTTGTTATTGCCTTAATGATGTCGCTGATCAATCGCGATCAGCTCCTCGCTTTTACTATGGGACCCGCAGCGTTCTATTTCGGCTCTGCGGTGATATTGACTATTCTTGCAGTGGAATGGCTGGACAGCCGCTTACTTTGGGACGCACATGAGTCAGGAAACGCCCGCTTCGCCGACTGAAGCGAGAATTAAAACGAAACGTCGTATTTCACCGTTCTGGTTACTGCCTGTCATCGCGCTAATGATCGCGGGATGGCTGATCTGGACCAGCTACCAGGATCGCGGCAACAGCATCACCATCGACTTCCAGAATGCGGATGGCATCGTGGCTGGCCGCACCCCTGTGCGTTTTCAGGGGGTGGAAGTTGGCACCGTACAGGATATTTCGCTGGATAAAAAACTGAACAAAATTCAGGTTCGCGCCAGTATTAAATCCGACATGAAGGATGCCCTGCGCGAAGAGACCCAGTTCTGGCTGGTCACGCCAAAAGCCTCTCTGGCCGGGGTCTCCGGGCTGGATGCGCTGGTCGGCGGTAACTATATCGGCATGATGCCGGGCAAAGGCGAGCCGCAGGATCACTTTACCGCGCTGGATACTCAGCCGCGCTACCGCCTGAACAATGGCGATCTGATGATTCACCTGCATGCGCCCGATCTGGGATCGCTGAACAGCGGTTCGCTGGTCTACTTCCGTAAAATTCCCGTTGGGCGCGTTTATGACTATGCCATCACCCCTAACAAGCAGGGGGTGACGATTGACGTCCTGATCGAACGCCGCTTCACGAACCTGGTGAAAAAAGGGAGCCGCTTCTGGAATGTCTCCGGGGTAGATGCGGATATCAGCCTGAGCGGCGCAAAAGTGCAGCTCGAAAGTCTGGCCGCACTGGTTAACGGCGCTATTGCCTTTGACTCACCGGAAGACTCCAGCCCGGCCAAACCGGAAGATAACTTTGGTTTGTACGAAGATCTGGCTCACAGTCAGCGTGGGGTTATTGTGAAGCTGGCCCTTCCCTCAGCTGAAGGTTTAAAAGCCAACTCCACGCCGCTGATGTACCAGGGTCTCCAGGTCGGTCAGTTGACTAAACTGACGCTGAACCCGGGAGGTTCCGTTACCGGTGAGATGACGGTCGACCCGAGCGTGGTGGATCTGCTGCGTGAAGATACTCGCCTTGAACTGCGCAGCCCAAAACTGTCGCTGAATAATCCAAGTATTAGCACCCTGCTGACGGGCAGCACCTTTGAGCTGATCCCCGGCGGCGGTGAGCCCACCAATACTTTCGTGATTGCCCCTGCGGATAAAGCCTTGCTACAAAAACCCGGCGTTGCCACCGTAACCCTGAGTGCGCCGGAAAGCTACGGCATCGAGGCCGGACAGCCGCTGGTTTTACATGGGGTTCAGGTCGGCCAGGTACTGGAGCGTAAGTTGACCAGTAAAGGCGTCAGCTTCTCTGTCGCCATCGATCCCGAGTTCCGGGAATTGATTCACGGTGACAGCAAATTTATCGTGAACAGCCGTGTCGATGTCAAAGTCGGGCTGGATGGCATTGAGTTCCTTGCCGCCAGCGCCAGCGAATGGGTCAGCGGCGGTATTCGCATTCTGCCTGGCGCCAAAGGGGAGCTGCGTAATAGTTACCCTCTTTACGCTAATCTCGATAAAGCGCTGGAGAACAGCCTCAGCGATCTGCCGACCACGACCCTCACGCTGACTGCCGACACCCTACCGGACGTGCAGGCAGGCTCCGTGGTGCTATACCGTAAATTCGAAGTGGGTGAAGTGATTACCGTGCGGCCAAGGGCCAATGCCTTTGATATCGATCTGCATGTCAAACCGGAGTACCGCAATCTGCTAACCGCCAATAGCGTGTTCTGGGCAGAAGGCGGAGCCAAAGTTCAGCTCAACGGCAGTGGGTTAACGGTGCAAGCCTCTCCACTTTCGCGCGCCCTGAAAGGAGCCATCAGCTTTGATAACTTAAGTGGTGCAGGCGCCACACAGCGTAAGGGGGATAAACGGATACTTTATCCATCCGAAACCGCCGCGCGCGCGGTGGGCGGGCAGATTACGCTCCACACCTTCGATGCGGGCAAGCTGGCAGAAGGGATGCCGATACGCTATCTGGGCATTGATATTGGCCAGGTCCAGTCCCTGAAGCTGATTACCGCCCGTAACGAAGTGCAGGCGAAGGCGGTACTTTACCCGGAGTATGTCGACACCTTCGCCCGGGCCGGTACGCGTTTCTCGGTCATCACGCCCCAGATCTCCGCTGCCGGTGTGGAACATCTCGATACTATTCTTCAGCCTTATATCAACGTCGAGCCAGGCCGGGGTAATGCGCGTCGTGATTTTGAACTGCAGGAAGCCACCATCACCGACTCGCGCTATCTGGATGGACTAAGTATCGTTGTGGAGGTACCAGAGGCAGGTTCACTGGGCATCGGTACACCGGTCCTGTTCCGCGGCATCGAAGTGGGTACGGTTACTGGCCTGACGCTGGGGACGCTCTCCGATCGCGTTATGGTTGGCCTGCGTATCAGCGAACGTTACCAGCATCTGGTGCGCAATAACTCCGTCTTCTGGCTGGCCTCCGGCTATTCGCTTGATTTCGGCCTGGTAGGCGGCGTGGTGAAAACCGGTACCTTCAACCAGTTTATCCGGGGCGGTATTGCCTTTGCGACTCCGCCTGGCACACCGCTGGCACCGAAAGCCCAGCCGGGTAAACATTTCCTGCTGCTGGAAAAAGAGCCGAAAGAGTGGCGTGAGTGGGGAACCGCCCTGCCGCGCTAAGCTGCACGCTCCGGTGTCAATCCACCGGAGCGTTTATGGTACACTGCGCGCCTCTTTGACTCCCTGTGGTGCGCCCGTGACTCAACGTCCCGTATATCTTCCTGAAGACTTCCTGGTGCAGATGCGCCAGGCCATGCCTGAACATCTCTCTTTCGATGCGTTTATCGCTGCCTGCCAGCGCCCTCTCCGGCGCAGTATTCGCGTAAATACGCTGAAGATAAGCGTGAGCGATTTTCTCACGCTGGTCGCCCCTTACGGCTGGCAACTTACGCCGGTTCCCTGGTGTGAAGAGGGATTCTGGATCGAGCGTGATGACGAAGAGGCCTTGCCGCTGGGCAGCACCGCAGAACATCTATCCGGTCTGTTTTACATTCAGGAAGCCAGCTCCATGCTGCCGGTTGCCGCCCTGTTTGCCGATGGCGAATCACCCACGCGGGTGATGGACGTGGCCGCTGCGCCGGGCTCTAAAACGACCCAGATTGCTGCCCGAATGGGCAACCAGGGGGCTATCCTAGCCAATGAGTTTTCTGCCAGCCGGATCAAGGTGCTGCATGCCAATATCAGCCGCTGCGGTATTAGCAACGTAGCATTAACCCATTTCGATGGCCGCGTATTCGGCGCAGCCCTGCCGGAGGCTTTCGACGCCATTCTGCTCGATGCCCCCTGCTCCGGTGAAGGGGTGGTCCGTAAGGATCCGGACGCCCTGAAAAACTGGTCAGTAGAGAGTAACCAGGCGATCGCGGCGACCCAGCGTGAGCTCATTACCAGCGCGTTTCACGCCCTGCGACCTGGCGGTACGCTGGTTTACTCCACCTGTACCCTTAATCGCGACGAAAATGAAGCGGTCTGCCTGTGGCTGAAAGCGCAGTATCCGAACGAGGTCGAGTTCCTGCCGCTGGATGGACTCTTTGCCGGGGCAAAAGAGGCCACTACCCCCGAGGGCTTCCTGCACGTCTTCCCGCAGATTTTTGATTGCGAGGGTTTCTTCGTGGCTCGCCTGCGTAAAATTGCCTCTGTCGAACCACTCCCGGCCCCGACTTTTAAGCCTGGCACCTTTCCTTTCATGCCAGTAAGAAACAAAGAAGCGGCGCTCATTACCGCGGCGGCAAATCGGAGCGGCCTGAACTGGGGCGACCATCTGCGTTTATGGCAGCGTGATAAAGAGATCTGGCTCTTCCCGGTAGAGATGGAACCGCTAATTGGTAAAGTGCGTTTCTCCCGCATTGGTATACGCCTGGCAGAAGTCCATAATAAAGGCTATCGCTGGCAACACGAGGCGGTAGTTGCGCTGGCAGGTGACAGCAACTGCTTTGAACTCAGCTGGCAGGAAGCCGAGGAGTGGTATCGTGGGCGTGATGTTTACCCAGAGGTGATGCCCACCGGAGACGATGCGATTGTCACTTTCCAGGGCATTCCAATTGGTCTGGCGAAAAAAGTGGGGTCGCGCCTGAAAAATAGCTATCCACGTGAACTGGTTCGTGACGGTCGGCTCTTTACCGGTAACGCTGAAAAAGGCTAAAAAAGGCACTTTTTTACTGGCGCGATTGCTTTTCCTTTACCAGGCTAAAAGATGGGTGACCATACTGGTCGTACCAGAATTAGCCTGTATACCGGAGAGCATTATGACGAAAACCAATGTGCGCATTGGCGCATTCGAAATCGATGACGCCGAGTTGTCTGGCGAAAATCAAGGCGATCGAACGTTACGGATCCCCTGTAAATCCGACCCGGATCTCTGCATGCAGTTAGACGCATGGGATGCCGATACCAGTGTCCCAGCGATTCTCGATGGAGAACATTCAGTCCTGTACCGTGAGCACTACGATCATCAATCTGATGCCTGGATCATGCGCCTTGCCTGATTCAAAGAGAACCCGCCCACAGGCGGGTTATTTATCTCATAATTACCTCTCCCTCCAATCATCCCCTACAATATCAGTACGGTAGTTAATTTTGAGGACGTGATGTTCGCACTGGTTCTGTTTGTGTGTTACCTGGACGGTGGTTGTGACGATATTGTGGTGGATGTCTATAACACCGAAGAGCAATGCGTTGCCTCCATGGACAATCAGCGAATACGCCACGGCGGTTGCTACCCGGTAGAGGATTTTATCGATGGATTCTGGCGGCCTGCGCAGGAGTATGCCGATTTCTAATCACTGCAACTGCGCCAGCGTCAAGGTGCCGCCAAAGACCGCGCCGGTATCAATATAGTGCAGGCTGGCAAAATCGATGCGTTTTTCCAGTGGCGTGTGGCCAAACCAGAAGTGGTCGGCGCCGCCAATCCCCTCCCCTTTTCCTGCCATCAGCTTGCTAATGCGGCTGCGATCCCACAGCAAGCTATGCTTATCCACGGGTTTATCCCGCACATAACAGGAGGCAGGGTAATCTGCATGGGCAATCACGTTCAGGCCGTTTCGGCAGGTGATTTCGATTACCCAGGGTAGTTTGTCGCAAGCAGCAAAGAGGGTCAGCGCCTGAGCTTTTGAATCATCGTCCAGTTCTGCAAACCATGCACCACCATTCATCAGCCAGAGCGCATAGGTCTGAGATGCAATCGCATCCAGTGCCATCTGCTCATGGTTTCCCCGCACGGCACGAAACCATTTTTCAGTGATAAGGTGCAGGCACTTCAGGCTCTCTGGGCCGCGATCGATAAGATCCCCTACAGAAATAAGGAGATCCTGATAGGGATTAAATTTCTGGCGCTTTAGATGCTGCATCAGCAGTTGATAGCAGCCGTGAATATCGCTGACCACCCAGACGTGCCGCCAGCGATGGCCATCAAGTGAAAGATACATAACGCCTCCTCGCGCACTGTATTGGCCCGTCAGACGAAAGGGAAAAATGGCCTTTGAAATTAAATAATTACTTCAGAAAATGATAATGTCGCGTTCAGATCGTAAGGGGCTAAAATGGGTTCTCGCCAACTCGCTGCTTCCATTACTATCGAACAAAAAATTAACAAAACGACTAAAAAGCGCTGGACTCCTGCATGCCCCGTTGTGGTATGGTTTAAAGAATTATCAGGGATGAAATCGATCTGCAGAAATATGCAATGGGAAAGAGCATTTATTTCAAGCAGATAAAAAGAGACCGAATACGATTCCTGTATTCGGTCCAGGGAAATGGCTCTTGGGAGAGAGCCGTGCGCTAAAAGTTGGCATTAATGCAGGCTAAAATCGCCTTGCACTATAAGAATAGATGACAGCGCCAGGTTTTCCAGTCCGCATCAAAAGTGGTCAGAAAAAAAGCGCTCGCCTGTTCTTAAACAAAAAAAACCGCAACGCTTCCAAAGAGAAGCCTGCGGTTTTTTTACTGGAAAGGCGTTATTAGCAGAGCTTGCTGGCACGCTCAATAAACGGGGCCAGACTCATCTTCTGTCCTGGGTTAGCCGGGTCATCAACCTGAATCACGCTGATTGGCTGACCACTACTTTTACCGCTTTTCACCTGCTGCTGTGCAACCTCGTTCAGGGGATACTGCACCAGAGTGCTGGGGTTGATGGCATAGAGCGCCTGACCCGGACGGCAGGTCAGCATGACCTCTTCACGGTTAAAAGCCCATTTATCTTTACCCACTTCAAACCGGCTAACGGTAATCACCTGCGGCGCAGCCATGGCGGTGGCGGAACAGGCCAGCAATAAAAGAGTAAGTACGGTTTTTTTCATCTGTTGATTCACCTTGTCAGAAGGGCTCCCAGGTAGCAAACAGGCTGACCATCGCCAGCACCAACGCCCCCAGCACAACCTCAGTCTGCGTCATTCTGATAAAAAACTGTTGCGCAGGCCCATGATGAGCAGTAAAACGCGGAACCAGAACATACCGGTTCACTAGCGCAATTGCCACCATCAACGCCACCAGCGCACATTTCAACAAAAGCATCTTTCCCCAGTCGCTGTTCAGGGGATTGGTCCAGCCCTGGATAAGCAGTGCATTATTCACACCGCTTATCACCACCCCGGCAACGGCATAGTGGCCATAACGGGAAAAACGCATCATGGTATGGATAGCTGCATTTTGCCAGCGTCCGCGCGTCAGGCGCAGACAAAAAAGCAGCGGCAGTAAACTGCCAACCCAACTGGCGGCGCAAAGCAGATGCAGGGCATGATTAATGCGTTGCGCTAACCCTGCCGCACCGTCGTTCATCGCCGAATGACCCGTTCCGGCCAGTAACACAAACTGTGCGCAAGCCAACAGTAGCAGTAAACGTGGGCCACTTCGGGGCTCCAGCCAGGCGATACAGGCGGTAATAACGGCCAGTAGAATCTGCCATAACCAGACTCGACCAAACTGCGTGCTGGCCACAGCCTGCCAAATATCGGGACGTATCACATCTTGCCAGCCATTCCCCATTAGCCCACCCTGCAGCATCATCATGAGTAGCGCCGAAATGGCGCTGACTAATACCGCATATTTCTGCTGGCGCGCAAAGCGACGGGTCATAAGCCGACGCAGCGACGAGGGTGCCAGCCATGCACTGTAAAGCGCGTTGCCGAATAGCATCATCAATGCGGCAAAATGGATAAAGCGCAGGGTGACGTAGCAAAGCCCCAGCATCTTATTTCACGCTAAAGCGGTAGCTGCCTTTTGTCTTATGGCCATCCACCGAGACCACATGCCAGTCCACTTTATAGCTGCCGGGCTTCAGGGGGGTTTCGAGCGGCACAATCAACTGAGTGTGATCCTTCTCGTTGCGTTTGATGGCGCCGGTTTTAATAATTTGCTCTTTATCCCCCGTCACCGAGACGCCACTAAAACCGGTCTCAACCCCTTCGGAAAAGTTCAGGGTCAGGGCCTGCGGTGCGGCAGTTACGGCTGCATCGGCGGCGGGATACTGGTGTTTAAGGTGCGCGTGGGCAAAAACGGCGGGGGCCGTCAAGGCCGCGAGCAAAACCAGCGCGGTGCGAAAAGCGGTGTGTGCCATAATGAGCATTCCTTTTGGTTATGACTGTTTGATAAAGAATAACGCTCTATAATGCTTGCGTCGAGGATCATCCCTTCCGGGCTTGCCAGCAGCCCAATCTGCAGGTAACGTTGCCCCGCAATATAAAGGAGACGGATATGCAAACCAATCTCGCCGCCCTCCCGCAGGAGGAGATGGACAAAGTGAATGTCGATTTAGCTGCGGCCGGCGTCGCGTTTAAAGAGCGCTACAATATGCCTATCGTGGCCGAAGTTGTAGAGCGTGAACAACCCGCCCACCTGCGTGACTGGTTCCGTGAGCGCCTGATTGCGCACCGCTTGAGCTCTGTCAATCTCTCCCGCCTCCCCTGGGAGCCGAAAGTTAAATAAGTATTTCCTTATACTGAGTATGCAGAATACAAGCCCCCTGATGACAGAGGGGCTTACTGGATTTTTGCGGCCAGGTGCATAAGGAAATCAGGATATCTCACCGGCTAATCGCCACGACCCGGTATCCCCCTCAGCATCATCGGGGAGTGGTTACTCCCCTCGTCCGTCATCATTTAATGACCCCGCCGTTCAGGGGCGCTGCCCTCTCTGGTCTGTTTTCCATAACAGAGCCACAGGTGATGCTCTGCCCCGGCGCTTTACGGCTCAGGGTTGGCAAGGGGATATCATTCCATTACGCTAAGCGTTTTAGGGCCAGGAGAGCGCCATGTTACGCGTCATCGATACCGAAACCTGCGATTTACAGGGTGGGATAGTAGAAGTGGCTTCTGTCGACGTTGTAAACGGACAGATCGTCAACCCCATGAGCCATCTGGTGCGTCCAGACCGGCCCATCAGCCCGCAGGCCATGGCAATCCATCGCATCACGGAGTCGATGGTCGCGGATAAGCCCTGGATTGAAGAGGTGATCCCGTTTTATCACGGCAGCCCGTGGTACGTAGCGCATAACGCCAGTTTTGACCGTCGCGTATTACCGGAAATGCCCGGCGAGTGGATCTGCACCATGAAACTGGCGCGTCGCCTGTGGCCTGGTATTAAATACAGCAATATGGCGCTCTATAAATCCCGTAAGCTAAGCGTGAAAACGCCGGAAGGGTTACATCATCACCGGGCTTTATATGACTGCTATATTACGGCCGCATTGCTGATTGATATCATGAACACCACGGGCTGGACGCCGGACGAGATGGTCACCATTACCGGCCGCCCCGCCCTGTTAACCACCTTTACCTTTGGTAAATACCGTGGAAAACCGGTCGCAGAAGTGGCGGATAAAGATCCGGGCTATCTCCGCTGGTTATACAACAATCTGGATCGGATGAGCCCGGAACTGCGTCTGACCTTAAAACACTATCTTGGCGAAGCCTAATCGGCCTCCCGGCCTGTCAGCGTCCCCTGTGCCAGGCCGATAATGAAGGCATACTCCAGGGCTACCCCTTCGTACGATTTAAAGCGTCCCGATTTACCGCCATGTCCAGCGTCCATATCCGTACAGAGCAACAGCAGGTTATCGTCTGTCTTCAGCTCTCTCAGCTTCGCCACCCACTTAGCCGGCTCCCAGTACTGAACCTGAGAGTCGTGCAGCCCGGTAGTCACCAGCATATGCGGATAGGCCTTAGCCTCGACGTTGTCATAAGGGCTGTACTCTTTCATGTAACGGTAATAGGTTTCATCCTGCGGATTCCCCCACTCTTCAAATTCGCCAATCGTAAGGGGAATAGATTCATCCAGCATGGTGGTCAGCACATCAACAAACGGCACCTGCGCAACCACGCCTTTGAACAGTTCAGGGCGTTGATTAATCACGGTCCCCATTAACATACCGCCGGCGCTGCCGCCCATCGCAAAACACTGCTCCCGATCGCCGTAGCCCTGAGCCAGCAGCCCTTCGCAGACGTCCAGATAGTCATTGAAAGTGTTTTTCTTCTTCAGGAATTTGCCATCTTCATACCAGTGCTGCCCGAGCTCACCGCCACCGCGTATATGGGCGATAGCATAGACAAAGCCGCGATCGAGCAGGCTTAAGCGGCTTCCGCTGAAGTCGGCGTCGATGCTGGAGCCATACGAACCATAGCCGTAAATCAGGATAGGATTTTTACCGGGCTGGAAGTGCTGCTTATGGTAGACCAGCGATACCGGCACTTCACTGCCGTCGCGAGCCACTATCCAGACGTGTTCACTGCGGTAATTTTCTGCATTGAAGCCCTTAACTTCAGCCTGCTTAAGCACCTTGCGTTCCCCGGTATCCATATCCAGTTCAAACAGGGTGTCAGGCGTGGTCATCGATGAATAACCGTAACGCAGGCGTGAAGTCTCCGCCTCAGGGTTATAGCCGATCCAGGTCACATAGGCCGGATCGTCAAACGCAATGCCGATCACCTCGCGAGTTTTGCGGTTGATCTGGCGAATACTGGTCAGCCCACGCTGGCGCTCCTCAACGACAAGCCAGTCGGTGAAGAGGGTAAACCCTTCCAGCATCACCTGTTCCCGCGCCGGGATCAGCACCTCCCACTTACGCTCATCGCGTACCCGGGTTTTGTAGAGACCAAAGTTTTTCCCTTCCCGATTCGATCGCAAATAGAAGGTGTGCTGGAAATGGTCAAGGCTGTATTCATGATCCTTGCGTCGGGGCAGGAAGCAGAGCGGCTGCGCGTCGGGCAATTCGGCATCCAGCAGCAACACTTCTGTGGTGGTCGCGCTGGCCAGAAAGATAATGATGTAGTGCTTCGAGGTGGTTTTATGCAGGCTAACGTAAAACGTTTCGTCTTTCTCTTCATACACCAGTTCGTCAGTGGCCGCAGGTGTACCGACGGTATGACGCCACACCTGATAAGGCAGCAGCGTTGTAGCATGTTTTTTAACGTAGTACACCGTTTCGGAATCGTTCGCCCAGACAAAATCTGGCGAGACATTATCCAGCATTTCCGGATACCAGTTACCGCTCTCCAGATTGCGAAAACGCAGGCCATACTGACGCCGTGAGAGGTAATCTTCTGCCAGAGCCATAATGGTGTTGTCTGGCGAGATGCCCATGCCACCCAGGGTGTAAAACTCGCTGTGCGCCGCACGCTTGTTGGCATCCAGCAGCGTTTCCCACTCTTCCCACTCAGCGCAAAGCACCGACTGACGCTGATAAATGGCGTACTCATTGCCCGGTTCGTAGACGTGACGGTATCGGTAGCCGTTTCTGCTCCACGGCGCAGAGACATCCCGCTGCGGTACGCGTTCTACCATCTCGCTGAGAAGGCGATCCTGGAGCGCCTGTTGCGAGGCCATGACCTTACGGCCATAGTCATTCTCCTGGTGCAGGTAATCCAGCACTTCCGGTTGCGAACGACTATCGTCCCGCAACCAGTAGTAGTTGTCGATACGCGTATCACCGTGGGCGGTGATCGCGTGAGGAATACGGCGGGCTTTCGGTGGCATGACGATTTTATTCTTCTGCGATTAACACCCTATAAGGTTGGCAAATCACACGAATGATGCAAGCGAAACGCGCGGTCATGCACAAAAATTTATCCCGGTAGTGCCTGTTTCTGCTGCTTTATATCCTGTTCAATGCCCTCCCGGACCTCCTGCGGGATCTTTAACGCATCGCCCAGCGCATTCAGATAGCTGCGCTCCATAAAATGGTCGATGTCGATGGCGGCACAGCTCAGGAAGTAGATCTCCAGCGCCTCTTCCTCGTTTTTGACCCCCTGGGCCAGGCGTGCGGGATCAAGAGGTTGTTCGATGGCGCGTGCGACCAGGGCCCGGCCCTGCTCTTCCACGCCGGCTTCACGCATCTGCTGCTCGATTGCGGCACGTTCGGTCGCATCAATATGTCCGTCGCTTTTTGCGGCAAACACCAGCGCAAGAATAAGGCGCTCACTGCGTTCATCGAGGGAGGATGACTGTTGACCAAACTGCGGCTCATCCTGATGCGCCCCTCGAATTTTGTCCTTATATTTATTCCACAGCACCGTACCAGCAACCGCTCCGCCCCCGGCCAATAACGCACCGGTGCCATATTTAGTCAGCAATTTTCGGGATGATTTATTGGCGACCAGCAGGCCGGCAAGCCCGCCCAGCGCACCGGGTACAAGCAATTTACTTAGCCCTTCACCCGAGCCGTTCGATGACTTCTGACCCAACATTGACTGTATTTGATTCAACCAGTTCGACATGATTCCCCTCGCATTTTAGTTCATCAATTTCACAGCCTAAGCGAGGGGATGTCAGGAAATGTCTGCGGCATAAAAAGAAGCGAAAATTCATATTACTGCGCGACGTACTGCGCGCTGCCGGCTGCGCAATCAATTTTTACCTGATAATGAATATCGGCGCTTTTACCGCGCACCGTCAGCGGCACGGTCCAGTGGTTATCCTGACTTTTGACCTGTTGAGGATTGATCCATGCGACCGGATCGGCCTGCCCCAGCTTCTGTTGATCGTCTGCCCAGCGGACAATACGATTTTGCAGGTAATCCCGTTTTACGCTGGCGGCGATACCTTCCGCATTTTGTCCTTCACAGACAGGAAATTTCACCGTTTTCTCACTTTTTGCCTGCGCGCCGACGCTGGCGACCAGTAGCGCGGCGACCATTACGACCCCTGTTTTGTTCATGCTCTTCTCCTGTGATTTACCACATTGACAAGCATGGACTAAAAATAGTGCTTTGCCAGTAACGCGCTGTAACAGAGGCAGATTCTGTAACAGAAGACAGACGCAAACGTTTTCGTTTATACTGCGCGCAACTTTTTCAGGGGGATGTTATGACTCGTTTAGGTACTGCGCTGCGTCCGGCAGCCACGCGTGTAATGCTGTTAGGCTCCGGTGAGCTGGGAAAAGAGGTCGCCATTGAGTGCCAGCGTCTGGGAATTGAAGTAATTGCGGTCGATCGTTATCCCGATGCGCCCGCCATGCATCTCGCGCATCGCTCGCACGTCATTAACATGCTCGACGGCGATGCCCTGCGCGCCCTGATTGCTAAAGAGAAACCGCATTTTGTGGTTCCCGAGATCGAAGCCATCGCGACCGACACCCTGCTGGCGCTTGAGGCCGAAGGCCAGCGCGTGGTGCCCTGCGCCCGCGCCGCGAAGTTGACCATGAACCGTGAGGGCATCCGTCGGCTGGCCGCCGAAGAGCTGGCGATCCCCACCTCCAGCTACCGTTTTGCCGACAGCAAAGAGGCCTTTTTACAGGCGGTGAACGAGATTGGCTACCCGTGCATCATTAAGCCCGTGATGAGCTCTTCTGGCAAAGGCCAAAGCTTTATCCGAACGGCTGAACAGCTCGATGCGGCCTGGGATTACGCGCAACAGGGTGGTCGCGCGGGAGCCGGACGGGTGATTGTTGAGGGCGTTGTGAAGTTTGATTTTGAAATCACGCTGCTAACCGTCAGCGCCGTCGACGGGGTGCACTTCTGCGATCCTATTGGTCATCGTCAGGAAGACGGCGATTACCGCGAGTCCTGGCAGCCACAGCAGATGAGTCCTCTGGCGCTGGAGCGCGCGCAGGAGATCGCCCGCAAAACAGTCTTAGCCCTGGGCGGTTATGGTCTGTTTGGCGTAGAGCTGTTTGTCTGCGGCGATGAGGTGATCTTTAGCGAGGTCTCCCCTCGCCCGCATGATACCGGCATGGTGACCCTGATATCGCAAGATCTGTCCGAGTTTGCGCTGCACGTGCGTGCTTTCCTCGGCCTGCCGGTGGGCGGAATTCGTCAGTACGGCCCGGCGGCATCGGCGGTGATTTTGCCTCAGCTTACCAGCCAGAATGTCATTTTCGACCATCTCGACGACGCGGTCGGTGCCGGTTTGCAGCTTCGTCTGTTCGGCAAGCCCGACATCGACGGATCCCGTCGCCTGGGGGTGGCGCTGGCGACCGGTGAGACCCTTGACGACGCGGTTACACGGGCGAAAGCCGCTGCCAGCGCGGTCAAAGTGGAAGGATAAAAAAAACGGGCCTGATGGCCCGTTTTTTTATGCTCTGACAGCGATTACTGCTGCGCACCCTCAACGGCTTCGCGCGCCAGTTTGGTGATACGATCCCAGTCACCCGCTTCCAGTGCATCAGCAGGAACCAGCCAGGAGCCACCGATACAAAGCACGCTTTTCAGCGCCAGGTAGTCACGGTAGTTGGCTGGAGAGATACCGCCGGTTGGGCAGAAACGAACCTGAGAGAATGGACCCGCAATTGCCTGCAGCGCTTTGGTGCCGCCGTTCGCTTCCGCCGGGAAGAATTTGAACTCTTTCAGACCGTAGTCCATGCCCAGCATCAGCTCGGAGACGGTGCTGATCCCAGGAATCAGAGGAATAGTGCCTTCGGTTGCTGCTTTCAGCAGCGGCTCAGTCAGGCCCGGGCTGATAGCAAACTGCGCACCGGCTTCGGTGACGTCGGCCAGTTGCTGCGGGTTCAGTACGGTACCTGCGCCAATGATCGCCTCGGGCACTTCTTTCGCAATGGCACGGATAGCATCCATCGCGCATGCGGTACGCAGGGTCACTTCCAGCACACGTACGCCGCCCGCGACCAGGGCTTTCGCCATCGGTACTGCGTGTTCAAGCTTGTTCACCACAATTACCGGCACAACCGGGCCCGTTTTCAGGATTGCTTCTGCACTTGTTTTCCAGTTTTTCATCAGAGTTTTTCTCTCGCCAGATCGATAATTCTTGTCGTCTTAAAACGTAATACAGGTCGCGCCCTGCTCCGCGCCGGAGAGTTTCTCGCGCAGCGCGCTGAACATTTCGCGCCCTGTGCCCACGCGCGATGCGCTCAGGTCAGGAATATGCGGCTTGCGTGCGGCAAGCACGTCTTCATCCACCAATAAGGTCAACTCACCGGTCTGGCCGTTTACGCGGATGATGTCGCCATCGTAAACCTTCGCCAACAGACCACCGTCATACGCTTCCGGGGTGACGTGGATAGCTGAAGGCACTTTACCTGATGCGCCGGAGAGGCGTCCATCGGTTACTAACGCAATTTTGAAACAGCGGTCCAATAATACACCAAGTGGCGGCATAAGTTTATGTAATTCTGGCATCCCGTTCGCCTTTGGCCCCTGATGGCGTACCACCACCACGCAGTCTCTATCCAGCAGACCTGCCTCGAAAGCAGGCAATACATCATGCTGGCTTTCAAAGACCACCGCGGGGGCTTCTATGATCTGGTTTTCTACCGGCACCGCAGAGGTTTTCATCACCGCCCGGCCCAGATTCCCACTCAGCACTTTAGTACCGCCGTGGAGAGAGAACGGTTTTTCGATGGTGGCAATGACGTTTTCATCCAGCGACGCGGTTGCGCCGTCGCGCCAGTCCAGCTCGCCATTATTCAGCCAGGGCTCCAGGGTGTAGCGCGTCAGGCCAAAGCCTGCCACGGTGTTGACGTCTTCATGCAGCAGGCCACCTTTCAGCAGCTCACGCATTAGCACCGGTACGCCGCCCGCGGCCTGGAAGTGGTTAATATCTGCCGGGCCGTTCGGGTAGAGGCGAGCCATCAGCGGCACTACTTCAGAGAGTTCGGAGAAGTCATCCCAGTTAATCACGATACCTGCCGCCCGCGCCATCGCCACCAGGTGCATGGTGTGGTTGGTGGAGCCACCGGTTGCCAGCAGGGCTACGATCCCGTTCACCACCACTTTTTCATCGACCATTTTGCCCATCGGCATCCATTCGTTGCCGTTGCCGGTAAGACGCGTCACCTGACGGGCGGCGGCTTCAGTCAGAGCCTGCCGCAGAGGCGCATCCGGTTGAATGAAAGATGAGCCCGGAAGCTGCATACCCATGAACTCCACCACCATCTGGTTGGTGTTGGCGGTACCGTAGAAAGTGCAGGTCCCCGGTGCATGGTAGGAGGCCGCTTCCGCCTCCAGCAGCGCGGCACGATCGGCTTTGCCTTCTGCGTAGAGCTGACGGACGCGGACTTTTTCTTTATTAGGTAAGCCGCTGGCCATCGGGCCTGATGGCACGAAGATTGCCGGAAGGTGACCAAAAGAGAGCGCCGCCATCACCAGGCCCGGGACAATTTTATCGCACACGCCCAGATAGAGCGCGCCATCAAACATATTATGAGACAACCCTACCGCGGCGGACATGGCAATGACTTCACGGCTCAGTAGCGACAGTTCCATACCGTCCTGCCCCTGGGTTACACCATCACACATAGCCGGAACTCCGCCAGCAACCTGCCCCACCGCATTGGCGCTGTGCAGGGCTTTGCGAATGATATCCGGGTAGCGCTCGTAAGGCTGGTGAGCCGAGAGCATGTCGTTATAGGAGGTGATAATCGCGATATTGTTACGCAGCATGCTCTTCAGCGAGGCTTTGTCTTCCGGCTGGCAGGCGGCAAAGCCGTGGGCCAGGTTGCCGCAGGCTAACTGCGAACGGTGTACCGTGTCACGCTTCGCCTGCTGGATGCGCGCGAGGTAGTCTGAACGGGTCTGTTTTGAGCGCTCAGCAATGCGTTGTGTTACCCGTAACAATGTCGGATTCATAGATGCTCCTCAATATTAATCTGTCCAGGCTCTGGGATTAACAAAGTGTTTCGCACTCTATAACATCGCGGAAACGCTTTATTGCCGGAGCTCAGGGGCAAAATCGCTTCCGGCAGTGTAATAAAAAAAGCTCCGCGGGGAAATCCACGCGGAGCTTAAATGATTAAAAATTACACCGGGCCTGAGTTAGATCATGTTACCGGTAAAATAACCCTCAAGGATTATCCTGACCTTACTCAAATTCGTTCCAGGAACGGCCATCGCGCGTGATCATCGCCACAGAAGCGACCGGACCCCAGGTGCCCGCCTGATA
Source organism: Leclercia sp. UBA1284 (assembly GCF_002308415.1). Classification (NCBI taxonomy): domain Bacteria; kingdom Pseudomonadati; phylum Pseudomonadota; class Gammaproteobacteria; order Enterobacterales; family Enterobacteriaceae; genus Leclercia; species Leclercia sp. UBA1284. Next base: position 1,760,242 of record NZ_DBUS01000006.1, read on the forward strand.
AGGCTTCGGCGCGTCCTGATCGGCAGCCCAGGCTTCGGTGATGGAGTCGACCCACTTCCAGGCCTCTTCCACTTCATCGCGACGCACGAACAGCGCCTGGATACCCCGCATGGTTTCCAGCAGCAGACGCTCGTAAGCATCGGCCAGATGAGTTTCGTTGAAGGTTTCGGAGTAGCTCAGATCCAGCTTGGTAGTCTGCAGGTTGTGTTTGTGATCCAGACCCGGCACTTTGTTCAGAACCTGGATATCCACGCCTTCGTCCGGCTGCAGACGGATGGTCAGCTTGTTCTGCGGCAGCTCCTGCCAGGACTCTTTAAACAGGTTCAGCTCTGGGTTCTTGAAGTAAACCACCACTTCAGAACATTTGGTCGGCAGACGCTTACCGGTACGCAGGTAGAATGGCACACCCGCCCAACGCCAGTTATCGATATCAACGCGGATCGCCACAAAGGTTTCGGTATTGCTGGATTTGTTGGCACCCTCTTCTTCCAGGTAGCCCGGCACTTTTTTACCCTGCGCAAAGCCTGCAGTGTACTGACCGCGTACGGTCTTCTCACGCACATTCGAGCGATCGATACGGCGCAGGGACTTCAGCACTTTCACTTTCTCGTCGCGAATATTGTCAGCAGAGAGATCGGATGGCGGCGACATGGCGATCATGCACAGAATTTGCAGCAGGTGGTTCTGGATCATGTCACGCATCTGACCAGCCTGGTCAAAGTAACCCCAGCGGCCTTCGATACCCACCTCTTCCGCCACGGTGATTTCCACGTGATCGATGGTGCGGTTATCCCAGTTGTTCGCAAACAGTGAGTTGGCAAAACGCAGCGCCAGCAGGTTCAGAACCGTCTCTTTACCCAGATAGTGGTCAATACGGTATACCTGACACTCTTCGAAGTATTCACCTACCTGGTCGTTAATTTCGCGGGAGGTATCCAGCGACGTACCCAGGGGTTTCTCCATCACAACGCGTGCCGGTTTGGCGTTCAGCTTCGCTTCGCCCAGACCTTTGCAGATTGCACCAAAGGTGCTTGGCGGCATGGCAAAGTAGTTGATGGTAACGCGGTTTTGCTGGTCCAGCATCTCGCCCAGGCGGGTAAAGGATGCCGTGTCATTCACGTCCAGGTTGCAGAAATCAAGACGTCCGCTCAGTGTATCCCACAAACTTTCATCGATCTTCTCCTTCATGAAAGTTTCCAGCGCTTCGCGAACGACCCTGGTGTACTCCTCTTTATCCCAGTCCGCGCGACCGACGCCCAGGATACGGGTTTCCGGATGGATCTGGCCCGCTTTTTCCAGTTGATACAGGGAAGGCAGCAATTTACGGCGTGCAAGATCGCCTTTCGCGCCGAAAATGACCAGGTCACATGCCTGGGCTGTTTGCGTTACCGCCATGTCATTCTCCTCAGTTGGATATGCTGGTGCTTTTGCCAGCATATCGTTGTAATTTTATTACAATGCACTGTACTGCTTTTACGTCATTCCCGAAACCATTAGCGCTTAACGACGCGTGCGATACGCTGTTTTTTCATCGCCTGGGCACATGCAGCACGGTAACGACTTATGAAACCGTTTAAAAATCGTCCTGGCTGCGGGAGGCTAAAACCCGACAGCGATCAAGTAATGAAAAAAAACAACAACATTTCTCAGCACGATTTGCCTTTTCCGGAAGTCACAGGCGTATATTCTTGCTAATTAGATCCATGATTTCACGTATTAATGAAATCGCTTCCACCCATGGGCGCCTTGTTAACAATGAACATGCTGGAAAAAATCCAGTTCCAACTGGAACACCTTAGCAAATCCGAGCGAAAAGTGGCTGAAGTCATTCTCGCCTCCCCCGCTCAGGCCATACACTCAAGCATTGCGGCACTTGCGCAGGGATCTGGGGTCAGCGAACCGACCGTCAACCGTTTCTGCCGCAGCATGGACACTCGCGGCTTTCCTGATTTTAAACTGCATCTGGCTCAGAGTCTTGCTAACGGCACACCTTATGTAAATCGTAATGTCGATGAAGACGATAGCGTGGAAGCTTATACCGCAAAAATCTTTGAGTCGGCTATGGCAACGCTCGACCAGGTGCGCCAGTCACTGGATATGACGTCGGTAAACCGCGCTGTAGACCTGCTTACCCAGGCGAAGAAAATCGCATTTTTTGGGCTCGGCTCATCCGCTGCGGTGGCACACGATGCCATGAACAAATTTTTCCGCTTCAACGTGCCTGTTATCTATTCCGACGACATCGTGTTACAACGCATGAGCTGTATGAATTGTAACGAAGATGACGTGGTGGTGTTAATCTCGCACACCGGTCGCACTAAGAGCCTGGTTGAGCTGGCGCAACTCGCGCGCGAAAATGATGCCATGGTCATTGCTCTGACCACCGTTGGGACACCGCTGGCGCGGGAAGCCACCCTGGCGATCACCCTCGACGTCCCCGAAGATACCGACATTTATATGCCGATGGTCTCCCGTCTGGCGCAGTTAACGGTGATCGACGTTCTGGCTACCGGTTTTACCCTGCGTCGCGGTGCGAAATTCAGAGATAACTTGAAGCGGGTCAAAGAAGCGCTCAAGGAATCGCGTTTTGATAAAGAGTTACTTATAAAGGGTGATATGCCCTAATCGTTAAAACAAGGTTGTTACTTTTTTCGCTATTCGGTAAGTTTCTGCACAGAGCGCCGAATCAATGTTCACGCAACACCAAAGTTGTTTCAGTCAACGGAGTATTACATGTCCAGAAGGCTTCGCAGAACCAAGATCGTTACCACTTTAGGCCCAGCCACCGACCGCGATAATAATCTCGAGAAAATCATCGCTGCAGGTGCCAACGTGGTACGTATGAACTTCTCACACGGCACGCCAGAAGATCATAAACTTCGTGCGGACAAAGTCCGCGAGATCGCGGCTAAACTGGGACGTCATGTCGCCATCCTTGGCGATCTTCAGGGACCGAAAATTCGCGTTTCGACCTTTAAAGAAGGCAAAGTTTTCCTCAATATCGGCGATAAATTCCTGCTCGACGCCAACCTGGGTAAAGGCGAAGGCGACAAAGAGAAAGTGGGTATCGACTATAAAGGTCTGCCTGCTGATGTGGTACCGGGCGATATTCTGTTGCTCGACGATGGACGCGTTCAGCTGAAAGTGCTGGAAGTCCAGGGAATGCGCGTCTTCACCGAAGTGACCGTTGGCGGCCCGCTTTCTAACAACAAAGGGATCAACAAACTGGGCGGCGGCCTCTCTGCCGAAGCGCTGACCGAAAAAGACAAGGCCGATATTCTTACCGCGGCCCAGATCGGCGTGGATTACCTGGCCGTCTCCTTCCCGCGCTGCGGCGAAGATCTGAACTATGCTCGCCGTCTGGCGCGCGATGCCGGCTGCGATGCGAAAATCGTCGCAAAAGTTGAGCGTGCTGAGGCGGTCTGCAGCCAGGATGCGATGGATGACATCATTCTGGCCTCTGACGTGGTGATGGTGGCGCGTGGTGACCTGGGCGTGGAAATTGGCGACCCGGAACTGGTCGGTATCCAGAAAGCGCTCATCCGCCGCGCCCGTCAGCTGAACCGTTCCGTGATCACCGCGACGCAGATGATGGAGTCGATGATCACCAACCCTATGCCAACCCGTGCGGAAGTCATGGACGTCGCCAACGCCGTGCTGGATGGCACTGATGCGGTCATGCTCTCTGCCGAGACGGCGGCGGGTCAGTATCCGGCTGAAACCGTAGCGGCCATGGCGCGCGTCTGTCTGGGTGCAGAAAAGATCCCTAGCATTAACGTCTCAAAACACCGTCTGGACATTCAGTTCGACAATGTGGAAGAGGCAATTGCAATGTCCGCGATGTACGCCGCCAACCACCTGAAAGGCGTAACCGCTATCATTACCATGACCGAATCTGGTCGTACCGCGCTGATGACATCCCGTATCAGCTCTGGTCTGCCCATCTTCGCCATGTCTCGCCATGAACGTACCCTGAATCTCACCGCACTCTATCGCGGTGTAACCCCGGTCTACTTCGACAGCAATAATGACGGCGTCGCCGCAGCTAACGATGCCGTTAATCTGCTGCGTGACAAAGGCTACCTGGTTTCCGGCGATATCGTTATTGTGACCCAGGGTGATGTGATGAGCACCATCGGCTCAACCAACACCACGCGCGTCATGACCGTCGAGTAATCTGTCGCGTTATCGTGATCTAAAAAAGCCCCTGACGGGGCTTTTTTTATTTCTTGCGATAGAGGTCGTTACGTTTGTAGGGCTGTATCTCCCCCGGCTTACGCGTCTTCAGTAACTTAAGGATCCAGGTATACTGCTCCAGATGCGGTCCCACCAGCAGTTCAACCTCTTCATTCATCCGGCGGGCGATGGTGTGATCGTCAGCGGTCATCAGGTCATCCATCGGCGGGCGCACTTCTATAGTCAGACGGTGGGTCTTGCCATCGTAAATAGGGAACAGCGGCACCACACGCGCGCGACATACTTTCATCAGGCGGCCAATTGCCGGTAACGTAGCTTTATAGGTCGCAAAGAAATCGACGAACTCACTGTGCTCAGGGCCGTGATCCTGATCGGGAAGATAGTATCCCCAGTAGCCCTGACGCACGGACTGAATGAAAGGTTTGATACCATCATTACGAGCATGCAGACGCCCCCCAAAGCGGCGTCGGACGCTGTTCCAGACGTAATCAAAGACCTTGTTTCCCTGATTGTGGAACATTGCCGCCATCTTCTGCCCCTGGGATGCCATCAGCATCGCAGGAATATCGACGCCCCAGCCGTGCGGCACCAGAAAGATGACCTTTTCGTCATGACGACGCAGCTCGTCGATAATCTCCAGCCCTTTCCAGTCAACGCGCTTTTCCAGCTTTTTTGGGCCGCGCATCGCCAGCTCTGCCATCATCGCCATCGCCTGCGGAGCAGTCGTGAACATGTCGTCAATGAGGGCTTCACGCTCTGCTTCACTCTTTTCGGGGAAGCAGTAGAGCAAGTTAATCTGCGCGCGACGACGCGCGCTTTTACCAAACTTTCCCGCCAGACGCCCTACCGCTCCCAATAGCGGATCGCGAAACGCGGCCGGAGTCAGCGCCAGGCCCGCAAATGCAAAAACACCGATCCAGGCGCCCCAGTGGCGCGGATGGCGAAAGTCTTTCTCAAACTCAGGAATGTATTCAATATTGTTTTTTCTGGTTTCCATGCTTTTTCCAGTGGCGGGTGACGCTGAAAAGAATAATGAGATAGTTTAGCGAGGCAGTGCGTAACGCACAAAAGAAAAAGCCGGCACAGTCACTGTACCGGCTTTGTCAGCAGAGAAATTAATCGATGCTGAGTTGTGGCAGCACCTGTTTCACCTGCGCCAGGTAATCGGTGCGGTCTTTACCGGTCAACCCTTCGGTACGCGGCAGTTTCGCCGTTAATGGGTTAACCGCCTGCTGGTTGATCCACACTTCATAGTGCAGGTGCGGGCCAGTAGAACGACCCGTGTTACCAGAGAGCGCAATACGGTCACCGCGCTTCACTTTCTGGCCGGGTTTCACCAGCAGTTTACGCAGGTGCATATAGCGGGTGGTATAAGTACGGCCATGACGCACTGCCACGTAGTACCCTGCTGCACCGCTACGTTTAGCGATCACCACTTCGCCATCACCGACTGACAGCACAGGCGTGCCCTGCGGCATCGCGAAATCAACGCCACGGTGCGGCGCAATACGCCCAGTTACCGGGTTCAGACGGCGTGGGTTGAAGTTAGAGGAGACGCGGAACTGTTTAGCGGTCGGGAAACGCAGGAAGCCTTTCGCCAGTCCGGTACCGTTGCGGTCATAGAATTTGCCATCTTCCGCGCGAACAGCATAATAATCTTTCCCATCTGAACGCAGTCGGACACCTAAAAGCTGGCTCTGCTCACGTTTACCGTCCAGCATTTCGCGGGACATCAGTACCGAGAACGCATCGCCTTTTTTCAGTTTGCGGAAGTCCATCTGCCACTGCATGGCTTTGATCACCGAGCTGATTTCACCGCTCGTCAGGCCGGCATCACGGGCGCTGGCAACAAAGCTGCCGCCCACGGTGCCTTTAATGGCGTTATTCACCCATTCGCCCTGCTGCATCTCACTGCTCATCTTGAAACCGTTTGCAGTACGATCGTAGGTGCGGGTTTCACGACGGGACATTTCCCAGGTCAGGCGTTGTAAATCACCGTTATCGGTCAGGGTCCAGGAGAGCTGCTGGCCAATTTTCAGATTACGCAACTCTTTATCGGAGGCAGCAAGCTGGCTGATTTCGCCCATCTCAATGCCATACTGATTAAGAATGCTGCTTAAGGTATCGCCGGTCGAAACGACGTATTCATGGACACCGGCTTCGTTTGCGGTTTTGTCATCGAGCTCATCCTGCGGGATGGCTTCCTCTTCCTGGGGGGCCTGGTCAATAGGCTCACTCGCTTCCGGCAGCAAAGAACGAATTTCACTTCGTTCAAGCTCAATGGTTTTAACGATAGGTGTCGAAACCGGGTGGTAAACGTAGGGTCGCCAGACGGCGACCGCTAAGGTGAGAACGGTAAGCGACCCCAGCATGACGCGGTGGGGCCGGGGCAAATTATTAAATGCCAGGGCGACAGAGCGGGCTATCTGTTGCACGTATTCACTTCCTCGTTAATCTCCTTTCAGGCAGCTCGCATACTGGTTCGCCAGTTGGCTGAGGAACTGCGAATAGCTCGCTTTGCTCAACTGGATATTCGTTCCTAGCGGGTCAAGGGTGCCCATGCGCACGGATGTTCCCCTTGCCACGGCTTCAACGACCGCTGGCCTGAACTGTGGCTCAGCAAAAACGCAGGTCGCTTTTTGCTCAACCAACTGTGTTCTGATTTCATGTAAACGCTGCGCACCAGGCTGAATGACAGGATTCACGGTAAAATGGCCAAGCGGCGTGAGACCGTAATGTTTTTCGTAATAGCCATAGGCGTCATGAAAAACGAAATATCCTTTACCTTTCAATGGTGCGAGCTCGGTACCTACCTGCTTATCGGTTGCGGCAAGCTGTGCCTCAAAATCCTTCAGGTTGGCGTCTAGTTTGGCTCGACTTTGCGGCATAAGTTCCACTAATTTTTCGTGGATTGCAACCGCAGACAACCGCGCTATCTCGGGTGACAGCCACAGGTGCATGTTGTACTCGCCATGATGGTGATGTGCATCACTATTTTCATCGTCACCCTCGCCGTGACCATGATCGTGATCGTGGTCCTCTGCCCCTTTCATGAGCAGCGGTTTAACACCAGACAGATCGGCGATGGCAACCTGATTAGCCGCAGGGACCTGTCTGGCAGACTTCTGCATGAAAGCTTCCATCTCAGGGCCAATCCACACAACTAAGTCCGCGTTTTGTAAGCGTTTTACATCAGATGGGCGTAAGGAGTAATCGTGTTCGGAAGCGCCATCCGGCAGTAAAACCTCGGTCTCGGTCACGCCATCGGCAATGGCGGAGGCGATAAAACCGAGTGGTTTAAGCGAAGCGACAACGGCGGCGTTAACATCTTGTGCTGCGGAACCCCACAGCGCAGCGGATAATGCTGCGAAAAGAAGCGTATTTTTATGTAACATAATGCGACTACTGTTCGTAATGAGTGTGTGGAATGTGATATTATAACATTCGATGACTTCTGCAAGCTTAAATTGACATGACTAATTTAGTTTCTCTCGAAAATGTATCGGTCTCTTTCGGTCAGCGCCGCGTCCTTTCTGACGTCTCTTTGTGCCTGAAACCCGGAAGAATACTGACGTTGCTTGGCCCCAATGGCGCCGGAAAATCCACGCTGGTTCGTGTGGTCCTCGGTCTGGTAGCACCGGACGAAGGGCTCATCAAGCGTGATGGAAAGCTGCGCATTGGCTACGTACCCCAGAAATTACATCTGGACTCCACCCTGCCGCTGACCGTAAATCGCTTTTTGCGGTTGCGTCCTGATACGCGTAAAGAGGATATCCTTCCCGCTTTAAAACGCGTGCAGGCCGGACACCTCATCGACGCCCCGTTGCAAAAACTCTCTGGCGGTGAGACCCAGCGCGTCCTGCTAGCCCGCGCTCTGCTGAATAATCCGCAGCTACTGGTGCTGGATGAGCCGACGCAGGGTGTGGATGTTAACGGCCAGGTTGCGCTTTACGATCTCATCGACCAGCTGCGTAAAGAGCTGAATTGCGCCGTGTTGATGGTCTCCCACGACCTGCACCTGGTGATGGCCAAAACCGATGAGGTGCTCTGTCTCAACCACCATATCTGCTGCTCCGGTACCCCGGAAGTGGTCTCTATGCACCCGGAATTTATCTCTATGTTCGGCCCACGCGGTGCGGAACAGCTGGGTATTTATCGCCATCAACATAACCACCGCCATGATTTGCAAGGACGAATTGTTCTGCGCCGGGGAAATGGTCACTCATGATTGAATTATTACTGCCCGGCTGGCTGGCCGGGATTATGCTCGCCTGCGCCGCTGGCCCGCTGGGTTCGTTTGTTGTCTGGCGTCGAATGTCCTACTTTGGCGATACGCTGGCCCACGCCTCGCTGCTGGGGGTGGCCTTTGGCTTGCTGCTGGATGTTAATCCATTCTATGCGGTCATCGTTGTTACCCTGCTGCTGGCAGCCGGTCTGGTCTGGCTGGAGAAGCGACCTCACCTCGCGGTGGATACCCTGCTGGGAATTATGGCCCACAGCGCGCTATCCCTGGGCCTGGTCGTGGTCAGCCTGATGTCCAATATTCGTGTCGATCTGATGGCCTATCTCTTTGGCGACCTGCTGGCCGTGACGCCAGAAGACTTAATCTCCATCGCCATCGGGGTGGTTATTGTCCTCTCCATCCTCTTCTGGCAATGGCGGAATCTGCTGGCCATGACCATCAGCCCGGACCTGGCCTTTGTCGATGGCGTAAAATTGCAGCGCGTGAAGCTGTTACTGATGCTGGTCACCGCGCTTACTATTGGTGTGGCAATGAAATTTGTCGGGGCATTAATTATCACCTCGCTGCTGATCATTCCGGCGGCGACTGCGCGCCGTTTTGCCCGCACGCCGGAGCAAATGGCGGGTGTCGCCGTTGTTGTGGGGATGGTTGCGGTTACGGGCGGGTTAACGTTCTCGGCCTTTTACGACACGCCTGCCGGGCCGTCGGTGGTGCTGTGCGCGGCGCTGTTATTTATATTCAGCATGATGAAAAAACCCGCCAGCTAGGCGGGTAGGGCCCCTCTCCCGCCGGGAGAGGGAGAAGCCTCACGGCATGGCGGGTGGGGTGATACCAAAGTGATTCCACGCCCGTACCGTCGCCATTCGCCCACGCGGCGTACGCTGTAAAAAGCCCTGCTGAATCAGATAGGGCTCCAGCACGTCCTCAATCGTTTCGCGCTCTTCACCAATAGCCGCCGCCAGGTTATCCAGCCCTACCGGGCCGCCGAAGAATTTATCCAGCACCGCCAGTAGCAGCTTCCGGTCCATATAATCAAAACCTTCCGCATCGACGTTAAGCATATCCAGCGCCTGGGCAGCGATGTCGGATGAGATCGTCCCATCGTGCTTGACCTCAGCAAAGTCACGCACGCGGCGCAGCAATCGGTTGGCGATACGCGGCGTTCCGCGGGAGCGTTTGGCGACTTCGAAAGCCCCCTCCTCGCTCATCTCCAGCCCCATGTACCGCGCGCTTCGACCCACGATGTGCTGCAGATCCGCGACCTGGTAAAACTCCAGACGCTGCACAATGCCAAAGCGGTCGCGCAGTGGTGAGGTTAATGATCCCGCACGGGTGGTGGCACCAATAAGGGTAAAAGGCGGTAAATCGATTTTAATGGAGCGCGCGGCCGGGCCTTCGCCGATCATGATATCGAGTTGATAATCCTCCATCGCCGGGTAGAGCACCTCTTCTACCACAGGGGATAAGCGGTGGATCTCATCGATAAATAAGACGTCATGTGGCTCAAGGTTAGTGAGCATGGCCGCCAGATCGCCCGCTTTTTCAAGCACCGGGCCAGAGGTGGTACGCAGATTCACCCCCATTTCGTTAGCAACGATATTGGCAAGTGTGGTTTTACCTAGCCCCGGGGGACCGAAAATGAGCAGATGATCGAGGGCATCTCCGCGCAGTTTCGCCGCCTGGATAAAGATCTCCATTTGCGAACGAACCTGAGGCTGGCCAATATACTCGTCCAGTAACTTTGGGCGGATTGCGCGATCCACTGCATCTTCTGTCTGAACGCTGCCTGCCGACACCAGACGGTCTGCTTCAATCATCCTTTACCTCACAATGCCGCGCGTAGCGCTTCACGAATCAGAGTTTCACTGTTGGCGTCCGGCTTCGCGATTTTACTCACCATGCGGCTCGCTTCCTGAGGTTTATAGCCCAGCGCCACCAGCGCGGCAACCGCTTCCTGCTCGGCATCGTCGGTTACAGGTGAGCCCGGAGAAGTAAGCACCAGATCTGCCGCCGGCGTGAACAGGTCGCCATGCAGCCCTTTGAAGCGATCTTTCATCTCAACGATCAGACGCTCCGCGGTTTTCTTCCCGATGCCCGGAAGTTTAATCAGCGCCGCAGGATCTTCGCGCTCCACGGCATTCACAAACTGCTGGGCTGACATGCCGGATAAAATAGCCAGGGCCAGCTTCGGTCCGACGCCGTTGGTTTTAATCAGTTCGCGGAACAGGGTACGTTCTTGTTTGTTATTAAAGCCATACAGAAGCTGAGCGTCTTCTCGCACCACAAACTGAGTAAAGACAATCGCCTCTTTGCCTGCGTCCGGCAGTTCGTAGAAGCAGGTCATCGGCATATGGACTTCATAGCCCACGCCTCCCGCTTCGAGCAGTACTAACGGGGGTTGTTTTTCAATGATGATGCCTCTGAGTCTGCCTATCACGTGACGCTCCTGCGTTAAGGGCTAAAAATTTCTGCTGCCATAATAAAAAAAGGCTGGATAAACATCCAGCCTGATTTGTCATTATCGTAACCTGCCTCGCGCCAGATTGAGCCGCGACTCGCTCATTTGCACGGCGTTCTGGCTAATATGGCAATGCGTAATCGCAATGGCCAGCGCATCGGCGGCGTCGGCCTGCGGATTAGCGGGGAGCTTTAGCAGAGTGCGCACCATATGTTGCACCTGGCTTTTCTCCGCGCTACCTATACCCACCACCGTCTGCTTGACCTGCCTCGCCGCGTATTCAAATACCGGCAAGTCCTGGTTCACCGCCGCCACGATGGCGACACCGCGTGCCTGACCGAGCTTTAACGCCGAGTCGGCGTTTTTCGCCATAAAAACCTGCTCAATGGCGAAATAGTCGGGCTGGAACTGAGTGATGATCTCCGACACGCCTGCGTAGATCAGCTTCAGGCGTGACGGGAGATCGTCCACTTTGGTGCGGATACAACCGCTGCCGAGATAGGTTAACTGGCGTCCCACCTGACGAATAACGCCATACCCGGTGATGCGTGAGCCAGGGTCAATCCCAAGAATAATCGACATCACGCCTCTCCTGTAATGGGTTTACACGCTCTCATCAGAGCGTCGCTGCAACCTCATCAGAGATTTCACCGTTGTGATACACTTCCTGCACGTCGTCGCAGTCTTCGAGCATGTCGATCAGACGCAGCAGTTTTGGTGCAGTTTCCGCATCCATGTCGGCCTTGGTAGACGGGATCATAGAGACTTCAGCGTTGTCCGCTTTCAGGCCAGCCGCTTCCAGCGCATCGCGCACGGCACCCATCTCTTCCCACGCGGTATAAACGTCGATAGCACCGTCATCGAAGGTTACGACATCTTCCGCACCCGCTTCCAGCGCAGCTTCCATAATCACGTCTTCGTCGCCTTTTTCGAAGGAGATGACGCCTTTTTTGCTGAACAGGTAAGCCACGGAGCCGTCGGTACCCAGGTTGCCACCGGTTTTGGTGAACGCATGGCGCACTTCGGCAACGGTACGGTTACGGTTGTCGGACAGGCATTCCACCATGACCGCCGTACCGCCAGGACCGTAACCTTCATAAATGATGGTTTCCATGTTCGCGTCTTCGTCACCGCCCACGCCACGTGCAATAGCACGGTTCAGGGTGTCACGCGTCATGTTGTTGGACAGCGCTTTATCAATAGCGGCACGCAGACGTGGGTTAGAACCCGCGTCGCCACCGCCCAGACGTGCCGCTGTTACCAGCTCACGAATGATTTTGGTAAAGATCTTACCGCGTTTGGCATCCTGTGCCGCTTTACGGTGTTTGGTGTTGGCCCACTTACTATGACCTGCCATAAAAAGTTCTCCAAAAATCGCGCCTTCTCAGGCAGCGTTAATTACAAATTCTTCAATCGCCTGCCGGTTGCTCCACGACTTGGTCAGTGCAGCGGCTTCCGTCGCATTGACCCAGCGGTAGGTCAGGTGTTCGGTGAACACAATCTCCCGTTCGCGGGGGAGCGCGAGACAGAACCAGGATTCTGTATTGCGCTCGGTACCCGGCGCATAGCGATGACGTAAATGGCTAAAAATTTCAAACTCCACCGTGCGCTGACAGTCCTTCAGGGTCAGTTGCTCGCAAGCAACATCGATGGCGACCTCTTCCTTTACTTCGCGCGCGGCGGCCTGCAGCGCGGTTTCTCCCGCCTCCAGGCTGCCGGTAACCGACTGCCAAAAAGCGGGATCATCGCGCCGCTGCAACATCAGCACCCGCTTCGTGTCCTGGGCATAAATGACAACTAAGACAGAAACGGGACGCTTGTATGCCATATCAGTTTTTCTCTTCCTTTTTCACCACTTCGATGCCGAGCTCAGCCAGAGAGGTCGGGTTGGCGAAGCTTGGCGCTTCCGTCATCAGACAGGCCGCGGCGGTGGTTTTCGGGAAGGCGATAACATCACGGATGTTATCAGTACCGGTCAGCAGCATGGTCAGACGGTCGAGACCGAAGGCCAGACCTGCATGCGGCGGCGTACCGTATTTCAGGGCGTCCAGCAGGAAGCCAAACTTCTCGCGCTGCTCTTGCTCTTCAATGCCGAGGATACCGAACACCGTCTGCTGCATTTCACCGCGGTGAATACGCACGGAACCGCCGCCCACTTCATAACCGTTAATAACCATATCGTAGGCGTTGGCAATGGCCGTTTCCGGCGCAGCTTTCAGCTCGTCTGCGGTCATCTCTTTCGGTGCGGTGAACGGGTGGTGCATCGCGGTCAGGCCGCCTTCGCCGTCGTCTTCAAACATCGGGAAGTCAATTACCCACAGCGGCGCCCATTTGGATTCGTCGGTCAGGTTCAGGTCTTTGCCAACTTTCAGACGCAGTGCGCCCATCGCGTCGGCAACCACTTTCTTGTTGTCCGCGCCGAAGAAGATCATATCGCCATCTTGTGCGTCTGTACGCGCGAGGATCGCTTCCACGATGTCAGCGTTCAGGAATTTCGCCACGGGGCTTGTGATCCCTTCGATGCCTTTCGCCCGCTCGGTTACTTTGATGTACGCCAGCCCTTTGGCCCCGTAAATCTTAATAAAGTTGCCGTAATCGTCGATCTGCTTGCGGCTGAGTGCGGCACCACCTGGTACACGCAGGGCAGCCACGCGACCTTTTGCATCATTAGCCGGGCCCGCGAATACCGCAAACTCAACCTCTTTCACCAGGTCCGCCACGTCCACCAGCTCCATTGGGTTACGCAGGTCTGGCTTATCGGAACCGTAACGACGCTCTGCTTCGGCGAAGGTCATGATCGGGAAGTCGCCGAGATCGACACCTTTCACGTCCTGCCACAGACCGCGCACCAGCGCTTCCATCACTTCACGCACTTGTTCAGCCGTCATGAAGGAGGTTTCGACGTCGATCTGGGTAAATTCAGGCTGGCGGTCAGCACGCAGGTCTTCGTCGCGGAAACATTTTACAATCTGATAATAACGATCGAAGCCTGACATCATCAGCAGCTGTTTAAACAGCTGAGGGGACTGCGGCAGCGCGTAGAATTTGCCTTTATGGACGCGGGAAGGAACGAGGTAGTCACGCGCGCCTTCCGGGGTCGCTTTGGTCAGCATCGGGGTTTCGATATCGAGGAAACCGTGATCGTCCATAAAGCGACGCACCAGGCTTGTGATCTTGGCGCGCGTTTTCAGGCGCTGAGCCATCTCCGGGCGACGGAGATCCAGGTAACGGTATTTCAGACGCGCTTCTTCAGTATTGACGTGGTTGGAGTCGAGCGGCAGCGACTCTGAGCGGTTAATGATAACCAGATCGGACGCCAGCACTTCTACTGCCCCCGTTGCCATCTCCGCGTTGACGTTTTTCTCGTCGCGCGCACGCACGGTACCGGTGACCTGAATGCAGAACTCATTACGCAGTTCAGAGGCCAGTTTTAACGCATCCGCGCGATCCGGATCGAAGAACACCTGCACAATGCCTTCACGGTCGCGCAAATCGATAAAGATAAGGCTACCAAGATCACGACGACGGTTGACCCAACCACACAGGGTAACCTGCTGCCCGACATGGGTCTGACGCAGCTGCCCGCAATATTCTGTACGCATGAGATATCCCTTAACTTAGCCGACGGCTAAATGTTGCCTGTGATGCAGGCTACTATGTCGCAGCTTTTTGTATGTCACAACTGGATGAAAAAAGGCGGCTATTATACTGGAAATTCCGCCGGACGATAAGAGCGAAGCACGGCCAGAAGCGCGATTGCTGCTCGCATCTTGCATATTCTCACAAAAATTAACAAAAATATCAGACCTGGAACAGGCCTCCACAGCGTAAGGTGTAGCGAAGCTATTTATTTGACTGGAGAAATTATGTTGAATCTCGACGCCACCAAAACCGCCCTTGTCGTGATTGATTTACAGGAAGGGATCCTGCCGTTCGCCTGAGGTCCTTACACGGCGGACGATGTGGTCAGTCGTAGTGCGCGTCTGGCCGACAAGTGCCGGGCCAGCGGGTCACCGGTAGTGATGGTACGCGTCGGCTGGTCTGCCGATTTTGCCGAAGCGCTGAAACAACCGGTAGATGCGCAGGCTCCGGCGCACGCCCTGTCCGATAACTGGTGGACTTACCCGGTTGCACTGGGTAAACGTGACAGTGATATCGAGGTGACCAAACGCCAGTGGGGCGCATTCTACGGCACAGATCTGGAACTGCAGCTGCGTCGTCGCGGTATCGACACCATTATTCTGTGCGGCATCTCCACCAACATCGGAGTGGAATCAACCGCACGTCATGCCTGGGAGATGGGCTTTAACCTGATTATCGCCGAAGACGCCTGCAGTGCCGCCTCAGCAGATCAACACCAGGGCAGCATGACGAACATCTTCCCGCGCATTGGCCGCGTGCGTAGCACCGACGAGATCCTTAGCGCGTTATGATCTATCTGGGCCTGCCCCAATGGTCGCACCCGAAATGGGTGCGGCTGGGTATCACCAGCCTTGAGGAATATGCTCGCCACTTTAACTGCGTGGAGGGCAATACGACGCTATACGCCCTGCCCCGGGCGGAGATTGTTGAACGCTGGCGTGAGCAGACGACCGATGATTTCCGCTTTTGCTTCAAGTTTCCATCCACCATTTCACACACCGCTGCACTGCGCAACTGCGACGATCTTACAGCGGAATTTTTTACCCGTATGGATCCCCTGGCGAACCGTATCGGTCAATACTGGCTCCAGCTCCCGGCAACATTTGGCCCGCAGGGGCTGCCGGCGCTGTGGCACTTTCTCGATACCCTGCCCAAAGCCTTTACTTACGGAGTGGAAGTGCGCCATCCTGCGTTCTTTAATAAAGGCGAGACGGAAAAGGCGCTCAACCGGGGGTTACATGAGCGCGGCGTGAATCGCGTGATCCTCGACAGTCGTCCCGTACACAGTGCCGTACCTCACAGTGAAGCCGTTATCGACGCCCAGCGGAAAAAACCGAAGGTGCCGGTGCATGCCGTGGTGACCGCCAGCAACCCGATGGTGCGCTTTATCGGCAGCGATAATATGCAGCAAAACCAGCAGATGTTCGCCGTCTGGCTGCAAACATTAGCGAAATGGCAGCAGACCACCACCCCCTATCTGTTTCTGCATACCCCGGATATTGCCCAGGCCCCTGAACTGGTCGATGCTCTCTGGCAGGCCTTGCAGGACGCGCTTCCGGGCCTGGGTCCTGCCCCTGCCATCCCACAACAATCTTCTCTTTTCTAGCCGCACCCCCTATCATAGAAGTGCCATCTGCCAGATAACAGGGAGTTTGTATGGTCAGCGCGCTGTATGCGGTTTTGGGTGCGTTACTGTTAATTAAGTTTTCGTTCGATGTTGTGCGTCTGCGGATGATGTATCGCGTCTCCTGGGGCGACGGTGGGTTTTCTGAGCTGCAAAGCGCGATTCGTGTGCATGGGAATGCCGTGGAGTACATCCCGGTTGCCCTGATCATGCTGCTTTTTATGGAAATGAACGGCGCTGAGACGTGGATGGTGCACGTTTGCGGTTTGTTGCTGATTGCCGGTCGCCTGATGCATTACTACGGCTTTCACAATCGGTTGTTCCGCTGGCGTCGCTCAGGCATGAGCGCCACCTGGTGTTCGCTTTTGCTGATGGTGCTGGCTAACCTCTGGTATATGCCGTGGGAGTTGGTTTTCTCCCTGCATTAGCGCACAATACGCCCCTTTATTTTTCCCGGATTTTAACGTTATGTCAGATCGCGACACGCTTTTTTCTGCGCCTATCGCCAGTCTGGGCGACTGGACCTTTGATGAACGGGTGGCTGAAGTCTTCCCGGATATGATTCAGCGCTCAGTGCCCGGTTACTCTAATATCATCTCCATGATCGGCATGCTGGCGGAGCGTTTTGTTCAGCCTGACACGCAGGTATACGATCTGGGTTGCTCGCTGGGCGCGGCTACGCTGTCGGTTCGTCGTAACGTTAATCAGCCAGGCTGCAAAATTATCGCCGTGGATAATTCCCCGGCCATGGTTGAGCGCTGTCGCCGCCACATCGACGCCTGGAAAGCCTCCACGCCGGTGGAGGTCATTGAGGGCGATATCCGTGATATCGAAATTCATAATGCCTCCATGGTGGTACTGAACTTTACGCTGCAGTTTTTAGAGCCCGCCGATCGTCAGCTGCTGCTGAATAAGATCTATCAGGGGCTTAACCCGGGCGGCGCCCTGGTGCTGTCAGAGAAATTTAGCTTCGAAGATGCCAACGTCGGTGAACTGCTGTTCAACATGCACCACGATTTTAAACGTGCCAACGGCTATAGCGAGCTGGAGATCAGCCAGAAACGTAGCATGCTGGAAAATGTGATGCTGACCGATTCGGTCGAAACGCATAAGGCTCGCCTGCGCAGCGCAGGTTTTGAGCATAGCGAGCTGTGGTTCCAGTGTTTTAACTTTGGCTCTCTGGTGGCACTGAAAGGCGGCGAAGCGGCATGATTGAATTCAGTAATTTTTATCAGCTGATTGCAAAGAATCACCTTTCCCACTGGCTGGAGACCCTGCCCGCTCAAATCGCCACCTGGCAGCGCGACCAGCAGCATGGCTTGTTAAAGCAGTGGTCTAACGCGGTGGAGTTTTTGCCTGAGCTTACGCCTTACCGTCTCGACTTGCTGCACAGCGTTACGGCAGAGAGCGAAACGCCGTTAAGCGCCGGGCAGACGAACCGGATCGAAACCCTGCTCCGTAACCTGATGCCCTGGCGTAAAGGGCCCTTCTCGCTCTATGGGGTGGACATTAATACCGAATGGCGTTCTGACTGGAAGTGGGATCGCGTTTTGCCGCACCTGTCTGACCTGTCAGGCCGCACCATTCTTGACGTGGGCTGCGGTAGCGGCTATCACCTGTGGCGCATGATTGGCGCCGGCGCGCATCTTGCGGTCGGTATCGATCCTATGCAGCTGTTCCTCTGTCAGTTCGAAGCGGTGCGAAAACTGTTGGGTAACGATCAGCGCGCGCATCTGTTGCCGTTGGGTATTGAACAACTGCCTGCCCTGAAAGCCTTCGATACGGTCTTCTCGATGGGGGTGCTTTACCACCGTCGCTCCCCGCTGGAACATCTGTGGCAGCTGAAAGATCAGCTGGTCAACGGGGGTGAACTGGTGCTGGAAACACTGGTAATTGAAGGTGATGAGAACGCGGTGCTGGTGCCAGGCGACCGCTACGCACAGATGCGAAATGTCTATTTCATTCCATCCGCGCTGGCGCTGAAAAACTGGCTTGAGAAGTGCGGCTTCGTGGATGTGCGTATCGCCGACGTCTGCGTAACCTCGACCGAAGAGCAGCGTCGTACCGACTGGATGATTACTGAGTCGCTGGAGCAGTTCCTGGATCCGGCTGACCAGAGCAAAACGGTGGAAGGCTATCCTGCGCCGATGCGTGCAGTACTGATTGCAACGAAGCCGTAATCTCTCCTCAATCAGGGCAAGCGAGGCGGCTAACGCCGCTGCGGCCTGAAATATGCAGGAGAAAAAAAGGCCCCTGTGTAAAAGGCAGGGGCCTGGTACAAAGAAGCATCATATTGGGCGACATGATGCGGCGGTAAAAACGTTGCTACACGTGATAACGGTCAATAATCGCTTTCATTACCGCAACCGACTCTCCATCAACGCTATAGCGGGAGTACTCATCCGCCTCGGCATCCGTCGACATAGACAACCCTGTATTGCGATAACGCATGGGCGAGGGTATCCATTTACCCGCTGAGCTATGCAGCTCCTTCACCCCTGCGTCGAGAAACTTATGCAGATTGCCGGCGCGCACGCCTGCCCCTGCCATGATTATTGGAACACCAGATCGGCCATTAAGTTCCGTAATTAATGAAAGACCTTTTTCTGCGGATGCTTGCTGCCCCGAGGTGAGGATCCGTGTGACGCCGAGTTCCGCCAGCTTTTCATAAGCTTGTCGTGGATCGGCACACATATCGAAGGCGCGATGAAATGTTACCGCCATCCCCTTCGCAGCCGCCATCAACTGGCGCATTGCCGGCATATTGACTTCGCCATCTTCATTGAGCAGGCCAATCACCACCCCCGGAAAGCCCAGCGCGTTGATATGCGCCACATCGTCCAGCATGGCGCTCAGCTCGCCTGAGCTGTAACAGAAATCGCCGCCGCGGGGACGGACGATGGGATGAACCGGAATAGTGACGGTCTCACGCACCGATTTCAGTACGCCATAAGAGGGGGTTAAGCCCCCCTCTTTCGGTGCCGCGCAGAGTTCGATGCGATCGGCCCCCTGTTGCTGTGCGGTCACGGCGCACTCCATGCTGTAACAGCAGATCTCCAGCACTGCCATGATTCCTCCTTAAAACATCATGAATACGGCATCATGCCATGCCCGAACAGGCCGGACACGGCGGTCGCTCACAAACTTCTACGCGTTATGCTTCGCTGGCGACGATCTGCTCGATAGTCCAGGGGTGAAACTTCACCGTCACGCTACCGTCCGTCACCGCCAGGGTGGGATTCGGCAGGCGCTCGCGCTCCCCTTTGGGTGAACTGCATTTCACAAAAATCCCCGGCTGGCTTAACCCCTCGTCAGAGAGCAGCGCCAGCGCGCGGGCATTCAGGCCGTCGGGGTCGCCGGGCAGAACGATCTCAATGTGCTCCCACCCTTCATGTGGATAGCGCTTCTCACCCGGCCATGGCAGCTCCACCACCTCAAATTGCCAGTGGGCGACGCAGACGGGCTCATGCAGTTTAAACAGGCAGATTGGGCGGCCATTAATGATGTTTTCTGAGAGCAGCTCGCCGCACTGCTCAAAACCTCGACGCCAGCGCTCGGCGGTGGCATTCTGGTGACAGCGCAGGGAGATATGGTCTGCCGCCAGCGGAGCGATCTCCAGCCCCAGGCGTTGAGTCAGCGCGTGAAAATCGCGGGTAAAGCGCGGCAGGTCGGTGCGGATGTCCTGCAGTTCGTCAATGGATTGCCAGTTCGCCATTATTATTACTCGTCCTATCGTACAAAACGGTTAATTTACTCTGTTGCGCGCCGCCCACCAACCGCTGATTTGTCCGGTGCTGACGGCAAGAGGCAATTGCAGTATACTCCCGGCCTCATTCTTAAACTGGCGCGGATGGTTGGTCTGCCGCAGCAAAAAAGTAAGGTATCCAGGTGAATATTCAGGCACTTCTCTCAGATAAAGTCAGTCAGGCACTGATTGCCGCAGGCGCGCCTGCGGATTGCGAACCTCAGGTTCGTCAGTCAGCTAAAGTACAGTTTGGCGACTATCAGGCAAATGGCGTGATGGCCGTAGCTAAAAAACTGGGCATGGCGCCGCGACAACTCGCAGAGCAGGTACTCACTCATCTGGATCTTGACGGTATCGCCAGCAAAACTGAAATTGCCGGACCGGGCTTCATCAATATCTTCCTCGACCCGGCCTTCCTTGCCAGCCACGTTGACGCGGCGCTGAAATCTGACCGTCTGGGCGTAAACCAGCCGGCAGCGCAAACCATCGTGGTGGACTACTCGGCCCCTAACGTGGCGAAAGAGATGCACGTAGGCCATTTGCGCTCCACCATCATCGGTGATGCGGCCGTGCGTACGCTTGAGTTCCTGGGCCACAAGGTAATCCGCGCTAACCACGTTGGCGACTGGGGTACCCAGTTCGGGATGCTCATCGCTTATCTCGAGAAGCAGCAGCAGGAAAACGCCGGTGAAATGGCGCTGGCGGACCTGGAAGGTTTTTACCGCGAAGCGAAAAAACACTACGACGAAGACGAAGCCTTCGCCGAGCGCGCGCGTAGCTACGTTGTTAAGCTGCAGGGCGGCGACGAGTACTTCCTGCAGATGTGGCGCAAGCTGGTGGACATCACCATGTCCCAGAACCAGATCACATACGA
This sequence comes from Leclercia sp. UBA1284, assembly GCF_002308415.1. Taxonomy (NCBI): domain Bacteria; kingdom Pseudomonadati; phylum Pseudomonadota; class Gammaproteobacteria; order Enterobacterales; family Enterobacteriaceae; genus Leclercia; species Leclercia sp. UBA1284. Next base: position 1,781,025 of record NZ_DBUS01000006.1, read on the forward strand.
CCGCCTGAATGTGACCCTCACCCGCAAGGATGTGATGGGTGAAAGCCTCTATAACCCTATGCTGCCAGGCATTGTGGCCGATCTGAAGGCCAAAGGGCTGGCGGTCGAGAGCGAAGGTGCGACCGTGGTCTTCCTTGATGAGTATAAAAACAAGGAAGGCGAACCTATGGGCGTCATCATCCAGAAGAAGGATGGCGGCTATCTCTACACCACCACCGATATCGCCTGCGCCAAATATCGCTACGAAACGCTGCATGCGGACCGCGTTCTTTATTACATTGACTCTCGCCAGCACCAGCACCTGATGCAGGCGTGGACTATCGTGCGTAAAGCCGGTTACGTGCCGGACTCCGTACCGCTGGAACACCACATGTTCGGCATGATGCTGGGTAAAGACGGTAAGCCGTTCAAAACCCGCGCTGGCGGTACGGTGAAGCTGGCCGATCTGCTGGACGAAGCGCTGGAGCGTGCGCGCCGTCTGGTGGCGGAGAAGAACCCGGACATGGCGGCGGACGAGCTGGAAAAACTGGCTAACGCGGTCGGTATCGGCGCGGTTAAATATGCGGATCTCTCCAAGAACCGTACCACGGACTATGTGTTCGACTGGGATAACATGCTGGCCTTCGAAGGCAATACGGCTCCTTACATGCAGTACGCCTATACCCGCGTGCTCTCCGTATTCCGTAAAGCGGCAGTGGATGAAGCGGCCCTTGCCGCCGCAGCGGTAGTCATCTCTGAAGATCGTGAAGCCCAGCTGGCAGCACGCCTGCTGCAGTTTGAAGAGACGCTCTCTGTGGTCGCCCGTGACGGTACCCCGCACGTGATGTGCTCATACCTGTATGACCTGGCTGGCCTCTTCTCTGGCTTCTACGAACACTGCCCTATCCTCTCTGCCGAGAGCGAAGCCGTGCGTAACAGTCGCCTGAAGCTGGCGCAGCTTACGGCGAAGACCCTGAAGCTGGGTCTGGACACCCTGGGCATCGAAACCGTCGAGCGCATGTAAAAAAATAAACCCGGCAATCGCCGGGTTTTTTCTTATCAGAAGTATTTTCGCAAATACTCCGTCAGACAGAGTATCGCCATGGCCTGGCCATACGGCATGGAGGTGAGCGGTATCTGGCGATAGAACTCCAGATCGCTGCCCATCCCGGTACCGAATGAGGTTTGCAGCAGCTCCCCTTCCGGCGAAATGTTTTTCACAATGCCGCGAATCGCTTTTTCTGCCACCCCGGCATACTCTGCGCCGACGTACCCTTTGCGCACCGCCTTCAGGATCCCGTAAGCAAAGCCTGCCGTGGCAGAGGCCTCCATATAGGAGTCAGGATCGTCGAGCAGCGTGTGCCAAAGGCCACTCTCATCCTGGCATTTAGCCAGCGCAGCGATTTGCGCATTCAATACCTGAACCAGATAACGGCGCACCGCATTCTGTTTCGGCAGATCCACCAGCTCCAGGAAATCCGGGATCACAATGGTTAACCAGCTATTGCCACGCGCCCAGCGCGCCCTGGCAAAGTTGTGCTGGCCGTCGTAATTCCAGCCGTGGAACCAGAGGCCGGTCTCCCGATCCATCAGGTTCTGTACGTGCAGCAGGAACTGGTAAACCGCCTCTTCCACATACTCGGGACGATTGAGCAGCTTACCGATTTTTGCCAGCGGCAGCACGGTCATCATCAGAGTGTCATCCCACATCTGCTGATGGTTCTCTTCCGCCAGCGTGATGTGCTGCATGCCACCGTGATCGGTACGCGGCATCTCGTTCATCGCCCACTCCGCCCAGCTCTCCAGCCAGGGCAACCAGGCCGGATTGCGGCTCTCTTCATACCGGTAGGCCAGGGTTAAAAAGGGTGACATCGTATTGACGTTCTTGGTGGTGGCCCCTTCGTTGAAGCGGTCGCGGAACCAGCTGTCGATAATATCGCGCATCCCTTCATCACCGGTCTGGCAGTAGTACTGCCAGATACCGTAGAGACCAACGCCGTGCGTCCACTCCCACCCCGCCCAGCCTTTGGTATCGATCACGCGCCCGTCGTCCAGCCGCAGTAAAAACTCACCGGTCTTATCGTGAATGTTCACCAGGTTATGCGTCACCTTTTCAATCAGCGACTTCAGTTCATCCCGGGCGATAAACCGCTCTGGCTGACGCAGTAATGGGCTATGTTTGACAGGCCAAACCTTCATATTCTTAACCTCAGTTAAATGTCGAATTCAGTGATGCACGATGTTTCAGAGACGGCGCAGCGGGCTTGTTGCGGTTCAGATAACCGATATTGTTGTTACCCCACAGACACTCGTAAGGCATACCGGCCAGCATTTCCACGGTGGCGCGCGCTTGCGGGGTTGCCGCTTCAGGCATTGCCCTGCCACTTTCACGCATTTTTGCCGTCTCTTCCCGCAGGACACTGTGGGTCTGCAGATTGAGTTTGAAGCGCAGAGAGACCAGGAAGCCGCAGATCAACACCAGAATGGTCCCCACGCTTAAGATCATCAGAATGGTATGACTCACCCCTTCAGCCTGCACTTTCTGGCCGCTGACGAAGCCGGACATCTGCATCACAATCCCCACCAGCATGACGGCACCCGCCTGGGACGCTTTACGGGTCAGCGTCATGATGCCAGCAAAGATCCCTTCGCGGCGTTGGCCGGTCACGACCTCATCCACATCGGCGATGTAGGTATAGGTATTCCATGGCACATAGTTGATCCCGCCGCGACCCAGGCCCGCAACCGCAGAGATCAGCAGCAGCAGAGAGTAGACGTCGCTTAAGCCGGCATAATAGAGACCCGCATAGGAGAGCGAGGCCAGACCAAAGAGCACAACAACCATGCGATACGAAGGCGCCGGTCCGAAGCGGATGCAGAGCGGGATCATGGCGATAACCGCGATGAACTGGAAGATAGCCATGGTGCCCAGCAGGTTAGAGGCCATGGAGGCTTCCTGCATCAGCACAAATACGACGTAGTAGGTGAATACGGCGTTGAACACATCCTGTGCGATATACCCCCCAAGGTACATCCCCAGATGCTGGCGGAAGATCTTGATGCGCAGGGTTGAGCTCAATTCTGTGATCAGGCGGCTCAGGCTCTGGCTCAGGGTCAGGCTCTTCTTCTCTTCTTCCGCACGCAGGGCCGCTTCGCTCCACTCTTCACGCGGTCGTTCCCAGGTGAAGAACCAGACGAAGGTCAGCATCAGGGCGCAGAGCACCGAGAAGACCAGGCTGGCATAGAAGAAGGAGATCGGGTTGTCTTTGCCAAATGCGGTCAGCAGGACACCCGGCAGGAACGAGGCGAGAATCGCTGACATCTGCGCCATAGAGATACGGGCACCAGAGAATTTGGTCTTCTGTTTGAAGTCATCGGTCATCTCCGGTACCAGGGTCTCATACGGCACCAGAATCATGGTGTAGACAATATCAAACACCAGATAGGTGAGCAGGTAGTACCAGAAGCTCATGTCACCGACCCACATCAGCGAGTAGCTGAAGACGCACGGGATACCCAGCAGAATAAAGAATTTGCGACGGCCAAAGCGTTTGCCAAGCCAGGTGGTGCCGAAGTTATCGGTGAGGAAGCCCATCAGCGGACTCACCACCGCATCCAGCACCCTTGCCGCGGCAAAAATAAAGGTGGCTTCGATAGGGGTAAGGCCACAGAAGGTGGTGTAGAAGTATAAAAGCCATGCGGCCGTCAGCGCGGTGGTGCCGGCCCCAAGAAAATCGCCTGATCCGTAGGCCAGGTAGTTTGTGAGTCCAATTTTACGTGTTTTCATTGCCGTCAACCCTGTAAGTTTTGGGAGACTCCCTGACAACCACATTCTTTACGGGAGTGATTACACGGCTACAGTAAGAGTATCACCAGTGGGATACCTTTCTGTTTCTGCCACCCGGGGAAACCATCTGGCAAAAATGCAAAGAGACTCACTACGCGTGTCACTGATTTATAAAACAGTGTTTCTTTTGCTTCAAAAGAGAGGGTCAGAATTGCGAGCCAGTCATCAGATTCGCCTGATGACTGGGCAAAAAGTGATCAGAGCAGTGCGCCTGGGCGGCGGGTATCAGGGCGGGGTTCATTACCAGGAACCGTCGGTTTACAGCATAGCCAGAGGAGAACACAGGACATCACGGTCCCCGCTAAGCTCGCCATGGGGATAACCCACAGGTTGACGGCATTAACTGGCAGGAGCCGCGAAGCCAGAGTAGTCAGCAGCGGCAAGCCAGCCAGTTTGGCGAAAAGCAGCCCGCCGAACCACCAGCCCGATTTACCGATATCGTGCATCCGGCGGATCCCCGCGGCTACGATCGGCGGCAGGAGCACCAGCGGGGCAAGACCGCCAAGCGGAAGTAAGACATACCAGCCCCACACCAGCAACATACCGCCACGACCGGTCTCGTCCGTCACGCTCAGGGTCAGACCCAAATAGGTCAGCACCGCTATAAATAATAAAATGATGATATTGAAGAATATAAATAACCAGAACGCACGCCGTGTCGAACGCCCCCGGTAATCCCCTATTTTCTTCCAGCCTTCGGTGTAGCATTCCATCGCCGTTTTATTCATTTTCCTTCCTTGTTTGTGTGTTAGTAAAAGAGAGCGCTCAGGTTTCTAGCCGTTTGGTTAATAACAGTGAGGCCACCTTCAGGATCTCCGAAGCAATTAACAGACTGAGCGCGAGGGCGACGCTGTGAATATTCAGGCCGTGCATAATCCAGGGTAAAAAAGAGACCGACGGGACAACCATCAACAGCCGCAACGGCGTTTGCCCCAGCGCCAGCCAGCGAGCGTAATGCGGCCGGCAGAACCACAGGGCGGCAGAGACCCCAATGGAGAGCGTGGTGACGAACGAGAGAATAAATCCCCCTATCAGCCAGCCACCTCCCCCATGCTGCGTATAGAGGTCGCTGAAGCTCATCACATCATCCACCAGCGGGATACGCTGCTGAACAAGATTTTCCGTTAAATACCCTGCGCAATATAACGCATCCATTGCGCCCCAAAACAGAGAGACCTTAGATAAATACCGCATTCCCTGTGCCTTTTTCGTCGTGCTAATTATTTTTGTGAGTTATCAAAAACAGAATATAGATAAATAAAATACCGGAACCTTAGATCGCCAGTATATTCGCAGGGGGACAATTATCCACTTAATTGCATTATTACCAGGGGCAGGCGGGGAAGCATGACAGAGGGAAATAGCGCTGCCGCACCTGAGTGGAGCGGCAGCAGCGGATTAGCGGTAGTTGACAATCACTTCGTTACGCTGAATTTTCAGGGCCGGGATCAGGCGACCACCGCCCGGCACTTCCCAGATAAACCGCAGCGGCTCGGCAGCCGGTACGTTATTGAAGGCATGGGTGGTGCCGCTCTGTCCGTCCAGCTCGGTACAACGGGATTGCGAACAGAGACGCGCCCGCAGCCCTGCGGGAATCGGGCCATTGAGCTCATAGCGCCAGGCCACCAGCGTCATCAGACCGGAGACCGGCTCACTGGCCGACAGTGGTCTGGAAGAGGCGGCCACTCCCCGGTGGTTCAGGGTCAGACCGATACTGCTGGCCTGCCAGCTCCCCTCACCCGCCGCCTGCGCCATAAAAGGTAAAACCAACAGCCAGAGTAATTTGCGCATTACTGGCCTCCAATGGTGGCGGTCATACGAATATGACGGTTGTCCGACAGTTCGAGATTCGACAGAACCACCAGCTGCGGCAGGCTGCGACGCAGGAAGCGCGAGAGCAGTGGACGTAGCGCATGGTTGACCAGCAGCACCGGCGGTGCCCCCAGCATCTCCTGACGGCGCAACGCTTCTTGCGACTGAGCCAGCAGGCGATCTGCCAGCCCAGGCTCCAGGCCACCGCCACCCTGCAATGCCTGAAGCAACAGACGTTCAAGCGGCGTATCAAGGCCAATCACTTGCACCTCGTCGTTGCCCGGGAACCATTGTTGAGTTATGGCACGACCCAGCGCCACGCGCACCACCGCCGTCAGTTCATGCGGATCGCTTTGCAGCGGCGCGTGCTCGGCCAGGGTTTCCAGAATGGTACGCATATCGCGGATAGGCACCTTCTCTTCAAGCAGATTCTGCAGCACTTTATGCAGCGTGGTGAGGGTCACTACACCCGGTACCAGATCTTCCGTCAGCTTCGGCATCTCCTGGGTGACGCGGTCAAGCAACTGCTGCGCCTCCTGGCGGCCGAACAGCTCGGCCGAGAACTGGCCAATCAGGTGGTTAAGATGGGTTGCCACAACGGTACTGGCTTCCACCACGGTGTATCCCTGAATTTGCGCCTGCTCTTTCAGGGCGCTCTCAATCCAGATTGCCGCCAGGCCAAACGCCGGGTCAGTGGTCTGCTCCCCTGGCAGCGTCCCCGCCGCCGTGCCTGGGTTAATGGCCAGCCAGCGCCCCGGATAAGCATCACCACTGCCAATCTCTACCCCTTTCATCAGGATACGGTAGCGAGCAGGCGGCAGATCCATATTGTCGCGGATATGCACTACCGGCGGCAGGAAGCCCATATCCTGGGCAAACTTCTTACGAATACTGCGAATACGCCCCAACAGCTCACCGTCCTGCTGGAAATCAACCATCGGGATGAGGCGGTAACCCACCTCCATACCCAGGGAGTCTTCCAGTTGAACATCATTCCAGGTCGCTTCAACCGCCTGGCTGTTCTCCGGCATTTTCACCGGCGCAGGCTCCGCCTTCGGTTTGGTTTCACGTCCGCGCAGCCACCACGCCAGCCCCAACAGCGCACCGGTGAAGAGCAGGAAGACAAAGTTAGGCATGCCAGGTACCAGACCCAGCAGACCCAGAACGGCGGCGCTCAGCAACATCACGCTTGGGTTGCTGAAAAGCTGGCCAACCATCTGCTGACCCACATCCTGGTCAGTAGCCACGCGGGTAACGATAACGCCCGCGGCGGTAGAGATAACCAGCGCAGGGATCTGTGCTACCAGGCCGTCACCAATGGTCAGCAGCGTATAGCTTTCGGCGGCATGTCCCATATCCATACCGTGTTGCAGAACCCCAACCAGCAGCCCCCCCACCACGTTGATCACCATGATCAGGATCCCCGCGATGGCATCGCCGCGCACGAATTTACTCGCCCCGTCCATCGAGCCGTAGAAGTCCGCTTCCTGGGTCACTTCCGAACGACGTTTTTTCGCTTCATCTTCGGCGATCAGCCCGGCGTTCAGGTCGGCGTCGATCGCCATCTGTTTGCCCGGCATTCCGTCCAGCACGAAACGCGCGCCCACTTCGGCGATACGTCCCGCACCTTTGGTAATAACCATAAAGTTGATGATAACCAGGATCACGAACACCACGATGCCGATGGCGAAGTTGCCGCCCACCAGGAAGTGGCCAAAGGCTTCCACCACTTTACCCGCTGCCGCAGCCCCCGTATGGCCATCCATCAGGATGATACGGGTTGAGGCCACGTTCAGCGCCAGGCGCAGCAAGGTGGTAAACAGCAGAATGGTTGGAAACGCGGCAAAGTCCAGCGTGCGCTGGGTGAACATCGCCACCAGCAGCACCATAATGGACAGTGCAATGTTAAAGGTAAAAAGCAGATCGAGGATGAATGCCGGCAGCGGCAGTACCATCATCGACAGAATTAGCAGGATGAGAATCGGGCCGGCAAGGATTTGCCATTGCGTCGATTTCAGGTTGCCGGGCAGGCGCAACATTGCCACCAGATTAGCCATCAGTGTCCTTCTCGTTCAAAAAATCCAGCGCTTCAGGCACTGGCAAATTCACCGGTTTCACAGGTTGTTGACCGCCGGCCAGACGCCAGCGCTTCAACTGCCAAACCCACGCCAACACTTCCGCTACCGCGGCATAGAGCTGACCTGGGATCTGCTGTCCAATTTCAGCGTGGCGATAGAGGGCACGCGCCAGCGGTGGCGCCTCCAGCATCGGCACGCGATTTTCACTACCAATCTCACGAATTCGCAGGGCGATAAGCCCCGCCCCTTTCGCCACCACCTTCGGCGCGCTCATTTTGTTTTCGTCGTACTGCAAGGCCACGGAGTAGTGCGTCGGGTTGGTGACAATCACGTCCGCTTTTGGCACATCCTCCATCATGCGGCGTCGGGCAGCGGCGCGCTGCATTTGACGGATACGCCCCTTCACGTGCGGGTCGCCTTCCATCTGCTTATATTCGTCGCGGATATCCTGGCGGGACATCCGCAGTTTTTTGATGTGGCTGTAAATCTGGAAGATGACGTCAAAGCCCACCATCGGAATGATCGACAGCACCACCAGCAGAGCGCACAAGCCAACCAGGTTGAGGGCATTCGAGATGGCGGTGACGGGCGATTCACTGATCAGCCGCATCATGTCAGGCCAGTGCAGCCACAGATAGAAGCCTGCGGCGCTGCCCATCAACGTCGCTTTCAGAATCGCTTTCAGCAACTCGGCGCCGGTCTGGGCGGAGAACATGCGTTTAATACCGGGCAGCGGGTTAAGCTTGGAAAACTTAGGCTGCAGCGATTTACCGCTAAAGACCAGCCCGCCGAGCAGAACCGGGGAGATAAGCGCCACCAGAACCACGCCGACAATCAGCGGCAACAGCGCCACCATAGCGCCTTTAATCAGCAGAATAATCTGCCCGAGGATCAGGTTGGGGTCGTTAACCATACTGTGGTCAAAACGCAGCCCGGCCGAAAGCATCCCTGCCAGCCTGCGGGCAAGAGACTCCCCGCCAAACCAGATAATGCACACGCCTACCACTAAAATGAGCAGGGAGGTGAGTTCTCTGGATCGGGGTATTTGCCCTTCCTCACGCGCTTTATCAAGTCGGTGGGGTGTGGGGGCTTCTGTTTTGTCGTCGCTGTCGTCTGCCACGGCAAGCGTCCCGCAGGTAGAAGTTTGGCAATATCATGCCAGCCGCCTGCAAAGCTAATGGGCAGAGTAAGGGTCAAAAAGGGCAGGTTTTTCGGATATAGGCAAAAAAGCTCCGGTTTCGTTGCCAAAACCGGAGCGATTCAGATTAGAAACCTAAGCTGTCCAGCAGGTCGTCGACCTGATCCTGGCTGGCAACCACACCGGCTTTGGTGGTGTCGAGCTGCGGGCCATTGAGCAGGCTTTCGTTTTCACGCTTCGGACGGGCGGCAGGCTCTGGCATATTTTCCAGCAGTACCATCAGCAACTGACGCTCAATCTCCTGGATCACATCCATCATCCGCTTGATAACCTGACCGGTCAGGTCCTGGAAATCCTGCGCCATCATGATGTCCAGCAGCTGGGCGTTAGTGAAGCTGGTATGACCCGGCACCGCTTTCAGATACTGACGGGTGTCCGTCACCAGCTCACGCGCATCAGAGAGCTCAATCGGGTCTTCGAACCACTCATCCCAGCGTTTGGTCAGGTCTTTGGCGCCCTTCTCCATTTCGTCCTGGTGCGGCTGAGACGCTTCAACGCTGTTCAGCGCACGTTCAGCCGCCTGAGCGGTCATCTGTACCACATAATCGAGACGGTCGCGCGCATCCGGAATCGCTTCCGCGGCTTCGGCAATCGCCTGATCCAGACCCAATTCGCGCAGACTGTCGCGCAGCATGCGCGTCAGGCTACCGATACGGGCGATGATTTCGCTGGGTGAATGCTCCTCAGCGGGTTTAATTGCAGGCTGCATCATATTCACCACCTTACATGCCGAGTTTCTCGAAGATCTTGCCGAGTTTCTCTTCCAGGGTTGCAGCAGTGAACGGTTTCACCACATATCCGCTTGCCCCCGCCTGTGCGGCAGCAATAATGTTCTCTTTCTTGGCTTCTGCGGTCACCATCAGCACCGGCAGCGCAGACATATTGCTGTCGGCACGAATGGTTTTCAGCAGCTCCAGACCGTCCATGTTAGGCATGTTCCAGTCAGAGATGACAAAACCGAAGCCGCCCGCCTGCAGTTTGTTCAGCGCATCTACGCCGTCTTCTGCTTCTTCAACGTTGTTGAAGCCCAGCTCTTTCAGCAGGTTGCGCACGATGCGACGCATGGTGGAAAAGTCATCCACAACCAAAAATCTGAGCTCTTTGTCCGCCATAAAACTACACTCCTCTTTAAATACGTATTGCCTGTCCGGCACTGATTTTTGCCAGCATCTGCTGGCTTACCTGGCTAAGATCGACCACTTCGCTCACGCCACCCATATTGATGGCCTCGCGCGGCATGCCGAACACCACACAACTTGCTTCATTCTGCGCAATCGTCCAGGCGCCAGCCTGGTGCATTGCAAGCATTCCGGCGGCACCATCGTTGCCCATCCCCGTCAGGATCACCCCAACGGCGTTGCGCCCCGCATGTTTCGCCACCGAATGAAACAGCACATCCACCGACGGACGGTGCCGGTTAACCGGCGGCCCGTCATGAATTTTGATTTGATAGTTTGCGCCACTGCGCGCCAGCTCCATGTGCTTATCGCCCGGCGCGATGTAAGCATGTCCCGGCAGCACGCGCTCGCCATCTTCCGCCTCTTTCACGCTGATTTGGCACAGTTTGTTCAGCCGCTCAGCAAAAGAACGGGTGAAGCCCGGCGGCATATGCTGCGTAATCAGAATACCGGGGCTGGAGAGCGGCAATGGCTGGAGTACATGGCGAATTGCCTCTGTTCCCCCGGTTGACGCGCCAATAACCAGCAGTTTTTCCGAGCTGAGCAGCGGCCCCACTTTCAGGGTTGCCGGTGCGGCAATCGGCTTATGCGCCGCGATCTGCGCCCGGGAGGCGGTGCGGATCTTCTCCGCTATCATCTCGCTGTAGGCCAGCATGCCTTCGCGGATCCCCAGTTGCGGTTTGGTAACAAAATCTACCGCCCCCAACTCCAGGGCTCGCAGCGTAATTTCAGAGCCCTTACCCGTGAGCGAGGAGACCATCACCACCGGCATCGGGCGCAGACGCATCAATTTTTCCAGGAAATCGATGCCGTCCATCCGCGGCATTTCGACATCCAGCGTCAGCACGTCGGGATTGTATTTTTTAATTAAATCCCGGGCGACCAGCGGATCGGGAGCCGTTGCCACCATCTCCATGTCACTGTGACTGTTGATAATTTCGGTCATGATCTGGCGCATCAATGCCGAATCATCGACTGACAAGACCCTGATTTTACTCATGCTTTATCCTTACTCAGCGCATATACCGTTTGCCCACGCAGGCTAAACTCACGCACGAGGTTGCTGAAGTTCTCCGAGTGCCCGGCAAACAGTAATCCGTCCGGCTTGAGCAACGGTACAAAGCGACGCAGAATCTCCTGTTGCGTCGTTTTGTCGAAATAGATCATAACGTTACGGCAAAAAATTGCGTCAAAGGGTCCCGGCACGTTGTACTGCTTATCCAGCAGGTTCAGCTGGGTAAACTCCACGTTGTTGGCCAGCTCCTGACGCACCCGCACCAGCCCCTCGTGCGGGCCGGTACCGCGCATGAAGTATCGCTGTAGCTGCTGGGGCGACAGCGTTTTCAGCTCATCCTGACGATAGATACCGCTTTGCGCCTTCTGCAGCACTTCGGTATCGATATCGCTGGCGAACACTTTCCAGCGCCCCGGCGCGGTGCCGAGCGTATCCGCCAGCGTAATCGCCAGTGAATAGGGCTCTTCTCCGGTTGAGGCCGCCGCGCTCCAGACCCGGTACTCTCCGCTACGCCGACGAGCATGCTCCGCCAGCACCGGAAAGTGATGGCCTTCGCGGAAAAATGCCGTCAGGTTGGTGGTCAGCGAGTTGATAAACGCTTGCCACTCCGCGCTGTTCGGGTTTGCTTCGAGCATGCCCAGGTAGCGGCCAAAATCGTCCAGTTCCAGGGTCCGCAACCGCCGAACCAGGCGGTTGTAGACCATGTCGCGCTTGTGATCGGCTAGCACGATCCCGGCACGCTGGTAGATTAACTGACATATCCGACGGAAATGCGCATCGGACAGCGCGAGGCGCTGTGTCATCTGCATAAGTAATGACGATTGCCCTGAGGGCAGAGATGATGTCATAGCGCCTTCTTTATCACTTTCAGGATCCCACTGGCACGGCTTGTGACCGTCCGACTTCTGTTACTTTTACGACCTGCTCACTTACATTAAAAACGGCCACCAGCGAGGTTAGGTGATCCGCCTGGTTGGCTAACTGGTCGGTAGCGGCGGCCGCCTCTTCTACAAGGGCGGCGTTCTGTTGCGTTACCTGATCCATCTGGCTTACGGCCTGGGCAACCTGTTCAATTCCCCGGCGCTGCTCATCCGATGCGGAGGCAATCTCTCCCATAATGTCGTTCACACGCGTCACCGAACTGACGATCTCCGTCATGGTCTTCGCGGCGGTGTCTACCAGTTCGGAACCCTGCTGAACGCGGGAGACCGACTCTTCAATCAGCACTTTGATCTCTTTTGCCGCGTTGGCGCTCCGGCTGGCCAGATTACGTACCTCACCGGCGACAACGGCAAATCCCCGTCCCTGCTCCCCGGCTCGGGCAGCTTCTACCGCCGCGTTCAGCGCCAGGATGTTGGTCTGGAACGCAATACCGTCAATCACGCTAATAATGTCGCCAATTTTCTGCGAGCTGGTGGCGATATCCGACATGGTGCGCGCCACGTGGGTTGCTTGATCGCCCCCTTTTTTCGCCGTCTGCGCAGCGCTCTGCGCCAGGCCAGATGCCTGGCGAGCGTTATCGGCGTTCTGGCTGACGGTCGCCGTCAGCTGTTCCATGCTGGCTGCCGTCTGCGCCAGCGAGGCCGCCTGCTGCTCGGTGCGGGAAGAGAGATCATTGTTGCCTTCGGCGATCTCTGAAATCCCCGTGTGCATGGCATAGCTACCTTGCCGCACATTACTCACCGTTTCGCGTAACGATCCCTGCATCGCCTTCAGGCTGGCAAAGATCGCCGATATTTCGTTTTTACCGTACACCGCCACCGGACGGGCAAGATCGCCTTTGGCGATACTGTCGAAATGGCTGCTGATGATCGCCAGCGGCTGCACGATCATCCTGCGCGACCAGAACAGCGCCGCGCTGGTCAGCAGCGCGGCCAGAATCACCACGGTGGTGAAGATCACACCAGACATGTGATAACTGGTGCGGCTGTCGGCCCCCGCCTTCTCGACGAAGTGGTTAATCTCCAGCTGCCAGGCATTGAAACTCTTATCAAACGCCGCCTGCGACTCCTGCACCGGCGCGGTGAGGAAGTCCGACAGCTGATTGTTTTCAAGCCATGTGGCCTGGTGCTCCAGATCGCCGTGCCACTGGGCATACCCTTTCTGCATGTCTGTACGCAGTTTTTTACCCTGCTCACTGAGGGTATCCTGCGCGATAAAAGCCTTAAACATCGTGTCAGCCTGCTTCAGGCTGTCGCGCGCGGTTACCATCAGCGCTTTAATGTCATCCGGCGGATAACTCAGCGCGGTTAAAGTTCCCGCCTTGTTGAGCGCGGTGCTGGCCTGTAAAAGCACGGCGCGGGTCTGCGCCAGTGCGGAGCGTTGTTGATTGCTGGTCTCGACTTCCTGCAAATTCTGATAGCCATCGCGAAACGCCCAAAAAGACAACCCGTTACTGCCAACCTGCAACACACCGCAAAGGATCAGAATCAAAAACAGTGTGGTCGAGATACGAATACGATTTAACATCCACGCTCCCATTCAGCGGCCAGCAGCCGCGGTTTAAAGTTCAGTCAAAATGTTTCCCAGTTCTCTTCTTGTCCGGCTGTCGGCACGCGCAAGCTGCCTGGCGCGGCGGCGGATGCCGTCGTACCAGGGTTTCTGCGGGCTGAAACCAATTTTGTAGGTGCTGCAGTAAGACGAAACGCCGAGACGGCCATCTTCAGACGACTCGCCTGGTCTTCCAGCGCAGCGGCCGCCGCAGCGGATTCCTGCACCAGCGCGGCGTTTTGTTGTGTTACCCGATCCATCTCTGATACCGCCAGAGCGACCTGATCGATACCCCGGCTCTGTTCATCAGATGCCGAGGCGATTTCACCCATGATGTCGTTTACGCGGGTCACCGCATTCACGATGTCATTCATGGTCTCGCCGGCGGTCTCGACCAGCACCGAGCCGGTATCCACACGCGAGACGGAGTCTTCGATTAACGCTTTGATCTCTTTGGCGGCATTGGCGCTGCGGCTGGCGAGATTACGTACCTCCCCTGCTACTACAGCGAAGCCACGCCCCTGCTCACCGGCGCGGGCAGCTTCTACCGCGGCGTTGAGGGCTAAAATATTGGTCTGGAAAGCAATACCGTCGATCACGCTGATGATGTCGGCGATTTTTCGCGAACTATCGGCAATCTCGTGCATGGTTTTCACCACGCCATCCACCACTTTCCCGCCGCGCTGGGCAGTTTCCGACGCACTTTCTGCCAGTTGCGAGGCCTGACGCGCATTGTCGGCGTTTTGTTTTACCGTCGCGGTCAGCTGTTCCATGCTGGCAGCGGTCTCCTCCAGCGCGGAGGCTTGCTGCTCGGTGCGGGAGGAGAGGTCATTGTTACCCATGGCGATTTCGCTGGTGCCGTCGTAGATGGCATCAGAGCCGTGACGCACGTTGGTTACCGTTTCGCTAAGGGAGCGCTGCATATGATCCACGCTGCTGGCCAGCTCGCTGATCTCGTTGCGCCCGGAAATCACCAGCGTCTGGGTCAAATCGCCGCTGGCAATGTCACGGATGTGGGTAATGACGCGCCCCAGCGGGTTGAGCAGAATATGGCGAATGCCGTACCAGACGCCGACCAGCACAATGACCAGCGCCAGTGCCAGCGATGCCATTTGCCATTTAGCAAACTGGTAGTCATTGGCGCTTTCGCTAAAGGCGGTGTGATACTGTTCGGCGCTGGCTTTGGCGTAGTCGCCAAGCGCGGCGCCGAGCGCGTTCTGCATCCCCTGCGTCGGCTGGGCAAAGTAGGCATCCATGTTCCCGCTTTCGAGGAACTGAATCAGCTCCGCCAGCGCGGCAGCATAGTTGCGGTACTTCTCTTCAATATTGTTACTGGCATCGACCATTGTCGGTAGCGGCGCGATAGCCTTAAAGGCCTCGTAGTGTTTACCGGCTTCATCCAGCGTGGTACGCGCATTCTTCAGCAGTTCCGTTTTGGCACTGCTCTGCTGGTTATTAGGATCCATCATCATCCGGGCGGAGGAGCGGCTGAGGTTGATGCGGGTTTGCAGCATCAGATCCCAGGTGGTGGTCAGCTCGCTTTGTTGCAGGCGTAAATCATTGGATGCGGCGAAGCTCTCCTGATTTTCCTTTAACGATGAGAAAAAGAGACCGCCGGAAATCAGCTGCAGAAGTGCGAAGACAACCAGCACTAACATCAGCATTGTGACAACGCGCATACGGTTCAACATACAACACCTTCTCCTGGATTGGTTATCGGTGTTATCGGCACAGCTGACGGGAACTTTACATTTGCGAAAGGGAAAAGCGCGGCTTAGAAGGCGACATCAACAATCAGGGTATCGGTGTAACTACCGGCGGGCGGGGTGGCCTGGGTCGTCAGGACTTTGGCGGTGTAATTATAGGTAC
Organism: Leclercia sp. UBA1284; assembly: GCF_002308415.1. Classification (NCBI taxonomy): domain Bacteria; kingdom Pseudomonadati; phylum Pseudomonadota; class Gammaproteobacteria; order Enterobacterales; family Enterobacteriaceae; genus Leclercia; species Leclercia sp. UBA1284. The sequence goes on from NZ_DBUS01000006.1 coordinate 1,796,491, forward strand.
GCAGCAGGCCATCGGCGCTGACCTGTGAGGAGGTGCCGCTGGACCAGCGCTCCGAACCGCTGCTTCCCCAGCGGTTGGCGGTGGCGCCTTTATAGATGTCATAGCTCATGCGGTTACTGCCGCTGGCCATTTGCCGCACGTTGTTAAGGGCGTTAGCGCCATTGTTAATGCCAATGGTGTAAACGCTGCCCTTGGTACAGGAGACAGAGATTGCCTGCGAGACCGTGGGGAAATTTTGCACCAGCGGCGCACTGTTGAAGTTGATATCCGGCGTGGTCATGGCGCTACAGTCGTTGGTGACATTGATATCCACCGCGATGCTGGTGGTGACCGTACCGGTTTGCGGCGTAAGGCATAATCCGGCCGCCCCCACCGAGCAGACGTTGTAATAGATGCTGAAATTGAGAGTGACCCGATAGGGTCCGGCGGTGACATTCTGCCCGGCCAGGGTACGAAAATAGAGCGGAATATTATACTGCCGGCTGCCCAGCAGACCCAGCAGCGTGTTGCCGCTCCAGGTGTAGGTTCTGCCGATCTGCACTTCGTTAGCGGTATTACACCCGGAGGCGCCGCACAGCCGGACAGGGATGACGTCGGTGATTGCCGCATTATCGGTGCGTTTCAGGGTCGCGCGATTCGACGCGGCAATCGTGGCTCCGGTGTACGTTAAGGTGATGGAGTCGTTGGTCAGCAAATTCAGTATTGCATCACAGTTCACGACCAGCGTGCCGGTAGTCTGCACTTCATTGCTACCGCTCAGCGCAAAAGAGGTCACGCTGCCAAAGTTGGCGTTCAGGGTGCTGGCAGTACAGGCTCCCCAGCTGGCGCCGGAGAGCATCAGCAGCACAAAGAGCAGTAGCAGGCGTTTCATGGCGTCAGCCTGCAGGTAAGTGGACCGTATGTTTGCAGCTTATGGTCCGGGTTGGCGGCCAGTGTGAGGGTGACCTTGCAGGTTTTGCCTTCCGGGGTGCGCACCTCTAGCGGATTGACGTCGTTCAGATCCTCGAGCCAGGCGATACCGTCATACCCCACGGTAGCGTTAGAGTGCGACGCCCGTCGAACCTGACTGCCCAACGGAATAGCATGCCCTTCCCCATCGTGCAGAATCACGCTGGCGACGCGCTCCTGCTCCATCGGAAAATCAACCAGATAACCGCTATTACGGCGCAGGGCGACCCGGCGTTCGGTCTCTTTCAGCCGGGTATCGGCTGGCAGATCGAGAGTGTTAATGCTGTAGCTGGCGGGATAATAGGCCGAGACGCCGCTAACCAGCAGATAGCCATTCCTGTTCGTTTTTCCGACCGGCTGGTTTTCATAGCTGACCGGCACGTCCGGCTGCCCGTCGGTGCTGATGACCACGAAGGCGTCGTTGATCTTATTGGCGGCAAAGAGTTCGCCATCCATCAGCACCACCGAACCTAACGCTTCGCCCCACCAGGTCATCATGTCACGTTCGCCGTAACCGCCGCCCTGCACTTCAATATTGTTATTGCGCCAGCCCAGCGACGCCTGCTGATAGTTGCTGGAGCGGGACTGCCGCGCCAGCGCCATGTTCCAGCTAAAGCCGCCGTCGGTCGGCATCGAATGGTTGTAGTTGAGACGCTGGGTACTGCCCGAATCCGGCGTATTCTCCAGGGTTACCGCAGCACTGTCGCGCTCGCCAAGCGGAATTTGCAACGACATGGCCACGGTCCAGTCGCCGCGCTGCTGATCCCGGCTGGCGGCCAGATAGATACTGCTGCTGCCCCAGAGATTGCGGCTCCAGGAGAGGTTAAGCAGCTCGGTTTTCTGGCTATCAAAACTCTCTACGCCAATCCATGCCGCACCGATGTTGCCGTAATCGCCAAGGTTAACGCTCACGGAGTATTGATCCGTGTTGCGGCTGAGACTGGCAATAGGCTGGTTGTATTCGTCATAAATCGTAGGCTGATCGTACAGCGCCAGGTTACCAAAGCCGCGATCGCGGCGGCTGTGCTGGGTAGCAAGACTGAATGCGCTGGTACTGTACTGATAACCCCAGTTGATCTGCTCCCCGTCGTCGCCGCGCATCCGGCTGTGAGACAAGGCGGTATTCACTACCCCAAAGCGACCCAGTTTAACCACCGTGCCTGCCCCGCCAAGAGCCAGCTCCTCCGCCCCCTCAACGTGTCCTTCAAGAGTGAGCCAGTCGGTCAAACCATAGCGGTAGGATCCGCTGCCCGCCGCCGGGCCGTAGTCGAAATTTTCAATCCCGTAGTTACGTCGCAGGCTCCCGAGGGTTATCGCCCCGTCGCTCAGCCCCTCTTTGAGCAGTTCGCTGGTGACGTAAAACGGAAGTGTGGTGCTTACCTGGCGACCAAGCGCATCGGTGGTGACCAGAACCGCATCACCCGCGCCGTTGATATAAGGAAGGTTGGTCAGGGTGAAGGGGCCCGGCTGTAATCGGGTGGAGCCAGCCCGGTAGCCATTCACAAAGAGATCCACCGACGTTGGCACCGCCGCCTCGCCGGAAAATTCCGGCAGTGGCCAGGTCACAAGGTCCGGGCGCAGCGAGAAGTCACGGCCGTAGCTGATACCGCCCATGCGCACGCTGCTGCTCCAGCTCAGGGCATCGCTGATCACATCCCCGGCGCTCCAGGTGATGGCGTCATCTTCATTGGTCACCAGCAGCGTCGTGTCGTAGCGCACATACCCCTCCTGCTGGCCACCGCCAGAGAAGTTTTGCCGGTAATAACCGGTCGAGGATAATGAACCCCGGTCGTCAAAATAGCGGAATTCATGCCAGAGAGAGGCTTGCCCGCCCGCGTGCTCGGTTTTGCTGGAGTAGAAGTCATAGTTCAGCAGCGCCCCTCTGCCGTAACGCGGTTTGCTCTGGGCAGGCGTGCCGCCGAAAGGGGTAACTCTGGCAGAGATCCAGTCTCGCGGCACGCTCAGCAGTAGACGCTGGCCGGCGCTATCATATTCGGTTCTGACGCCGGTTAGCTGCGCCAGATTGACCTCGCCTGGCGGCACTTTTTCCGGCGGTAGTCCGGCGCGCAGCAGATCGGCGCTGGAGATCCAGAACTCACCGTTACGCTGGCTCACAGGCACTACCTGTCCGGTGTCGTAATGGTTAACGATCAACCCCAGTTGAAATACGGCTTCGTCATTTAACGACTGCGGTGCAGGCGGCGGCGGTAAAGCGTCATCGCCGGTTTCTGCCCAGCTCGCGGTCGACAGACAAAGCAGCATCATCATGGTCGGTTTCAGTTGACGGGGGCCGACTGCCATCGCGTATCCCGGGCATTAATTTCCGCACTCATCTGTCCCGGCTGGCCAATCCCGGCAGGCAACGGCCAGCTGCGTTCGCTGCCCGGTAAAACATAGCCGAGCAAACCATCCGCGATAGTTCGTTGCTGCCCGCCCTGCGAAAGGGTGACCTTGCTTAAGCGAACATGCACGTCGCTGCGGTTACGCACCTGTAGCTGCGGTTGTCCATTGTCGCGAACCACTCGCCAGCTCAGGGCATTGGTATCGACCAGAGCGTGATGCTCACCCTCTTTAATGGTCGGGATCCCCTGTCCATAAACAAACAGCGGAATGGAGTAACGCATCTGCAGTTTCAGGCCCATTTGCGGCGTCGCGTTGTCCTGAGGCTGGGGAATTTCATCGACAATAATCCGGTAGGCCTGCTCAACGCCCACCGGCACATCACCTTGTTTAATCAGACGAATCAGCTGTTTACTGCCTTTCGCGATGGTGACGATAGGAGGGCTGGCGACCACATCCTGCTGCGCGGTGTAGCGCTCAAGGCCATTCTCCTGCCGCCAGCGCACAATCCGCACCTGCATGGTGGTGGCGCTGTTTCCCTGATTCTGCACCCACAGCTCGGTCGCTTTGGTATCCGCAGAGAGCCAGGGATCGATTGGCCAGAGTAGAATGGTTGCCGCGCCGTGCGCCGTGCCTGCCGTGATGCCCAGCGCCATGGCTAACGCCAGCGCCCTGCCGGATGCAAATATCCTCATCGTCCTTCTCCCTATTCACCATGACAAGGTCACGGTGAGTTGATCTGAATAGTTTCCTGCCGGGCTAAAGCCGGTCAGAAGCGCCACGCCAAAAAGTGGCAAGGCAATGTTATTGCTATTGGTATAGGCCACAGGAATGGCCTGGTTTACGCCGATTTCACTGTTGGCCCCAAGCGAACTGCTGCTGTAGAGACGGTACGCCACGCGCTGAGTTCCTCCGCTGCGCTGCATATTCCGTACCGAGGTGTAATACTGGCCGCCGTCGATAGTCATGCTCAGCGCCACGCCGGGTGTACAGGCAATGCTGAGCGCGCCGTTAGGGACAAAACTGGTGCTGACCTGGCCTCTCTCCACCCCGGAGCGGGTACCAAAGTTGAGCGTCCCTAACACACTGCCCGTTCCAGCCATCACCGAGCATCCGGGAGTGATGGTGGCGTTAACCCTGAACTGCTGGGTGGTGATCGCCTGAGCGCTCTGTGTTACCAGCAGCGCCAGGCTTAGGCAGAAAAATGTGCGCAGCTTCCCCTTACCCCGTGGCCGGAGCGATGCACTCTCTACGCGCATTGCGGGACAGCTTAATAGGTGACGCTAACGTTGATGGTATCGGTGTAGGTGCCGGGAACAACCGTCACGCTGTTGCCACCACCGGTAATTCGGCCATACAGCGTATAGCTGTTTACGCCCCCAGCGGTGGATGCAATCGGAAGCGGTGCGTTATTGGCAATGATGTTGTTGTACCCGCTGTCGCTAAACAGACTATAAGCCACGCCCTGTGCGGCATTGGCCGTATTCACCAGATAGCGCGTTGGGGTCCCTGGCGTACCCACTACCGTACCAGGGGCCGTGGAGTTGGTGTTGCCGGTAATGGCGACCGTATAACTGTCGGTGGTGCACTGGATGGTAAAGGTATTGCCGCCGCTGGCCCCGGTAAGCTGGGTAGTCAGGGTGGAGAAAGTCGCCGGGTGAGTACCGAAGTCCAGAGTACCGAAGTTAATGCCGTTTTGCGTTGGCGATCCGTTGATCAAGCATCCGTTGGTCAACGTCAGGGTTGCGCCAATCGTCCCGCTGCTGGTTACCGCCTGCGCCGAACCGGCACTTAACGCCAACAATGAACCTGTGAATATCGTGAGAAGTTTCCTGTTCATTTTCCACCCTCCAGAAAATGTTATCAGCCGTTGTCTATTTGGCTAACGCATAATTGGTGCTGACTCATTATTGTTATTTATGAGTCACTAAAATGAATTTAGTTTACGGAACGACAATCAGCCACTTTTATTGCACTCTATCGGAAAAAACGGTTATTAATTTTAATGTGCATCAAAAACAACGACTTAAGGTAATTATACTTTTCCTGAATCGCTGTTTTTTAGCGTTTTAGCGATTTAATTTATGATCATGTTCGCAATTCAGGGCGCTGAAAGCTTTCAGGATAAATAGCCTGAAGGGGTTATATTTAAATTCTTATAATAAACAGTTAAGGATAGCTAAATAATAGGCGGGCTATTTATTCGAAATATATTTTGCAGAAGCGTTTTTTTACGAGGAAAAAGCAGAAAAGGGGATAAAAAAAACGGGAGGGATTCCCCTCCCGTTACACATCAGGCTACGTGCGTCGCGGCAATGTCCAGCAGTGCCATCTCATCGCTGTTCAGTAACTTCTCGATGTTCACCAGAATCAGCATCCGCTCACCCAGAGCACCCAAACCGGTCAGGTACTCGGTTGACAGCGTCACCGCGAATTCTGGTGCCGGGCGAATCTGATCGGCAGTCAGGGAGAGGACATCAGAGACGCCATCCACCACAATGCCCACCACACGCTGACCAAGATTCAGTACGATCACGACGGTGTTATCGTCATAATCCACGTCGCCCTGGCTGAACTTCACGCGCAGATCGACGATCGGCACGATGACGCCACGCAGGTTCGTTACGCCTTTAATGAATTCAGGCGTGTTAGCAATGCGAGTGACCTGATCATAGCCACGGATCTCCTGCACTTTCAGAATATCGATACCGTATTCTTCGTCACCTAAAGTGAATACCAGGAATTCCTGCCCTGACGGCTCGCCGGCCAGCTTGGTTACATTACTCATACCGGTCATGTTATTACCTTCTTAACAGTATCAGGCGGCTGTGTACGCCACACGTTGTTCACGATTTAAACCCTGAAGCGCCGAAACATCGACGATCAGCGCCACGCTGCCATCCCCAAGGATGGTGGCGGCTGAAATTCCAGGCACTTTGCGGTAGTTGCTTTCCAGGTTCTTCACCACGACCTGGTGCTGGCCAATCAGCTGATCGACCAGCAGCGCATAACGACGACCCGCGCTCTGCAGAATGACCACAATCCCCTGCGTCGCCTCGGTTTTGGCCCCTGCCACATCGAACACTTTCCACAATTCCACCAGCGGCAGGTACTCGCCACGCACTTCCAGTACGCGCTCGCCACCCGCCAGCGGATGCAGATCTTCTTCGCGCGGCTGCAGTGATTCCATTACTGCGTTCAACGGCAGAATGAACACTTCGCCTGCCACTTTCACCGACATACCGTCGAGGATCGCCAGAGTCAGCGGCAGCAGGATACGAATGGTGGTACCCGTGCCCTGTTTAGACTGAATCTCAACGTGGCCGCCCATCTCCTGGATGTTACGTTTCACCACGTCCATGCCCACACCGCGGCCAGAGACGTCGGTCACCTGCTCGGCGGTAGAGAAGCCAGGGGCGAAGATCAGCATGCCCACTTCTTCGTCGGTCATGTTTTCACTGACTGCCATCCCCTGGGAGATCGCCTTCGCCAGAATACGCTCGCGGTTAAGGCCTGCCCCGTCATCGGTCACTTCGATGCAGATGTTTCCGCCCTGGTGTTCCGCAGAGAGAATCAGATTTCCGACCGGTGATTTGCCTGCGTTCACGCGGGTTTCCGGCAGCTCGATCCCGTGGTCGAGGCTGTTACGCACCAGGTGAGTTAACGGATCGATAATGCGCTCGATCAGGCTCTTATCCAGCTCGGTGGAGCTGCCCATCAGAGTCAGTTCGATCTGCTTATTCAGCTTGCCCGCGAGGTCACGCACCAGACGCGGGAAGCGGCTGAAGACGTATTCCATCGGCATCATACGGATCGACATAACCGATTCTTGCAGATCACGGGCGTTGCGTTGCAGCTGGCCCATGCTGGTGATCAGGTCACCGTGGTTGACCGGATCCAGCTCGTTCGAGCGCTGGGCCAACATTGACTGGGTAATCACCAGCTCGCCCACCAGGTTGATCAGCTGATCGACTTTTTCAACCGCCACGCGGATGCTGGTCGATTCGCTGGAGCGCGCCGCCGGTTTTTCCGCGCGGTTTGGCGCGGCCGCTTCGCGAGGCGCGGCTTTTACTGCCGGTGCGGCAGGAACGACGGCCGGTGCAGCCGGGGTTTCGGCAACCGCGACCACCTCAACGGCGGCTGGCTCGACGGCAGCTGGCGTTTCAAAGCTAATCTGATCCGGTTCAATCACGAAGCAGAGCACCGCCACAACATCATCTTTACCGATGTCGCCATTCAGGGTCGCGGCAAGAGTATCTTTCCCTTTCACCACGTCGCTCAGCGTAGCGAGGTTGCTCAGCTCTTCTTCGAGAAGGTTAACTTCGCTCTCTTTCAGACCAGACAGCACGATACGCAGACGATCGTCCTGGGCTGGTGCCGCGGCAGGGGCGGTCTCTACAACGCTCAGTTTCGCCGGCGCAACGGCAGGTACCGCCGCTTCGCCTTTGGCTTCCAGCGCTAACTGGCGCAGAGCGTTGCAGATATATTCAAAGCTGGCGGCATCCGGCTCTTGCGAGCTTTTATAGGCGTCGAGCTGTTCCTGCATAATATCTTTGGTTTCCAAAAACAGGTTGATAATATCGGTATTGAGCTGCATCTCACCGCGCCGCGCTTCATCCAGCAGGTTCTCCATTAAATGGGTCGTCTCCTGCAGAATGGTGAAACCAAAGGTTCCGGCGCCTCCTTTTATAGAGTGCGCAGCACGAAAGATGGCGTTGAGCTGCTCAGAGTCCGGTGCTTCGGGCACCAGGTCCAGCAGGTGTTGCTCCATATCAGCCAACAGTTCGTCGGCTTCATCAAAAAACGTCTGGTAAAAATCGCTAATATCCATGCTCACGCTATCACCTCGGATTGGCTGGTGGCGATGTTGGAACGGCAGCCGAAGGCAAGGCGCCAGGCTGTTTCAAATCATCCAGTGACTCACTCTGACTCTCGGCGTTTTCATGCAGGATGGCCTGCTCCGCCTGGTTGTTGAGCACTAAAAGACTAATACGACGGTTAATGGCATCATCCGGGCCGCGATCGCTCATGCGCATGGTTGCGGCCATGCCGACAACCCGCAGCACTTTGCCATCGTCCAGGCCACCTATCACTAATTCGCGGCGGGAGGCGTTAGCGCGATCCGCAGAGAGCTCCCAGTTGCTATACCCTTTTTCACCGTTGGCATACGGGAAGTCATCGGTGTGGCCGGAGAGGCTAATTCGGTTCGGGATCCCGTTCAGCACCGGGGCGATCCCGCGCAGAATATCGCGCATGTAGGGCTCCACTTCGGCGCTGCCGGTTTTAAACATCGGGCGATTCTGGCTGTCGATGATTTGAATACGCAGCCCTTCCTGCACCAGATCGATCTTCAAATGCGGACGCAGCGCACGCAGTTTCGGATCTGCCTCGATCAACTGGTCGAGATCGCCGCGCAGTTTTTGCAGGCGACTGCGCTCCATGCGTTTTTTCAGCTCGTCGATGTTCGGTTCGCGTTTCACTTCGCCCTTGGACTGGGTGTAGTCATCGCCCCCGCCAGGAATCGGGCTATCGCTATTGGAGATACGCTGCCCACCGGTCACCGCCGTCGCCAGCGGGGTACGGAAGTATTCGGCAATCTGAATCAGCTCTTTCGGGCTGGAGATTGAAATCAGCCACATCACAAGGAAAAACGCCATCATCGCGGTCATAAAGTCCGCATACGCGATTTTCCACGAGCCATGGGAACCGTGCCCATGGCTTTTGTGTTTGCGTTTTTTAACTATGACGATGGGATGGGACTGGTTTTTCATGCGTCCTCAGTGGTCGTCTGTTGGTTGGGGTTTTTCACCGCACGCACGTGTTCTTCCAGTTCGATAAACGACGGACGCTCGCTGGAGTAGAGGGTCTTACGCCCAAATTCCACTGCAATTGGCGGGGCATAGCCGTTAAGGTTGGAGAGCAGCGTGATCTTGACGCACTGCATCATCTTGGTGGTTTCGGCGCTCTTCTGACGCAGTACGGAAGCCAGCGGCGAGATAAAGCCGTACGCCAGCAGGATCCCGAGGAAGGTACCCACCATGGCGTGGGCAATCAGCGCCCCCAGCTCTGCCGCGGGACGATCCGCCGAAGCCAGGGCGTGTACCACCCCCATTACCGCGGCCACGATCCCGAACGCTGGCAGGGAATCCCCCACCAATGCCAGGCTATTCGCCGGCACTTCGGATTCGCTTTCATGGGTTTCGATCTCTTCGTCCATCAGGGCTTCGATCTCGAAGGTGTTCATGTTGCCGCTGATGATCAGACGCAGGTAGTCAACGATGAAATCGAGCATGACGGTATCCGCGATAATACGTGGATAGCTCGCGAAGATTTCGCTCTCTTTCGGGTTTTCGATATCCCGTTCAAGCGAGAACATCCCCTGCTGACGCGACTTCGCCATCAGGCGATACAGCAGTGCCAGCAAGTCCATGTACATACTTTTGGTGTATTTAGAACGACGGAACAGCAAAGGTAACGCCTTCAGCGTCCCCTTGATCGCTTTACCGTTGTTACCAACGATAAAGGCCCCCACCCCTGCGCCGCCGATAATGATCAGCTCGGCCGGTTGATAGAGTGCCCCAAGGTGCCCGCCGGTCATCATGTAACCGCCGAAAACTGTACCGAGAACAACCAGGTAACCTAATAAGATAAGCACGACATCATCCTTCCGCTAGTGACTTTCGCAGGATGCGCAGCTCGGGAGGTTTAGCCAAACGGCGGGTAAAAAAAAGCAGCGGTAATCACTTACCGCTGCTGGAATCTTGCCCACACGTAAGGGTTAAACAGCCTGTTCGATCTGTTCATCCAGCAGTTGTGGAATAATATCGGCAGCCTCCCGGGAAAGTTTACGTCTTTTTACGGCTCGGGATGGAGGCTGGCACAAACTACAGGCGAAGCTGCCTGCAGGCTGATGAGCGTGGGTGATAAAGTTGCCGCCGCAGCAGTTGCAGCGAGAGAGTTCCAGCATTCCGCTTTCAACGAAACGCACCAGTGTCCAGGCACGCGTCAGTGCCAGCAAAGGCCCCTCTTCCGGCTGTGGACACTGTTCTAGATAGAGTTTGTAGGCTTTGATAACGGCATCAACGCCGCTGCATAAGCCAGTCTTCAGTAAATACTGCCAGGCATTGCAGAACATCGAAGCGTGAATGTTCTGCTCCCAGGTCATAAACCAGTCGGTTGAGAACGGCAGCATGCCTTTCGGCGGAGGGCTACCGCGCAGCTCTTTGTACAGTTTGATAAGGCGACCACGGCTCAGCTGAGTCTCGCTTTCCAGCATTTGCAAACGAGCACCAAGCGTAATCAGTTCCATCGCTAACTGAATGTCTCGCGCTTCCTGAACAATGCTTTTTTCGCTCATTATCAGGCCCTTTTTTTCCTTGCCGCATCATCAGGCTGGCTGATTTCGTTGAGCAGGCGTGTCGAGAGTAAAATACCGGTATGGACCTGTTGCAGATCGTCAACACGGGATTCTTGAGTGAGACGCGTAATAGCCTGAGGATTATCGAAGCGGAACTGGCAAACCAGCTGATTCGTCTCGGCTAATTTAACCATCTGTGGCAGTGTTAATCCGCCCAGAGAGGTCGCCATCTCTTCGTTGATACCCAGTCGGAACATAGCGGACGCCTTGTCCTGGCTAATCAAGCGCTGTGCTAGCAATAAATATGACAAGTTGATGTCATAAACGTGTTTTAGCAACTCGGATGTATGCATTTTTCCCATCCCGAATAACCAACTAATATTTTTATGCGGTGTAACCGCACCCCGTGATGTCGCCGGGAAAAACCCCGGTAAAAAAGAAGAAAAGGCTAAAATGCATAGTTGAATTAAGGTTTGTATAGAGTCCGAACGACACGAAAAAATAGATTCCTTTTCTTCGCGTTTATCATTTCTTACAAATAACTAAGATTTTTCCTAATTCGACGCAACTGTACTCGTCCGGTTTGTCACATACAATGCAGCCCTCGCTGAAATTTAAAATAAATGTGATCCACGTCACATAATTTAAGTGAATTGGAGGCAGAAATCCATCAGTATGACTTCTAATTTGCCCTCTTTTTGAACGATTAAGGGAAGAATATATTCTGAATAGACGAATACTCATGCAGAAGTGTTAATAAGTCAGGCACGCATCTTGCCGAGAGCGTCCGTCATCGCCCCCTACGCAATATCAACCATTTCTATGTTAGAAACGTTAATAAAATACTCTTTAAATACAGCTGCATGGGGCATGTCAATAGGTAAACTATTACCTTGCGTTACCATTTTTTGGGTGGTTGATTTTGTTTAAAAGAGGTTGGCCGATGTGGATTGAATTTGTATGATTTCGGTTAAGTGCATGTTTTTTGACTTGCTATGCAGTACACGGATTATTCTTTCTATAAGAATAATTAATGAATAATTAATGAATAATTATGATTAGCGTCACACAATTGACATGTCTACCCCTTGCGCTGAAAACCATTCCGCGCTAAAGCTGATGAATAGACGGCTAACGCTCTAAAAAGGAGTGTCCAATGCGTTACTCCCATCTGCTTGTTTCTGTTGCTGTTTCTCCTGAAAGCCACTATCTCCTCGCCAAAGCGGTGGCCATCGCCCGCCCTTATCAGGCCAAAATTACAGTGGTTACGCTTGGGGCTGAACCGGAAATGTATAACCAACTGGCCGCGCCAATGCTGGAAGATATTCGTGGGGTTTTACAGGAAGAAACCCAGACATTTTTGAATGAACTTGTCGCGCAGGCAGAATATCCTCTCACTCGCGCAGTGATTGCAACGGGTGAATTGAGCGAATATATTCTCGATATTTGTGAAAAGCAGCAGGTCGATTTAGTGGTATGTGGCAATCATAATCAAAACTTTTTTTCCCGGACTACCTGTTCTGCTAAAAAAATTGTTAGCAGCACTAAAGTCGACGTGCTGTTAATACCGCTCGGCGGTTTATAAAACCACCGGCGGTATGACCTCAGGCCAGTTTAGGAAAAGTTGCGACCTTTTTTTGGAGATTGCTCTCCACGCTGCGAGCGGTTATTTGATTTAAATCGTCAATAAAACGCGCCTGCCAGCGATCAATATCGTTCTCTTTAATAATTTTCATCATTTCTGCATGACGCGAAATACGTTCCGTTAACGGCATCGTTAATGCGCGGTTGAGTGCGTTCGCCACATCATCGCGGTCATAAGGATTGACGATCAACGCTGAGGTCAATTCGTTCGCCGCGCCGGCAAATTGTGATAGCACCAGCACACCGGGATCGGCAGGATCCTGCGCGGCGACATACTCTTTCGCCACCAGATTCATCCCGTCTCGCAATGGCGTAACCAGACCGACCTCCGCATAGCGGAACACCTTCATCAGAATTTTGCGATCAAAATGCTGGTTGAGGTAGTAAAGCGGGGTCCAGCCCAGCTGACCATAGCGGCCGTTAATACGCCCTGCTTCGGTCTCCAGCTGATGGCGAATGTCCTGATAAGCCTGCACCTCTCCCCGTGACGTAGGGGCAATCTGGGTGTAACGAATTTTGCCATGATGCTGCGGGAACTTGTCCAACAGGGTTTCAAAGGCAAGGAAACGCTCCGGCAACCCTTTGGAATAGTCGAGACGCTCTACGGAGAAGATATTCTTCACGTTTTTCAGTTCGTTTTTCAGCTGCGCCAGTTTTGGCGGCAGAGGTCCGGAAGCGTCGGCGGCAATCTCGTCAGGTTCAATACCAATCGGATACACTTCGGTGCGGAATCGCTTACCCCAGGCGCTGTAAGAACCATCATCGTGGCTGGTCAGGCGCGTTTTACTGGCGACACAATCCAGGAAAGCCATCTGATCGTTATCGGTCTGGAAGCCCAGAAGGTCATAATCACACAGCGCTTCCAGCAGCTCTTCTGCAGGCGGCAGCGCGTTAAAGATCTCAGGGGTCGGGAAAGGAATGTGCAGGAAAAAACCGACCCGGTTGTTTACGCCACGTTTGCGTAGCTCACCGGCGAAAGGCAGCAGATGATAATCATGTATCCACAGCCTGTCGTCCTCTTCCACCAGCGGCAGCAGTTTGTCTGCCAGCATGCTATTTACCCGGGTATACCCTTCCCAGGACTCACGCTGGAACTTAACCAGATCCAGACGATAGTGAAACGCTGGCCACAGTACGGCATTTGAAAACTGACAATAGTACTCTTCGTAATCCTGCTCGCTAAGGTTAAACGATGCCCAGGTGATGTTCCCGCGCGTCTCCTTTTTAAGCGGCTGATCCTCGTTGCCTATGTCTCCGCTCCAGCCAAACCAGAGGCCGCCTGCGGCTTTTAACGCCCCAAGTACCCCTACAGCAAGACCACCCGCACTGGCTTTTTTATCGTCCGGCGGTGCGATTCGGTTAGAGACTACGACTAAGCGACCCATAATGATTTCTCCTGTTAGTTTGCGCTATTTCTTCTTCTTGTTTCTGGTTAGCGACTTGTTTAACCCATTCCCAGACGCTGGAGACGCCCTCCAGGCGCCATTTTGCCGCGGTGTGACCCGGGCCAACCTTCACAGATAAACCCTCCGCCTGGTTTACCACATTGAATCCGTACTCATCCGTCAGGTCATCGCCGAAAAAGACCGGCGTTTTACCCAAAAACGGCGGTTCTGCCATAAATGCAGCGATGGCCTCACCTTTGTTGATGCCTTTTGGCTTCAACTCCACCACGCATTTACCCGGCTGAAGTGACAGCTGAGGGGTTTTCTCCACCATACGGGACGCCAGCGCCATGATTTCCGCCTCATACTGCGGCGCGCGCCGATAGTGCAGCGCAAAGGCCATTCCTTTCGCTTCCAGCTCGGTTCCCGGCAATGCGGCAAGCGCGATGGCCAGCTCGGCATGCAGCGATTGAATCAAGCTGGTCGGGAGGGAAATAATATGAGAGTGATCATGGATGTCGCGGCGCTCTGCCCCGTGTACGCCGGCAAGCGGGAAACGGTATGGTGCGGCCAGCTGATCAAGCTCGGCCATTGAACGCCCTGATATCAATGCCAGTGCCCCCTGATTTTGTAGCGCAAGCTGATTAAGCGCCTGCAAGACATCAGGTGGAACAACAACCTCGTCCGGATGTGGTTTTATCGTCGCCAGCGTTCCGTCGAGATCAAAAAAATAAGCAAAATTTCCAGCTAACACAGGCGGTGCAGTTAACGTATCTGCCACACTTGTCCTCCTCACAGTTAATGAGATATCAAGTAACGGATATCTCTACAGCCATGTAAGTATAGACAGTGTGACGCTGCTCGCCATTTGAAGACCCCCTTCCCGCTGCGGCTGGAAGGGGGTTTTGTAGGCAACTACACTTAAAAGTTGGGTCGCCAGAGGGGGATTTTTGCTTAAACTGTGCGCTTCGCTTTTTGTTTATAACGGTCGAAGATCACCGCTGCCAGCAGGATGAGGCCGCGAACCACGTACTGCGAGAACGGGGAGATATTCAACAGGTTCATCGCGTTTTCCACCGTGCCGAGGATCAGGATACCGGCCACGACATATGAGATTTTTCCGATGCCGCCTTTCAGTGAAACCCCGCCTAAAACGCAGGCTGAGATGACAATCAGCTCATAACCGATGGAGGTCATCGGCTGGCCGCTGGTCATACGCGATGCCAGGATAATACCCGCCGCTGCCGACACCAGCCCCGAAAGAACGAAGATAATGATTTTGGTGCGTACAACCGGCACCCCGGCCAGACGCGCCGCCTCTTCATTACCGCCAATGGCGAGGGTATTACGGCCAAAAGTGGTTCTGTTGAGCAGGAAACCAAAGATAATCAGGCACCCGACCGTCAGCCAGATAGGCGCCGGCAGCCCTAACCAGTTGGCATAGCCGAGCGTAAAGAAGCGCTCGTCTTCAATACCCACCGCTTTACCATCCGAAATGATATAGGCCAGCCCACGCACAATCTGCATGGTGGCTAGCGTCGTGATCAGGGCATTGATTTTCAGGCGGGCGATGACAAAGCCGTTCACCAGCCCACTGGCCACGCCGAGCAGCAACCCGGCCGCGACGCCAATCCACAGACTTTCGGTCATATTGATGACCACCGCCGTGGTGACCCCGGCGCAGGCGATGACAGAGGCCACTGACAGGTCAAAATCACCGGATGCCAGACAGAACAGCATCCCGCAGGCGACCATCCCGGACATAGAGATAGCCAGCCCCAGCCCCTTCATATTGATAAAGGTGGCAAAGTTGGGCACGAAAATGGCGCAGCCGAGAAACAGTACGGCGAAGACCACCAGCATGCCGTATTGATCCCAGATACGCCCAAAGCTGAAGGCCGATTTTGGCGCTCCGGAAGTTGTGACAGAGGACATCATATTCTCCTTAATCAGGCGACTGCCTGGCTAACTTTAGGCATCGCAAGGCTTAACGCCTGCTGTTCATTCGCCTGTTCATGAAGTAATTCACCGGCGATTTCACCTTCCCGCATCACCACTACGCGGTCGGCAACCCCCAGTACTTCCGGCAGATCGCTGGAGGCGAAGAGCACCGCCACTCCGCGTTTTGCCAGCGCGTAAATCACGTTGTAGATCTCATGTTTCGCCCCAACGTCAATGCCGCGGGTCGGTTCATCCAGCAAGATCACTTTCATCTCTTCCGACAGCCAACGCCCAAGAATCGCCTTCTGCTGGTTACCGCCAGAGAGGTTCATAATCAGCTGTTCGGCACCCGGCGTTTTGATATTCAGAGAACGAATGTGATGGTCGGCATTGCTCACCTCCCAGCTATCGTTAATCAGGCAGCCGGCGCGGATGGTTTTACGGCGCGCGGAGATATTGATGTTATCGCGCACTGAATGCACCGGGATGATCCCCTCGGCTTTACGATCTTCGGGGCAGAGCATCATCCCCGCACGAATGGCGTGAGCAGGCTTCTGAATATCGATCCGCTGTCCGTCGATATAGACTTGCCCTTCGGTGATACGCGTTCCACCAAACAGCCCTTTCATTAATTCACTGCGCCCTGCTCCCACCAGGCCAAACAGACCGACGATTTCGCCGCTGCGCACCGTCAGGCTAATGGGCTTGCGTACGCCAGGGGCTTTAACCTCCTCCAGACGCAGCAATTCACCGCCATACTGACGCGGCTCCCAGTGATAGATATCCCCCAGGTCGCGGCCCACCATCGCCTGCACCAGTTGATCATGATTGACCTGCTGCATATCAGAGAAGGTGCGCACATAGCGGCCATCTTTAAAGACGGTGATGGCATCGCTGAGGGCAAAAATCTCTTCCATACGGTGGGAGACATATAAAATGACGCGCCCCTCTTTGCGCAACTCGCGAATCACGCGGAAGAGGTTGTCGATTTCGCGCGCCGAGAGCGAACTGGTCGGTTCATCAAAGGCGATGACTTTGGCATTTCGCGCCAGCGCCTTGGCGATTTCAACCATCTGCCACTGGCCAATGGAGAGATACTTAAGCGGCGTCTGCGGATCAATATCCAGGCCGAGATGCTTAAGCTGCAAACCCGCTTCGTAATTGAGCAAGGAGCGGTTCACAAAACCGCCTTTATGGGGCAACTGGCCGAGATAAATGTTCTCGGCGACTGTCATCTCCGGCACCAGATGCAGTTCCTGATAAATAATCGCCACCCCGGCATTCAGCGCGGCGGTGGTGTCAGCAAACGAGACCTGCTCCCCTTTCAGGGCCAGGCTGCCCGTGGTCGGGGCGTAGTTACCGCTGAGAATTTTCAGCAGTGTGGATTTTCCGGCGCCGTTCTCCCCCATCAGGGCATGAACCTGACCGGCATAGCAATCGAAGCTGATATCGGTAAGGGCATTAACACCGGGGAAGGTTTTGCCGATGCCGCGAAAAGAGAGATAGGGTTCAGACTGTTGCATAACGTCTCCGAAGATCGAGTAGTGAACGTCTGGCCCTCTGCACAGCGCAGAGGGCGCAATCACAGTAACTTATTTACCGCCCAGCCCTTTTTTCTCCAGCTCTGCTTTGAAGTTGTCGCGGGTGATCAGCACCACGTCGGTCACTTCGGTAAACTTCGCCGGCTCTGCATCTTTGGTCACCCAGTTGTAGAGCATTTCGCTGGATTTATAGCCATGCACGTCCGGGCTTGGCAGCAGAGAACCGTAGAAGCCGGTCGCCTTCGCTTTCGACAGTTCACTTACCGCATCCACGCCATTGATACCGATACCGATAACGTCTGCGGCTTTAAAGCCCTGACCTTCTGTCGCACGCACGCCACCCAGCACGGTGTTATCGTTCATCCCTAACACCAGCCAATGCTTCACTTCCGGGTGCTGTACCAGCATGGAGTTCGCGGCATCGAATGCCCCTGGGATATCGTTAGATTTGGTTGGCACTTTAAAGATCTGTTTTTCCGGGAAGCCTGCAGCCTTCAGCGCATCCATGGAGCCTGTAGTACGACGACGCGCCGTATCCAGCTCATCTGCGGTAATCGCCATTACGCCGGTCTCTTTCACGTCCCAGCCGCGCTTTTGCATCTCTTTGTATAACTCTTGCCCCTGACGCTCACCGATTTTGGTGGCGGCCATCATCACCAGCGGTACGGTCTCCATCGGTTGACCTTTGGCGTTGACGAACTGGTCATCTACCGCGATCACTTTCATGTCGTAGCCGCGCGCTTTCGCCATGATGGCCGAGCCCAGTTTGGGATCCGGAGTACAGATGACAAACCCTTTCGCGCCGCTGGCCGCCAGGCTATCGATGGCGTTCAATGTTTTCTCACCGTCCGGCACGGCAATTTTGATCACCTCGAAACCTAAATCCTTGCCGGCTTTGTCAGCAAATTTCCATTCCGTCTGGAACCAGGGCTCCTCTGGTTGTTTCACCAGAAAACCGAGCTTCAGATTCTCTGCCATAGCGGATTGTGACATAACCGCGGCCAGACCAATGGCCGCCAGCGCTTTAGTAAATTTGTGCATGGTAAACTCCAGCTTTAATGTTCTTTTCTGTAGGGAAAACGTATTCAAATTTAATTTTATCGGACTTAAAACAAGGCATTAGCGCCAGAAGGGATTAAAGCGCGTTTGCTTGAGATAGTTTTAGCGGGAAATTAATCATCCATAAGAGAGCGCCATCACACGGCAGAATTACAGTAATTGCGTACATAAATTCAGCGAAAAATGACATAAAAAAAGGGGGTTTTGTCAGACAAATCAAGAGGGGGTAAGCAGGATAATCCATAACTTCAGCTATGATATCCTTGTGAAATGGGCGCCATAGCGCCCGTAAGAAAAATTACCAGGCGTAATAGATATGGTCGGCGTGATCGCGTACCGGAGCTTCGTCTTTTAAAAGACGCGCCGCCAGCGTCAGGGCAAAATCGAACGCATGCCCTAATCCTTTGCCGCTAAGAAGGTGGCCATCTTCTACAACCGGGGCATCAATATAGACGCCATCTTTTACGTCCTGCCAAAGATCGCCTGAACAGACATAGCGGCGCCCTTTTAATAAACCATTGCCGCCCAGTACACGTGCCGCCGCTGAGCAGATGGGGCAGATATATTTACCCATCTCATCGTGTGCCGCCACAAAGCGCACCACCTCCTCACTGGCGGCCAGATTGACACTGCCCTGCGGCCCGCCGGGCAGGACAACGGCATCGTAGCGGGTCTCGCGCTTTTCGCTCAGGGTGCTGTCTGCCACCATGGGAATATTATGGTAACTCACTACCGCACGCGACTCAGCGCACGCCAGCGTCTCGACCTCAATATGCATGCGACGCAGGATATCAATGGTAATAATCGCTTCTGCTTCTTCAAAACCGGGTGCCAGTAGCACCGCCACCTTTGCCATAAACCACTCCCGTATCCAACAAAAGATAAAACAATGTTTCATTTTTACAGAAGTTTTGCCAGCAAACCTCATGATGGATCACATAACGGGCTAAAGCAGGGAAAGGCTTTTGAAGATGGCACTTAGCCGTCGTTGTGCTGAATAAATAATCAGCGCGTGTGAACTGAGACAGGGACACTGGTTTTTATTGTTTGGATCATTTTTCTCAAGCGCATAAAAACAGGGGGGATTGATAAAGACCCATCCGGATCACTAAATGGAAATAAATTTTATATATCAACATGTTATAAGAAAAATAACTACCAACTAAATTGTCAATATCTTCCCTGCGTTAAGTTTTATAAATTAAGAGTAATGAACGGTAAGAATATATTTATAAGGATTTTCTTATAAATGCGCCAGGGGTATTATAATTTGTGTTAAGTGCATTTAATGAATATTTCTCATCTTTCATCTTCTGAAGAGCAACTATATTTATAAGCCCTTCGAGGTGAAATTTACCCCGTTCAAGACCCCAAATAAAAGGAAGTTATTATGGTTGTTCAGGTCATGATGAAGAAACTTAACACCCAGATGAATCGGGAGTATTACGCTTCTAATCTTTATCTCCGCCTCAGTGAATGGTGCTCACACAACAGTCTGAATGGTACAGCAACATTTTTGCGTACCCAGGCGCAGAGCAACGTCACGCAGATGATGCGCGTATTTGACTTTATAAAAGCCTCTGGCGCCATGCCGGTACTTGAAGCCATTGATTTGTGCGACGAAGATTACTCCACGCTGGAAGCACTCTTTCAGCGAACGCTTGAAGATTATGAACAGCGCCATCATAACCTTGCGGAATTAACGCAGGATGCCAGAGCGCTGAAAGATAGCAGCACGCTCAATTTCCTGCAGGAAATTAAACAAGAACAGCAGCAAGATGGCCTGTTATTAAAAGCGGTACTCGACGAAGTGAAGAATGCCCGCCAGGCGGGCTTATGTCAGGAACAGACCGACCGACATCTCCTGAATATTGTCAGCCATCAGCACCATTAATCCTCCTGTTGCTTAAACGCCCGGCTCCGCCGGGCTTTTTTATGTTACGCAAAAGTTACTAACGCATTGCTTTTATTAACTTTTAATAAATCCGATCCCGCTCGCAATGAATACCCACACATCATGTAATGATTTGGCAAAATCTGTTTACATTGATGAGGGCGTTCATGATTACGATGGAATTTCTGGTCATTATCCTCTGCCTGCTGGCAGGTACGCGGTTTGGCGGTATGGGGCTTGGCCTGATAAGCGGCATTGGGCTGTTTATTCTCTGCTTTATCTTTGGTCTGCAGCCCGGTAAACCCCCGGTCGATGTGATGCTCACCATCCTGGCGGTGATCGGCTGTGCGGCCACGCTGCAAACCGCAGGCGGGTTAAATGTGATGATGCAGTTTGCGGAACGGCTGCTGCGCCGACATCCTCAGCACATTACCCTGCTGGCCCCTTTTACCACCTGGATGTTGACCTTTCTCTGCGGCACAGGGCATGTGGTTTACACCATGTTTCCTATTATCGCCGACATCGCACTGAAAAAAGGGATCCGCCCCGAGCGCCCGATGGCCGTGGCCTCTGTTGCTTCGCAGATGGCGATCACCGCATCGCCAGTCTCTGTGGCGGTGGTGTCACTGATCTCTATCCTTGCCCAGCATCACGGGGGCGGTCAGGCCTGGGGCATTCTGCAGATTCTGGCCGTGTCAGTACCCGCGTCGTTAGCGGGTGTGGCGATAGCGGCGCTCTGGAGCCTGCGCCGGGGCAAAGATCTGGCCGATGATGAAGCGTTTCAGAAGCGAATCAGCGATCCTGAGCAACGAAAGTTTATTTACGGTAGCACTGAGACCCTGCTAAACCAGCAATTTCAAAAACACGCCTGGTGGTCAACGTGGATCTTCTTTGCCGGTATTGCGCTGGTGGTTCTGCTGGGGGCGTTACCTGATTTACGGCCGGCATTTGAGGTGAAAGGCAAGCTGACCCCGCTCTCAATGAACCTGGTCATTCAGATGATGATGCTGATAGCCGGTGCGGTAATGCTGGTGGTATGCAAGGTTAACCCCTCATCCATTTCCAATGGCGCGGTCTTTAAAGCGGGTATGGTGGCCATCTTCTCGGTATTTGGCGTGGCGTGGATGAGCGATACCTTTTTCCAGGCCCATCTGGAAGAGTTAAAAATGGCCCTGGAGGGGGTAGTGAAGAACCATCCCTGGACCTATGCCCTCGTGCTGTTTTTAGTCTCAAAACTGGTGAACAGCCAGGCGGCAGCCTTAACCGCCGTCGCGCCGATGGGGCTTATGCTGGGCATCGATCCCAAAATGCTGATTGCTTTCTTCCCCGCTTCGTACGGCTATTTTGTCCTGCCTACCTACCCCAGCGACCTCGCCTGTATCGGCTTTGACCGTTCCGGCACCACGCGGATTGGCAGATTCATCATCAACCACAGCTTTATCTTACCGGGGCTGATTGGGGTAAGCTGCGCCTGCGCGGTCAGTTACATGCTGGTGCAGTTGTTCTTCTAAAAACCTTTCCGGGCGGCGCGCTGCCGCCCGTTTAAAAACTTCACAAAAACGTTTCTAAATTCAAAACATCGGTTTATTTTAATGGGATTCGCCCTGCGGAGTGAACTTAAGCTCAATCAACGCAATGGCTTTCTGGATGGCGCGCAGGGTGACCGGGTCGGCGGCGGCAGGATGGCTGCTAAAATCGATGTTTTTGAGCTGGGTGGTCATCTTCTCGCGAACTTCGACCGGGGCGATGACGTCAAGCACGTCCAGAATCTGTTTAATGACCAGCTGGCAGGCGACCACGTCAGAGACCAGCTCCTGATCGGCACTCAGGTTTTGAGACATTTGGCTTCTCCTTATTGAAAGGCGGCCATAGTAGCAAAACTCCTGCCCTTGCACCTTCCCGGATGCCGTTTTCGGGCATAAAAAAACCTGCCGCAGCAGGTTTTTTTATCAGAACATCGCGCCAGGCGGGACGTCTTTGAAGGTTTTGCAGTAGGTTTCCCACATGCTCTTCAGGATTGCGCGCAGTTTCATCGGTATGCTCCGGTTGTTTTTATGTGCAGGTGTTTTGGTTGATGCGCTTATAATATGACCTGCATCACAAAAATCAATGGTTTTGTGATGCCCATCACTCATGCAAATGCCAGATAAATGGCGCATTTGACCAAAAATTTAAGCAAAAACATGAGATTAAAATTAAACAAATCTCAGTAAAATTTAAAATTTTTTTAGTGGCAGAGGACAAATGGCAGAAAACAATACCGGTAAAGCCTCCGGTGGGCTCTCGCCCGCCGCGCTGTTGGTTGCCGGCGCCTTCTTTATGGAGTTTCTCGATGGCACCGTGATCGCCACGGCGCTTCCCGATATGGCCAAAAGCTTTGGTGTTCAGGCGGTTGATCTTAACATTGGCATTAGCGCCTATCTGATTACCCTGGCCGTGCTCATTCCGGCCAGCGGCTGGATTGCAGACCGCTTTGGCGCACGCAAAGTCTTTGCGCTTGCGTTAGCCATTTTCACCCTTGCCTCGGTATTTTGCGGGCTGGCCAATAGCGTCGATCAATTTGTCGCCATGCGTATTTTGCAGGGGATGGGCGGCGCCTTGATGGTACCGGTCGGACGACTGGCCGTACTGCGCACTACGCCAAAACATCAGCTCATTACCGCTATCGCCACCCTCACCTGGCCTGCGCTGGTGGCCCCCATTATCGGACCTCCGCTCGGAGGCTTTATTACCAGCTATGCCAACTGGCGCTGGATCTTCTTTATCAATGTGCCGCTGGGCTTGATAGCTATCGCCCTGGCCCTGCGCATTATTCCCGATATTCGCGAGGAGGCCCGCCGCCCGTTTGACACGCCAGGCTTTATCGCCACCGCCATTGCGATGGTAAGCCTGGTCTATGCCATGGAGTCGCTGGGCGTCGGGCAGATTGACCTGGCGTTGACCCTGGGTTTGCTGGCACTCGGCACCGTCACGCTGGTGTGGGCTCTGCGCCACTTCCTGCGGGCACCATGGCCCATGATCCGCCTCGATGCTATGCAGGTGCCGACGTTTCGCGTCACAATGTACGGTGGCTCATTATTCCGCGCCTCTATCAGCGCGGTGCCGTTTCTGCTGCCGCTGCTGTTTCAGGTGGGGTTTGGAATGGATGCGTTTCACTCAGGACTCTTGGTGCTGGCGGTATTCGTCGGTAACCTGACCATCAAACCGGCAACCACGCCGCTGATTCGCACGCTAGGATTCAAAAAATTGCTGCTCATCAACGGGACGCTGAACGTCCTGGCGCTGTTAGCCTGTGCCTTGTTGACCCCCGAGACGCCCGTCTGGCTTATTATGCTGATTCTCTATCTCGGCGGCGTGTTTCGTTCAGTGCAGTTTACCGCAATTAGCACCCTCGCCTTTGCAGATGTCCCTTCACCACAAATGAGCTATGCCAACACCCTCTTCTCGACCGCTACCCAACTGGCCGTGGGGCTGGGCATCACGCTTGGCGCAATCGGGATCCGCATTGGCGAGCTTTTTAGCGAGATGCTGGAGATTAACGCGCTGCCCGGCATTAGCTTCCGGCTGGCGTTTGTGGTGATTGCGCTGATCTGCCTGGCAGGCATGTTCGATACGCTGCGGCTGACGAAAAACGCCGGTAGCGCCGTCTCGGGTAAGCAGGCATAAAAAAAGCCAGCTGCTGCTGGCTTTTTATTACTACCTACAAATTAGCCAACAATACCGCGAACAAAGGCTTCGATCTCTTTATCCTGGCAGTTTTCAAAGAAGCACTGCTGGAAGCGCTGACCCGTTACTGCGGTTTTCACCAGTTCCGGATCGATGGCGCGCAGCGTGTCGAGATAGTTCTCTTTGACCACCGCCGCTTTCACCTGGTTAAGAATGCCGGCATTACGCACCTGCGGCTCTTTACGCTCTGGTGGATAGCCTTCGCCTTTACGCCCCGTGAAGGCTTTTTCAAAGATAAAGCGCACGTTCAGCTCTGCACCCCAGCCGAAGCCTTTCGCAAAAGGCAGCGCCAGCGCGTTACCGTTGTTAATCTGTGCAAACAGGAACGCATCTGCCGGATCGATGCAGTAGCCGCAGTTCACCCCCGGATGGATGTTCAGGGACATCAGTGCACCCTGGCCAGTGCCGCAGCCGGCGATAACAAAATCAACTGCTTTGGAGTTGAGCAGGATGCTCGCCATGATACCGAGGTGAATATAGGTCAGATGGTGATCTTGCTCATCGCTCATGCCGACGTTAAACACCGGGAAACCTTTCTCATCGGCAACGGCGTTTAATTCATTGAGGATGATGGCGTTTTTGCTCGCCTGGCTGTTTTCCATCATCAGTGCAATTTTCATTCTTCATCTCCTGAATGCGTGGCGGGCTTTCCCGCGGTGAATAGCTAACCTTTTCAACCTTACTACTTAGCAAACAGACTTTCAAATTAACTGAAAAATAGTTTTAAAAAATAAAGATGGGCTCACAGTTTCGTCCTTTAACCGTTTTGCTGCATGGATTCACAACCTGAAAAAAAGCTTAGTCGCCCTGCTCTTCTTTTGACTAGACTGCAAGAAAAAGACGACAAACCATCAGTTCGAGGTTTAACTGTGAATTTGCGCCGCCCGACGCTTCGTTTTACCGCTTTGCGTGTCGCCATCCTGTTTATGACGACATTATGGACCCCCTGGCTACTTGCCAGCTCAGAGCCTGCCGCTGACGCAGTGCCGGTCTGGATCTACAATGCGGACAGCTTCGAATTCTGGCACACGCCGCAGGGTGAGGCGCGCGGGTTTTATCCCATACTCGTTTCCGCCCTTAATCAACGTTTTAACCTCAATCTGCAACTCCGTCCGATTTCCGGCAGTGAAATTGGCCAGCGTTTTAATACCGACGCTTATGGAGTTTATGTGGGCGTCTTGCGCACAGAACAGCGAGCCCGCACCAAACTCCTCTCCTCCCGGCTATTTGATAATGAAGTGGTAGCTGCCAGCCAGACACAGCAGATTAGTACGCTGGAGCCGTTACGCCATGCCCGCGTCCTGTTTCGTGAAAACGACGCTACCCTGGCAAGCGTGAAACAGCGCTATCCCGATCTCACCTTCCGCTCTCTGCGCGAGGTGGCCAGCAGCGATGAAGCGTTTCGACTGTTGAGCGAGAATAAAGCCGATTTTTACGTTAACGACGCCAGCGAGATGGAGAATACGGCCCGCTATTATGTTATCTCCCGCCCCTTCCCCGAACTTCGAATTCCGGTGGTCATGGCCTTCAGCCCCGATCTGCGCCCGTTACGGGAGCAGGTCAACACGTTAATTAGCGAATGGTTTCGTAGCGGAAAGATGCGCCACCTGCTCGAAGAGAGTAAACGCGATTATCTCCTGAGCCGTATCACGCTGTCTGAGGCCGAGCGCGACTGGTTACAGCAGCATCATTTACAGGTCTGGCTGCCTAAAAATGAGAACTACGCCCCGGTGATCTGGAGAGAGGGTCAGGGTTATCATGGCATCGCCCTCAATATGATTAACGACATGCGCGAACTGCTGGGGATGAAAGTGGACGTGCAGTTTATCGATGATTACGCAACTGCCCTGCGAAAGCAGCAGTGGCCGGTGCGGCTACTCAATATCACTGAGTCGAAAGGTGATAATCTCACCCAGGGGCAGATTGGGCCCACCATTCCCTGGCACAATGCGTATTACAATCTTATCGGCCACCCCTTTTTGTGGGATGAAGAGAGTATCCGTAACCAGCGTATCGGGGTACTCACGGGCTCCTTTGCTCAAACCTATCTGCAACGTCGCTTCGGCGAGGACGTGACGATCGTTAACCGCGCCTCTGTCGACCAGTTGATCGCTGCCATAGAAGATAAAGAGATAGATTATATTCTCGGGGACCTCAGTACGCTGGAGTCCGCCCTTCGCGGAAATGAACTGTTCCGCGGCGTGCTCAAAGTGGCAGGGGTAACCCGGTCAGAGTTCGAGATCGGTCCCTGGGTCGCCCCCGACCATCCGCTGCATAATCTGCTGAGCCAGGTACAGCGGCTCTCCAGTTTCCGCACGCAGCTCGAACGGCAGGAAAAACCGGATACCTTACCGGAGCTGACGAAAAACAGCTGGAAGATGATCAGCGTAATACTGCTTATCGCCTCGCTATTCAGCCTCGGGATGCTGGTGATGATGTGGCGGCACATGCAGAAAAACCGGCTGGTCAATCGCAATATCGTGCAGGCGCTGGAGAAGGTCAACCGCGCACACGATGACGAAACCGGCAGCCATATTCAGCGGGTGGCGAAATATTGCGGGATGATGGCTCGTGAACTGGGCCTGCCCCGTCGTACTGTCCACGATATCGAACACTTCGCCTCACTCCACGACGTCGGCAAAATTGCGGTGCCCGATCGTATTCTGCGTAAACAGGGCAAACTCACCCCGGAAGAGTTCAGCGAAATGAAACTGCACGTGCTGAAGGGCTGGCGCGTTATTCAGGGGCTGGGACTGGGGCCCGTGGCGGAAAACATGATCCACTTCCATCATGAGAAGTGGGATGGCAGTGGCTATCCGCAGGGGCTACGCGGCGAGGAGATTCCAGTAGAGGCGCGTATTCTGGCGCTGGCGGACGTCTACGACGCCCTTCGTCAGAAGCGGATTTATAAGCCCGCTTTCAGCCATGAAGAGGCCTGCGAGGTGATCCTCGCAGGCAACGGACGCCATTTCGATCCCATGCTGGTTCAGTTATTTCGCCGTCACCATCTGGCGTTTCAGGCCATCTTCGACAGCATGGCCGATTAACTATGGGTAAAGAAAGGGGATAAACCCCGGCTATTCAGGCCATTGCGCGCGCAGGGTCACGGTAGGATAAGCTATTTCACCTCATGCAGAGTGTTCCATGAAGAAAGTATGCCTTAGTGCCCTGCTCTTATTGCTGACGGGATGTAGCGTAACCCGGCAGGCGGAAGTGAGTCGCGTCGATGTGCCGCAGGGCCTCGTCTGGATGAATTACGGTCAGGCCGCACTGCAAAATGCCCGCTACGACGCTTATGTGACAAACGGCACCGCCACCCGCGAATGCCAGGCGATGGGCTATAACACGGCCATGGCTTACGGACAGCCGGTTAAAACCTGTAGCGTGATTAGCGGCTCGCTGTGCCTGAACGAAACGGTGACCATTCAGTATCAGTGTCAGGGCTTTGCCCCAAATCCGGTGACGGCCCCCGCTTATTATTAATCTGATTGCCAGTTTACCCGGCTGGCAATATTTCTATTAAACACGAAACAGAATAATTCTCATTAATATAATTTAATAAGCCTCAATGCGTGTTATTCCCATTCGTATTATGATCATTTAATTATTTATTTTAACTTTTGCAAATACATAAATAACAAATTATAGTGGCGTTCGCGTTGACCAATGAATAATAAAACGGAGCGACACCATGCTTAAACCTGAAATGATCGACAAGCTGAATGAGCAAATGAATCTGGAGCTTTTCTCCTCTCTGCTTTATCAACAGATGAGCGCCTGGTGTAGTTACCAAAGCTTTGAAGGCGCTGCGGCTTTCCTGCGCCGCCACGCTCAGGAAGAGATGACGCACATGCAGCGCCTGTTCGATTACCTGACCGATACCGGCAGCCTGCCACGCATCGCACCGGTCGCCTCGCCCGTCGCTGAATATGGCTCACTGGACGAATTGTTCCGTGCCACCTATGAACACGAGCAACTGATCACCCAAAAAATTAATGAGCTGGTTCACTCTGCTATGATCGGCCAGGATTATCCCACCTTTAATTTCCTGCAGTGGTATGTCGCGGAACAACACGAAGAAGAGAAACTGTTTAAATCTGTTCTCGATAAACTGTCGCTGGCGGGTAAATCGGGCGAAGGTCTGTACTTTATTGATAAAGAGCTGGCAACGCTCGACGCACAGAAATAATTATTCCGCGGCGCCTTCAATGGGCGCCGTTATTATTTTCAGTGCTTACATATCTTACTTTCGTCTGTTGTGAACCCCGCCTCCAGCGGAATAAATTTCCCTTTCTCGGCCAGAAAGGCCACCAGCTCTGCCGCGGTCATCTGCGCGGCTGAACAGGTGTGAAAACGTGCCTTATCACCAAAACGCGCAATAATGGCCGCCACCAGGCTCTGCCGGGTGTAGCGCTCGCCGGATGCTATCATCATGGTTAATACTTCGTGACCGTGTATCGATGCCATAAACCCTCCAGATTAAAGCCGCAGCCTACCCGTTTCGTCCTACGCTTGCCTTGCGCTGGCGCAGGTTTACATGCAGCCTGCACAGCTGGTGCAGCGCCAGTCATGGCGATTCACGGCCTGGTAAAACTGGCGGTATAAACGGCTTTCCAGCGGTATGCCCTGGTCGTAAAAGAGGTCGGTTAGCCACTCCACGTTTGCAATGATCCACTCATCTTCTTCCAGACCCTGCGCAAAGGTCTCGTCCTCCGGATCAATGATGGAGTAGATGCCCCAGGTCCCCATCTCTTTTTCGCGTCGCGATTCGGGCAACGTCAGGGGCTGCCCTTGCCAGAGGATGGTCCAGTGTCCGTGACAGAGCAAATTACCTGAGCGGCTCCAGGATGCCTGAAATGGGTTGCTGTCCGTCATCACTACCTCATTTTTTTGATTATTTGCGGGATTTGTTTACGTTACGCCCGATTGTGTCCGGAAAACATTGCCCTTATGAAGTAGATGGATTTACCAAATTTGTTGGGCAAATGTCCGGAAAGCATATCCGTCGAGTTTTTCCGTAAAGAAATAATTACAGAGCATGTAACGCCGGTTTGACGAGGCGGCACTTTTCCCTTACTCTGCGCCGCAGATTGGTTCGCGGTATGGCAATGCTGTAGAGGAAAGAGTGAAAAACAGAACGCTGGGAAGTATTTTTATCGTCGCCGGAACGACGATTGGCGCAGGAATGCTGGCAATGCCGCTGGCGGCTGCAGGAGTCGGGTTTGGCGTTACGCTGGCGTTGCTGGGCGGATTATGGGCGCTAATGTGTTACACCGCCTTGTTGCTGCTGGAAGTGTATCAACACGTTCCTGCCGATACCGGCCTGGGTTCGCTGGCGGGTCGCTATCTTGGCCGCTATGGTCAATGGCTTACCGGCTTTAGCATGATGTTCCTGATGTATGCCCTGACGGCGGCCTACGTGAGCGGCGCCGGCGAGCTGATTGCTTCCAGCATTAATGACTGGTTCGGTGCGGATATCGCCCCCTCTACCGGCGTGATCTTCTTTACGCTGATTGGCGGCGCGGTGGTCTGCGTGGGTACCGCCCTGGTGGATCTCTTTAACCGCTTCCTTTTTACCGCCAAAATTATCTTCCTGGTGGTCATGCTTGCCTTACTGGTACCACACATTCATCAGGTCAACCTGCTCACGTTACCGCTGGAAAAGGGGCTAGCGCTTTCGGCTATCCCGGTTATTTTTACCTCATTTGGCTTCCATGGTAGCGTACCCAGCATTGTCAGTTACATGGATGGCAACGTACGTAAGCTGCGCTGGATTTTTATCACCGGTAGCGCGATTCCGCTGATTGCCTATATTTTCTGGCAGCTGGTCACGCTGGGCAGTATTAACGCGCCTACCTTTATGGGGCTGATGGCTAACCATTCCGGGCTGAACGGTTTCCTGCAGGCACTGCGGGAAGTGGTTGCCTCACCGCACGTGGAACTGGCCGTGCATCTGTTTGCCGATCTGGCGCTGGCAACCTCGTTCCTGGGGGTGGCGCTGGGGCTGTTTGATTACCTTGCCGATCTGTTCCAGCGTAGCCGGTCCGCTGCCGGGCGGATACAGACCGGGGTCATCACTTTCCTGCCGCCGCTGGCGTTCGCCCTCTTCTATCCGCGCGGATTTGTTATGGCGCTGGGGTATGCCGGCGTCGCGCTGGCGGTGCTCGCCCTACTGCTTCCGTCGATGCTGGCATGGCAGAGCCGCAAACAACACGCTGCTGGAGGGTACCGGGTGCCAGGCGGGAAACCGGCGCTCTGTCTGGTCTTTGCCTGCGGGGTTGGCATTATTCTGGTGCAGCTGGCTATTGCTGCCGGGCTGTTACCGGAACCCGGATAAAATAAAAGGGCTCATTGTGATGAGTAATGCCGATCTGTTAAGCAATTCGGAATTTCTATGTCACTAAAGTGGAAAGGTTCCGTTCGCCAGGGCATCTCTGCTTGATGTCGGTTCCTCTGCAGTGAAGGTGCCCTCCCTCCGGCCACTCTGCGGCCTGAACGGGGCACGGGTGTTAACTCCCCGCTGAAATCGGCGAACCGGAGACCGGATGACAAGGGCTGGACGCCAGGGATGGCGGCCAGAGGCGAAGCGAGACAGGGATGTCGAGTTGAGCCGACCGCAGGCAGCCGGTCGGGAGGTGAGCGCAGTGCGAAGCACCGATTTCGTCGCGGGGCCGCGGGGATTGACAAGGGGGACCCGGCGGTCCCCCTTGTCACGTTCACGGGTGGTGTAATGCCATATTCTGCTGAACATGAGGTGAACGGAACAATTCCACCGTGCTTAATATGTCGGCATTACATCTTTACGATAAGCCCACTTTATTAATGTAAGCAGCAGCTTTTAAACTTCTTACCGCTGCCACACGGACAGGGATCGTTACGCCCGACTTTGGTGCCATTAATCACCGGCTGCTGGCTTACTGGCTGCTGCGGATTCGCTGCCCAGTACGCATACAGACGCAGCGCCGCCGGGCGAATCTGCGCTACGCTTTCGTGGAACGCCTCTTCGGTCATCTCATCCAGACGGGAGAAGTTCTCTTCTGAGCCGTGCAGAGCAATAAGATCCAGATCGGCTTTCAGCGCCTCTGGCAGGGTTGACCAGTCGGTGAGTGCCACGCCGCGCATATAGCCGAAGCACCACTCTTCCACCACGGTGTACTCCTGCCCATCCATCTCGTTAAAACCAAACATCGGCTCAAACTGATCCGGATAGTCGCTCAGCCGTTCAGCAATGTCGTTCATGTGCTTAAAGCTGAGGTTAATGAAGCGGTTCATTTCGCGCTCATTTTTCCAGCGTGGAATGTTCTTCTCACCGCCCCATACGGCCACCAGCCAGCGATCCGGTTCAACCACTACCGGGCCGGAGAGCACGGCAGTCAGCATACCGTCGAGCTCTGAGACGTCCATAATCGACTCGTCGTCATGACCATAAGCCATTAACGTCTCTTCCAGCCACTCCATTTCGGATGCATTTAATGGGCCTTCGGACATGATTGTGCTACTCCTGAATAAAAATGTATTCCCTCGATCGTAACACATAACGCCCCACTACGGGCGCACGACCTTGCCTGGCTAACAGGGCCCCAAATCGTGACCGTTGCACAACTTACGGGCATTCATGTTAATGAGATGTGATCCCCGCTGGAATTTCACCTCGCCGCCTCAGGCGGCGTAAAACGGCGCTCTATACTCAGAATTGTCGGAACCCAGACGATGGGATTACGACCTGGCAACAATTTTGCTTATTTTTTCCTCGCGGCGATCTCGCCTCAGGAAACCTCGCCGTCATAAGCAGAGCCTTGCTGGTCTGTCGTTCAGAGCTTTGTGTTCTCATTAATGTGTTGGTATTGGGTGCGCCATCCGGCGTTCGGCTACACAGGGTTGCGCAAAAACCGCTCAGAAAAGGTACATCATAATGTCGCTTAAACTAATCAGAAGTCCTCTTTCGCTGGTGTTGGCAGGTTGTCTGGTGACGGCATTTTCCGCCCAGGCAGATATCGTTATCGGTGTGGCCGGGCCCTTTACCGGCCCGAACGCAACCTATGGCGACCAATACTGGCACGGCGCAACCCAGGCCGCCGAAGATATCAATGCCGCAGGGGGGATCAACGGCGAGAAGATTAAGCTGGTACAGGGGGATGATGCCTGTGAACCCAAACAGGCCGTTGCCGTGGCTAACCGCCTCGTTGATCAGGATAAAGTGAAGGCCGTGGTAGGCCATTTCTGCTCTTCATCGACCATGCCGGCCTCCGAGGTATATAGCGATGCCGGCGTCATCGCCATCACCCCCGGCTCTACCAACCCACTCATAACTGAACGCGGCATGAGCGATATGTTCCGCATGTGCGGGCGCGATGACCAGCAGGGTCAGGTGGCGAGTGACTTTATCATCGATAAGTTGAAAGCCAAACGCGTGGTGATCATTCACGACAAAGATACCTACGGACAGGGGCTGGCGGATGCGACAAAGGCCGCGCTGGCGAAACGCGGCGTGAAGGATGTGATGTACGAAGGGCTGTCGCGCGGTGAGAAAGATTTCAACGCGCTGGTCACTAAAATTGGCGCGCAAAAGCCAGACGTTGTCTTCTTTGGCGGCTGTCATCCTGAGGCCGGGCCGCTGGTGCGCCAGATGCGCGAGCAAGGGGTTCAGGCCAAATTCTTCTCCGGCGACTGTATTGTGAATGAGGAGATGGTTACCGCTGCCGGTGGCGCGCAATATACCAATGGCATCTATATGACCTTTGGCAAAGATCCGCGTCTTATTCCGGATGGCAAAGCGGTTATCGAGAAGTTCCGTACCGCCAAATTTGAACCTGAAGGCTACACCCTCTACGCCTATGCCTCTATCCAGGCCATTGCCGCCGCCTTTAAGGCCAGCGGTGGTACCGACTCGGCCAAAGCCAGCGCCTGGCTGAAAGCGAACCCGGTGGAAACGGTCATGGGTAAAAAGGCCTGGGACGAGAAAGGCGACCTGAAGGTCTCTGACTACGTGGTCTACCAGTGGGACGATAAAGGCAAATACCAGGAAGTGCCGTAACGGGACGGCGTCACGCTCATCGTCGGCAGGAACCTCTGTCGACGCACGATAACCAGAGGGCCGCACACCCTGCGGCCTGACACACGAGCGCGCGATGATGAGTACATTCTTTTTGCAACAGCTGGTCAATGGCCTGACGCTGGGTTCGGTCTACGGATTAATCGCCATCGGCTATACCATGGTTTACGGCATTATCGGCATGATCAACTTCGCCCACGGCGAGGTGTATATGATCTCCGCCTATCTGTGCGCTATCGGTCTCGCCCTCCTCGCCTTCTTTGGGCTGGAGTCCTTTCCTTTGTTGATCCTCGGCACGCTGGTTTTCACCATTGTGGTCACGGGGGTATATGGCTGGACCATCGAACGCATTGCCTATAAGCCGCTACGTAACTCTACCCGGCTGGCCCCCCTGATCTCTGCCATCGGGATGTCATTGATCCTGCAAAACTATGCCCAGCTTAGCCAGGGGCCGCGCCAGCAAGGGGTCCCTACCATGCTGGACGGAGTCCTGCGTTTCCATATTGGCGAAGGCTTTGTGCAGATCACCTATACCAAAGTGTTTATTTTGATCGCCTCATTTGCCGGCATGGCGCTGTTAACCTGGATCATCGCCCATACCCGGCTGGGCCGGATGTGCCGGGCGGTGCAACAGGATCGTAAGATGGCCTCGATTTTGGGTATCAATACCGACCGCATCATATCGCTGGTGTTTGTGATTGGCGCCGCGATGGCCGGTCTGGCAGGGGTATTGATTACCATGAACTACGGCACCTTTGATTTCTATGCCGGCTTTGTGATTGGGATAAAAGCCTTCACTGCCGCCGTACTGGGGGGGATTGGCTCGCTGCCCGGAGCGATGCTCGGCGGACTTATTCTTGGGATTGCTGAAGCGCAGTTTTCAGGGATGGTGAACTCCGACTACAAAGATGTCTTCTCGTTTGGCTTGCTGGTGGTGATCCTGATTTTCCGTCCTCAGGGACTGCTCGGCCGCCCAGTTGTGGCTAAGGTGTGAGGGACGAACAATGGCTGATGATTTCTCACTGAAGCGCTGTCTGCTGGATAGCCTGCTGGCAGGTATGATTGCCCTGATTATTTTTGGCCCCATCGTCGGCGTGGTGCTGGATGGCTACAGCTTTAATTTTGAAGGACGGCGGCTGGCATGGATTGTGGCGACCGTGGTGCTGGGGCGATTTTTACTGAGCGCCTTTCTGATGACCGCCGCCGGCAAGCGCCTGTTAGCGCGCTTCGACACCGACAACGCCGGGGTCTATGTTCGTCCGCCGGGGTATAAAAGCCGCCTGCGCTGGATAATTCCCCTGCTGCTGGCCCTGGCCCTCTGCTTTCCCTTTATCGCAACCAAGTACCTGCTGACGGTGGCGATCCTCGGGTTGATCTACGTCCTGTTGGGGCTGGGGCTGAACATTGTGGTCGGGCTGGCGGGACTACTGGACCTGGGCTACGTGGCATTTTACGCCATCGGCGCTTATGGCCTGGCGCTGGGGTATCAATATCTGGGTCTGGGATTCTGGACGATGCTGCCGCTGGCGGCGCTGATGGCGGCCGCGGCCGGCGCGCTGCTCGGTTTCCCGGTACTGCGGATGCACGGTGACTATCTCGCCATCGTGACGCTCGGCTTCGGGGAGATTATCCGGCTTATCCTCAACAACTGGCTCAGCTTTACCGGCGGCCCAAACGGTATATCTGCCCCGCCTCCGACCCTGTTTGGCCTGGAGTTCGGACGGCGTGCAAAGGATGGCGGCGTTCCATTTCACGAGTTTTTCCACCTCACCTATAACCCCAATCTGAAGTTCATCTTTATTTATGCCGTCCTCATACTGGTGGTGATGCTGGTTCTGTACGTCAAGCATCGGCTGACCCGCATGCCGATTGGCCGGGCGTGGGAAGCGCTGCGCGAAGATGAGGTGGCCTGCCGCGCGATGGGGTTGAATCACGTGCTGGTGAAATTGTCTGCCTTTACGCTCGGCGCCTCGACTGCCGGGATCGCAGGGGTGTTTTTCGCCACCTATCAGGGTTTCGTCAACCCCACCTCCTTTACCTTCTTTGAGTCGGCCCTGATTCTCGCCATTGTTGTGCTGGGTGGGATGGGATCGACGCTGGGTGTGGTGCTGGCGGCATTTGTTCTGACCGTCACCCCTGAACTGCTGCGCAGCTTCGCCGAATATCGCGTCTTGCTGTTTGGCATGCTGATGGTGGTGATGATGATCTGGCGGCCACGGGGCCTGATTCGCATCAACCGCAGCGGTTACGCCCCGCGCAAGGGAGTAGCACCATGAACGGGACCATACTGAGCGTGGAGCACCTGATGATGCACTTTGGTGGTATCAAGGCGCTTAATGACGTGAATCTCGAGGTGCAGCGCGGATCCATCACGGCGCTTATCGGCCCCAACGGCGCCGGAAAAACCACCGTGTTTAACTGCCTCACCGGTTTTTATAAAGCATCGGGCGGGAACATTCTCTTTCATACCCGGCAGAGATCCACCAATGTGATTCAGGTGCTGGGGCAGAAGTTCCAGCCCGGCGACTGGATCAACCCGGCCCAGCTGGGACAACGGCTGTTCTTTAAAATGTTTGGTGGTACCCATCTGGTCAACCGCGCCGGACTGGCGCGTACCTTTCAAAATATTCGCCTGTTTCGGGAAATGTCAGTGGTAGAGAACCTGCTGGTCGCGCAGCATATGCGCGTTAACCGCAATCTTCTGGCGGGGGTGCTCAATACCCCTGCTTACCGCCGGGCTGAGAGCCAGGCGCTGGACCGGGCCTTTTACTGGCTGGAGGTGGTGAATTTGGTGGATTGCGCTAACCGGCTGGCGGGTGAGATGTCTTACGGCCAGCAACGGCGGCTGGAGATCGCGCGCGCCATGTGCACCGGCCCGGAACTCATCTGTCTGGATGAACCCGCTGCCGGGTTAAACCCGGTGGAAACCCGTGCGCTGAGCAAAATCATTCGCTTTTTACGCGACCATCACCACATTACGGTCCTGTTGATTGAGCATGATATGGGGATGGTGATGGAAATCTCCGATCATATTATTGTTCTGGACCATGGAGATGTGATTGCTCAGGGGAAACCTGACCAGATACAGCATGATGAGAAAGTGATTGCTGCGTATCTGGGCACCGATGAATCCGAGGTAAATCTATGAGCCTGCCGATGCTGGAGTTTCGGGAAGTCGACGTTTTCTACGGCGCGATTCAGGCGTTAAGGCAGGTGTCGCTGCAGGTTAATGCGGGGGAGACCGTGGCGCTGATAGGCGCGAACGGCGCCGGAAAGTCGACGCTGTTGATGTCCATCTTTGGCCAGCCGCGCATTCGTCAGGGGCAGATCCTCTTTTGTGGCGAGGATATCAGCCATAAATCTACACACTACGTTGCGTCGGGCGGCATCGCTCAGGCACCGGAAGGACGGCGCATATTTCCGGATATGACCGTTGAAGAGAACCTGCTGATGGGCACCATTCCGGTCGGGAATCAGTATGCGGCCGAGGATCTGCAAAGCATGTTTGACCTCTTCCCGCGCCTGAAAGAGCGGCGTAGACAGCGGGCCATGACCATGTCCGGCGGCGAACAGCAGATGCTGGCCATCGCCCGGGCGTTAATGAGTCGCCCCAAATTATTGCTGCTGGACGAGCCCAGCCTCGGCCTCGCCCCTATCGTGGTGAAACAGATATTCCAGACGCTGCGCGAGCTGGCCCGCAACGGGATGACAATCTTCCTGGTTGAACAGAATGCGCACCATGCCCTGAAGTTGTCCGATCGCGGCTATGTAATGGTTAACGGGCAGATTCGCCTGAGCGGCAGCGGTGAGGCGCTGTTAGGGGACCCGGAGGTGAGAAAAGCGTATCTGGGTGGGGTGTAACAAAAACAAAAAAACCACCCGGAGGTGGTTTCACGACACTGCTTATTGCTTTGATTATTCTTTGTATCCCATGGTACCCGGAGCGAGACTTGAACTCGCACAGCGCGAACGCCGAGGGATTTTAAATCCCTTGTGTCTACCGATTCCACCATCCGGGCTCGGGAAGAAAGTGGAGGCGCGTTCCGGAGTCGAACCGGACTAGACGGATTTGCAATCCGCTACATAACCGCTTTGCTAACGCGCCTTAAATCTTCTGTCTTTCGACGGCATCCGCAACTGCCGATGCACTTAATTTGGAGCGGGAAACGAGACTCGAACTCGCGACCCCGACCTTGGCAAGGTCGTGCTCTACCAACTGAGCTATTCCCGCAATTATCAAGTCATTCGCTAATCACTTGATTTTGCTATCGACTGGCTGGCTGTGCCGCCGTTCGATGCGTTGCATTCTACTTATATGACGTTTTGAGTCAACGTTAATTTTCGTCAGTATTGTTCGTTTGCTGAAAATTACGGCGAAACGATCACTGTTCAAGCAAATCGCCACGTGCGGCGTTCAAATACTGCAACATAGACCAGAGCGTGAGCACCGCTGCCACCCACAGCAGACCGATGCCGGCCCACTCTACCCAGGCGTTCGGACGCCACAGCATCCAGACCAGCGAGGCCATTTGCGCAGTGGTTTTCACTTTGCCAATCCAGGAGACCGCCACGCTGCTGCGCTTGCCCATCTCAGCCATCCACTCACGCAACGCCGAGATGATAATCTCGCGGGCAATCATGGTTGCGGCTGGCAAGGTCACCCACCAGCTGTGATAGTGCTCGGCGACCAGTACCATTGCAATGGCGACCATCACTTTATCAGCCACCGGGTCAAGGAACGCGCCGAAGCGGGTGCTCTGATTCCAGCGGCGCGCCAGATAGCCGTCAAACCAGTCGGTGACGGCGGCGACAAGAAAAATAAGTGCACATGCGAATGGCGCCCAAATGAAGGGCAGGTAAAACGCCACTACAAAGAACGGGATAAGTACGACACGAAAAAGCGTGAGTAGCGTTGGAATATTTAATCGCATAGTGACGGTAACTGTTTGTTGGCAGTAAATATTAGCTCTATGTTGCTACAGAGCCCTCAATGTTTCAACGAGTAGTAGATCTTTTCTGCCAACGCTTGCGAAATACCCGGCACTTTTGCAATTTCCTCAACGCTGGCGTTGAGTAAACCTTGCAATCCGCCCATATATTTCAACAACATCTGGCGACGTTTTGGCCCAACGCCCTCAATGGTCTCCAGCGTACTGGTATTTTTGACCTTCGCCCGCTTTTTACGGTGACCACCGATCGCATGATCGTGCGACTCATCGCGAATGTGCTGGATGACGTGCAGCGCCGGTGAGTCCGGCGGCAAGCTGAATCCCTCCCCTTCCGGCTCCAGGAATAGCGTCTCCAGGCCCGCCTTGCGATCGGTACCTTTAGCGACACCCAGCAGCAGAGGATGATGCTTATCCCAGCTGACGTCCAGTTCGGCAAACACCGTTTTCGCCTGGCCTAGCTGCCCTTTGCCACCGTCAATCAGGATAACATCGGGGATCTTGCTTTCTTCAATCGCTTTGCCGTAGCGGCGGCGCAGGACCTGATTCATTGCAGCGTAATCATCGCCCGGAGTGATGCCGGTAATGTTGTAGCGGCGATACTCTGCGCGCAGCGGGCCGTTGGCATCGAAGACCACACAGGATGCGACGGTCTGCTCGCCCATGGTGTGGCTGATGTCGAAACACTCCATGCGTTTCACTTCCGGCAATTTTAACACCGTCGCCAGCGCGGCAAGACGCTGATGAACTGTAGATTGCTGTGACAGTTTGGTGGTCAGCGCCGTGGCCGCGTTGGTTCGCGCCAGCTTTAGATAACGGGCCCGATCGCCGCGTGGACGGGTCTGCACATTTACGCGACGCCCGGCCAGCTCAGAGAGCGACTCTGCTAACAGCGTTTTATCGGTAAGGTTGAAATCGAGCAAGATTTCCGAGGGGAGCGTACGCATCTGGCTTCCCTGCAGATAGAACTGCCCGACAAAGGTTTCGACCACTTCACCCAGCTCGGTGCCACCCGGTACTTTGGGGAAGTAGCTCCGGCTGCCCAGCACTTTACCCTGACGAATAAACAGCACGTGGACGCAGGCCATGCCCGCATCAAACGACACGCCAATCACATCCAGATCGTCACCATTATTGGAGACGAACTGCTTCTCTGTAACCCGGCGCACGGCCTGAATTTGATCGCGAATGCGCCCTGCCTCTTCGAAGGCCAGCGCCTGGCTCGCTTTTTCCATCCGCTCAATAAGCTGCGTGAGCACCTGGTCATCTTTACCGGCCAGAAACAGCCGCACGTACTCCACCTGCTGCGCATACTCCTCTTCGCTGACCAGCCCGGCGACGCAGGGCCCCAGACAGCGGCCGATCTGATATTGCAGACACGGGCGCGAGCGGTTGCGGTAGACGCTGTTTTCGCACTGGCGAACCGGGAAGATTTTTTGCAGCAAGGCGAGCGTTTCACGCACTGCGTAACCATTCGGGAATGGACCGAAATACTCCCCTTTCGCATGCTTTGCACCGCGGTGCATCGCCAGACGCGGGTGGGTGTCGCCGCTGAGGAAAATAAACGGATAGGATTTGTCGTCACGCAGCAGTACGTTGTAGCGAGGTTGATAGAGCTTGATGTAGTTATGTTCAAGCAGCAGCGCTTCCGTCTCCGTATGGGTGACGGTTACGTCAATTTGCTGGATTTGCGCGACGAGCGCTTCCGTTTTACGGGACGCAAGATTGCTACGGAAATAGCTGGAAAGACGCTTTTTAAGGTCCTTCGCTTTACCGACATAGATAACCGTACCGCCAGCATCGTACATCCGGTAAACGCCGGGCTGGCTGGTCACGGTTTTCAGAAATGCACTGGATTCAAACACATCACTCACTGACTGGTTAAGGTCTCAGCATTACACAGACCATGGCGAATGGCCAGGTGAGTGAGTTCGACATCACCATGAATGTTCAGTTTACTGAACATGCGATAGCGGTAGCTGTTCACCGTTTTCGGGCTGAGATTAAGCTGCTCGGAAATCTCATTCACCTTCTGGCCTTTGGTTATCATCAGCATAATCTGCAATTCGCGCTCAGACAAACTGGCAAAGGGTGATTCGGTCTTTTCTGGCTCAATCTGGCTTAGCGCCATCTGTTGCGCAATGTCAGAAGCGATATAGCGCTGCCCGGCGTGAACAGAGCGAATGGCGTTGACCACCTCTTGCGGCGCAGCACCTTTGCTTAAATAACCTGCAGCGCCTGCCTGCATAACGCGGGCAGGAAGGGGGTTCTCGGTATGCACCGTCAGCATAATAACTTTGGTGTCGACAAAGGCGCGGGCGATTTTTCGGGTTGCTTCAAGCCCACCGATCCCAGGCATATTCATATCCATCAGGACAACATCGGCGGTATTGGCGCGGCACCATTTTACGGCGTCTTCACCGCAGCAGGCCTCACCGGCAACTTTAATACCCTTAATATCTTCCAGAATGCGTCGTATCCCTGCGCGCACCAGTTCGTGGTCATCAACAAGAAGGACGTTGATCAATGGAAAGTCTCCAGAATAGGGATAACGCTATGGAATGCTAATGCCGTATATATTACCGTTTTTTACCTCAACTTTAAAACGTTAAAAATGCAGATAAGCGATACCGAACAAATTTTTGGAAATTAACCTATACAGTAACTGGAAACGATAAGAAGGCGCTTCAACGCTTGTCGCTAAATTTTAGCTCCCTTTTTTCAGAAGGTTACAATTGTTCTGGCGGGGTTGCGTTCACCAATATAATTTTCAAATTTTTGTAACAATAATTAACTGCATTAAAACTGCCGGTATATGTTAATTGTCAGTAAAAGCAAGATGAAGTTTATGCTTATTGATTGTTTATTCAATTAAACTGCATGCCAAAAGTACAAAAAACAACCGCTGCATTTTTTTGTCAAGCTTGTGGTATACTCCGCCGCCTTAACTAAGGTCTAAGCGCGTATGCGCCGTTTTTATAATGAGGAAAATGAATGAGCACACCTGATTTCGCCACTGCGGAAAATAACCAGGAACTGGCGCAGGAAGTCTCCTGTCTGAAATCCCTTCTGACCCTGATGCTTCAGGCAATGGGCCAGGCTGATGCGGGTCGTGTGATCCTTAAGATGGAAAAGCAGATCGCGCAAATGGAAGACCAGGCTCAGGCCGACGTATTTTCCAGCACGGTTAAGCAGATTAAACAAGCTTACCGTCAGTAAAAACAAAAACGGCTGAACGCATTGCATTCAGCCGTTTTTTCGTCTGGCACGCAGAACGTCAGAACGCGTCAGATAATGCCCGTCGCCGCCGCATAACAGGCTATCTGCGTTTTGTTTGGCGCATTGAATTTCTTCTGCATGTTCTTCTGATGGAAGTTCACCGTATTTTCAGAAATAGAAAGAATAATCGCTATTTCCGCTGAGGTTTTACCTTCCGCCGTCCATTTCAGAATCTCTTTCTCGCGCTTGCTGAATTTCATCTCAGGCGGCATCACCATTTCATGTTCCAGACGCAACAGCGTGGTCAGGGCCATCTGCACCAGCATTTGCAGACGCAACTCCAGCTCTTCTTTGCTGAACTTATTGATGCTTTGCACCGTGCTGGAGACGGACAGAAAACCGAGCGCATGATTCGGTAACATCAGGCACTGGGTAATTCCCTTGCGCAGCCCATGCTCCCGCGCGCCATCCCATAAGGGTTGCGCATCGGCAAACAACGCGTCATTCCAGGGTAGGTGGCCGTGCACAAAATTCTCTGGTTTGAGTACCGGATCGATGGCGAAATAATTCTCCGCCTGATAATGCGATAACCATTGTGCCGGATAATTACTCTGCAATGAGAGTTTAGGCCGGGTAAACGGCACGGGATGACGGACACAAAGCGAAAAATAATCGAACTCTAGTGCCTGTGTTTGTCGCAGAAGTTCGGAATATACCTCATCGGCCGAAGTCATTTCCTGAAACCGAAGATAGCAATCCCGTCGCCATGTGAAAAAGTCTGAATCCTTCATACTTACGGAATGAAGCCCCTGTAAAAGATAATCATTATTATGGATTGATTAAACTAACACATAAATCTTATTTATATGTATAAAATATCGACCACAAGGGGAATTTGTACAGAATTTATGTGGTTACAGCAATTCAGACAGAATAAAACAATATATGTAAAGACTTTCAGGGGGAATTATTTGCTCCAGATAATGTTTCTGGAGCAAAAAAGAACAAAGATTCTACTGAAGAAGGAATTTTTCCAGGAACTGTCGGGTACGTGGCTGTTGCGGGTCAGCGAATAACGCTTTTGCCGGCCCCTGCTCAACAATACGCCCCTGATCCATAAAGATAGCCCGGTCCGCCACGTCACGGGCAAAGCTCATCTCATGGGTCACGATCACCAGCGTGCGCTTCTCCTGAGCCAGTTGACGGATGGTATTTAATACCTCCCCCACCAGCTCTGGGTCGAGTGCGGATGTGGGTTCATCAAACAGAATCACCTCCGGGCGCATTGCCAGCGCGCGGGCAATAGCCACGCGTTGCTGCTGCCCGCCGGAGAGACGGCGCGGATAACTGGTCTCTTTCCCTGATAGTCCCACCTTGGCCAGCAGTTCGCGGGCGCGGGTTGTCGCCTCCTCTTTCGGCTCACCTTTCACGATAACCGGCCCTTCAATGATGTTCTCCAGCACCGTGCGATGAGGGAACAGATTGAAGCTCTGGAAGACGAAACCCACATGCTGGCGCAGACGGCGAATTAGCCCTTTCTGTTGCCCCATGGGTTTACCGGTATCAATAGTGATATCCCCTACCCGGATGGTGCCGCCTTCTGGCTGCTCCAGCAGGTTTATGCTGCGCAGTAAGGTAGTTTTACCCGAGCCGCTGGGGCCGATAATGGCCACCACTTCGCCCTGCTGCACCTCCAGATCGATACCATGCAGTACCGTTTGACCGTGGAATTTTTTAACCAGGTTTTTGACTTCGATAGCACTCATTTCGGATCACGCTCCTGGCGGTTCAGCTGGTTTTCAAAGTAATTTTGCAGCGCGGAGAGAACCGTCGCCATCACCCAGTAAATCAGAGAGGCCGCCAGATACATGGTGAATACCTCCAGCGTACGCGACGTAATCAGCTGCGCCTGACGGAACAGTTCCGGCACCTGAATCGTGGCCGCCAGCGACGTATCCTTCACCAGGCTAATAAAACTGTTGCTAAGCGGCGGTAATGCTACGCGCGCCGCCTGCGGTAGAATCGCCCTGCGCAGCGTCTGCCACGGCGTCATCCCGATACTGGCTGCGGCTTCCCACTGCCCTTTATCAATAGACGAAATGGCGGCACGGAGTGTTTCAGAAGTATATGCCGCCGTGTTAAGCGATAACCCAATCATGGCCGCCGGGATGGGATCCAGCTCAATACCAAACTGCGGGAGACCGTAATAGATCATAAACAGCTGGGCAATCAGCGGCGTGCCGCGGAAGACTGAGATGTAAAAACGCGCCAGCCAGCGCACCGGCAGAATCGATGACATGCGCATCAACGCCAGTATAAAGCCCAGCAGCAACCCAAAGAACATGCCGCCGATACTCAGTTGCAGCGTAAATACCGCCCCTTTGAGCAAGAAGGGCAAGGAGTCGATAACCAGTTGGATACTTTCTTGCATTCGAATTTTTCTACCCGCAGTTAAACATGAGGATGGTAGGCAAAAAGAGCCGGCGCTCCGCCAGTATGGACAAACAAAATAGGCCCTTCATCCTTAAAGCGTTTCTGGCTGATCCCATCGATAAGCCCTGCCATAGCTTTGCCCGTATAGACCGGGTCGAGCAGGATACCTTCCAGGCGCGCCAGCAGTTTGACGGCTTCCATCCCCTCATCATTCGGCGTGCCATAGCCTGGCGCAAAGTAGTCATCCCAGAGCGTGATGTCCGCGCTGGCCGTGACTTCCAGCGCTTGCGCCACCGCCTGTTGCAGCGTGACCACTTTCGGTTTTTGATCCGCAATGCTGCGCGAGACCGTCACGCCAATGAGCTCAACCTGCGGCATAAGCTGTTCCAGCCCTACCGCCAGCCCGGCATGCGTGCCCGCGCTACCCGAGGCCACCACTACCGACGAAATCCCTACCGCACCTTCACATTGCTGGGCAATTTCCAGCGCGCTCTCCACATAGCCCAGCGCGCCCAGTGCGTTTGAGCCGCCAACGGGAATGACATAAGGTCGGAACCCCTGCGCTTCAACGCGGGTGGCCAGTTCATCAAGCTGCGTGACAGGGTCGTGCAGGGCATCGCACATTTCAATCTGCACATTAAACAGGTCTAGCAGCAGGCGGTTGCCGTTGGTGAGATAGTTTTCCGCGCGGGTGCCAATCGGGTTTTCCAGCAAGGCCACACAGTGCAGTCCCAGCTTCGCGGCGACGGCCGCGGTCTGACGGACGTGGTTCGACTGAATAGCGCCGGCGGTGATGAGCGTATCGGCCCCCTCACGCAGGGCTTCAGCGGCCAGAAACTCCAGTTTGCGCAGTTTATTACCG
Organism: Leclercia sp. UBA1284; assembly: GCF_002308415.1. NCBI lineage: Bacteria > Pseudomonadati > Pseudomonadota > Gammaproteobacteria > Enterobacterales > Enterobacteriaceae > Leclercia > Leclercia sp. UBA1284. The sequence goes on from NZ_DBUS01000006.1 coordinate 1,840,838, forward strand.
CCCATAGCCATCGGAGTCACATCGTCCCGTTTGATCAGTATGTCGCGGCCCAGGTAATCCGATAAGCGAGGTAGATACTCGAGCGGCGTCGGTGCGCCAATAAATTCCAGACGCGGATAACGCGTTAAGTTTTGCAATGACATGGATTCCCCCGGCGGGTCTGTTTGATCTGTTATTATTTATTATGCACGTAGATCGGCAGGAAATAAAAAAGGCGCTGAATAAGCGCCTTTTTCTGAGCAAAAACTTATTGGGTGACGTCTGCGCCGAACCACTTCTCAGAGAGTTTCTTCAGCGTGCCATCTTTCTGCATATCGGCAATCGCGCCATCGATGGCTTTCACGAGGTCTTCATTGTCTTTACGCACGGCAACACCGGATTCCTGACGGGAGAACGCGTCACCGGCCACTGCCAGGGTGTCTTTGGTTTTCTTCACCAGATCCAGCGCAGCAAGACGGTCAACAAGGATGGCGTCGATACGGCCTACGCGCAGATCCTGGTATTTAGTCGGGTCATCATCATAAGTGCGGATATCCACGCCCTGTACGTTCTGGCGCAGCCACTCTTCATAGTTAGTGCCCAGACCAACCCCCACTTTCTTGCCTTTCAGGTCGGCGGCGGTTTTGATGCTGCCTTCATTCCCTTTCTTCACCAGCGCCTGAATACCTGAGACGGTATAAGGCGTCGAGAAGTCATACTTCTTCTTACGCTCGTCAGAGATGGTGACCTGGTTTATCACCACGTCGATACGTATAGAGTCCAGCGATGCCAGCATTCCGTCCCACTTGGTCGGCTTCAGCGAGGCTTTGACCCCGAGATGCTTCGCCAGCTCCTCGGCAAACTCCACTTCAAACCCGGTCAGTTTACCGTCGTCACCCTGGAAGCTAAACGGAGGATAAGTACCTTCCAGCCCAACCAACAGCGTACCGCGCTCTTTGACTTTATTTAACAGACCTTCGGCGGCGAAGGTTTTGACACTCATACCCGCAACCAGCGCCACGGCCATAACACCCATCAGCGCCTGACGACCCAGAAGTGCTAATTTCATAAGTACCCCGATATAGTGGAATTTTGACTGTAGTGTAGGGCGTTTGGCCCACAGGTCAAACACGACTGCGCTACATGTTATTCATTTTTAATATATATCAGAAGTTGTCTCGAGGAGGACTTTCTGCTTCTGCACCGCCGGCATTTGCGCCTTAAACTGTGCATATTTACGCAGCGCAATTCGGTAGTTGTTGGTGCTGGTGACGGGCAGCCACGGCTCCAGATTTTCATCCAGTAAACCGCTCTTCAGCAGATCGCGAGAAATCGCTTGTGTGGTCAGATGCTGGCCAAGACGACGCAGGCGCACGACATATTCGCGGACCGTGCCGTGGCTCATCTCGGTTTGCTCAAACAGGAACTGTTTGAAGCCGATGATATCAAAAAAGTCGCTCTGTTCTTTGCAGTGAAGATCGCCGCAGAAACGACATAACGCCACCCACTCTTTCTGCTCTTCTTGCCACGCGGCTTCGTCCATCAAGGTATCGAGGCGGGAAATCGCAATCTTGTTCACGATCTCACCGCGACGAACCAGCGTGATGCGGTCGAGCAATTTATGGCAATGGGCGCAATGCGTCTGGCTGTGTTTAAAGTCTTTCAGATAGCGGCTTAAAGGCCGTCTTTTAGATTGCTGCACCGTCATGATAACTCCTGGTTGTCAATACGTTGTGCGGCACTTTTCGGATGAAATGAATCACCTATAACTTACCCAGTTTGGTACGTAAGCGTTTAATGGCCTGACTGTGCAGCTGACTTACCCGTGACTCCCCGACTTCCAGTACCGCGCCAATCTCTTTGAGATTGAGCTCTTCCTGGTAATAGAGCGTCAACACCAATTGCTCACGTTCCGGTAAAGCTTCTATCGCTTCCATTACGCGCTGGCGTAAATTGCCTTCAAGTAATTGGTGTAACGGGTTTTCCTGCTGATGATCGTCAGTCACGAGCTCGATGCTATCGCCATGCTCTTCACGCCACTCGTCATAAGAGAAGAGTTGGCTATTATTGGTATCGAGCAACATCTGGCGATATTCGACAACAGCAATACCCAGACGCTCCGCCACTTCGGTTTCGGTTGCGTTACGTCCAAGCTCCTGTTCCAGCTGTCCCATCGCCTGCGCCACTTCGCGTGCGTTACGTCGGACGCTGCGCGGCACCCAGTCCCGGCTGCGCAGTTCGTCCAGCATCGCACCACGAATACGCTGTACTGCGTAAGTAGTAAATGCCGTTCCTTGCAGAGCGTCGTACCGGTCAACTGCATTCAATAACCCGATACCGCCCGCCTGTAGCAGATCGTCCAGTTCCACGCTCGCCGGCAACCGCACCTGTAGGCGCAATGCTTCGTGACGCACTAGTGGTACATAACGCTGCCACAGCGAGTGTTTATCCATTACACCTTCAGCGGTATAGAGTGAATTCACGATAAACAGCCCTGCGTTAATTGAGTTATCGGCATGATTATCCGATTCTGCAGGGCGTTCAATTGGATGAATAGTGGGTGAAATGAGGGGTTATTTAGAGTAATAAAGATATACCAAGATAGTAAGCCATTGTTGTATATAGCTATTCTAATTTTTCAGTAACAATTCTGGCAGCAATTTGTCGCTAAAGCTGAATTCCGCTTCCAATAAACCCGTCTGTTTTGTTACGCCTCGCTTTAATATATCTCTTACAAACCTAATGCCAGCACAGGATTTATTGAAGAAAAACCCGCCTTTTCCAATCCGCTAATTAACGAGAAAAAATGACGGCTATTCCTTCCCTGAAAGGTCTCGCGCCTGGTTTATATTAGGCCCAAAGTATTAATTCAGGCATCCTGGCTGTCAGAGAGCAAGGTTGCGGCGAGGCTCACTCAGCCTTAAGGCGTTGGGGATAAGATGAAACTGGCAATTTATGGCGCAGGTGGCCTCGGCAGAGAAGTGCTTGAACTGGCACAAGAGATAAACGCTACGGAATTGCGCTGGGATGCTTTGTGTTTTATCGAGGATAATCCCCGGGCCGATCAAATAAACGGCTGTCCCGTTGCCCCCCTGCACGCGCTGATACCCGACGAATATGAAATCGTCATCGCCGTAGGCGAACCCTCATTGCGTCATACTCTGGCACAACGGGTCATTGAGAGCGGGTTCAGGTTAGCCACGCTTGTTCATCCCGGTGCCCGCCTGAGCGCCTCCTGTACCCTCGGAGAGGGATGCGTAATCAGCTATGGTGCCTTCATCTCTTGCGACACCGTCATTAGCAATAATGTGCATCTTCAGCCTAATGCCAGCCTGGGACACGATTGCCATATAGGGCAGGACTCCATTATCTCTTCTTATGCCAATCTTGCGGGTAAATGCAGGATCGGCGAACGCGTCTTTATTGGTATGAACGCCGTTATCCGTGAAACCACATCCATTGGTGATGACACTATTGTCAGTATGGGAGCCGCCGTTTTTAACGACATCGCACCCGCAATGATTGTGATGGGTAATCCGGCGCGGGCGATTCGTCCGAATATGGATAATAAAGTATTTAAGTAGACCCTATTTTCTGGCGCCCAAAATAGCCTTCCCTTTTTGGCTATAACCCGGTCGCCAAACACATTTAGCTATTAAAAATTTCCTCGCCATCCTGGAGAAAAATGATGTCAAATTTGGAAACTTATAACCGTATCTTCACTGAAACCTTTGAAGTACCAGAAGATATTTTGGTTGGCTATAAATATCAGGATACCCCATCCTGGGATTCCGTCGGTCATATGACCATGATTGCATCACTTGAAGATGCCTTTGACATCATGATGGACACGGATGACATCATTGAATTCGCGTCATGGGAAAAGGGCAAAGAGATCCTGAAAAAATACGATGTAGAAATTCAGGGCTAAGTGATGATGCTTCACGCAAAAACGGCTGTGATCACAGGGTGTTTGCAGGGTATCGGTAAAGCTACGCTGGAAACCTTCGCCCGTTCGGGTGCGACAGTATTTGCTTGCTGCCAGGCCCCCGAGCCTGCCTTTACTGATTTCATCACAGAAATTAGCGAGAAATATCAGGCGGAAATCATTCCGATCTATTTCGACCTGCAGGATAACGAGGCAATAAAACAAGCCGCAATGACCATTCAGAAGACCAAAAAAAAGGTAGATATTTTGGTCAATGTGGCTGGTGCTAATTTTGATGCCAATTTCCAGATGGTCACGCTCGAACAGTTGCAAAAGACGTTTACTATCAACTTCTTCTCGCAAATCGCTTTTACGCAATATATTGCCCGTATCATGCTGCGCCAGAAAAAGGGCAGCATTATCAATATTTCCAGTATCTCTGCCCTTGACGGAAATCCGGGTCAATTGGCTTATGCCAGCGCAAAAGCCGCGTGGATTGCAGCCACCAAAACACTGTCTGCTGAGCTCGGCCCGCAGGGCGTGCGAGTTAACGCCATCGCGCCAGGCGTGATTAGTACAGCAATGACAGCCGCACTCTCAGAAGAAGTTATGGCACGGCAAATGGCGCGTTGCGAATTAAAACGCCCGGGTTTGCCTGAAGAAGTGGCGAACACGTTGCTGTGGTTGGCGTCCGATGCCTCCAGTTATACCACCGGGCAGGTTATCCGCATCGATGGCGGAATGGGTTGAGGGAAGCAGAAATGTTGATGCAGGGTAAAACCGTTTTAATTACTGGCTGCCGCCGCGGCATGGGTCTCGCTATGGTCGAGGTATTTGCCGCCAATGGCGCAAACATTTACGCCCATGCGCGGGAAGCTGATGATGCGTTTATTGAGAACATGGCGGCTATAGCAGACCGCCACCAGGTGGCGATCTGGCCTGTCTGTTTCGATATGACCGATTATGGCGCAATGAAACTGGCCATCAAAAACATCATGTCCGACAAGCGCCCGCTGGATGCGGTGATCAATAACGCCGGCATCACGTTGAATAGTCTGTTCCAGATGACCAGTGAAGCGCAGCTCCGTGAACAGTTTGAGGTGAACTTCTTCTCTGTTTATCTTTTCAACCAGTACATCGCCAGATTGATGGTTCGCAATCAGCGCGGCAGCATAGTAAATATTGCCTCGACGGCCGGCGAAGATGGTAATCCGGGTAAATCTGCCTACGGCGCATCAAAAGCCGCGCTCATTGCGATGACAAAATCCATCGCGGCGGAGCTGGGTGAAAAAGGGATCCGCGCCAACTGTATCGCGCCCGGCATTACGGATACGGATATGCTGCTGACGATGCCCGATCACGTGGTGGAAGAGGCCAAAAATAGCGCCGATCTGCGACGCGCAGGTACTCCGGCAGAAATTGCAGAGGCTGCCCTGTTCCTGGCAAGCGATCTCTCGTCCTACATTACCGGCCAAACGATCCGCGTAGATGGCGGTTTGAAATGATACATACGCACTCAGAGACAGAAAACGCCGCGCGTCGTATTAGAGAGCAAATTTTGCGCGTGGCTCATCATGCCCCAAGCGATGGTGTGCATATCTCGCCTGCCCTTTCGATGGTGGATATCCTCAGCGTTCTGTACGGCGAAGTCATGCGCTATGAAGCCAAAGACATCACCCGCTCAGATCGCGATGTTTTTATTCTGAGTAAAGGTCACGCCGCGTTGGGGCTTTACGCCACGCTGTGTGAGTTTGGCATCATGACCGAAGAGCAGCTCAACACCTTCGAGTTGAACGGTTCTGTCCTGCAAGTGCATCCTACCAAGCACCCCGAATACGGCATCGATTTTTCCGGCGGTAGTCTGGCTCAGGGACTCTCCTTTGCCACGGGGCTGGCGCTGGGCCGCCGTCTTAAAGGCGAACCCTGGCATACTTATGCCTTAGTGGGAGATGGCGAGTGCAATGAAGGCGCCATCTGGGAATGTGCTTTCATGGCCGCGCATCATCACGTGGATAACCTGACGCTGATTGTCGATCGTAATGGTTTACAGTCTGATGGTCACACTGAAGATGTCATGCGCATGGATCTCGAAGCCCTCTGGCGCGCCTGCCACTGGGAAACCCTTGTCTGTGACGGACACGATCTGGGGGAACTGGCTGACGCTTTTGCGCAGCCGCACAACGGCAAACCCAAGGTCATTATTGCCAATACCATCAAGGGTAAGGGCGTGTCCTTCATGGAGAATAATAAAGAGTTTCACCGCAACCGCATTTCTGCACAACAGCTCAGCGATGCGCTCGTTGAACTTAATGGGGCACACCATGCTTGAGTTTAAACCTGCCACCATCCGTTCATGGTCCATGCTTGGCTCACGCGGTACCTTTGGCATGGCGCTGCTGGAACTGGCACGCGAACACGAAAACATCGTGGCCCTTTCCGGCGATCTGTGTAAGTCCTCCGGTCTTGACCGCTTCACAACCACCTTCCCTGAGCGCTTCTTCAATGCCGGGATTGCCGAACAGAATATGGTCGGTGTGGCTGCGGGTCTTGCGGCCAGCGGCTTTGTCCCCTTTGTCACCTCGTTTCCCAATTTCCTGACCCTGCGTGCAGCCGAACAGGTGCGCTTAAACCTGGGCTATATGCAGGAAAACGTGAAGCTGGTCGGTCTGGCTTCAGGATTGGCAACAGGTATGTTTGGCGCCACCCATCACGGCATTGAAGAGCTGGCGATGCTACGTTCCGTTTCGAACATCACTATTTTCTCCCCGGCGGACTGTACGGCCACGGTGAAAATGACCCAGGCGGCTTTTGAGCATGCGGGGCCGGTTTATCTGAGGCTGACGGGCGGCATGCGTGCGCCCATCGTCTATAAAGAGGACTTCGAACTGGTGCCAGGCAAAGCCAATACGTTGCGTGAAGGTGGGGATATTGCCATTATCGCCACCGGCAGCATGGTCCATACTGCGCTCACCGCAGCCGGGCATCTGGCGGACCAGGGCGTGCAGGCCACGGTGATTGACATGCACACAATCAAACCTCTGGATGTGGCGACACTGCAACAACACCTGGATAAAAAACTGCTTGTAACGGTAGAAGAGCACAGCGTGACGGGTGGTCTGGGCAGTGCCGTTGCGGAGTATATTGCCGGGGAAGAGCGTCGACCGAAACTGATGATCGCCGGTATTCCTCAGGGCTATCCCCACGCTGGGGACTATGCCTGGATGCTTGAGCAAAGCGGGCTTACTGCAGCTCAGCTGACTGCCCGGATAGTGGGTGCATTATAAATTATGGCGTTCTGGCATACTGATAAGGTTTCACCTGACCATCTCGCTTTAGTCGACGATCGAGGAGAAACCCTTAGCTGGGGTGAGCTCACAGACCGTGTTCAGACGCTGGCTGATACCATCCCGCCTCGTACACTGGTCTTTATTTTCTGCAAAAATCAGTGTGACACCGTTATTGGTTATCTGGCTTGTCTTAAGCAAAATGCCGTGGCACTGATGCTTGACAGCGAGCTTAACGACGCCCTGGTTCAGTCGCTCATCGACACTTACCATCCCACGTTTTTATGGCGCGAAGAGCACGGTACTTTCCGCCTGCATGCTACCGGTCTTACGCCATTCCCGCTGCATGATGATCTCGCCCTTTTGATGACGACCTCAGGATCCACTGGCAGTCCCAAACTGGTGCGATTAAGTCAACGCAACCTGGAAAGTAATTCCACAAGCATTGCGAACTACCTTGCTATCGACGCTAAAGAGCGCGGGCTGGTCAGCTTGCCGCTGAATTACGTGTATGGGTTATCCATCGTCAATAGCCATCTGAAGGCAGGCGCCACGTTGCTTCTGACCAGCGCAAGCGTCATGCAGCGTGAGTTCTGGACATTTGTGCGTGATGAACGTGCCACCTCGCTTGCCGGGGTCCCCTACACCTGGGAGATGCTCAAAAAATTGCGTTTTATGCGCATGGATCTTCCTGATGTACGAACGCTAACCCAGGCGGGCGGAAAACTGGCCCCTGCGCTGGTGAAAGAGTTCACCGATTATGCCGACCAGCACGGAAAACGTTTTGTGGTGATGTATGGCGCAGCTGAAGCAACCTCGCGTATGGCCTGGCTTGCCCCAGAATTTGCGCAACGTAAAAGCGGCACCATTGGTACCCCCATCCCCGGCGGCGAATTTCTACTGCTTGACGAAAATGGCGACATTATCACCGCCCCCGATATTGACGGAGAGTTGGTCTATAAGGGGGAGAACGTGGCGCTGGGTTATGCAGAGCGTGGTTGCGATTTGGCATCAGGAGATACCTTTCAGGGTACTCTGCACACCGGCGATATTGCGCGCGTAGATACCGACGGGTTTTACACCATTGTGGGTCGTAAAAAGCGTTTCCTGAAGATTTTTGGCAACCGCGTCGGCATGGACGAGATGGAAACGCTACTGAAAACCGCATTCCCGGGCCTTCACTGCGCCTGCGATGGCCGCGATGATCTACTCTGTATTTTCATTACTGATGCCGCTCTTGAAAGCGCAGTAAAACAGTATGCAGCGGCGGCAAGCCAGCTCCATCACTCCGCGTTTCGCGTTATCACTCTGGATGAGATTCCCCAAAACGCCGCGGGTAAGACGATTTATCATGAGCTGAAAAATCATGTCCCTTCCGTTTGAAGCAATACTAACGCAGGCGCCCTACTCGCTCGCACGGGATGAGAAGCATGCGCTGCAACTGGCCAGGCTGCGCGCCCTTACCGCGCACCATTATGCCCAGTGCGAACCTTATCGTCGGATGCTGGATGCGCAATCCTTTGACCCCGCGACGCTTAACGATGTGGCCTCATTGCCGTTTCTTCCTGTTTCTCTGTTCAAGACACTGAAATTACAAAGCGTACCGGATAGCGACATTGTAAAAACCATGACCTCATCCGGCACGACCGGACAGCAGGTTTCGCGTATTTATCTGGATAAGGCAACCGCCTCCCACCAGCAAAAAACGCTGGTAAAAATTGTGAGTCAATTTACCGGCTCCGGGCGTTTGCCGATGCTGATTATCGACTCTCCTGAAGTGTTAAAAGACCGCCAGCAATTCTCTGCCCGTGGCGCCGGGATTTTAGGTTTCTCGTTATTTGGCAGCGATCGTGCCTGGGCGTTAGACGAGAACATGAAGCTGAATATGCCCGTTATTGAAGCCTTCTTAGAGAAGCATCAAGGGAAGCGGATTTTGCTGTTCGGTTTCACCTTTATGGTCTGGCAGCATTTCTATCAGGCATTAAAAGCCAGCGCTCAAAAGATTGACCTCAGTAATGCCCTGTTAATCCACGGCGGCGGCTGGAAAAAACTGCAAAGTGAAGCGGTGACCCCCGAGGTCTTTGCTGAAAGCCTGCATGCGCTTTGCGCCCTGCCGGCGGTACACGATTATTACGGCATGGTCGAACAAACCGGCTGTATTTACATGCAGTGCGAGCAGGGACATTTGCATACGTCGATTTTCTCAGACGTCATTATCCGTGACCCGCGCGATTTTTCCGTCCTGCCTCACGGCCAGTCAGGCATTATCCAGGTGATCTCCCTGTTACCCGAATCCTATCCCGGACACGCTTTGCTAACCGAAGATGAAGGCGTCATCCTGGGTGAAGATGACTGTAGCTGCGGACGAAAAGGCAAATATTTGCGTATCTCAGGGCGGTTGAAGAAAGCCGAATTACGAGGGTGTAGCGATACCTATGCAGCACAATCTTAGCGGTCTGAATTTTATGCTGGGAGATGAAACGCTCCTGCACAGCATGCCTGCGCAAAAAGCGTTACCCCTTTTTGCCCCGGAGGTTATCGCTTTTCTGGACACCTTTTCCCGCCTCACGTTAGCCGATAGCGAAGCGAAAAGCTGGCCGGACGTGGTCAGTCTGGGATTCTGGTGTCGTCCCTCATCTATTGCGCGTATGCAGTCTGAAAACCGTTCCGCTGCGCACCGTTGCGGCCGTGGCGTGGCGTTTCATATTGCTCCCGGCAACGTCGCGGTCAATTTTGCCTATTCGCTTATCACTGGGCTATTAACCGGTAACGCTAATATTGTCCGTCTACCCGGACGCGAGCACCCCCAGACGGCGATCGTCGTACGGTTAATCAAAAGTGCGCTCCAAAGCCACCCCATGATGCGGCCCAGAATTATTCTTGTCCGTTATGATCGACAGCGGCACATCAATGATGCGCTGTCGGCATTATGTGACACGCGCATCATCTGGGGTGGCGACAAGACCATAGCGGATTTGCGTCACTCTTCACTGCCGCCGCGGGCACTGGATATTGCTTTCGCCGACCGTTACTCCATCGCGGCGATTAACGCTGATGCGTATCTGGCGCATCCTGAAAAGGAACAGCTTGCGCGGGCATTTTACAATGACACGCTTTTAAACGATCAGAACGCGTGTACCTCTCCGTCTCTTATCGTCTGGCTGGGTGAGAATGTTCAGCAGGGACGCGCCCTGTTCTGGCAGAATTTTGAGGCGCTTGCCACCGCGCGTTATACGCCTGAGCCCATCTCTGCGGTAAATAAACTGACGCAGTTATATTTACTCAGTGCCCAGGTGGCTGGCGTGAGAAAAGTCTCGGGAGCACAAAATACTGTCGTGCGCGTTGAGCTCTCTGATCTTGAGGAAGGGACGCTCGACTGGCGCGGCAATGGGGGTTTTTTCATGGAGTATGTGGCGCGGTCGCTTGATGAAATCAATCCAGTTTGTCACTCACGATGCCAGACAATGGCCACCTTTGGCGTCTCGTCTGACGAGCTGAATAATTGGCTTGCTTCGGGGCTCAGAGGTGTGGACCGTATCGTTCCCCTTGGCCAGACGCTTGATTTTTCACTGCAGTGGGACGGCTATGATTTGGTCGCCATGTTAACGCGGGTTATTGCTCTTCCCCCCTCTTCCCCTTCCCTTGCGCCTAATGCTGGAGAAAATATTGAACGCCGTACTTGATATGCTCAGTGAAACCCGCAATCACTTCATCGATACGATGGCGCAGATGCAAACTAACGGTCACCCCATCGTGCTTTGTGGTGCAGGTTATGTCGCGCAAATCACCTGGGATTTTATGCAGCGTCAGGGAATGTCTGTCGATTATGTGGCGATAAGTGACGCGTGGCTAAAACCCGGGGATGAATTCAATGGCCACCGCATTGTGAGTGTAGAGTCTCTCACGGCTCAGGAATCGAAATATAACTACATTATCGCTATGCAGTTTATCGATGAGCCATTACGCGTCCAGCTTGAACGTACTGCCGGCGAAATCCTCTTTTATGATCCCACCTTTGTGGGCATTAATGCGGGTGAGCACTTTACGACGGCGTGGTGTGAAACGCATCAGGAGAGGCTTAATGCGTTTTATGCCAACCTGGCTGACGAAGCGTCAAAAACCACGTTAATTGCTTATCTGAACCAGCGAATTAGCGCGCGCGAAATCTATTACCACAGCGTCTATCATCCGGAACATTACTTCCCACGTGAGTTGATTCGCTTCGGTGCCGACGAGATCTTTGTGGATGGCGGAGCCTATAATGGCGACAGCATCGCCGCTTTTGTCAGCGCCCTTGAGCAGCAAAATGTTGCCCCTGCGGCGAAAATTTTCGCGTTTGAACCGGACAAAATGACCTTCGCACTCCTGGAGCAAAACACGGCGAATTTGCCCCAGTGCGTCTGCATCAATGCTGGAATATGGAATACCAATACTACGCTGCGTTTTAATGCCGGCCTTGCCCTCTCCTCCGCCATAACGGATGCGCCTGACGGCGATGAAATTGCGCTTAACAGTATTGATAACGTGGTTGCTGGCGAGAAAGTGACTTTTATTAAGATGGATATTGAAGGATCAGAACTTGAGGCATTAAAAGGTGCTCAGGCGACGATAGCGGAACATTACCCGATACTGGCAATTAGTCTTTACCATAAGCCAGCCGATCTCATCACCATTCCACAGTTTATTCATCAGATACAGCCTGGCTATCGTTTTTACCTGCGTGCTCACCATCCCAGACTGGCCTGTGAATTAGTGCTTTACGCCATTCCTGCGCACCGGCTCCCCACCCATTAATAAAAAAAGGCTTTGGTATCCAAAGCCTTTTTACATTAAGCAACCTGACGATTTAATGACGGGATCGTAGCGTAACGCCGTAGAGTCTCTATGACCCGCATTTGATCCTCGATTTTCAGGCCGGGATAGATAGGCAGACATAGTATCTGCTCGGCAAGTCGGCTGGCGACAGGCAATTTGTCTGATACCGCAGACGGCAGGTGATTATACATCGCAAACGAGCTAATGAGCGGGTAGAAATAACGGCGGCAATAGACATCCTCCGCTTTCAATGCTTCGTAGAGCGCATCCCGACTCAGTGGAAAACTGTCGTCAATAAGGATCGGATAATAAGAGTGATTCCATTCAAAACGGTCTTTTGGATCAAAGAAGGTTACGCCAGGAATATCTTTTAACGCCTCGCTGTACCGTTTTGAAATCGCTGCTCTTTCCTGTAAAGCACTATCAATATATTGCAACTGAAGCAGACCAAAGGCCGCTTCCATCTCATTCATTTTGGCGTTGATACCCGGCGCGACAACGCGCGTTTCACCGGCGAAGCCAAAGTTTTTAAGATAATCAATACGCTGTTTAGTACGGCTGTCGTGGCAAATTATCGCCCCGCCCTCAAAGGTATTAAACACTTTGGTTGCGTGGAAGCTTAATACCGACAGATCGCCATGGTTGAGGATACTGGTCTCGTTCTGGCGAACGCCAAAAGCATGGGCCGCATCGTAGATAACTTTTAACCCATAAATATCGGCAAGCTGCTGAATCTTATCTACATTGCAAGGAATGCCATAGCAATGAACGGGCATAATTGCTGTGGTTTGAGGCGTGATCAACTCTTCAATGCGCTCAGGATCGATATTAAAGGTGTGCGGGTCGATGTCGGCAAAGACAGGCGTTAAACCATTCCATAACAGGGTGTGTGATGTCGCGACAAAGGAGTACGGGGTGGTGATCACTTCTCCGGTGACCCGCAGCGCCTGAAGCGCGGTCAGCAATGCCAGCGTACCATTAGCAAAAAGGCACACGTATTTCACACCCAGATAGCGTGCCAGGGCTTCTTCCAGTTCCTGATGAAATTCACCGCCGTTAGTAAGAATTCGGTTCTGCCAGATTTTTTGAAGATAAGGCATGAACTCCTCTAAAGGAGGCAATAAAGGGCTGGTGACGAAAATTTTATCGCCCATGTGCAAACCTGCATGTAATGAAGACGTGATTCATCATAGCGAGCAAGACCGCCAGCTTATCGGTAAAATAACCGACATTTTACAGCCTATTTGAACTCACTTTATGCAGAGCCCCTGCCATCGTGAAAACAAGGGCTGAAAAAGGCATCTGTTTTGCGCCTGATCCTTTCAAAGATGTGCGACATTTATCAAGACGAGCTTTCAATCTCATTCATCACCTGCGCTGAATGGCAGCATATTCTATAACGTGGAGCATCATGACGAACTCATGCCTCATCTGTAACAGCGAAATGAAGTTCTATTTCGAAAAAGCCAAGTATCTTGCACCTTCAGCGGAAAAATTCACGCAAAACCTGATGCCGGTGCAATATTACCAGTGTCCTGAATGCGGGTTTTTCAGTTCGAAAACGCATCAGGAACTCTCCCTGGAGGAGTGGGAAAAATTCAACACGGATTTTCACCATTACAATGAGAATGGCGGGCGCGAAACGCTGGGCTTCAATCAGCCTCCCTATGCTGAACAGGCGCTGATGATTGAGTTGCTGGCGCGTAATAATATTATCGACGACAGCCGAATTCTTGATTATGCAGCAGGCTACGGTACGCTTAGCCATCTCATCCAGAAGTATTTCAATCGCAACACCTTTTGCTACGACAAATATGTCCAGAACCCGGACTTCACCTACATTGACGAACCCGAAGACAAAGGCTGGTCTTTAGTCATCAACTCCGCCATGTTTGAGCACGTGTTAACCCGTAACGATCTGGATAACGTTAACCGGTTGGTCTCAGATGCGGGCAGTTTATTTATTCATACCGTCGTTGTTGAGAAAGTCCCTGAAGATCCAAACTGGTTTTATATCGACGTCCCGGTACATACCTGCGTGCATACCAATAAAAGTATGAGCATTTTGATGGAACAGTGGGGATATCGCTCTTCGGTCTACAGTCCTAAAAGCAAATCGTGGGTTTTCCTGCGACAGCCTTACAAGGAAGTGAAGCCTGTTATCGAACGCATCAACCAGGAGCTGCAAACAACCTGGCTTTTCGGTAAAGATGGATTTCTCGATTACTGGAAATAATATTGCCGATCTAAAAGGCAGGTAGCCTGTTATTGCCACCTGCCCTTTCACTACCGACGCATTACTCTGTCATCAGTTTCATCATCATCCGTTTAATGTCTGACTGGTAATAATCAGCTCGTGGGGTTGTTCTCCACGACAATACATATGCCATGCTTCCCTGAGCGCTTTTTCTAAATTCGCCGCAATTTCATGACCAGACGCGTTCGCTACCGGGATTCTGGCACGCATTCCCTGGCGAATGACGGCAAGCTCAGCAATGTTGTCACCCCAGGCAACGGCTTTATCGATGTAGTCCTGTTCATCAACGGCAATAAACTGTTCAAGATGATATCCCCCCATAATATCCACACCCTGCAGACAAGGGATCGTTGGCCCGCTCAGAGTCAGGGTCGGGACGCCCATCCATGCGCCATGATGAGTCGTGGTCCCTCCGGTATACGGGAAAGTATCCAGTAAAATATCGATCTCATGGTGATAAGCAAGATACTCATCCAGCTCAGCTAAACCTCTGAAAATCAGTCTATCCTCGGTAATCCCCAGTTTCTGCATGCGCTTTGTCATTGCAGCAACCATATCCGCATCCGTCATGAATCCCATCAGCAGTTTTGATTCAGGATAGGCCAGCATGATTTTCGCCCATACGCCAAGCACATGGTCATTAAGCTTTTTAGCCCGGTTGAAGCTACCAAAGGTGATATACCCATTACGTCGCGCAGGAAGTTCATTTATCTCCGGGCTTTGAGGATGCGGCTCGAAGTGCTTACGCGTCTCGACAAACATGATCTTCTCAGTGAGCTGATCTCTGAGAACCTGTGACTGAGTCAGGGTCGTCGGCAATAAAATGTAGTCCATTTGACTGATGCCCGTCGTCCCGGGATAACCTATCCAGGTCAACTGGATCGGGGCTGGACGCAGCGCAAATGCGGGTAGACGGTTATAGGCCGTATGCCCGGATAAATCGAAGAGGATATCAATTTCATCGCCGGCGATGACATTGGCCAGTTCTATATCACTGAGGGCATCAACCTGACGCCATAACGTCGCGGTATCACGAAAGTGTCGATAAACGCTGTCTTCATTCATGAAAAGCGTACTGTAGGCCACCAGTTCGAATTTTTCACGATCCAGTGCGTTCCAGGTCGGCAGCAAAAAATTGGCTACGGGATGTTTACGTAAATCGCCGGAAACGAACCCTATTCTGAGCTTTCTGTCCGGTTCTTTCGTATTTTTTAAGACGGGTTTAAATTCGCACCCTTGCGCCCATTCATCAACCCGATGACCAAACTCGCGATGTTTTCGCAGCAACTCTTCAGGGGATACCGTAGCATCATGGCTCATGACAAAGAGTAAGTTACTAAAGTACCCGAAATTGTAATTACTCATCTCAACCGCTTTTTCCATAAAATAGCGAGCCTCTGCCATTTTATGATTATCGCTCAGGATGATACCGGTCAACCCAAGCGAGTTCGCGCCCGGATGCTGGAAGCGCATTATTTCACGGCAACATTTTTCAGCCAGGGTCATATCACCATAGGCGTGGTGAAGAGAAGCGAGACTAAGCCAGTAGTCTATATTTTTAGGGTTAAGCCGCGTCAATGTACGAATAATATTCCGCGCGCAGTAAAACTCCCGTTTTTTCTGTAAGACCGTCGCTAAATCGTAGTAAATATCGAGACTGGTAAAATAATACCCCATCAATTTGCACAGCGCCGCCAGCGCGTCATCCCATGAAGACGTCAACACGCATGCCCGGGAATAACAACGAAGAATATGAATATTATCAGGATCAATTTCTATTAATCCCTGCGCATACTCTCTGGCCTTTTGAGTTTGACCTTTTCTGATGAACTCATTCACGCGTTGATAGACAGAATCGACGTTGTAATCGGCTAGCGCAGGCTCATGGACATCATCCTGCAACAAGCCCCCTCGCTGATGATTAACGCTCAGCAGCAACAGGAAAGGTATTTGGGATTTTAATACATCCGTCATGCCTGCACGTAAGAAAAGCTGTAGCTGATTTTTCCAGGCCGCAGATGACCCTATCAACAGGCCTTTCATTTTTAACGTTGAATAATGTTCCCAGGCGGTCCGGCTCGCAACATTCATCTCAGCGTGTATAAAATTCCACTCTTCAGGGGTTAACGTCACGGATTCCCCCCAAAGATTAAGCACAGGGGTATTTTCAACCGGACATGCCGAAGGTAACGCTCCTACAAATCTCAGCTGTTCGTTCTGCGCACTATTATACGCTGACGGCGAAGCACTCCAGTAAAGCCCTTCGGGGGCGCTCATAAACAGCGACTTCAGCGACTCCCATACCGTCTCATGGATATCTTCTTTTGACTCGGGCGACTGGCAATTAAAGACCAGCTGCTCAAAACTTAATGACATCGGCCAGGCGCTACCCAGCAGCTCCATAATACGTATGATTATGCCGTTATCGCTGCGTATCACCTTTCCCTTGCTAGTTTTATAGAGATGGGAAGCTTTCGCCGCATCGACTTCTACCGGTAAGAAACATCCCGCCCAGTGCAGGTTTTTCAACTCACCCAGTTCAGGTTGATTCTGAGGCGTGGTTGCAGCCTGGTGGCAGAGCAGCGTAAAGCGCTCTCGCCGCTGTACAGCATAATCGAGATACTGCTGCGCCATCAGACGACTGGCATCGGCGCTGACGGCATTTAACATCTCTTCAATGGCAGGATTGTAAAAATGGCCCATCTCATACTGGGGCATGAGATCGCCGAGATACTGTAAGCCCACCTCGTGCGCCTGCGCATTGAATGCAGTCAGATTACAAGCCCCGTCTGTTGGAGTCAGATATCGCAACGCCAGCTCAGTATCGTCCATCTTTTCAGCGCTAAGTACTTCGTTTTTTAACGCTCCCTCTTCCAGCGTCACCAGCATAAAACTTAACATCGCGCGCGCTGTGGCAAGGAGATCGCTCCCCTCTTGCGCACGTTCCAAATGAAAACGCAACGCCTCACCCAAGGATAACTGGGTAACGCTCCCTGGCAGTACCGACCATTTTATAGCGATCACGCCTGTGGCGGATAAATGCGCTTTGCTCCACTGCAGCAATGCTTCACGCTCGGTTTTGCCAAGGAATGAAAAGGTCTGGTGAATGATAATGTAATCAAACTCACCAGGATCCGCGGCCAGAAGGTCGCCTAATCCAGCGGCAAAAACTTCAACGTTAGCGCATCCCTGGCTTGTAATATGTTGTTGGCCCTGAAGAATGGCCTGCTCATCGATATCAATGCCAATGGCGATACTTTGTGGATTAGCAACGGCTTGCGTAATAAGACGCAACGCCGAACCACAACCCAGTTCGAGAATACGTGCATTCGCAGGAGAGGTTGTCGCAAGATCGTTGATCTTTGCGGCGGCATGAATGGCCTCGGGAGTAATCCGATAGCCTGGATAATTTGTTGTCACATTCTCTTCCAGATCGTCGTTATGCTATTTTCCCTTTTGAGGGAATTAGTGATGATATTTATGCTTGAGCGACGCTAAATATTCTGCACTGGCGCGGTTATTTCTCTCATTAACCCAACAGAAAGCCTCAGTTTGATTCTTGCTGCTAAGTAGAGAGTCACAATCAACCCGGGAGATTTGCATCTGTTCCGATCCCGTGAAGGTGTCGAGAACGGCAAACAGTGCCACCGGATCAAGGCCGTATGTGGCGTTACCGCTTTTAAGATTGACGTCAATAAACCCGGCGACCCGATCAAGGTAACGTTGGGTCAGCTCAACAGGATTCGCATAGATAAAGCCTGGGGAAATCTCCTCCCAAAATGGTGCGGTTTCACTGTGTAATAACATGAGTGGCGTAGTTTGAGATGCCCAGCGTTGACGCATTAATGTATTGGCATTGAGAGCAATAATCGGCGTGGCGAATTTTTGCAGCGCATGTCGCAGGAAAACGATTCGACGGCAGTCGTAGTAAACGGACATCGCCTCATGATCTGGAATCTCTTCGTGGGTGGCAGAAATATGGAGTTCAGGCAGGCGCTCACGCAGTGACATTACGCTCTGTTTGACCTCCTCATCACAGTTGAAGAGATGAAGATGGACATCCAGCACATCGCGGTTGGTTTCATAAACCGAGTACAGCAGCGGTATCGCGTGTTCAAAATAGTCATATTTATCGCAGGCTACCAGAACCGTCGTTTTACTGTTCGACGTTTTTGCGATCCATTCTGCGTAATCGCCATCCGAAATTTGATGCTCGCGCTCATTGAGGGGTCTGAAATCGATATAGGAATCGGGTATCCCCCCCAGTTTGTAGATGCCGCAGGTGATCATTAACAACGCCATTGGGTCTTCGCCAATAAGCGAAGCATCTTCAGTCAGCGCCTGAATCACCACCATCGCCTGGTTGTAATCATTTTCCATCAAACAGATCAGCAACAATATTTTCAGAACCGGCCCTGACTTACTGACTAGCGAAAGATTATTATTGATTAAGAAAAGCGCAGAAGAAATTTCGTTAATGCGGAAAAGAATCTGAATAGCGGCAACCAGATAATTTACGTTACTGTCGCCTTTCAATGCGGCAACAACAAACTCAATAATTCGGGGATTTAATTCAGCAGAGAGCCGTTGACGCTCTTCTGATTCAGCATCGTCAAGGGCATAGTTCGCCAGTACGATCGCACAGAGAAGATGCTTCAACGCCTCTTCTTTTTCTGGCTCGAGCTCCGTCCTTACTGCGCGTATCTGGGGTTCGAGGCGCTCGAAATGGGGGCTTTTGAAACTGAAGATCTCCGCGACGATATGCGTAGGCATAACGTCTGTTTCGGGCAGCTCAATCAGTCTGGTAAATAAATTGCGATAAAACTGACGCATAGCCCGGCTTCGTGCAAATTCACTCATCGTAATAACTCATCGGTAAATGTCGTCAGACGACTAAAAAGAGGGTTTTACGCAGAGTAGCACCCGGCAATACGGGCCTATGAAAGGAAAACGCTGTGAATTGCAGTCTTGTTTTGCACATTACTGAAGCGGGTATTCGGACTCAATGCAATAAAAAAAGGTTGCTGTTTCCAGCAACCTTTTTTGCACTTACCGCGTCTATTAACGCAGCAGGGACAGCATTGCCTGTGGAACCTGGTTTGCCTGAGACAGTACAGAAGTACCAGCCTGCTGCAGGATCTGCGCGCGAGACATGTTGGAAACTTCGGTAGCGTAGTCTGCGTCCTGAATACGGGACTGTGCAGCAGACAGGTTAGAGATAGAGTTGTTCAGGTTGTTGATGGTAGATTCGAAACGGTTCTGAATCGCACCCATGTTTGAACGAGCAGTATCGATTTTGCTGATTGCGTTGTCAGCTGCAGTGATGAATGCTTTAGCAGAGCTGTTGTCGGTGATGGTACCGGTCAGGCCAGCGTCGAGGCTGGTAGCTTTAGCATTGATCAGCGCGCCAGTGGTGATAGAGATGGTGTCAGTTGCACCAGTACCCGCACCCACCTGGATGTTCAGAGACTGAGTCAGGCTACCATCAAGCAGTTTTTTACCGTTGAAGTTAGCTGCGCCAGCGATACGGTCGATTTCACCCAGACGCTGAGTAATTTCAGTGCTCACAGAAGCGTAGTCAGTAGTACCGTTGGTGTCGTTCGCGGCCTGAACAGCCAGCTCACGGATACGCTGTAAGTTGCTGTTGATTTCGTTCAGGTTGCCTTCAGCAGTCTGAACCAGGGAGATACCGTCGTTGGCGTTACGCGCCGCCTGGGTCATACCCTTAACCTGAGCGGTCATACGGTTAGCAATCGCCTGACCAGCAGCGTCATCTTTAGAGCTGTTGATACGCAGACCAGAGGACAGACGCTCGATAGCAGTGCCCAGGGAAGACTGAGATTTGTTCAGGTTGTTCTGAGTGGTCAGGGACAACAGGTTAGTATTGATAACGGCCATAATTTTAATTCCTTAAACAAAAATGGTTTCTAGGTCGGTGCCTAACACTCACGGCGTCTCTCACCGTCAACAAGGTTATCGACGTCCCGGCAACAGACTTTAGAAAATATCTTATAAAAAATTCAAATTATTGTTATTTAAGGTATTTTTTTATTTTATTTCTTATGAAGCCCCGTCCGCGGACATCGCCATAGCTCAAATCGTTCATTTTTCACGCTCAGAAAAAAACCGTAAAGCAGATAACGCGCGTTAAAAAACCTGACGCTATAAAAGCGTATAGAGGTGTTTTTTTTGCCCGATTAATTTTTTCCATACAGCGTAAACTTTTCATCATTTTGGCCGATATAGGTCTGAAACAACCATTGGAAAGGAATAAATTATGGCCACTATTAGCAACCTTGGGGTGGGGATGCCAGGTTTGCAAGATCTGTACGATAAGTTACAGGCTGCGGAAGAGACGAAGTTAACGGCTATTGCCACACAGAAAACGAAATATGATGCGCAGATTACCGGTTACGGCAAACTGCAAAGCGCGCTGACCACTCTGCAAACTGCTGCGGCTAAACTGGCCAAGACAGATACATGGAACTCAACATCTGTCACCAGCACCAATACTGCCTTCGCAGCCACCACGTCAACGAATGCCAACGTTGGCGAATTTACCATTAATGTCAGCAAAATTGCCAAAGGTCAGGTACTGACTACCGCACCGGGCACCATTGATAGTAATACCAAACAGCTGGGTGCAACCACGGCCGGGAACAGTCGTACCATCACCATCACCCAGGCTGGCGCCGACAGCAAACCCTTAACCGTGACGCTGGCCGATGGCGATACCTCCCTGAATGGTATTGCTAAAGCCATTAACGCGGCCAACGGCAACGTCTCTGCAAGTATTGTGAAAGCAGATACCGGCGATTACCGTCTGATGCTGTCATCAAAAACCACGGGTACCGACTCGGACATGACGGTTACCGTCACCGGGGACGATACGCTGAATGCGGTGATTGGCGGTGCGGCACTTAATGAACAAGTAGAATCACAAAACGCCGTCGTCAACGTCAATGGCATCGATATCATCCGTCAGAGTAACACCGTAACGGACGCACTCCCTGGGGTCACCTTAACCCTGAAGGCGCCAAGTACGGCCGATGAAACGCTGTCAGTCACCCGCTCTACCGACGACAACAAAAAAGCCATAACTGAGTGGGTTACTGCTTATAACTCCCTGCAATCTACCATTACTTCTCTGACCAAGTATGTACCGCCAGCAACAGGTGCAACGGCTCAAAACTCCGGTAACGGGGTGTTGATGGGTGACAGCACTATCAGGGGAGTACAGTCAGATCTGCGTGCTTTATTGACCAATGTCCAGACAGGTTCTTATGCGATTATGGCGCAACTGGGTATCACCCAGGACCCGTTGAAGGGCGCTGACGGCACGTTTGGTAATCTGAAGATTGACGATAAAAAGTTAACTCAGGCGCTGACAGACAATCCGGCTGGCGTTCAGGCTTACTTCGTCGGGGATGGTAAAACGACCGGTTTCGCTACCCAAATGAATAACAAACTGACAGATATGCTGAGCACCTCTGTGGGTAAAGAAGGTGTTATTCAGAACGCGAAAGACGGAATCAACGCCACACTGAAAACAATTGGCCAACGTTATGACGCGATGGAACTGTCTATTGAAGCCACAATGGCCCGGTATAAAAAGCAGTTCAGTGACCTGGATTCACTGGTCACTAAATTTAACAGCACTGCGTCTTACCTGACCTCGCAGTTCAGTAGCAAATAAGAAAGGAACCGATATGTATAGCAATTCTGGTGTACAGGCCTATCAAAAGGTAGGTCTCGAATCTGCCGTTTTGAGTGCCAGCCCGCACCAGTTGGTTGTCATGCTGTTTGACGGTGCTTATAGCGCGCTTGTAAGAGCGCGCCTTTTTCTTGAGCAGGGGGATATTCCTGCGAAAGGGGAGGCGCTTTCAAAAGCCATCAACATCATCGACAATGGCTTAAAGGCTGGCCTGAACATGGAAGTCGACAGCGACTTACCGGCTAATCTCGCCGCGCTATATGACTATATGGTACGCCGCTTACTACACGCGAACTTACGTAATGATGTCGAGGCGATTGTCGAGGTTGAGGGTTTATTGAATAACATTGCGGACGCGTGGAAACAGATCGGCCCCAATGCTACCTCCATTTCAGGATAATCTTGATGAATAATCCTAGCACTGCTCTTCACAACTGGCAGGCCCTACATGCCCTGAGTATTGCCATGCTGAATCTCGCACATTCCGGCTCCTGGGATGAGCTGGTTCAAAAAGAGACAGAGTACGTTAAGTTAGTCGAAAGCATCGGACAGAATTCGATCTCCTCCTGTCCGCCAGCGCAAATTGAGCAGGCACGTTTTCTGCTGGAAAAGGTGCTGCAAAATGAAACTGAATTGAAAGAGTTGTTATCGGCAAGAATGGATGAGCTGCGCAAGTTGATCACGCAAACCGGTAAACAACAATCTATTTCTACTGCTTATGGCAAACTCTCTGGCAATATTCTTTATCCAGAAAGCCTGACCCGCGACACCCAATTATGATTTCTTCATCCATACTCCAGAGGTCTGCCTAACGGCTTCTGGAGCACGGATGATGAAAAACCCCACCCTGTTACAACTCTTTCACTGGTATTACCCCGACGGCGGAAAACTCTGGTCTGAAGTAGCCGAACGTGCTGACGGTCTCAATGACATCGGCATCAATATGGTCTGGCTGCCTCCGGCCTGTAAAGGCGCCTCTGGCGGCTATTCCGTAGGCTATGACACCTACGACCTGTTCGATCTTGGTGAGTTTGACCAGAAAGGCTCGGTCGCGACCAAATACGGTGATAAAGCCCAACTCCTCGCTGCCATCGATGCGCTGAAACGCAACGAGATTGCCGTTCTGCTTGATGTTGTGGTGAACCATAAAATGGGCGCCGACGAGAAAGAACCGGTCCGCGTGCAGCGAGTGAATGAGCAGGATCGTACCCAGATCGACGATGAGATTATTACCTGCGAAGCCTGGACCCGTTATACCTTCCCCGCACGCGCCGGGCAATACTCGCGTTTTATCTGGGATTACAAATGCTTCAGCGGCGTGGACCATATCGAAAATCCGAATGAAGACGGCATCTTCAAAATCGTTAACGACTATACCGGCGAAGGGTGGAACGACCAGGTTGACGATGAAATGGGCAACTTCGACTATTTGATGGGTGAAAACATCGATTATCGCAACCGCGCCGTGACGGAGGAGATCAAATACTGGGCGCGCTGGGTCATGGAGCAGACCGGCTGCGACGGCTTCCGGCTCGATGCGGTGAAACACATTCCGGCGTGGTTTTATAAAGAGTGGATTGAGCACGTTCAGGAAGTGGCGCCAACGCCGCTGTTCATCGTGGCGGAGTACTGGTCTCACGAGGTGGATAAACTGCAGCAATATATCGATCAGGTTGAAGGTAAGACCATGCTGTTCGATGCCCCGCTGCATATGAAATTCCACGAAGCGTCGCTTCAGGGACGGGATTACGACATGAGTCAGATCTTTACCGGCACGCTGGTGGAAGCCGATCCCTTCCACGCGGTCACGCTGGTGGCTAACCACGATACCCAACCGCTGCAGGCGCTGGAAGCCCCGGTGGAAGCCTGGTTTAAACCTCTGGCGTATGCCCTGATCCTGCTGCGGGAAAATGGCGTCCCCAGCGTCTTTTATCCGGATCTCTATGGTGCCAGTTACGACGATACCGGCGGGGATGGCGAAACCTACCATGTTGATATGCCGGTCATTGAACATCTGGATAAACTCATTCTCGCCCGTCAGCGCTATGCACATGGGATCCAGACCCTCTGGTTCGATCATCCTAACTGTATCGCCTTTAGCCGCAGCGGCACGGAAGAAGATCCCGGCTGCGTAGTGGTACTGTCCAATGGCGATGAGGGAGAGAAAACAATCACCCTCGGCGAAAATTATGGCAACAAACAGTGGAAGGATTTTCTCGGTAACCGCGACGAGACCGTCATTACCGATGAAAGCGGCACCGGGGTCTTCACCTGCCATGGAGGCAGCGTCAGCGTGTGGGTGTTAGAAGAGGTGCTGTAGTAACGAGACCGGGTAGTGCTTGTGCCCTACCCGGCGCGGTTTTATGGCAGTTGGCTGGCGAGCGGCGCTTTCTCCAGCGCGTCAGCACACTCTACGGTAGGCCGGGTCACGCGTTCCAGCGTCATCCCATCGTACTCAAGCAGGCTGCCATCGCGTTCGAGAGAATAGATATCGAGCTTGCTGGTCACGTTGTAAAAATCATCTGAACGCAGCATGACTTTTCCCGGTACCGCAATCACCCGTTGCCACTGGCGACAATCCAGCGTATCGCCCTGCGGAGTCACCACCAGGGAAGCGATGGCCTCCGGACTGACCAGTTTGCTCTGTGGCCCTTTCGTCTGCCAGTAGCCCGCCAGACTGGCCGGGACCGGATGTTTAACCACATCCTGATAGTTATCAACCTGCACACATCCGCTTAAGGCCATCAGCGCACCAATAATTGCTATTTTTTTCATCATCTTTCTCACATGAGAAGAAAAAAATATTGTGGCATTAAAGCGATGAGGCCGCCAGCCTGATAAAACCTAAACCTGCATGGACATGACGTCCTGATAGGCCTGCATCAGTTTATTACGGACCTGAATACCCATCTGCATCGACACAGAGGCTTTCTGCATATCGGTCATCACGTCATTCAATGCTACGCCTGGCTCTCCCAGGGTGAATTTCTCTGCCTGGGTGCGGGCGGCAGACTGGGTTTCGCTAATGCGGTCCAGCGCGGCATGCAGCTGACCGGCAAAGCTCACGGTTGGCTGCACATCCGCCACGTTCTGATTACGGGCCGTCATTGCCGTTGCCTGCAACTGGCTGATAACGCCTTCAATACCCTGAATTGCCATGACTCTCTCCTGGATGGATTTTTACGCGCTCAAGAGTACCAGCCTGTCAATAAGATAAAGGCGCTAAATAGCGCGAAAAAACCAGGTTATTTGACGCATAGAAAATCCCGAATCATCAAATAATGACACAGCCATCAAATATGGAATTTTTGTCGTGTTTGCCGACCCGGGAGTCTGTTTTGTTTCTCTACACGAATAATGTAATCCACGAAGAGTCACGAGGTGCGCTATGAGTGCAACAGCAACAACAGCACCTCAAACTAAACCTCTCGAGTGGATGAGTCGCCTGCGCGCGAACCCAAAAGTACCGCTGATTGTCGCCGGTGCTGCTGCTATTGCTATCATTGTCGCCATGGTCCTGTGGGCCAAAGCCCCTGACTATCGCACCCTTTATAGCAACCTCTCCGATCAGGATGGCGGTGCCATCGTCACCCAGTTGACCCAAATGAACATCCCTTACCGCTTCGCTGATAATGGCGGTGCGCTGGAAGTTCCGGCAGACAAAGTTCATGAATTGCGCCTGCGTCTGGCTCAGCAAGGTCTGCCGAAAGGCGGCGCCGTGGGCTTTGAGTTACTGGATCAGGAAAAGTTTGGCATCAGTCAGTTCAGCGAGCAGGTCAACTACCAGCGTGCGCTGGAAGGTGAACTGGCCCGCACCATCGAAACACTGGGGCCGCTGAAAAGCGCCCGCGTTCACCTGGCCATGCCGAAGCCGTCGCTGTTTGTCCGCGAGCAAAAAGCCCCTTCCGCCTCCGTTACCGTAAACCTGGAGCCTGGCCGTGCGCTGGATGAAGGCCAGATCAACGCGGTTGTGCACCTGGTTTCCAGCGCTGTCGCCGGTTTACCGCCGGGCAACGTGACCCTGGTAGACCAGAGCGGGCACCTGCTGACCCAGTCCAATACCAGCGGTCGCGATTTGAATGATGCCCAGCTGAAATACGCCAATGATGTTGAAAGCCGCGTTCAGCGCCGCATCGAATCTATCCTCGGCCCTATTGTCGGTAACAGCAATGTCCATGCGCAGGTCACCGCGCAGATCGACTTTGCTAATAAAGAGCAGACTGAAGAGCAGTATCGTCCGAACGGTGAAGCGTCGCAGGCGGTAATGCGTTCACGTCAGGTTAACGAGAGTGAGCAGATTGGCGGCCCGAATGCGGGCGGCGTGCCGGGTGCGCTCTCTAACCAGCCTGCACCGGCCAACACTGCACCGATCACTACGCCGGCTCAGAACCAGCAGGGTCAGCAGAATAATCAGCAACAGACGACGTCAACGGCGGCGAATTCCGGCCCACGCAACAGCAGCCGTAATGAAACCACCAACTACGAAGTTGACCGTACGATTCGCCACACCAAACAGAATGTGGGCGACATCGAGCGTCTCTCCGTCGCCGTGGTGGTGAACTACAAAACCCTGCCAGATGGCAAACCCCTGCCGCTCACCGCAGAGCAGATGAAACAGATTGAAAATCTGACCCGCGAGGCGATGGGCTACTCCGAGAAACGTGGCGATACGCTCAACGTGGTCAACTCACCGTTCAGCGCAACGGACGAAACAGGCGGTGAACTGCCGTTCTGGCAACAGCAGACGTTTATTGATCAGCTGATGTCTGCCGGTCGCTGGCTGCTGGTTCTGCTTGTCGCGTGGCTGCTGTGGCGTAAAGCCATTCGCCCACAGCTCAATCGCCGTGCAGAGGTTATCAAGGCACAGCAAGAGATGCTCACGCAGCGTGAAGAGACCGAAGAAGCGGTGGAAGTCCGCCTCAGCAAAGACGAGCAGCAACAGCAGCGTCGTGCTAATCAGCGCCTGAGCGCCGAGGTCATGAGCCAGCGTATTCGCGAAATGTCAGACAACGATCCGCGCGTCGTGGCGCTGGTCATTCGCCAGTGGATGAGTAACGAAGAACATGAGTAACATTTCCGGAACGGATAAAAGTGTCATCCTGCTGATGACCATTGGCGAGGATCGTGCGGCAGAGGTGTTTAAACACCTCTCCCAGCGCGAAGTTCAGATCCTCAGTTCAGCGATGGCGAATGTACGCCAGATCTCGAACAAGCAGCTGACCGACGTGCTGGCCGAGTTTGAGCAGGAAGCAGAACAGTTTGCAGCGTTGAACGTCAATGCCAACGAATACTTGCGTTCAGTGCTGGTCAAGGCACTCGGCGAAGAGCGTGCCGCCAGCCTGCTGGAAGACATTCTCGAAACCCGCGACACCGCCAGCGGTATCGAAACGCTTAACTTTATGGAGCCGCAGAGCGCCGCCGACCTTATTCGCGACGAGCATCCGCAGATCATCGCCACCATCCTGGTTCACCTCAAGCGTGGCCAGGCGGCAGATATTCTGGCGCTGTTCGACGAACGTCTGCGTCACGATGTCATGCTGCGTATCGCCACCTTCGGCGGCGTACAGCCTGCCGCGCTGGCAGAGCTGACCGAAGTGTTGAACGGCCTGCTCGATGGCCAGAACCTCAAGCGCAGCAAAATGGGCGGCGTGAGAACCGCAGCCGAAATTATCAACCTGATGAAAACGCAGCAGGAAGAGGCCGTTATTTCGGCGGTGCGCGAGTTCGATGGCGAGCTGGCACAAAAGATTATCGACGAGATGTTCCTGTTCGAAAACCTGGTCGAAGTGGACGATCGCAGTATTCAGCGCCTGCTGCAGGAAGTGGACTCCGAGTCGCTGCTTATCGCCCTCAAAGGGGCCGAACAGCCGCTGCGCGAGAAATTCCTGCGCAATATGTCCCAGCGTGCAGCCGATATCCTGCGCGACGATCTGGCCAACCGTGGTCCGGTTCGTCTGTCTCAGGTGGAGAACGAGCAGAAAGCGATCCTGCTTATTGTTCGTCGTCTGGCCGAAACCGGCGAGATGGTAATTGGCAGCGGCGAGGATACCTATGTCTAACGAACTGCCGTGGAAGGTCTGGACACCGGATGACCTCGCCCCTCCCCTCGCGGAGTTTGTGCCTGCCGTAACGGCGACAGAGACGCCCGACGGCGAAGAGACCGACGTGCCCGAGCTTAGCGAAGAAGAGCTTAAGGCGCAGCAGTTAGCGCAGATCCAGATGCAGGCCCACGAGCAGGGTTATACCGCGGGCATGAACGAAGGCCGCCAGCAAGGGCACGACAAGGGTTACCAGGAGGGTCTGGCTCAGGGGCTGGAGCAGGGTCTGGCGCAGGCGCGTCAACAGCAAGCGCCTCTTCACGCCCGTATGCAGCAGCTGGTGAGCGAATTCCAGCATACGCTGGATGCGCTGGACAGCGTCATTGCCTCACGCCTGATGCAGATGGCGCTGGAAGCCGCGCGTCAGGTTATCGGCCACACGCCGCCGGTAGACAACTCGTCGTTGATAAAACAGATCCAGGGTCTGCTCCAGCAGGAGCCGCTGTTTAGCGGTAAGCCGCAGCTGCGCGTCCATCC
The DNA here is from genome assembly GCF_002308415.1 of Leclercia sp. UBA1284. Taxonomy (NCBI): domain Bacteria; kingdom Pseudomonadati; phylum Pseudomonadota; class Gammaproteobacteria; order Enterobacterales; family Enterobacteriaceae; genus Leclercia; species Leclercia sp. UBA1284. Next base: position 1,869,390 of record NZ_DBUS01000006.1, read on the forward strand.
GGACGATCTGCAGCGAGTGGAAGAGATGCTGGGTGCCACGCTTAGCCTGCACGGCTGGCGTCTGCGTGGCGACCCGACGCTGCATCACGGGGGCTGTAAAGTCTCTGCGGATGAAGGCGATCTTGATGCCAGCGTCGCTACCCGCTGGCAGGAGCTGTGCCGTCTGGCAGCGCCGGGAGTCGTCTGATGACCGCGCGCCTCACCCGCTGGCTCACCACGCTGGATAATTTCGAAACGAAAATGGCGCAGCTGCCTTCGGTTCGTCGTTACGGTCGTCTGACCCGCGCTACCGGCCTGGTGCTGGAAGCGACCGGCCTGCAATTGCCGCTGGGCGCCACCTGTATTATTGAACGTCAGGACGGCGCCGATATCCGCGAAGTTGAAAGCGAAGTGGTCGGTTTTAACGGCCAGCGGCTATTCCTGATGCCGCTGGAAGAAGTCGAAGGCGTTCTCCCCGGCGCCCGCGTTTACGCCAAAAGTTTAACCGGTGACGGTCTGCAGAGTGGCAAACAGCTGCCGCTCGGTCCGGCGCTGCTCGGTCGCGTACTGGATGGCGCAGGTAAACCGCTCGACGGCCTGCCTGCTCCAGATACCACCGAAACCGGGGCCCTGATCACCGCCCCCTTCAACCCATTACAACGTACGGCGATCGAGCATGTGCTGGACACCGGCGTGCGTCCAATCAACGCCTTGCTGACCGTCGGCCGTGGTCAACGTATGGGGCTCTTTGCGGGCTCGGGTGTCGGTAAATCGGTGCTGCTGGGCATGATGGCCCGCTACACCCAGGCCGATGTGATCGTGGTGGGGTTAATCGGCGAGCGTGGCCGCGAAGTCAAAGATTTTATCGAGAACATTCTCGGTGCAGAGGGGCGCGCCCGCTCGGTGGTGATTGCCGCCCCGGCCGATGTGTCTCCCCTGCTACGCATGCAGGGTGCCGCCTATGCCACCCGTATCGCCGAAGATTTTCGTGACCGCGGTCAGCACGTACTGCTGATCATGGACTCCCTCACCCGCTACGCCATGGCGCAACGTGAAATCGCCCTGGCGATTGGCGAGCCGCCGGCCACTAAAGGCTATCCGCCGTCGGTGTTTGCCAAACTCCCGGCGCTGGTAGAGCGTGCCGGTAACGGCATCACCGGTGGGGGCTCCATCACCGCGTTTTATACGGTCCTCACCGAGGGTGATGACCAGCAGGACCCTATTGCCGACTCCGCGCGCGCCATCCTTGATGGGCACATCGTGCTGTCGCGCCGCCTGGCCGAGGCGGGTCACTATCCGGCCATTGATATCGAAGCGTCAATCAGCCGTGCGATGACCGCGCTGATTAGCGAGAAGCATTACGCCCGCGTGCGTAACTTCAAACAGTTGCTCTCCAGCTTCCAGCGTAACCGCGATCTGGTCAGCGTCGGCGCCTATGCCAAAGGCAGCGACCCGATGCTCGACAAGGCGATTGCGCTCTGGCCACAGCTGGAGGCCTATCTGCAACAAGGTATTTTTGAAAAAGCTGACTGGGAAGATTCGATTCAGGCTCTGGAGCATATTTTCCCGCAGGTGTAACAGAGGTAGAGGGCGAAGGTCATGGCACAAAATAGCGCATTAACGACGCTGAAAGATCTGGCCGAAAAAGAAGTTGATAACGCCGCACAACAACTCGGCGCTATGCGTCGCGGCTATCAGCAGGCTGAGGAGCAGCTAAAAATGTTGATCGACTATCAGCATGAGTATCGCTCCAACCTCAACAACGATATGACACAGGGCATCGGCAGCCAGCGGTGGATCAACTATCAGCAGTTTATCCAGACGCTGGAAAAGGCGATCGATCAGCATCGCCAGCAGCTTGACCAGTGGAACCAGAAAGTCGATACGGCGCTCAATTTCTGGCGAGAGAAAAAACAGCGGTTACAGGCCTGGCAAACCCTGCAGGAGAGACAAGTGGCCGCCGCGACTCTGGCCGAAAACCGCCTTGATCAGAAAAAAATGGATGAGTTTGCCCAGCGCGCTTCAATGAGGAAACCTGAATGATCACACTGCAACAACTGCTCTCAAGCGATACCGACCTTACCGGCGGTGCGCTGGGCGGTAAAGCCGCCGACGGCGGGCAAGATTTTCTTGCTCTGCTGGCGGGTGCATTAACCGATGCGAAAGCGCAGGGCAAAGAGACGCCGCTGACGCTTAGCGATCTGCAGGCGGCAGGCGACAAACTGTCGAAAGCAGCGCTGTTAAAAGGCGACGAAAGCCTGGATGCCAGCGCCCTGAGCGATCTGCTGGCAAGTAAAGAGATTAAATTCACTGACGATAGCGTTCAGCAGGGCACGCTGCAGGGGCTGGTCTCTGGCTTAATGCCGGCGGGTAAAACCGACGTGCTGAAGACGCTGACGCAGGCGGTTAAAGAGGCCGATAGCAAAAGCGAGCTGAGCGATGACGAGCTGGCGGGCCTGAGCGCCCTGATGGCGATGCTGCCGCATCAGCAGCAGGCCAGCACCATCGCCGCGCCGAAAGCGATGAGCAGCGACGCCATTGCTGTTCAGGTTCCGCTGACGGGAGCGAGCGCCGGACGTCAACCTGCGCTGGAGACCGACGCCCAGCGCACAGGTAAACAGGTTGCTCAGGATCCGACCGTAGCGCTTCCGGGCAATAATCAGCTCTCCCCAGCCGTAGCGGCGGTCGCTACGAAGCACGAGGTGGATAGCACCCCTTCTCCGACGGTATCTGGCACGCCAACCGCCAGCATCGCCCCCGTACTGAATACCGCCAATGCCGCACAGCCAACCCTGGTTGCCGCGCCGGTGGTCAGCGCACCGCTGGGCAGCCATGACTGGCGCCAGAGCGTCAGCCAGCACATCACCCTGTTTACCAAAGAGGGCCTGCAGAGCGCCGAGCTGCGTCTGCACCCCGAAAATCTGGGTCAGGTGCAGATTTCACTTAAACTGGATGATAACCAGGCGCAGTTGCAAATGGTGTCAGCGCACAGTCACGTGCGGGCCGCACTGGAAGCCGCCATTCCGGTTCTGCGTACCAACCTGGCTGAAAGCGGTATTCAGCTTACCCAAAGCAGCGTGAGCAGCGAGAGCTTTGCAGGACAGCAAAATGCCTCGTCGCAGCAGCAGGGACAGGCTTCCCGCTCTGGTCATCAGGGTGGTTTTAATGAAGAGAGCGATGAGATTCTGCCAACCCCGGCCGCCTTGCAGTCTGCCGCCCGCGGTAATGGTGCGGTAGACATCTTCGCCTAAACGCCAGAGGTAGCGTGATTATCCTCGTCTTTTCCACGCTTTGACGCGGTAAGGACACGGGATAATCACTTTATTAGCAGTACCCGAAACAGGAAGCTCGTATCAGATGACTGACTCCGCTATCAGCAAAAAAAGTAAGCGTTCCATCTGGATCCCGCTGCTGGTGTTGATTACCCTCGCCGCCTGCGCGACCGCCGGTTATAGCTACTGGCGCATGAACAAGGCACCGACAGAAAAAGTAAAAGAAGAGATTCCGCCGCCACCTGCGCCGGTCTTCTTTGCGCTGGATACCTTTACCGTCAATCTGGGAGAGGCAGATCGCGTCCTCTATGTCGGTATCACGCTGCGTCTGAAAGACGAAGCGACCCGCACACGTCTGAGCGAATATTTGCCAGAAGTGCGTAGCCGTCTGCTGTTGCTGTTCTCTCGTCAGGACGCATCACAGCTCGCGACCGATGAAGGTAAGCAAAAACTGGTAGACGCTATTAAGCAAACGCTGGCCGTACCGCTGGTATCTGGCCAACCTAAGCAGGAAGTCACTGACGTTCTGTATACAGCCTTCATTCTGCGGTAAAGACATGGGCGATAGTATTCTTTCTCAGGCTGAAATCGATGCGCTGCTCAATGGCGACAGCGATAAGAGCGATGATCCAACGCCAGGGATAGCGGGTGAGAGCGATATTCGCCCCTATGACCCGAATACTCAGCGTCGCGTAGTACGTGAACGTCTGCAGGCGCTGGAGATTATTAACGAACGTTTTGCACGTCAGTTCCGTATGGGGCTCTTTAACCTGCTGCGTCGTAGCCCGGATATCACCGTTGGCGCGATCCGCATTCAGCCGTATCACGAGTTTGCCCGTAACCTGCCGGTGCCGACCAACCTCAACCTGATTCATCTGAAACCGCTGCGCGGTACAGGTCTGGTGGTCTTCTCGCCGAGCCTGGTGTTTATTGCGGTCGATAACCTCTTCGGCGGTGATGGGCGTTTTCCGACGAAGGTCGAAGGTCGTGAGTTCACCCATACGGAGCAGCGGGTCATTAACCGCATGCTGAAGCTGGCGCTTGAAGGCTACAGCGATGCCTGGAAGGCGATTCACCCGCTGGAAGTGGAGTATGTGCGTTCGGAGATGCAGGTGAAATTCACCAACATCACCACCTCGCCTAACGATATCGTCGTGAATACCCCGTTCCATGTGGAGATCGGCAACCTGACCGGCGAGTTCAATATCTGTCTGCCGTTTAGCATGATTGAGCCGTTGCGCGAAGTGCTGGTCAACCCGCCGCTGGAAAACTCTCGTCATGAAGACCAGAACTGGCGTGAGAACCTGGTGCGTCAGGTGCAGCACTCACAGCTGGAGCTGGTGGCGAATTTTGCTGATATCTCAATGCGGTTATCCCAGATTCTGAAATTACAACCCGGCGATGTTCTGCCGATAGAAAAGCCCGATCGCATCATTGCCCATGTGGATGGCGTACCCGTCCTGACCAGCCAGTACGGCACAATCAACGGTCAATACGCGTTACGAGTAGAGCACTTGATCAACCCGATTTTGAATTCGCTGAATGAGGAACAGCCCAAATGAGTGATATGAACAATCCGTCCGATGAAAACAGCGGAGATATGGACGATCTGTGGGCTGAGGCGTTAAGCGAACAAAAAGCACCGGCCAGCAAAAGCGCGGCGGATGCGGTATTCCAGCAACTGGGCGGCGGCGATGTTAGCGGCACCCTGCAGGATATCGATCTGATTATGGATATCCCGGTCAAGCTGACCGTTGAGCTGGGCCGTACCCGCATGACCATCAAAGAGCTGCTGCGTCTGACGCAGGGTTCCGTCGTGGCGCTGGAAGGCCTTGCCGGTGAGCCGCTGGATATTCTGATCAACGGTTACCTGATAGCCCAGGGTGAAGTGGTGGTGGTTGCCGATAAATATGGCGTGCGTATCACCGACATCATTACCCCGTCTGAACGTATGCGTCGTTTGAGCCGTTAAGATGACGACCCAGGCCACCGTATCACAGCCCTCTGCAGTTCCAGGCTCGCCGCTGTTGCAGGTGAGCGGCGCGCTGCTGGGGATTATCGCGTTTATCCTCGTGGTGGCCTGGCTGGCAAAACGCGTGGGTCTGGCCGGTAAAAACGCCGGTGCACGTGGCCTGAAGCTCAGCGCCAGTACCTCGCTGGGTCCGCGCGAACGCGTGGTGATTGTTGAGGTTGAAGATGCCCGGCTGGTGCTGGGCGTTACGGCGTCAAACATCCAGGTTCTGCACAAATTGCCGCCTGCGCCCGTTTCCACCGACGCAGCCGCAGAAGTTCCGGCGGATTTCCAGTCCGTTATGAAGAGTTTGCTTAAGCGTTCCGGGAGATCCTGATGCGCCGTTTGTTATCCCTTACGCTTGCAGGCCTTGCGCTGTTTGCTCCTTCCGTATATGCCCAGTTGCCCGGTCTGATCTCCACCCCGATGGCAGGCGGCGGCCAGAGCTGGTCGCTACCGGTACAGACGCTGGTTTTCATCACCTCGCTGACCTTTATTCCGGCTATTTTGCTGATGATGACCAGCTTCACGCGCATCATCATCGTTTTTGGTTTACTGCGTAACGCCCTCGGCACCCCGTCGGCACCACCCAACCAGGTGCTGCTGGGGCTGGCGCTTTTCCTGACCTTTTTCATTATGTCGCCGGTCATCGACAAGATTTATACCGACGCGTATCAGCCCTTCAGCGAAGAGAAAATCTCCATGCAGGAAGCGCTGGATAAAGGCGCCCAGCCACTGCGTGAGTTTATGCTGCGTCAGACCCGTGAAGCGGATCTGGCTCTCTTTGCGCGTCTGGCTAACGCCGGCCCAATACAGGGACCAGAAGCCGTCCCTATGCGCATCCTGTTGCCAGCCTACGTGACCAGTGAGCTGAAAACGGCTTTCCAGATCGGCTTTACCATTTTTATTCCGTTCCTGATTATCGACCTGGTGATCGCCAGCGTACTGATGGCTCTGGGTATGATGATGGTGCCTCCGGCGACCATTGCCCTGCCCTTCAAGCTAATGCTGTTCGTCCTGGTGGACGGCTGGCAGCTGCTGGTGGGCTCGCTGGCACAGAGTTTCTACAGTTAAGGGGCGGCCATGACACCCGAATCGGTAATGATGATGGGCACGGAGGCGATGAAGATTGCGCTTGCCGTTGCCGCCCCACTGCTGCTGGTGGCGCTGGTAACAGGTCTGATAATCAGTATCCTGCAGGCCGCTACCCAGATTAACGAAATGACCCTCTCCTTCATCCCGAAAATCATCGCTGTCTTCGTGGCGATGATTATCGCGGGTCCGTGGATGCTAAACCTGCTGCTCGATTACATGCGTAATCTCTTCAGCAACATTCCTTACATCATCGGCTAGCACAGGCGATGCTGCACTTTACCAGCGACCAGTGGATCCACTGGCTTAGTCTCTACTTCTGGCCGCTGCTGCGGGTGCTGGCGCTGATCTCAACGGCGCCTATTCTCAGTGAACGCTATATTCCAAAGCGGGTGAAGATTGGCCTCGGGTTTATGATTACGCTTATCATCGCCCCGTCGTTGCCCCCCGTAGAGGTGCCCATTTTTTCTGCCGGGGCGCTCTGGCTGGCGTTACAACAAATTCTGATTGGCGTGGCCATCGGCTTTACGATGCAGTTTGCCTTCGCTGCGGTGCGTACCGCAGGGGAAGTTATCGGGCTGCAGATGGGGCTCTCCTTCGCTACCTTCTTCGATCCCGGTAGCCATCTGAATATGCCGGTACTGGCCCGCATTATCGATATGCTGGCGATGCTGTTGTTCCTCACCTTTGACGGGCATCTGTGGCTCATCTCGATGCTGGTAGATACCTTCCATACGCTGCCAATCGGCGGCAACCCCGTTAACAGCAACGCCTTTATGGCGCTTACCCGCGCCGCCGGGATGATCTTCCTGAACGGTCTGATGCTGGCGCTGCCTATCATTACGCTGCTGCTCACCCTTAACCTGGCGCTGGGTTTACTCAACCGTATGGCACCACAGCTGTCAGTCTTTGTGATTGGTTTTCCGCTGACGCTGACGATTGGCATACTGCTTATTTCGCTGTTAATGCCGTTTATTGCGCCATTCTGCGAACACTTATTTAGTGAAATATTCAATCTCTTAGCCGATATAGTAAGCGAAATGCCAGCAAATACTAACCCGTAATTTTTATATTGTCTTTCTGAGGATATTCCTAAAATATTTTTAGAAAAACATCTTCCAGGATATATCTGGTGCGGTTTATTTGTTTTTATGCTCCTCACATTCCTCAACATTTACTTTACTTTGAGAAGATTCCTGGCAAATTATACGTAACTTTACGAGATAGTGAGTTCGCCTGAAAGTCCTTGTAATGCTCACAGGTTATTAGTTATTTCCATCCCGTATGGCTGTTTTGAGCTCTCAGGCTGGTGGTGAATTATCGTTACGCATTGAGTGAGGGTATGCCATGTCAACGATCATTATGGATTTATGCAGTTACACCCGGCTAGGGTTAACCGGGTACCTGGCTAGCAGAGGGGTAAAAAAGAGAGAAATCAACGACGTACACTCCGTTGACGAACTTGAAGCCGCTTGTGATGAATTGAAGCCAGGTGTGGTGTTTATTAATGAGGACTGTTTCATACACGATCCCGCTAACAGTCAGCAAATAAAGCAAATCATTAATCAGCATCCGAAAACTATGTTTATAGTTTTTATGGCGATAGCCAATATTCACTTCGACGAATATTTGCTGGTACGTCAGAATCTTCTTATAAGCTCGAAATCCATTAAGCCAGAATCTCTGGATGAACTTCTTGGCGATTATTTGAATAGAGCGATTAAGAATGTAGGAACAATTAATTTACCGACTTTATCATTAAGCCGTACTGAATCAAGTATGTTAAGAATGTGGATGGCGGGTCAGGGAACCATTCAGATATCTGACCAAATGAATATCAAAGCTAAAACGGTATCGTCACATAAGGGTAATATTAAAAGGAAGATTAAGACGCATAATAAGCAAGTGATCTATCATGTGGTACGTTTAACCGACAACGTGACCAACGGAATTTTCGTCAATATGCGTTAACCCTGTGCAATCTCTGGCTATGCCAGAGATTTTTATCTCTCCCCTTATCCGGGGCGGCCTCACTCCCCCGCGCAGCCTTTACTCATCGCGTTCAACAAAGATACCGTCGGGATGTCCCATCTCATTGAAGAACCAGATACCGAGCGGGTAATCCTCCAGCGAGACCAGATACATTGTCCCTTCATTAAAGGGTTCTACCGCCAGCACCACACCCGGGCGACGCGGCCCACCGTCCGTTTTTACCGTAACCCGATCGTTGACCTTCATACAATCCTCCTCTGGTTTTGAGCCAGTGTAGAACAAATTGCGTCTACTGGCAGTGCCCCTATGCACGATTGCCGCTTTTATCGGCAGTCTATACTTACGGATGAATGCTTAAACGAGGTATATAAAATGAAGACCGCCAAAGAGTACAGCGACACTGCCAAGCGAGAAGTGAATATCGACGTCGATGCCCTGCTCGCCGCTATTAACGAGATCAGCGAAAGTGAGGTTAGCCGCATTGAGGGCGAGCCGGCACGGGTGATGGTGGATGGACGGGACTACCACACTTACCATGAACTGGCTGAAGCGTTCGAACTGGATATTCACGATTTTAGCGTGACGGAAGTGAACAGATAAAGCTGAAAAAAATCCCGGTCATGGGGTGACCGGGATTAAACTTGCTCATGCAAGAAGCACTTGAAAATTCGTTACACCAGGAAATCTGATGTCGGGGATTACCTTATCTGCAAATAATTTGCATGACAAGGAAATATCCTCTATCTGAATAGATGGTCTAAGTAACCTACATTTTGGTTATAAGTGTCAGGGCGCATGGCCTCTGGGTTTGATGGTAACGATCCCAATTACGGTCTTACGCATTGCGAATTTTTTTAAGATAAATCTTACTAACGTAGCTATTTACCCGGGAGACGCTATGCCTTCACTTCAGGATCCCTTGCTGATTTTCTCCGATCTCGACGGCACTTTGCTGGATATTCACACCTACAGCTGGGCGCCTGCCGCCGACTGGCTTGAGAAGCTGCAAGAACATCAGATCCCGGTCATTCTGTGCAGCAGTAAGACCGCTGCTGAGATGCTGGCGATTCAGAGCGATCTGGGGTTGGATGGCCTGCCGTTTATTGCTGAAAACGGTGCGGTGATACAGCTGGACACACGCTGGGATGACCACCCTGACGCGCCAAGGTTAATTAACGGCGCTCCACACGAAGAGATCGTCAGCGTCATTAATCAACTGCGCGACCAGCAAGGATTCAAATTCACCAGTTTCGATGACGTTGAGGTCAAAGTCGTGGGTGAATGGACCGGCTTAACGCGGGAGAGAGCGACGCTGGCGCGCCTGCATGAGGCCTCAGTGACTCTGATTTGGCGCGACAGCGATGAGCGGATGGCGGCATTTAGCGAGGCGCTGCACGCGGTGGGATTAAAGTTAGTCCAGGGAGCCCGCTTCTGGCACATCCTGGATGCCCGTGGTGGAAAAGATCAGGCCCTGCGCTGGCTGGCCGAACAGTACCGTTTGCGCGAAGGGGTCGCCCCCGTCACGCTGGGCCTGGGCGATGGCCCGAACGATGCTCCGCTTCTCGACAGCGTGGATTACGCGGTGGTGGTGAAAGGGATCAACCGACTTGGCGTCCCTCTGCAAAAAGATAGCCCTGAGCGGGTTTATCACACCCGTCAGGAGGGGCCGGAGGGCTGGCGCGAAGGACTGGATCACTACTTCTCGTCCTGACTGATCACCCGGTTACGCCCGCGCTGTTTCGCCTGATAGAGCCGGGCATCGGCAATGGATTGCAGTTGTTCAAATTCGTAATTGCCTTTTTCTCCGGCGCAGCTCACCCCAATCGAGATGCTAATACGTACCGTCTGACTCTTTTGCACCAGAATCTCCCGGCGGTTAACCCGCGCCCGGATCCGTTCAGCCACCTGAGATGCCTGCGCAAGCGTAGTATTGGGTAATACCACGCAAAACTCTTCGCCCCCTACCCGGCCGGCCACGTCACTCTCCCGGAGCGTGCTGACAATCAACCCTGCGGTATGGATCAGCACTTTGTCGCCGGCCTGATGCCCGTAGCGGTCGTTAATACTTTTGAAATGGTCGAGATCCATCTGGATCACCGAGAAGGGCTGATTCTGTCTCTGACAGCCGGCGGCCAGCGTTTTCGCCTGCTCAAAGAGGGCGCCCCGGTTATGCAGACGGGTCAGGGGATCATGCCACGCCTGCCACTGCAAGGTGTGTTGCAGGCTGTACATATTGCTCACCATACGGCGAATTACCAGCCATGATCCCACCAGCATGGTCGTAAATAATAGCCAGAGAAGCGCCAGTACCACCGAGATACGGCCAAAATCTCCCTGCAAACCTTCGTCCAGCCGATGCACGCGCAGCAGTACACCATCGAAATGATTCAGGCGATGCCAGCTCAGGTAACGACTCCCCAGTCGCACGCCCCCTACGTTGTCGTGCTCTAGCGCGAAGGCAAGCTGCGCCCGCTCCCGTTCATCAAACTGACTGATTCTCTCTGCCTGCTTTCCGGATGAGACGAGCAAAGTTAACTGATTATCGTAAAGCTGGTATTCACCATCTTCGTAACCGTCCAGCGCTTCGCCTAGCATCTGCCCGACAGCCGTCACGGTAAAATCGATCGCCAGAACGCCATACCAGTACTGCTGATGATCGACAGGCACACTGACGGTAACCGTCTGTTCATCGCCGGACCAGGATTGCGCGGGGCGGGTGAACCAGCGTACGCCACGGCTGCTGTTACTGGATTGCGATTGCTGCGTAAACCAGGGGCTGGTCACCAGATGATAGTAACGGGACGGGATTGCACCTCCCCAGTCGGCATTATTACTGGAGACATAAAACCCGGCGCGGGAGACATACATGATTCGCCTGGCAAGCTTTGCCAGCGGCGAGGTGATTCGCATCAGATACCCCACCTCGAAAGCCGCCCTCAGCTCGTCAGCAATAAGCATCTTATCGCGACGCAGACTGACTGTTTGCATCACAAACGCATCGGAAACACCGTTAAGCGGCAGCGTCCGATGTTCATCGAAAGTGAGTTGCCATGAAGGCTGAGCGCTGATGTCCGAAAAGCGCGCCACGCTCTGACGCAGCAAACCTGAGATCAGCGGCGTATGCAGCGCGTCGTACATTCCATTACGGAAGAAAAGGAGTTTATCGACGCTGTATTCCAGTTGCCTGTCGAGCGAGTTAGCCACCGTTTCCAGATGGTTACGTTGGCTGGAGATGTAGGCATCTTCCAGCACCACCACTTCACGCCAGGTAAGGAGTGTGGAGAAGATCAGGACGGTAACAAAACAGAGTGTCACAATCCGGCCAGGATGTAGACGCTGACGTAAGAAAAACGGGGGTTTTCTTACCCTATTCTCATGCTGCACACACTCTCCATGATAACGATCTTACGGCAACGCGCTGTCGGCGGTTTCGCGAGACTTCGCGCTTATCAGCGATTATAGCGTACGAAAACGCCCGGCATAGCCGGGCGTTGCGTGACCTAAGCCTGATCCTGGCTGCGGTAGCCGTCACCATGCTGGAGTTCGTCTTCACGAAATGCCTCCCGCTTGATGCCATAACCATCATACCAACGACACTCCACCATGCCGCTGGAATAGCCGGTCACGACCATACGCGGACCGCCGCTTTTAGGCTTAACTTCATCGCTGACCAGAAAGACCATAACTGCCTCCTTTATCAGTGCGAAACTGTTTCAATTTAGTCGAGGAATGGCGTTTCTGCGCTCTTTTTTAGTGCGCGCTACCTCGCATTTTGCCAATGCCCTTCACCAGCGCAACGACAACCGCCCCGATAATGAAGCCCAGCACCAGGTTTAATAACGTCGGCAGGATGGCCGCCATCACGCTACCCTGCGCCTCGGCAAAATGGAGAATGGCATGATGCAGCGGCGCGATGCCATGAACAACGATGCCGCCCCCAACCAAAAACATGGCCAGCGTGCCGATGACTGAGAGCGATTTCATCAGCCAGGGCGCAATGAACAGCAGGGCTTTTCCGAGCCACTGCGCCAGCGCTGCGCGTCTCTCTGCCAGCCAGTAGCCCATATCATCAAGTTTAACGATGATACCAACCAGACCATAGACGCCAATCGTTACCAGTACGGCGATACCGGAGAGCACCAGCACCTGATTCAGCAGCGGCGCGTCGGCAACAATACCCAGCGTAATCGCCACGATCTCGGCCGAGAGAATGAAATCGGTGCGCACCGCCCCTTTCACTTTATCGCGCTCAAAGGCCTTAGGGTCGGCGGCGGCCAGCGCTTCCAGACGCTGCTGACGCGCCGCCGGGCTCTCTTTCTCTTTACGCGACTCGAAGGTATGCAGCACTTTCTCTACCCCTTCGAAGCAGAGAAACGCGCCACCAATCATCAGAAGAGGGGTAATAGCCCAGGGAATAAAGGCACTGATCAGCAGTGCCAGCGGTACCAGAATCACCTTATTGAGAAGGGAACCCTTCGCCACGCTCCACACTACCGGCAGTTCACGATTGGCGCGCACGCCGGTGACCTGCTGCGCATTTAACGAGAGGTCGTCCCCCAGAACCCCGGCCGTCTTTTTCGCGGCCAGTTTACCCATCACGGAGATATCATCCAGCAAGGTGGCTATGTCATCCAGTAAAGTTAATAAGCTACTTCCCGCCACAATGAACATCCTTCTTTTATTGTTAAAAACCTAAATAGTATGGAGTAAAACCGGCAAGCCTGAAACCACCACGCCTCGTCAACAAATAATTCACATCACCTACACAATTAAAGCGCTCGCCAGCGTGATAGTTTTAACGTTAACTATACGCGACCTTTTTATTTCGCCGTGAGGGAGTATGCGTATCAGGCACTTGTTACCGCTTATTGGCGCGTTATTTGCGCTTTATATCATCTGGGGTTCCACCTATTTCGTGATCCGTATTGGCGTAGAGAGCTGGCCGCCACTGCTGATGGCCGGGGTTCGCTTCCTCTCGGCGGGTCTCTTGTTACTGGCCTTCTTATTTCTGCGTGGACACAGACTGCCGCCGCGCCGTCAGCTGCTGAATGCAGCCTTGATTGGCGTGTTATTGCTGGCGGTGGGCAACGGATTTGTCACCGTGGCGGAACACCAAAATGTGCCGTCGGGCATTGCCGCCGTGGTGGTGGCGACCGTACCGCTCTTTACGCTCTGTTTCAGCCGGCTGTTTGGCATCAAAACGCGCAAGCTGGAGTGGCTGGGAATTGGCATCGGGCTGGCGGGCATTATTCTGCTGAACAGCGGCGGTAACCTGAGCGGTAATCCCTGGGGGGCGCTGCTGATTCTGATCGGTTCCATGAGCTGGGCATTCGGCTCGGTCTATGGCTCACGTGTCGAACTCCCGTCCGGCATGATGGCCGGTGCAATCGAGATGGTGACGGCGGGGATAGTATTGCTTGTCGCGTCTCTGCTTTCCGGGGAGAAACTGACGGCCCTCCCCGACCTGTCGGGCTTCCTGGCGGTGGGATATCTCGCTATCTTCGGCTCAGTGATTGCGATTAATGCTTATATGTTCCTGATCCGCAATGTCTCACCCGCCGTGGCAACCAGCTATGCCTACGTAAACCCGGTGGTTGCAGTGCTGTTGGGGACCGGTCTTGGCGGCGAAACGCTCTCCTCCGTTGAGTGGATAGCGTTGGGCATTATCCTCATGGCCGTGGTACTGGTCACGTTGGGGAAATACCTGATCCCCGCTAAGCCGGTGGTTGCGCCGTGTCCGGCGGAAAAACCCTGAGCGGGCGAATGCCCTGAGTGTCGATCTGCGCGTTTGTCCCTTCTGCGCAGATCCACTCTTCCAGCCGCGCGTTAAGAGCGGCATCGGTTAACTTCATTTTGCCCCGCAGCGCACATTCCCATACCACGAGTACCCGCCAGCCTTGCTGGTCGAGCAACCCTAAATCGCGTCTGTCACGCGTCACGTTCTTACCAATTTTCTCCAGCCAGAAGTCGGTGCGCGTTGCCGGGACTTTAAACAGATAGCAGTTGTGGTGATGCCAGAAACAGCCGTGCGTAAAGATTACGCAGCGCCACTCATCCAGCACAAAATCGGGTCGACCGGGTAGCGAACTGTCCTGCACGCGGAAAGCAAATCCCGCCTGCGTGAGAAGCCCGGCCAGCCGCTTTTCGATTGCGGTATCACGCGTGCCAATGGCACGCATGTTTTTACTGCGGGTCGCCTTATTGTGGACATCCGTCATTGACGGCCTCATGAGTGCGATGTTGTGCCGCCTGCAATATGCGTGATTTTAAAAGCCTGGCCACAGCGGCAAAGGCAGGCACCACCACCGAATTTCCGAATTGCCGGTAGGCCTGGGTATCCGAAACCGGGATCCGGAAGCGGTAACCCTGCGGCGTTTCAAACCCCATCAGGCGCGCGCATTCGCGTGGCGTAAGGCGACGCGGACGATGACGCTGATTGTCAGGATCGTCAAAATCTTTCTCACCCAGGGCTTTATCCCAGCCCCGGTCAATCAGGATTTCGGCGCCGTCTTTGTAGTAACGCGCAGAGAGGGTGCGCGCCACACTATGGGGGTTGGTGGGATCTACCATGCCAAATCCAAAACCATTCCCTTTCGCCTGATGTTTTTTCGCATAGCGATACAGGTACTTCCACAGGACCGGGGTAAGAATGAATTTGGCATCGACGACCGGCTCCAGCAGCTCGGCAATGGTCGGACGATGTTGCGGATAATGCGCGGGCAAGTCACGCAGGGTAAAGTCGCCACGCAGGTTGAGATCGCGCCGGAACCCCACCAGCACGATGCGCTCACGATGCTGCGGCAGGAAATGTTTGCCATCGATAATTTTCGGATCGTCCGGGCCGCTCTCATCGGCATCTGAGACGTCATAACCCAGCTCATCAAGGGTTTGCATAATGATGCGGAAGGTCTTGCCGCCATCATGGCTTTTCAGATTTTTGACGTTCTCCAGCACAAAGATGGCCGGCCGGCGTGCGTCAATAATGCGCGCCACGTCAAAAAACAGCGTGCCCTGAGTATCGCAAGCAAAACCGTGTGCCCGACCGAGCGCGTTCTTTTTTGATACCCCGGCAAGGGAAAAGGGCTGGCATGGAAAGCCGGCCAGCAGCACATCATGCTGGGGGATCACGCTGCGAATATGGTCCGCAGCCTCCTGGTCCGTAACCCCTTCGTGATGGCTCAGGGTTACCTCACGAATATCCTCGTTAAAGGTGTGCGCATCAGGATCGCAGTACCAGTTGGCTTTATAGGTGCGTACCGCATGTTTGTTCCATTCGCTGGTAAAGACGCACTGCCCACCAATGGCCTCAAAGCCGTGGCGAATACCGCCGATACCGGCGAACAGATCGATAAAGCGGAAGGCCGGTCGGCTCTGCGTAGCTGGCGGACGAGGCAACAGACTGTGTAAAAAAGTAAATTCGCGATCGCTCAGGCGCTGCCCTGCCCGGTCGCTGATCAACAGGCGTTTAACAATAGCCGGGCTCCAGTGCCCCTCTCCCTGACCATTCAGAAGCGTTGCCAGGGTTCTGGCATCATAAATGTCCAGCAGCTGGCGTAACAGCGTCTGAACGGACGCGGTGGATTTTTCTGCCAGCAAAAAGGCGGAGTTCGTCACTGATAAATTTTCCTGCATACATTTAACCAGGCCTGGGAGAGAGCTGAAGAGAGTACCACATAACCGCCTTACAGCGTTGCGCGGAAACGCTGTAGCACCGTCTCGTCAACCCCGAGGCAATCGCCAGCTAACTCAGCACTCAATTTGGCCATAAACTGGATTAAAAAATCGGCATTATGGCGCGCCAGCGCTTGTCCGGCGGCAGTTTGCATGGTTTCGGGCAGGCGTAACAGCTTTGTCTGGAAATGGTCCAGGGCGTATGCCCGGTCATTCAACGCTCGGCGATCGGCGAAAGGGTCCCCGGCATCAAAAAGTGCCACGCCCAGGGCACCGGAAACGGCAAACACCCGCGCCAGGCCGATCGCCCCTAATGCCTCTAGCCGGTCAGCATCCTGAACGATTTTCGCCTCCAGCGTCCGGGGCGTAATGGCTGCGCTAAAGCTGTGCGCTTCGATCGCATGCTGAACCGCCGGATAGTGCGTGCCGGGAAAATCTGCAAAATAGTCGCGCAGAATGTCCAGCGTGCGTTCGGCCGCTAATACTGACGAGCGGCTACGCTGCGGGTGGTTTTTGGGAAGGCTCACGATGTCATGAAAATAACAGGCGGTAAGAATGACCAGCGGCTCGACCGGCTGGTTAGCCATCAGCCGCTGGGCAGTATGCCAGACGCGGCGAAAATGGGAGATATCATGTGCTGCATCATCGCTGGCGTGATGTTCCGCCAGCCACTGTTCAAAATGTTGCTGCCACTGGGCAAGTTCCATAGCCGTTTCCACAAGACTGAAACGGGTACATTAGCAATTAATCAACGCGCTGACACGCTCATCAAAGCGTTGCCACAGGCGATGCTGTCGCAATTTGCAAAGTCGAGTTTTCAGACCTTTTCGCATGACCGCCTGAGTACACCGCGGCGCCAGCCGTTACTTTTTGGGTTAATGTCATAAAATATTCCTAAAAGTTAATTTTATTCTGGCGATCGATTTTAAATAAGTAAACGCTATGCAATTATTATCCCGTTTATGCTTTTTATCGTTTAGCGCTCTCATGCCATTCATTCCTATCCGTTATGCCCAATAGCCACATTGGGCTTTTTTTTTCCACTCCCCCCCTTTTAGCCCCATAAGCGATCCAAAACCATCATCAGTAACAATCAACTTAACCAACACATAACTCACTGATATCCAAATCAATAGATATCATTTATCTTCTTTCGCGCTTGAATAGATAAATAATATAAAACACCCCTCATTAATATTTTGAAATACTTTTAATCTTTCGAATAAGATATTTTCAAAAGATCGCAATTGCGTCATGAAATAGTATTATTCCGCACCCGGAGCGGGTCGCAATTATTCATATAAACAATATATAAAGGATATATATAATGAAAAGAAAAGTTCTGGCAGTTCTGGTCCCCGTTTTATTATCCGCTGGCGCTGCCAATGCAGCAGAAATCTACAATAAAGACGGTAATAAATTTGACCTGTATGGAAAAATGGTTGGGAAACGCATCTGGAGCGAGGCCGACAGCAGCAACAGCAGCAACGCCGATGACTCCTATGCGCGTTTCGGCATCAAGGGTGAGAC
This sequence comes from Leclercia sp. UBA1284, assembly GCF_002308415.1. Classification (NCBI taxonomy): domain Bacteria; kingdom Pseudomonadati; phylum Pseudomonadota; class Gammaproteobacteria; order Enterobacterales; family Enterobacteriaceae; genus Leclercia; species Leclercia sp. UBA1284. The sequence goes on from NZ_DBUS01000006.1 coordinate 1,886,937, forward strand.
CGAAATTACCGATCAACTGACCGGTTTCGGTCAATTCGAATACAACCTGGAAGCCAGCAAGCCGGAAGGCGCACAGGATGAAAGCACGCGTCTTTCCTTCGCGGGTCTGAAATTCGGTGATTTTGGCTCCTTCGATTACGGCCGTAACTATGGCGTGGCTTATGACGCAGCGGCTTACACCGATATGCTGGTTGAATGGGGCGGCGACGCCTGGTCAGCAACCGACAACTTCATGACCGGCCGTACGACCGGCGTGGCCACCTACCGTAACAACGATTTCTTCGGCGCGGTTGAAGGCCTGAATTTCGCCCTCCAGTATCAGGGCAACAACCACGACAAAAACCTGCGTAAAGGTAACGGCGATGGCTACAGCACGTCCCTGAGCTATGAAATTGATGGCTTCAGCTTTGTGGGTGTCTATGGCAAATCAGATCGTACTGATACCCAGGCTGCAGACGGTTACGGCGACAACGCTGAAGTGTGGTCTCTGGCGGCAAAATATGATGCAAATAATCTTTATGCCGCGGTAATGTACGGCGAAACCCGTAACATGTCCTGGGCTGGTAGCGACATTGGCTTTGCCAATAAAACCCAGAACGTTGAAGCTGTGGTCCAGTATCAATTCGACTTTGGCCTGCGTCCATCCCTGGGTTATGTCTACTCCAAAGGCAAGGATTTGGGTGCGAAAGAGGGTGAAAAAGGGACTAATGCAGATCGTCTTAACTATGTCGAACTGGGTACCTGGTATTACTTCAACAAGAACATGAACGTCTACGCTGCTTACAAATTCAACCTGCTGGACGACCGGGATACCGCCATCACTGGCGCCGACAATGGCGACCAGATAGCGCTGGGTATCGTTTACCAGTTCTAAGGATCTCTTCCCCTTATTCAGGCCCGCCACGTTGCGGGCTTTTTTCTTTCCTGCCCCACCAGCTTAACCTGGCTTTAACAATCGTGCGGCATCGGCGATAATAGCGCTTTTCTGCCCTTTCCGGAGTTTCAATGCGCGATCTGCCCCACGTGACTATCCCGCACAAGCGCCCAATGAAACTGACGACCCTGGTGACTCTGATGGTGTACTCCGTGACGGGCTCCATTCTGTTGGTCATTTTTGCTCTCTACTTTGCGCAGATCACCAAAGCGACACGCGAAGGCGTTAAAGAGACGGCGCTGGCGGTGGCGAGAACGCTGGCCGACAGTCCTGACGTGGTGCGAGGGTTAGAGCACCCTCCTCAGAGCAACCTGATTCAGCCGATCGCCCTGGCGGTAATGCAGCGCAACAATTTGTTGTTTGCCGTCGTCACGGATATGCGCGGAATACGTTATTCCCATCCCAACCCCTCGTTGCTCGGAAAAGCCTTTATCGGGGAGGACCTGCGCCCTGCCCTGCAGGCAAAAGAGAATGTCGCCATCAACCACGGCGTGCTCGACGAGGCGCTACGGGTTTTCACGCCCGTTTATAACGCCAGCCGCCAGCAGATTGGCGTGGTGTCAGTAGGTATTTCGCTGGAAAAAGTGGAGCAACAAATCAGCCGTAACCGCTGGGATGCCATCTGGCTGGTATTGTTCAGCGCCCTTCTGGGTGCGCTGGCTGCCTGGGGGTTGGCCAGAATGCTCAAACGCGTACTCTTTGGCCTTGAGCCCTGGGAGATTTCCGCGCTCTTTGAACAGCGTCAGGCTATGTTGCAGTCACTGCGTGAAGGGGTTATTGCGGTCGATCAACAGGGGCAGATTACGATGGTCAATCTCGCCGCGCGCCAGATTCTTGCCGACGATCCCCTTAATACGCCATTACTGGTTACGCTGCGTGAAGTCTCCCGCAGCGGACAGGCGCGTGAGGATCAGGAGATCAACTGCAACGGTCGTCTGTTACTCTGCAATACCTTGCCCATCAGGGCGCATAATCAGCAGGCTGGCGCGATTACCACCTTCCGCGATAAGACCGAAATCAGCCAACTGATGCAGCGTATGGATGGTCTGGTGAGCTACCTCGATGCCCTGCGTACCCATTCTCATGAGTTTATGAATAAGCTGCATGTGATACTCGGCCTGCTGCATATGAAACGCTATGACAAACTGGAGACGTACATACTGCAAACCGCGCAAAATTATCAGCTCGATGTGGGGGCGATTCAGCGGACTATCCAGTCTCCGGTGGTAGCGGGTTTTCTGTTGGGCAAAATTACCCGCACGAAAGAGGCGGGCTTTACCTTAACCCTGGCTGAGGAGTGCCGGGTACCAGACAACCCTAATGAAGAGCAAACCGCCGTCCTGGTTACCGTCCTGGGTAACCTGATAGAGAACGCCCTGGATGCGATGGCAGCGCAGCCGGCGGGAGAAGTCAGCCTGCTGCTCCATTACCAGAACGGCATACTGAGTGGCGAAGTGAGTGACGACGGGCCAGGCATTCCGGCGCAGAACCTCTCTGCAATTTTTGATAAAGGCTTCTCGACCAAAGGTGAACACCGGGGCGTGGGGTTGTATCTTGCGCGTCAGCAACTTGAAAAGCTGGGGGGCGAATTGAGCGTGGAATCAGAGCCAGGCGTGTTTACGCAATTTTTTGTGCAAATCCCCTGGGACAGTGAAAGGAATAGCGCGTGATAAATGTTTTGATCGTCGATGACGATGCCATGGTGGCCGACCTGAACCAGATGTATGTGAACCGTGTCGAAGGATTCCACTGTAGCGGTATCGCCTCTACCCTGACGCAGGCCAGGAGGATAATCAGTGACAACACCTCGCCGATAGATCTTATTCTGCTCGACGTCTATATGCAGCAGGAGAGCGGCCTGGATCTGCTACCGGTAATACGCGCCTCTGGCCGTTCAATTGCAGTCATTATGATCTCATCGGCATCCGATGCTGCCACCGTTCAGACCTCGCTGCACTATGGCGTGGTCGATTACCTGATTAAACCCTTTCATTTTCCGCGTTTTGAAGAGGCACTCACCGGCTGGCGAGCTAAGAAACAGGCTATGGACGCGCATCAGCATTATGAGCAGGCGGACGTGGATAAGCTCCTGCACGGCAGTACCGCCGAATTTATGGAGAACAAACGGCTGCCGAAAGGGTTAACGCCCCAGACGCTACGTACGCTCTGTTTGTGGATCGATGCCAATCCAGGTATGGAATTTTCAACCGATGACCTGGCCACTGCGGTCAAAATCTCGCGGGTGTCATGCCGTAAATATTTGATATGGCTTGCGCAGATTAATCTGCTTTTTACCCGTATTCACTATGGTGCCACCGGGCGTCCGGTCTATCGCTATCGTCTGCGACCCGAGCAGGGGGCGCGGCTGAAACAGTTCTGCGAGCCGGGTTAAGAATCGACGCAACAAGACAATAGCATCGCTGAAACATCCTGATTTAGCTCACAGATATCGTGACGAAGCGGTAAAGGAATGTTACTTAACGCGATCAGAGTAATAAGGTACGCAACGCAGGAAGAGGTCGACAGCCTGAAAAGATGTGGCGGAGAGAGGGGGATTTGAACCCCCGGTAGAGTTGCCCCTACTCCGGTTTTCGAGACCGTCCCTTACGCCTTTATTTTTAAATGGTTACCTTCAATTATGAGAAAAAGGGATATTTTGGTGATCCAATTTTTTCAATAACTTGCACCCAAAGATGATTACGTTTTCTCAGTCAATGCAGGATTAACTGACTGTCGGGGCGGTGATTCAAACCCACTTATGCCGGATAAAGCGCTCAAGAAAATCCACCTATAAGTTTTTTTTCGCGAACTAGGTTCAGCCGCCGAAACCCACTTTGTGTCAAAAGCGGACCTTTCAGTGCTAATCATACTTCGGGAAAAAGCCAGCACAGGTTCTTACGCCTTAACAAGGTCATTTCTTCAAAGGAAAAATATGCAGGGTATTAGCAGCCAGAGGGTATATTCCCAGCATTCGGGTTGACGCCTTCAGCTCTTCATGAGTGGCATTCTCTAGGGGTATACGGCCACCCCATATGGTTATTCCTTCTGACAGGTGTTTGGGTCGGCCCTGTTTTTCTTCACTAATCTCTATTGTTTCACCATTGCTCAGATTTATAACAAGAGATGTTACTTCCAGAGACTGATTTTCTCCAGTAGTGTTCTTAAGTTCAACTTTCATAAAAATACTCCTGTAGTGTGTCTTTGAATGCTACTACACACATTCCAAACAGACCTTATCAACAACAAAAAACCCGCTTTGGCCTGAAGCGGATCGTTCACGGTCTCAGGTCCGCTTTTCGCTCAAAGCGGAAAACGGTAAATCAGGCCACATCCTCAACACTCAAAAAAAACCGCCCGTAGGCGGCTTTAATTATTTGCGTGGTTTACCGGCATACGAACTAATATTTACAGAGTAAGATATGTTGTTTTTAATACCGGACCAAAATCAAACTAGTTCGGATTAGCAATAAAGGAATGCACCAACCTTAATGCGTAGTTTATTCAACCCGGATTCAATCAGTAACTAAAATGAAGTGATATTGAATCCGGATTCGATTCTTTTACAACATAGGTTTGGTCTTTTTTTGTTGATCCATGTAATTTATGACGGCATTCTGCCACGCAGGATCAATCAGCTCTATTTTTGTATTCCCCATAGAAAGACTTGCCGTACCACTCACACAACCCATTCCTGAACTAGGCATAGGCTTTTCGCACCAGACAGGGAAAACACCACCAGTCGAAACCGGGCCGTATTTTTTTAAGGCTGCATCAACCATATTGTTTTCATTTTCTTTCGTCCATGGAATTTCATAGAGAACCTGCGAAACAGCCATCGGATTAGATTTGTTATAAGGAACCCGGGGTTGGAAATTCACCTGCATACGGGTTCCATTATCTTCGTATACCAGGTGCATAATTTGCTGACTCCCTGTGACGATACTCGGAGTCTGACTTTCCATCGACTTAGATGCTCTAATTTGAGAAGGTTTTATACCAAAGTTTTTTTGCATTGCAGCTTGCGCTTCTTCAATGCTCATACCCGTTTTAACACCACCAATGTCAAATGATTTAACATCTACAGCGTGTACAGGAGGTATCGCATTTGCCGATACAGACATAAGCGCAGAAGATAAAGCTACTAAATATAAGGGGTATTGCAGGTGAATTTTCATTTTCCCTCTGAATATTGCTATGAATTAAGTTTACAATTTACATGCGCGAAATTTACTTTGCAACTCAATGCAATAAATTCCTTTTAAGTTAGTTATGTATGTGCCAACAAGTAACCGTCATTGCCTTTATAGCCAGGGCATTTATTTAGAGTCCATTAAGCATCAATTTTTGTATATTAGGAATATTCCTGTTTACTTTTTAATTAACACCTAAACCATCCCATCCTAATAGTTGAAATAATGTAGATATATATGGCAAGTCTTTTTATGTTATGACATCAGCAAACGAAAGCATTTTTGTTACTAATTTTTTGTTATATACGCCGCTGGGTTTAAGCACGACGAAATACGTCGCGTAATAAAAGATAATGCTAACATTTACTTAGACTTCATGCGCATGATTAGTGATGTGGGGTCAAATAAATGATACGGATCTTGATAAATGGGGGACACCAAACCGGGCTACGAAATCAAAACGCACCGGAAAAAGATTTCAGCATTGTAATCGGAATCAGAACTAGGGCATTTTGTGATTGCAACTACGGATATCGCTATCCCATATAGTTTAAGGGCTGATGAGCTGCTTTACATTCATTTTAACATCAATGTAAGTCATGGTTTCATCAATTATAAGAACAGATGAATACGCCTGCTTATAGCGCAAAGCAACTCTAGCGACGTTTAAATGGTCCGCATTTTCCAGAAGCGAACATTACGCGCATTTGCACTATAATTATTAACAGTGCGAAAGTGTAGCATGATAGCCACACTTCCGGACATGGATAAACTACATAGCTTCTTTCTGATACCTCGTAGTCCTTTTGTACATAGACACCACTATTGCATTTCTTATTGATAAGGGGTTTTACTAATTATGGTTTGGAGACCAACCCGCTGCCCGTAAGAAAGTTCGAGCGTATTACCATCTGGATCAGCGAAAAAAACGTAATATCCCACAGGCTCGCCGGCATCTATAGGCTCTCTGCGTAAGATACCTTGAGCGCGTGCGATTTGTGTTTTCTTGTCAATTTCTTCTCGACTGGCACACGCTACGCCGAGATGGCCAAAATTACCTAATGGAGTATCCGTAACATTGTCTGACTGTACCAAAACTAGCGCAAAGGGACGAGTGTGATCACTTAGCCATGCTACTTTACGTGCATCGGGAAGGTCAGGCTCTCGTCTGTGCACAACTTCCATGCCAGCATAATAGCTATAAAAATTAATACTTTTTTCCAAATCTCTAACAACAAACGCAACGTGCGTAAAGCCGACATCAATCTCTTTCATGAGGCTAATCCTTTTGAATATCTCTAGATATTGCACCTTAATAGCTAAAGTTAACTTGAGGTCAAGAGCCTTCCAATCAATGCCTTTGATGGGTATTTGTACATTTGCTTAGTACCGTTAAGGATCTCAGCCTAAGCTAACTAACTCTAGCAAATTGAAGATAAGAGCTGATACGTACAGAAGAAAAGATAAAGTTATATCTGCAATAAAAATATTAAAAACTCCATCTGCTCATTTTTACTACCACAACCCTAAAATCTATTTTTTTCTTAGTCACGGGTGCATAACAGGTGTAGTTAGATTGCAGAAACGAATATATCTTGCGAGCTATAACCACTCAAATTTGATGGTTTTTCGTAAATCAATTTATTCTTCATAGCCTATTTTTATGTTATCGGATCATTTTTTTAAAATTTTCAGATAAATAGCACCATCTAACCTACCTCATGCTACAGTATTAGAAAATCCTTTAATGTATACAATTATGCTTACTACTCTCATCTACCGAAGCCATCTTCGAGCTACTACACCGATTCAATCCATCGTTGACATGGTCAATGAAGCTAATCATCGAAATGAACGTGCGGGGGTAACTGGTGTTTTACTTTTTAATGGGATTCATTTCTTACAGCTTCTGGAAGGCGATGAGGCAGCCGTAAGGCAAATCTTCAAAAAGATTTGTTTGGATACACTTCACTTTAACATTGTAGAACTCTTATCCGATTATGCTCCCTATCGGCGATTTGGTCGCTCAGGCATGGAATTAATTGATATCAGACTTTTTAGTAAAGATGAGTGTCTGCAAAGAGTTCTTCAACATGGGACAACCCAACATAAATTGCTATACAATGACAGAGCTTTAAGGTTTTTCCGTACATTTATAGATTCAGCTGAGACAGATAGCTATTATGAACTTCCTGATAGTTTTAATTGGTTTTTTTCATCTGATGAAATAGATGTATCATCGCTTGATGCAGCTATGGTTGAAAATATTCATGCCGTTATAGATCCTCTTGCTGGTCAGATACATTCATTTGTACTGAGTGCAAAATCAGAAAAAGAAAACTTAATAGCTAATAATTTGCTCGTTGATTTGGAGTCGAAGAGAGATTTATTAAAAACCGCAGGTAAATTAATTACCTCTTCACAACGAGTATCGATAACACTCCTGCCTTTAACTTTACTAAGGGTGCCTGATGCAATTAATCTATTACTAGACTGCATTAGAGACAGCAATTTGTACCCAGAGCAAATTATAGTTGAATTTTCAGAAAGCGAAATAATCCCTGAAATTGATGAGTTCGCTCATTCAGTGCAGATACTTAAAAGTTGCGGTTTAAGCGTAGCCATAAACGACTTTGGTGTGGGCAATGCAGGTTTATTGTTTCTTTCTAAATTCCAGCCTGAGAAGCTTAAAATACATCCTCAACTGATCAAGAATATACATAAAGACGGTTCTAAGCAGGCGATATTACAAAGTTTAATTCGCTGCTGTGAACTTTTAGAGATACGAATTTGTGCCACAGGTGTCGAGCTACCAGAAGAATGGATGTGGCTAGAATCCGCTGGGATATTTTGCTTTCAAGGAAATCTTTTTTCAAAATATGAGAAAAATGGATATTTGAAGATATTTTGGCCTGACTCAAATGAGTTAAATAGTAATTAGATAATTGAATTCCTACTGATTTAACAGACCCCTAAGAGTTATTTAAAATGACTTAAAAAGAGGTGCCCATGAGCGGCAAGCATTATTTCGCAGAGTTTAATATCGAGAAAAAAGCAGTACAACAGAGCGTTGGTAGCCTTAAGTTAATTTAAGATTAAAACGCGTCAAAACTCGCAGCGGAAGACCAATAACACCTGTTCTTCGCTCATAGCGGACCCTAGACTTTTTGAGCAAGGCCATCATGTCTTTCTTTCGAATGCGTTCAGATGCAGACCGGTTAGATCATCATTAATCTTGGCGAGGTTTCCAGGACGCGGGTTCAACTCCCGCCAACTTCACCAAGCATGGTTGGGCGGCGATAGTAAATAAACAGCAATAACAATAAGTTATCGGTATCAATAGGACACCGCCCAGATGGTGAGGGGACAAAAAAGAATACGCAAAGGAGCCGCGACTCCGAAGTGATAAGAAGCCCGCATAATAGTCAATAGCAACTAAACTAGCGATAGCCTTTGTAAAAATTACATTGGCTATCTAACTTAATTATCATTAAATCCATGCGATGTTTGACGCTTCATTTGGATCTATTCGATTTAGCTGCACTCGTTTTTTCTTTAACTCTAAAAGTACCTTTTCCTCATCGGCTGTAGATAAACCCAAATCAATCGCATCTTGTAGCACTTCTATTTCAAGTGTTACTTCCTTTAGTCTGCGTATCTTCTCTGCCTGAGCTTCACTGACAAGGGTATTTCGCTCGGCATCTACATCATGTATCCACTCTTTACCATTCCATTTTACAAACGAGTGATCAGGACGAATAGTAACTACATTATCAGGTAAAGGGCCTAAGTGAATGATGTCTAGTGCTTCACCTGTATTAACATCGTATACAGTTTCTCCACGATGGTCTTCAACAATTTCCCATTTAGCGGCCTTGGCGTCAAATACAGCAATAACCCCCTCTTCCATAGGCGGCGGAGCAATATCTGTAGAATTAGCAGGTATTCCAGTATGCGCCGGGATAAAGCCATCACATTTACCGATAAATTCGTTAGTATCAGCAGAAAGATTGTAAATAGTAATTGAATCGCCACGGGTTTAACAGACACCTCGGAGTCATTTAAGATGTCTTAAAGAGAGGTGCCCATGAGCGGTAAACGTTATCCCGAAGAGTTTAAAATTGAAGCAGTCAAACAGGTTATTGATCGCGGTCATTCTGTTTCCAGCGTTGCAACACGTCTCGATATCACCACCCACAGCCTTTACGCCTGGATAAAGAAGTACGGTCCGGACTCATCCACTAATAAAGAACAGTCAGATGCTCAGGCCGAGATCCGCCGACTCCAGAAGGAGTTGAAGCGGGTTACTGACGAACGGGACATATTAAAAAAAGCCGCGGCGTACTTCGCAAAGCTGTCCGACTGAGGTACGCCTTTATTCGTGACAACTCCCGTTGCTGGCCTGTTCGTCTGCTCTGCAGGGTGCTGGATGTTCATCCCAGTGGCTTTTACGCCTGGTTTAAGCAACCGTATTCTCAGCGCCACCAAGTAGATCTGAGACTGACGGGACAGATCAAACAGTTCTGGCTGGAGTCCGGTTGCGTTTATGGTTATCGCAAGATCCATCTGGACTTGCGGGATAGCGGGCAACAGTGCGGAGTGAACAGAGTCTGGCGACTGATGAATCGTGCCGGGATAAAGGCTCAGGTAGGATACCGTAGCCCGCGGGCACGCAAAGGCGAGGCCAGTATCGTATCGCCCAACAGGCTCCAGCGACAGTTCAATCCGGATGCTCCGGATAAGCGCTGGGTAACGGATATAACCTACGTCAGGACCTACGAAGGCTGGCTGTATCTTGCGGTGGTTGTTGATCTGTTCTCTCGCAAAATTATCGGCTGGTCAATGCAATCACGGATGACAAAGGACATTGTCCTGAACGCACTGCTGATGGCTGTATGGCGGCGTAATCCCCAAAAACAGGTGCTGGTTCACTCGGACCAGGGCAGTCAGTACACAAGCCATGAGTGGCAGTCGTTCCTGAAAGCACACGGCCTGGAGGGGAGCATGAGCCCTCGCGGTAGCTGTCACGATAATGCGGTTGCAGAAAGCTTTTTCCAGTTGCTGAAACGCGAACGGATAAAGAAAAAGATCTACGGAACGCGGGAAGAAGCCCGCAGCGATATTTTTGATTACATCGAAATGTTCTATAACAGTAAGCGTCGGCATGGTTCGAGCAATCAGATGTCACCGACAGAATATGAAAAGCAGTATTATCAACGGCTCGGAAGTGTCTAGATTATCCGTGGCGATTCAGACTGCAGCGGGACCACGTTTCAAAATTCCAATCACCGTTTTGCCTCACTAGCCGTTGAACTTGGCAACAGCTTATCAGGGATATCATTCGAGGATATTCTTTTCCTGTAAATGAGGAAGCGAACTGATTGCTTAACGTCAGCGCTTTTGGCTTTTAGCTTTGACCTCTTCTACTGACTTTTTAACGATGCCACATACTTCTTCAGCACCATCTGGACAGTAATGGTTGTACTTTCCGCCCTTACTCATTTCCCGACGTACATCATTCACAACCCCATCCAGGCTCAGACCTGAGTCCTCATTAAGAGACAGAACTACCAGTAACGCCTGCTTAAGATATTCCTCTTTGTCGCTTTGCATAATTCAGCCTCGTTCAATGTAGTAAGACTTAAACGTAGACTAAATTACCTGAAGCATTGCTACCTCATGCAGTCATACAGTTATAGACATTATCAAGCCCACCCGCAGATGAGCTTTGTAATGGTTAGTCGTCGAGTTGTAGCACACCATGTTCAAGTGAATCGGAGTACGCAATCAGTCCGGTATACTCTGGGATCATCTCACCATCATCCGCTTCGAATTCAGGAATTGTCACAGTGGTGATGGTGTAATGTGTCTGGCCATCCTCTTTGACGAAGGCAGCAAGGTTATCAATCTGTTTTACTGTTAGGACTACTGTCATGCTTATTCCTCGGTGAGTAAAAGCCTAGCAATTGCGAGACTAAGGATTTTCTATGCTTTCAGACCAGATAAAGGGACGATGCCAGATTCTCAGGGATAAGGCTTTATTCATTCAGATGACTCTACATCGGGCAAGACCGCTTAAAATATTTTAAGAATCGTCCTGGTATTGCCGCTTCCGCTTGTTAAATAAGCGATATCGTTCACACTGAAAACACCTTGATATGGCTCCTACCATCCTCAAGGCAATCTGTTCCTCAACGCAAGAAGCACTAATCCAACAATTACTCTGCATTGCCCTTCCTCACGGAGGGCTTTTTTTTGATAAAAAAAGACCAGCTCGGACAGAACTGGCCTGGGTCTGGCAGTAATGTAGCTAGCAAATCACACTAAGTTCGATGTTATGTCTGTTCCCTCAGTCTTTAGCTCAAGCTCCGGGTGCCTCCCGGTGAACTCACTCCAGTAAGCAAATTCGCATAAGTCCAACATCTACTGGATGCCCCGCCGCTGAGGGGGATTAACTTGTATGACAAAGATGTCGAATCATTTGTGCTTTTTAAAAGTAGCTGACGAAAGATTTTTTAGTGTGAGTTGCATTGGATTTTTATGCTTTAAAAAAATGATACCGAGCTGGCATTAGATAGAACCCTAATTGAAGATAAATAATTTTTTATTCTAATAGTTCGGATTTATCTCACTCTTTGCACTACTCTCTGAGCACCTTGAAACGATGACCCTTTTGGTCTCCCTTCCGAACTGCTGGATTTCATTTCGGAAGGGATTTTTTTCCCCGACAGTCGTCTGCCACGCTTTGTTATGCGCCAGGATGTCTTTCTTCGTCTGGCGGTCCAGGATGTCGATGTCGTGATCAGTCAGGTAGATTGGCTTTACCCAGTCACAGTCGGTATCAACTACCACTGGGAGCTTCCACGTGTTACGCATCTGCCTGCGTATTCACCGCAATTCTTGATTATCCCAAACGCTCAATGAATGCCTGCTGTAATGCCTATCCATTAATGAGGATATTTGGTTATTTACCCGCTGCAGGGGATATCGTTATTACGATGTGTCTGCCCGTGGTGATAAAAATAAAAAAGGCCGCCTTAGCGACCATCAATAGTAAGGTTTAAGTGGTTAGCGTCGACCATTAGCGAGTGGGCAGAAATAGCAAGTAAATTTAAAATCGAATGTGAAGAGCATTCTGAATGCAGTTTCTCAAACTTAAGCTAGCATTAATCATGAAGTTATCATCACAAATTGGAGGTTTTATTGTCTAATCTATACGACGAGAAAGGCTATGTCATAATCGGAGAAGCGGCACTCTCACTTGCACTCAAAGGTCTGGATATCACCGTTCCATCTCTTATAGGAGAACTCACCCGCATAGCTGAGGGAAGTATAAGCGATGAGCGTATTTATTCGATCTACGAGTCCAGAAACTGGCTTATTCAAGCCACCGAAAGAGATGTAGAGTCCGTGCCTTATATTAAGACTATATTGGGCCTGAACGACGAGAAGATCAGATACTCCGAAGTGTAGTCCGGCTCCGGCCGGGAAACGATGTAGAAGATAACTTTACGGTTACGCTCATGCGTTACCGGCTGGAGAAAATGTCAGGGATGACTTTACTCAAGTTCAAATCAGTTTGTAAGCCTATCTATATAAACTTCCGATTTAATAAATAGCGTTCAGAACAGGTTAACCATTCCACTCTGTACACGATTTAACCAAAAACAATGTTGCCCATAAATTTTACCAACTGGTTGCGTGTCATTGAGTATGTAATGACAAACCAAACTCTATCTTGAAATCGTCTAAAAGCACCCTAAAAAATTTTCTTATTCTGTAAATATACAGTTAATGGTTTTTTATCAATAACAGTATCTATTTGTACAGATTAGTCTAAGCTGCACTCAACTTGAAACGAAGGCTAATTGGCCACCCTTCTGATGTACTGGATTTCATTTCGGAAGGGATTTTTTTCCCTGACAGTTCGTCTGCCACGCTTTGTTATGCGCCAGGATGTCTTTCTTCGTCTGGCGGTCCATCACATCCCAGTCCTGCGCTGTGCCGTAAAGGGGTTTAACCCAGTCGCAAGCGGTGTCGACTATCTCAACCCTTACGGGTCCAGTCTGTGCGCAACTCGCTATCAACATCGTCGCCAGACATATGACTGACAGTCTGCTGAACATTGTTGGCCTCCTTCGTTGTCTCTACCCGGCGATCTGCTGCTGCGATAGCTGCCGCTGCGTTATCTTCGGTACGCTGCTGATCTGCTTTTGTCTCTGCTTTGCTGGTGCCGCGAATATGACCCAGCCCGAAAGCGCCTGCGATGGCGGCAATAACTGCTACAGCAATACCAATGAATGTTTCAAACCCCATAGTGACCTTACACCAGCACAGATTTAGCCAGGTTAAACAGCGCGCGGCGTTTATCCAGCCCGTTACGGCCTCCATTGATAAGCAGCGTGACGCGCTCCACGTCTCCGGAATAAAGCAGACAGCCGTGCGAGACATAGAACCACGCAGCTGAGCGGGCAGCATATTCATCCTGTTCGAGCAATTCAGGCTGGATTACAAGGTCCAGCTTCAGCGCGTGACCACAGTTTCGGTAATTGCTGAGCCCGGTGATTTGCTTCAGGCCGCGACCGCGATATTTCCAGCCATCACCAGCAACCTGGTTGCCCAGGTTCTTTTTGCCCCACTCCCCGCCATAGACCAGATTGGCGATTGCTTTCTGGTTAGCTGGCTGCGTGGCCGTTCTGCCGAGGGCTGCGGCCTGTTGTGCTGTGATGCGGTGCTTACCGAACACTTGTACCAGACTGTCTGCCGCATAGTTCAGGTTTTCCACCAATCGGGTGAACCTGCCAGACTCATGCCCCATTTGTGCAATGAACATGGACTGATCGAGCGGCGCGGTTATTCCATACTCTTTCATTGCGGCGTAGATAAACGGATACCAGCGCGCAGCTAATCCGGCACCAATACCTGCCGCCTGTTGAAATTTGTCTAGATTCATAAGAACACTCTGTGTACAACCGCCAGAATTGATGGGTTAAAAAAGAACAAAATGGGTGCAATAAATTGTGATATAGATCACAATCCGCCTCAAATAATGACCTGCGCCTTTATTGGCTTTAAAGAGTTGAAGTGATGTCGCTTCAGCTCTTTTTTTTAATCCATTATTGGCTTTAGCAATCTTGCCAGGTTACCGCGAGCCCAGAGAACGGCAGCGCAAATGAGTACGTTCACCAGCACCACGAACCAGTGCGATTCATGGTACAAGCCGAACAGGTAACGGAAGGGGACGCTGGCATATACCTGCACCGTGAAATAAGCCATAAGCGATATCAGTGGGCGATGTCTCGCCCCGCTGCGCTGGTAGAACATCAAAGTAACGACGATCACTCCACAGATAAGAGCATTCGCCATTGCACTCGGATCACTTGTTACCATTGCTGGCCCCTCCTCCTCGTAAGCGAGAGAGAATTCCAAACAGGCTACCCAAATCCTGACTGTTGACGAACATCAGCAGCTTAATAGCAATAGCGGCTACGATTACCGCTCCCAGCGCGTCAAGTGGCCTGTCGCTGTACCCCGTCCATTTGGAGAAGTAAGAGCCAAGTAGTGGAGCGCCGATAACCCATGCGTTGGGGTAGATAAGTTTCCTAAACCACAGAGAGATCGTTACATCACTGACGATGAATACCTGGCTATCTATAACCATGCGTCCACCCCAGTAAAAGCAGCCATGGAGATCGCCTACTTATGTGCCGCCAGGGTTTCCGATGTTCTTAAAATGAACTGGAATCAGATAATGGATAAAGGAATTTTTATTCAACAGGGCAAAAATAGAGTTAAACAAATTAAGGTCTGGTCAGATCGACTAAGGGATGCAGTAGAGCTCTGCAGAGAATGGGGAGAGGAAGGGCCTGTTATTAGAACTATGTATGGAGAGCGATATTCCTACAAAGGATTTAACGAGGCATGGAGAAAAGCCAGGACGGCTGCATCTGAACATCTCGGGGTACCACTTGACTGCACGTTTCACGATCTGAAAGCGAAAGGTATCTCTGACTATGAAGGTTCCAGCAGGGATAAGCAGCAGTTCAGTGGGCACAAGACCGAATCACAGGTTTTGGTGTACTACCGTAAGACGAAAATAAGTCCAACTCTCAACAAAAAAATGTGACTATGCGCGCGCCGTGGAAGGTGACGGTTGCGCTTTTTTTCTCAGTGGATTTTCTCAGATTTTCTCAGTGAGATTTTTGTCACTGAAATGTAATGCTGTAAGTGTTTGAATAGTGGCGGAGAGAGGGGGATTTGAACCCCCGGTAGAGTTGCCCCTACTCCGGTTTTCGAGACCGGTCCGTTCAGCCGCTCCGGCATCTCTCCGTTTTGATGGTTGCCATGATGCCAGGTAATTTGGCATTTTAACAGTCCATAACCGTTCAATTTTGTTCAAGTGACGAGTTTGCGAGCAAAGCGATGATTAAGTGGCCCTGGAAAACTAATGAATCCGCGCGTAACACGGCATTCCCCTGGGAAGAAGCGCTGGCGATCCCGGTGTTGGCCTGGCTTCCGGACGAGGATAAACATCAACTCGCTCAGCTGGCAGAACGTTTTTTACAGCAAAAACGCCTGGTTGCGCTGCAAGGTTTTGAGCTTGATGAACAGAAGAGTGCGCGTATCGCCCTGCTCTTCTGCTTACCCGTGCTTAAACTCGGTATTGAGTGGCTGGATGGTTTCCACGAAGTGCTGATCTACCCTGCCCCCTTCGTCGTCGATGACGAGTGGGAAGATGACATCGGGCTGGTGCACAATCAACGCATGGTGCAATCTGGCCAGAGCTGGCAACAGGGGCCCATTATCCTCAACTGGCTCGATATTCAGGACTCCTTCGACGCCTCCGGATTTAACCTTATCGTGCATGAGGTGGCGCATAAGCTTGACACCCGCAATGGCGATCGCGCCAGCGGTGTGCCCTTTATCCCGCTGCGGGAAGTCGCAGGCTGGGAGCACGATCTCCATGCCGCCATGAACAATATTCAGGATGAGATCGATCTGGTGGGAGAGAGTGCAGCGAGCATAGATGCTTACGCTGCAACCGATCCGGCAGAGTGTTTCGCCGTGCTGTCCGAATACTTCTTCAGCGCACCTGAACTGTTCGCCCCTCGCTTCCCGTCGCTCTGGCAACGGTTCTGCCATTTTTATCAGCAAGATCCCCTGCAGGGAATTCGTAATAACGAAGCGCGTGATGGCGATACAGGCGTTCAGGTACATTAAATCAGCGGTTTGTGGCTTAATTAATCAGTTGATTCAGTGCGTTAAATTTAGTGTTGACACAAAATAGCGAGGCCATTAACATGCGCCTCGTTCACACGATTCCTCTGTAGTTCAGTCGGTAGAACGGCGGACTGTTAATCCGTATGTCACTGGTTCGAGTCCAGTCAGAGGAGCCAAATTTGAAAAGCCTGCTTTTAAGCAGGCTTTTTGCTTTTCTGCGTCCGGGACGCATTTTTGCTATTTTTCACCGCGCTCCGGGGCGTCACGGTTGAGCACCTCACCGCAGAGGCGCATTTCTGGCGGCTCTGCAGGGGTGATAACGCCAATTCGCACTGGTAACGCATCGGCTTGCTGGCACGCTTTTTTCAGCTGTTGCCACGCCTCTGCCTCCGACTCCATGTCACTTATCAGGGTATCAAACGCCCCTTCAACGACCTCAATCTTGACAGGCTGATCGTCATGACGTTCGGTGGGTTCGCGCTCCCCTTCCCCGGTAAGGGTGCTCTCCAGCTCATTGAGCCTGCTGGTTAAGACCGCCAGGTTGTTTTCCGCCGCGTTCGGTGAATAGAAAAATAACCCGCTAATAAATAACGCTTCCATCACCTCGAAGAAGGCAAAGGTCGTGTCGCCGTAAACGTAGAGGCCTTGTTCGCTGCGCCGCACTCCCGAGATCTGTTCATTGAGCAGATCCTCTTTCTGCGAAACCGTGAGCGTCTGCTTGTTGTAGAGAATAACCGGCAAGTTTTTAATTTCGTGGATATTCTCACTCAGACTCCAGCGCTCCTTCTCGCCCTGGATAAAACCGGACGCATCGCAGACGGTTTCAATATCAAATTCATCGGTGGAGAGGCGCTCGCGATTAAAATAGTCGCTCACGTCTTCGCTCTCCTCCATGCCTTCCCGCACCCAGCAGCGATAAACTGAACTTCGGCGATCAATGCCAATCCACTCCAGATCCACGGTGCCAGGGCTTGAGGGTTTTCTTGCCTCGTCAATCCATGCGCCGACATCTCTGTCGAGATAGGCGCCAAGCAGATCTTTCCAGGGCTCAATCGCCACGAAAATATTGGCAAGGGTTGTCCCTGCTTCAATGATGACGGGATGGCGAAAAAATCTGAGGAGGAACCAGGGATCGGCAGCGGCAGTGGTGTTCTGTATTGCCAGCAAGGGCAACGCTGTTGTCTCATCGTAATGTGAGCGGAAACGCAGTACCGAATCGGTACAAAAAATTAATTCACCGTCCATCTTGTCTCTGGCTCCTGATGTTATGTTACAGCCCTGCAAACCAAACCACTCATCAAAACTGTCCGTCGTTTCGATCGCCCATACGGGATCTCCTGAACATAGAACACAAGCCTTATAGGTGTAAAGCTACAGGAGAGAGTGTGCCGGGCTGTCAGATAAAAAGGTATCTACCTTTACAGGATGTGCGAGTGAGGCTTCGCCATAAGCCTGATGGGGATGAAACCTACACTTTTGCGTGCGACCATTGTCGCAACGCGCGCCGGTGCGGGCGTAAAAAAACCTGCGCAAGGCAGGCTTTTGTCGCGGGTGCGTGGGTTCTAAATCTGATAATCAAGCGCCACCTCTTCCGGCTCCATGGCCTGGCGCTTTATTTCATCCACCGACAGGCCGGCGTTACAGAGTTCTATGAAACGCCAGACGTAGTTACGCTGCAGTTGGCCGCGCTTCAGACCAAGCCAGACCGTATTGGCATCGAAAAGGTGGCGTGTATCAAGGCGCACCAGATTACCCGGCTCGCTCTCAGTGCCGGACTGCTCGGCCACCAGCCCGATTCCCAGGCCCAGCTCAACGTAGGTACGAATCACGTCGGAGTCCTGGGCACTGAGCACAATGTCTGGCGTTAACCCTTTACGATGAAAGGCTTCATCGATGCGCGAACGCCCGGTAATACCCTGCCGATAGGTAATCAACGGCCATTTATTGATCTCTTCCAGCGTAAGTGGGTTTATCTGCGTCAGGGGATGATCTGTCGGCAGGAGGAGCGTGTGATGCCAGCGGAACCAGGGAAAAGCCACCAGCTGCGGGTCATTGCTTAAGCGCTCGCTGGCGATACCGATATCCGCCCCGCCATTTTGCAGCAGAACGTCTATCTCTTGGGGTGTCCCCTGGATCAGCTCCAGGCGCACCTGCGGAAACAGTTCGCGGAAAGCCTTAATTACCGGCGGCAGACTGTAACGTGCCTGGGTATGGGTGGTGGCGATAGTCAGCACCCCGGAGGCATCGTTGGTAAAGAGGTCGGCCAGACGGCGAACGTTACTGGCTTCGTTGAGAATACGCTCTGCGATGGTCAGCAGCGCTTTTCCCGGTTCGGTCATCCCCAGCAGACGCTTACCGCGGCGGATGAAAATCTCGATACCCAACTCCTCTTCCAGCTCACGGATATGACGGCTGACGCCGGACTGAGAGGTATAAAGCATATTGGCGACCTCGGTCAGGTTGTAATCCCGACGGGCCGCCTCGCGAATAATTTTAAGTTGCTGGAAGTTCACTGTTCGCTCCGGGACATCTGACATAGCTCTATTGTTAGAGGCTGCCTACCACGAGAACAAATAATAAAAACCCGCATCTTATGCTTTTATGGAATATTAGCTTACCAGCTGCAGTTCTCGATTCTCCAGCGATGGACGACTCACCAGCGACATCAGGATCTCTTTAACTGCCTGAGCCTGAGGTGACAACGAACCGCGGGCAGAGACATTAAGCGAGAGCGGCAAACTCATCGAAGGCGTAGTAATACGGGCCATCCAGCCGTTCGCTGCACTGCAGAGAGAACGCGCGGCAGATTCAGGCAGAACTGTCACGCCCATACCGCTGGCGATCGCCGCAGTCAGGGTCGAGATAGAGTCGATTTCACCGATGATTTTCGCCGTCAGGCGGCGCAGGGAAAAGGCCTCATCGACCCGCAGGCGTACGGCGCTGTAATCACGGGGCAGGAAGAGGTTCATTTCAGCGACGGCCGTGAGATCCACGCTCTGCCCTGGGCAATCGCGCGTTCCTACCAGGAAAAGATCTTCTTTTAGTAACGGCTGGCTGGTGATACCTGCCACCGGCGAACGATCGTAGAGCACGGCCATATCCAGCTGGCCGCTCAGTAATTTATCGTTCAGGACGGAGCCGCTGTTCTCATGCAGATAAACCAGTACTTCTGGCAGTTCGGCGCGAACAGCCTGCAGTAGCGGCATGGTCACAGAGGAGGCCGCCGTTCCGGGCGCCAGGCCAATTGAAACCTGTCCGGTTAGCGTCTGCCCGACGTTGCACACCGCCAGCTGTGCCTGTTCGCACTGACGCAGAATAGTCCGTGCATGGGTATAAAGGATCTTTCCGGCTTCCGTTGGCGTGACGCCGCGCTTGGTACGGATTAACAGTTGCTGATCCATTTCGCCTTCCAGAGTAGCAACCTGCTGGCTCAACGCGGGCTGCGCTATATGCAGCACTTCTGCGGCCTGAGTCAGGCTACCGATGTCGACGATTTTTACGAAGTATTTCAGTCGTCTTAAGTTCATTTTGCCCCCTGTACGAAATGCGTTGCCGGTTCCGGCGCGAATTGTTGTAGAGGGTTTTGCAAGATGCTTGCCAGTTTTGGAGATGAGGTCGGATATGTTCGCTAAGCGCCTGAAAATAAGAGATTCCAATTGTTAGTCGCAAAAAGAGAAGCGTAACAGTGGTTTCTGATCTGCCCCATTAGAGGTATGAGTGCACCAAATCTGTGCAATCCGTTGGCAAAATCAGCACTTTGTTGATTTTGTCAGCAAACGATACACAAGGCAGTTTTCCCCCTTTGACAAGCGCATCGGACGCCGCTAATATTCGCCCCGTTCACACGATTCCTCTGTAGTTCAGTCGGTAGAACGGCGGACTGTTAATCCGTATGTCACTGGTTCGAGTCCAGTCAGAGGAGCCAAATTTTGAAGAAACCGCTCAGGGAAACCTGCGCGGTTTTTTTACGTTTGCCCTTAAGGGTTCGGGCAGAGTGCGCATGGCCTTCTGCCCTGCCCCGATAAAACAACGCGTCCTGATTTACTGGTATTCAAACGCGGCCACAATGACCGACGAGACATCGCCAGGCATTACTGAGCCCGCTTTTGACAGCACGCGTGCCTGCAGTTTAAACGTCGTACTGCCC
Organism: Leclercia sp. UBA1284; assembly: GCF_002308415.1. Taxonomy (NCBI): domain Bacteria; kingdom Pseudomonadati; phylum Pseudomonadota; class Gammaproteobacteria; order Enterobacterales; family Enterobacteriaceae; genus Leclercia; species Leclercia sp. UBA1284. The sequence goes on from NZ_DBUS01000006.1 coordinate 1,907,428, forward strand.
TCGCTGACGGCACCAATCAATGAGCTGTTATTGCTCAAAATGGTGTCGGTCGTCTGCTGCGATAACTCGACAGCGGTGTTGGCTGCCGCATTAGCGGCACTGTTTGCCCACAGGGTGCTGTCGCCAGAATCAGGTGTACCAGTAAAGGTCACCTTCACGTTGGTGGTACTTGCCGGGCAGCCCGCCACGGGGAGATCGAAGGTTTTTAACGTGGTACCTGCGCCCGCTGTTGCCAGGCTGGACGCCTGAATAGCTTGTCCTAAATCCACATTCAGCGCATTTGAACCCCCATTAATTGTTGTACACGGTGAAGCAATCACTTTTCCTGTTACGTTAATATTAACGTTATCTGCCGCATAGATATTTCCCGCAAACAGCATGGCCGAAACGGAACCCGCCACATAACATAAATATTTTTTCATTTTTAGCCTGCCTTGGCATCGGTATTTAGAGATTACATTGGATTATTGATATGTCAGCGTGAGCGTAGCTGAACTATTGGCTTCGCCGACGGATACACGGTTTTTTGTTTGATAATAACGCGCAGTAATAGGAAATGTTTCGCTCCCGCCGCTGGAGTGTTTTAATGCAAGTGTGCTGTTAATAATAAGTGGTTTCCCATCATATAATAACTGTACTCCAACGCCTTGCGCTGTATTTGCCCCTCCTTGATTATTCAGTGCCAGTACGCTGGCGTCACTTACATCTGGATTTTGCGTGCCATTTAATGTCACGTTGATATTTGCATTTCTGTCGCAATTCAGCCCGAGATTTTGGGTGCTGGTTTTCGCTGCAATAAAACCGACCGTTGTACCGAATTCTGAATTCAATACATTCCCGACAGGAAATGTTAACTGGGGCGTCGTGACAGAACAGGCGACCTGTGCAACATAGCCCCCCATCAGATTAATGGTCACCGGCGTGATACCGGAAACGGTCCAGGTGCCTAACTGTGCCACCGTAAATGATCCCGGTTGGATATCCCCTGTTTTATACAACCGATATCTTACCCACGGCATATTCACCGTGGCATCGCCCGTTTGGTCTGTTGACGCCGGGTTGTCTAATTTTCCCCAGCCCAAATCAACCTCTATGGCGACGCCTGGAATATTGGTGGCATAGGCGTGAGCAATGGAAGTGGGAACCCCGCCAAGATAGGTCATCTTGTAATAGTTGGTATTGTCGCCGGTACAGTTAAGTAATGTCGGCCCCTCTCCGGAGGTGCTGGAGTATATTACCGACCCCACCGGTGTATCCCGCTGCACAATAACCCCGCTGGGTGTGAACCCAAGTGTTTGTGGCTCCATGCCGCTGGCAAAATTACAGGTTGCGCAGGCCGGCTCGCTGATGCCAAAGATTATCACCAGCATAAAAAACCTGAGGGGGTTGTTTAACCCAATTTTATTTGCAATGTTCATTGCTTAGCACCACTCCTGATTCTGCATCCTGCTGATGAAGGGTAAAGTTCACCCGGCACTGCTCATTCTTTTCCTTGCCCCATTGCGCCAGGAGATCACCGTTATCGGGTAGCCCGGTTAAATAGACTTGCCCCGCGTCTCCCACGATGAATCCAGCCCCGTTTTGCTCGCCTCTCAGGGTGACCGTCGTGCCAAAAGGCACGGGGCGGCCATCGGTTCGGGTCAGCGTCATCAGGACGCGATTACCGACGCTGGCGATATATTGCGCGCGCACGATAGCGCCTCGCGTGGGGATCACGGTCTGCGTGGTTAACTGCAGATCAACGTCATCGGATAAGGTCGCCGGATCCAGGGAAAGGGTATTTTTACGATACGGGGAGATATTGCTGACTACGGTATAGCCGCGGTAGTCGGTCTTCACGCCGGACTGACCGGTCACGCCGACACCGGATGCGCCTGGCGCTTTGACCAGCGCCAGCGTTTCGCCGAAAGGCTGTGCCAGAGTAATGCCGTCGGCATGCGCCAGAATGCCGCCGTTCAGACCATAGTTCATGCGCTGGCGGGTTTCGTCATAGCTGTAACCGCCGATGACTTCGCCATAGGTCCCGTGGTAATCGGCGCTGACATTACCCGAATGCCCTGCACCGTCATTCCCATAGCCTTGCTGCAGGCTCCAGCTCAGCGCATCCCCCTGCATGGCTGTGCCACTCAACCCCAGCGAATGGGTGGTCTCCCCCTGTTTACTGGTATTCAGGCCGTAATTGGCCCAGGTGTGGCTCAGGAACCGGTCGAGCGGAATACTGACATTCACCGCAAAAATCTGGTCTTTCGGGTAGGTTTTCCCTTCGTTGCCGCCCCCGGCGCTGGCGTTGTTGCTGTAGGTGTAATTGATCCCCCAGGATATACCCTGCCAGGCGTTGTTATAGCTCAGGCTGTACGAGCTCATGGTCTTGCTGGCGTTCCAGTAATCCTCCCGGATTGCGCTGCCGCTGAGAGAGCCATAAGCGGGTCCCAGCGTCTGGCTTAGCGTCAGCTCGGCCCGGCTGCGGCGACGATCCTGCAGGGTATTATCGTCATTCCAGGAGTCCAGCACCTCCTGCATACCGTAATAACCTGCCGTGGAGTAGCGATAGCTGGTGGCAGAGAAGGTGGTTCCGCTATCGGTAAAATTCTTACTGAAGCGTATGCGCCAGGCTTGTCCTTTCGACGAGCTCGCCCCTTTCGGGCTTGACCAGGCCTGGGTCACATCGACAGATAGCGCACCCATTCCCCCCATGTTTTTACCCACGCCCAGAGCGTAAGCCTGGTACGGAGTGGATTGCTGCACGCCGCCGTACAAAGTAAATCCCTGAGGCAGACCATAAATAGCGGTGCCAAGAAGGAGGTTTTTTTTATCCACGTTGCTGTCGCTGGGGCGATAGTGACCGCCCGTCAGGCTGTACTTCAGCCGCCCTTCCCGCTGCAACACGGGAACCGACGCAAAAGGCACAACAAAATCCTGTTCGCTCCCGTCCGACTCTTTTACGGCGACATTGAGATCGCCCGCGCCACCGGTCGGGTACATGTCGGTAATTTCAAACGCGCCCGGCGCAACATAGGTCTGATAAATAACGTAACCATTCTGTCGCACGATGACTTGCGCATTGGTACGCGCAATACCGCGTACCACCGGCGCATAACCTTTCAGACTATCGGGCAGCATATCGTCGTCGGAAGCCAGCTGGCCGCCGCGAAAGGGCAGGCTATCAAAGACGTCGGAAGGCGAGGTGCTGTCACCGAGGGTCATCTGGCTTTTTAAGGGCACGATGTTGCGCTGGGCATAGGTATAGGCCGAATCCCACCGCGCCTTACCGTCAGAATCACGATTCCAGGTGGTGTAATTGCGCAGGCGCCACGGCCCGATATTGATCCCCGGACGCAGGTTGGCGTACTGGCTGTTGCTGTTATCAGAGGTACGGTTTCTGCTCCAGCTATTATCGCCGCTGAGACTGTAATTCAGCAAAAGGGCATTAATTCCCTCATCCCACATCTCCGGCGCAACATAGCCCCGGGCCTGCGAGGTTAATGCCGCCTGAGGAAGGGTTAACAACAGCTTTTGTGAACCGAAGATAAAATCAGCCGACGCCTCGGGGATCGCGGCTAAATTAACGCATTCGTGACCGTCATCGAGCCGGGGATAAAGCCCGGTTTTTACGCCATAGCTTTGCAGCAACCCTTCCGACAGGCAGGGCTGCAGGCTGTGATCCCCTTGCGCATTTTCTACGCGGACAAATTCAATCTCGCGGGTATCTACCGTTTGATCGTTGAGTACGACCTCCACGCGATATTTACCTGGCGCCTGAGCACCGGCCTCAAATTGTGAAAGATCGACCCCTTTCATTGAAGGGTTGTCCACTTCCAGTAATGCCGGATTAAAATACTCTTCCGCGCTGGCATTCTGCATGACCGCGGGGAGCGCCAGTGCAATCAGACAGGCGAGACGGGCCCGGGGAAACCAGGGATACATTTTCTTCTGCATAACGCGTAATACCTGTTCCCTGGTTTTATATCCGTTAAATAGCGGCGCGATGAATGGCACCCACGCCACCATAGTCATTAATCAATTTGAACGTCACCGGCCCGGTGTTAACGCCCGCGGGTAAGGCAAAAGCGGCCGATGCCCCAGGCGCAACGTAGGTGGGCTCGGGGACATTTTTCCCTGCAACCGTAATCTGGTTAAAATTCATATAATAATGAGAGGGGTTGCTGACAAGAATTTGTCCGCCGGCGATTCGCCACACCAGGTCATTGGCGAAGTTTTCCGCCCCTTTATCTCGCAGTCCTACCGGGCGATATATTAATTTGATGCGTGTTTTTATCGCGATCTGCAATGAGTTGGCTTTTTTTTCAGCCGCCGGAATTGATTTAATGTTAAGCCAGTACATCGACTCTTTATTATCCGGCAGATTTCCCGCCCGCACGATGCGCATCACGTTCTCTTGCCCGCGATCCAGTCGATAAAGCGGTGGCGTAATAATAAAAGGCACCTTCCCGGCGCTTTTATCCGGGTTATCTAGCCAGGACTGAATTAAATAGGGCACGTTATCGGGATTGGAAACGCTCAGTGCTGCCTCTTTTTTCCCGCCGTCATAAATGACGCGAGTGCCGCCGATATTTACCCCGGCGTTAACCGACGTGATATATAACAGCAGCAACAAAGTAAATAATGCCTTCTGAACACCTTTCATTAAAAATCCGTTATTTCATGTGGCTGATAACGCTATTGACATCTGCCGTACCCGGCTTATTTATTACTAACATCTATTATTTAATGCTTCGTCATAGGCAACAATCGAGGCGCGGTGTAATTTTATTCGCGTAACATCTTGCTCCTGATGGCGTGCCCGTTCAGGCTTTGGCATGGCCCGGCGGGGCGTTTTTCATCTCCGGACGATTTAATCGTTTTCTCCTGTTCGCAGTCGCGGTAGTCTCATAAGCGTTGCCAATGTTTCGGCGACGGCTATGTGAGTAATTTTTAATCGATACCTATAAAAAGAAATAAGTGACAGACAGGATAACTATGGATTCCACCCTCACCTCCCCTTGCCCCGACCCGGAGGCACCTTCGCTCAATCGCGCCCGCCGGGCAGCCCTCGGCAGCTTCGCTGGTGCCGTCGTCGACTGGTATGATTTTCTGTTATATGGCATCACCGCTGCGCTGGTCTTTAACAGTGAATTCTTTCCGCAGATAGGCCCGGCGATGGGAACGCTCGCCGCCTTTGCTACCTTTGGCGTTGGGTTCCTCTTTCGTCCGCTGGGCGGGATTATCTTCGGCCACTTCGGCGATAAGCTGGGCCGCAAGCGGATGCTGATGCTTACCGTCTGGATGATGGGGATTGCCACGGCGCTGATTGGCTTACTGCCCTCTTTTGCCGCGATTGGCTGGTGGGCTCCGGTTCTGCTGGTCACCCTGCGCGCCATTCAGGGCTTTGCCGTAGGCGGCGAATGGGGGGGGGCTGCACTGCTCTCCGTCGAGAGCGCACCTGCGAAAAAGAAAGCTTTCTACAGCAGCGGCGTACAGGTGGGTTACGGGGTGGGTCTCCTGCTCTCGACCGGCCTGGTTTCGCTGATAAGTGCCCTCACCACCAATGAGCAGTTTCTGAGCTGGGGCTGGCGCATTCCGTTTCTCTTCAGCATCGTGCTGGTGATTGCCGCACTGTGGGTGCGTAACGGGATGGAAGAGTCCGCCGAATTTGAACAGCAGCAAACCACACCGGCTGCAAAAGAGCGCTTACCAGTAATGGAGGCCCTGACTCGCCATCCGGGCGCATTCCTGAAAATTATCGGCCTTCGTCTGTGTGAGCTGTTGACGATGTATATCGTCACGGCGTTCGCGCTGAACTACTCCACGCAAAATCTGGGGCTGCCGCGCGAGCTATTTCTCAATATCGGCCTGCTGGTGGGTGGGCTGAGTTGCCTGACCATCCCCTGCTTCGCGTGGCTTGCGGATCGCTATGGTCGTCGTCGGGTCTATATCACCGGCGCGCTTATTGGCAGCCTCAGCGCCTTTCCGTTCTTTATGGCTCTGGAAGCGCAGTCCATCTTCTGGATTGTGGTTTTCTCTGTGCTACTGGCGAACGTGGCCCATGACATGGTGGTATGCGTGCAGCAGCCGATGTTCACCGGCATGTTCGGGGCCCGCTATCGCTATAGCGGCGCAGGGGTCGGTTATCAGGTCGCCAGCGTAGTCGGCGGCGGCTTCACCCCCTTTATCGCCGCCGCACTGGTGACCTTCTCCGGTGGCGACTGGCACAGCGTGGCTATCTATCTGCTGGCGGGCTGCCTGATTTCAGCCCTCACCGCCCTGCTGATGAAATCTCCCGCCCACGCATAATCTCTACAGCGAAGGCGTTTTGCCTTCGCTGCTTCGCGTTGCCTGACTTTTGTTTCATAAGACGGTGTCATACTATCGGGTATGTCGTACACCTGTGGAACAAGGAGAAAGAGATGAATAATAAGGGCTCCGGCCTGACCCCGGCTCAGGCACTGGAAAAACTGAACGCGCTGTACGAGCAGTCAGTAAGCGATTTACGTAGTGCCATCAGTGACTATATTGAAGACGGTACACTTCCTGATGTGGAAGCCAGAGCCAACGGCCTGTTTGTCTATCCATCGCTTTCCGTCACCTGGGATGGCAGCGTGACCAACTCCCCCAAAACCCGCGCCTATGGCCGGTTTACGCACGCCGGCTGCTACTCCACAACCGTGACCCGTCCGATGCTGTTTCGCCCCTATCTGGAAGAGCAGTTAACGCTGCTGTATCGGGATTATGACGCCCATATCACCATAGAGCCTTCGCGCCACGAGATCCCCTACCCCTACGTAATAGATGGCTCCGCCCTGACGCTGGATCGCTCCATGAGCGCCGGGCTGACGCGCCATTTCCCGACCACCGAGCTGTCGCAAATTGGTGATGAGACCGCTGACGGGATCTACCATCCGGCCGAGTATTCCCCCCTTTCGCACTTTGATGCGCGCCGGGTGGATTTCTCGCTGGCGCGTCTGCGTCATTACACCGGCACCCCGGCAGAACATTTCCAGCCGTTTGTGCTGTTCACCAACTACACCCGCTATGTGGATGAGTTCGTGCGCTGGGGATGCAGCCAGATCCTCGATCCGGATAGCCCGTACATTGCCCTCTCCTGCGCAGGCGGGATCTGGATAACCGCCGAGACCGAGGCGCCAGAACAGGCCATTTCTGATCTGGCGTGGAAAAAACACCAGATGCCGGCCTGGCACCTGATCACCGCCGACGGCCAGGGCATCACCCTGATTAACATCGGGGTAGGGCCGTCAAATGCCAAAACCATCTGCGATCACCTTGCGGTGCTGCGCCCGGATGTCTGGCTGATGATTGGTCACTGCGGCGGCCTGCGTGAAAGCCAGCTGATTGGCGATTACGTGCTGGCGCATGCTTATCTGCGTGATGACCACGTGCTGGATGCCGTCCTGCCTCCGGACATCCCTATTCCGAGCATCGCCGAGGTACAACGCGCGCTCTACGACGCCACGAAAGAGGTGAGCGGTATGCCGGGTGAAGAGGTTAAACAGCGCCTGCGTACCGGTACGGTGGTGACTACCGATGACCGCAACTGGGAATTGCGTTACTCCGCCTCAGCGCTGCGCTTCAACCTGAGCCGCGCGGTGGCCATTGATATGGAAAGCGCCACTATCGCTGCCCAGGGTTACCGTTTCCGCGTCCCTTACGGCACCTTGCTGTGCGTATCCGACAAGCCGTTGCACGGCGAAATTAAGCTGCCCGGGCAGGCGAACCGCTTCTACGAGGGGGCGATCTCCGAACATTTACAGATTGGCATTCGGGCCATTGATCGGCTGCGGGCCGAAGGCGATAAGCTGCACTCGCGCAAACTGCGAACCTTTAACGAGCCGCCGTTTCGCTAATCATAAAAAAGGAGCGTTATGCAAACCCCATCCCCTCTATCCGCGCTGCGCGAATGGCTTCGTGCGCAGAACCTTGACGGCATTATCGTGCCGCGGGCCGATGCCTTTCAAAGCGAATACTGCGCGCCGCACGATGACCAGCTGGCCTGGTTGACCGGCTTTGACGGCTCGGCGGGCCATGCGTTGATCCTGCAGGATCGCGCACTGATGTTCGTCGATGGCCGCTATCAGGTTCAGGTCCGTGAGCAGGTTGATTTAAACGCCTTCGAGATCCTGCATCTGCACAATGATCCGCTGGCCCCCTGGCTGCGGGAGAATCTTCGCCCCGGTGCGCGTATCGCGTTTGAAGCTATGTTGATGACCCCGGCGCAATACGACGCTCTGCGTGCTAGCCAGTGTACGCTGGTGCCGCTGAATGACTCCCCCTTTGACGACATCTGGCACGATCGCCCCCCGGCTCCGGTTGGGGCCATCCGCGAAATGCCCTATGAGTACAACGGGGAGAACAGCGCCGACAAACGCCAGCGCATTGCCGCCCTGCTTGATGCTCACAATGCGGATTACCTGGCGATTACCCAGCCGGACAACATCGCCTGGCTGCTGAATGTACGTGGCAGTGATATTCCTACCAGCCCGGTGCCCAACTCGTTTGTCCTGCTGGGACGCGATGGTCGCGTCGAGTGGTTTGTTAACGCCAACAAGACCCGCTCGCTCTCGTCTGCGCTACTGGCGAGCCTTACCCTCTCTCCAGAAGGTGATTTCCTCTCCCGGAGCCAGCATCTTTCGGCGGGCAAGCGCGTGATGATGGATGCCGATACCGCCCCCGTAGCCCTGCGTTTTGCGGTAGAAAAATCGGGTGAGATCGTCTGGAATGCCGATCCCATCACCCTGATGAAGGCACTAAAAAACCCGGTGGAACTGGCGGGCTATCGTCAGTCTCACCATTATGACGGCGCGGCATGGGTTAATTTCCTCGCCTGGCTGGCACGTGAAGTGCCCCGGCGTGAGGCGGCAGGCAATCCGCTCACCGAGCTGGAAGCGCAAGAACAGCAGTTGGCTTTCCGCGCGCAACAGCCCGGCTTTATCGAGCCCAGTTTTGCCACCATTTCAGCCTCCGCCAGTAATGCGGCAATGTGCCACTACCACTCAAGCGAAAGCACCAACAAGGCCATCACCCACCGCGACTTTTATCTGAACGACTCGGGCGGCCAGTATCATAATGGCACCACCGATGCTACGCGCACCCTGGCCTACGGCCCGCTAAGCGCTCAGTGTCGTCTGCATTATACGGCCGTGCTCAAAGGTTTTCTGTCGATGATGAGCCTGCAGTTCCCGTCCGGCACCCAGGGACACCAGATTGACGCCTTTGCCCGCAGATCTCTGTGGGAGCTGGGTCTCGATTTCGATCACGGCACCGGTCACGGCGTGGGGCATCAATTGCTAATTCATGAAAACCCGCACCGCATCGCGAAAAAGGTCAATCCATGGCCGCTGGTGGCGGGGAATATTATGACCATCGAACCGGGGTACTATCTGGCCGATGCGTATGGCATTCGTATTGAAAACCAGGTGGAAGTGGTAGAGAGTCTGCCGGGCTTTTGCAAATTCGCCTCGCTGACGCTTATCCCGATCGATCTGAGTCAGGTGGAACTGCACCTGCTGAGCGAGCAGGAAAAACAGTGGCTGGACGACTACCACCAGCAGGTGCGGGAGGTACTCATGCCGCTTGTAGAGAGTGAGGCGCAGCAGTGGCTACTTGCTGCAACCGCCCCGATTCAGCGCCAGAAGGGGTAACTTCCCGGACGCAGAAAAGCAAAAAGCCTGCTTAAAAGCAGGCTTTTTAAATTTGGCTCCTCTGACTGGACTCGAACCAGTGACATACGGATTAACAGTCCGCCGTTCTACCGACTGAACTACAGAGGAATCGTGTGAACGGGGCGCATATTATCGATGCCACCCGGCGATGTCAAAGGCAGAATGCACATTTTGAATCGATTGCCGAATTATTCTCCAGTTTGCGCATCTATAAGTCGTTCTTTTGGCGCTTCCCGGACCGGACGCGGGTATTTCCACAGCCAGCGCCCACTCACCATTCGCCAGTAGAAGAACGCGCCGCGTACCGCCCAGTCCAGGAACATCCCCAGCCAGACGCCGACCACACCCCATCCCAGCATGATACCCAGCGTGTACCCGGCCACGACACGACAGCCCCACATACCGAGCATGGAGACCCACATCGCAAAACGTGCATCACGTGCCCCCTTCAGACCGGCAGGCAACACCCAGGAGGCAGCCCAGATCGGCATAAAGGCGGCGTTAAGCCAGATCAGGATCACTACCACATCTTTTACATCCTGCTCATGGGTATAGAAGGAGGCCATCAGACTGGCAAACGGCGCGGTAACCCAGGCGATGGCGGTTAATCCTATGGTCGAGAGCCAGAAAACATGGCGGAGCTGCCGCTCGGCCTGGCCAATCTGCCCTTTGCCCAGGCGCTTACCGGTGATGATGGTGGATGCCGAGCCGAGGGCGTTCCCCGGCAGGTTAATCAGCGCCGCAATGGAAAAGGCAATAAAGTTGCCAGCGATGACGTCGGTGCCCATCCCGGCAACAAACATCTGCGTCAGTAATTTTCCGCTGTTAAACAATACGGATTCAATGCTGGCCGGCACGCCAATGCCCATCACCTCCCAGATAATGGCGAAGTTAAGCGGCCGAAAGTAGCTCTTCAGGCTGATGCGAAGCGAGGGAGTGAACCCCACCGCCAGCACAGCAATAATAGCAATCGCGCCAATATAGCGAGAGATGGTTAGCCCCAGCCCGGCGCCGATAAAGCCCAGTCCATCCCAGGAGAAAATACCGTAGATCAGCACGCTGCTGATCATGATGTTCAGTATGTTCATCCCGCCGTTAATCATCAGCGGAATTTTCGTATTTCCTGCCCCACGCAAGGCTCCGCTGCCAATCAGGGCGATGGCGGCCGCCGGATAGCTCAGCACGGTCATTTCCAGATACGAGAGCGCCAGGGCCTTAACCTCGTTTGTCGCCTCCCCCGCCACGATGTTGATGATCTCTTCACCGTAATAGTGGATCACCGCCGCCAGCACTATCGAGAACAAAGTCATGATCACCAGCGACTGGCGGGCAGCAGCGCGCGCGCGTCGCGGGTCGCGCTTTCCGAGGCTGAACGCCACCACCACCGTGGTACCCAGATCAATAGCCGCAAAGAAGGAGATGATGACCATGTTAAAGCTATCTGCCAGACCCACGCCCGCCATCGCCTCCTTGCCCAGCCAGCTGACAAGGAAGGTGCTCAGCACGCCCATCAGCAGTACACAGGTATTTTCCAGAAAGATAGGCACAGCAAGGGGGGTGATTTCACGCCAGAACAGAACCCGATAACTTTTACGTTTGGTATACCAGGGCGTACGCATGACGCGCTGGCGTAAAGCGGAAGTGACGTTCAAAATGGACCTTAGCGAGAAAGTTGAAACTCCATTTCAAATGATGAGGGAGAATAGACGATCCTGCAAAGTATTTTGCAGAAAAAAGTGTGGGTTAATGCGTCAATCTGCTGAATGAATCGTCAGTTAAACAAAATGCGTTAAGATCAGGTTTGACAAAACTTTTTTCGCCGCTAAGATAACGCTCCACAACGATTCCTCTGTAGTTCAGTCGGTAGAACGGCGGACTGTTAATCCGTATGTCACTGGTTCGAGTCCAGTCAGAGGAGCCACATTTAAGAAGCCTGCTTTCGAGCAGGTTTTTTGCTTTTCTGTGACCAGACGGCCTTATGTAAGGCGCAAAAAAAAGCCCCCCGAACGAATCGGAGGGCCTGGATAGCTGGCGGAGGTTACTCGCTTTTGGCTTCCACGTGCTTCATTTCGCCCATCACTTTCAGCTTTTTCGAGATCTCACGGCGCTCTTTGGAGATCTCAGCGTTTTTGATGATGTAATCATCTACGCGGTCTTCGTAGTCGCTCTTCATGCTGGCGATGATGCCCTGGATAGCTTCAACGCTCATACCCGGTTTGATGTAATCGCTCAGGTTGTCCAGCAGCAGTACGCGCTTCTGGTTGTCACGGATCTTTTTCTCAACGTCCTGAATTTCACGCTGCAGTTTGTTCTTACGGCGGAACAGGCGGACGAATTCCAGAACATCCTGGAACGAAGGCTTGGTAGTTTCCATTTTTACACCCCTGATAATGTGAGATTCGGATTCGTTTAAACAACCGCTATGGCAGTAACCTTACTGACAGCGATTGCGGATGACAATAATTTTTGCTTTGGTCTTATCATAACCGTAAATGGTGCTGAATCGAAGCAGCAGACATCACTCAACGTAATGGCTGCGCTTTATTTGCGCAGCGCCCGGCAGATTAAGTGCGAAAGCAGTTCTAGCTGACGCGCCATCTCCATACTCAACCATACATAGCCATGAATAGGCGTTTCCGCCACGTTTTGACTCTGATGCTCATTAATCAACTGACGCAGTTCGGCAACGATCTCATTCAGCTTTTCGGTATTGGCCAGAATCGGCTGCGGATTGCCTTCATACAGAGCGTGGGCAATAGTGAGCAGCGTTTGCTGGGTCATCTGCTGCGTCTCTTTGAGGGTACGGGCGTTGAGCATCACAAAGTGGCTCTCTCGCGATGCCCAGTGCGCATTGATTTGAAGCTCCAGCATACAGACCAGATTGCGACTGACGGTCTGGATCCCCTCAAAAATAGACTTCTGGATGTGCGTCTCTTTACTGGCGGGGGTAATAAGACCTCGCATTTTCACGACGTCATTCAGGATGGTTTGCAGGCGCTTTTCCAGGCGCGGGCGCTCAACAAGATTAGGGGAAAAACCAGCCTGATAAACGCGGTTAAAGGCTGTGACGTAGTTAGCCATCTGAATGCGCCAGTGCAAAAATGCCCGCTGCGGCCAGATACCCGTGAAGAGCATTGCCAGCAGTGAACCCAGTATCACATCGCCGCTTCGCCACAATGCCGTATTCATATCCCCCGTTGGCGCACCGACAACCACCGCCAGGGTGATGCCAATCAGCAGTGCCTGGTAAGGTTTTTTACCTAGCGCCAGCCAGCCGCAAAGGAACATCGCCGCCGCACACCAGAGCAACATCAAGGGCAGTGAATAGAGCTCCAGCTTCAGGGCAATCAGGCCCAGCGCCGAGCCTAAGATAGTGCCGCCGATACGTTCAAATGCCCTGGGTACCACATTACCCCAGAAAGAGATTGGCCCCATAATTACCACCAGGGTGATGAGCGGCCACGTCCCTTCCGGCACATGCAACAGGCGCACAAGCAGGAAAGTAAGGATAAACGCCAGCGCGATACGGCATCCATGCACCACGCGGTAATGACGATAGAGACGAATTTCAGACGAGGTTAATGGTTTATCGGGGCGCACACCCGCTCTCCAGCCATTGAATAAAGTCTGATTGTAACTGGTTTTCTGCCGTAGAGGGGTCTGCGGCAGAAAAACCCTTTGGATTCTATGCCTAAAGGTGACTAACCCGCTTTGTGCTGTACCGGAATATACATTTCGATATCCCAGTAGCCGTCGGCATTACCGTCGTTCAGGTAACGTTCGAAGCAGGGTTTTGGCGCGATCTGGTAGCGGTTGTCCTCCAGCAAACTGGCGAACAGATGATTCCAGGGCGTCGCGAAATCGTGATTTTCGACACGGGCAGTGGCAGAGGCGTATTCGCCTTCGGCGACCTCGGTCAGGATCACCCCTTCGCTATTGGCAGGCAGCGTAAAATCGTCGGCGACGCGGACGACGGTGTCGCAGCGCAGTTTTTCCGCAGGCACTTCATCAGGGTTATCGTAATAGACCGCCAGCCATTCCTGTGAGGGAATGTTATGACCGTCGACCCACATAACAAGCTGTTCGAACCCTTGTTTTACCGTCTGCTCCCACGGTCCGACCAGGTGAAAACCCGCGATTTTACGTTTAGGTTGATGCGAAATGTTATAGTCCATGCTGCCTCCTTTATCACTGTATATTCATACACTATAAAGCAGTAAAAAGCGGTGTGACAAACGTGAAGTGTTTATTATGCGAGCAGAATCGCAGAGTCGCCAGTCTGCTCGCGGGCAGGTTATATTTTGTGGTGAATATAGTCGCTCAGTCGCGAGAACATCCCCCCCTTCCCGACAGGCTCAAGGGTGACCAGCGGCCAGTGCGCCACCACTTTGTCGCGATCGTATAAAGCGATTTCGCCGACGCGCTGATGCGCAGCAATCGGCGCTTCAAGCTCTTTTTTATCCAGGACATAGCGCGCTTTAATATTGGCCACTTCCGCCTTCGGCAGCGCCAGCCAGAAGTCCTGATCGGTACCCAGCGCAATCTTCTCTTTATCGCCGTACCAGATACGCTCGGTTCCGACCTGCTTGCCGCTGCGCAGGATCTGCACAGTATCAAAGTTCTGCTGGCCCCAGTGCAGCAGCTTGCGCGCCTGATCTTCACGCGCTTTCGGGCTTTCGGCACCCATCACAACGGCAATAAGACGTCGCTGCCCATCCACCGCAGAGGCGATCAGGTTAAAGCCGGCACCGGAGGTGTGCCCGGTTTTAAGACCATCAACATCAAGATTTTTATCCCATAACAGACCGTTACGGTTTTGCTGGGTAATACCGTTCCAGGTGAGGCTCTTCTCGCTATACATGTGATAAAACGCCGGCTCACCATGAATAATCGCGCGGGAGAGTACTGCCAGGTCGTAAGCCGAGCTGTGCTGCCCCGGCGCATCCAGGCCATGCACGGTTTCGAAATGGGTGTCGCGCAGATTCAGTTTCTGCACATAGTCGTTCATCATTTTCACAAACTGCGGCTGCCCGCCTGCCACATGATCGGCCAGCGCCACGCAGGCGTCGTTTCCGGAATCGACAATCAAACCGCGGCTTAAATCCCGTACGGTAATGCGATCGCCGGGTTTGATAAACATCAGTGAGGAACCGTCGAAAACGGGATTCCCTTTGGCCCAGGCATCGCGCCCCACGGTGACCACATCGTCGGCAGAGATGCGATGACTATCAATCGCACGGTCAACAACATAGCCGGTCATCAGCTTGGTGAGGCTGGCCGGGTTACGTTGCTGATGTTCGTTGCCCGCCGTTAAAACTTGCCCGGTCGTATAATCCATCAACACCCATGATCCTGCCTGTATAGCAGGCGGTTGCGGCGCATAATCAATCGGGTCGGCAGCCAGCGCGGATGAAATACTTACAGCGAGCAAAGAAACTGCAATAAACAGACGGCGTTTCAACGGTATATCCTCAGGTCATTTAAAATCGTTGACCTTTTTACGGAAGTTCTGATGTCGATACCTGGATAAATTGCAATGAAATGTGACAGAGCGCAGATTTTTTTGCGAGGCAGGCCCGCAATTTTCACCTTTTCGACTGCTTTTTCTTCGGCGTGCCTGAGCGGATGGTTTACTATAGAGGGTGACTTACAAACAGGATGGTATTACTGGTGTCTGACTCCACCGCGCTTCCCACTTTCTTATTCCACGATTACGAAACCTTTGGCACCAGCCCGTCGCTGGACCGCCCTGCCCAGTTTGCAGCTATCCGAACCGATGCCGAGTTCAACATTATCGGCGAGCCGGAAGTGTTCTGGTGCAAACCGGCAGACGACTATCTGCCTCAACCCGGCGCAGTGATGGTGACAGGCATTACGCCGCAGGAAGCTCGCGCTAAAGGGGTTACCGAAGCGGAGTTTGCCCGCCGTATTCACGATCTGTTTACCGTACCCAATACCTGCGTGGTGGGTTATAACAACGTGCGCTTCGATGATGAAGTGACGCGCAATATCTTCTACCGCAACTTCTACGATCCCTATGCCTGGAGCTGGCAAAATCGCAACTCCCGTTGGGACCTGCTGGACGTGATGCGCGCATGCTACGCCCTGCGTCCGCAGGGAATAAACTGGCCTGAAAACAATGAAGGGCTGCCCAGTTTTCGACTTGAGCATCTGACCCGCGCTAACGGTATCGAACACAGTAATGCCCACGATGCGATGGCGGATGTTTACGCCACCATTGCCATGGCAAAGCTGGTGAAAGCGCAGCAGCCGAAGCTGTTCGATTATCTGCTGAGCCACCGCAGTAAGCAGAAACTGACCACCCTCATCGACGTCCCGCAAATGAAACCCCTGGTCCATGTCTCGGGGATGTTTGGCGCCTGGCGGGGTAATACCAGCTGGGTAGCCCCTCTGGCCTGGCACCCGGAAAACCGTAACGCGGTGATTATGGTAGACCTGGCGGGGGACATCTCTCCCCTGCTGGATCTGGATAGCGATACCCTGCGCGAGCGGCTGTATACGCCTAAAGATGCACTGGGCGACGAGTCCGCCGTGCCGGTGAAGCTACTGCACGTCAATAAATGCCCGGTACTGGCGCAGGCGAATACCCTGCGTCCAGAAGATGTTGACCGGCTGGGTATCGACCGTCAGCGCTGTCTGGATAATCTGAAGGTGCTTCGCGAGAATCCCCAGGTGCGTGAGAAAGTGGTGGCAATTTTCGCCGAAGCCGAACCTTTTACGCCATCAGATAACGTGGATGCCCAGCTTTATAACGGCTTCTTCAGCGATGCGGACCGTGCGGCAATGAACATCGTACTGCAAACCGAACCACGTAATCTGCCCGCGCTGGATTTGACCTTTGCCGATGCGCGTATAGAGAAGCTTATCTTTAATTACCGTGCCCGTAACTTTCCCGGCACGCTGGATGAAGACGAGCAGGCGCGCTGGCTGCAGCATCGTCGCAACGTCTTTACGCCTGAGTTCTTGCAGGCTTACGCCCAGGAGCTGGAGATGCTCTACGGTCAGTATGAAGGGAATAACGAGAAGCTTGGGCTACTGAAGGCGCTTTATCAATACGCCCAGGAGATCGTCTAATTACGCCCTCCCGTGGCCGGGAGGGCGTTTGGGTCAGGCCTTCTGAACGGTGATGCTCCACGCGGCATCACCCACCTGCTGATAATCTGTGATCGCGTGGCCCTCTTCTGCCGCCCATTGTGGGATGGCTTCTGTCGCCTGCGTGCAGTCGAATTCGATAATCAATTCATCACCGCTGGCCATCTCAGCCAGCGCGGCTTTTGCTTCAATCAGTGGAAACGGGCAAACCTGCGTAACCACATCCAGTTTTTTAATCGCCATAACAGCTCCTGTTATTCATCAGGCCGTCGCAACCGCAAGTTTCGCTTTGCGTTGCGGACGGACATATAAAAACCATGACGCAGTCCATACGCCAAGGATCATAAAGGCCAGACCAATCCAGCCCTGCCAGGTCATCATTGCCGTCATGACCAGGCCATTGCCGATAGAGCAACCACCGGCCATACTGGCGCCTACTCCCATCAGCATGCCACCCAGGCCGCTGCGTAGCGTGGTTTGCGCATCTGCGGCGCGTACACGAAACTCGCGGCTGGCTTTCGCGGCAATAAAGGAACCCAGGAAAATCCCCAACACCAGGAAGACGCCCCAGTTCAGGAACTTGCTCTGTCCGGCTACCAGGAACTGCAGAATATTGGCTGTCGGGGAAGTCACCCCTAAACCGAACATACGCCCTGTCGCCTCGCTCAGTGGCCACGCCAGCAGCGCGATCAAACCAATGAGAACGGCGGTGACAAAGGGATGCCAGCGCTTTTCAAACAGCAAGTGAGCAAGACCGGTACGGCGCGGCGGCAATGACGCGACCTTAAGCTTAGGTTTACGCAGTTCTTTGCTTACAGCCCAGAGCGTGACCACCAGTAACAGCGCTATCAACGGCCAGACAGAGAAACCAAAGGTCTCGGCAATAGAGTTGTGCCCGGTACTGTAAGTTTTTAGCACCTGATTAAGGCCATCCGCATGGGGTGAACGCATTACCGCGCTCAGCAGCATATAGGTGAAGAGCGCAATCCAGCTGCCGATCAACCCTTCGCCAGCGCGATACCAGGTTCCGGTGGCACAGCCGCCTGCATAGACGATACCCAGGCCAAAGATATAGCCCCCCACCACGGTACCAAGCCACGGAAAGGTGCCGGCATCATACTGCACTAGCCCCATCTGAATGAGCGCAAATACGCCCAGACTCTGGATGGAGATAGCAATTAAGAGGGCATAAAACATGCGGTTGTTTTTCGCAATGTACATGTCGCGAAAACCGCCGGTGAGACAGAACCGCCCACGCTGCATAACAAAACCCAGCAGCGCGCCGCAGAAGAGTCCGCTAAAGATCATAGAGAGCATAATTATTAATAAGCCAGCAAAACATCAGGAGGCAAATTATTAATGACTCGCCGGGCAGGGACAAATAACCAAATGTTCCTGGTTAGAACCTTTAGTTATTTCAGATATAAAAAAACCGGAGGCGATGTCTCCGGTTTTTATTATTCAACGCTATCGATTATGCAACGTCTTCGTACTGCGGTACCGGGTTGCGGAAGCTTTTGGTCACGCAAGCCAGATAAACCAGACCGATACCACCCCAGATCAGACCCAGAACCATGGAGCTCTCTTCCAGGTTAACCCACAGTGCACCCACAGTCAGGGCACCACAAACTGGCAGAATCAGGTAGTTAAAGTGGTCTTTCAACGTCTTGTTACGCTTCTCACGGATCCAGAACTGCGAGATAACCGAGAGGTTAACGAAGGTAAAGGCCACCAGCGCACCGAAGTTGATCAGCGCGGTTGCGGTTACCAGGTCAAAGTTGATGGCCAGCAGTGCGATCGCACCGACCAGCAGCACGTTCCATGCCGGGGTACGCCATTTCGGATGAACATAACCGAAGAAGCGCGTCGGGAACACGCCATCGCGGCCCATCACGTACATCAGACGAGAAACCCCTGCGTGTGCAGCCATACCGGATGCCAGAACGGTCACGCTGGAGAAGATCAGCACGCCCCACTGGAAGGTTTTACCCGCAACGTACAGCATGATTTCTGGCTGTGACGCGTCCGGATCTTTAAAGCGAGAGATATCCGGGAAGTACAGCTGCAGGAAGTAGGAAGCACCGATAAAGATCAGGCCGCCAATCAACGCTGTCAGGAAGATGGCACGCGGAATCACGCGCTCTGCGTCTTTGGTCTCTTCAGACAACGAGGAGATACCATCGAAGCCGAGGAACGAGAAGCAGAGAATGGTCGCGCCGGTAATCATCGGCACAACGTGCGCCCCTTCAGACCAGAACGGACGGGTGCTGGTGAGCGTACCTGCCCCTTCACCGTGGGAAACGCCATAAATGATCAGACCCACGATAACCGCCACAATACCCATCTGCAGAATAACGATCAGGGTATTGAAGTTAGCCACGGTTTTGATGCTGCGCAGGTTAGAGATGGTCATAAAGGCCACCAGCGCCACAACGAAAATCCACGACGGTATAGAAGGTACCAGCGCTTCGAAGTAAATTTTAGCCAGCAGAATGTTGATCATCGGCATGAACAGGTAGTCCAGCAGAGATGACCAGCCCACCATAAAGCCAACAGCCGGGCTAATGGATTTCTGAGCATAGGTGTATGCAGAGCCTGCAGACGGGAAACGGCGAACCAGTTTACCGTAGCTCAGCGCTGTAAAGAGAATCGCGACCAGCGCAAAGGCGTACGCCGTTGCAACGTGACCGTCAGTAAGGCCTGATACGATACCGAATGTATCGAACAGCGTCATTGGCTGCATGTAGGCAAGGCCCATCATAACAACCGGAATCAACGTAAGGGTTTTACGTAATTCCACGCGAGAGGTGTTTGGAGTTGCGTTATGCGACATAGTTAATCTCCTTTACGGTGATAACCGCCACGTAAGCGAAAATTTGCCCCATTTCGTTTATTCCTCAGCGACAACAACTGTCGGATTTTAGTAAATATCTATCCGGTACGAAGCCCGGCCTCTTGGTTTTAGTTTCGTTTCGTACATGCAAAAAAAAATAACCGACGCCTTTTATATCGTCGATTATTCATTTGTTTGCAGCGGCGGCATTTTGCCCCATCTGCTGGCAGTAATGCAATAGATTGCGAAGGCATGCAAAACTTTATTTGATCTAACTGGCTGATTTTTCGACGCCAGCTGCTGCATAAACTGCAGCAATAGCACTATTTGCTAAAATCTCTTGCCGCCACCATGCACTGGCAAGCCCAGCAGTTTGCTCATTCCAGCCTATCCATACCGACTCATCACTGGTCTGTGCTAAAACCTGCTTTTCTATTAGCGCTCCGCTTTCTATAAAGCGCTGGGCTAAATAGCGAGGCAGATAACCGCAACCGAGGCCGTTTATTTGCAGTTCGAGTTTAGTTTTAAAGTCAAAGACGGTGATGGCCTCTTGATCGTCGAGCAGTTGAGACGAAACCGCACAGCCAGGCAAACTATTATCTCCCACCACGATAGCGCGGTAATTTTTAATAACGCGTCGGTTAATAGGTTCGGCTTCCTGAGCAAGGGGGTGATGCGGCGCTACAACGAAGACCTGCTCCAGTTTACCAAGACAGGCAAAGCCAAAGGCACTGAGCTGGGGAGGCTCATGGAGTGCACCGACGATAATGTCCGCCCGGCCCTGAATTAGTGCCTCCCAGGACCCGGCCAGCACGCCGTTGATAAATTTCAGCCGGGTGACGCTATGGCGCGCATAAAAAGCCTCGATCAGCGGAGCCAGTAACGAAAACGGAAAGGTATCATCCACGCCAATGACCAGTTCATTTTCCCATCCCTGGTGCAGTTTAATGGCCTGTTTTTCCAGCTCACGCACGGCGTGCAGTACATCCCGCCCCTTCTCCAGCAGCATTTGCCCGGTACGGGTAAAGCGGGCGCGGTGCCCGGTACGATCGAGGATCTGGATATTGAGATCGCTTTCCAGCTTGTGCACGGTATAGCTGAGCGCCGAGGGCGTTTTAAACAGTTTTGCCGACGCAGCGGCAAAACTGCCCTCTTTTTCCAGCGCATCGAGGATGATAAGAACATCCAGCAGTGGTTTCATGCTTCCCCCTTGTGGCGCAATTGCCTCCGCGGGCTGCATCACTCCATCGGCATAACCAGCGGATCGGGAAATTGATACTCAAATCCCAGTTCGTGACAGATACGGTTACCATCAATCACTTTGCCTTTTCTTTCGCCCTGCGCATCGTGGAAATGCGGAGGTTCCAGACCAAGCTGACGCGCCATAACCGGGTAGAAGGTGCTACGAGCGGGATGAGAGGGCGCACATATATTATAGATGTGTCCGCCTTTTGGAGCCTGCAAAAGCAGGGTAATTGCCGCGATGACATCTTCAAGATGCACAAGATTAACGCCATGTTGCCCGTCCGGCGCCGTTTTCCCCGCAAAGAAACGACCCGGGTGACGCCCCGGCCCGACCAGGCCGGCAAGACGCAGGATATCAACCTGTGTACCCGGTAAATTGTGCAGCCAGTCCTCAAGGTCTTTTAATACCCGTCCGCTCGCGGTGACCGGCGCGCGCGGACTGTCCTCTTTTACCGTTCCTTCGGTATCGCCATAGACCGAGGTTGAACTGGTAAAGATAATTCGCGGAATGTGATGGGCCAGGGCGCTGTCGACAATCTCCTGCATCGCCTGCAGGTAGAATCCGTCTCCCGGTCCGGTTCGGCGGGCGGGCAGCGTAATGACCAGCGCGTCGACATTCATCAGCGTATCCAGATCGTCGGCATCGCAGATAAGCTCTGGCTCCAGGCGCAATTCGACCCCTTCGATACCACACATCCGTGCGGCTTCCACGCCGTCTGCGGTGGTTTTGCTGCCCGTCACCTGCCAGCCTCTTGCCGTTAATGACATCGCCAGCGGCATCCCTAACCACCCTAAACCGACAATTGCGACCTTTTTCATCCGTCTTCTCCTGACATTTACGCGTCTCTGTTAAGGCTACGCCAGCCGTCCGGAACTGACAATTCATAGCTACAATATGAAATGAATTAATGATTAAAAAAAGCCCTTGCTTTCAGTGACACAAGTGGTTTAGGTTAAAAGACATCACATGAATAAGCATTCATCGAGAATTTTATGACACGCGTTCCATTTAAACACCACCATCATCACCATCATCCTGACTAGTCTTTCAGGCGATGTGTGCTGGAAGACATTCAGATCTTCCAGTGGTGCATGAACGCAAGAAAAGCCCCCGGAAGATCTTCTTCCGGGGGCTTTTTTTTGGATCGTATTCAGACAGGTTAAAACAGGATCACGAGGAACCAACAATGTTAGATAATTCACGTTTACGCATAGCTATTCAGAAATCAGGCCGTTTGAGCGACGATTCACGCGAACTTCTGGCGCGCTGCGGCATTAAGATTAACCTGCACACACAGCGCCTGATCGCGCTGGCAGAGAATATGCCGATTGATATTCTGCGCGTACGTGATGACGATATTCCAGGCCTGGTGATGGATGGCGTGGTGGATCTGGGCATTATTGGCGAGAACGTGCTGGAAGAAGAGCTACTGACCCGCCGTGCGCAGGGTGAGGATCCGCGTTACTTTACGCTACGTCGTCTGGACTTCGGCGGTTGCCGCCTGTCGCTGGCAACCCCGGCTGACGAAGCTTGGGACGGCCCGGCCTCCCTCAACGGTAAGCGCATCGCCACCTCTTATCCGCACCTGCTGAAGCGTTACCTCGACCAGAAAGGGGTGCAATTTAAATCCTGTCTGTTGAATGGTTCAGTTGAGGTCGCGCCGCGCGCCGGACTGGCCGATGCCATCTGTGACCTGGTTTCCACCGGTGCGACCCTCGAGGCGAATGGCCTGCGTGAAGTGGAAGTCATGTTCCGTTCAAAAGCCTGTCTGATTCAGCGCGATGGCGAGATGCCTGATGCCAAACAACAGCTGATTGACCGCCTGCTGACCCGTATCCAGGGCGTTATCCAGGCGCGTGAATCCAAATACATCATGATGCACGCCCCGACCGAGCGTCTGGACGAAGTGATTGCCCTACTGCCGGGTGCCGAGCGCCCAACCATTCTTCCGCTGGCAGGCGATCAGCAGCGCGTAGCAATGCACATGGTGAGCAGCGAAACCCTCTTCTGGGAAACCATGGAAAAACTGAAATCGCTGGGTGCCAGCTCTATCCTGGTACTGCCTATTGAGAAGATGATGGAGTAATGGCCATGAGCTTTAACACAATCATCGACTGGAATAGCTGTAGTGCCGCGCAGCAAGGAGAATTACTGATGCGCCCGGCGATCTCCGCCTCCGACAGCATTACCCGTACCGTTGCGGAGATTCTCGAAAACGTCAAAAAACGTGGCGATGACGCACTGCGTGAATACGGTGCTAAGTTCGATAAAACCGAGGTGGGTGCCCTGAAGGTCAGTGCGGAAGAGATTGATGCCGCCAGCGCGCGCCTGAGCGATGAACTGAAGCAGGCGATGGCCGTTGCTGTAAAGAATATCGACACCTTCCACACGGCGCAGAAACTGCAAAACGTCGATATCGAAACCCTGCCAGGCGTGCGCTGCCAGCAGGTAACCCGCCCGATTGACTCTGTCGGCCTTTATATCCCGGGGGGCTCAGCCCCTCTCTTTTCTACCGTATTAATGCTGGCGACCCCGGCACGCATTGCGGGTTGCCGTAAAGTGGTGCTCTGTTCTCCTCCGCCAATTGCCGATGAGATCCTCTATGCCGCACAGCTGTGCGGCGTGCAGGATATCTTCAACGTGGGTGGCGCGCAGGCTATCGCAGCTCTGGCGCTGGGCACCGATTCGATTCCTCGCGTGGATAAGATCTTTGGCCCTGGCAATGCCTTCGTGACCGAAGCCAAGCGCCAGGTGAGCCAGCGTCTGGACGGTGCGGCCATTGATATGCCTGCCGGCCCTTCTGAAGTGCTGGTGATCGCCGACAGCGGTGCTACGCCTGACTTTGTTGCCTCCGATCTCCTGTCGCAGGCAGAGCACGGCCCCGATTCTCAGGTGATTTTACTGACGCCGGATGCGGGCATGGCACAATGCGTGGGCGAAGCCGTAGAGCGCCAGTTGGCCGATCTCCCCCGTGCAGAGACGGCCCGCCAGGCGTTATCTGCCAGCCGTCTGATTGTGGCCAGTGACCTTGCCCAGTGCGTGGCGATCTCTAACCTCTACGGACCAGAACACCTGATCATTCAGACCCGCAATGCCCGTGACCTGGTCGACAGCATTACCAGCGCTGGATCGGTGTTTCTGGGCGACTGGTCACCCGAATCCGCCGGCGATTACGCCTCGGGGACGAACCACGTGCTGCCAACCTATGGTTATACCGCTACCTGCTCCAGCCTGGGACTGGCAGATTTCCAGAAACGGATGACTGTGCAGGAACTCTCTCGTGAAGGCTTCGCCTCCCTGGCGGCGACCATCGAAACCCTGGCCGCTGCAGAACGCCTGACCGCCCATAAGAATGCCGTTACGCTGCGCGTTGCAGCCCTGAAGGAGCAAGCATGAACATTGAAGAGCTGGCCCGCGACAACATCCGCGCGCTGACCCCGTATCAGTCTGCTCGTCGTCTGGGCGGAAGCGGCGATGTCTGGCTGAATGCCAATGAATTCCCCACACCTGTGGAGTATCCCCTCACTCAACAAACGCTCAACCGCTATCCGGAATGCCAGCCAAAGGCGGTTATTGAAAATTATGCCGCTTATGCCGGCGTAAAGCCGGAGCAGGTGCTGGTTAGCCGGGGCGCTGACGAAGGCATCGAACTGCTGATTCGCGCGTTCTGTGAGCCAGGCAAGGACGCGGTGCTCTACTGCCCGCCAACCTACGGTATGTATAGCGTGAGCGCCGAAACCTTCAACGTGGAACTGCGCAAAGTGGCTGCCCGCGACGACTGGCAGCTCGATTTGCAGGCTATCGCCGATAATCTGGACGGCGTGAAGGTGGTGTTTGTCTGCAGCCCGAATAATCCGACCGGGCAACAGATCAATCCGCAGGATATCCGCACCCTGCTGGAGATGACTCGCGGGAAAGCACTGGTGGTGGCAGACGAAGCTTATATCGAGTTTTGCCCGCAGGCGACGCTGGCAGGCTGGCTGGATGAGTATCCGCACCTGGTGATCTTGCGTACATTATCGAAAGCCTTCGCCCTCGCCGGGCTGCGCTGTGGATTTACCCTGGCCAATAAACCGGTAATTGACCTGCTGATGAAGGTCATCGCGCCCTATCCGCTCTCTACGCCAGTTGCTGATATCGCGGCCCAGGCGCTGGCTCCGCGGGGCATTAACGCGATGCGTGACCGCGTGGCGCAGATCCTTGTTGAACGTCAGTACCTGGTGAACGCTTTAAAGTCCATTTCCTGCGTTGAACAGGTATTCGATTCGGAAACGAACTACATCCTGGTGCGCTTTACCGCCTCCAGCTCAGTATTTAAATCTTTGTGGGATCAGGGCATTATCTTACGGGATCAAAATAAACAACCTTCCCTGAGCGGCTGCCTGCGCATCACCATCGGCACCCGTAAAGAGAGCCAGCGCGTTATCGACGCCCTGAATGCGGAGAAAGTATGAGCCAGAAGACCCTCTTTATCGATCGTGACGGCACCCTTATTTCGGAGCCCCCCAGCGATTATCAGGTCGATCGTTTCGACAAACTGGCCTTTGAAGCCGACGTGATCCCTACTCTGCTGAAGCTGCAGAAAGCCGGTTTCAAACTGGTAATGATCACCAATCAGGATGGGCTGGGTACCGTCAGCTTCCCGCAGGCAGACTTTGACGGCCCGCATAACCTGATGATGCAGATCCTCTCCTCGCAGGGGGTGGTGTTCGATGACGTGCTTATCTGTCCGCACCTGCCGGCGGATAATTGCGAATGCCGTAAGCCGAAGGTCAAGCTGGTAGAGCAGTATCTGGCAGACGCGGTACTCGATAAGGCTAACAGCTATGTCATTGGCGACCGCCCCACCGACATTCAGTTGGCGGAGAACATGGGCATCGCTGGCCTGCGTTACAACGCTAACGACCTTAACTGGGCCATGATTGGCGAACAACTCACGAAACGCGACCGCTACTCTCACGTTGAGCGTAATACCAAAGAGACGCAAATTGATGTGAAGGTCTGGCTGGATCGCGAAGGCGGTAGCAAAATCCACACCGGCGTCGGTTTTTTTGACCATATGCTGGATCAGATCTGTACCCACGCCGGTTTTCGCATGGAGATCGCCGTTAAAGGTGACCTTTATATTGATGATCACCACACCGTCGAAGATACCGGTCTGGCGTTGGGCGAAGCCCTCAAGCTGGCGCTGGGGGACAAGCGTGGCATCAACCGCTTTGGTTTTGTGCTGCCCATGGATGAGTGCCTGGCACGCTGTGCCCTCGACATTTCGGGTCGGCCGCACCTGGAATACAAAGCCGATTTTACCTATCAGCGCGTCGGCGACCTGAGCACAGAGATGGTCGAGCACTTCTTCCGTTCACTCTCCTACACCATGGGTGTAACCCTACACCTAAAAACCAAAGGGAAGAACGATCACCACCGCGTAGAGAGCTTGTTTAAAGCCTTCGGCCGTACGTTGCGCCAGGCTATTCGTGTGGAAGGTGACGCCCTGCCGTCGTCGAAGGGAGTGCTGTAATGAATGTGGTGATCCTTGATACCGGCTGCGCCAATCTGAACTCGGTAAAATCGGCCATTGCCCGTCACGGTTATGACCCCGTGGTGAGCCGTGATGCCGATATTGTGCTGCGCGCCGACAAACTGTTTTTACCCGGCGTGGGCACCGCCCAGGCCGCGATGGACCAGATCCACGTGCGTGAGTTAGTCGAACTGATCAAAGCCTGCACCCAACCGGTATTGGGTATCTGCCTCGGCATGCAGCTTCTGGGTCGCCGTAGCGAAGAGAGTAACGGCGTGGATTTGCTGGATATTATCGAGCAGGACGTCCCCAAAATGACCGACCACGGTCTGCCGCTGCCGCATATGGGCTGGAACCGCGTCTACCCGAAAGCGGGTAATCGCCTGTTCCAGGGCATTGAGGATGGCGCCTATTTCTACTTTGTGCACAGTTACGCCATGCCAGTGAACACTTACACCATTGCCCAGTGCCAATACGGCGAAGCATTTACCGCAGCGGTGCAGAAAGATAACTTCTATGGCGTGCAGTTCCACCCGGAGCGGTCGGGTGCCGCAGGCGCACAGCTGCTGAAAAACTTCCTGGAGATGTAATGATTATTCCAGCATTAGATTTGATTGACGGCACCGTTGTTCGTCTGCACCAGGGCGACTACGGCCAGCAGCGCGATTATGGCAAGGATCCGCTGCCGCGTTTGCAAGATTATGCCGCTCAGGGGGCTGAAGTACTGCACCTTGTAGACCTTACCGGCGCAAAAGATCCCACCAAGCGCCAAATCTCCCTCCTGACAAAACTGGTTGCCGGCGTGAACGTGCCGGTGCAGGTCGGTGGTGGCGTACGTATTGAAGAAGATGTGGCGGCGTTGCTTAACGCGGGCGTGGCGCGCGTGGTGGTCGGTTCTACTGCGGTAAAAGATCCCGAAACGGTGAAAGGCTGGTTTCGTCGCTTTGGCGCTGACGCGCTGGTATTAGCGCTGGACGTACGTATTGACGACCAGGGTACGAAGCAGGTAGCAGTAAGCGGCTGGCAGGAAAACTCCGGCGTCACCCTGGAAGCACTGGTGGATACTTATCTCCCGGTTGGTCTAAAGCATGTCCTTTGCACGGATATCTCCAGGGATGGCACCCTCGCGGGCTCGAACGTCTCGCTGTACGAAGAAGTCTGTGCCCGTTATCCGCAGGTGGCGTTCCAGTCTTCAGGTGGTATTGGTGAGCTGGATGATATTGCTGCCCTGCGTGGGACAGGCGTGCGTGGCGTGATCGTAGGACGCGCCCTGCTGGAAGAGAAATTTACGGTGACGGAGGCAATTCAATGCTGGCAAAACGGATAATTCCCTGCCTCGACGTACGCGATGGTCAGGTGGTAAAGGGGGTGCAGTTCCGCAACCACGAGATCATCGGCGACATCGTCCCGCTGGCCAAACGCTATGCCGATGAAGGCGCGGATGAGCTGGTCTTTTACGATATTACGGCCTCAAGCGATGGCCGCGTGGTGGATAAAAGCTGGGTGGCACGCGTCGCAGAAGTGATTGATATTCCGTTCTGCGTGGCGGGAGGCATCAAGTCGGCAGAGGATGCTGCAAAAATCCTCTCCTTCGGCGCTGATAAAATTTCTATCAACTCCCCTGCCCTGGCAGAGCCGGAGCTAATTACCCGTCTGGCGGATCGCTTTGGTGTACAGTGCATTGTGGTGGGGATTGATACCTGGTTTGATGAAGCCACCGGCAAATATCATGTTAACCAATATACCGGCGACGAAAGCCGCACCCGGGTAACGCAGTGGGAGACCCTCGACTGGGTGCAGGAGGTACAAAAACGCGGAGCGGGCGAAATCGTACTGAATATGATGAACCAGGACGGCGTACGCAACGGGTATGACCTGGCACAGCTGAGCAAAGTTCGCGCCGTGTGCAACGTGCCGCTGATCGCTTCTGGCGGTGCCGGAACGATGGAGCATTTCCTGGAAGCCTTCCGCGACGCTAATGTCGACGGTGCGCTGGCCGCATCGGTGTTTCACAAGCAGATAATTAATATTGGTGAGTTAAAAACGTTCCTGGCGGACCAGGGCGTGGAGATACGGGTATGTTAACAGAGCAACAACGCGCGCAGCTGGACTGGGAAAAAACCGACGGCCTGATGCCGGTCGTGGTACAGCACGCGGTATCGGGCGAAGTGCTAATGCTGGGGTATATGAATCAGGATGCCCTGCAGCAGACCCTCTCCACCGGTAAAGTGACTTTTTTCTCACGTACTAAACAGCGTTTATGGACCAAAGGTGAAACCTCGGGCCATTTCCTAAATGTGGTGAGCATCACGCCGGACTGTGATAACGATACCCTGCTGGTGCTGGTTAACCCTATCGGCCCAACCTGCCATCTGGGTACCAGCAGTTGCTTTGGTGAGGCCAGCCACCAGTGGCTGTTTTTATATCAGCTGGAGCAACTTTTAGCAGAACGTAAAACGGCCGACCCGGACAGCTCATATACTGCAAAACTTTACGCCAGCGGTACCAAACGTATCGCGCAGAAAGTGGGAGAAGAAGGTGTAGAAACCGCTCTCGCTGCGACGGTAAATGACCGCGACGAACTGACCAATGAAGCCTCTGATTTGATGTATCACCTGCTGGTGCTGCTTCAGGATCAGGAGCTGGATTTAACGACGGTTATTGAAAACTTGCGTAAAAGACACAAATAAAAAAACCGGGGAAACCCGGTTTTTTTTCACTTAATGAATCATCACGCTTTCTGCTGGTAATTTCGCAGTGCGTTCCGGCCGAGGACGAAACCAGAGCCGATCAGACCGCCGAGAAGCACGGCCAGGATAACCGTAATACTGCGCTTAGGACTGTCGCGACGAATAGGCAGGTCTGGCTTCATAACGTAGCGATAGCCATGAATGGACGTCGGCTCAATCTTGAGCTTTTCAATATCCAGCAGGCGCTGCTTGTTCTGATAATAGTCATTCGCAAAGGTCAATGGGCGCGAAGACTCGCGTTGCACCATCGTCGACAAGGCATCGGTCCCCAGCAGGAACATGCTGTCCTGAGTAACATCCTGCGTCTGTTGGATCTGCGGTTTGGTTACGTTGGCCGCCTCAGCATATTTGAGCGCTTCACTAATCTGTCTGATGCGCAGGTCTTTCTGCTCTTGCGCAATCTCTTCCTGGTTTTCAATCGAGGTCTTCAGGGTCGCAACCTGCTGCTCAATGTTATCTTTGAGATCGCTGAACAACTCTTTGCCGATCTGCTCATCAATCTCCTGAATGTATACAGCGAGCTGCTTCTGCGCGGCTTTCGCGGAATCACTCACATAGCTAACCTGAAGGGGTGCAGGCTGGCCTTTTACAACCGGCTCGATGGACAATTTTTCAGGCGCGTCTTTATTTTCCAGGGTGCCAGCTAAAGCTGAAATTGCAGCATTATAGCGATTGAACACGTTAGCCTGGATATCCTGCAGGCGGGGTGCAGAATTGCCATAAAGTACGTTTAAAGCGTTGCTGTAGGGGCCAATTTGAGCGGAATCAGGCTGAGTAATGATTGAGGATGATGACCATTGTTCTTTAGCCATCATCAGATAGGCGCCAGCAATGACAATAGCAATGGCAACAAACGCAGCGATCAACCATTTTCCACGCCAGAGCTGTAATAAAAGATCAATTAAATCAATCTGTTCCGGGTCACTGCTTCGTGAGACCACGTTGTTGTTATTGTACGTCATATAATCCTTAACAATGAAAAACCACAAGGCATAAAGTTATCAATACAGTTTATCGGTTGTTGCATGAATTTCTATAGGAAATCGACGAAGCATAAAGAAATGAGTACGACATATCCAACCTAAATACGCAGTTTCGGATTGCCTTTTCAGGATGAATTTTTCCTATAGTTAGCCTGATGAAAGCTGGTGCAATATAAAAATAATGCCCGGACAAGCCGGGCATTCAAGGTTTTCAATCATTGCCAAAGAGATCGCGGGTGTAGACCTTGTCGGCAACGTCGATAAGCTCTTCTGCCATACGGTTAGAGATAATGACATCGGCTTCTTCTTTGAAAGCCGCCAGATCACGAACCACACGGGAATTGAAGAAAGAATCTTCCAGCATTACCGGCTCGTAAATGATGACCGGGATACCTTTCGCCTTGATACGTTTCATAATCCCCTGAATAGAGGACGCGCGGAAGTTATCGGAACCACTCTTCATGATCAAACGATAGATACCGACCACTTTTGGCTGGCGCGCCAGGATGGAATCGGCAATAAAGTCTTTACGTGTGCGGTTGGCATCCACGATTGCCGAAATAATGTTGTTTGGCACCGATTGGTAGTTAGCCAGCAGCTGCTTCGTATCTTTTGGCAAGCAATAACCACCGTAGCCAAAAGAGGGATTGTTATAGTGATTGCCAATCCGCGGGTCGAGACAAACCCCTTCAATGATCTGTCTGGAATTCAGCCCCAGGCTCTCGGCATAGCTATCGAGCTCGTTGAAGTAGGCAACGCGCATGGCCAGGTAAGTGTTGGCAAAGAGTTTAATGGCTTCGGCTTCGGTGGCATCTGTAAACAGCACTTCAATATCTTTCTTAATCGCCCCTTCCTGAAGCAAAGCAGCGAATCGCTCTGCACGTTCTGAACGCTCGCCAATGACGATTCGTGAAGGATGGAGATTGTCATACAACGCCCTCCCCTCACGCAGGAATTCAGGAGAAAAGATGACGTTATCAATTCCCATCTTCTCTTTAATCGACTGCGTAAAACCTACCGGGATGGTCGATTTTATGATCATTACCGCATTTGGGTTGATCGCTGTGACATCTTTAATAACCGCTTCAACGCTGGAAGTATTGAAATAGTTAGTCTTCGGGTCATAGTCAGTAGGAGTTGCAATGATGACGTAATCAGCATTTCGATAAGCATCTTGCTTGTCCGTAGTGGCACGAAAATTGAGCGGCTTAGTGGTTAAATACTCCTGAATCTCTTTATCCACGATTGGCGACACTTTTTGGTTAAGCATATCAACCTTCGCCTGCACGATATCCAGCGCTACCACTTCGTGGTGCTGCGCAATCAGAATCCCATTTGAGAGACCGACATAACCTGTTCCGGAGATAGTTATTTTCATTCGTTTAACGTCTTAATTGGTAAGAATCTGGAGGCGAAACAACGCCAGCGCAATATACAACTGTTGGGGTTTTTACCCCTTAAGCCGAGCGACTGTCAAGGAAGTTACCTCTATACATTAAGCACGAATTGCAGCGATTTTTACAGGCTCAGCGAGGCCAGAAATGATAAACCGAGTCACCATGGGCATTCTGGCGCAAAAAAAAGCCCGGTAACATATACCGGGCTCGCATAGCATGCTGACTTAAATCAGATTAATCCAGCCATTCGGTGTGGAACACACCTTCTTTATCAGTACGC
Organism: Leclercia sp. UBA1284; assembly: GCF_002308415.1. Classification (NCBI taxonomy): domain Bacteria; kingdom Pseudomonadati; phylum Pseudomonadota; class Gammaproteobacteria; order Enterobacterales; family Enterobacteriaceae; genus Leclercia; species Leclercia sp. UBA1284. The sequence goes on from NZ_DBUS01000006.1 coordinate 1,939,222, forward strand.
TTATAAGTGTGCGCGCCGAAGTAGTCACGTTGTGCCTGAATGAGGTTTGCTGGCAGAACAGCAGCACGGTAGCTGTCGTAATATGCAACAGCAGCGGAGAATGTCGGTACCGGAATACCATTCTGAACCGCATAAGCCACAACATCACGTAATGCCTGCTGGTAGTCATCCGCGATCTGTTTGAAGTAAGGCGCCAACAACAGGTTCGCGATCCCGGCATTTTCTGCGTAAGCATCGGTGATCTTCTGCAGGAACTGAGCACGGATGATGCAGCCTGCACGGAAGATCTTCGCGATTTCGCCGTAGTTCAGATCCCAGTTGTTCTCGTCAGATGCAGCGCGCAGCTGAGAGAAGCCCTGAGCGTAGGAAACAATTTTGCCGAGGTACAGCGCACGACGCACTTTCTCAACGAATTCCGTTTTGTCACCGGCAGGTCTAGCTTGTGGACCGCTCAACACTTTAGATGCGGCGACACGCTGCTCTTTCAGGGAAGAGATATAACGCGCAAATACAGATTCGGTAATCAGAGACAGCGGCTCGCCCAGATCCAGAGAGCTCTGGCTAGTCCACTTACCGGTACCTTTGTTCGCAGCTTCATCCAGAATCACGTCAACCAGATATTTACCGTCTTCGTCTTTCTTGGTGAAGATATCTTTAGTGATGTCGATCAGGTAGCTGCTCAGCTCGCCGTTGTTCCACTCGGTGAAGGTTTCCGCAAGCTCTTCGTTGGAGAGGTTAAGGCCACGTTTCAGCAATGCGTAAGCTTCAGCGATCAGCTGCATGTCGCCGTACTCAATACCGTTGTGAACCATCTTTACATAGTGACCTGCACCGTCCGGACCGATATAGGTCACACAAGGTTCACCATCTTCAGCAACTGCGGCGATTTTGGTCAGGATTGGCGCAACCAGCTCGTATGCTTCTTTCTGGCCACCAGGCATGATAGATGGACCTTTCAGAGCGCCCTCTTCACCGCCGGATACACCTGTACCGATGAAGTTGAAGCCTTCCTCAGACAGTTCACGGTTACGACGAATGGTGTCGTGGAAGAAGGTATTACCGCCATCAATAATGATGTCGCCTTTATCCAGATATGGTTTCAGTGAATCGATAGCAGCATCTGTACCTGCACCCGCTTTCACCATTAACAGGATACGACGAGGCGTTTCCAAAGATTCAACGAACTCCTGCACCGTGTAGAACGGAACCAGTTTCTTGCCCGGGTTCTCGGCAATCACTTCTTCGGTCTTATCACGGGAGCGGTTGAAAACGGAGACGGTATAACCACGGCTTTCGATATTGAGCGCCAGGTTGCGCCCCATCACTGCCATACCGACAACGCCGATCTGTTGTTTGGACATTACATACTCCTGTCAGGTGTGGTCACCGCGACATGCGCGCGGCTTGAAATGTGTATTCGATGTTAACTCAGGTCGTATGAAGCTGTGTAGTGTAAGATGCCCTAATTCTTAGGTAATCTATTAATATTTTATAAATCATAGTGACTTATAATTATAAGACGCTGAAAAATTCATCAAGTGCCTGACGCAAAACTACATCGACTGAATTTTATTCAATATAAACGCTACTCGCCCTTTCGCCTGTTCTTCATCTGCAGCTTCTGTGTAACAACGCAACTCTGGCGCATTGCCCGATGGGCGAAGATGGACAACATCACCATTGGTGAAAGTAAATCGAACGCCATCTGTCTGATCGATGATATGATAATCGATCACCTCAGAAAAAATTTCTTTAAGAAAATCATTAGGCGTAGATAATGCCCAGGCCAATATTTTTTTGCTCTGTTCGGTTGGGAAATTCTTAATACGGTCAGACCACGTGAAGCGTTGCGGTAGATTATTAACTAACGAGGAAATGTTTTCGTTACATGATGCCACTAATAGCATTAATGCTGGTAATACTGCATCGCGCGTTGGTAAAGCAGCGAGATCATTACCATTAATGTTTAAATCGGATGCTAAAAGAAAACCCCCATTAGCTTCGAAGCCTGCTACTGATTTATAATGTTTTGATAAAGAACTGAATGCGGCAATAACGTACGGAGAGCCAATTTTGGTACGTTCAACCCTTTTGAAATTATTAGAAAGTTCTATAACAGTGTTACAACTTACTGGCACTGCCAGAGCTTCTATACCTAGTGCTTGTGCAGTTAAAAGCCCAAGTATATCCCCACGTAACCAATTCCCCATTTCGTCGGAGATCAACGGACGGTCACCATCCCCATCTGTTGAAAAAATTGCATCAAGTTTGAGTTTTTCAGCCCAATCTCTAGCTAACTTACGGTCTTCATCACTTACAGCTTCAGTATCAATAGGAACGAATTCATCACTGCGTCCCAATGAAATAACCTCAGCACCTAATTTATGAAAAAGTGGAGCATACAAATCTCTACCAGCACTTGAATGTTCATATATTCCAATGCGCTTACCTTTAAGTATCGCACTATCATATAAAGAAGTATAACGGGAAATATAAGCGTTTGCTCCATCACTATTGACAGAAAGAGATGGTAACTCACTCACTGATGAGAAAACAAAGTCGCTATTAATAATAGCTGTTTCGTCAGCTTTGGTAATTTCTCCATCAGGTCGATAAAACTTAAGTCCATTTCGATCAAACGGAATATGACTGCCTGTTACCATTATGCAAGGAATAGTGTTTTTAAGTGCATAATATGCAAGCGCAGGAGTAGGTATGACCCCATGGTAATCTACATTATACCCTAACTGTTGGATTCCAGCAGCACAGGCCTGCGCGATTTCATAGCTACTAGGTCTATTATCAATTGCTATTGCAACGGTTTTAAAATTATAATTTTTACTGATGATCTGCAGGAAAGCATGTGCAAATGCAGCGCATACATTATGAGTAAAGTCTGCTACTAATCCTCGCGCACCACTCGTACCAAACGCAATACCACTGTTAGTGATGACATTTTGTGTAGTTAACATATTCGTTACTTCTTGATAAATTGTGGTAGTTTTGAAAGGTTTTTATATGCCAGCGCCACTGGCCATAAAATTCCATTTTTTCTCATAACCTTTATATCTTCAAGAGATTTTGTAATCATCGAAGATACAGAACGGTTGCTGATACCGCCAACTCTCATTTTTACCAGCACTTTAGGTAAATAACTGATTTCGATACGCTGCTTTAGAATATAACGCAGCAAAGAGTCATAATCAGCAGATATACGATAATCAAGGCAGAAATTACCATATTCGACGTAACAAGAACGTTTCATGTAGAAAGAAGGATGAGGAGGCATCCAGCCAAGCTGCATTTTAGCGCGACTGAAAACGCCACTTTTCCAGAGTCGAACGCGTTTGCCTATATCATTTTGTGAAACGTATTCAAGATCGCCATATACGGCGTCACAACCCGTGGATTTGAAAACTTCAGCAATATCACTTATTACATCATTATATGCCAAAAGATCATCTGAATGTAAAAATCCGATAACATCGCCGGTAGCAGCATTGATACCTTTATTCAGAGCGTCATAAATACCTTTATCAGATTCACATATGATTTTTGTGACTTTCGAACAGTTATCTTTTATCAAAGATACAGTATTATCTTTTGACGCACCGTCTACAATTATATATTCGATATCATTGTAAGATTGATGTTCAAGTGAGAGAAGAGTATCAAGTAATGTTTTTTCACTATTATACGTTGCCGTAATGATCGAAATACGCATTAATAACCTACTCCAGACGAAGAAACTCTAACCACATCGTCTTCTTCTAAATACACCCCTGAACGAACCTCAATAATCTCAAGAGGTATCTTTCCGGGATTTTCAATTGCGTGGGGCACACCTACAGGTATGTAAGTAGATTCATTCTCAGACACCAGGCAGGTTTTATCTTCAAAATGTACTTTTGCAGTACCTGACACAACGACCCAATGTTCAGTACGATGGTAATGAATTTGTTTAGCTGTAATTTGACCTGGCATAACGATGACATGCTTAACTTGATAGCGCTGACCTTCTGCTATGGTGTCATGGCTTCCCCATGGGCGAAATATTTCACGATGCTGCAGATATTCACTTCTATTTTTTTCTTTTAATTGCGCAACAATGCTTTTAACCTGTTGTACAGAGTCTTTATGGGCAACAAGCACAGCATCCTTTGTTTCAACAACCACAAGATCTTTGACTCCTACCACGCCAATCAATCTATGCTGAGAGTAGAGATAACTCCCTGAGGCGTTCTGTAAAAGCACATCACCACGTATGGCATTACCATCTTTATCTTTCGGGCTAATTTCCCAAAGTGCTGACCAGGAACCGACATCACTCCATTTAGCATCTAAAGGAACAACTACAGCTTCAGCCGTATTTTCCATCACCGCATAATCAATTGAATCCTCAGGGCAGCATTGGAATTCATTATTATCTAAGCGGATGAAATCAAGATCTTGCTTTGAATTAGCCAGAGATTTTTTACATGCTGAAAGTATATCTGGACGGAATCGCCCTAACTCTTCTAAAAATACGGATGCTTTAAACATAAACATACCGCTATTCCAAAGATACCCGCCATCGGTTAAATATTCCTTAGCTAAGGTCAATTCAGGTTTTTCAATAAATGCTGCAACTCTATAACCATCGCCATTTAACTTTTCACCGGTTTTAATGTAACCATAACCTGTTTCAGGTGAAGTAGGAATAATTCCGAACGTAACCAATTTTCCTTGATTTGCAAATTTTTCTGCTTCACCAATCGCAAGCGTAAAATTTTCCTCATCCTGAATTTCGTGGTCGGCAGCAAGAACCAGCAATATGGGATCATCCCCGTCAGCTATCGCTTGCAATGCTGCTAAAGCTACTGCTGGTGCAGTGTTACGACCGTCCGGTTCAAGCAAGATACCACTATGTTGCAATCCCTCTTTACGCAATTGTTCCGCAACAATAAAACGATGAGACTCATTGCAAATTACAAGAGCTGGACTGTGCTGCACTTTCTCTAGTCGACGAAGTGTTTCTTGCAACATCGTCATACTGCTATTTAATGATAAAAACTGTTTTGGATACAGTGTGCGAGAAAGAGGCCAAAGCCTGGTTCCAGAGCCACCTGCCATAATGACGGGAAGTAACATATATATTACCTTGATAAGAAATAATTTTTGGTGTATTGATGCACTGAAGCATTAGAGAGCAAATTATCGATATCGAACCACTGATAGGCTTTATGCTGTATTTTTGGCAGTCTTAATTCATGTTCTTCAATGAGTAATGAATATCCATGCACGACATAATGCGTTGAGAAATTATCATCGAAATAATTATCATCATAAAAATGCTCATAAACACCAAGAAATGCTGAGTCACTCAAAAGAATTTCTTTTCCAAGTTCTTCCAAGCTAATTCGTTTAAATGCGCTCTCGAAAGATTCATCCTTGAAGATTCGTCCACCAGGTACAAACCAAAAATTTTGTGCAGGACGATTTTGGCGCTGGCCTAACAGCGCCTTTCCTTCACAGTTTCTTATGATGAAATCGATCGAGATTAGGGGTGTATTTGCGACAATTGTCTTAAATAGTGGTAACTCTAATCTCGCATTCATTAACTACCCTCGGAAAGTGTCAATATTATCCAGGAACCATTTATAAGTTAATGCAAGACCATCGTGCAAACTGAAATTATATTGCCACCCGAGATTCTGTAAACGTGTCACATCCATTAATTTGCGAGGCGTTCCATCCGGCTTAGAGGTATCAAAAACCACTTTACCATGGAAGCCAACTACAGCGGCCATCGTTTCAGCCATTTCGCGAATAGTACAATCAACGCCAGTACCGACATTGATGTGGGACAACATTGGCTGTGTATTATCTTGATAAGTTTTTTCATCCAAGTTCATCACATGAATAGATGCAGCAGCCATATCATCAACGTACAGAAATTCACGCATGGGTGTGCCTGTTCCCCAAACGACAACTTCTGAGGCACCACTCTCTTTAGCTTCATGGAAACGACGCATTAGCGCAGGGATCACATGTGAATTTTGAGGGTGAAAATTGTCATTCATGCCATACAAATTTGTTGGCATAACACTGCGATAATCACATCCATACTGACGATTATATGATTCGCAAAGTTTAATGCCTGCGATTTTAGCTACTGCATAAGGTTCATTAGTCGCTTCAAGCACACCAGTCAGAAGTGCTGATTCTTGCATTGGCTGTTCTGCATACTTTGGATAAATGCAGCTAGAACCCAGGAATAACAACTTATTAATTCCAACCATATGCGCAGCATGAATGATGTTACACTCAATCATTAAATTCTGGTAAATAAACTCTGCCGGGAACGTATTATTTGCATGAATACCCCCAACCTTAGCTGCAGCAAGATATACTTGGTCTATTTTTTCTTCAGCAAAAAATGCCGTAACATCTGATTGCGAGGTTAAGTCTAATTGTTCATGCGTTCTAACAACTAATTCAACATTATCTTGCTGTGATAGCTGACGGCAAATTGCAGAACCTACCATCCCGCGATGGCCAGCAACGTAGATACGTTTTTGCGACATATGCTTAACGCTCCAGTGAAACAGACACGTCATAGCCATGACTCTTGAGGAGAGCATGCTGTTTAGCTTTAGCCAAATCATTTGCTACCATTTCGGCACACATTTCCTCAACTGTGATTTCAGGAACCCAACCCAAAACATTTTTTGCTTTTGTCGGATCTCCCAGTAACGTTTCTACTTCTGCTGGACGGAAATAGCGGGGATCTACGCGGACAATTACATCTCCCACGTTTACACCAATCGCACAATCAGAAGTTTTATTACTTACAGTGCCAATTTCATCGACTCCATTTCCACTGAATTCGATTTCAAGACCAACTTCTTTAGCAGACATACGGACAAATTCCCGCACAGTGATTTGTTTGCCTGTAGCAATTACAAAATCTTCAGGATGATCTTGCTGAAGCATCATCCATTGCATACGTACATAATCTTTTGCATGGCCCCAGTCACGTAAGGAATCCATGTTGCCCAGATATAAACAATTTTCAATGCCTTGAGAAATATTGGCCATTGCACGCGTAATTTTGCGTGTTACGAATGTTTCACCCCGGCGTGGAGATTCATGGTTGAACAAAATCCCATTACATGCGTACATACCGTAAGATTCACGATAGTTGACGGTAATCCAATACGCATACAATTTCGCTACAGCATAAGGGGAGCGAGGATAGAATGGAGTTGTCTCCCGCTGAGGTATTTCCTGAACAAGCCCATACAGCTCTGAAGTAGAGGCCTGGTAAAAGCGCGTTTTTTTCTCAAGCCCACAGATACGAATTGCTTCAAGTAACCGTAAAGTCCCCATTGCATCAACATCTGCAGTGTATTCAGGAGATTCAAATGATACAGCTACGTGTGACTGTGCCCCCAAGTTATACACTTCATCGGGTTGGATTTCCTGAATCAATCTGACAAGATTTGATGTATCGGTTAAATCGCCATAATGCAAAATGAAATGTGGATCTTCGTTATGACGATCTTGATATATGTGGTCAACACGCTCAGTATTGAATGAGGACGCTCGACGTTTAATACCATGAACTTCATAACCCTTTTCTAACAAAAATTCTGCAAGATAGGAGCCATCCTGTCCAGTAACGCCTGTTATTAATGCTTTTTTCATCTTTTCCTCTTTCACTTATATACAATAATTTCTATTAACTTGTGAACTATCTGAAATTTTTTTGCTATGAGCTTCTATTTCAAATTCATCGAATCTCATTCTAATAAATTTTGCCGGATTTCCTGCAACTATTGAATAAGGTTTGACATCTTTTAAAACCACGCTGCCCATACCAATAATGGCGCCCTCACCTATAGAAACTCCTGCTTTTATACATGAATTAGCACCTATCCATACATCATTACCTATTTTGGTTTCATCAACCTCTTGACGACCAGAGAAATACATTGGTTGACCGATTACATCAAACGCATGATCGCTTCCTGCTATAACAACATATGGACCAAACATGACATAATTACCGCAACTCACTTTAGGGCCAATAAAACATCCTTTATTAATAAATGAATATTTACCCAGACAAAAATCTTTAGATAGAAACAGCGGCTTCAAGACTCGTGCGCTAGAGTCAACGCCATATACACCATATTTAATTTTAAAAATTGATGTATAAAAATGTCTTACGAATTCGTAAAATGCTTTGTTTTTTTTAAATATCCGCATCATCTTTTTTAACATTCTCCCAGATCAGGCGAGCCTGGTTTTTAGGATTATAAAATTCTAAAATTGGTCTTCTACATTTATCTCTGATTTCATTACGACCTACCTTAGCAATTATTAAGCGCCATTTTTCTATTTTATCAGCTAATGACAAAATATCATTGTCTACAAAAAAATCTCCATTTACTCCAGGTTCGATCACTTCAAATTCCGGCATTTGGTGTGAAAAATCATCATTGGTTATTACTGGGGTTCCATATACTAAAGCATGCATAGCAGTAAGCCCAACGTTGCCTGGAGAAACACAAATATCACTGCTATATATCAGCAGCGATAATTGCTTCTCATCATGAAGTGCACCTTTGAAATAGACAATATCGTTCAGACCACATTTATCAACTAGATCTTTTAAATTTTTTTCTTCAGGACCTGTACCAATTATCAATAATTCATACAACGACCTATCAAGATGATTTAATGCTTTAAGGAGAATATCTAGCTTTTTAATCTTTGTGAGCCTGCCAACAAAAAGCAATTTAGTCTTTTCAACACAATTCATATGTGGGGAATGGCATGTTTTTTCATCTAACACAAGAGTATTATAATACTTATCTTGTCGATCAACATCTAAACTATTATATATTACAGATATTTTTTTTCTGTCTGACATCAATCGTTTAGCATGTTCGCCATAAGTCATATAAATATGCGGCAAATTATTAAAGAGATCTCTTATTATTTTTTTAAGACCCGTTTCACTGCCATAAACGCCATGCCCCCAAAAAAGTATTTTTTTCCCTAATAGTTTGAAAACAATCGAGGCGATCCAAGTTGAAATAAAATTAAACTGCCCTAAAAATATAATCACATCGGGAGACTCTGAATATATTTTTTTTAAGATCCCCTTTTGCCACAAGAATTTACCGAACCAACAGTTTTTAACTTTCTTAAAATATTTATCATTATCGGAAAAATCATAAACTTTTAAATTTGGTTCATTTGCATGATTATCAGCGATAAAGATAATTGAATCATTATGATCTCTTGCTGTGTTTATTAACTCATTTATAACTGCTTTTCTATAATGTGCGAAGTAATGATAAACTATTACTAATTTCATTTCTTGCCTTATCTTTTTATCTTAATCAATCGAATAATGTTTAAAATTGATACACAAAAAAACAGTCGTCGATATTGCTTAGCTTTTGCATATTTCATAAATCTTTTAGCGCTGCCCTGCATGTGCAAAAATGCAACAGGAACAATATTGTCATTATATTTATAAAATAACTTTTTATTAATAACTTTGTATTTATGATCAAAAATAATATACTCTCGTCCGCAATTCATAGATTCATTAGTGGAGACGTTGAAGTTGAGATAATAGTTATCTATGTTAAATAAATTTAGGATATCTTTGCGGTTATGAGCAAACATATACAATAACGTCATATCACAAATGCCACCCGGGATTTTGTTCTGTATATGATAATTATATTTTTCAATAAGAACTCTTGATTTAATTTGATACTGCTCAATGAAAAATCTAATAAACTCTTCCAATACATCTAATTTCCAGTAGCATAAATGAGGAGAAGCTGTCATTCTGTTATTAGATTGTTCATGAGGAATAAAATACGCAGCGCCATAATTTTCAAAATCATCAAAAAGCATAGTACATTCATGGAGCATTAACATGTCGGAATCGCAATGTATAAATTCATCAATATTATTTTTCTTAGCGAATTCGTACATTGCAATATATCTATAAAAGCATATTTTTTCAAATAATTCAGAATTGCTAGATAGATGCAAATACACCTTATCGAACGTATTCGTATAATTATTTGAGAGAGAATTCAAATTAATCCAGTTAGAAGTTAAATTTTTATTTTCTTCATCTCCCAGAAGATAAACTTTATTAAATTGTTGTATTGACGATAAACAGGACTTTAAATAGTCTTGTCGACCTTTATGTACCACTATAAAGGGTATATTTTTTTTCATAATATTTTTTAAAGTTGCTTATTGAGAAAAGTGGTATGTTTTATATTTATAAATCGTAGAGCTTTAACAAACAAGAACCGAGTTAATTTGATGATTCCAAATTGTCTGAAAATAATTATATAAATTTCTTTTTTTGTCTTCCATTGGTGGACACTCGATAGCCCTCCTCCTTCGTAGACAGCTATGGGCATCGATATATATTTAAAAACACTATCGCACTTATAATACTGAATTGTAAAATCTAAATCTGAAAATAATTTATATCTGAGATCATATTTCATATTTTTATTTTTTTTATATATTATGCACTGATGGCAGGCATTTATAATGCCGTATTGCATACTCTCTGGTGTATAGGGCTTTTGCAAAATGCCAAACTCATCAATTTTATCGCCATAATATACGTCAGCATTTTCATCATCATTTTTGATATAATTATGTAATTCTTCTAATGTGTCTGAATTAGCTAAAATATCCCCAGAATTTAAAAACAAAAAATAATCATTGTTAGGTACGCTAGCAATACCTTTATTCATTGCATCATATACGCCATTATCTTTTTCTATTATTAACGTATCAATCCAATCTTGCTGTCCCTTTAATAATTCAGCACTACCATCTTTGGAAAAACCATCAATCGCAATAAATCGCCAGTGGTCTTTAGCCAAAGTCTGCGATTGCAGCGAATTCAATGTTTGATTCAAGCCCTTGTGGTTGTTCCAATTTACGGTAATTATATTTAACATTTGTATTATTTCACCACATTCATTTTGGTAATTACGGTCATTGTATAATAGAGTAAACCTATTCCAGCAAGAGAGGACGTAAACATATAGGATATTAATAGCATAAAGAAGATAATAATAAACTCTGAAGGAATTTTCCTTCTTATCCCATTAACCAGTTCGGTTGCGAATTTCGCAAAACATACCATATAAATTAGGAAAAGGAGAACACCACCAGTGATTAACATTTCCAATATAATATTATGCGGATAATAATAGGTAAAATGCTCAACTAAACTACCGCCTAAGAAAGGATTATCAGAAAATATCGAAAAAGCTGATTTATACTGTTCCTCTCTAATATTTACTGACAATCCGCCTTCTGTTGTCGCAAAGTTGAACCTGGACAATATAGGCAAATATTCAATTGCCGTTTGATAAAAGCTGAACAATAAACCAATGAGCAATGTCGCCAAAAAAACCAAATAAACTTTTTTTATAAAACTCATACGCAAGAACGTGAAAGTGCAGGCAACAGCGACTAAAGCGACTAGAGGCCCTCGCGACCCACTTAATATCATAATTGCTACTAGCGGTAGTACGACGAGCCAGGTTATGAATTTTGTTTTAAATATCCAAAAACACAAAATAATTGCAATGGCTGCATAAAGACTTAAAGATATAGGATTTATTTTATCAAATGACAATCGATATTCATCACTTAGTCCAGACGTATAACCGTAATAAGTCAACAAAATAAAAAATATAATTACAAGTTTTAAGTGGCTCTTCAATAATGGGTAAAACTCTTCGTTAATATTTTTAGTTAGGAATAATACTGGAATTAACGAAAACAAGATTGAGTTATTAACATAAAAAGATAGATCCAAATTTTCATTGCTATAACCGCTTGCAAAATAATAAAGAACCCAACTAATATAAATTATATGCAGTGCAACAATAAATAACTGGGTATTATTATAAGTATTTTTTCCCTTTATAGACGAACTGGGAATTATTAACGATAATGCCCCTAGTAAAAGGCAAACTCCTCTATAATAAACAGTTAAAGAGTCGTTGTTAACTATTGTTGCTAATATAGAAAATATTGGATAACCTAATAACATCAATACTATAAAAAATGAATACAGATAATCTCCAAGATTATATTTTATTTTATTGATTTTATACATTCAAACATGTTCTCTTGATTAAGCTAAAGATAAAACCATTAATGATAATCGAAGTTACTATCATCACAGAAAAAATGTAAGACAGTTCTAAATTATGTTGCGCAATGATCACAACTGATACAAAATTAATAATGGCTTCAGCAACTAATAGCTTGGAAACTTTTCCAAATAATTCAAGTCCATAATATAAGACAGAGTTTATATATGACACCATAATCACCACAACGTATATTGAAAATACAATGAGAGTGACATTATCTATATGAACACCGCCAGCCCAAATTTTTATAAAAGGTGAAAGAAAACAATAGAAAAAAAGGAAAATTATTATTGATAAGCAAGCATACAATTTTAATACTTTAAGATACTGCTTATAAATTGTTGAACCATGGCCTTTATATTTGGAGCTCGCTATAATTCCCCATAATGGATTTCGAATCATTACGACCACCCCCATTACTATTAGAATTATTTTTTGAAGTATTACAAACTCTGTCACCCCATCAAATTTTAAGTATCCAAGGATTGTCACAACACCAGCATTATTAAGGTAATATGCTATAGATATTAATACAAAGCCTAAAGCCTTTCTCATCATCTCAGTACAGCTGTGATAAGAAATCCTAACTAAAGAAAACAACCTAAAGAGTGGCAATAAATTTGCGAACTTAAATAAAGCTGTACTCCCAATTGTTATGATGAGTATTATCAGCAGATTGGTGTTGATCTTAAAATTATATAAAGCCAATATGCACGCTAAAGATAAAAGATTAGAAAATCCATTATAGATTGAGTTCTTAAAATTCTCCCCAAGGCCCTGTCGAATATTTTCAGATGTAGATGAAAATAATATCAAGAGTGTCAAAAACATCAATGTATGGTATTCAATACTTAAATCATGATATATAACGACATAAAGCAAGGCTATGACAAGGCAAAAAAGGAGCATTAATGTCAAAGCCGATGAAACTTTCTCTGAAATGCCTTCTATATTATTATCTGATCTAGCTCTCGAAATGTCGCCTACAACTGATGGAAGCAGACAACCACCAAGCGTAATAAGCCATGCAATACCGGCAGTCATAACATTATATCTTGTAAATTCACTTAAGCCGATTAATGCAATTGTTAATGGAACTGATAGTACTTGATTAAAAAAAGTTAATAATCTGGCAGCGATACCGAACAAAACGGAAAGTTTTAAATCAGTCATCATATCGACTTATAATTTTTGAAATATCACACTCATTCAATTCCCACCAGTTGATTGATCCATTAATTTTCGTTTCTAGTGGTGGATTTCTTTTTTTTATTAAACTTGCAGGAACACCAGCATATATTCCAAATGGCTCGAGGTCTTTAGTTACAACAGCTCCTGCGCCTATAATTACACCATCATTAATTGTACACCCGCCGCAAATAATAACATTGTCGCCAATCCAGACATCATTTCCAATTTTAGTACTTCGATAATCTTCCAATTTGAATAAATCTTTTTCGCTTAAACCATTAATGCCGAGAAAATTACGGCGGTATAAAAATGGACTAGTGGATATATGGTTGACAGGGTGAAAAGCTAATCCTATTTTTACATTTCTGCCGATAGAGCAAAAACCGCCAATATTACAATCTCTAACTCTCGACTCATCTGAAATATATGTGTATCTTCCCAACTGGCTATTAGTTAATGAGACATTCTTCCCTAGCCAATTATTTTTTGAAAAGGAACTATTTACTATAGTAGTACCAAAGCCAACATTTAATCCTTTTGATTTTCTGATAAAATAATTTATAAGTTTTTTTAGCATTTTCTTACCAATCAAAATATAGTTCAGCTTTCAACCACGCTACCGCCCCTGGCTTAACAGCTACCAGTACACTGCGTGATTGCAGATTGTATTGTGAGAAGGTTAATAATCGGACAAGTGCTTCATTAAAAAAACTTCAGTCTGACTATCAACTGTCGTACTTATCACGCATAGAGCCAAGTACATATCCTGTGTGAGGAAATTCAGAATTTCTGAAGTTTATCATATGAATTCCTTGAAAATAATAACAAAAGCGACAAACACCAGTGTTAGCAAAAAACTAACCTAGATGGTTGCCGCTTAGCAAAATCAATTCACTTTTATTTCAACAAACTATCTACAAAACATCTTCTGGATACTGTCCCTAAACTTCTGCCCTTCCTTCAAGTTCCGCAGCCCATACTGAACAAACGCCTGCATATACCCCATCTTCTTACCGCAGTCGTAGCTTTCGCCTGTCATCAGCATCGCATCAACAGACTGCTTCTTCGCAAGTTCAGCAATGGCATCGGTCAACTGGATACGCTCCCAGGCGCCAGGTTCTGTCTTCTCGAGCTCAGCCCAAATCTCAGCATTGAGCACATAGCGCCCTACTGCCATCAAATCAGATTCCAGGGTCTGTGGCTGATCCGGTTTCTCGATAAAATCAACGATACGGCTGACTTTACCTTCAGAATCCAACGGCTCTTTGGTTTTGATAACCGAGTATTCAGACAGATCGCCCTTCATACGCTTAGCAAGAACCTGACTACGACCAGTTTCGTTGAATCGTGCAACCATGGCAGCCAGGTTGTAGCGCAGCGGATCGGCAGTAGCGTTATCCAGAATAATGTCCGGCAGCACAACCACAAACGGGTTATCACCGACTACCGGGCGTGCGCACAGGATAGAGTGACCCAGACCTAAGGGCTGAGCCTGACGCACATTCATAATTGTCACGCCCGGCGGGCAAATGGATTGCACTTCGGCCAGGAGCTGACGTTTTACACGCTGCTCTAGCAGCGCTTCGAGTTCGTAGGAGGTGTCGAAATGGTTTTCGACGGCATTCTTGGAGGAATGCGTGACCAGAACGATTTCTTTGATCCCTGCAGCAACAATCTCGTCGACGATGTACTGAATCATCGGCTTGTCAACGATCGGCAGCATCTCTTTAGGAATTGCCTTAGTGGCTGGCAACATATGCATGCCCAGACCCGCTACCGGAATGACTGCTTTCAAATTAATCATTGTTTCTTCCACCTTAAAATGGTTGACGAATTATAGCCTTTTAGACTCATTTCGCCACTGAGAAATGCCCTGATCTGGAGATAGAATACGTAATTCTCCCCGTCAATTACAGTAGTTGTAATCCGATTCGTCACGTTTGAGATCAGGAATCATCGCAAAATACGCCACATCAATGTTGTGGCAGCGCAAAATTCAACCTATCCACATTCACCACATGTTGATCCACCCGGTCGATATCCACCGAGCTCTGCCCCTTCTCATTCACCGCCTTCACGTTCGCCAGTGACAGAAGCGTTTCCTCCTTAGCCATAAACTTGCCCCTAACGTCTTTGCGCAGGTCGAAGTTAAGCTTCAACGCCGGGCCGGTCGTCGACTCCTGCATCACGTGAATATTACGCATAAAGAGGTGTTGCGGTTTGTTGTGAAGGGTTAGAGAGGCGCGCTGAATGTTCACGTTGGTGATAGCGACAAACGACGTCGCGTTGCCTGAAGAGATTTGGATCCCGCGCAATTTTTTATCCGCACGACGATTATCCAACCGGATATCGTTCAGCTTAAAGTTTTGCGGGATGGAGAGATAATTCCCTTTGATCACGCCATAGCCAATGAGAAAGCCTGCGCTGTCGACCATTTCAACGTTATCAATGACAAAGTTATCGCAGCCATAGATTGCCACCGTTGCGTTATCAATACCCGCTTTTTTGCTGAAGTCCGGCGTGATATTACGGGCCTTAACGTTGCGAATGATAAAATGTTTACCGTTCTCAACATGCACGAGCTGGCGGCAGTTGCTGCCGGTGATGTTGGCCACGACAAAGTTTTTTACCGACTGATCTTCAGGGTACTCATTGTCGTAAGTGCTACCCGCCAGACCGATACCTATCCCCCAGTTGATCTTACCGTTGGTGCAGTCAATATGGTCGATAACGTGGTCAGAAATCAGGATGTTCTGGTCATTGATCGCCACGTTCCACTCGATGGCATCCCCCTGCAGGTAACTGAAGCGACAGTTGGTGATTTTCGCGCCATCAACCTGATTGTGGAATCCCTGCCGCAGAATGGCGTAGTTCGCTTTGGTTACCGTCAGGTTATCGATCAGCAGATTGCGCATCACCTTCGGTTTTTTACCGCCGATATAGATCTGCGTAACGGGACCATATCCACTCATGGTCAGCCCTTTGATCTCGCAGTTCGAACCGCGTACATCGAGAGTGATGTTTTCGGTTCTCCCCTCCCCTTCCCCTATAACTTTACAGCCATCCTGCAGAACGAAGCGACCGCGACCATTGCCGGTTAGCGCGCCGCGTATCAGCAAGGTTTTACCCTGGGGAATGAAAATCCCGGTGTTGATGTTCTCGCAGGTTAATCCTGCCGGAACTTCCACCGTATCGCTTTCGGCAAAGGCCTGCTTAAAGGCGGCGATCCAGTCGCGGTTGTTATAATCGCGGATATTCACCGTGCCGCTCTTTGTCGCGGCGCGCACACCTACCAGAGGCGTTACCGCCAGCAATGAACAGGTAGTGACGAACGTGCGTCGCGTCATGAATTTCGGCATAGAGCCTCCGTTTTATAGCGTTTGTAACAGACTGGCCAACTGATGATTAATGCGCTGCTGGTTAAAATCGGTCTCCACCTTACGGCGAGCGTTATGCACAACCGGCGTCAGCGTGTCGTTATCGATATCGCCAAAGGCGGCAAGCTGATCGGCCAGCGCCTGCGCATCATTTTCCGCTACCAGCCACCCGGAATGGCCGGGTTCAATCAGCTCCGGGATCCCGCTATGCACGGTGGAGACCACTGGGATCCCCACGGCCATCGCCTCCATTAAGGCCACCGGAATGCCTTCCATATCCCCGTCGGTACCGGTAATGGAGGGCAGCAGGAAGAGATCGGCTTCGTCGAGCATCGCTTTCACTTCGTGGCTGGGCTTGAAGCCCGGCATCTCAACATGAGAGTCCAGTTGATACTGCTCAATAAGCGTGCGCAGACGGCGCTCCCAGGGACCGATACCCAGAATGCGATAATGGAAATCGACACCGCGCGCTTTCAGCTGGCGGCAGGCCTCGATGGCCACGTGCAGCCCCTTCTTCTCGGTCAGGCGCGCCACGGAAATTATCTGCAACGGTTTACCCGGCACTTTGACCGGACGCTGGGTAAAGCGATCCATGTCCACGCCCATGCGGGAGACGGTAATTTTCTCTGTCGGGCATCCCATCGTTTTCAGGCGCCCAGCCCACAAGTCGCTGATGGGCAGCATCATATCGCCGCGCTTAAACAGCTGTTGGTATTCGGGCGTGTAGTGGCTGAGCACATCGCGGCTGGAGATATCGATCCCGTGAAACACGGTAGCGATTTTGCCTTCGATCACGCCCAGTTCACGCAGTTTGGCGGCCGTAACGCCCGCCGGACCAAAGTGGGCGATGAAAACATCTGCCCGATGCGGTTGCGGCGTCTGGCCGCAAATAGAAGAGAGGATAAGATTGCGCGATTCCGCGCCATAGCGGGAGACATTCAGCGCCTTCCAGGTGGCGGGGCGATGCATACCACTCAGGGTACGCAGCGCACGGTATTGCAATTTTGCCAGTCGTCCCTGCGGCTCTACCTGCAGCCAGCGCGTTTTTGCCGCAAGATTATAATCAGTCCAGGCCGCATGGGTGTTCTGCGTATCGCCCTTTTGCAGGGCGATAATCTCCACGTCATATCCCATATCAATAAACGCGGTGATCTGATTTAAGACAAAGGTTTCTGACGACAGCGGGAATTTCAGCAAGAAGAAACCAACCTTCATTTCCCCTCCCCGATGCGATCGAGAACCGATTTCACCATGCTAAGGCCATTTTCGCGCTCGGCCTTCACGGCAACCGCCAGACGTTCATTAACCGCCGGCAGCGAGCCCAGCGTATCGGCGACCATCGCCTCCAGCGAGCCATCCAGCAGGTGACGGATATCGATAGCCATCTCCGGCATCCCCAACTGCTGCATAATGCCCGCCGACTTGTGTTCATAGTTGATGGCAATGGCCGGGGTGGCAAAGTTCATAGAGATGATAGCCGAGTGCAGACGGGTTCCCACCGTCAGGTCACAGGCACCCAGCAGTTTGCCCATTTCAAGGTCATTCAGTTCATCCATCACTACGTGATAACGGGACGGATCGCTGACATGCTCGCGCAGGTTCAGCGCCACCATGCGGTCATCTTTGTTATAGCTGTCGATCCCGGTACAGGTAGAGAGCGCCAGCACCTGGTAGCCGCTCTCCAGGATACGATTTACCACGCCGGCAAAGGCTTTCTCATAAGCAGCCTGGGTTGTGCCCAGACGCTTGTCGAAAGGCGCCAGTTCGCGCAGGGTAATGGCAACGGTTTTCTGCTTCGCTGCAACGTCCAGCCAGTGCTGCACCGCGTAGCTCGGCTGGAAGTTTTCCGTCTGATGATCCACCAGCCAGGCCGTATCCACGCCATGCTCGACTTTGCTGGTGTCGATATCGCTACGTTTCATCAAATCAAGGCTCACGGATTCGCGCAGAATCAGCGCGTCACAATGGCCAAATACGTAGTTGGCTAACTGATTAAACTGCGGATCCTGGAATGGCCCCACGCTGTGACCAATCATAAACAGCGGTTTTTTCGCCATAAACGTACAGAGCGCATGTTCGAACTGCGGCACGCCATAGAGGTCGACAAAGAAGGAGCCGCCCACCTGAATAATCGCATCATAGCCCGACAGCAGGCGCACAAAATCAGTAAACCCCTGGGCAATCGCAATATTGCGCAGCTTGCCGGTGTCGGTCACACGGGATAAGAGCACCTGATGTTGATAGCGACGGCGCAGCACTTTTTTGACGCGTCCCACCACGCCCGCCGCACTGTTATGTTGCTTCATCTGTGAAAAGAGCGGATCGCCCATCACCGGGCGATTCAATAACCAGGAGGAGCTCACCGGATAGCGGCTCATTACATCCACTTCTGTCTCAGGCGCAAGCGTGTTAATAGCATCCAGAAGACCGCGCAGAATGGCGCTGTCGCCGCGGTTACCGCAGGTGTGGTTGCCAAGAATCAATAATTTCATAATGACCTCTAAAAGGGGTTCTTCATTCAGCGGATGCGGCCTTTGGCCCTCATCCTGCACGCAATAAGGTTTTCATCTTTTCGCTGCGGCAAAACTGGCGTTTCAACTCCACCACCAGCGCATTACGCGACAGCACAATCATGACCACGAACGCCAGCGCCCCTGCGGCAATCTGTGCCGCCAGCAAGGCTCCCAGCGCCAGGTGACCGCCCAGGGCAACCCCTAAGCCGTAACTCACCGCAAGCGTCGGTAACGAAAGGTAGAACGGCAGCCACAGGCTCAGGATGTATTGACGGTAGCTGGAACCCAGCACCGGTTTGATCATCACGAAATAGCTCAGAACGGTATTGATTATCTGTACCAGCAAGAAGCCCAGCGTCACGCCGATCGCACCGGCCATGTGTCCACCCACGATAATGGCGGGAATAAACAGGAATGTTTTGAACACATTGAATTTAAAGCTAATGTCCACGCGCGCTTTCGCCATCAGCAGTGAACCAATCGGATTACCTACCGAGCGCAACAGACCCACCACGCACAGCAGCTGCAGAATGGGAACGATCGAGACCCATTTCTCGCCAAAGACCAGCGGAACAAAGTTGTTGGAAACCACCATCAGCCCCAGCAACGCCGGAAAGTTGATAATCCCCACCACCGAAAGCAGCTTGTAGAAATTCACCCGCAGCTTCTCGGTATCATCCTGAATTTTGGCAAAGGCCGGGAAGAGCACGCGGGTGATGATCGGGTTGAGCTTCATCGGCGGGACCACCGCCACGTTATAAGCCAGGTTGTAGCCCCCGGCGACGCTGGCACCGAGAATACGCGCCAGCACCAGGGTTGAGAGGTTGGTATTCACATAGTTGATAATGCTGTCGGCCGTCAGCCAGGCGCCAAAGCGCAGGTTGGAGGAGACCGACTTGAGGGAGAAGTGCAAACCGGGGCGGTAAATTTTGCGGCCAAAATAGCCGAACAGCAGGGTACGCACCGCCGTGTTGACCAGATAACCCAGGATCGCGGTCATCGCCAGCGGCCAGAAATGAGCGCTAATCACGGTAAAGGTAAAGCCCGCCAGTACCGAACTGGTCTCAATCATGCCAATTTTGTTGAACTCCAGCTCCTTCTGCATCAGCGCACGGAACTGCTGCCCGTGCGGGATCAATACGAAGGCAAATGACAGCGTGCGAATCAGCGGGGCCAAATCCGGGTTGTTCAGTACATGACCAATCACATCGCTCAGCAGAAACACCACCACGAAGACCGACAGTCCCAGCCCGACGTTCAGCCAGTAAAGGGTGGTCAATTCCAGGTGGCTAATCTCCTTGCGCTGGATAATGGAGTTGGCGATGCCGAAATCCGAGAGAGTATCGGCGAGGGCGATAATCACCAGCGATACGGTCAGCAGACCAAACTGGTGATTGTCGATGATGCGCGCCAGCACCGTCATCTGCACCAGCCCAAGGCCGATGATGATGATAGTGGCCATGGCTGACCATTTGGCGCCGCTGATGGTTTTTTCTCGTAAGCTCATCTTAGTACGCCGCTTTGTTCACAAAACCTTTGAAGATCGTCAGGAAAACGATTTTGATATCGAACCAGACGCTCCATTCGCGGATGTATTCCAGGTCAAATTCAATTCGTTTTTCCATCTTCTCAAGCGTGTCGGTCTCACCGCGCCAGCCGTTAATCTGCGCCCAGCCGGTAATGCCTGGCTTCACTTTATGGCGCAGCATGTAGCCTTCAATCAGCGCACGATACTGCTCGTTGTGCGCAACCGCATGCGGTCGCGGGCCCACGATGGACATACCGCCGGTCAGCACGTTGATGAACTGTGGCAACTCATCAAGAGAGGTACGGCGCAGGAAATTGCCCACGCGGGTTACGCGCGGATCGTTCTGCGTCGCCTGGGTCACCACCGTGTCATTCTCCATCACCTTCATAGAGCGGAATTTCCAGACCTTGATAGGCTTACCGTCCATACCGTAGCGGGTCTGTCGGAAGATGATTGGCCCCGGCGAACTGAACTTCACCGCCAGCGCAATGGCGCACAGCACCGGAGAGATCAGTAACAGAATCAGGGAGGAGAGGATGATGTCCTCTACGCGCTTCAGTACCCGGTTGATACCCGAGAGCGGTGTGTCGTACAGAGGCACGACCGGCACGCCGTTAACCTCTTCAATGCGTGAATGGAGGATGTTGAAGGTAAAGACGTCCGGGATCAGGATCACCGAACAGGTGGTGTCGGCCAGCTCTCGCATCAACCTTTTAATGCAGGACTCTTCGCTCATCGGGATGGCGAGATAAACATTGTGGATTTTGCCGGCTTTGGCATCCTCAATCAGCTGCTCGTAGTTGCCTGCCCAGTCAGCGGTCACCCCGCCAGGTTTGGCGTCGTGATACACCCCTACTACGTCGAAACCCAGCCACGGCTCATTGCGAAAGCTCTCCATCAGGGCCAGCCCCACCGGGAGATCCCCTGCTACCGCCACATAACGCTTGTTATATCCCCGGTTGCGCAACCAGCCCGCGCCGAAGCGAATCAACGAGCGGCAGGTGACCATGCCGACGCTGGTCAGCAGATACCAGTAAAAATAAGTACTGAAACTGTTGTCGAAAGCGCTGCTAAAGGCCACCAGGCCTGCGCTGAAGATGAGGCTCAGCGTCCAGTTTTGCAGTAATAACATCAGCTCCGTGGTCATTTTTACGCCACGGTATGAGCGATAAAAATCGGTCATACCGCCAATCATCTGGAAAACCACCAGCGCAATCAGCGCCATCAGCAGGTGCATGTATAAAAACGAGAGCCCACTGAGCTTACACACCACCCACAGCCCACCGAACATGATGGTGATATCCGAAAAACGCTGCACCATTGAGATTAACGATGCATTCGTTCTGGCTCGCTCGCGCTTTTTTAGATTTGTCATCGTTGTTCCTTTCGTTACCTTTCCCCTCGCACCGCCCTCTCGCCAAAGGGGAGAAGGCGGGGTAAGGGGGAGGTTTTCGTATTACTGATTCAACAGCGCCAGAATGTCCTTTGTTCGTGCTTCCATCATCGCCGTGTCGGCGCGGGACTCCACGTTCAGACGCACTACCGGCTCGGTATTCGATGAACGCAGGTTGAAGCGCCACTGCGGGAAGGCCATGCTGATCCCGTCGGTGCGGTCAATCTCCAGCGCGTGGAGGGCAAAATGATGCTCCACGCGGGCAATCGCCTCGGCCGGCTGTGCCAGCTTGCTGTTAATCTCACCGCTCGCCGGGAAGGCGGCCATGCGGTCGCGCACCAGCTCACCCAGAGTCTGCCCTTTCAGGCAGAGCAGCTCAGTGACCAGCAGCCACGGGATCATCCCGCTGTCGCAGTAAGCAAAATCGCGGAAGTAGTGGTGCGCACTCATCTCGCCGCCATAAATGGCGTCTTCTTCACGCATACGCTCTTTAATAAAGGCGTGGCCGGTTTTCGACATCACCGGCGTGCCGCCTGCTGCCTTCACCACGTCCACCGTGTTCCAGGAGAGACGCGGATCGTGAATGATTTTTGCCCCCGGGTTTTTCTCGAGGAAGGCTTCCGCCAGCAGGCCGACGATGTAATACCCCTCGATAAACTGCCCTTTCTCGTCAAACAGGAAGCAGCGGTCAAAGTCGCCGTCAAAGGCGATGCCCATATCCGCGCCGTGCTCGATCACCGCGTTGCGGGTGTCGTCGCGGCACTCAGGCAGCAGCGGGTTGGGAATACCGTTCGGGAAGTTGCCATCCGGGGTGTTGTGAACCTTGATAAAGGTCACCGGCACGTTCAGCGCCTTAAAGCGGGCCTCCAGCGCATCCACCACCGGGCCGGCCGCGCCGTTGCCGGAGTTGATCACCAGCTTCAGCGGCTTCAGGTTCGCCACGTTGATGTAGCCCAGCAGGTGGTCGATATACTCGTTTTGCAGATTAATTTGTTTGTAGCTGCCGCGCCGGGCTTCATCGACCGGCGGGAAATCGTTGGCTTCCGCCAGGCGCTGCACATCACGCAGGCCGGTATCACCGCTGATAGGACGGGCGCCCTTGCGCACCAGCTTCATGCCGTTGTAGTCCATCGGGTTATGGCTGGCGGTCACTTCGATACCGCCATCCACCCCCAGGTGGAACGTCGCGAAGTAGATCTCTTCGGTACCGGACAGGCCGATATCCAGCACGTCTACGCCCGCGTCCTGCAGCCCTTTTGCCAGTGCCAGCTTCAGGGACTCGCTGGTGAGGCGCACGTCGCCGCCCAGCACGATAGTTTGCGGTTTTAAATATTCGCCGTAGGCGCGGCCAATACGCCAGGCAATGTCTTCGTTCAGCTCTTCGCCCAGCTTGCCGCGAATATCGTAGGCTTTAAAACAGGTTAACTTTTCCATGATTACCCCTTATTCAGGCAACAGTTGGCCCGACCCATACCCGGGCCAATTTCATTCTTATTTATTCACAGGCCAGGTAAGCGACGCGCTACCTGGCAAACAAGTGCGCGGTTACACCCGCCCGTAGCGATCCTGGAAGCGGACGATGTCATCCTCTTCGAGATAGGAGCCTGAGCGCACTTCAATTAAGTCGAGAGGAATTTTCCCTGGGTTTTCCAGGCAGTGGGTTGCACCCAGCGGGATGTAGATGGATTCGTTTTCACCCAGCAGTTTGATTTCGCCGTCGATGGTCACCTTGGCGGTTCCCGCCACCACTACCCAGTGCTCCGCGCGATGGTGGTGCATCTGCACCGACAGCCCCTCGCCCGGCTTCACGGTGATGCGTTTCACCTGATAGCGGTCACCGGCATCAATGGAGTCATACTTCCCCCACGGACGGTACACTTCGCGGTGGATATGGTGCTCGTGGCGGCCATCGGCTTTGATCTGCTCAACCACTTTTTTGACATCCTGAACGGCGTTGCGGTCAGCAATCAGCACGGCGTCTTTGGTCTGCACAACCACCAGGTCTTTGACCCCCACGGTAGTTACCAGGCCGGACTCGGCATACACGTAGCTGTTTTCGGTTTTATGGCTAATGACATCGCCATGATGGACATTGCCCTCTGCGGTATGCGCACTGATCTCCCACAGGGATGACCACGAACCCACATCGCTCCAGCCCGCGTCCATCGGCACGACCACCGCATCGGCGGTGCGTTCCATTACCGCGTAGTCCACGGACTCTTCCGGGCAGGCCAGGAATGCTGCTTCGTCGACGCGAATAAAATCGAGATCCGGGTCGGTGACGTTCATCGCTTTTTCACAGGCGCGCAAAATATCCGGGCGATATTTCTCCAGCTCTTCGAGGTAACGCCCCGCGCGGAACAGGAACATGCCGCTGTTCCAGTAATACTCCCCGCTGGCAACATAGGCCTGCGCGGTATCCAGATTCGGTTTTTCGACAAACTGCGCCACATCGAATGCCACGCTGTCGCCTTCGCCTGGCGTCACATCACCGCGACGAATATAGCCATAGCCGGTTTCCGGCATGTCCGGCACGATACCAAAGGTCACCAGCTTACCGTTTTCGGCATAGGGGATAGCGGCGCGAACCGCATCGCGGAAGGTCTCTTCCTGCTGGATGACATGGTCCGCCGCCAGCACCAACATCAGCGGGTCACACTCCGGGCTGCTGCGTTTTGCTGCCAGTGCCGCCAGGGCAATGGCCGGCGCGGTGTTACGTCCGGCAGGCTCCAGAATGATGTTTTCTGTCAGTTTGTTCAGCTGGCGCAGCTGCTCGGCAACAATAAAGCGATGCTGTTCGTTACAGATCACCACCGGGCTTTCACACTCCACGCCGTTCAGACGGTTCACTGTCGTCTGCAGCATGGTGAGCTCCCCTTTCAGGCAGAGGAACTGTTTTGGATAGAGCACGCGGGACAGCGGCCACAACCGGCTACCAGAGCCTCCAGCCATCACGACCGGATACAGTTTGCTTTGACTCATGATTTATCCCCGTATATCTGCAATAAATTGGCTCAGCACGTTCTCTTTTTCGAGCGTGCGTTCGGCATATTCACGTGCCACCGTGTTCTCTTTTGGCATGGCGAGTGCCTGTTCAATGCCGGCGACCAGGGCAGAGACCGACTCTGGCTCTACGCAGACGGCGATCCCTGGATAGCTGTCGCACAGCTGGCCTAATTCGGTTTCGGCTTCGGCGGTGATGACTGCGTTACCGCCGACGGCGAGTATGTTGGTCAGCTTCGACGGCAGGACGGCATCTGCCGCGCCGCGTTTCTGTACCACCAGATGGCAATCGCCCATCTTTAGCAGCGCCGGCAATGCGTCGTAGGACTGAAGCGGGAAAAATTTCACATTCGTCAGGCCGCGTTCGGTGGCCATTTTTTCCAGTCGGGCTTTGCCGCCCCCCTGGCCAACAATGACAAACTGCCATGGCTGGTCGCTAAGCTGGGTCGCAGCCTCGATCACGCTCTCCAGCCCCTGCTTTTCGCCGATGTTGCCCGAGTAAAGAATGATTTTGTGCTCGTCAGGCAAACCCAGCTGCGTGCGCAGTGCCTGAGCGTCACTTTCTGTCACGTCACGAAAGCGCGCCACTTCCGACCAGTTAGGGAAGAAGATGACTTTTTCCGCCGCCACCCCCTTCTCCTGCGCTTTGTTCATCATGGAGCGCGAGATGGTCGAGACGTAATCGACGTTGTGCAGGCCATTGCGCTCGAAGGCGCTCGCCAGCTTCGCAACGGTGCCGCCCTTCCCTTTGCCGGCCATTCCCAGGCCGAGCATGGCGTCCACTTCATAATCCTGAATATGCAGCAGGGTGCGCGCGCCGGAGAGTTTGCCCAGCAGACGCATGCCTGGTGTGCAAAAGAGCGTCGGCACGACGCCAATAATGCGATCCGGCTTCCAGCGACGCTGCGCCATCAGCGGGAAGAAACTGCTCAGGGCAAAGCTGCCCAGATGAATTAAACGTTTCAGCGTCGACGGCTGCTTCGGTACATAAAGCGGGCAGCGCCACACGGTGGCCTTGCCCTCTTCCCGACGATAACGCCAGCCGGAGTAGCGTTCGCCCACTTTCCACTCCGGGTAGTAAGGCGGTGCGGTAATGACCCGCACCTCGTGACCCTGGCTCGCCATCCACTCGACCATCTCACCGGTGTATTTTCCGATCCCGGTCAGCTCTGGGGAGTAGTTGATTCCGTAAACGAGGATTTTCATAGTCCCGGCACCCCGGCCTGACGCTCGGCAAGGAAATAGGCCCGACTGTTGTCGTGAACATTGTCGCTTGCCAGCAACGCCTCTGGCGTCAGCCAGCGGTAGTCGTCATGCTGGGCGTCAGGCAGACGCAGGTCTGCCTCACTGACCTTCAGACGGAAACCGAGCACCACGTAGTGGGTGGTGAAGTCCGGACCTGAAAAGTTATCGTCATAGAAGTGCTGCCAGACACCGTAAAACTGCCCTGCCGCCATCGGCAAACGCAGGCCCAGCTCCGCGAGAGTCAGTCGCTCAAAGGCATTCGCCAGCGTCTCATCCTTCTGTACGCGCCCACCGGGCACGAACCAGAAGCCCTGTGCAGGACGATTGGTTCGTTTCCCCAGTAAGAACTCGCCGCGTTCGTTCTCCACGATCAAATCAATAGAGATGAGCGGAGTGGAACGAACGACCGTGGCAAAATCTTCCTGACTTAAAAACATCATTACCCCCGGAAGCGGTGCTGATTTTCCAGGAACCACTGGTACGTGCTTGCCAGCCCCTGTTCCAGTGATACCTCGTGATACCAGCCCAGCTGATGCAGACGGGTCACATCCAGCAGTTTGCGCGGGGTGCCGTCCGGTTTGCTGGCGTCGAACACCACGCGACCTTTGTAGCCCACCACTTTCGCGATGGTCTGTGCCAGCTCACGAATGGTGCAGTCCACGCCGGTACCCACATTAATGTGCGACAGCATCGGCTCGGTATTCTCCTGCCATACCTCGCGATCCAGCTCCATCACGTGAATGCTGGCTGCCGCCATATCATCCACATGCAGGAACTCGCGCATCGGCGTACCGCTGCCCCACACCACCACGTCCGGTGCGTTATCCGCAGTGGCTTCGTGGAACCGACGCAGCAGCGCCGGGATCACGTGCGAATTGCTCGGGTGGAAGTTATCGTGCGGCCCGTACAGGTTGGTCGGCATCACCGAGCGATAGTCGCGGTTGTACTGACGGTTGTAGGACTCACACAGCTTAATCCCGGCAATTTTGGCAATCGCGTACGGCTCGTTGGTCGCTTCCAGCGTCCCCTGCAGCAGTTCGCTCTCAGCGATAGGCTGCTTCGCCATTTTCGGGTAGATACAGGAGGATCCGAGGAACAGCAGCTTGTTCACGTCATGCTTATGCGCCGCGTGAATGATGTTGCTCTCGATCATCATGTTCTCGTAGATGAAATCCGCCGGGTAGGTATTGTTCGCCACAATACCCCCCACTTTCGCCGCCGCCAGATAGACCTGGTCAATGCGCGTGTTGGCAAAGAAATCTTCTACCGCACGGCCATCAAGCAGATTCAGCTCGTCGCGGGTGCGAACAACCACCTCGACGTCGCCGCGCTGTTCAAGCTGGCGAACAATCGCGGAACCCACCATTCCGCGATGACCGGCGACAAAAATACGTTGTTTTGTCATTCTCAGGACTCCAGCGCGATGGCAACCTCGTAGCCATGGGACTTAAGCAGGGAGTGTTTCTTCGCGGCTTCGAGATCTTTTGCCACCATCTCTGCGACCATCTCCTGCAGCGTGGTTTCCGGCTTCCAGCCCAGTTTTTCGTGCGCTTTGGTTGGGTCGCCCAGCAGGGTTTCAACTTCAGCAGGACGGAAGTAACGCGGGTCAACCTCAACAATGACATCGCCTGGTTTCACGCCCGGTGCGTCATGACCGGTTACAGAGACCACGATACCTTTCTCTTCAACGCCAGTGCCTTCAAAGCGCAGTTTGATACCCAGCTGCGCCGCGGCCATCTCTACGAACTGACGCACGGAGTACTGCACGCCGGTAGCGATAACGAAATCTTCTGGTTTTTCCTGCTGCAGCATCATCCACTGCATTTTCACGTAATCTTTCGCATGGCCCCAGTCACGCAGGGAGTCCATGTTGCCCAGGTGCAGTTTCTTCTCCAGACCCTGCGCGATATTAGCGATAGCGCGGGTAATTTTACGGGTTACGAAGGTTTCGCCGCGACGTGGAGATTCGTGGTTGAATAGGATGCCGTTACAGGCATACATGCCATAGGATTCACGGTAGTTCACAGTGATCCAGTAGGCGTACATTTTGGCTACGGCATACGGAGAACGCGGGTAGAACGGGGTGGTCTCTTTCTGCGGGATCTCTTGCACCAGGCCGTACAGCTCAGAAGTGGATGCCTGATAGAAACGGGTTTTCTTCTCCAGGCCCAGGAAGCGAATCGCTTCCAGCAGACGCAGGGTACCGATGGCGTCAACATCTGCGGTGTATTCCGGGGATTCAAAGGAGACCGCAACGTGGCTCATTGCCCCCAGGTTGTACACCTCATCCGGCTGCACTTCCTGCAGGATACGGGTCAGGTTAGAGGTGTCGGTCAGGTCGCCGTAATGCAGATGGAATTTCGGGTTAGCCGCGTGCGGATCCTGATAGATATGGTCAACACGCTCTGTGTTAAATGAAGAGGCACGACGCTTAATACCGTGCACTTCATACCCTTTTTCCAGCAGCAGCTCTGCCAGGTAAGAACCATCTTGTCCGGTAACGCCGGTGATGAGAGCGACTTTAGACATGTTTATTTTCCTCTACTTATCAAAGTTTTTCAGTTTCTACGCGTTCGCGTATCACCACTGCGGGATTGCCACGGCAAACTGCATTTGCCGGTAGCGATTTAAAAACGCTGCTGCGGGCGCCAATAACGGTGCCATCACCAACAGTTACACCCGGTGCAACAAAAACATCTGTTGCCAGCCAGCATTTTTCACCAATCACAATAGGCGTGGCGGTAATATCAAAATGCGGGCTCATAAAATCGTGGCTGCCAGTGCACAAATAACACTTTTGCGATACCACCGCGTTTGCGCCGATGGTAATGTCGCCAAGGGTATATAACACCGCGTCATCCCCTACCCAGGCATAATCTCCGAGGGTTAATTTCCACGGGTAGGTAATTTTTACCGATGGACGAATGACTACGTTTTTTCCTATTTTTGCGCCGAAGAGTCGTAATAAAAATGCTCGCCAGCGATATAAAATCTGCGGTGACCAGGCAAATAACGTTGCCTGTACGGCCCACCACAATTGAACTTTGATTCCGTTTGCGCCGCGAAACCCCTTCGGCATGGAAAAACCACTAAGATCCTGCATAACGTTCTCTTATATTCAGGCTTTGTTATAGAGGGCTTTCGTTTTACCCGTCGTTTTCAGACGTAAAAAATAAGATAATTCCGCCCAGAACCCAGGCACTCGTAATATTTTGCGCTGGACTTTTTTGGCGTCCTGGCACAATTCCAGATTATTCGAGGTTGAAACGCCGCCCATTGAGAATTCCGACACCAACCCTTTAATGCGTTTAAACGGGAAGCCCGCTTTAAACATTCTGGCGGCAAGAGCGTAATCGGATGAAACCTTATACTGCAAATCATAGGGGTAGGTTTTTAAGCCATTGACCGGGAAGAAAATAGCCTGATGACTGGCGGGCAGGCTATGATAAATATACCAACCATGTTTTGCCGCACGTTTGACTTTATTCCCGTCGCCGAAATCGAGCAGCGCATCGCCGATATACATGGCATTCTCTTTTTCACGCATCAGCTGGCGCACAAACAACGCGACGTCTTCATGGAACACATCACCGGAGTTAAGGAAGATCGCGTAACGACCTTGCGCCATGTCGATGCCCTTATTCATGGCGTCGTAGATGCCTTTATCTTTCTCGCTGATATAACGTAAGTTGAACTCACCGTTGCGTTTTTCGAGAAACTCTGCGGTGCCATCGTCCGAGCCGCCATCGACCACGATCCATTCAAAAGTGAGGCTGGGGTCGCGTGCCAGATTGCGCAGCGAGCGCCAGGTTTTTACTACCCCATCGTAATTACGAAAGGCGACAGTAATGACGCTAAGAAACATATAACCACCTCGTTATGAATTCGTAATATTAAGCGCTTTGCGCAAAATAAACGGACAGACAATTAAGAACGCATACTCCGGGCTAAAAATTGACCCAGTAAAGAACAGTGAAACCGGCGTAAAAAGATAAAGCTGCACACGAAAATTCTGATTATCACCAAACGCGTTGATCGTCATTTTGAATACTTTGAACAGATACCACAGCGTTAACAAAACGGCGAACCAGGAAAAATAAATAATTAACAGATACAGACCATTGTCTATGGTTTTACCCACGTCCGCACCGTTAAAGATTCCGAATGATGCAACATATTCGTAAAGTGAGCCGAATCTTACTACACCATCAATATGGGTTAATGAATAACCCACCATCACCAGCGGTCCAATTATACGATAATACGATGACGAGCCTTCTGTTCCTAAATCACCCAGACGGGTAGAAATGTACGGGAACGCGAATACCAGCCCGACTAAAAACACCGCTAATGAAATGATTGCCAGGGGCAGTTTTTTCTTAATCGCCTCTTTATTCAGGTACTGAAACGCCCATTCCAGCAGGTAAAACAGGATAAATGTCATCACCCCTGAGAAGGACCCTGACAGGACAATTCCTGCAAGAATCATAGCATCGCTCTTAGGGGTTTTGATACCAAACTGTTTGATGCTGAGCCAAATTGAGATTAAAGCCAGAGCAAAAAATGCCGGTTCAAAATAGAGCGCAGTGGTTCGTTTTCCACCGAACTTAATGAAGTTCAGAACATAGCTGTTACTGTAAATCAGATATTTCGAGATTATCTCCATCAGGCTACTGCCACCGGTTAAAATAATCTGCGCCATTTCCATAGCAGCAAGCATAACAATGATGGCAATGACAATATAAAAGAACCTGAGGATCTTCCGATAATTATGTGGAGAGATGGTTTTAAACCGAATACTCCACACCATACCGATAATAATGACGATATAAACAAACAGCATGGTCGAGGTGACATATTTGCTGGCATCCAGCGACTGACCAAAGATGTAGTTAAAGGCGGTAAGCCCGGCGCCGAGCCCCAGCGCAATCATCAACTTCTTCACGCTTATCTTATCGACATACAACAACAGCAGAACCGGTAAGAAGGTGACGATGGTGATGGGGAAGCTCTCCCCCAGCTGGGCAATCTTGACGTTGACCAGCAGGTAAATCAGCGGCAGCAGCAGATAACTACAGATTCTGATAGAACGAGACATACTCCTCCAGCATCTGTTGGCCACTGTAAGCCTTGCGGCTGCGGTTGCGGAACGATTCCAGGGTGGTGCCAAAAACAGCCTGGGCAATCTCGGCCTTCGGTAGCTGGACCAGCGGCAGTACCTCCTGCTCGGAGAAGGTTTTCCCGCCCGATTTCTCCAGCACCTCTTGCGCCGCATCGCTGTGCGTTGCAATTACCGGCACGCCAATAGAGAGCGCTTCACATAAAATCAGGGGGTAGTTATCGACCCGGGAGCTGAACACCAGCGCATCCATACCGTTGAGGGCGCTCATCAGCTTGCGTTTGTCGGTTTCAAAGCCGTGGTTCACCACGTTAGCCCCTTCGAACGGCGAAAATTTACCGAAGGTGTGCAGCTCAATTTTGTCGCCGAGCGCCATCATGTCGCGCACCAGCTGCTGATTGGTTTTACCGTCGTAACGCAGGTCATGGGCGACGATAGCGATTTTCGGTTTGCCCGCTGTCGCCGCGACCGGCTCCAGCTCTGCCAGAATGGCTTCCGTGGCGACGTCGATGCCGTTATTAATGATCTTGCAGCGCCCTGCCCCATACAGGCTATTGAACGCATCGGCGACGTGCTGGCTCGGGGAGATAAACTGGCAGCCCAGCGCCAGCATGTCGCGAAACAGCTGACGTTTACCCGCCACCAGCTGATGGGCACGGTCAATTTTCACCGGCGGATAATTCTCGAGGGTCGGGCATTTCTGGCAGTTCGTTTTCCAGCCTTCACAGCCATCGGTAAACGCGCAGCGGCCGGTTACGCTCCAGTGATCATGCAGCGTCCAGACGAAGGTGGTATCGGGTTTATGCCCTTTCACCTTTTCACAAAATGCCACCACCTCTGTCAGCTTTAACCAGTAGCTGTGCAGCACATGAAAGTGCAGGACCACCGGACCCGGCGTGCGGGTTACCGTGCGATAGAGGTTATTCAGGTTGCCGAACAGATCCCGGTTAAAAAGGCGAAACAGCGCGATGTTTGCCACCGAGGTCAGGCGCGGGGTGTGCTTCACCACCTGCGGATAGTTATCGTGACTCACGCTTTTTTTACCGCCCTTGCCATAGCCGTAGACAAAACGCGACGCGAGCCCTTTTTGTAATGCGCGCTGATGCAGATCCAGCGCGACGCCTGCTGCCCCGCCCTCGGCGAGACGAACATTAAATTGCAGAATATTCATTTAATCACCTTCACGCGGGCTTTTTCACCCACCACCAGCGCGTTGTCCGGAATACTGTCGAGCACGACGCTGCCCGCACCAACGGTGACGTTATTCCCCACGGTGATTTCGCCAATCATCACCACGTTGGCTCCAAGCTCAACGTTATTGCCAATCACCGGGCAGGCAAGATTGTCCGGGCCGCGGTTACCCAGGGTGACCCCATGGCGGATGGTGAAATCATCCCCGGCGACCACAAATTTATTGATCACCACCGCATAGCCGTGGTGGATCGTAAAGCGACGACCAATGGTGG
Source organism: Leclercia sp. UBA1284 (assembly GCF_002308415.1). Taxonomy (NCBI): domain Bacteria; kingdom Pseudomonadati; phylum Pseudomonadota; class Gammaproteobacteria; order Enterobacterales; family Enterobacteriaceae; genus Leclercia; species Leclercia sp. UBA1284. The sequence goes on from NZ_DBUS01000006.1 coordinate 1,972,272, forward strand.
CCGCAGCCTGAATCTCATAGCCAAAAAAGCATTCGGTAATGATGCGATAGAGCACCAGTACCGGCGCCGCCCAGAGGTTATTAATCACATTCTTCTTGCGCCAGACAGAGCAAAAATGGGCGATGCGATAAGCCAGAACCATGCAGCAGGGGCGCAGGCTCCAGCCGTTTGCGCGGCAATCTTCCAGAAACATTATTTCCCCCGAAGCCCGTCAGCCAGACGCTTGGTATTACGCACAGAAAAGAGCGTCAGCAGCGTGCGCCAGTTCATGCGCTTGTTGCGGATCTGGTAGAGGGTAAAGAGCTGATACTTACGGCTCGCACGGTCGAACTTGTCTTTGTGCTTGCGGTAGAAATGGAAGTAGCCGGAGAACTTTTTCGGCGAGGAGGTAATCTGCATCTCACCGTGGTTGATGTGCAGGATCTGCGTCGCGTCCTCTACCTTCCACGGCTCACCGTACTCCACCACCATCCGCAGGAAGATGTCGTAGTCCTGCGCCGCTTTCAGGGTAGTGTCGAACAGACACTCTTTGAAACGCCATGACCAGGTAAAGACCTGATTACCAATAATGTTGCGCTTATAAAAGAGGCGACGGGAATAAGGCGATTTCGGGTAGAGCGGCAGGCTCGCCGGTTGTGAATAGACTTCGCCCTGGCAGACATAATCGTTGGCGTACAGAAACGCGTGCGTAACCAACTGCGCCTGGTGAGACAGGAAGATAGAGAGACGGTTTGGCGTCCACTCATCGTCATCGTCAATACCGGTTAAAAACTCGCCTTTAGCCTGCAAAATCGCCTGATTGCGTACCGCGCAGGCGCCGGAATTGATCGCGTTGTGCGTATACATCACTCGCGGGTCATTGAGGTCGGTAACGAAGTTCTGTAACTGCTCCCAGGAGGAGGAGCAATCATCAACAATAATCAGCTCCCAGTTATCGTAATCCTGACGTAAAACCGATTTAATCGCGCGGATCGCCAACTGCTGACGGTTCCATGTCGGCATATAGATAGAGATCAATGGGCGTTGTGTGGTCATGGTCTTCCCCGGATGAATTCGATGCCCTCACCCCTACCCTCCCCCTCTGGGAGAGTCGGGATGAGGAAAACAGGTTATTTACTGTCAGACTTATATTCGTACTCGTAGTACCCGTAATCCTGGTACCCGGTGGCGCGACGGAAGATGGAGTTAAGAATGACCCCCTTCACCTCAATGCCGTTCTGCTCGAAGCGACTGAGGCTGGTCTCCACCTCTTTAAGGGTGTTAACTGCATAACGCGCAACCATCAGGGTGGTTCCCGCATGGCGGCCGACAATGGCAGCATCCGTCACGGCAAGGATTGGCGGGGTATCGATTAACACCAGGTCATAGTGTTTGCTCGCCCATGCAATCAGCTGAGTAAAGCGCTCGCTCATCAACAGTTCAGACGGGTTTGGCGGCACCTGACCACGCGGTACGAGGTCGAAATTGGTAATAGAAGTGGGTTTGGCGCAGTTCTCAATGTCACCTTTGCCCAACAGCACTTCTGACAGGCCATTGACGTTATTGGTGCCGAGCAGCTCGTGGGTGTAGCCCTTACGCATATCACAGTCGATCAGCAGCACGCGCTTGTTGGTCTGGCTGATCACCGCCGCAAGGTTGGCACAGACAAAGGTCTTACCAATTGATGGACTAACCCCGGTCAACATCAGGACGTTATTTTTCGCCTGCATCATGGCGAAGTGGAGGCTAGTACGCAGGCTGCGCACCGCTTCAATCGCCAGATCCGTTGGGTTACCCACCGCCAGCAGCTGGCTCTGTTTGTAACGCTTAACCCCCTTCACGGTTTTGACGCTATCGCGGGATTTTTGCCATTCAGAGAGCGGGATGCTGGCATAGACGCTGATACCGTTCTCTTCCAGCACCTGCGGGCTTTCGATACCGCGGTTGAACAGAGAGCGCAGCAGTACACCCACAATCGAGAGCATCAGGCCAAGAATGATGCTGCCGAGAATAATCAGCGCTTTCTTCGGCTTCAGTACCCCTGGCTGGGTGATGGCCGGGTCGACGATACGGACATCGCCCACGGTGCTGGCCTCGGTGATCTTCAGCTCCTGCTGTTTATTCAGCAACTGCATATAGACCTGCTGACCTGACTCCACATCACGCGTCAGACGTACAATCTCTTGCTGGGTCTTCGGCATGGCGGTCACGCGGTTGTTCAGTTTGGCTTTCTCATCCTCTAAGGCCTTACGTTTTTCCAGCAGCGTGCGGTATGCCGGGTGACGTTTGGTATAGAGCTTGGAGATTTCCGCCTCTTTAAAGGTCAGCTCGTTCAGCTGGGCGTCGATATTGACCATCGAATCCAGCACCGATTTCGCCTCTAAAGGCAGGTCAACCGAGTCCTTATCCTGACGATAGGCGTTGAGTTTGTTCTCGGCTTCATCCAGGCTGGCGCGCACTTCAGGAAGCTGTTTCGCCAGGAAGGCCAGGCTCTTCGCCGCTTCTTCGGATTTACGCTCAACGTTCTGCTCGAGATAGTTGCGGGTGATGCTGTTCAGGATATCGCGGATTTTATCTTTATCTTCACCGGTAAAGGTCATGCTCAGCACGCCGGTGTCTTTACCCGTTTCCGTCACCGTGAGGTTATTTTGCAGGTTGTTAATCATCCCAAGCGTGGAGAACTTGGTGACGGTAAACTCGCTGCCCTCAGCGGCCTGAATCGCGTTCACTTTAATGCTCACGCCATCTTTGCTGAGCAACTGCCCTACTTCGCCACGGGCGCTAAAGCCGGCGTCGCTGGTCAGTTGGTACTGCTTAGGCCCCAGCACTTCGAGGGTAAAGACCTGATCGGCCGTCCCCTTTGGCAGGCTAAAGTCAGTCACTTTGACGGTATCGTTTTGCCGTCCCATCAGACGATCCCAGCCCGCACCGAAGACCGGGAAGGTATTTTTGCTAACGGCGATATCCAGACCCAGGTCGCGCACGGTTTTACCCAGCACCAGACGCGACTGCAGCAGCTGAATTTCCGCTTCTGAAGCCGGTGGCTTGTTCGCCAGCGCCGAGCCAATATCCTGCACCAGCGAGTTGCCGGTGTTTTGCTCGATCTGCACCAGCGCATCGGCGCTGTAGATGGGAGTAGCGAACAGGGTGTAGACCACCGCCGCCAGCGCAAAGACGGCGGTGGTGCCTAACACCCACCAGCGCGCCTCAACCACGGTCCCAATCAGGCGACCAATATCGATTTCATCGCTGCCCGCGGTCGAGGCGGAAGAAGCTTTTACTTTTTCTGTCATTGTTATCCCTGCTGAACGTTCAGTGCCTGCGCCCACTGACGGGCAGACTGGTCAAGTAAGGTGTAAACCGCTTCAAAGGCTTCACGGCTTTTGCGATAGGGATCGGGGATTTCGCGTTCGTTGTCCCAGTGACCAAACAGCATCACTTTGCCGCGCATCTCCGGCGCGATATCGCACAGAGCGTGAATATGGCGCTTTTCCATCGCCAGGATCAGGTCATATTCCCGACACATGGCGGCTGAAACCTGACGGGCGCAATGCCCGTCGAGAGAGAGGTTATGTTGCTCTGCCACGCTCGTTGCACGCTCGTCGGCCCCTTTGCCTACCAGCGCACCCAGGCCTGCAGAACCCACCGTCAGCCCCGGCTGATATTGCTTTAACAGCCGCTCGGCCGTGGGGGAACGGCAAATGTTCCCCACGCACACCACCAGAATTTTGTTAAACATCGCGGATTACCAGTTATGAACGTCGCTTGCCGTGTCGGTCATGTAGCGAACGCCACTGATCGTCGGCAGCAACTGGTTGATCAGGCGGTTCCAGCGAGCAACCGGTGCGGTCGTCACGTAGACCACGTCATACGGCTGGAGGCGGAACTCGGTTGCCATCACCAGAGAGGTGGCATCGGACATATCCAGCTGATAAATGTTGGCAATCTTGCCGTTGCTGCCCTGTCCTTTGAGCGGACGAATAACGAAGATGCCGCTGGCATTGGAGGTCGTCAGATCGATACCTTCCGCCGAGCCCAGCGCTTCGGTCAGCGTCATGCCGCTGAAGTCCATTTTGAGGGTGCTCTGTTTCTTCACTTCGCCCATCACGAACACTTTCAGATCGTCATTACGCGGCACAAAGAGGATGTCACCCGGATAGAGCAGTCGGTTCTGGCTCAGGTCGCCGTTTTGCATCAGCGCCTGCAAGGAGATGCGTTGTTCTTTGCCCTGATGGGTCAGTACAACATTGCGCCAGTCGGCATTTTCGGTCAGCCCGCCTGCGGCGTTGATAGCGTCAAGTACGGTCAGCGGCACGTTGGTGATCGCCTGCTGCCCCGATTTATTGACCTGCCCGGAGATATAGGCTTTTTGCGAACGGAACGCGGCGATATTAACGTCCACCTGCGGATCAGCGATGTACTGCGCTAAGCGGCTGGTAATATCACTACGGATCTCGGCCAGCGTTTTGCCAACCACGTGTACTTTGCCAATGTAGGGATAGAACATGGTGCCGTCAGGCTGTACCCAGTTGCCGGTATCGCTCGAGCTACGGTACTGACCGGCTGGCGTCGTCAACTCCGGGTGGTCCCAGACGGTAACGCTAACGACATCGCCTGGGCCGACGCGATACTGATAAGAGGAGATCTCCTGATCCAGCGAGACGTTCGGCTGGGCCACGTTCGGGCGTGGGCGTAATTGCTCCACCAGTCTTGGTGTCAGGGGATAAACATTTACCATCCGATCAAGGTCGAAATCAGCATCTTGCTGTTTAATCACATCCTTACCCATGGTCGACATATTGCTGCCAGGTAAGACGGTGCACCCACTCATCAAGGTCACAGACACCAATAATGGCATCAATTTCATTTTGGATTTCATCATTGATTATTTATCACTTTGGCAGAGTAATTATCCTGTGCGGTTTAATTAAATGCGCGGCATTTAACTTTTAGCATGCGGTTAATAAAACAGAAATATAACTGGCATCAGTCCTAAAAAAAGTTTATTCATCCGCAAGCTATTGACAGAATAATCGAGGCTGATTAACACGCTTTCAGGCACGCTACCGCCCTTGGCTTTCAGTTACCAATCCACTGTTTAAACAGTAATTTATGGATAAACACCCTCTTTGACATGGTTTAATCGAAAGATATATCGGGCAAGAAAACGCATCTCCAGATATAAACTTTCTGTTCTTTAAACCGACACTGAAATAGCAACAAGAGGCTTTAACATTTGATGCTGGAGGAATTGTTGCAGCTAACGATTTAGCAGGCAAGGAAACAACAGTCGGCGCATCGCTTTTTAAGATTAATATTAACGGCAAATTTTTAATGTTTTAGGATTTTCTTCAGGTTGACAAAAATGAATATATAACCGTTACCTGCGATATTTCTTAAATATAATTATTTAAGGGGATTCTGGTTATAACCCTAAATTAACCATGGGAATAGAATGAGCCGTATTTGCGGCGTTGCCCGAGGAAATCCCAGGCTGGCATTGCATTTTTCGCAGGCTTTATCCATGATCGAAATGTGACATTTGTCATATTACAAAAGGTATGATTCCCGCTATGGAATGGATTGCAGATCCATCAATCTGGGCCGGTCTGGTCACTCTGGTGTTACTGGAACTGGTGCTCGGCATCGACAACCTGGTCTTTATCGCCATTCTTGCCGAAAAATTGCCCCCTGCTCAGCGCGATCGCGCTCGCGTCACCGGCCTGCTTCTGGCCATGGTGATGCGCCTGCTATTACTGGCCTCTATTTCCTGGCTGGTGGGGCTCACCAAACCGCTATTTACGGTACACGGCCTGGGCTTCAGCGCACGCGACCTGATTATGCTTTTTGGCGGCCTGTTCCTGATCTTCAAAGCCACCGTCGAACTCAATGAACGGCTGGAAGGTAAGGATAATGAAAACCCCACCCAGCGCCGGGGCGCCAGATTCTGGCCGGTGGTGGCGCAAATTGTGGTGCTGGACGCCGTCTTCTCTCTTGATTCGGTGATCACCGCCGTGGGGATGGTGGACCATCTGGCCGTTATGATGGCAGCCGTCATCATTGCCATTGCGCTGATGGTGATGGGCAGTAAGGCGTTAACGCGCTTCGTTAATAGCCACCCGACAATCGTCATTCTCTGTCTTAGCTTCCTCCTGATGATCGGCTTTAGCCTGGTGGCAGACGGCTTTGGCTTCCACATTCCAAAAGGCTATCTGTACGCGGCCATAGGGTTCTCGGTCATCATCGAGGCGCTAAACCAGCTGGCCATTTTCAACCGCCGTCGCTTTCTGTCAGCCAATCAGACGCTACGTCAGCGCACAGCTGAGACGGTGATGCGTCTGCTGAGCGGAAAGAAAGAGGATGCGGAACTGGATGCGGAGTCGGCCTCCCTGCTGGCGGATCATGACAGCAGCCAGATCTTTAACCCGCAGGAACGTCGAATGATTGAGCGGGTATTAAATCTTAACCAGCGTTCTGTCAGCAGCATCATGACCTCCCGTCACGATATCGAGCATATCGACCTCAACGCCCCGGAGGCGCAAATCCGCGCGCTGCTGGAAAAAAACCAGCATACCCGCGTGGTGGTAACCGGTGGCGAGCAGGAGGAGGATCTGCTCGGCGTGGTACACGTTATCGACCTGCTCAACCAGCAGTTACAGGATGAACCGCTTGATCTGCGGGCGCTGGTGCGTCAGCCGCTGGTCTTCCCGGAGGGGCTGCCGCTGCTCTCTGCGCTGGAACAGTTCCGCAACGCCCGTACGCACTTTGCCTTTGTGGTGGATGAATTCGGCTCCGTTGAGGGGGTGGTGACCCTGAGCGACGTGATGGAAACCATTGCCGGTAACCTGCCCAATGAAGTGGAAGAGATCGACGCCCGCCATGATATTCAGAAAAACGCCGACGGAAGCTGGACGGCGAACGGTCATATGCCGCTGGAAGACCTGGTGCAGTATGTGCCACTGCCGCTGGATGAGAAGCGTGAGTATCACACCCTCGCCGGTCTGCTGATGGAATACCTGCAACGTATTCCCGCCCCTGGGGAAGAGGTCCAGGTGGGTCACTATGCTCTGAGGACGCTGGAAGTCGATCATCACCGGGTGCAGAAGGTGCAGTTAATTCCGCAGGCTGATGAAGCAGAGGAAGAGTACGAAGTGTAATAAAAAGCCGGGTAAGGCTAACCCCTACCCGGCTTAATCATTAAAGTTTTTCCAGCAGCTTTTTCACGTCTTTACTGTTTTTCGAATCCTTGTTGCGATCCGCCCAGTCGTTCAGACGCCGTTTGGCTTCATCCTGAAGATGTTTACGCATCAGCTGATCCACCTGCAGACTGTAGTTGAGCGCCTGCCACTGCCCATACACGCTAAGCGGGATCGGCGTCTGTTTCAGGAAGTCAATCAGCTTGCCTTCGCCCAACCAGCCCTCCAGCACCGTCACTTTAAAGTGGGTATCCGCCGTCTCTTTGACCAGGTCCATCGTGCCATCGCCCTCGAGCGATAACATAGGCGATTCACCCTGCATGCTCTCCAGCGAGAGCTGGCCGTTATCAAGCGAAAGCTCGGTAACGAAGCGATTCAGACGGGTGGCGTTCTCGAAGTTATCTTTGACCTTCACGTTACTGCTGCGCTCCACCGCCTGCTGCACCAGCTGCTGGAAGTTAAGCCCTTCCATACGGGTGTTGCTCATCTCAACGTGGGCCTGGCCTTGCCAGTTGCGTCGGAAGGCCTCGGCGTCGATCTTGCCGCCAGAGAAATCGCCCGCCAGCGTCAGGCTACCGGTCAGGGGGATCGGATAGTTGAAGGCTTTCAGGATGGTGCCAATCTCGACATTTTCCAGCCGCGGCTGGAATGCCGTGCGGGCCTCCGCTTTACGCACATCCAGGGTGCCTGGCAACGAGAGGCGCCCCTGCCCCATCTCACCGCTCAGATCGCTGATGGTGAGCAAACCATTTTTGTTGGTCATCTGGCTGGAGACATGGGTGAAATCCATGCCGCGCCAGTGGACGCGGTTGGCTTTTAGCATGATATCCGCGTCAAAACCGCGCAGACCGTTATAATCAGGCTGATCGAGGTTCGTCGAGATCACCGGACGCGGCTTCGGCTGAGACTGCCCCTGCTGCGCCACGTCACCCTGGGCGGCAGCGGCTTGCGCCGTAAGCAGATTTTCAAGATTTAGCGTATCAAATTGCAGGTTGATCACCCATTGCGGGGTGTCGCTCAGCATCACGCTCGCCTGGCCAGTCAACGCGCTGTCGTTCGCTTTCAGATCGAGCTGATTGAGCTCAAGCTGTTTGCGCTCTTCCCGCCAGACTGCCTGCAGTTTGCCCTGTCCGGTGATCCCCTGCGCCGGAAGATCGGCCCCGGTCAGCTGCCAGTCAAGCTGCTGAATATTGGCAATCAGCTGGTGAGGATAGTCAGACGCATCGACATTCGCATTCAGCGAGACCACCATGTCGCGCTGATTACGGTTCACGCGCCCGCTAAAGTCCATCGTCCCTTTATGGTGCTCATCCTGCTCCATCTGCAGATTGATATTACGCACCGTCACCTGTTCGTCGCTCTCATGCTGGAACACCAGCACGCTATCGGCGACCTTCAGTTTGCCAATATCAAACGACCAGCCGTTATCTTCAGCTACGTCGGGGAGCGTGTTTTCGCGCGGCGCCACCGGGGCATCGGGCTTGCGCACCGCCTCGGTCTGCGGCGTCAACTGAATTACCGCCCCTTTAAGCATCACCTGATTCACCTGCAACTGATGCGAAAGAAGCGGCATTAACGCCACGTCCAGACGCATATTGTCGGAGGTAAGCAGCGGCACGGAAGCCCCCGGCGCGGTTAACGACATCCGGCCGGAAAGAATGCTTAACTGCGGCCAGACGTGCCAGCGCAGCGGGCCGTCCAGCTTCATCACGTAGCCACTGCGCGCTTCAACCTGGCGCACCATGTAGGCACGAAAATCGTTGGGATTAACCAGCAGCACCAACGCAGTAAGACCTGCCAGCAAGACCACCAGCAAAATCATCAGCGTTGTCAGAACTCTTCTCATGGCTTCCTCGGTGGACTGGGCTGGGCTCAGTCTTTGTCAATACGACTGGCAACCGCACCCTGCTGATCGCGGTATTTCGCATCCTGGCGGCGGTTGTAAGGACGTGCAGCCGGGCCGGTCAGCGGCTCGAAACTGAGCGCGCCAATCATCATGCCTGGACGTAATGCCAGCGGCAATTTACCGGCGTTGAAGAACTCCAGCACAATGCGACCCGACCAGCCTGGATCGATACGGTGCGCGGTTACGTGCACCATCAGCCCCAGACGCGCCAGGGACGAACGTCCATCAAGCCAGCCAACCAGATCGGCAGGCAGGGTCACGGACTCAAAGGTAACCGCCAGCGCCAGTTCTCCTGGGTGCAGATAAAAGGCCTCGCCGTCCTCAAGAACAATCTCGTCGCTCATCACGCGTTCGAGTGCGGCGCTCACTTCATCTTTTGGACCGCTAAGGTCGATAAAGGGGGCGGTATGCCCGCTGAAGGTGCGGAATTTATTGCCCAGACGCACATCCACGGTCACGCCATTAATGCGCTCCACGGGCGGACGGGGTGAAATGGACAGACGGCCTTCATCGAGCCAGGCTTCAATATCTTTGTCACACAGACGCATGGCACTCTCTCCTTTCGTGCATCACTCCCTCGGGCTTATCTGCGCCGAGGGTGAACCGGGTTATCTCTGAACGGTACACAATTCGCGTGTTTTATTCAAAAAACTGGCTGATTTTCGCTTTCAGAATATCGATCGCAATACGGTTTTTACCCCCGCGCGGCACGATAATATCGGCGTACTGTTTGGACGGTTCAATAAACTGCAGGAACATTGGACGTACCGTTTTCTGATATTGCGCCATAACGGAGTCCATGGAGCGACCGCGTTCGTTAACGTCGCGCTTGATGCGGCGCATCAGGCAAATATCCAGTGGCGTATCAACAAAAATGGAGAAGTTCATCGATTCGCGCAGACGCGCGTCGGTCAGCAGCAGGATGCCTTCAAGGATAATGACCTTCTTTGGCTCAATACGGATGGTTTCCTGCGTGCGGGTATGTTCAACATAGCTGTAGACGGGTAATTCAATTGGGGCGCCATTCTTCAGAGACTGAAGATGCTGAAACAGCAGGCTGTGATCCATCGCGCTGGGATGGTCATAGTTGGTCTTAACGCGCTCTTCCATCGACAGATGACTTTGATCCTTGTAATAGCTGTCTTCCGGAATGACACCGATGTGCTCATCACCAACCTGTTCACGTAATTCACGGTAAAGCGTACTAGCAATAAGACTTTTACCTGAAGCCGATGCGCCGGCGATGCCTATAATGACGCACTGATGAGACTTATCAGTCATAAATTTAGCGACCTGAGTAACCTGGATGTAAAGGAAGGACGACGCCGAAGCGTCAAACGGCGCAATTATAGGGATTTCGCTCCCGTGATACCAGTCGAAAGCGCAGGTTATGCGTGACGCGCGAAAATAGCCTTTTTCTTCCCGCTGCGTTATTACCCTGTTCACTTTTCCATCATCAAAGATGAAATTTTTGCAGGATAACTATTTAATAACTCTATGATGTCAAATTATGAGCAGCCACCATATGAATTGTAAATTGTTTGTACTAGCATAATCCAAATTCATCATTCAACTCGTCCGGACCTCGTTCGTGACGGCATGGCGTCCCCTGGATAAGCGGTAATGAATAAACAATACCAGCGCGTTTTGGTTACCACCCCACATCCTTTACTACGGCTTGTCAGTCTTGGTCTGGTTACCTTTATCTTTACCCTTTTTTCGCTGGAGCTGACGCGTTTCGGTACATTACTGGCACCTTTATGGTTCCCGACCGCCATTATGATGGTGGCTTTTTACCGTCACGCCGGCAAAATGTGGCCCGGTATCGCGCTCGCCTGCACCTTCGGTAATATCTTTGCCACCTGGCTGCTCTTCTCCTGGGATTCCCTTAATCTGTGGTACGGGTTGATCAACACCCTCGAGGCGGTGGTCGGCGCGCTGTTGCTGCGAAAACTGCTTCCCTGGTATAACCCGCTGCAAAATCTGGGCGACTGGATCCGTCTGGCGATCGGCAGCGCCGTAATCCCGCCTCTGCTGGGCGGCATGCTGGCGTATCTGCTGGTCCCTACCGCCGAGCCGATGCGCAACTTCCTGGTCTGGGTGCTCTCGGAAACCATCGGCGCGCTGGCGCTGGTGCCGCTGGGGCTGCTGTTTAAACCCCACTACCTGCTGCGTCATCGCAATCCGCAATTACTGCTCGAAACGCTGGTCACCATGGTGGTGACGCTGGTGCTAAGCTGGATCGCCATCCGCTTTTTACCCTGGCCCTTTACCGCGATTATCGTCTTACTGATGTGGAGCGCCGTCCGATTACCACGCCTTGAGGCATTTCTGGTCTTCCTGGTCACGGTAATGATGGTATCGCTGTTGATCGCCTCTTCGCCGGTGCCGCTGGTCACTGAAAATGCCGCCATGCTCAACGCCCCCTGGCTACCATTCCTGATGATGCTGTTGCCCGCTAACGTCATGACCATGGTGATGTACGCCTTCCGCGCCGAGCGGAAACACATCACCGAGAGCGAAGAACGTTTTCGCAATGCCATGGAGTACTCCGCGATCGGCATGGCGCTGGTCGGTACCGACGGCCAGTGGCTGCAGGCCAACAAAGCGCTTTGTCAGTTCCTCGGTTACTCCCAGTCTGAGCTGCACTCCCTGACGTTCCAGCAGGTGACCTGGCCCGAAGATCTCAATCTTGACCTCGAGCAGATGGAGCAACTGATCCGCGGGGATATCAACAGCTACTCAATGGAGAAGCGTTACTACACCCGCAATGGTGAGGTGGTCTGGGCGCTGCTGGCGGTCTCGCTGGTGCGCCATGCGGACGGCAGCCCGCTCTATTTCATCGCCCAGATCGAAGACATTAACGATCTCAAACAGACCGAATGGGTTAACAAGCGCCTGATGGAGCGCATTACTCTCGCTAACGAAGCGGGGGGAATTGGTATCTGGGAGTGGGATGTTAAACCGGACATGATCAGCTGGGATAAGCGCATGTTCGAACTCTATGAAGTTCCGCCGCATATTAAACCGACCTGGCAGATGTGGCATGAATGTATGCTCCCGGAGGACCGCGCCCATGCTGAACAGGTGGTACGTGATGCCCTGGCCGCGCGCATTCCCTTCAAGCTGGAGTTTCGTATTCGGGTCAAAGAGGGGGTTCGTCACATCCGCGCGCTGGCGAATCGGGTGCTGAATAAGCAGGGCGAGGTCGAACGCCTGCTCGGCGTCAATATGGATATGACCGAGGTAAAAGAGCTTAACGAAGCGCTGTTCCAGGAAAAAGAGCGTCTGCATATTACCCTCGATTCCATCGGCGAAGCCGTGCTCTGTACCGATGTCGATATGAACGTCACCTTTATGAACCCGGTCGCCGAGAAGATGAGCGGCTGGACGCAGCAAGACGCGATGGGCCAGCCGATTTTATCGGTGCTGCATATTACCTTTGGTAATAGCGGCCCGCTGATGGAAAACATTCACAGCGGGGATATGTCCCGTACCGATATCGAACAGGATGTCGTCCTGCACAGCCGCAGTGGCGGGAGCTACGATATTCACTACAGCATCACCCCACTGAGCACTCTCGATGGACAAAACATCGGCTCGGTGCTGGTCATTCAGGATGTTACCGAGTCGCGCAAAATGCTGCGTGAACTGAGCTACAACGCCTCTCACGACGCCCTCACCCACCTGGCAAACCGCGTCAGCTTTGAAGCGCACCTGAAACGTCTGCTCCATATGGTGCAGGAGACCCGCCAGCGACATGCGCTGGTGTTTATCGATCTCGACCGTTTTAAAGCGGTGAATGACACCGCAGGCCATGCGGCGGGCGATGCCCTGCTGCGTGAGCTCTCTTCGCTGATGCTCAGCATGCTGCGTTCGACCGATGTGCTGGCGCGTCTTGGCGGGGACGAGTTTGGTTTACTGTTGCCTGAATGCAATACCGAAAGCGCCCGCTACATCGCGGGGCGTATCATTAATGCCATCAACGATTACCACTTTATGTGGGACGGCCGCCTGCACCGTATCGGCGCCAGCGCCGGGATTACGCTTATCGACGCTGTAAACCACCAGGCCGCTGAAGTGATGTCTCAGGCGGATATTGCCTGCTACGCCTCAAAAAACAGCGGGCGTGGGGTGGTCACGGTGTATGAACCGCAGCAAGAACGCATGCAGAGCAACCGCAATATGATGTCGCTCGATGAGCAGTGGCACATGATTAAAGACAACAACCTGGTGATGCTGGCGCGCAGCGTGGCGTCACCGCGTATCCCGGAGAGCAGCAATTTCTGGATGCTGTCGCTGCGCCTGTGGACCAGCGAAGGGGAAGTTCTTGAAGAGCAGACCTTCCGGGCCGGGCTGGCTGAGCCCGAGCTCCTTCACGCTCTCGACAGACGCGTGATGCAGGAGTTCTTCCGCAGCTTTGCTGCCCCGCTGGCTAAAAAAGGGACCGGCGTGGCCCTTCCGCTGTCGCTGGCTGGACTGGCCAGCGTGACCCTGGTCGACGAGCTGCTGGATATGCTGGCACAGAGCCCGCTACCGGCACGACTACTGCACCTGATGCTGCATATTGACGTACTGAGACAGCAAAATAACGCCTGTCTGCAGGGGCTGGATAAACTGCGCCGCGCCGGCTGCCGTATCATCCTCAGCCACGTCGGGCGAGATATGGACGAGTTCAACCACCTCAGTGCCCATCAGGCAGATTACCTGCTGCTGGATCCCGAGGTCGTGACCAACGTTCACGGCAACCTGATGGACGAGATGTTGGTCACCATTATCCAGGGTCATGCCCAGCGGCTGGGCATGAAAACGATCGCCGGGCCGAGCAACCAGCCGGTGGTGATGGACACGCTCTCGGGCATCGGCATCGACTATATCTACGGCAATACCATTGACGAACCGCGCCCGCTGGAACTACTGCTTAATACCAGCTACTTCGCTATCAACTGACGGCGTCCAGCCTTCGGTATACCAGATATGCAGCAGCGCGTATGAGCGCCACGGCTGCCACCGGGCGGCATAGCGCCGTATCCCGGCCGGGGTCATGCCGGCAAAGCGTTGCTTGATCAGATAATCATCCGGTAAGAACACATCTTTTGCCTGCCAGCCGCGCAGGGCGAAATAATTCGCCGTCCAGCGCCCGATGCCCGGGCGCGTTTGCAGCGCCTTCACGCCCGCCTCGATGTCATCCGGCGGCGTAAGAGGAAATGTCCCGGCCTCCACCGACTGCGCCAGGTAAATGAGCGACTCGGCGCGTTTAACTGGCATGCCGAGCGCCTTCAAGGCCAGCGGGTCGGCATTTGCCAGCGCCGCCGGGGTAGGAAAGCAGAAATAGCCAGGCGCCCCTGCGAGCGGCTCACCACACAAGGCGACCACTTTCGCGGTGAGCTTCGCCGCCATCGCTACGCTCACCAGCTGGCCGAGAATAGCGCGTACCCCCTGCTCGTAAGCATCCATCGAGCCGGGCAGTCGCAGGCCGGGCCGGGCAGCACCGAGCGCCCCGAGTACCCCGGCTATCTGCTGCGGGCGACAATCCAGGTCAAACAGCCGGGCCACGCGCGCCAGGACCGGGCCAGCGACCGGCAGCAGCCCGTCACTCAGTTCAACCTGTAGCGTGCCGTCTTGCAGGTGCGGCGTGGCGCGAATTAACCCGACATGCACCTCACAGGCGAAACTGCGCACGTAGTCAGTGGCGGTCACGGTTTCGATACCGGTGACCGCACGGGCGGCCAAAAAATCGAACATCCATTGCCAGTCGTAGGGGGGTTGCCAGTGCAGAATAAACATTACGGCTCCTTTTTTCGTTACTCCACAGCATAACGCTGCCCGGCGGTTCTTGCCTTGCTTTCATATTCCAGTTGTCGCAGGCGAGACATTTCGCTAAAGTCTCGCCCCTTCTCAATGGCATGGGGATTTCGCACGTGTTTATCGGATTTGACTATGGTACCGCCAACTGTTCTGTGGCGGTGATGCAAGACGGGCAGCCACAGCTGCTCAAAATGGAAAATAACAGCACCCTGCTGCCATCAATGATTTGCGCGCCCACGCGTGAAGCGGTAAGCGAGTGGCTCTATCGTCATCATCAGGTTCCGGCTACCGGCACGGAAACCCAGGCGCTGTTACGCCGGGCGGTAAGCTTCAATCGCGAAGAGGATATCGACGTTACCGCCACCAGCGTGCAGTTTGGACTCTCCTCGCTGGGCCACTATATTGAGGACCCGGAAGAGGTCTACTTTGTTAAATCCCCGAAATCCTTCCTCGGTGCCAGCGGACTGAAGCCGCAGCAGGTTGCTCTGTTTGAGGATCTGGTTTGCGCCATGATGCTGCATATTCGTCAGCAGGCACAGTCGCAGGTGACGGATACCATTACCCAGGCGGTGATTGGTCGCCCTATTAACTTCCAGGGGCTGGGGGGAGACGACGCGAACCAGCAGGCGCAAGGGATCCTTGAGCGTGCCGCCCACCGCGCAGGTTTTCAGGACGTGGTGTTCCAGTATGAGCCGGTTGCCGCCGGTCTGGATTTTGAAGCGACGCTTAGTGAAGAGAAACGTGTGCTGGTAGTGGATATCGGCGGCGGGACAACTGACTGCTCGCTGCTGCTGATGGGGCCACAATGGCATGTCCGCCGCGACCGTGAAAATAGCCTGCTGGGACACAGCGGGTGCCGCGTAGGCGGGAACGATCTTGATATTGCACTGGCGTTCAAAAGCCTGATGCCGCTGCTGGGCATGGGCGGCCAGACGGAAAAAGGTATCGCCCTGCCG
Source organism: Leclercia sp. UBA1284 (assembly GCF_002308415.1). Lineage (NCBI taxonomy): Bacteria > Pseudomonadati > Pseudomonadota > Gammaproteobacteria > Enterobacterales > Enterobacteriaceae > Leclercia > Leclercia sp. UBA1284. Next base: position 1,988,117 of record NZ_DBUS01000006.1, read on the forward strand.
ATCCTCCCCTGGTGGAATGCGGTTGCCATTAACGACGTCCCCGCTCAGAGCGATTTCTACAGTACCGCCAACGGTCGTTTCCTTAATGACCTGGTGCGCGATGCGCAGGATGCCGACAAAGTCGCCCTGCTGTATAAGCTCTGGCGTCAGCGTCTGAGCTATCGCGTGGTGCGTAGCGCCGAAGAGAGTAAAATTGCCCTTTCAGAAGCAGCCGATCATACCGTTACGCTGCCGTTTATCGGCGATGAGCTGGCCACCGCGATTAGTCAGCAGGGGCTGGAGGCGGCACTGGCACAACCGTTGCAGCGCATTCTGGAACAGGTGCAGTTGGCGCTGGATAATGGTAAAGAGAAACCGGACGTGATCTACCTTACCGGCGGTAGCGCCAAATCGCCGTTAATTAAGCGTGCGCTGGCGGAGCAGTTGCCGGGCATCCCGATTGCTGGCGGCGATGATTTCGGCTCGGTGACGGCGGGGCTGGCGCGTTGGGCGCAGGTAGTGTTTAGCTGACATAGTTGCGGGCTGATGCTCTCACCCCACCCCTCTCCTACAGGGAGAGGGGGAAATGCCTAAAAAAGGCAACCCGTTTTGCCTTTTTGCCTTACCCTCATTCAGACAATTCCAGACAGTCTTCCATATTTCCTCCATTTTTCTGCCGTCTCCACTCACTAAACTAGTATCATTTCCCGAAATGTTTCAGGACGAGAACGTATAACGATGAAAGGCAGTCAAAAATCCCGCTGGGCAATTGCCGCAGGCCTTATTGTGGTGGTCATTGCCGCCGCGTGGTACTGGCACAGTCACTCCGCGGCACCGGCAGGTGCCACCAGCCAACAACGCCCCGCAGGCGGTGGCCGCCACGCTATGCGCGGTGGCGTGCTGGCCCCTGTCCAGGCTGCCACCGCCGTCAATAAATCCGTTCCGCTTTACCTTACGGGCCTGGGAACTATCACGGCGGCAAATACGGTGACCGTACGCAGTCGTGTTGACGGCCAGCTTATTGCGCTCCACTTCCAGGAGGGGCAACAGGTGAAAGCCGGTGATCTGCTGGCTGAAATCGATCCCAGCCAGTTTAAGGTTGCCCTCGCCCAGGCGCAGGGTCAGCTCGCAAAAGACAAAGCTACTCTCGCCAACGCACAGCGCGACCTCGCCCGCTTCCAGAAACTGGTGAAAACCAATCTGGTGTCACGCCAGGAGCTGGATACCCAGCAGTCGCTGGTCAGTGAATCACAGGGCACGATCAAAGCGGATGAAGCCGCCGTCGCCAGCGCCCAGCTCCAGCTCGACTGGAGCCGGATCACCGCCCCGATTGATGGCCGCGTGGGGCTGAAACAGGTTGATATCGGTAACCAGATCTCCAGCGGCGATACCACAGGCATCGTGGTGATCACCCAGACCCACCCCATCGATCTGGTTTTCACCCTGCCAGAAAACGACATTGCTACCGTTGTTCAGGCGCAGAAAACCGGCCAGCCGCTGGTGGTTGAAGCCTGGGATCGCGCCAACAAACAGAAACTGAGCGAAGGTACGCTGCTGAGCCTGGATAACCAGATCGACACCACCACCGGCACCATCAAGCTGAAGGCCCGATTTACTAACCAGGACGACGCGCTCTTCCCGAACCAGTTTGTTAACGCCCGGATGCTGGTCTCGACTCAGGATAACGCGGTAGTTATCCCGACCGCAGCCCTACAGATGGGCAACGAAGGCAACTTTGTGTGGGTACTGAACAGCGAGAATAAAGTGAGTAAGCATCTGGTGAAAACCGGCATCCAGGACAGCCAGACGGTGGTGATCAGCGCCGGGTTGTCCGCAGGCGATCGCGTAGTCACTGACGGTATCGACCGCCTGACCGAAGGGGCTAAAGTCGAGGTAGTGGAAGCGCACAGCGACACAGCCACCCGGAAGCAGCCTGCCCGTGAACAGGCCAAACAGAGAGAGAACGCCTGATGCAGGTGATGCCACCCAGCGCCACGGGCGGGCCGTCACGCCTGTTCATTATGCGCCCGGTCGCCACCACGCTGTTGATGGTGGCGATTTTACTGGCGGGGATTATCGGCTACCGTTTTCTGCCGGTCTCCGCCCTGCCGGAAGTCGATTATCCCACCATCCAGGTGGTGACCCTCTATCCCGGCGCCAGCCCGGATGTGGTCACCTCTGCCATAACCGCCCCGCTGGAGCGTCAGTTCGGCCAGATGTCGGGGCTGAAGCAGATGTCCTCACAAAGCTCTGGTGGCGCGTCGGTGGTTACGCTTCAGTTCCAGCTCACCCTGCCGCTGGATGTCGCCGAGCAGGAGGTGCAGGCCGCCATTAACGCCGCCACCAACCTGCTGCCGTCCGATCTGCCGAATCCGCCAGTCTACAGCAAGGTCAACCCGGCGGATCCGCCCATCATGAGCCTCGCCGTCACCTCGTCTGCCATGCCGATGACGCAGGTTGAAGATATGGTCGAAACCCGCGTGGCGCAAAAGATTTCTCAGGTATCGGGCGTCGGCCTGGTGACCCTCTCTGGCGGCCAGCGTCCGGCTGTACGCGTGAAGCTTAACGCGCAGGCCATCGCCGCGCTGGGGTTGACCAGCGAAACCATCCGTACCGCCATCAGCAACGCCAACGTCAACTCGGCGAAAGGCTCCCTGGATGGCCCCACCCGCGCGGTCACGCTGTCGGCCAACGATCAGATGCAGTCTGCCGATGAGTACCGCCAGCTGATTGTGGCTTACCAGAACGGGGCCCCTGTTCGCCTGGGCGATGTGGCCACGGTTGAACAAGGGGCGGAAAACAGCTGGCTGGGTGCCTGGGCGAATAAGCAGCAGGCCATCGTGATGAACGTGCAGCGCCAGCCGGGCGCTAACATCATTGATACCGCCGACAGCATCCGCGCCATGCTGCCGCAGCTGATAGAGAGCCTGCCGAAGTCGGTGAGCGTGAAGGTACTTTCGGATCGCACCACCAACATCCGCGCCTCGGTCAGCGACACGCAGTTTGAGCTGATGCTCGCCATCGCGCTGGTGGTGATGATCATCTATCTGTTCCTGCGCAACGTTCCCGCTACCATAATCCCCGCCGTCGCGGTGCCGTTATCGCTGGTAGGGACATTTGCGGTCATGGTGTTTCTCGATTTCTCCATCAATAACCTGACGCTAATGGCGCTGACCATCGCCACCGGTTTCGTGGTGGACGATGCCATCGTGGTGATTGAGAACATCTCGCGCTATATCGAGAAAGGCGAGAAACCGCTGGCGGCAGCGCTCAAAGGGGCTGGTGAGATCGGCTTTACCATCATCTCCCTGACCTTCTCCCTGATAGCGGTGCTGATTCCGCTGCTGTTTATGGGCGACATTGTCGGACGTCTGTTCCGCGAATTTGCGGTCACCCTGGCGGTGGCGATTCTGATCTCGGCGATAGTGTCATTAACCCTGACGCCAATGATGTGCGCGCGCATGCTGAGCCACGAGTCCCTGCGCAAACAGAACCGTTTTTCTCGCGCCTCTGAACGGATGTTCGAGCGGGTGATCGCCGCCTATGGCCGCCTGCTGACCAAAGTGCTTAACCACCCCTGGGCGACGCTGGGCGTGGCGCTGGCAACCCTGGCCCTCAGCGCCCTGCTGTGGGTCATGATTCCGAAGGGCTTCTTCCCGATTCAGGACAACGGCATTATTCAGGGAACGCTTCAGGCGCCGCAGTCGGTGTCGTTTGCCAGCATGGCCCAGCGCCAGCAGCAGGTTTCCGAAATTCTTATGAAGGATCCGGCCGTCGAGAGTCTGACCTCATTCGTGGGGGTGGACGGTACCAACCCGTCGCTAAACAGCGCTCGTCTGCAGATCAACCTCAAACCGCTCGATGAGCGTGATGACCGCGTCAATGCGGTGATTGAGCGCCTGCAGCAGGCCGTGGCGCGCGTACCGGGTATCGAACTCTATCTGCAACCGACTCAGGATCTGACGATCGATACCCAGGTCAGCCGCACTCAGTATCAGTTTACCTTGCAGGCCACCACGCTTGAGGCGCTCAGCACCTGGGTGCCGCAACTGGTGGAGAAACTGCAGGCGCTGCCCCAGCTTTCCGACGTCAGCAGCGACTGGCAGGATAAAGGGCTGGCGGCCTATATCAATGTCGATCGCGACAGCGCCAGCCGGCTGGGCATTACCATGGCGGATGTGGATAACGCCCTGTACAACGCCTTTGGTCAGCGCCTGATCTCCACCATTTATACTCAGGCAAACCAGTACCGCGTGGTGCTGGAGCACGATACGCAACAGACGCCGGGACTGGCAGGGCTGGACGCCGTGCGTCTCACCAGCAGCGAAGGCGGCAGCGTGCCGCTCAGCGCCATCGCGAAAGTGGAGGAGCGCTATACGCCGCTGGCGGTGAACCATCTGGATCAGTTCCCCTCTACCACCATCTCGTTTAACGTCCCGGACGACTACTCGCTGGGCGAGGCGGTGGAGGCGATCCTGGGTGCGGAAAAAGATCTCAGCTTCCCCACCGACATTCAGACCCAGTTCCAGGGCAGTACGCTGGCATTCCAGGCCGCGCTGGGCAGTACCATCTGGCTGATCGTGGCGGCAGTGGTGGCAATGTACATCGTGCTTGGCGTGCTGTACGAAAGCTTTATTCATCCCATCACCATCCTCTCTACCCTGCCCACCGCAGGAGTGGGGGCCCTGCTGGCGCTGATGCTGGCAGGCAGTGAACTGGATGTGATTGCCATCATTGGCATCATCTTGCTGATTGGTATCGTCAAGAAGAACGCCATCATGATGATCGACTTTGCCCTTGCCGCCGAGCGCGAGCAGGGAATGACACCGCGCGAGGCCATCTATCAGGCCTGTCTGCTGCGTTTTCGTCCGATCCTGATGACCACCCTTGCCGCCCTGCTCGGTGCCCTACCGCTGATGCTCAGCACCGGGGTTGGCGCAGAGCTGCGTCGTCCGCTGGGGATTGGCATGGTAGGCGGCCTGCTGGTCAGCCAGGTGTTAACACTCTTTACCACACCGGTGATTTACCTGCTGTTCGACAGCCTGGCACTGAAGATGAAATCCCGCTTCCCGAAGCGTACTGAGGAGGCGTAAGTGAAGTTTTTCGCCCTCTTCATTTACCGCCCGGTGGCGACGATCCTGATTTCGCTCGCCATTACGCTCTGCGGCGTGCTCGGCTTCCGGCTGCTGCCGGTGGCCCCGCTGCCGCAGGTGGATTTCCCGGTCATTATGGTCAGCGCCTCGTTGCCCGGCGCGTCGCCAGAGACCATGGCCTCGTCGGTCGCCACGCCGCTTGAGCGCTCCCTCGGACGCATCGCCGGGGTCAACGAGATGACCTCCAGCAGCTCGCTGGGCAGTACGCGCATCATTCTGGAGTTCAACTTTAACCGCGACATCAACGGCGCGGCCCGGGACGTGCAGGCAGCGATCAACGCCGCGCAAAGCTTGTTGCCAAGCGGTATGCCGAGCCGCCCGACGTACCGCAAAGCTAACCCGTCCGACTCGCCGATCATGATCCTGACGCTCACCTCGGATACCTATTCCCAGGGTGAGCTGTATGACTTTGCCTCTACCCAGCTGGCGCAGACCATTGCTCAAATCGACGGCGTGGGCGATGTGGATGTGGGCGGCAGTTCCCTGCCGGCCGTGCGCGTGGGGCTCAATCCGCAGGCGCTGTTTAACCAGGGCGTATCGCTGGATGATGTGCGCAGCGCTATCAGTAATGCTAACGTGCGCAGGCCGCAGGGAGCCATCGAAGACAGTAGCCACCGCTGGCAGATCCAGACCAACGATGAACTCAAAACCGCCGCCGAATACCAGCCACTGATTATTCACTACAACAACGGTGCGGCGGTGCGCCTCAGCGACGTGGCAAGCGTAACCGACTCGGTTCAGGATGTGCGTAACGCCGGGATGACCAACGCCAAACCGGCCATTTTGCTGATGATCCGCAAGCTGCCGGAGGCCAACATCATCGAGACGGTCAACAGCATCCGCGCCCGTCTGCCTGAGTTGCAAGAGACCATTCCGGCGGCCATCGATCTGCAGATCGCTCAGGACCGCTCCCCCACCATTCGCGCCTCGCTTGAAGAGGTTGAGCAGTCGCTGATTATCTCCGTGGCGCTGGTGATCCTCGTGGTCTTCCTGTTCCTGCGCTCCGGTCGCGCCACGCTGATCCCCGCCGTGGCGGTACCGGTGTCGCTTATCGGCACCTTCGCCGCCATGTATCTGTGCGGTTTTAGCCTCAATAACTTGTCGCTGATGGCGCTGACTATCGCCACCGGCTTCGTGGTGGATGACGCCATCGTGGTGCTGGAGAATATCTCCCGTCACCTGGAGGCGGGCATGAAGCCGCTTCAGGCGGCGCTGCAGGGGTCGCGTGAAGTGGGCTTTACGGTGCTCTCCATGAGCCTGTCGCTGGTGGCCGTGTTCTTACCGCTGCTGCTGATGGATGGCCTGCCGGGACGGCTGTTGCGCGAATTCGCCGTGACGCTCTCGGTCGCAATCGGCATTTCGCTGGCGGTCTCTCTGACCCTCACCCCGATGATGTGCGGCTGGATGTTGAAATCCGGCAAACCGCACAGCCAGCCGCGTAAACGCGGGTTTGGCCGGCTGCTGATGGCGCTGCAGGAGGGCTACGGAAAATCACTGAAGTGGGTACTTAACCATACCCGCATCGTCGGGCTGGTGCTGCTGGGCACCATTGTGCTCAATGTCTGGCTCTATATCACCATACCGAAAACCTTCTTCCCGGAGCAGGATACCGGGGTGCTGATGGGCGGCATCCAGGCTGACCAGAGCATCTCCTTCCAGGCGATGCGCGGAAAGTTGCAGGACTTTATGAAGATCATACGCGACGACCCGGCGGTGGATAATGTCACCGGCTTTACCGGCGGCTCGCGGGTCAACAGCGGGATGATGTTTATTACCCTTAAATCCCGCGATAACCGCAGCGAAACCGCCCAGCAGGTTATTGATCGTCTGCGCGGCAAGCTGGCGAAAGAGCCCGGCGCGAACCTCTTTTTGATGGCCGTTCAGGATATCCGCGTTGGCGGGCGGCAGGCCAATGCCAGCTACCAGTACACCTTGCTGTCGGACGATCTCGCCGCCCTGCGCGAATGGGAGCCGAAGATCCGCAAAGCGCTGGCGGCCTTGCCGCAGCTGGCGGATGTTAACTCAGACCAGCAGGACAACGGCGCAGAGATGAGCCTGACCTATGACCGGGAAACCATGTCGCGGCTGGGGATAGATGTCAGCGCGGCCAACAGCCTGCTGAATAATGCCTTCGGTCAGCGACAGATCTCTACCATCTACCAGCCGATGAACCAGTACAAGGTGGTAATGGAAGTCGATCCGCGCTATACCCAGGATATCAGCGCGCTGGATAAGATGTTTGTGATTAACAACGACGGCAAAGCAATTCCGCTCTCCTACTTTGCCAGTTGGCAGCCGGCGAACGCGCCGCTGTCGGTTAACCATCAGGGGCTGTCCGCGGCGTCGACCGTCTCATTCAACCTGCCTACCGGCTCTTCGCTCTCAGAGGCCAGTGAAGCCATCAACCGCGCCATGACTCAACTGGGGGTCCCTTCGACGGTGCGCGGCAGCTTTGCTGGTACGGCGCAGGTTTTCCAGGAGACGATGAATTCTCAGATCATTTTGATTCTGGCGGCGATTGCCACCGTCTATATCGTGCTGGGAGTGCTTTACGAGAGCTATGTCCATCCGCTGACGATTCTTTCCACCCTGCCGTCGGCGGGGGTGGGGGCGCTGCTGGCGCTGGAGCTATTTGGCGCGCCGTTTAGCCTCATCGCGCTTATCGGGATCATGCTATTAATAGGAATAGTGAAGAAAAACGCGATCATGATGGTCGATTTCGCCCTCGAGGCGCAGCGCAACGGCAACCTGACGCCGCAAGAGGCCATCTTCCAGGCCTGCCTGCTGCGTTTCCGCCCGATTATGATGACCACCCTGGCAGCGCTGTTTGGCGCGCTACCGCTGGTTATCTCCAGCGGGGACGGTGCCGAGCTGCGTCAGCCGCTGGGGATCACCATTGTCGGCGGTCTGGTGATGAGCCAGCTGCTTACGCTCTACACGACGCCAGTGGTTTACCTGTTCTTTGATCGTCTGCGGTTGCGTTTTTCACGGCAAAACACTAATGGTGACGGAGTAAATGACCGATCTCCCTAAGCAGGTTCGCTGGCAGCTATGGATTGTCGCCTTCGGCTTCTTTATGCAGTCGCTGGATACGACCATCGTTAACACCGCCCTCCCCTCAATGGCGAAAAGCCTGGGGGAGAGCCCGCTGCATATGCACATGGTCATCGTCGCCTATGTGCTGACGGTGGCGGTGATGCTGCCTGCCAGCGGCTGGCTGGCGGACAAAGTGGGGGTGCGCAATATTTTCTTTACCGCCATCGTGCTCTTTACCACCGGCTCGCTGTTTTGTGCTCAGGCGAACACCCTCAATGAGCTGATCATGGCGCGGGCGTTACAGGGGGTCGGCGGGGCGATGATGGTGCCGGTTGGCAGGCTGACGGTGATGAAAATCGTCCCGCGCGCGCAGTATATGGCGGCAATGACCTTCGTCACCCTACCCGGGCAGGTTGGTCCGCTGCTCGGCCCGGCGCTGGGGGGGATTCTGGTTGAGTACGCTTCCTGGCACTGGATCTTCCTGATTAACCTTCCTGTGGGGGTTATCGGCGCCATCGCCACCCTCTGGCTTATGCCCAACTACACCATGCAGACCCGACGCTTCGATCTGGTGGGCTTTTTTCTGCTGGCGGCCGGTATGGCGACCCTGACCCTGGCGCTGGATGGGCAAAAGGGGCTGGGGATCTCTTCTCTGTCGCTGGTCGCTCTGGTGGCCATCGGGGTGGTTTCGGTGCTGTGGTATCTCTGGCATGCCCGCGATAACGACCGCGCCTTATTCAGTTTGTCGTTATTTCAAAATACGACCTACCGGCTGGGGCTGCTGGGCAGCTTTGCCGGGCGCATCGGCAGCGGTATGTTGCCCTTTATGACCCCGGTCTTCTTACAGATTGGTCTGGGTTTCTCCCCGTTCCACGCCGGGCTGATGATGATCCCCATGGTGCTGGGCAGTATGGGGATGAAGCGGATCGTCGTGCAGGTGGTCAACCGCTTTGGCTATCGGCGGGTGCTGGTGACGTCCACCCTGGGGCTGGCGCTGATCAGTCTGCTGTTTATGGCCGTCGCCCTGCTGGGCTGGTACGCCGTTCTGCCGCTGGTGCTCTTCTTCCAGGGCGTCATTAACTCCACCCGCTTCTCGTCGATGAACACCCTTACCCTGAAGGATCTGCCGGATTCGCTGGCGAGCAGCGGCAACAGCCTGCTGTCGATGATCATGCAGCTCTCCATGAGCGTCGGGGTCACTGTCGCCGGGCTGCTGCTGGGGATGTATGGCCAGCACCATCTGAGCGCCGATACCGCCGTGGCCCACCAGGTCTTTTTATACACTTATTTCAGCATGGCGGTCATCATCGCTCTGCCCGCGTTGATCTTCGCCCGGGTTCCGGATGATACCAGTAAAAACGTCGTCCTCCGGCGGCGTAAAAGGAGTGAACCATGAAGTTCTGGCGTCCCGGTATTACGGGTAAGCTGTTTCTCGCCATTTTCGCCACCTGTATCGTCCTGCTTATCACAATGCACTGGGCGGTGCGGGTCAGTTTTGAACGCGGCTTTATCGATTACATTAAGCATGGCAACGAACAGCGTCTGCAGGGGTTAAGCGATGCGCTGGGCGACCAGTATGCCCTGCATGGCAACTGGCGGTTTTTACGTAATAACGATCGCTTCATTTTTCAGATCCTGCGCTCCCTCGAACATGATTCTGATGATGATCGCCCCGGTCCGGGCATGCCGCCGCACGGCTGGCGCACCCAGTTCTGGGTGATTGATCAGGATATGCGCGTGCTCGTTGGCCCGCGGGCGCCCGTGCCCCCGGACGGGACCAAACGAGCCATCATGGTCAACGGCGCCAACGTCGGCTGGGTCATTGCCTCCCCGGTGGAGCGGCTCACCCGCAATACCGATATTAATTTCGATCGCCAGCAGCGGCAGACCAGCTGGCTGATTGTGGCCCTCTCCACCCTGCTTGCCGCGCTGGCCACCTTTCCGCTGGCGCGCGGCCTGCTGGCGCCGGTCAAGCGGCTGGTTGAAGGGACGCACAAGCTGGCGGCGGGCGATTTCTCGACCCGGGTAGATACCCGCAGCGAAGACGAACTGGGCAAGCTGGCGCAAGACTTTAACCAGCTTGCCAGCACTCTGGAGAAGAACCAGCAGATGCGCCGGGACTTTATGGCCGATATCTCGCACGAACTGCGCACCCCGCTGGCGGTGCTGCGCGGCGAACTGGAGGCCATCCAGGACGGGGTGCGGCAGTTTACCCCCGAGTCGGTGGCCTCGTTGCAGGCAGAGGTGGGTACCCTCACCAAGCTGGTGGACGATCTCCACCAGCTCTCGATGTCCGACGAAGGGGCGCTGGCCTATCAGAAAGCCCCCGTCGATGTGATCAACATTCTGGAAGTGGCCAGCGGGGCGTTTCGCGAACGTTTTGCCAGCCGCGATCTGCGCATTGAACTCGCTCTGCCCGACCATGCGGTGGTCTTTGGCGATCGCGACCGCCTGATGCAGCTATTTAATAATCTGCTGGAAAACAGCCTGCGTTATACCGATGGCGGAGGGGCATTACGCCTCTCCGGCCACCTTACAGACACCCATTTTTCCCTCACCTTCGCCGACACGGCCCCCGGGGTCACGGACGCGCAGCTCACAAAACTGTTTGAGCGCTTTTACCGTACGGAAGGTTCGCGTAATCGTGCCAGCGGCGGCTCCGGGCTGGGGCTGGCGATTTGCGTGAACATTGTGGCGGCGCACGGCGGCACGCTGCGCGCCGCGCATTCGCCTTTTGGTGGGGTTAGCATTACAGTAGAGCTACCGCTGGAAAGAGAGTTATCGAGAGAAGTATGACTGAACTCCCTATTGACGAAAACACGCCACGAATTTTGATCGTGGAGGACGAGCCTAAGCTTGGGCAGCTGTTAATCGACTATCTGCGGGCGGCCAGCTATGCGCCCACCCTGATCAGCCACGGCGATCAGGTGCTGGCGTATGTGCGTCAGACTCCACCGGATCTGATCCTGCTGGATCTGATGCTGCCAGGCACCGATGGGCTGACCCTGTGCCGTGAGATCCGCCGCTTTTCCGATCTCCCCATTGTGATGGTGACGGCAAAAATCGAAGAGATCGACCGCCTGTTGGGGCTGGAAATTGGCGCCGATGATTACATCTGTAAACCCTATAGCCCGCGCGAAGTGGTCGCCAGGGTGAAAACGATTCTGCGCCGCTGCAAGCCACACCGTGAGCTTCAGGCTCTGGATGCGGTCAGCCCGCTGATTATCGACGAGAGCCGTTTTCAGGCCAGCTGGCGTAATAAGCTGCTGGATTTAACCCCCGCCGAGTTTCGCCTGCTGAAAACCCTCTCTCACGAACCGGGGAAAGTCTTCTCCCGCGAACAGTTACTTAACCACCTGTATGACGACTATCGCGTGGTTACTGACCGTACCATTGATAGCCACATTAAAAATCTGCGCCGTAAACTGGAAGCGCTGGATGCCGATCAGTCGTTTATTCGCGCGGTGTATGGTGTGGGATATCGCTGGGAAGCGGACGCATGCCGCATCGGATAGGAGAATGTGAACGCAGCTGAGGGGGGTAACAGGCTTAACCGGCCTGCGTTACCCGTGCGCGTCACGGAAGAGGATTAGCGGGCTTCGCCCAGCCCGTGCGCCATAATGGCGTAGCCCTGTTTTTGCCAGTGCTCAAGTTGTTCTGATTGTAACGCCGTTAACGTCCGGCCCGCCCACACGAGGATCTGCTGCCCCGGGAAAAACTCGGGGTGCGGCAACTCGAGCGGTTCAGCAAAGACATCGATACGCCAGCCGCGCTGTGAGAGCCGCCAGGCTTCCAGCCACAGGCTGGTGCGATCGACGATACCCCAGCCGATTAACAGCGCATCTCTGCCAGCCTTAACCCGGGACTCGCTAAGACTGGAGACCGCATGTTCAATCAAAATGCCATCGAGCAGGCTGCACATGGCTCGCGCCGTGTTTTGATCCAGGCTCAGCGTCTGGCGAACAGGTTCAAAGACATGATCAATGAGTGAATCAATGGGATGCAGATGGCAAAAGGCATTGATTTTCGCCCGCACTTTAAGCGGGTTAACCTGCCGTAAGGTGCTCATCATCTCTTCTTGCAGTGCGCGCCAGTCGCCCGGCTCAGGCGCTTTGTCCTGATCAAGCAGCGCTTTTACCTTGCCGACCGGCACACCACGCTCTATCCAGCGCTTGATCTCCTCAATGCGCTGAAGGTCTTCGTCGTCAAATTGTCGATGCCCGCCTTCACTGCGCTGCGGCTTTAGCAACCCGTACCGGCGCTGCCAGGCGCGTAATGTGACGGGATTTATGCCGCAACGTTCTGCGACATCGCCAATACTGTAAAAGGCCATCGAATCCCCATGCGTAAAACGATATATTCTGTATCCAAGGTAACCAATCTCACCAGGGTGTACAACCTGTAATATTGTACAATAAGTTTGTACTATAACCCGGTGAGAGAGGATTTAAATGTCATCGACCCGCTCAGGCCACGCGATTGCCGGGATCCCCGCCAGCTGAGGACGGGCGAAAAGATGCCCCTGGAACTGAGAAACACCTGCCGATTCAAGCCACATCCACTCTTCTGGCTTCTCAATACCTACAGCAGAGATCAAGATTTCCAGCGTTGTACAACATTTGATGATAGCCAGGACGATAGCCTGCCGTGGACCACTTTTGTGTACATCGCGAATCAGATCACGGTTAATCTTAATTCTGTCCGGCTGGAACTGCGCCAGCAGCAATAATCCGGCGAATCCGCCGCCAAAGTGGTCAATAGCCACCCCTATGCCTGCCGCCTTCAGTTCGCGCACGGCACCGGTGAACTCTTCCAGCCGGGAAATGACTTCGTTCTCAGTGAATTCCACCACGATCTGCTCTGCCACCAGCCCGTTTGCTTCTATCTCCTGGAGCAAGAAATCTACCGCGTTAGGTACCATGACCAGCGTCATCGGTAATAAATTCACTGACAAGCTCTGCTTCCCTAGCCCCAGCTGACGGGCCATAGCAAAGGCTACGCTTTTGCTCCGCAGGTCAGCTTCGTAGACCTCATCTCCTGGTCGATCGTCGAACCAGGTTTGGGCCTGTTCGCCACCCGGCGCACGGATCAAGGCTTCGAGGGAGACCATCTCGCGGGCCAGTGGGTCGATAATCGGCTGAAAAGCGAAGCTGCACGTCTCATCAGGGCTCTGCTCAAGCTGACGGATGCTACTGGCATTATCATCGACAATAAATTGCCAGGAGTCTCCCGGCGGGATCTCGAAGTAGTTCTCTTTTTCACTCTCTTCGACAAACGTCCGGAAAAACTGCAGAGCGCGATCGTTATAAATCAGTTGATAACGGCTGGTTCCTTTATCCAGCACCGTTTGTAGCACCTCGTGGCGGTCATATTTGCGCAGGTCAAACAGCTCCATGCCAACCTTGCCAAAACGCCGCGAGCGGGAGAAATCGCTAAGCAGCTCTACCACGTTGTGGTGGCGGTCATCGGCGCAGATATCGCGATAGATAGCCCGAACTGTCTCATCAGGTCCCTCGAGCAGTTGGAAAAAGAGCTTACCGTTAAACAACAGAATGCCGGTGACATTGGATTCGATGTTTTTCTTATTTGCTGCAACAACCATGTCTTCCAGCGTGCTAACCGGCAGTTCATCGCGAAGATGACTACGGTAAATGATGGTAGTGAGCATAGGGTTTCCAATAGAGGAGGTGAATGAAATGCCACGATATCAGATGGTTGCTAACGCGTCCTGTTGCAGGTCTGTAGTGGTTTTCCTGTCACGCCGTATGACCTTTTGTAGGACTAAAATTATGCCATAATGTACAAGCTTTTTTAAATACACGCTAAACATTAGTTTTATAAGTTGCTGATATTAATAATTTAGCACTTAATGATCAAAAATAAATTGATAAGTTGTACAACAGATGTGTACAGTATTTATAAATTTACATTGTGTTAACCATTTGCGTTAACGCATTTTTGAATGTTTTAAGCATTAAAAGCGAGGAGTGACATATGCGCGAGAACGGCTTTGTACCGAATACAGCGAATGCCATTACCCAATACTTCAACAAAGCAAGTCAGCCTACCCAACAAGAAGCGCTGGGACAAATTGTTGTCGAAATCCTGCGGGAGGGTAAAGTTCTTAACCGAAAAGCGATTTGCACAAAACTGCTTTCCCGGATGGAAAAGGCGTCTGATTTTGATGAGGAGAGTCGCTACCAAACTTTAATCGGCTTGCTCTTTGACCGTTAACAGATTGAGGTCAAGCGCCGCTGATTACCCGTTTTTAAGTCAGTTTTTTTGCGCCATCTTAATGCCTTATACTGGCGCAATTTACTGATGAAATGCCGCCCTTTCGCTAGCTGAATTTGGCGGCAACAGAGACGTAGTTATGAACAGAAGTGAACATGAACGACTGACTGATGAACTTATTGGCGAAGCCACCCTATCGCTGCTGAAAGATAACGGCCCTATCAGCATGAAGCTGCTGTTGGCAAGGCTGCAATCCATGCTGTCAGCAGAAAAGGATGGTGAACGACGCGCTGTACTGGCCCAGATAATCCTGGAGATTTCTAATGGGAATACCAGTACAGAAGTGCCGGCTCGTAAGCACAAAGGTGAGCAGCATGAATGGGACAAGGAGAGTCGCCAGAGCAGTAATGTTTATCCCCTGTTTGGTGATAGCCAACAATCCAGCAGCAGCAAAAAACATTAACTGCATACATTTACTCTAAACTGAACCGGTGTGACACTATGAGCCAGGCTATGCTCCAGAAATCCGACTTTTATGATGAACTGCCCGATCCTGTCCTCTCCAGCTATTTTCGCAACTCCGGCGGTTTGCTGGCAGAAGAGTGGGCATTACTCGAATCTGTTATGGGTGCCATTCTGGATGCGAAGGAACCGCTGACCAACAAAGCGATTATCTTGCGCTTGATTCAACAAATTGAATCCACGCAGGACGTGGTAAAAGCCGATATTATCCGCAAGACGCTGGAAATTATTGTCGATCACACTCAGGACGACCTCTAATACGCACCGCAAATTTTAACGCTGACGGTACACTGCTGCCGTCAGCGTTTCTCTGTAGAGTGGTTTACCTCCCTTCCCCGTAGCGTTACAATGCCCGCCCTTAAAGTAGGGGATCTCCCCCTGGCGCCCATCTTGTGAGGCGCATCTGACCTGTCATCAGAACGAGAACATACATGTTTAAACCGGAACTTCTCTCCCCGGCGGGAACGCTGAAAAATATGCGTTACGCCTTCGCCTATGGCGCCGATGCCGTTTATGCGGGCCAGCCGCGTTACTCCTTGCGCGTGCGTAATAATGAATTCAACCACGAGAATCTGCAGCAGGGCATTAATGAAGCGCATGCCCTCGGCAAGAAATTCTATGTAGTGGTCAACATCGCCCCGCACAACGCCAAGCTGAAAACCTTTATCCGCGACCTGCAGCCGGTGGTAGAGATGGGGCCGGATGCCCTGATTATGTCGGATCCCGGCCTGATCATGCTGGTACGTGAACACTTCCCGCAGATGGATATTCATCTCTCCGTGCAGGCTAACGCCGTTAACTGGGCGACGGTGAAGTTCTGGAAACAGATGGGGCTGACCCGCGTTATTCTCTCCCGCGAACTGTCGCTTGAGGAGATCGAAGAGATTCGTACCCAGGTTCCCGATATGGAACTGGAGATCTTCGTCCACGGTGCACTGTGCATGGCCTACTCTGGCCGCTGCCTGCTCTCGGGCTATATCAATAAGCGCGACCCGAACCAGGGCACCTGTACTAACGCCTGCCGCTGGGAATATAAAGTCCAGGAAGGGAAAGAGGACGATGTCGGGAATATCGTACACAAATACCAACCGATTCCCGTACAGACCGTTGAGCCGACGCTGGGTATTGGCGCTCCGACGGATAAAGTGTTCATGATTGAAGAGAACCAGCGCCCGGGCGAGTACATGACCGCCTTTGAGGACGAGCATGGCACCTACATCATGAACTCCAAAGATCTGCGGGCCATCGCTCATACCGAACGGTTGACGAAAATGGGCGTGCACTCTCTGAAGATTGAAGGTCGCACCAAATCCTACTACTACTGTGCGCGTACCGCTCAGGTCTATCGTAAAGCGATAGACGATGCCGCAGCCGGCAAGCCATTCGACACTGGGCTACTGGATACGCTGGAAGGGCTGGCCCATCGCGGCTACACCGAAGGCTTCCTGCGTCGCCATACCCACGACGATTATCAGAACTATGATTACGGCCACTCCCTTTCCGAGCGCCAGCAGTTTGTTGGGGAATTTACTGGTGAGCGTAAAGGGCCGCTGGCGGCCGTCGCCGTGAAAAACAAATTCCTCGTGGGCAACAGCATGGAACTGATGACGCCGCAGGGCAATGTTAACTTCACGCTGGAACATATGGAAAATGGCAAAGGCGAAGCCGTTTCCGTGGCGCCGGGCGATGGCCATACTGTCTGGTTGCCGGTCCCTGAAGATATCGCGCTGGAGTATGCGCTGCTGATGCGTAATTTCGACGGTGAAAACAGCCGTACGCCTTACGCGAAGTAATTTAGTGGGGTTATTTCTTCAGGGTGAGATAATTCTTAGAATCGGATCACATACCGCTGCGTTCAATACGGGTATTATCCCCAGCGCTGAAAAACATAACCCATAAATGCTAGCTGTACCAGGAACCACCTCCTTAGCCTGTGTAATCTCCCTTACGCAGGCTTATTTTTTTGCCTGCCATTCCCCGCTTCCTCTCCGCTGTTACGTAAATTTATCTCCGTTTACCTGTAGAAACGCATCGATTCGTTTGATATTGAATTTCAGTCTATTCATAGAGATACATAATGTTATTCTTTCTGCGTATATAAATTTACCTTAGGGAAAGGAGGTAATATGTATTGGGTCGTTGAAAACAGGATGGTCTGTCCTGCAACGGGAACGATTTTTGTTCATGTACTCACGGTAAAAAATATCAGGATGATAGTTTGGTATAAAGGCGATTATTTCATCAGCGTTGGTTCAATCCTCGTCACTGGCCCCTTTGGCATAGCCGTAGACGGCACCCTCAGAGAGCTACACATTCTTCGTGTATTCCCCTATAAAGACGCGCTTTGGTCTGAATTTCTCGCCGGGACCCGCTGCCCCGGCAACAGTGGCGCACTGATAACCCACTGTAAACGGCGCCCGTTCTGCGCCTTCCCCCTTTGCCCCTGGGGGGCCCGGGACTGCTAATTTATTGCCTTACGTCGCCCCCCTGCCGGGGGCGATGACGAAATTTCAACTCTTTCATCCTCTTCTTACCCGTTTTTTCTCGCGCTGCGATACACTTTTCAGAGACCCGAACAGGAGCAACGTGGATGGCAACCTATCCCGCAAGTTTATTAATTCTTAATGGCAAAGGGGCTGGCAACGATCTTTTACGCCAGGCCATCACCCTGTTACGTGAAGAGGGCGTGGTGATCCATGTCCGCGTGACCTGGGAGAAAGGCGACGCGGCGCGCTATATCGACGAAGCCTGCGCCCTGGGCGTAGAGACCGTGATCGCCGGCGGAGGCGATGGCACTATAAATGAGGTAGCAACCGGGCTGATTGCGGTACCCGAAGCCCGGCGTCCGGCGCTGGGGATCCTACCCCTGGGCACCGCTAACGACTTTGCCACCAGCGCCGGCGTGCCGGAGAGCCTGGACAAGGCCCTGCAGCTGGCGATCGCCGGTAAAGCGACGGCAATGGATATCGCCCGGGTTAACGATAAAACCTGCTTTATCAATATGGCGACCGGCGGTTTCGGCACGCGTATTACCAGCGAAACGCCGGAAAAATTAAAAGACGCACTGGGCGGCGTCTCTTATCTTCTTCACGGACTGGTCAGGATGGACCTGCTCAAGCCAGATAGTTGTGAAATCACCGGTGAGAACTTCAACTGGCAGGGAAACGCGCTGGTTATTGGCATTGGTAACGGACGCCAGGCGGGCGGCGGTCAGCAACTCTGTCCCGAGGCGCTGATCAACGACGGGCAGCTGCAACTGCGCATTTTTACCTCTGACGAGCTGCTCCCTGCCCTCTTCACCACGTTGACGCATCCGGAAGAGAGTCCGAACGTCATTGACAGCCAGTCTGCCTGGTTTGAGGTGCACGCCCCCCATGGCATGACCTTCAATCTGGACGGTGAACCGCTAAGTGGCACGCACTTCCGTATGTCGTTGCTACCGGGTGCGCTTAAGTGCCGCCTGCCGCCGGACTGCCCGCTACTGCGTTAATCTTTGCCGGTCAGGTGACTGACCGGCCTGGCTTAATACGCCGCCACCTCACGCGCCATCTCACGGCTATATTGTTGACTGGCATTGACCAGCATTCGCGTGTAATCCGTCTTTGCATTACCGGCGACCAGTTCATCCACGCTCAGCGTTTCAAGGATCTTGCCGTACTGCATTACCGCTACTTTCTGGCAGAGATGGGCAATCACCCCCAGATCATGCGTGACCATCAGATAGGTGAGATTCGACTCCCGCTGCAACTCTGCCAGCAGGTTGAGGATCTCCGCCTGTACCGATACGTCCAGTGCCGAGGTGGGCTCATCCAGCAGTAAGACCTGCGGCTCCAGTATCAACGCGCGGGCGATAGCCACACGCTGGCGTTGCCCGCCTGAAAGCTGATGCGGATAGCGATCGCGAAAAGCCCGGTTTAATCCCACCCGATCCAGCAGGGTGTGAATACGGCGATCCCGCTCTTTCATCCCATGGATTTGCAGCGGCTCTTCCAGAATATCGCCGATGGTGTGGCGCGGGTGTAGCGAACCGTACGGATCCTGGAACACCATCTGGACCCGACGACAACGCTCAGCGCTGATACTGCGTCCGAGCGCGACCCCGTCAATAGCGA
Organism: Leclercia sp. UBA1284; assembly: GCF_002308415.1. NCBI lineage: Bacteria > Pseudomonadati > Pseudomonadota > Gammaproteobacteria > Enterobacterales > Enterobacteriaceae > Leclercia > Leclercia sp. UBA1284. The sequence goes on from NZ_DBUS01000006.1 coordinate 2,007,153, forward strand.
GCGCCCCCTCCCAGTGGGTGAAAAGCCCCGCCAGGCACTTCAGTACCGTGGTTTTGCCGGAGCCCGACTCTCCCACCAGGCCATAAATCTCGCCTGGCTGAACATGGATATTCACGTCGTACAGCACCTGGGTGCGCTTTTCACCTTCGCCGAAAGTCAGATTAAGATTCTGTATATCGATCATGGCCCCTCCCTATTCGCTGAGCCAGCTGGCCTGACGTTGCAGCACCGGCAAGACCGGGCGGCGATGGTTAATTTCCGGCAGGGCATCGATCAGCCCCTGGGTATAAGGATGCTGTGCATTGTGCAGCTCGCTGGCGGCGATTGACTCCACCACCCGCCCGGCATACATCACCAGCACCCGATCGCAGAAGCTACGGACCAGGTTGATGTCGTGGCTGATGAATATCAGCCCCAGCCCGCGCGACTGCACCAAATCATCCAGCAACCCCAGCACCTGTAAGCGCACCGAGACGTCCAGCGCCGAGGTCGGTTCATCGGCAATCACCAGTTCGGGGTCGGTGATTAACATCATGGCAATCATGATGCGCTGCCCCTGCCCGCCGGAGATCTCGTGCGGGTAAAGGTGATAGACCCGCTCCGGCTGGCGAATACGCACGACGTCGAGCATCTCAAGCACTTTGGTTTTGGCCTCCGCCTTGCGGCCGGGGTGGTGGGTAAGCCATGCCTCAGCGATTTGATCCCCCACGCAGACCACCGGATTGAGCGAATACTTTGGGTCCTGCATGATCATTGAGATGCGTTTGCCGCGGATCGCACGCATTTGCGCCTCGCTGACGGTGCGTAAATCCACATCGCCAAACTGCATTTTTGTCGCGCTAATCCGCGCCTTTGCCGGGTGCAGACGCATCAGCGCGCGCCCAACGGTAGATTTTCCGGAGCCGGATTCGCCGACAATCGCCAGCTTCTCGCGCCCCAACTGGAAGGAGACGCCGCGCACCGCGTTGGTGACCGCACGTCCGTTGATAAAATCGACGTGCAGATCGCGCACATCTAACAGCGGCGCATCAGGCGCTGCGAGGATCGAGGATGTCACGTAAGCCATCTCCTAAGAAGTTGAACGCCAGACTGTTGATTAAAATCGCCAGCCCCGGGATCGTTACTACCCACCAGCACTCCATCATGTAGGTCCGGCCGCTGGAGATCATCGCCCCCCACTCCGGCTCTGGCGGCTGTGCCCCCAGGCCAAGGAAACCGAGCCCGGCGGCGGTCAGAATGATGCCGGCCATGTTCATGGTGATACGGATAATCACCGACGGCAGGCACAGCGGCACAATGTGACGCCAGAGGACACGCACCGGGGAAGCGCCCTGTAAACGGACGGCGGAGATGAAATCGGCCTGCCGTAAAGAGAGCGTTTCAGCCCTGGCGAGGCGGGCAATCGGCGGCCAGGCGGTGATCGTAATCGCAATGACCACGTGCTCCAGCCCAGGCCCCAGCGCGGCAACAAACGCCAGCGCCAGAACCAGGCTCGGGAAGGAGATAAAGATGTCAGTTACCCGCATCAGTACCGCATCCACCTTGCCGCCAAAATAGCCGGCGGTCACGCCCAGCAGTAGCCCCAGCGGGCCGACCGTGACCGACACCAGCAACACGATATAAAGCGTGATTCGCGCGCCATACACCAGACGGCTAAAGATATCCCGGCCAAATTCATCGGTACCGAACCAGTGCTGGCCATTAGGGGCCACCAGGGCGTTATTGAGATCCTGCACCAGCGGGTTATACGGGGCGATCCAGGGGGCAAATATCGCCACAATCAGCAGCAGCAAGATAATCCCGCCGCCGATCGCGGTAAGGGGGTTGCGCACCATCTGGCCAAGAAAGCCCACCATGCGTGAAAGTGAACGTTTGATACGCTGGCGGCTTTCCGATTGCCCCGCCCCCAGCGGCGTATCCAGAGAAACGGTCATGATTTCGTCCTCGGGTCAAAGAGTTGATACAGCATGTCGGAGAGCAGGTTGAGCATCACAAAGATTATCCCTACCAGCAGCACGCAGCCCATTACCGCATTCATATCGCCCAGCAGCAGACTGCCGGTAAGATAAGAGCCAAAGCCAGGCCAGGAGAAGACGGTCTCAATCAGGACGGCCCCTTCCAGCAGCGAACCGTAGGCCAGCGCGACCACGGTTAACAACTGCACCAGGATATTACGAAACGCGTGGTTCCAAATAACCTGCCGCTCGGTTAACCCTTTTACGCGGGCGGTGATAATGAACTCCTGCGACAGCTGCGCCAGCATAAAGCTACGGGTCATACGGCTGATGTAGGCCAGCGAATGAAAACCCAGCAGTGAGGCAGGTAGCACCAGGTGGTTAATGGCATTCCAGAATACGGCGCTGTTACCCGCCAGCAGGGCATCGATGGTCATGAGTCCGGTACGGCGCGGGACTAAACCGTCCAGCCCCAGATCCAGACGTCCGGCGCCCCCCACCCAGCCAAGCCAGGCGTAAAACAGTAGCAGCCCCATCATTCCGACCCAGAAGATGGGTGTGGAGTAACCCGCCAGGCTGATTATGCGCACCACGTAATCGGAAACACTGTTGCGCCGCGCGGCGGCCAGAACGCCCAGCGGAATACCCAGCCCTGCGCCGACAATGATCGCCATCGTCGCCAGCTCCAGCGTGGCCGGGAAGACGCGTAAAATATCGTCCAGCACCGGCTTACCGGTCAGCAGCGCATTCCCCAGGTTGCCGTGCAGCAAGTTGTTCAGGTAGATACCAAACTGCGTCAGCAGAGATTGATCAAAACCTAGCTGCTGATAAACCTGCTGATAGGTGCTGTGGTCGGCATCCGGGCCCACAATCGCCAGTACCGGGTCCACCGGCATTACCCGACCAATAAAGAAGGTGAGCACCAGCAGGCCAAACAGCGTGATCAGCACCTGAGTCACCCGCTTTGAGAAGCGCCGGGTACGGGAGCCCGACGCGAGGATCGCCACACTCATTGTTCACCTCCGGTTTTATAGACTTCACGCAGGAAGGTGGTGGCCGACGGATGCGACTGGAAGTTTTTCACTTCGTTACGCACCACTACCGAATCCACCATCTGTGACAGCGGGATCAGCGCCGGCATCAGTTGGTCATAGCGCACCTGGATCTGCTGATAGTCGGCAATCTGTTTTTGCGGATCGCGCTCCAGCAGCGCCTTGTCGATCATCGCGTTGAGCGGCTTATCGTAGAAGCTGGTGCGCCAGCCCTGGAAGTTGGTCAGCCGCGCTTCGTCGCTGTTGTCGGGGTTATAGACCAGCGCGCGCAGGCTGGAGTGTGGATGAGGCTCTACGCCGCTCCCCCCACGCCCGACCAGCATGTCGAATTTGCGCTCGCGCATGGCACCATAAATCTGGTTCCCGGTACCGGTAACGATTTTGGCGTTGATCCCCGCCTGCATCAGGGTGGACTGCACGGCGATGGCAATATTCAGGAAGGGCTGATCCGCCAGCACGCGCAGGGTAGTGTCGAATCCTTCCGGATACCCTGCCTCTGCCAGCAGTTTTTTAGCGCGCGGGATATCCAGTTTATAGCCGGGATCCGGCAGCGTGGAGGGCATCCCCGCCTTGATGGGCCGCTGATGCAGTACGCCGTAGCCCGGCATCAGCGCTTTGTTGATGCCCTGATAATCAATGAGGTAGCGCACCGCCTCGCGCACTTTCGGATTGGCGAAATGGGCCTCTTTCATGCTCATCGCTACGTAGTAAACCGTCCCTTTCTGCACGGCCTCTACCGTCAGCTGCGGATCCTTACGTAAGGCATTGATATCGGCCACCGCCATATTGTTGGCAATGTCGAGGTCGCCCTTTTCAATCATCAGACGCAGGGTTTGCGACTCCTGGAAATGGCGCAACACAATGCGATTCATTTTAGGCGCGTCTCGCCAGTAGTGCGGATTGCGCTGCATACGCAGCACATCTTTTGCCTGCCAGGTCTCCAGCATAAAGGGGCCGGAACCCGCTTCGTTCGTGGTGAGCCAGCGGTTGCCCCAGTCGTTATTCACTTCATGCTGTTGCACGGTTTTGCTGTCGAGCACGCCGAGGTTGCCTAGCGCCCCGAGAGAGTAAATCACCAGCTGCGGGTCATTGGCTTTCGGCAGGACGATTTGCACGGTGTAGGCATCTGGCGCACTCACCTGCTGATCAATGTTTTTCTTGCTAAAGCCGTAGGATTTCCACACCGAGGCCTGGGCCAGATTCAGGTGCAGCAGGCGACGCATCGACCAGACGACATCCTCGGCGGTAAGCGGGTTACCGGAATGAAAGGTGACGTTATCGCGCAGATGGAAGGTCAGGGTTTTGCCGTCCGGGGCAATATCCCAGGATTTCGCAAGGGCCGGTTTCACGTTGGTGAGTTGATTCGGATCCAGCTCCACCAGCGAATCATAGAGATTGACCACAATACCCACCACTTCGTTTCCGGTCATCGCCGCCGGATCGAGCGTCAGCAGGTTGTTCATATTCATGCCGATGATGAGCTGATCGGGCGGCGTTTTTGCGTACGCCGCCCCGCTCCCCATCATCAGCGAGAGCGCGAGCAAGCACGCGCCGGCTAAGGGAGATCGTTTCATGTATATATCGCCTGTAGGGTACGTTTTTATTTGTCAGTCGTGGCTGACGGTATTGGCTTCGATATATGCAAAATTAATGTCTTCGCCCAGTCCCGGACGGTTTGGCAGGCTGACCATGCCGTCGTCGTCCATCGGGTCGACCAGGCTGTTGAGGTACGCCGCGGGCTCCTCATAGTCGAGGAAGGGGTGCAATAAACCGCGCTCATACCAGCGGCAGTTTTTGATTGCCCCAATCACCGCCAGGCTTGCCGCCCCGTTGCCATGGACTTCGCAATCCATACCAAACGACTCGGCCAGGTGGGCCACCTTCAGGGTTGGCGTAATACCGCCCACGCCATTTGACCCGGCGCGCAGAATGTCGCACGCCCCTGCCTTCACCCAGTCGGCACGGCTGTGATGTTTACCGCCCAGGCTCTCTGGCCCGATGATGGGGATAGAGAGATTCTCTGCCAGCCAGACGTAGGAGGACATGCTCTCCTCTTCCATCGGCTCCTCAAACCAGGCGAAGTTAAGCTTTTCCAGCTCTTTACCGATGTACAGCGCTTCGGTCCGGCTATACCAGTGGTAGCCGTCGATCATCAGATCGATATCCGGCCCCACCGCCTCACGCACGGCGGCGCAGGCTTTGACATCCATTTTGGGGTTCGGGGCGAAGGAGACCGGCGGCATCCAGGTGTGTAGCTTGATCGCCTTGTAGCCGCGCGCTACCAGTTTTTCGGCAAAGCTGGCGTACTCCTCCGGGGTGGAGAGGCCACCCGGCAGGTCATCACCGCACATGGTGCTGCCGTAGGCCGGCACTTTATCGCGATAACCGCCCAGCAGTTTCCACACCGGCATATTCAGTTTGCGTCCAATCAGATCCCACAGCGCCTGTTCAACGAAGCCAAGCGCACGTTCGCTAAGCTGATGGGCACTGCCGCGCTGCCAGTGCGCCAGGTCTTGCCAGATGCGCTCGCGATTAAACGCATCCTGGCCGATCATCACCTTGCGAAAGAAGGTGTTGACCACAAAAGGGCGCACCACTTCCGGCGGTGCAAACGCGTGCCCTTGGGTGCCATCGTCTGCGGTAATCGTCAGCATTGCCATTTTTGCCAGGCTCTCTGGCCCCGGGTGCGAATGCCCGGCGGTGTCAGAGACGCGGCGCGTGGGATACTGGAAGACGGTGACATTGACAGATTCGATTTTCATTTTCAGTCCTTAAAACTACAGAGGTTCAGAGCGACTTTGTATTTTGAAAAGCTGTTTCGAAAGTAACTTTAAGCGCAAAATTCGTCCGCTGCCTTAGACAAATTCCGCTAAGCATCGGCCATTTTTTGGGCATATGCACGGCAACGAGTGACAGTTTTCACAAAAGACAGGTGAACTGTGAAGTCGATCGGGAAGGATGTTTGAATGAAATGAAAAGCAGTTTCGAGCAACCCTCTTCCCGTCGGGAAGAGGGTCTGGAGAGGGGTATCAGGCGATGGTGACCTTACTGTCCAGGTAGACATCCTGCACGGCATTAATCAGCTTCACGCCGTCGGCCATCGATTTCTTAAAGGCTTTGCGGCCCAGAATCAGCCCCATACCGCCCGCACGCTTGTTGATAACCGCCGTACGTACCGCGTCGGCCAGGTCGGTCTCGCCGCCTGCGGCACCACCGGAGTTGATCAAGCCTGCGCGGCCCATATAGCAGTTCGCCAGCTGGTAACGGACCAGATCAATCGGGTTATCGCTGGTCAGCTTGCTGTAGACCCGTTCGTCGGTATACCCGTAATTCACCGCCGTATAGCCACCGTTATTTTCGGCCATTTTCTGCTTCACGATATCCGCCCCAATGGTGGCCGCCAGGTGGTTGGCCTGGCCGGTAAGGTCGGCAGATACGTGATAGTCGGTGCCCTCTTTTTTGAACGCATTGTTACGCAGATAGGCCCACAGGACGGTGACCATCCCCAGCTCGTGCGCACGTTCAAAGGCGCTTGAGATCTCTTCGATCTGGCGACGCGACTGTTCAGAGCCAAAGTAAATGGTCGCCCCTACCGCCACGGCCCCCATATTGAAGGCTTGCTCCACGCTGGCATACAACGTCTGGTCATATTCCGTAGGATAGCTCAGGGTTTCGTTGTGGTTGAGTTTCACAAGGAAAGGAATGCGGTGCGCATAGCGGCGCGAGACGGAGGCCAGCACGCCATAGGTGGAGGCCACGCAGTTACAGCCCGCTTCGATCGCCAGTTCCACAATATTCTTCGGATCGAAATAGAGTGGATTAGCGGCAAACGACGCCCCGGCAGAGTGTTCCACCCCCTGGTCTACCGGCAGGATAGAGAGATACCCGGTGCCGCCAAGACGCCCGGTGTTATACAGCGTCTGCATATTGCGCAACACCGCAGGCGGGCGGTTGTTATCGATCATCACGCGATCGACGTAATCGTGGCCAGGCAGGTAGAGGTTGTCGGCTGGAATGGTCATACAACGGTGCTGTAACAGGCTATCGGCATCTTTGCCAAGCAGCTGCGTAATATCAGTCATAACTTTGCTCCCCTATGTGCCGACGTCATGTCGGCGCGTGTCATCCGGACCCATGTTTTTATGGGCAGGGTAAGCCTGGTCCCGACTGAACATCTTTGCCACTTTTAAGACCGATTTTCAGGACAATCTGCTGGCACGATTCGGGTACGGCAGCGTGACACGCCGCCGTTATGCACTCTCGCCCTACCACCAGGCGTGGAAATGGTGGACCGGGCCGATGCCTTGCCCGACTTCCAGGGTATCTGCCTGGGCCAGGGCGCGGGAGAGCCAGTGCTTAGCCTCCTGTACAGTGCTGGCCCAGTTCTCATGGCGGGGCCGCAAGGCCGCCAGCGCAGCCGAAAGAGTACAGCCGGTCCCGTGCGTGTTTTTGGTGTGTACCCGTGGGGCGGTGAAGCGCAGTTCGCCGTCGCGCGTAAACAACCAGTCGGGACTTTCTGCATCATCCAGATGACCGCCCTTCATTAACACGGCCTCGCAGCCCAACGCCCGTAGCGCTCTGCCCTGCTCTTTCATCTCTTGCTCGCTGCGCGCATGGGGAGCATCGAGCAGCGCCGCAGCCTCCGGCAGGTTCGGCGTAATAAGCGCGACCTGCGGCAACAATTTGTTGCGCAGGGTCGCAACCGCCGAGGGAGAGAGCAGCGGATCGCCGCTTTTCGCCAGCATTACCGTATCCAGCACCACGCTCTTGACCTGATGACGCCGGAGTTGTTCCGCCACCGCTTCCACAATATCCGTCTCTGCCAGCATGCCGATTTTGGTAGTGTCGATGCGAACATCACTGAAGACCGACTCCAGCTGCGCCGCCACAAAATCGGGTTCGATGCGGTAGACCGACTGCACCCCACGGGTGTTTTGCGCCACCAGCGCGGTAATGACCGAGCAGCCGTAAGCTCCCAGCGCCGAAAAGGTTTTCAGATCGGCCTGGATACCCGCTCCACCGCTGGGATCGGTGCCGGCGATAGTCAGTGCATTAATCCGTTTCATGCCGCCCCCTCCAGGTGCCAGATGGCATCAAGGAACGCGGTGGCGAAGCTGCCGGGCCCCTGGCTTGCCTGAGCGGCTTCGCTTCCGGCACGTTTCATCAGGCCGCAGGCCGCAGCAACGTTATCAAGCCGATCGCCAGGCAGGGCACAGCTGGCCGCCACCACCGCAGAGAGCGCGCAGCCAGTTCCCACCACGCGGGTCATTAACGGATCGCCGCCGGTGACCTCCTTCGTGCGCTGGCCATCGGTGATGTAATCCACCTCTCCGGTCACGGCCACGATGGCGTGCGTCTGCCGCGCCAGCGCCTGCGCCGCAGGCAGCGCGCTGCTGGCGGTATCGGTGGTATCGACCCCGCGTCCACCGGCGCTTATACCGGCGAGGGCCATAATCTCAGAGGCATTGCCGCGAATGGCGGCGGGTTTGAGCGCCAGCAGCTGTTGGCAAAATTGCGTGCGAAACGCCAGTGCGCCTACGGCTACGGGATCTAAGGTCCAGGGCTTACCCGCTGCCCGCGCGCTCTCGACGGCCAAACGCATCGCCTGCGCACGGGGCACCGTCAGGGTGCCGACATTGATCAGCAGCGCATCGGCAATCGCAGCGAACTGCTGGGCTTCTTCGGCCTCGATCACCATTGCGGGCGAAGCGCCAAACGCGAGCAGTACGTTGGCGGTGAAGGTTTGCACCACATCGTTCGTCATACAATGGGTCAGCGGTGCGCGGGCGCGGAAGTGGTTAATAAGAAGGTGTTCGGGCAGGTCAGGCTGCATGTTATCGCTCCTGCCTTGCGTGAAGAAGCGATAGCCGTGAAGGGCATCTGACTTCCCTACGCTGGCATTATCCAGATCAGGTGGTACGGGTATTTCTCAGCCTTCACAAAGAAGGGCACCCCGAGTCATTTAAATCATTACGTTGCAATTACTGTGCGTAAATCGCTATTCAGAATACTGCCTCTGCGGCGCTGAAATCTACTGATTTAACGTTTTCGCCTATTTCCGTTGCGCTTAACTGATTTTGTAAAGGTTCGGTAAAACTGTCAATTTGCACCTCATCAGACCACCCGACAACCCCAGGTACCATGCGGGTTTCGCGTACCTTTCTGCTATTTATGTATCCAGTAATAAAACGTTAAACAATTAACCATTGAGCCCCACGAAAAAAGGCTCTATATTGGCCGCGATTTTTGCCACGTTTCTCATTTTTCTTAACTAATGATTCAATCGGGGCCGCCTGACGTGCCGCGGTTGTAGGAGTGATATGATGACGGATAAAGTCCGTATTGATACTTTGAATGCCTCTACTTTCAATAAATCCAACGAGACCTACCTGGCCCGTCAGGCCGAAATGGAATCCAATGTCAGAAGTTATCCGCGTAAACTGCCTTTAGCGATCACAAAGGCGGACGGCGTATGGGTAACGGATGCGGATAATAAAGAGTATCTTGATTGTCTGGCAGGCGCCGGTACCCTGGCGCTGGGTCACAACCATCCTGACGTACTGAAAAGCATCCAAAGTGTTATTACCAGCGGCTTGCCGTTACATACCCTGGATCTGACAACGCCGTTGAAAGACGCGTTCTCTGAATACCTGCTCTCCCTGCTGCCGGGCGAAGGCAAAGAGTACTGCCTGCAATTTACTGGCCCATCCGGTGCCGATGCCGTTGAGGCAGCGCTGAAGCTGGCGAAAAAAGTCACCGGTCGTAGCGGCATCATTAGCTTCTCGGGCGGCTATCACGGCATGACTCACGGTGCACTGTCCGTGACCGGTAACCTCTCTCCGAAAGAAGCGGTTGACGGCATGATGCCTGAAGTTCAGTTCATGCCTTACCCGCATGAGTACCGCTGCCCGCTGGGTATTGGCGGTGAAGCTGGCGTGAAAGCACTGACCTACTACTTCGAAAACCTGATCAACGACGTTGAGAGCGGCGTGCGTAAACCTGCTGCCGTGATCCTGGAAGCCGTTCAGGGCGAAGGTGGCGTGAACCCGGCGCCGGCCGAGTGGCTGCAACGCATCCGTAAAGTGACTCAGGAACACGGTATCCTGCTGATCCTCGACGAAGTGCAGGCAGGCTTTGCCCGTACCGGTAAATTCTTCGCCTTCGAACACGCGGGTATTGAGCCAGACATCGTCGTGATGTCAAAAGCAGTGGGCGGCGGTCTGCCGCTGGCCGTGCTGGGTATCAAAAAACAGTTCGATGCCTGGGCTCCGGGTCACCATACCGGTACCTTCCGCGGTAACCAGCTGGCGATGGCAACCGGTCTCACCACCCTTAAGATCCTGAAAGAGCAAAACATCGCTGACAAAGTCGCTGCACAGGGTGAATGGCTGAAAGCGAAGCTGGTTGAGCTGCAGAAGCGTTATCCGGTTATCGGCCACGTTCGCGGCCTGGGCATGATGATCGGTATTGAGATCGTTAAGCCAAATGAAGCCGCCGATCAGCTGGGTTGCTTCCCGGGCGATGGCGAGCTCTCTGCCCTGATTCAGAAGAAGTGCTTCGAAGCGGGTCTGATTCTGGAGCGCGGTGGCCGTAACGGTAACGTTGTGCGTCTGCTGCCTTCTCTGCTGATCAGCGATCAAGAGCTGAACGTATTCCTGGATAAATTTGAGCAGGCGCTGCTTGCTGCGGGCGTTCGCCCGGCTTAACCGAAGACGAGAGATAAGATGTCAGATGTAAACCCGATTTTGTCGTCCTCGGCGCAAAGCATTGAAGCCTATCAGCAGGCGATTTCGCAGAGCACCGAAGCGGTAAAGCAGTGGCTACAGCAGCCGGAAATGTACAAAGGCAGAACGGTCGCGGAACTGCGTGACCGAATCCAGCTGGATTTCAGCCCGCAGGGGCTGGGCAACGAAGCCGCTATTGCGCGCGCCGTTGAATACTTCCTGAAGGACAGCCTGGCCGTGCATCATCCCCAGTGCGTTGCACACCTGCACTGCCCGAGCCTGGTGGTGAGCCAGGCGGCGGAGATCCTGATCAACGCCACCAACCAGAGCATGGACTCCTGGGATCAGAGCCCGTCCGCCACCATCATCGAGATGAAACTGATCGAGTGGCTGCGTACTCAGGTGGGCTACCAGGCTGGCGACGCGGGTGTCTTCACCAGCGGCGGCACCCAGAGCAACCTGATGGGGCTGATGCTGGCGCGTGATGCTTTCTTCGCGCGTCAGGGCCACTCCATTCAGCAGGATGGGTTGACAGGCGATCTGCGTAAAATTCGCGTTCTCTGCTCCGACAGCGCCCACTTCTCTGTGCAGAAGAACATGGCGCTGATGGGTCTGGGTTACCAGTCCGTACTGCAGGTGAAAACCGACCAGTACGCGCGTATGGATCTGAACGATCTGAAAGCGAAGCTGGCGCAGTGTGAAGCCAACGGCGAGCAGGTGATGGCGATTGTAGCCACCGCCGGCACCACCGATGCAGGGGCCATTGACCCGCTGCGCGAGATTGCTGAACTGGCGAAAGCACAGCAGATTTGGGTGCACGTGGATGCCGCCTGGGGCGGCGCGCTGCTGCTCTCTGAAAAGCATCGTCACTATCTCGACGGTATTGAGCTGGTTGACTCCGTCACGCTCGACTTCCATAAGCAGTACTTCCAGACCATCAGCTGCGGTGCTTTCTTGCTGAAAGAAGCGCGTCACTATGAGCTGATGCGTTACCAGGCCGCTTACCTGAACTCTGAGTTTGACGAAGAAGCAGGCGTGCCTAACCTGGTCTCTAAGTCGCTGCAGACGACCCGTCGTTTCGACGCGCTGAAGCTGTGGATGAGCCTGGAAGCGCTGGGACAGAAGACCTATGCCGCGATCATCGATCATGGCGTAACCATGGCGCAGGACGTTGCCGCCTGGGTTGATGGCCATAAAACGCTGGAGCTGGTCATGAAACCGCAGCTGGCGAGCGTGCTGTTCCGTTTCCGCCCTGAAGCGGCCATGGACGACGCGGCAATCGCGCTGCTGAACCAGAAAATCGGTGATGCGCTGCTGGAGTCTGGCCGCGCAAACGTCGGCGTGACCGAGCACAATGGCATCACCTGCCTGAAGCTGACGCTGCTGAACCCAACGGTGACGCTGGAGGATGTCAAAGTCCTGCTGTCGCTGGTTGAGCGTACAGCGCTGGAAATTCTGGCGAAGTAATCTCCGGCCCGGCAGGCATAACCTGCCGGGCTTTTTTTTAGCGCCCCGCCCACCAGAGGCGAAGCTTCATTCCCCAGTAGCTGCTCCAGCCGGTTGTCGTACCGACTACATTTCCTTTCGACACTATCACCAGCGTTGGCGTTACACTCACTTGCCACTGGCGTGATAGCGCCCCGCTCGCGTCATTCACTACCGGCATGGTCAGGCGTTTCTTTGCCATCCAGCGCGACAGTTGTCCGTCATCCCCCGAGCGCAACGCGACGCTCAGAACGTTGCCGCCCTCTTGCGTTAGCCTTTCAACCGCAGGAGTGGTGTAGCGGCAAATGGCGCACCAGGTCGCCCAGACGTAAATCAGCAAAGGGCGCTCCTCGCTGAGGGCGGCGATATTCATCTGCGCACCCTCCAGCGTCTCAACAGAGGTAGCCGAAAACCCGGCGGGCAGGACCGGCTTTCGCAGCTGATCCATCCCCCATACCGTTGCGATAACCATCAGCAGCAGAATCAGAAGCTCGCGCGCCCAGCGGCGTAGTTTACTGCGCATCGCTTTTCGCCAGCTGTTCTTTGACCAGCGCCTCCAGATCCGCCTGAGGAATCGCCCCGGCGACCATTTGATCGCCAATAATAGTGGCAGGCGTTCCCTGAATGCCCAGCACCTGCGAGAGAATCAGGTTCATTTGCAGACTCTGCTGGCTTTTCGCATCGGGGGTGATCCCCGTCGTGGCTGTCTTTTGTTGAGCAGCCAGAATGGAGGCCGCATCATGATTGCCCTTCTTCGTCATTAATCGCTGGTGTAACGCCCAGAATTTATCAGGCATCGTGCGCCAGGCCGTCAGCGCCACCCGTGCCGAGGCCATTGAGCTTTCGCCGCGGAAGGGTAAAAGCTTCACAATCAACTGCACGTCCGGGTTGTCGTGGACAATTTTCTCGAGCATCGGGTCAAATTTTTTACACCACGGACAGTTGTAATCGGTGAAGCTGACGATAGTCAGGCGGGGATGCTTTGCCCCCATTCGCGGACTGTCGGGATCGTTAAAGATCAGCTCATCCAGCTGCTGGTTGGCATCGGGTTGCTGCTCAGCCATGCTGACGGCAGAAAAACAGAACAGGAAAATCATCATCCAGTAACGCATTAGTGCTCTCCTTTAGCGGCAGACAGTGCGTTCAGCACCCCTTCGCGACTTAACAGCGCAGGCAGAATGGTGCCCTGCGGCTGAGCCGGACCATAAATCTGATTAAACGGAACCGCCGCGCTCTGACGGCGTGTCAGAAACTGCGAGACAGTATCGGATGGTCGACTCCAGTCACCGCGCAGGGCAACCACATCCGGGGCACTCAGTGCCTGTTGTACATCGTCACGCAACAACACATTGTATTTATTGGCTTTACAGGTTACGCACCAGTCAGCGGTAACATCGACAAAGACCCGTTTATTGGCCGCCAGCGCGTCGGTGATGGCCTGCTCGCTCAACGGCTGCCAGGCAATACGATCTTCCACAACGGCACCGGTCGTCTGCGAGGTCAGCCAGTATCCCGACAATGCCATCAGCAGTGCCAGCGCGGTGGCGGCAAGGGCGCCGCGTCGCTGGTAGCGTCGCCAGACTCCCACCAGCAGGAGCACTAACACCAGCGTCAGTACACCCCACGTCGCCTTACCGATATGCAGCCAGAGCAGCGAGATAAGCCACACGGCGGAGCCCAGCATCATCAGCCCCAGCACCACGCGCAGCGTATTCATCCAGCGTCCGGGGCGCGGCAGGCGGCGCGCCAGTCCCGGCCAGGCGGCAATCGCCAGCCACGGCAAGCTCATACCGATCCCCATGGCGAGGAAGATCCCCCACAACTGTACCAGCGGCGCCACCAGCGCGACCGACACGGCGGTGCCCAGGAACGGTGCGGTGCAAGGAGTGGCGAGTAAGGTGGCGAACGCCCCCTGCCAGAAATGTCCTGCCAGACCGTTGCCGCCTCGCGTGGCCAGCGAGGTGGTAATGCCAGAGGGTAAGCGGATTTCAAACAGTCCCAGCAGGCTGGCGCTGAACAGCACCATCACCAGCGCCATAGCGGCGATAAACCACGGATTCTGGAACTGAATCCCCCACCCCAGCGCCTGGTTGCTAAGACGCAGAAACGTCATCATCAGCGCCAGTGCTAAAAACGACACCACAATGCCGGCCACCGAGGCGAGAAACTGGCCGCGTACACGGCTTCTGGTCTGCCCTTCCACCTGCAATACCGAGCCCAGTTTCATAGCCAGTACCGGCAAGACGCAGGGCATCAGGTTGAGGATAAACCCGCCCAGGAGCGCCATCGCCAGTACCGGTAAGAGGGACGACGTTGTCACCTCGGCTTCACCAATGGTGGTTTGGCTCTGCTGGGCCAGACCACCGTCGGCCAGTACCAGAGATAGCGTTTTGCCACGCAGATCGGGCGCCGCCTCACCCCAGCCGTCCGTGACCGGCACGGTCGCGGTCAGCGTTTCGCCCTGAATCTTAAAGGTCGGGCGCGCAAAATCCGCGTCCTCAATCCCATCGAGATAGAGCGCGGGGGCGTGCCAGCCAGCGTCGCGGGTGGCGGTTACCGTCAGTTTGCCGGGGGCCCAGGCTGCCTTCAGCGAGGAGGTCAGCCCGTCTTCCCGCGGCAGCGTACCCATCGCTTTGGTGAAGTCATAAGTAAACTGACGCTCTGTTGGCCCACTCAGGTCGAGGGAGAAGGGATAGTCGGTCAGAATACAGACATCGCTACAGGTCGAGAGCGTCAGCACACCGGACAGGGTGTCCGGCATCTTGCCTTTCACCACCAGCGGGAAGGTCACGTTACCTTGATAGCCCTGGGTGGCGATCCCCGCCACGTCAAAGCGCTGGGGTGTGGGCCAGTACCACTGCACCGGGAGCGGCGTTTGCCAGGCAATGGAGGGGGCAATTCCGCCCTCGCCCGGGGATCGCCAGTAGGTTTTCCAGCCCTTTTCCAGGGCTACGTCCAACAGCAGGTGTGTCTCTCCCGCCTCAGCGGGTTGGGCACGTAAACGCACGCTGGCGTGATCGTTATCGGCAGCGCGCAGCCAGCCGCTATCGGCCGCCCAGCTTACGGGCAGCCACAGTAATGCCAGGCAGACTAAAAGCCGCCTGAAAACAGTCAACATAGATTTTCTCCGTAAATGATTAATTAACCTGGAACAACAGGCGATTAATCACTCACGGAAGACGCATAAGCGGAGATGCACCCTGAGCCGGGGCGGAGAGATAACGCGAGGAGGCCAACGCCGTTGATGCCTGACCGGCTGAGGAGTGAGGACGACCATCAGCAACGCCAGGGCAAAGAGCGCACCTTCAAACATAATAGGTGGCGATGCCAGCAAGGATTTGGCACTCAGTTCACAAGGGGTGACAGGCGGTTCAACGTCGGACTGCTGGGTAACGAGCGGAGCTTTCATCGCCAGCGCGTGCAGGCTTGCCATGCGCTGTGCGCTGCAAACCAGCACCACCAGACATGCCAGCACTACCAATAATATCGCTTTCCGCTGCCGCTTAATCATCATTGCCCCTTTATTCACGACGCTTATCTTAACGGGCTTAAACCATTTGGCAACGATAATGCTGTAAAGAAGTTTAGAGAACCGCTGCACCCTGTCAGGTGCAGCGGTTAGGATCAGGGATGCGCGGTTTTACTGTGCTGCGGGTCTTTACTCTTTGACGCGGTATAGGCATAGGCGTCGTAGCCGGTGCTGTAGTGGTTAACCAGAGATTTGACCACGTCGTTAAGTATCGCCCCTTTGATGTTCACCCCCATCTGTTCGAGACGACGGACGCTGGTGACCATCTCCTTCACGCTGGTGATGTTATGGCGCGCAACCAGCAGCGTCGATGCCGCCATACGCCCGACCATGGCGGCATCGGTGACCGCCAGAATCGGCGGGGTATCGACAATCACCATATCGTAATTCTCGCTGGCCCAGTGCATAAAGGCCTTGAAGCGCGAGTGCATCAACAGTTCGGAGGGGTTCGGCGGATAATACCCGCAGGTGACCACATCGAAATGACCGTCCTCGTAGGTCTGCACCGCCTCGTCGAAGGCGATTTTGCCGGACAGCAGTTCAGAGAGGCCGCGCTCGTTTTGTAGCGCAAAAATGTTATGGACATAACCCTTACGCATATCCGCATCAACGAAGAGGACACGTCCGCCAATCTGCGCCACCAGCGCCGCCAGCGAGGTACTGACCAGCGTTTTACCGCAATCCTGCGAGGGGCCACTGAACATCAGGATGTTATTATCAGCGTCCATCATTGCAAAGTGCAGGCTGGTGCGCAGACCGCGTATCGCCTCAACAAAAATGTCCAGCGGCTTGTCGACCGGCAAAAAGGGAACATTAACAATTTTATGCCGGGTACGGTTACGCCAGAAATCAAAGCTACGCAGATGCGTTTTACTGCTCAGCCATTCTGAACGGGGCAGCGTTGCGTAGACGGTAATGCCCTGGTTTTCGAGTTGCTCCGGCGAAATAATCCCCTGGCGAATTGCGCTACGTGCCAGTATCCCTCCCGAGGAGATCAGCAACCCGAGCAGGGTGGCAAGAACAACAATCAACCCTTTGCGCGGCTGCACGGGGTCAGGCTGCGCGACCGCCGAATCGATAATACGGACATTGCCGATCGTGCTGGAACGAGAGATATCCAGCTCCTGCTGACGGGTAAGCAGTTGCAGGTAGATCGCGCGCCCCGAATCCACGTCCCGACTCAGCCGTAAAATCTCCTGCTGGGTGGATGGCATCGTTCCGACCCGCTTATTCAACCGCTCACGCTCCTTTTCCAGCGTAGCCCGTTTGTCCCGTAGCGCACGATAAGTAGGGTGATCCTTTTTGAAGTGCTGTGAAACTTCCGCCTCGCGGAAGGTCAGTTCGTTCAGCTGATTATCGACATTGACAATCTGCTCAAGGACCGATTTAGCCTCCAGCGACAGATCGACCGAATCCCGCTTTTTGCGGTAGTTGTTCAGGCGACCCTCCGCTTCATCCAGCTCTCCGCGCACCTTCGGCAACTGTCGCTTCAGGAAGGCGAGACTTTGTGAATCCTGCGCGGCCTGACGGTCGATATTCTGCTGCAGATAATTATTGGCAATTTGATTAAGCGTAGCCGCAATGGCGCCTCGCTCAGGGCCGGTTAAACTGAGTTCCAGTACCCCACTCTCTTTGCCCTTTTCGACCACACTAAAGCGTTTCGACAAGACGTTGATCGCCTCAAGCTGCGTTTTCTGGCTGATTTTAAAGCGAGTACCGACCGGGGCGCGCAATTCACGCACCCGCAGCGCGACGCCCGCCTTCTGCACCAGTTTCCCCGGGGTGCCATGCACGTTGATATCAATGCCTTCGAGCAGGAACTCGCCATTTTTCCCGGCGGTCAGGGTCAGGGGGGAGTGCCTGGAGGGCAACATCAGCCAGTCGAGCTTCAGCACGGGCGTCTCCTGGCCTGTCAGCCGGGCCAGACCATTGCCAATGAGCGGGAAACGCACCGGGACGATCTCATCGCGCAGGCGTAAATCATCGACGGTTTTACCCAGAATCATCCGCGATTTCAGCAGCTGGATTTCTGCCGTCGAGTCTGGTGAGGCATCCCCCGACAGCTGAGTGATCGATTTAAGGAGATTATTTTGCTGCTTTTGTTCAATTTGAATGATCGCATCGGCGATATAGACCGGCGAGGCAAAGAGTGCATACAGCAGACCGCAGGTTGCGCAGAGCAGCGTGAAACTCAATATACAAACGCGATGATCGATCAATTCGCTGAGCAGGCGAGCCAGATCCAGCTCCTGGGTTTCCATCCCGTAGCCAGACTGATTTACTGTTTTTGACGACATGTTGGTAATCCCTTAACTGTGAGCCGGCTGGCCCATTCCTGACTCGCCTCGCTTAACAGGCGAAAAACATACTCAAACGCATCCCGGCTCTGGCCGAACGGATCCGGGATCTCCTGTCCCCCCTGCCATTTACCGTACAGTAGCGCTTTGCCGCGCACCTCCGGCGCGATTTGCGAGATGCGGTTGATTTGCGCCTGCTCCATCGCAAGAATCAGATCGTGCTGCTTAAGCATGGGGGCGGTGACTACGCGCGCGACATGGTCAGCAAGCGAAATGCCATGCGCCGCCGCCACTGCCAGCGCCTGAGGGTGAACGGGCCGTCCGTTCAATCCACTGATGCCTGCCGAGCTGACGGCGATCTCAGGCATCTTCTGCTGTAAAAGCCCCTCCCCCATCGGGGAGCGGCAGATGTTTCCTGTACACACCACCAGAATGGTTTGGATCCGCATTATGGCCACGTCCTGATGGAATGAACGGTTTCAGTCAGATCGTGGATACCGGTGATTGTCGGTACCAGCTGTTTCACGACGCGGTTCCAGCGAGCCAATGGCGCCGTAGTGACATAGACGATGTCGTAAGGCTGCAGCTCAAACTCCGTGGCCAGAACCATGGCCGACGCGTCGCGCGCTTTCAACTGATAGATATTGGCAATTTTGCTCCCGGGCTTTTTCTCAGTCGTCGAGCGAATCACAAAAATGCCGGTAGCATCCGCCAGATCCTGGTTAATACCGCCCGCATTACCCAGGGCTTCCGCCAGGGTCATACCGCTGCGATCCATCTTCAGCGTGCTCTGTTTCACCACTTCCCCCATCACAAAGACCTTGAGGGCATCATTACGTGGAATAAAGAGGATATCGCCGGCGCTAAGCAGCCGGTTCTGACTGAGATCGCCATGCTGCATTAACGCATAGAGGGAAATCACGGAATCTATGCCGTCATGGGTCAGCACCACGTTTCGCCAGTCGGCATCCACAGAGAGACCGCCTGCCGCGTTAATGGCATCCATCACGGTCAGCGGAATATTGGTGATAGGCTGTTGGCCCGATTTTGCGACTTCACCCGTGACATAGGCTTTTTGCGAGCGAAACGCCGCGACGCTGACATCAACCTGTGGGCTTTCGATAACCCGCTCCAGCCGCCGGGTGATCTCACTGCGCACCTCTGCCAGCGTTTTCCCGGCTACGTGCAGCTTGCCAACGTAGGGATAAAAGAGCGTGCCATCCGCTCCTACCCAGTTGCCGGTATCGCTGGCGCTACGATATTGCCCGGCAGGCGTGGTGAGCTCCGGGTGATCCCATACGGTGATCATCAGAATGTCACCGGTGCCGATCCGGTACTCCCACTTTTTAAGCTGTTCGTCGAGTCCAGGATTTGCCTGAGATTTCAGGCTGGCTGGACGCAACTGTTCAATCACAGAAGGGGTAAGTGGCCATATTTCGACTTTTTTGCTTATATCGTCGGAGGAATCAACGGTGTGGGCTATCTTTTTCCCATTCGTTTTAAGATGTTGCCCCGGAATATTAACGCAGCCTGTTAACAACCCTGTTGTAATAAGTAAAGTCCATATACGTATTTTAGCTTTCATTAATAATGACGCCCTGAAATTAATGTTGATACACCCGACAAGCCCGGCATTGCTGATTTGTAATAACTAATTAATATTTATAGATTTATGAGGCATCGAAACGGTATGATCCGTCCGACGAAAGTATGCTGATATTATCTGAAATATAAGCAGTGAGGAAAATCCAATAACCTTCCAGGCATTTTAAACGCTGTGCTAAAAAATTAACACAGCGTGTGCGTTCTATTACTGGCTAACGGCTTAAGATTCGGAATTCATTAATAAAGCAATACAAATAATTATTACTATTCTTAATCTAATTCATGCGACCGATAATTAGCGACCGCGCCTGGCGGCCAAAAGTACGGTTTTGTTACATTTTTTCTCGACGCGCCAGCAAGCGAAACTTGAGATAGACTGTCGGTTGAGTAATAACTGATGTCGCGTCACAGCAAAGCATTAAGAACTGGAGAAAAAATGAACAAAGGTAAAGTACTGCTTCTGGGCACATTACTGTCTCTGGCGAGCACAGCATTTATTGCGCCTCTGGCCGTTGCGGCCCCTGGTGGCATCCAGGCCTATGAGGAGCAGGAGTTTATTGCCGATTTCACCAAATACAAAATTGGCGATTTTGCCCCCGCCCAATACCAGACCCCGGAATACACCATTAAACAGTACAATCTGCGTAACTTGCCTGCGCCCGATGCCGGCACGCACTGGACTTACATGGGTGAGAACTACGTACTGATTGGCGATACCGATGGCAAAATCTACAAAGCCTACAACGGTGACATCTTCTACCATCGTTAAGCCCGTGAAAATTCGTCCCTGGCAGGAGAGTGACCGCCCTTTCCTGCGCACGCTCTACCTCCACGCCCGTCGCGCTGCCTGGCCATGGCTTGATGATAACGCCTGGCGTCTTGAGGATTTCGATGCCGCCACGCTTAATGAGCAGATTTGGGTGGCTATAGACGCGGGTCACCGGGTAGGTTTTGCCTCAGTGGCGGTCAATGACAATTTCCTGCACTGCCTCTTTGTCGATCCCCATTTCCAGGGTCAGGGGGCAGGTAAGGCCTTGCTCGAACATGTTCAGCAAAGGTTTACCAGCACCGGTGCATTGAAATGTCTGGTGAAGAACAGTCGTGCCGTGGAATTTTACCAGCGCCAGGGGTGGCATATTGAAGCGACGGGAGAGTCGCCGGACGGCGAGTATTATCTGATGCACTACAGGCTGCCCGGTTAGGGCAGCCTGCTTATTTTAGACCGCGCGGAACGCGATTTCGCTCGGGATAACATCACCCTGCCAGTAGAGCTGCGCCGCAACGCGCCCCGCCAGCTGGCGATACATATCTGCAAACTCGCTAGACGGACGGCTCACGACCGTTGGCTTGCCGCTGTCGAGATCCTCACGTAGCGTGATGTGTAACGGCATCTGTCCCAGCAGTTGAGTGTTATACTGTTCAGCCAGTTTTTCTGCGCCACCGGTTCCGAAGATAGGCTCATGATGCCCGCAGTTGCTGCAGATGTGCATGCTCATGTTCTCAACGATACCCAGCACCGGCACTTCCACTTTCTCGAACATCACGATGCCTTTTTTAGCATCGATAAGCGCGATGTCCTGCGGTGTGGTCACCACAACCGCCCCGGTGACCGGGATGTTCTGCGCCAGAGTCAACTGAATGTCCCCGGTACCCGGCGGCATATCCAGGACCAGGTAATCCAGATCCGGCCACATGGTCTCTTGTAACATCTGCATCAGAGCTTTACTGGCCATCGGACCGCGCCACACCATGGCGTTGTCGTCAGTTACCAGGTAACCGATAGAGTTTGTCGCCAGCCCGTGCGCCATGATCGGCGCCATATGGGTGCCATCCGGCGACGTTGGGCGCTGGTTTTCTGCTCCCAACATGTTCGGGATCGATGGGCCATAAATGTCCGCATCCAGGATGCCCACTTTTGCCCCTTCTGCGGCCAGCGCCAGCGCCAGGTTTACCGCGGTAGAGGATTTCCCTACCCCGCCCTTGCCGGAACTGACAGCAATGATATTTTTCACGCCGTTCACGCCCGGATGGTTTTTCACGCGCTTGAGGGTGGCGATGCTGTGCGACAACTTCCAGTCAATCGCTTTTGCGCCGGTAATGCGCAGCAGCTCAGAGCTGGTCTGCTCTTTCAGCGTTTCGAAAGCGCTGCGCCAGATAAACGGCATTTGCAGCTCAATGTGCAGCGTCTCATCCAGCCACGCTACATGGTGCAGCGCTTTCAGCGTGGTGAGATTGTGTTTCAGGGTTGGATGCTGAAAATTTGCCAGCGTCCCGGCGACCATTGCTCGTAAGGCTTCCGGTGATTTGGCCTGGGATTGAGAACTCATCCCGACTCCTTTGTTGTAGTTCTGAAATAGCATGCGTAGAGCCTAAGTTTACCCTACAGGCCACAATTATTCATTTATGGATTGATGCCCTTATTTCTTGGCGTAGTTATTCCCTTTCGGGTAACATCAAACCCCCTTTTCACAGTTAAAAGAAGTAATGCTTACTATGACTCAAGTCGCGAAAAAAATTCTGGTAACGTGCGCACTGCCGTACGCCAACGGCTCTATCCACCTCGGCCACATGCTGGAGCATATCCAGGCTGATGTCTGGGTCCGTTACCAGCGAATGCGCGGCCACGAAGTCAACTTCATCTGTGCAGACGATGCCCACGGCACGCCAATCATGCTGAAAGCGCAGCAGCTTGGCGTCAGCCCGGAGCAGATGATCGGGGAGATGAGTCAGGAACACCAGACCGACTTCGCCGGTTTCGATATCAGCTATGACAACTACCACTCGACGCACAGCGACGAGAACCGCGAGCTGTCAGAGCTTATCTATACCCGTCTGAAAGAGAACGGTTTTATTAAAAACCGCACTATTTCTCAGCTCTACGATCCGGAAAAAGGCATGTTCTTGCCAGACCGTTTCGTGAAAGGCACCTGCCCGAAATGCAAATCGCCGGATCAGTATGGCGATAACTGCGAAGTGTGCGGCGCGACCTACAGCCCGACCGAACTTATCGAGCCGAAATCCGTGGTGTCTGGCGCAACGCCTGTCATGCGTGACTCTGAGCACTTCTTCTTTGACCTGCCGTCGTTCAGCGAAATGCTGCAGGCCTGGACCCGCAGCGGTGCGCTGCAGGAGCAGGTCGCCAATAAAATGCAGGAGTGGTTCGAGTCTGGTCTGCAGCAGTGGGATATCTCCCGCGATGCGCCGTACTTTGGCTTTGAGATCCCGAACGCGCCGGGCAAATATTTCTACGTCTGGCTGGATGCGCCAATTGGCTACATGGGCTCTTTCAAGAACCTGTGCGACAAGCGCGGCGACACCACCAGCTTTGAGGAATACTGGAAGAAAGATTCCACCGCCGAGCTCTACCACTTTATCGGCAAAGACATTGTGTACTTCCACAGCCTGTTCTGGCCGGCCATGCTGGAAGGCAGCAACTTCCGCAAGCCAACCAACCTGTTCGTCCACGGCTACGTGACGGTGAACGGCGCGAAGATGTCCAAATCCCGCGGCACCTTCATTAAAGCCAGCACCTGGCTGAACCACTTCGACGCGGACAGCCTGCGCTACTACTACACCGCGAAGCTCTCTTCCCGTATCGACGATATCGACCTGAACCTGGAAGATTTCGTCCAGCGCGTCAACGCGGACATCGTTAACAAGGTGGTGAACCTGGCCTCCCGTAACGCGGGCTTCATTGCTAAGCGTTTCGACGGCGTGCTCTCTGCCGAACTGGCCGATCCTGCGCTGTACAAAACCTTCACCGACGCCGCCGCTGCGATTGGCGAGGCCTGGGAAAGCCGTGAATTCGGTAAAGCCATTCGCGAAATCATGGCGCTGGCTGACGTGGCGAACCGCTACGTTGACGAGCAGGCACCGTGGGTTGTTGCTAAGCAGGAAGGCCGCGATGCGGACCTGCAGGCTATCTGCACCATGGGCCTGAATATGTTCCGCGTGCTGATGACCTGGCTGAAGCCGGTTCTGCCGCAGCTCTCTGCCCGTGCTGAAGCATTCCTGAACACCGAACTGACCTGGGATGCCATCCAGCAGCCGCTGCTCGGCCACAAGGTGAACACCTTCAAGGCGCTCTATAACCGCATCGAAATGAAGCAGGTTGAGGCCCTGGTCGACGCCTCTAAAGAAGAGGTGAAGGCTGCCGCTGCGCCGGTAACCGGCCCGCTGGCAGACGATCCGATTCAGGAGACCATCACCTTTGATGATTTCGCCAAAGTCGACCTGCGCGTCGCGCTGATTGAAAACGCGGAATTCGTCGACGGCTCCGACAAGCTGCTGCGTCTGACGCTGGATCTGGGCGGCGAGAAGCGTAACGTCTTCTCCGGCATCCGCTCTGCCTATCCAGATCCGCAGGTGCTGATTGGTCGCCTGACGGTGATGGTGGCTAACCTTGCGCCACGCAAAATGCGCTTCGGCATCTCTGAAGGTATGGTGATGGCCGCAGGTCCTGGCGGGAAAGATATCTTCCTGTTAAGCCCTGACGACGGCGCGAAGCCGGGTCAGCAGGTGAAATAACCCCCTCCCCTTGAAAGCGCTGCACTGGCAGCGCTTTTTTTATAAATTCCGAAATCAAATCCCTTCACCACATTCCCGCTTTGGATATCACGGCGACCTGTTAGCATCGTCGCGAAAAAGGGTCTGCTTTAACAAAAGGGAATTTGATGACAGTAAACCGCCTCACCACCGCGCTGGCCGTGGTCTTGTTCGCCGCCACGGCTGTGGGCTGCGATAGCACAAGCGAAAACAGCCGCACCTTTACCAACGGCGCAAAAGAGAGTGAGATCACCTTCACCTATTACTATGAAGGGGACACCATCACTCGTCAGGATACCCAGAGTAAGATCACCTACCGATCGATGGGTGCCGCGGATGAAGCGCAGGCGCGTCAGTCCATTGAGCCCATGGTGGCCCATTACGCCGGGGTTAAAGGCGCCAAATACAGTGCAGAGTATCAGCCCGACGCCGTACTGCTACGCGTCTCGGTAAACTTTAGCGAGGTCAGCGACCGCGATCTGTGCAAATTACAGGGTAAAGAGGCCGACTGTGAAAAACCGAGCCTTTCAATGGCTGAATCGGCAGAACATCGGCTTGCGCAGGGATTTGTCGAGGTGAAATGAGTACGCGCCCCCGCAGAACGTAGCTGCCGGGGCGGTCACTGGCGTCAGGCTTTGGCGTGCACCCGGTTGGTCAGGCCGCGCAGGAAGTAACGCAAGAACTGATCGCCGCACTCACGGTAGTTCTTGTGGTCCGGCGCGCGCATCATGGCCGTGATTTCCGGCATAGAGACGCGAAACTTCTGCTCGGTCATGATCGCCAGAATATCGTCTGTTTTCAGGGAGAAGGCGATGCGCAGTTTCTTCAGCACCGTGTTATTGTTAACACGACGCTCGAGCGCCAGCTCAGGCGCGGATTCATCTTTGCCACGCTTATCGTAGATCAGCCCGTTCAGGAAGCCAGACAGAATAATGTCCGGACAACGGACAAAACCCTCTTCGTCTTCTTTGGTCATCCAGGTGTCGAAACCGGCAGAGGTGGACTCCATCTTGGAGAGCGCAAGAATGCGCACCATATCGTTATTGTTCGCTTTCAGGGTGTAGCGCAGGCTACGAAGAATGTCATTACTAAGCATGAGTGCCTTTAACTGTCGATAATGCAATGGCGCGCAGTGTAGCAGTTTTACAGACCAATCGCCTCTTTCAAACTCTTCAGATAGCGGCGGCTCACCGGCACCGTCTGCCCGGATTTTAACACCAGCTCCGCCTGACCGTTCTCCTCCAGCCGGATCTCTTCCAGGTGGGCCATGTTAACCAGGTATTGTCGATGGCAGCGCAACAGCGGCGTGCGGCTCTCCAGGGTTCGTAGCGTCAGCTCGGTAAAACCCTCTTTGCCTTCATGGCTGGTCACGAAAACCCCACTCATTCGACTGCTGACAAAGGCCACGTCATCCATCTGCAGCAGATAAATACGGCTATGGCCCGAACAGGGAATGAACTTCAGGGGCTGCTGATTTTCCGCCAGCAGCGAAACATCCTGCACGCTACGCTCTTGCCGTAAGCGGTTAAGGGTCTTTTCCAGCCGCTTCTCTTCGATGGGCTTCAGCAGATAATCAAACGCATGTTCTTCAAAGGCTTTTACTGCGTACTCATCGTAGGCGGTCAGAAAAACGATATAGGGCCGGTGCGCCGGATCGAGCATTCCCACCATCTCCAGCCCGCTGATGCGTGGCATCTGAATGTCCAGAAACAGCACATCCGGGCGCAGCGTATGGACGGCCCCGATAGCTTCGATGGCGTTGGCGCACTCCCCCACCACCTCGATATCACGCTGTTCCTGCAGGAGCACCCGCAGGTTTTCCCTCGCCAGAGGTTCATCATCAACTATCAGCACGTTCAGCATGTGCGTTCCTCCAGGGGCAGACGTAAGGTAATACGGGTAAAGCAATCCGGTTCACAGGCCACGGTAATGCCGCAGCTATCGCCGAAATGGGCACGCAATCGTTTATCGACCAGCCCCATGCCCAGTCCAGTGGATCCGGGTTTTGCGATATACAAGCCAGCGTTATCTTCAATATCAAGCACCAGATGGTGATTAAACTGGCTGGCGGTAATGGAGATCTCACCGGTGCCCAACAGCTGGGAAGTGCCATGCTTGATGGCGTTCTCGACCAGCGGCTGCAGGGTAAAAGCAGGCAGCTGTTGCCATGAGAGCTTCTCCGGCACGTTCAGCGTTACCTGTAAACGCGCCTGGAAGCGCGCCTTTTCAATTTGCAGATAGGCATTCACATGCTCTATTTCATCTGCCAGGGTGACAATCTCTGACGGCCGCTTCAGGTTCTTACGGAAGAAGGTCGATAAAAATTGCACCAGCTGCGTGGCCTGGTCGCTATCACGGCGGATCACCGCCTTAAGCGTATTCAGGGCATTGAACAGGAAATGCGGATTTACCTGAGCATGCAGCAGCTTGATCTCCGACTGCGTCAGTAACGCTTTTTGTCGCTCATACTGCCCGGCCAGAATCTGCGCCGAGAGCAGCTGGGCAATCCCCTCCCCCAGCGTGCGGTTGATGGAGCTAAAGAGTCGGTTTTTGGCTTCATAGAGCTTGATGGTGCCCATGACCCGCTGATTCTCTCCCCGCAGCGGGATCACCAGCGTCGACCCCAGCTTGCACTGGGGATGCAGCGAACAGCGGTACGGCACTTCGTTACCGTCTGCGTAGACTACCTCACCGGTCTCGATGGCGCGAAGCGTATAGCTGGACGAAATCGGTCTGCCCGGCTGGTGATGGTCGTCTCCAATACCGGTAAAGGCCAGCAACTTCTCACGATCGGTGATGGCTACCGCGCTGATGTCCAGCTCCTGATGCAGAACCAGCGCCACTTTCATGCTGTTCTCTTCGTTGAATCCCTGGCGCAAAATCCCCTCTGTCGAGGCCGCGACTTTCAGGGCGGTGGCGGAAAATGCCGAGGTATACTTTTCAAACATGGCCCGCTTATCGAGCAAGATACGCATAAAAAGTGCGGCACCGACGGTGTTCGTGACCATCATCGGTGCCGCGATGCTGCTCACCAGATGCAGCGCGCTGTCATAGGGGCGGGCAATAAGCAGGATGATCAACATTTGCACCAGTTCGGCCACAAAGGTGATGGCGCCCGCGGTCAAGGGGCTGAAAACTTTGTCCGGACGGCCACGCTTAATCATGTAGCTGTGCACCAGCCCACCCAGCAGCCCCTCAACGATGGTGGAGATCATGCAGCTTAGCGCCGTCATGCCGCCCATGGAGTAGCGGTGCAGCCCACCGGTCAACCCCACCAACCCACCTACAACCGGGCCGCCCAGCAGCCCGCCCATGACCGCGCCAATAGCGCGCGTATTGGCAATGGAGTCTTCAATATGCAGGCCGAACCAGGTGCCGAGAATACAGAAAATAGAGAATACGACGTAGCAGAGGAGTTTATGCGGCAGACGCACGGTGACCTGCATCAGGGGGATAAAGAGGCGCGTTTTGCTCATCAGCCAGGCAATGACCAGGAACACACACATCTGCTGAAGCAGTAACAACACCAGATTGAATTCGTACATACTTGAAAACCGCAAACCCTAAAAGCGCGTAACATACACCCATAAGCGTTAACTTTCTTTGTAGCAATACTTAATAAACCTCGTTTCGTGGCTGACATCACACCTTTTGCTGAACATATTCTGATCTTCGTATTGTTTGTGCAAAAAAAGGACAATTCTTCCTGGTTCGCGAAACTCGGTCTACAGTTAAGCTGGGAATGCGCAAGCCAGGGGGCTCAGATGGCGCTTTACACGATAGGGGAAGTGGCACTTCTTTGTGACATCAATCCCGTTACGTTACGGGCCTGGCAGCGTCGCTACGGATTACTGAAACCGCAGCGAACCGACGGCGGGCATCGGCTGTTTAACGATGCGGATATCGATCGGATCCGCGAAATTAAAGGCTGGATTGATAACGGCGTGCAGGTCAGCAAGGTGAAAACCCTGCTGAGCGAGCAGAATAATACTGAACAGGACATCTGGCGCGAACAACAGGAAGTGTTGCTACGCTATTTGCAGTCTGGCCATCTCAACCGCCTGCGTCTCTGGCTTAAGGAACGGGGCAGTGACTATCCCGCACAGACGTTAATTGCCCACCTTTTCATCCCCCTTCGCCGACGTCTGCAATCCCAACAACCAACCCTTCAGGCGTTACTGAGTGCACTGGATGGCGTGCTGATTAATTACATCTGCATCTGTCTGGCGACGGCGCGTAAGAAAAACAGCAAAGACGCGCTCGTCATTGGCTGGAACGTGCATGATACGACCCGCCTGTGGCTGGAAGCCTGGATCGCCGCCCAGCAGGGGTGGCGCGTCGATGTGCTGGCTCATTCGCTCGGCCAGTTGCGCCCGGAGCTGTTCGACGGCCAGACGCTGCTGGTGTGGTGCGGTGAGTCCCCCACCGAAGCACAGCAGCAGCAACTGACCCAGTGGCAAGAGCACGGATATCCAGTCTTCTCCCTTAATGGCAATTAATGGTTCATTAACAGCCTTGCTTCGCCGTATAATCGCTCTGTTAACAAAAGGAGCACAAGATGAAAGCAACCAAAGTGGCGGTAATCACCCTGTTCGCACTGATGGCCGTAAGCGGTATTGGCGGTGTGATGCTGGCTGGCTATTCCTTTATTGTTCGCGGCGGTGTCGGCTGATCCAGCCTGCCAGCCGTTCAAAGGCGCGGTCTACCACAATGGCCGCCAGCGCCACCAGAGTCGCCCCCTGAATGATATAAGCCGTATTGAATCCGCTTAAGCCGATAATAATCGGCGTTCCCAGTGTGTTCGCCCCCACCGTCGACGCGATAGCCGCCGTACCAATATTGATGATCACCGAGGTGCGGATACCGGCCATCATCACCGGCGCCGCCAGCGGCAGCTCAATACTGCGCAGTCGCTGCCAGCCGCTCATCCCCATCCCTTCCGCTACGCTGATGGCCGAGGCGGGCACTGCCGCGAGCCCTGCCAGCGTCGCCTGTAAAATCGGCAACACGCCGTAGAGGATCAGGGCGATAATCGCCGGCTGTTGCCCAAACCCCATCACGGGCACCGCAATGGCCAGTACCGCCACCGGCGGGAACGTCTGCCCGATAGCAGCCAGCGTTTCAATTAATGGGCGAAACTCCGCCCCTGCCGGACGCGTCACCGCAATGCCTGCCCCCACGCCAATCGCCACCGCAATCAGGCTCGATATCCCCACCAGCCAGAAGTGCGCCAGCGTCAGGCTCAGAAAACTCTCTTGCTGATAAACCGGACGAGGCAGTTCAGGAAACAGAGCGCTGAAAAGGGGCGCACTGTGGGGCATGAGCAGCAGCAGCGCCACGAAGAGCAGCACCAGCCACAACAGCGGATCACGCATCCACTTCATGCGCGGCCTCCCCGTTCAGCAGATCGCGAAAATGCAGCGTGCCGCAAGGCTGACCCTGGGCGTTGACGACCGGCAACCGCTCGCAGCGGCCAGTGACAAACGCCGACAGGGCATCGCGCAGGGTCATGCTGTCTTGTAAGGGCTCACCCGCCTCAGGGGTCATCTCCCGGCGCATCGACTCACCCACCGTTCGCAGGGAGAGCAACCGCACCCCCAGCTCGCTGTGGCCAAAGAACTCACGTACAAAGGGGGTGGCGGGCTGTGTTAACAGCTCCAGCGGCGAGCCTTGCTGCACGACTCTGCCGTTATCCATCAGCACCAGTCTGTCCGCCAGCCTCAGGGCCTCGTCAATATCGTGGGTCACCAGAACAATGGTGCGCCCCAGAATGCGGTGAATACGGGTCATCTCCAGCTGCAATGCGCTGCGTGTGACCGGATCCAGCGCCCCGAAGGGTTCATCCATTAATAGCACTTCTGGGTTAGCAGCCAGCGCCCGGGCAACCCCTACGCGCTGCTGCTGCCCGCCAGAAAGCTGATGCGGATAGCGTTCCCGCAGGGAGGGATCCAGACCCAGCAGCGCCATCAGCTCATCGACGCGGTCGTCGATCTGTTGTTTCGACCACTTTTGCAACTGCGGCACGGTGGCAATATTGCGCGCGACCGTCCAGTGGGGGAACAGCCCGATGGATTGAATGGCGTACCCCATACGCCGACGCAGCTCCAGCACCGGCAGGCTGCGGATCTCTTGCCCGGCGAAGCAGATGCGGCCGCTGTCATGTTCCACCAGCCGATTGATCATTTTCAGGGTGGTGGACTTCCCCGATCCGGAGGTGCCAATCAGCACTGAAAACGCCCCCTCCTCACAGGTGAGGTTCAGGTCGCTGACCGCCGGCTGACCGGCGAATACTTTATTTACATCCTGGAATTCAATCATCGCGACTCCCTTTCAGTAGCGCTATCCACAGGGCGAAGAGAGCGTCAATGACGACTGCCAGCGCAATGACCGGCACCACACCCAACAGCACAAGATCGAGGGCACTACTCAGCAGCCCCTGGAACACCAGTGCACCAAACCCGCCGGCTCCAATCAGCGCGGCAATCACCGCCATCCCGACCGTCTGTACCGCTACCACCCGTAATGCGCGTAGCAGCACCGGTAGCGCAAGGGGAAGCTGGATCTGCCAGAAGCGCTGACGGGCGTTCATGCCCATCGCATCAGCACTTTCCAGTACGTCGGCAGGCACATGGCTTAACCCCGCCACCATCCCTCGCGCCAGCGGCAGCAAGGCGTAGAGCACCAGGGCAATCAGCGCCGGGGTTAGCCCTGTCCCGGCGATACCCAGCGTCGAGAGCCACGGAAAGGCTTTGGTCAGCCCGGCCAGCGGCGCGATCAGCAGGCCAAACAGGGCCACGGAAGGGATAGTCTGGATAACATTCAACACCGCAAACACCGGCCCCTGGCGGGTGGGATGGCGATAACACCACATCCCCAGCGGCACGCCAATGACCAGCGCAGGGGCGAGAGTGCCCAGCAATAGCGTTAGATGCTGCGCCAGCGCGTTATCAAACACCTCCTGCCGATTGGCGTACTCCTTTAGCAACGATAAGCTATTCAACTCACCGCTAAAGAGCAGGGCTAACGGCAGGATCCAGATTTGCGCATGCAGCAGCCAGCGCCAGACAGGCTGAGTCGAGAGACGACGAATAGCATCGCTGCATGCCAGCAAGCACAAGGCCAGCCAGAGCCACAGACCGCTGCCAACCGACGTACGAGCCAGCGGACTCTCTGCCGTTACCAGGTGTGTGGCCGCCTGCCCTGCGCTCCAGAAAAGCACAATAAACAGCAGCTCGCATACCAGTAGCGTCAGCATCAGCGCCAGTCGGCCACGCGCCAGCGATAGCCCCGCCAGCAGGCAGAGCGGCGCCAGAAGCAGCCAGGGGGAAAAAGACCAGATTTGCCAGAGCGCACGCCCCTCTCCGGAAACCAGCCGGTTTGGGGCGAAATTGACGAAAGGCAGCGCGGCTGCCGCCACAGCCAGAATGGCCAGCAGCAACAGCACGCGGTTATGACAGGTTATCGGCACAGCAGAGTCCTGTTGCGGTGGGCTATTTCACCAGCCCTTTCGACTTAAGATAATCTGCCGCCACTTTTTTGGCATCCAGCCCCTCTACCGCAATGCTGGCATTCAGCTGCTGTAAGGTTTTCTCATCCAGGCTTTCAAAGACGGGCTTCAGCCATTCGCCGAGCTGCGGATAGGCCTTCAGCACCGCTTCCCGCACCACGGGTGCAGGCGCATAAATAGGCTGAACCCCCTTCGGATCGGTAAGGGTCTGTAGACCCAACGCCGCGACCGGGCCGTCGGTGCCGTAGGCCATAGCCGCATTCACCCCGGAAGTCTGCTGCGCCGCCGCTTTAATGGTCACAGCCGTATCGCCACCGGCCAGTGACAATAGCTGGCTCTGGTCGAGCTTGAAGCCGTAAGTTTTTTCAAACGCGGGTAACGCATCCGCACGTTCGATAAATTCTGCCGACGCGGCCAGTTTGAATTCGCCTTTCTCTTTCAGATAGCGGCTAAGATCCTCAAGCGTCGTCAGTTTGCCCTTTTCCGCCACGTCATTGCGCACCGCGATGGTCCAGGTGTTATTGGCCGGGGCCGGGGTTAACCACACCAGCTTGTTCTGTTCGGCGTCGAGTTTTTTAACTTTTTCGTAGCCCTGGCTGGCATTCTTCCATGCGGCATCGTTTTCATCTTTGAAGAAAAACGCCCCGTTGCCGGTATATTCCGGGTAGATATCCAGCTCGCCGGACGTGATGGCACCGCGCACTACCGGGGTGGTGCCAAGCTGAACTTTATTGACTGTTTTTACGCCGTGACTTTCGAGCACCTGCAAAATGATATTGCCGAGCAGCGCCCCCTCCGTATCAATTTTAGAGCCCACTTTCACAGGCTCCGCGGCCTGCAGCGGTAAACTCAACGCCGCCAAAAGTGCCGCTGAGCCTAAAATCCCCTTCGAAATCGTCATACCTCATTCCTCATTTTTTTATCGCCCTTTTCAGAGGCTTGAGTGAAAAGCGTAGTTTAAAATCGCGAAATTAACCGCCAAATTGCGTTATTTGCATCGCGTGAGAGACATCCCCCGCACGGCAGGGGATGTCTGGAGGAGGGGTTACAGCAGTTCGAACTCGCCTTTGTTTACCCGCGCAGAGTCCTGGCCAATAAAGACGTTGAATTTGCCCGGTTCAGCATCGTACTTCATGCGCTGATTCCAGAACTTAAGCGCCTCGATATCGATCGGGAAGTTAACGGTTTTGGTCTCGCCCGGCTTCAGGCTAATCTTCTCAAACCCACGCAGTTGTTTAACCGGGCGGCTGGTTGAGGCGGTAACGTCCTGAATGTACATCTGCAGCACGGTCGCACCTTCACGTTTACCGCTGTTGGTTACCTGCACGCTGGCGGTGACCTTGCCGTCACGGGCCATCGACGGGGAAGACATTTTCACCTCAGAGACGCTAAATGTGGTGTAGCTCAGGCCATAGCCAAAGGGATAAAGCGGGCCATTGGCTTCGTCGAAGTAGCGTGAGGTGTATTTGTTTGGCTTATCCGCGTTGTACGGACGGCCGGTGTTGAGGTGGCTGTAGTAAACCGGGATCTGTCCAACCGAACGCGGGAAGGACATCGGCAGCTTACCGGACGGGTTGTAATCGCCAAACAGCACATCGGCAATGGCGTTCCCGCCCTCGGTGCCGGCGAACCAGGTTTCCAGAATGGCATCCGCCTGCTGATCCTCTTTTACCAGCGCCAGCGGACGGCCATTCATCAGCACCAGCACCAGCGGTTTGCCGGTGGCTTTCAGCGCGGTAATCAGGTCACGCTGACTTTGCGGCAGGGTGATGTCAGTCCGGCTGGAGGCCTCATGGGCCATGCCCTGCGCTTCACCCACCACGGCAACGATGACGTCAGACTGCTTCGCGGTATTCACCGCTTCGTCGATCATCTCTTTTGGCGAACGCGGATCGACCTTCACCGCCTCTTCATACTGATTGAGGAAGGTGACGATGCCCTGATCGTTAGTCACGTTGGCACCTTTGGCATACTTCACGGTGGCGTTGTCGCCCAGCGCATTTTTGATACCCGTCAGCACGGTGACCGACTGGTCCGCCACCCCGGCTGCCGACCAGCTCCCCATCACGTCGCGCTTGCTGTCGGCCAGCGGCCCGATCACCGCCACGGTGCCCGATTTGGCGAGCGGCAGCGTATTGAGACGGTTTTTCAGCAGCACCAGACTTTCGCGGGCGACTTCGCGGGCTTCTTTACGATGCAGGCGGCTTTCGGCGTTCGTGTCTACCGGATCAGACTCTTTCGGCCCCAGGTGGCTGTACGGATCGTTAAACAGCCCCATGTCATATTTCACATTCAGAACGTGACGGGTCGCGTCGTCCAGCTCCGCCATGGTGACCTTGCCCGATTTGACCAGCCCCGGCAGATATTTGCTGTAATACTCGTCGCTCATGCTCATGTTAATGCCAGACTTCAGGGCGACGCGCACAGCATCTTCAGGATCGGAGGCGGTGCCGTGCTTGATCAGCTCCTTAATGGCCCCGTGATCGGAAACGGTAATGCCCTTGAAGCCCCACTCGTCACGCAGAACCTCTTTCAGCAGCCAGGCATCCGAGGTCGCCGGGGTCCCGTTCAGGGAGTTCAGGGCGACCATTACCGCGCCGCTGCCCGCGTCCAGCCCCGCTTTGTAGGGCGGCATATAGTCGTTAAACAGACGCTGCGGGCTCATGTCGACGGTGTTGTACTCTTTACCACCCTCAACGGCGCCGTAGGCTGCGAAGTGCTTTACGCTGGTCATCACCGAATAGCGATCCGCCGGGCTTTTGCCCTGCATCGCTTCCACCATGGTTTTGCCCAGGGTGGCGGTAAGGTAGGTATCTTCCCCGAAGCCTTCCGAGGCGCGGCCCCAGCGCGGATCGCGAGAGACATCGACCATTGGCGCCCAGGTCATATTCAGGCCATCGTCGGCTGCTTCATACGCCGAGACGCGCCCCACGGTTTTCACCGCATCGAGGTTAAATGAGGAGGCCAGACCCAGGCTAATCGGGAAGACGGTACGCTGGCCGTGCAGCACGTCATAGGCAAAGAACAATGGGATCTTCAGGCGACTCAACTCCATCACCTGGTCCTGCATTTTGCGGATGTCCTGGCGGGTGACGGTATTGAAAATCGCCCCAACCTGACTCTCTTTGATCATCTCACGGATGGCCTCTTTCGGGTTATCCGGGCCGACGCTGATAAGACGTAACTGACCAATTTTCTCATCGACCGTCATCTTCTTGAGCAGGTCGGTAACAAAGGCGTCACGCGCTTCCGGCGTCAGGGGATGATTGCCAAACAGCTCATCAGCCAGCGCGGGTTGCAGTGCCAGACTTACAGCGACACCTACAGAACATAGCCATTTCATGTCGTTTACTCTCTCATCAATAACCGCCGGATAATCGCGGCCAGACCGTGCGAAAAACGCAGTGTGCCATAAACCCTGCGCCGCTTGCAGGGTTTATTCTCTGATTTTTCTGGTGAATAGAGGTTCGTCTAAAGATTAATCGCGCTATGCTGTAGAGCACGAGTTTGCTTCATCACAAGGAGTGGAAATGTCTTCCGTCAACACGCACGATAACAACGCATTTATCAATGAATTGTCACGACTGGTGGGCGCGTCCCACCTGTTGACCGACGCGGCGAAGACCGCCCGCTATCGTAAAGGGTTCCGTTCCGGCCAGGGCGATGCGCTCGCGGTGGTATTCCCGGGAACCTTGCTGGAACTATGGCGCGTGCTCAGCCTCTGCGTTGAGGCCGATAAAATCATCCTGATGCAGGCAGCCAATACCGGCCTGACCGAAGGTTCTACCCCCAACGGTAACGACTACGACCGCGATATCGTGATCATCAGTACCCTGCGACTGGATAAGCTGCACCTGCTGGACAACGGCGAACAGGTTCTGGCCTATCCGGGCACCACCCTCTACTCACTGGAAAAAGCGCTTAAGCCGCTGGGACGCGAGCCGCACTCGGTGATTGGCTCCTCCTGCATTGGGGCGTCGGTAGTCGGAGGTATCTGCAATAACTCCGGTGGATCACTGGTGCAGCGCGGTCCTGCGTATACCGAGATGTCGCTCTTTGCGCGCATCGATGAAAACGGCAAGCTTCAACTGGTGAACCATCTCGGTATTGAACTGGGCGTTACGCCAGAGCAGATCCTTAGCAAGCTGGATGACGATCGGGTTAAAGATGAGGATGTGCTTCACGACGGGCGCCACGCGCACGATCATGACTACATCAGCCGCGTGCGCGAAATTGATGCCGATACGCCGGCACGTTATAACGCTGACCCGGATCGACTGTTTGAATCCTCCGGCTGTGCGGGCAAACTGGCGGTCTTTGCCGTGCGCCTGGACACCTTTGAAGCCGAGAAAAATCAGCAGGTGTTCTATATTGGCACCAACCAGCCGGAGGTCCTGACCACCCTTCGCCGTCATATCCTTGGCGAGTTCTCTCATCTGCCGGTGGCGGGTGAGTATATGCACCGGGACATTTACGATATTGCTGAGCGTTACGGCAAAGATACGTTCCTGATGATCGACAAACTCGGTACCGACAAGATGCCCTTCTTCTTTACTATGAAGGGGCGTACCGATGCGATGCTGGATAAAGTCTCGCTCTTTAAACCGCACTTTACCGACCGGTTTATGCAGAAACTGGGCAACGCCTTCCCGGCACACCTACCCCCACGTATGAAGAGCTGGCGCGATAAGTACGAGCATCACCTGTTACTGAAGATGGCGGGCGACGGTATTGCCGAAGCGCAAAGCTGGTTAAGCGAATATTTCAAAACCGCCGACGGGGATTTCTTCGCCTGTACCCCCGAAGAAGGCAGCAAAGCATTCTTGCACCGTTTTGCCGCCGCCGGCGCGGCTATCCGTTATCAGGCGGTTCATGCCGATGAAGTTGAAGATATCCTTGCGCTGGATATCGCCCTGCGCCGCAATGATACCGAGTGGTTTGAACAGCTGCCGCCGGAGATCGACAGCCAGCTGGTGCATAAGCTCTATTATGGCCACTTTATGTGTTATGTCTTCCACCAGGACTATATCGTCAAAAAAGGGGTGGATGCCCATGCGCTGAAGGAGCAAATGCTGGCGCTATTGCAGGCGCGCGGGGCGCAATATCCTGCGGAGCATAATGTCGGCCACCTCTACGAAGCGCCGGAAGCATTAAAGCAGTTTTATCGCGCAAATGACCCCACCAACAGTATGAACCCCGGCATTGGTAAAACCACTAAGCACAAAAACTGGGCTGAAGGGACTAATCCAGCGGGTGATACTTTGCAAACGACGAAATAGACCAGAAAGGGTCGCAGAAGCATTTGTTAAGCGACATGCAGCAGGACTAAAGTAGCATCACTGTGCCAGAGAAACGTTTCTCTGGCTTTTTGATGAGGAATGGGCAGACCATGTCGGCTGTAGAAATGTTAACCGAAACGGAAGTTGTGGTACGCGATGTGCTGCCCGACGATGCGCATGCCATTGCGGCAATTTACGCCTGGCATGTCCTCAATGGGCGGGCCTCGTTTGAAGAGGTTCCCCCGACGGTAGAAGAGATGCGTCAACGCATCAAGAGCGTGACCGGAGAGGGATTACCCTGGCTGGTTGCCCTCTATCGCGGCATCCTGGTGGGCTACTGCTATGCGACGCTATACCGTCCCCGCTCCGCCTATCGCTACACCCTTGAAGAGTCGATCTACGTTGACGCCAGCACGCCGGGACGGGGTTTTGGCAGCGCCCTGCTCAGCGCGTTGATTGCACGCAGCGAACAGGGGCCGTGGCGGCAGATGATCGCCATCATCGGCGATGGGCCGAATAACACCGGCTCGTTGCGCCTGCATAAAAAGCACGGATTTGAAGTGGCCGGACAGCTCAGGAGCGTGGGTTACAAGAAAGGGGACTGGCGCGATACCCTGATTTTGCAGCGTCCACTCAACGACGGTGACTGGACGCTGCCGGAGTAATTAGTCGTTCTGGGCGGTCTGTTCGCCGGCGAGAGTACCCGCCGCCGCCATCTGGGCCGCTTTTTGCTTTTTATAGCTCAGCGCCGCCGCCGGAACCGGCATCACTTTCCCCGTCTCAATCCAGGTACGCAGACGGCTGGCATCCGCGAAGTGGGTGTATTTGCCGAAAGCATCCATCACCACCAGCGCCACCGGTTTACCCTTGATCACCGTACGCATCACCAGGCAGTGGCCTGCCGCGTTGGTAAAACCAGTTTTGGTCAACTGAATATTCCAGTTATCACGGTAGACAAGATGGTTAGTATTGCGGAACGGCAAGGTATAAGCCGGGTTCGCAAAAGTTGCCATCTCTTCTCGGTTAGTGCTCAACTGGCCAATCAGCGGATACTGTTTGCTGGCGATCAACATTTTGGTCAGATCCTGCGCGGTCGAGACGTTATGGATCGACAGGCCTGTCGGCTCTACGAAGCGGGTATGGGTCATGCCCAGCGCTTTCGCCTTAGCGTTCATGGCCTTGATAAAGGCGTTATAGCCGCCCGGATAGTGGTGAGCCAGGCTCGCCGCCGCGCGGTTTTCCGAGGACATCAGTGCCAGCAACAGCATATTTTTACGGCTGATTTCGCTGTTCAGGCGCACGCGGGAGTAGATCCCTTTCATTTCAGGCGTCTGGCTGATATCGACTTTCAGTTTCTCATCCAGCGGCAGTCGTGCGTCCAGCACGACCATCGCGGTCATTAATTTGGTGATGGAAGCGATCGGGCGCACCAGATTTGGGTGGCTGGCGTAGATCACCTTATTGGTGTTCAGATCGACGATCATCGCGCTACCGGAGGCAATTTCCGGCTGGGCTGCCGTCGTCACGGCGGCGGTTTTCGCGAGGGCCGGTGTCGCAACAGGTACGGTTAGCAACAGGGCAAGGCTCAGTATAGAAACGCGGAATTTCAGCATGGGGAGACTTCGGATAATTATTCACGCACGTGATAACGTACACCGCCGATGAAGTGAGGCATCACCGGCTGGCAAACGTCATCATAGCCGCCCGGATGCCTAGCCGCCAGAAGATAATCGTGAACAGATGCTGCATTGCTGGCTATTACGCCAGCAATGCAGTGCATTCAGAACAGGCGATACCCATAACCCCAGAGAATAACAGTCAGCGCCAGCAGCGCTTCCAGCACAAGCACGCCGATAGCCAGCGTCGAGCTGGAGAAACTGAGCCCCTCCTCTTTATTGATATTGAGGAAGGTGGGAATGCCGACATACAGCAAATATCCGGTATAGAACAGCGCAACGGTGCCCACCAGCGCACAGAGCCAGACCAGCGGGTAAATCGCCACAATGCCGCTTAAAAACAGCGGAGTAGCAACATAGCCGGCGAAGATCATACAGAGCGTGAGGGAGGGACGCTGCGGGTGGTTACGCGCCATCCAGTAAATCACGCGCCCCATGATCGCCACACCGGCCAGCATCATGCCGTAAAAGATCACCGCAAGCGCCAGGCCGGTCATCCAGGAGAGTTGTATAACTGTGCCATCACCAAAATCCCAGCCAATCTGCGTGGTGCCAATAAACGCGCAAATGACGGGGATCGCCGCCATCAGCAACACATGATGGGTATAGTGATGACTGACGGTTTCGTTTTCACTTCTGATAACGTGCATTTCACGGTCGGGATGGGAAAAAAGTCCCCAGACATGGTTCATAACGCCCCCTTGTTGTCGGCCCGTACAGCGATACTTAAGTATAATCCAGGCATCAGATTATTTTGTGTACAGCATAAAAAATGCCGTTATGACCAGAGAGGAACTACGCTTATCTTATGGATATCAATGCACTGATAGAACAATACGGATATGCCGCGTTAGTGATAGGCAGCGTGGCAGAAGGGGAAACCATTACGCTTCTGGGCGGCGTGGCCGCGCACCAGGGCCTCTTGAAATTCCCGCTGGTGGTAGCTGCCGTGGCGCTGGGGGGGATGATCGGCGATCAACTGCTCTATTTTCTTGGCGTCCGCTTTGGCCCGGCGCTGTTACGGCGCTTCTCTCGCCATCAGAAAAAAATCCAGCGGGCGCAAAAACTGATTCAGCGCCACCCTTACCTGTTTGTCATCGGCACCCGCTTTATGTATGGCTTTCGCATTATCGGCCCGCTGCTCATCGGGGCCAGCCGTCTTCCGCCCAAAATCTTCCTGCCGCTAAATATCCTCGGCGCCATTCTTTGGGCGCTGATCTTCTCCACCCTGGGTTACGCGGGTGGAGAAGTGA
The DNA here is from genome assembly GCF_002308415.1 of Leclercia sp. UBA1284. NCBI lineage: Bacteria > Pseudomonadati > Pseudomonadota > Gammaproteobacteria > Enterobacterales > Enterobacteriaceae > Leclercia > Leclercia sp. UBA1284. The sequence goes on from NZ_DBUS01000006.1 coordinate 2,047,060, forward strand.
TAGGCCCGTGGCTGCATAGCTTTGACCAGCACCTGCGCCACTGGGTGTGGCTGATTGGCGTGCTGGTGCTGGTGGTGCTGATACGCCTGTGGTTAAAGCGCCGTGAGAATAAGCGCGATTAACCCCGGCTACGACTGGGGCTTGAACTGCGGATTGGCCAGCATAAAGCCCCCATCAACGATAAACGACTGGCCGGTGGTGTAACTGGCGTCGCTGTCGCATAGCCAGGCGACAAGACTGGCGATCTCTTTGGTGTGCCCAGGCCGCGCCAGCGGGATTTCGGGCATCGAACCCGGCTTCACTTCGCTGTCGTCCATGTCGTTCATCGGCGTGGCAATAGCGCCCGGTGCCACGGCATTGACCAGAATATTGTGATGGACGAGCTCCAGCGCCATCGATTTGGTTAGCCCGCCGAGGGCGTGTTTAGCCGCCGTGTAAGCGCTGGCCTCCGGTAACGGCGTATGTTCATGCACTGACGTGATGTTCACAATGCGCCCGCCCTGCCCCTGCTTCACCATCTGCTGCGCCGCAATCTGCGAACAGAGAAAGGCCCCGTCCACATCGACGGTGAGGATGCTGCGCCACTCCTCAAATTTCATCTCGAGGAACGGGGCTTTGGTCATCGCCCCGGCGTTATTGACCAGCACATCCAGACGGCCAAAGCGGGAAATCAGCATCTCGATGGCCTTTGCCCCCTCAGGAAGCGTGCTTAAATCGAGGTGAATGGACTCCGCGCGGCGGCCACGGGCTTCTACCTCCCGGCAGGTCTTCGCAGCCCCCTCTTCGTCCGAATGCCAGGTGACGCCTATATCAAATCCGCGCTCTGCCAGCATCAGTGCCGTGGTTTTACCGATGCCGGAATCGGATGCGGTCACAATCGCGACCCGTTGTGTTGCCGTCATACTCACCTCCTCAAGGACAAAGAGGTAAGTATAGATCTTGTCTAAAATCAGGCCGCTTTTGTCATGGTTGCTACACTTAAAGGGAAAATACACAGATGAGGGAACTGACAATGAAAATTTTGTTATGGGTTATTTTAGTTATATTTCTGATTGGCTTACTGGTGGTGACGGGTGTGTTTAAGATGATCTTCTAAGTAATACCCCGGCAGGCTGACCCCTGCCGGGATGTTTCCTGCGTTACCCTTTTAGCGATGCCCCGTTGGTGGCAATCACCTCCTGATACCACCAGAAGCTCTTCTTACGGCTCCGCGCCAGGGTGCCGTTACCCTTGTCGTCACGGTCAACGTAGATAAAGCCATAGCGTTTTGACAGCTCGGCCTTCGAGGCGCTGACCAGATCAATCGGCCCCCAGCTGGTATACCCCATGATCTCGACGCCGTCGTCAATCGCCTCGCGAACCTGCACCAGGTGATCGTTCAGATAACTGATGCGGTAATCATCCTGCACCACGCCGTCGGCATCCGGTTTATCCTTCGCACCAAGTCCATTTTCCACAATAAACAGCGGCTTCTGATAGCGATCCCACAGCACGTTCAGCAGCGTACGCAGGCCAATCGGGTCAATCTGCCAGCCCCATTCGGAGCTGGCCAGGTGCGGATTGGGGACCATGCTCAGGATGTTGCCGCGTGCCTGCTGGTTTAGCGCTTCATCGGTGGTCACACAGCCGGTCATGTAGTAGCTGAAAGAGATAAAATCGACGGTTGATTTCAGCGCCTCGCGATCGGCGTCGGTGATCTCCAACTGGATGCCGTTTTCGCGGAAGAAGCGCAGCATATAGCCCGGATACGCCCCGCGGCACTGTACGTCACCGAAGAACTGCCAGGCGCGGTTCTCCTGCAGCGCTTCCAGCACATCTTCAGGTTTGCAGGTCAGCGGATAGACCAGGCCGCCCAGCAGCATGTTGCCAATTTTCGCCTCCGCAATGATCTCGTGGCAGGCTTTGACCGCCAGTGCGCTGGCCACCAGTTGGTGGTGGATAGCCTGATAGACTTCGCCTTTACTGCTGCTCTCCGGCAGGCCGACGCCGGTCATCGGCGCGTGCAGGGACATGTTGATCTCATTGAACGTAAGCCACAGCTTCACCTTCTCCTTATAGCGTGTAAATACGGTGCGCGCGTACCGCTCAAAGAAGCCGATGGTCTGACGACTGCCCCAGCCGCCGTACTGTTTCACCAGGCCCCAGGGCATTTCGTAGTGGGAGAGCGTCACCAGCGGCGTGATGCCGTGGGCGGCCAGTTCGTCAAAGAGCTTGTCATAAAAGGCCAGCCCGGCTTCGTTTGGCTGCAGCTCGTCACCGTTCGGGAAGATACGCGTCCAGGCAATAGAGACGCGCAGGCAGCTGAAGCCCATTTCGGCAAACAGGCTGATATCTTCCGGATAGCGGTGATAAAAGTCGATCGCCACGTCTTTGATGCCGCTGTCGCCCGCAACCCGTTCCACTACCGGGCCAAAGACCCCCTGCGGCTGCACGTCAGAGGTGGATAACCCTTTGCCATCCTCCAGATAAGCCCCTTCTACCTGATTAGCGGCAACCGCGCCGCCCCACAAGAAATCATTCGGAAACGTTTTCATAGGTTCTCCTGTTATTAATGGCTGACGCAGAGTAGCGGCGTGCCCGCATTGACGGCTGTGGCCGCCACGGTGGATACGTCCCGGTACTCGTCGCTATTACTGATAATGATAGGGGTCGCCAGATCGTAGCCGGCATCGATAATCGCCTGGCGATCGAACTCCAGCAGCAGATCGCCCGGCTGAACTTTGTCACCCACCTTCACGTGAGCGGTAAAGGGTTTGCCGTCGAGCTTAACGGTGTCGATTCCCACATGAATCAGCACCTCAATGCCGCTGTCGCTCAGCAGGCCGATGGCATGTTTGGTGGCAAACAGCGAGGCCACCTCCCCGGCAAATGGGGCGATCACTTTGTTGTCTGAAGGAATAATTGCCGCCCCGTTGCCCAGCAGCCCGCTGGCAAAGGTGGTATCCGGCACCTGATCCAGAGCCAGTACGGTGCCGGTCATCGGCGACAGCACATCGTTTTCACCCGGGGGCACCGCCACCGGGGTGGCTTCCGCTGCCCGGCCCGGCATCCCGGCCACCAGCGTCATGACGCAGCTCAACACCAGTGCCACCAGCGTACCGATAATGCCGCCCCACAAGGTGGCATCCACGCCGCCTGGCGGGATCATCTGCGCCACGGTAAAGATGTTGGCAAAGCCGAAGGAGTAGACGTGGGTATCGCTGAAACCCACAATCGCGCCGCCGATAGCCCCCGCCACACAGCCAAAGATAAACGGACGACGCAGCGGCAAGTTCACGCCATAGACCGCCGGTTCAGTGATGCCAAAAATCCCTGCGGTGACGGACGAACCGGCCAACATTTTCTGACGGCTATCACGGGTACGCAGGAAGATACCCAGCGCGGCGCCCACCTGGCCAAACACCGCCGGCAGCAACATCGGCAGCATAGAGTCATGCCCCAGTACCGCAAGGTTGTTAATCATCAGCGGCACCAGCCCCCAGTGCAGGCCGAAGATCACGCAGACCTGCCAGAGCGCCCCCATTGCCGCCCCTGCCAGCCACGGCGCCAGCACGTAAATCCACTGGTACCCGTTTGCCAGCATCTGGCTAAGCCAGGTGGCAATCGGCCCAATGACCAGGAAGGTCAGCGGCACGGTCACGCCCAGACAGATGAGCGGGGTAAAGAAGTTTTTCACTGCAGAGGGCAGGCGTTTTACGCTCTGCTTCTCCAGCCAGCAGCTGACCCAGGCAGCGAGAATGATCGGAATCACCGATGAACTGTAGTTGAACCAGGTGACAGGGATCCCGAGGAAAGCGTCCTCCATCGCCCCTGCCTGCTGGCTGGCCTCAAAGGCCTGAATCATCATCGGATGGGTTAATGCCCCCCCGATGACCATGGTGATGAAGGGATTACCGCCAAATTTCTTACCGGCGGTGTAACCCAGTACCAGTGGGAAGAAGAAGAAGAGCGCATCGCTCGCCGCAAACCAGATTTTGTAGGTGCCGCTGTCGGTGGTCAGCCAGCCGCAGACTACTGCCAGCGCCAGCAGCCCTTTTAAAATACCGGAGGCGGCCAGTATGCCGATAAAGGGAGTGAAGATGCCCGAAACGATGTCGATCAAACGGCCAAGCAGATTACCTTTGTCGCCCGCCTCTTCCGTCACCGGCGTATCATCGGTGAGCCCGGCTTCATGACGAACGGCTTTCCACACATCGTTAACGTGGTTGCCAATCACCACCTGGAACTGGCCGCCGCTTTCGACAACCATAATCACGCCCGGATTTTTCTTCAGCCCCTCCGCATCCGCCTTTTGGCTCTCTTTCAGTTTAAAGCGAAGCCGGGTGGCGCAATGCACCAGACTGACAATGTTCTCCTTGCCCCCGACGTGGCCGAGAATATCCTTTGCCAATGCTTGATATTCCATCTCGATTTCCTTCTTCAATGCCCGCAGGCACCCGTTGACTGAGACTAAAAATAAAAAAACCCGAGAACGACCCCCATCAGGGGGCCGCGCTCAGGTTTTGCCTGCGTAATGCAGTCACAATCCAGTTGTTGAGGCTTAACGCCCCTCTTTTCTTACCCGCTCAATATGGATAGCGAGGAACATAATCTCTTCGGTTGTCAGCTCGCGCTGATAACTTTTTTGCAGATGCTGTGCGATCTTCTCGGCGCATTTCCACGCCTTCGCATAGTTATCTTTCACCGCGGTATGCAGCGAGACGTCGTCATCTTCCACGACGGTTCGCGTCAGCATGCGCTGGGCGAAGAACTTCAGGTGGGTGACGAAGCGCTGATAACTGAGCGACTCCTCGTCATACTCCAGCTGCAGTTGATACTTCACTAGCTGCAGAATTTCCTGCATCACGCGCGTAACGTGCATCACCTCCGGCATTTCGCTATTCAACTGGGCGGTGACCAGATGCAGCGCGATAAAGCCGGCCTCATCTTCGGCTAAGGCGACGTCGAGCCTTCTGGCGATGATGGCCCGGGCTTCCTGTCCCAGTTCAAACTCTCTTGGATAAAGGCGTTTGATCTCCCACAGCAGCACGTTTTTAATCGCCAGCCCCTTCTTCTGCCGCTCAATGGCGAAGTAGCAGTGGTCGGTCAGGGTGATGTATAAACTCTCCTGCAATTTACCCAGTCGCTGCGCCGCCAGCCCGATAATGCGGTCGCAGGTGGTCATCACCTCCAGAGGGATCTGACTGAGAAGCTCCCCGAGGCGATGCACCAGTTCGTCACTGTGCAGTGCGAACACTTTTTCCACTTTCTCTTTATCCAGGTTCTCACCCACGCGCTTTTGAAAGGCCAGCCCACGACCCATCACGACCTGTTCGCGCCCGTGTTCATCCTGAACAACCACCACATTATTATTAAGAATTTTGGCGATGATCATCGGAACCCCAAAAACAAAAAAACCTGACCTCCGGCGGAAGCCAGAAATCAGGTTTTGCCTGCCGCAGCAGTAACAATCCAGTTCAGGTACTCTATCACTTTCATTCGTAGCCTCAATCTGCCACGAACAGAAACGTGATGGAGATCGCTCTCGGCCACTGTACAGCCCGCAGGCGATTTGCGTACCAAAGGCCCTTTAATACTGAGCGAAAGAGGCATCTAAAAGCCCCGAGCCTGCCCGAGCGGGTATTATTTTGCCTGGATGACGCGCGCAATCTCTGCTGAGGTTTGCAGCGTGCGGATCTCCTGAAATAACGACAGCGCCTCGTCATACTCTTTGCGCAGATAACTGAGCCACTGTTTAATGCGCGCCACATGATACAACCCGGTATCACCCTGCTTTTCCAGACGACTGTATTTTTGCAGCAAGGTCACCACCTCCGCCCAGGGCATGCGCGGCGCGTTATATTTTATGACCCGGCTCAGATTGGGCACGTTCAGGGCGCCACGGCCAATCATGACCGAATCACAGCCGGTAGCGGCCATACAGGCCTGGGCACTTTCGTAATCCCAGATCTCACCGTTGGCAATAACCGGAATCGACAGGCGTTTACGGATCTCGCCGATGGCCTGCCAGTTAATGCGTTCCGCCTTGTAGCCATCTTCTTTAGTACGCCCGTGAACCACCATCTCGCTGGCCCCCGCCTGCTGCACGGCATCGGCAATCTCAAACTGGCGATCGCTGCTGTCCCATCCCAACCGCACTTTTACCGTCACCGGCAGGTGCGCGGGTACCGCTTCGCGCATCGCCTTTGCGCCACGGTAGATAAGTTCAGGATCTTTTAATAGCGTGGCCCCGCCGCCGCTGCCGTTAACCAGCTTCGAAGGGCAGCCACAGTTGAGATCTACGCCATACGAGCCCAGCTCCACCGCCCGTGCGGCGTTTTCCGCCAGCCACTCGGGATATTGCCCCAGCAACTGTACCCTTACCAGGGTGCCCGTAGAGGTGCGGCTCTGGTTGTGGAGTTCAGGGCAGAGTCTGTAAAACGACTTTACTGGCAGCAACATATCGACCACGCGCAGAAATTCGGTGATGCAGAGATCGTAATCGTTAACCTCGGTCAGCAGCTCGCGCACCAGTGAGTCGAGCACGCCTTCCATCGGCGCCAGTAATACACGCATTGTTCGTACCTGTGAAAAAAGACGCGCTATAGTAGCCGCTCTCCCGGTATGTGGAAAGCCCGGCGCTTACTCAGGCACCGTCTCTTCCGGGCGCAGCGTCAGCACTTCAAAACCCTCCGCCGTGACGGCGATGGTATGTTCCCACTGGGCCGAGAGTTTTTTGTCGCGGGTCACTACCGTCCAGCCATCTTTTTTGGTCTTGATACGGCTGTCGCCCTGGTTGATCATCGGCTCGATGGTAAAGACCATCCCTTCTTTGAGCACGGCGCCCTCACCGGGCTTTCCATAGTGCAAGACCTGCGGCTCTTCGTGCATCTCTTTGCCGATACCGTGTCCACAATATTCCCGCACCACGCTGTAGCCGTTGCTCTCAACATAAGACTGAATCGCATGACCGATGTCCCCCAGCGTCGCGCCCGGCTTCACAGCCTTAATTCCTCTCCACATCGCCTCGTACGTTTTATTAACCAGTCGACGGGCCAGCGGCGAGACGTCGCCAATGAGATACATTTTACTGGAGTCGGCAATCATGCCCGCTTTTTCGAGCGTGATATCGACATTGACGATGGACCCGGATTTCAGGTGCTCGGACGATTTCGGGATACCGTGGCAGACCACATCATTCACCGAGGTGTTAAGCACATACGGGAAATCGTACTGCCCTTTGCTGGCCGGACGGGCCTGGAGTTGATTAATAATAAAGGCTTCCACCCGGTCGTTAATCTCCATGGTGGTGACGCCTGGCTTAATAAAGGCGTCCAGCATGGTAAAGACCGAGGCCAGCAGTTCGCCCGCATGACGCTGGCGCGCCAGCTCATCTGCGCTTTTAATGAGAATTGATGGCATTGATCACCTCCAGTAAACGGTCGGAGCCGGATTTCAGCATCATCATCTTGATCTGCTGATGATTAAGTTCAGGGTAGAGCTCACTCATCATACCGAGGCGGATCCAGTATTCGGCCTGAGCATTGACCGAACGTGACATGGCTTTGCTGGCATCACGAATGTCGTCATGCAGCAGGTCGGAAATTTTTACGATACCCATTTATATACTCCGTAATGATTCATATATAAATCGTATATCGTCAGTGAAGGCTTGTCACCCGTGTTTGTGGAAATGCCCGACGTTCCAAAAAGCAATGTCTGGTATGCTCAAATTTCATGATGTGATCCGTAGCACGTTTCCGGGTTTAATTGTATGATGAATGCGTTTCTTCAAGGGCTTTCACCATGAACAAATCATTGAATAACGTCTGGCAGTATCTGCGCGCGTTCATATTTATCTATCTCTGCCTCTACGTGGGTAACTTCCTGGCATCGCTGCTGCCGATCACCATTCCGGGCAGCATCATTGGCATGCTGATCCTCTTTGTCTTACTGGCGCTGCAGATCATTCCGGCGAAGTGGGTTAAACCGGGATGCTCGGTGCTGATTCGCTATATGGCGCTGCTGTTTGTCCCCATCGGCGTGGGGGTGATGCAGTATTACGACCTGCTAAAAGCCCAGTATGGTCCGATCGTTGTTTCCTGTTTTATCAGCACTCTGGTGGTCTTCCTGGTGGTGAGCTGGAGTTCACACCTGGTTCATGGTGAGCGCAAAGTAATTGGCGAGAAGGAGAGTAAGAAATGATGGCAAATATATGGTGGTCATTGCCGTTAACCCTGGCCGTCTTCTTCGCCGCGCGTAAGCTCGCCATGCGTTTTAAGATGCCGCTGCTCAATCCGTTACTGGTGGCGATGGTGGTTATCATCCCTTTCCTGCTGGTGACCGGTATCTCGTACGAGCACTATTTCGCAGGCAGTAAAGTGCTCAACGATCTCCTGCAGCCTGCGGTCGTGGCGCTGGCTTTCCCGCTGTATGAACAGCTGCATCAAATCCGTGCGCGCTGGAAATCCATCATCACTATCTGCCTGGTGGGCAGCGTGGTGGCGATGATCACCGGTACCTCGGTTGCACTGCTGATGGGGGCATCACCGCAAATCGCCGCCTCTATTTTACCGAAATCGGTCACGACCCCTATTGCGATGGCAGTGGGCGGAAGCATTGGCGGTATCCCGGCCATTAGCGCCGTTTGCGTGATTTTTGTCGGCATCCTCGGGGCGGTGTTTGGTCACACGCTGCTGAACCTGATGCGTATTCGGACCAAAGCAGCCCGCGGCTTAGCGATGGGAACCGCGTCGCATGCCCTTGGCACCGCGCGCTGTGCCGAGCTGGATTATCAGGAAGGGGCTTTCAGTTCGCTGGCGCTGGTGATTTGCGGGATCATGACCTCGCTTCTCGCGCCGTTCCTCTTCCCGGTGATTCTGGCGGTAATGGGCTAAAATTTGCGACGCGTCGCGCATTTTTCATTTCTGTTTCATAAGTTGCACACATAATGAGATCGCCGTCACATATAAACCGGTTGCGGCTCCGTACACTACCGATCCATTAATCCTTATGAGGCAATGCCATGCACCCACGTTTTCAATCAGCTTTTGCCCAGCTTGCAGAGAATTTGCAATCAGCCCTGGCCCCGATTCTGGCAGATGCGCACTTCCCCGCCCTGCTGACGGCTGAACAGGTCACCGCACTGAAACGGGCAACCGATCTGGATGACGACGCGCTGGCCTTTGCGCTACTGCCGCTGGCCGCCGCCTGCGCACGCGCTGATCTTTCGCACTTTAACGTCGGTGCCATTGCGCGCGGCGTGAGCGGCACCTGGTATTTTGGCGGCAATATGGAGTTCCTGGGCGCCACCATGCAGCAGACGGTGCACGCCGAGCAGAGCGCCATCAGCCATGCCTGGCTGCGCGGTGAAAAAGGGTTGAGCGCCATCACCGTGAATTACACGCCGTGCGGCCACTGTCGTCAGTTTATGAATGAGCTGAATAGCGGCTTAGAGCTGCGCATTAACCTGCCGGGTCGCGCCCCACATACGCTGGCCGATTACCTGCCAGATGCCTTTGGCCCGAAAGATCTGGAGATCAAAACCCTCCTGATGGATGAGCAGAATCAGGGGTTCGCTCTGAGTGGCGACGCCTTAACTCAGGCCGCCATCGCCGCCGCCAACCAATCCCACGCCCCTTATAGTAACGCCCCGAGCGGTGTGGCCCTGGAGTGCCGGGACGGTACGATCTTCACGGGTAGCTATGCTGAGAACGCGGCATTCAACCCGACCCTGCCCCCATTGCAGGGTGCCCTGAATCTGCTGAGTCTGAATGGCTATGATTATCCGGACATTCAGCGCGCCATGCTGGCTGAAAAAGCTGATGCGTCGCTCATTCAGTGGGATGCTACGGTGGCAACCCTGAAGGCGCTGGGCTGCCAGAATATTGACCGCACCTTGCTGGCCTGATCCGCTTCGCGGGCAGGAATGCCCGCGTATCTGGTGAAAATCCCCCCAATTAAACCGCCGTTTCTTGCGCTTACCAGACGGGTAAAGTAGCCTGAGTGAAATTTCACCCACGACACGAGTCATCTCCATGTTTAAGCGCGTTTTTTACAGCCTCTTTGTCCTGACTGGCATCGTGCTGTTGACTGCGCTTGGCCTCGACCGCTGGATGAGCTGGAAAACCGCCCCTTACATCTTCGACGACCTGCAAGACTTGCCTTACCGTCAGGTGGGCGTGGTGCTGGGTACCGCCAAGTATTACCGCACCGGGGTGATCAATCAGTACTACCGCTACCGTATTCAGGGGGCGCTGAATGCCTATAACAGCGGCAAGGTAAACTACCTGCTGCTGAGCGGCGATAATGCGCTCCAGAGCTATAACGAGCCGGTCACGATGCGTAAAGATCTGATTGCCGCCGGGGTCGATCCCGCGGATATCGTGCTCGACTATGCTGGTTTTCGTACCCTGGACTCGATTGTGCGCACCCGTAAAGTCTTTGATACCAACGACTTTATCATTATCACTCAGCGCTTCCATTGCGAACGCGCGCTGTTTATTGCGCTGCATATGGGCATCCAGGCCCAGTGCTACGCGGTCCCATCCCCGAAAGATATGCTCACCGTACGGGTACGCGAATTTGGCGCACGTCTGGGTGCGATGGCCGATCTCTACCTCTTCAAACGTGAACCGCGCTTTTTAGGCCCGCTGGTGCCGATCCCCACCCAACACGAAGTGCCGGAAGATGCGCAGGGTTACCCGGCGGTCACGCCGGAGCAGTTGCTGGATTTCCAGAAAAAAGAGAAAAAGTAGCCGTTTTATTTACGGCGAAAATGAGACGGCAAGTCTGAACGTTGCACAAAGAGCCCGCTATTGGACTGACTCCCTATCGCGGGCTTTTTCATGGATACGTGCAGTCAGAGAGTTATGATAAAAGTCCTCGAACTGATGTCTGCAATGAGCGAGGAGCGGACGTTGGGCATCCGGGGTGGCGTCCAACGCAGCGCGATCCCAGGGCAGGATGGCATTTAGTCGGATGTGGTACGAGTCAACCAGCCAGACGTACCGAGGAAAGGCCTTCGGGCCGGAGGCACCTAACTGCATTTCGGCGTAGGTAATGGTCGAGACCACGATGCGGTGGCACGCGGCACCGCCTGCTCCAGGCGCTTCAGTACGACTGCTGGCTGCCCGCACATGATGAACGAGCAAATATCGCTCTCCCTGACCGCTGGAGAGCGAAACGGTCAGGCAATTAATATTGCCCGGATGTCATTTACATTTGTTAACGTTGGCCCGGTTATCACCAGGTCACTGAGTACCTGGAAATAGCTGTAACTGTCATGTACATCAAGATAATTAACAGCATTCAGACCGCTCAGCTTGCCGCGTGTCAACGTGTCCGGAAATACCAACGCACCTGCTGCATCTTCCGTTCCGTCGATGCCATCACTGTCGCCGGCGATGGCCCATATACCGCATTCCCCCTGTAACGCACAGGCCAGACTAAGCGAGAATTCAGTATTACGACCACCCTTGCCGTACTGGCCATTGTTTACCGTAACGGTGGTTTCACCACCCGACAGCAGCACTGCCGGACCGGAAACCGGATGACCATACAACTTCACGGATTTAGCAATTCCGGCCATAACGGTGGCCACTTCACGGCTTTCGCCTTCTATTGCATCGCCCAGAATAAGCGGCGTCAGCCCGTGTTTGCGCACAGCCAGCGCCGCAGCCTGCAAAGCCAGCTGCGGCGTGGCAATGAGTTTAACTTCACTGTTCGCTGCGCTTTCAACCGGGCCTGCCGGCTGGCTTAGCAGTCTATGAACAGGTTCAGGGGCCTGAATACCGTAACGCTGCAGCACCCGAAGCGCATCAGGCGGCGTGCTGTCATCGGCGACAGTAGGACCTGATGCCACATCTGTCGGATTATCCCCCGGCACATCGCTGATAATCAGTGACACAATACGAGCTGGTTGCGCCATTCTTGCCAGCTTGCCGCCTTTCACCGCGGAGAGATGACGACGTACCAGATTCATCTCTGTGATGTTGGCACCGCTGTGCAGTAGCGCACGGGTAATGGCCTGCTTGTCTTTCAATGTTAATCCTGGCGCGGGCAGCGCCATCAGCGCCGACCCGCCACCTGAAATCAGCGCCAGCACCAGGTCATCGCAGGTCAATCCGCGCAGCGCTTCCACAATCAGCATTGCGGCAACTTCGCTCATCGAATCAGATACCGGATGAGCAGCCTCGATAATCCGGATGCGGCCAGCAGGTACAGCGTAACCGTAACGCGTCACCACCACGCCAGACACATCCACATCCGGCCAGGCTGCATCTACAGCCGCTGCCATCGCCGCCGAGGCTTTACCTGCGCCGATCACTACACAGCGGCCACGTGGTTTTTCCGGCAGGTTTGACAGGATCGCTGGCCCGGCACGGGCGCTGTCGACAGCATGCTGAAAAATATCCTGCAGGATCTCTGCAGCCTGTTCATTTTTCATGGTTATACGGTCTCGGCGATATTTGCTCTGGCTTCGATAAATTCCACTACAGCGCGGGTGACGTCCGCCGTACTGGCAGTTCCACCTACATCTGGTGTCAGAATGCCTTTCTCACAGACATATTCGATACTTTCCATAATCAGCGCTGCGGCGTTACGCTCTCCCAGATGTTCAAGCATCTGTACCGCTGTCCAGAAGGTTGCTATCGGGTTAGCAATACCTTTGCCGGTAATATCAAAAGCTGAACCATGGATAGGTTCGAACATGGAAGGGAAGCGGCGTTCTGGATCAATATTGGCGGTTGGGGCCACGCCCAGACTACCTGCCAGCGCGCCGGCCAAATCGGAGAGGATATCAGCGTGCAGATTGGTGGCAACGATGGTATCCAGCGTCTGGGGATGCAGTGTCATACGGTGCGTCATGGCATCAACCAGCATCTTATCCCACTGCACATCCGGGAATTCCTGCGCGACTTCAGCAGCAATCTCATCCCACATCACCATTCCGTGGCGCTGGGCATTGGACTTGGTCACCACGGTCAGCAGTTTACGTGGACGAGACTGCGCCAGTTTGAAGGCATAGCGCATAATGCGCGTAACCCCGACGCGGGTGAAGATTGCCACCTCGGTGCCGACTTCTTCCGGTAAGCCACGGTGTGCACGACCGCCGTTGCCAGAGTATTCCCCCTCGGAGTTTTCACGCACAATGACCCAGTCAAGATCGCCCGGTCCGCGGTTCCGCAGCGGTGAGGTGACACCCGGCAGGATTTTGGTTGGACGCACGTTGGCATATTGGTCAAAGCCCTGGCAAATTGGCAGGCGCAGGCCCCAGAGCGTAATGTGGTCAGGTACATCCGGCGCGCCCACGGCACCGAAGTAAATTGCATCAAATTTTTTTAGTGTGTTAAGCCCCTCTTCCGGCATCATCACGCCATGTTTTTTGTAATAGTCCGACCCCCAGTCAAAGGTTTCCACATCAAACCTCAGCTGCGGATCGTGGCGTGTCAGCGCATGCAGCACTTCAACCCCAGCAGAGATGACTTCCGGACCGATGCCGTCGGCAGGTATGGCTGCAATTTTGTAGTTACGCATAGTTTCTTCTCCAGTCAATGAGTATGAGGATGAGGGATCTCTGCCGTATGCGATTTATTCGCTCTGGCAGAAAGAATCAGGACAACGAGGGCCGAGATCGCCAGCAATCCGGCGACAAAGTACAGGCCCCAGGTGTAGCTACCGGTTTGCTGGCGGATCACGCCAATCATCATCGGGCCTACAAAGCCGCCGAGGTTACCGATGGAGTTAATCGTGGCAATTCCCGCTGCCGCTGCCGGGCCGCTAAGGAACACTGTTGGCATACTCCAGAGTGGCGGTTTCGATGCGCTGATGCCCATGGTGACCAGCGTTAAGGCGACGATCACGGTAAAAAGTGTGCTGACGTTACCGGCGTAAATCAGACCGGCTGCCGCCAGCAGGCAGGCGCCAATCACATGCCAGCTGCGCTCTTTGGTGCGGTCGGAATGCCGTGCCCACAGGATCATAGCAATGACGCCGATGACAGCCGGAAAAGCGTTCAGGAAACCGATCTCCAGCGAGGTAGCACCGAAGCTGCGGATGATTTGCGGGGACCAGATGCCAAGCGTGTACAGGCCGGCAGAAGTACCGAAATAGACCAGCGCCAGAGCCAGTACCCGCTTATCCGCCAGTCCTTTCCATGCGCTGCTGTGGCTCTGTTTTGCCGCCCGGGCCAGCTCCTCGGCCTGCATGGTGTTTTCCAGCCACGCACGCTCTTCGTCAGTCAGCCATTTGGCTTTGGCCGGACGATCGGTAAGGAAGAACAGAACCACAACGCCAAGTATCAGCGCTGGCAAGGCTTCGAGTACAAACATCCACTGCCAGCCGGCGTAGCCGAGGAAGCCATGCATCTCCAGCAGGGCGGCAGAAATAGGCGATCCCAGTGCTGTAGAGAGCGGGGCTGCGGCCATAAAGATGGCAGTCACCTGCGCGCGTCTGGCTGCCGGGAACCAATAGCTGAGATAAAGGATAATCCCCGGGAAGAAACCGGCTTCTGCAACACCGAGCAGAAAACGCAGAATGTAGAAGCTTGTTGTACCCTGCACAAAAGCCATGCAACCAGAGACAAGGCCCCAGGTGATCATTACGCGGGCAATCCAGATGCGGGCCCCCACTTTATGCAGGATTAAGTTTGACGGGACTTCAAACAAAAAGTAGCCGAGGAAGAAAATGCCGGCACCCAGCCCGAAAACGGTGGGCGAAAACCCCAAATCCTCATTCATGGTCAGGGCGGCAAAACCAATGTTCACTCGATCGAGAAAAGCGATGAAATACAGCAGCATAATAAAAGGAATAATGCGCAGGGTAACCTTTCGCATAACCTTTTTTTCGAGGTCATTATTCATTTTCGGGATGCTCCATTGTCGTGTAGGGTTGTTATCATTTTGTAATAATCCCAGTATGGAGAGATGTGTGGTTTTATCATCAGCACTGCTTTATACAAATTATTTATATAATCTGTTTCTGAGGAAAAAATGGATATAAATCAGCTGCGTTGCTTTGTGGTATTAGGTGATGAGCTTCACTTTGGCCGGGCAGCCCGTAAACTTGAAATGATGCCTGCGTCACTCAGCCGTTTCATTAAACTACTGGAGGAAGAGCTGGCGATAAGGTTGCTGAATCGATCTACCAGGAACGTATCGCTCACGCCTGAGGGGGCTGAGTTCCTGAATGAGGCCAGGATCGTCATTGCTGACTTTGATGCATTGCGGTTACGGTTTCAAAAAAATACACCGGCGCATAAAAGAACATTGCGGATCGGTGCAATTGACAGCGCGGCCAGGGGGTTATTACCAGAATTACTTATCCTTTTCCTGCGGCAGCATCCTGATGCGGATATCCATATTACGGAAGATAAATCTCACAGTCTTATACCGCGGCTTATTTCAGGATGGCTGGATATTATTTTTGTTCGTCCGCCTGAACATGTTGATGCCACGCTGACGACGCGGTTTATCGCTAATGAAAGCTGTGTACTCGCTGTTCCTGCCGATCACCGGCTGGTTTGTTATGACAGCGTCAGTATCGGAGATTTCTTTAATGAACCCGTTATCATCCCGGAAAGACGCACCAGACCTCACAGCCATGACCTGACGATGAACGCGTTCAGGGCGGGGGGAAAATCCCCTGTCATTGCACAATATGCTGAGGAGAAACAGACGATCCTGAGCTTAGTCGCGGCGGGACTGGGTATTGCTCTGGTTCCTTCCTCCTATAAAAACATGAACGCAGACGGCGTAAAATATATCGCTCTTTCGCCGTCGGAAAGTATTAAGGGACTTCCCTTAAGCGTCATGTGGCATCAGGGAAACAATAACCTTTATGTTAATGCCTTACTGGATACGCTTGCCGGAAATATAGAAGAGCTGACCCGGAACCTTTGACATCTTCCCTGCCCTGAAGTACAGAGAGGATATTATTCTGCCATGAACCCGGCTCCACTTTCGCCACCATGCAGAATGTAGGGTGCTCCAGCGCCGGCAGCAACCTGGCGGCGCGGATGGTATCCACCTCACGCCAGAACTGCGCCTAATCCTGATACCAGAACAGATGATGGCGGAAAATCGCCTGCTGCTCGCGATCGCCGGCGACGGCCTCAATGAAGAGGGCGCAGGTTAGCGAGATCCCCTTCGGCATCAGTGAAATGCCCGCTTCGCCGATGTCCACCTGCTGCACGCACAGCGACAGCCAGGGCACGCCGGCCATCATGATGCGCTGCAGATCGGCCTCGCTGCAAATATTCAGCAGCCTGCAGTATTCCCGATTCTCGGCCAGAGGGCGCCCGGCGCCATACCAGCTTTCGGTCAGCCGGTGGTCGTATTGCCGGGTAATTATTAAACATAATGACGCCTTTGCTTTACTTTTAGGCTGAGTGATTTTCACACTTAATTACCGGCTCAGGCATACAGGAGGCTGACCGGTTAATCTTTACGTCTATGAATTTCAGTAATTACTCAATCACCCTGTAATGCTGGCTGGTTTTTCCCCGATATATAAGCTGATAAAACAGTGCAAGCACTTAAAACACTGCACAATAACAAATAGCCATTCAGGGCTGTTTTCAGGAAGAAATGATCCATCATCACACTCAGTACAAATGGCAGCCAGTTACCCACATAACCCACAATGTAAAGCAGGTTTATCAGATGATGTCGTTGACTCTGTCTGGCGACCACATTAACGATAGTGGCAGCACCAACAAGAATTGCCCCATAGGCGAACCCTTCGAGCATTACGGATGTGAAAAGAAGAGAAGGAGCGGTCGTGTACACACTACAGAGGGCCAGCAAAACTGCAGCAAGCTGGGCAATAATCCCGATCTTTAGTGACGAGTAATGGTGGTTTTTCCTCATCATTATCTGGGTGATACCTGCAACCAGCAGGAATACCGACAGGGAATAGCTTACCAGCTGCACGCTGGTAACATTGAAATAGGTGCGCGCGAGAGTGGGCCCCTGGGACATAAACGTGGACGCCATTGCCCAGGAAAGAAATATGGCCATGCAGCAGACGATGACGTCCCGGAATGAGAGCTCCTTGTAATTTTGAGTATCGACAATTTTCCTTTCAACAATTACTGACGTACTGTGCCTGTTAATCACCAGACGACTACGCCAGACTCCGAATATTGACATAACGACCAGAGTAAAAAGAATGGCGTATGGCGTCTTAAGTGCATAAAAACTACGATTCAAAATTTCTCCCGTAATCAATGGACCAATAGCCTGTCCAAGGATTAACGAGAGTGAAGCCGTCAATGCCGCGGTATTATTTACTTTTGTATCAAAGAGTTTAATAAGCGTACGGTTTATATAGGCCATTAAAATACCTGAACCCAGACCCGTAACAAATCGGCCGAGAATAAGTATCATAAAGTTATCTGCAAACATCATCAGTAGGGATGACAGCAAAACGCAGGCCAGACCTGCATAGAGAGGTCTTGTATACAGATCAGTCTTGATATTGACCTTTGCAGTAAATGCCAGCGCAAAAAGGACCCCTGCCGCATAGACGCCAAACACCGCCATTATCTGAGAAGCGCTGAAGCCATATAAACTCATGTATACGGGATAGAGAGGAGTGGGAAGACTGCTGCTCAGCATTCCGGAAAAGAAAGCAAGGGCCAGTGCCATCCCTGCCCGTGATGTTTGTTTGTCTGACATAGTAATTTCTTCTGTCTTGGAAAATGGATTCGTTCTGTAAAAATCCCTAAAACAGTAACACGATTCTTTAGCAGCGGGATTCGAGCAGCAGGAACACCCACTATGACTTAGTTTCACAGTGGGTGTTCAAATATGACCTAAGGGACAAGAAGTAACGGGCTGACAGAAACTCAAATACTCCAGGGATGAAGAGCTATCTGTTCTTCCATGAATTCAATAAAACAGCGGATGCGTGGGCTGAGATACTGTCTTTTCGCGTAAATTATATAGAGCGGCTCTCTGACAGGAGACTGGAATACCTTCAAAAGCGGGATCAATCTTCCTTCTTTGATATCCCGGTGAACGTGGAAGTCAGCCAGCCGGACTATACCTTCCCCCTGAATGGCCAGATCGCGCAGCAAATCCCCCTGCGACAGGGAGGCAACCGGTTTTACCGGGAATATGACGCTCTGATTGTCTTCGGTGAATACCCACTGGTTCCAGTGACTATCGAAATTAAAGTGAAAGCAGCGATGCTCCATTAACTCGCGAGGATGGGAGGGTATGCCGTACCTGGTGATGTAGGCCGGCGAAGCGCAGGTTATCCACTGACTCTCACCGATACGACGGGCGATACGGGAAGAACTCGCAAGTACACCACCATAAATGGCCAGATCCAGTCCTTTATCAAAGTCATCCCGGTAAACCGGCCCCGTTTCAATATCAACTTTGAGGTCAGGGTAGTCGTCAATAAATTTTGGCAACCATGGAAGTATTTGATAACGGGCAAATGTAGTCATAGTACGGATTTTCAGCTGCCCGCTGACGCGTGATGGCAAATCCTCAGCCAGTGAATCAGCCTCCGTCATTGCGTCAACGACTGCCCGGGCACTGTTAAGGTAAACGTGTCCCTCTTCGGTCAGCGTTAACGTTCTCGTCCCGCGATGGAAGAGTCTTACCTGTAACCTCGCTTCCAGCCGGCTGATGAGTTTACTCATTGCTGAAGGCGTCAATCCGTTTGCCCGTGCGGCGGCAGAAAAGTTGCCGAATTCATACGCCCATATGAATGCTAGCAACTGATTATAATTATCCATTATGTCCCCGGTCATTTATATGAAGATATTTAGAGCTTCCGAGACAAGAGCCTGAAAGTTTTTATTTGTATCGTCTGAACATCCGGTACGGCGCTGATGATCCTTCAACCGAAAGTAAGCTGTCCGTGAATGCCTGTTTTCACCATTACAATCTTAATGGGAGTATCAAGGTGATTAAGCTCCAGAGCCATTCCCGAACCTGAATGAGGTTTTCTACCAAACTTAACCCCTGCCGCCATAGCGGCCACTCTGCCCTCGTTGGTACGCTCTAATATTCGCTTGCGCTCCGCCTCTGTAACAGCGTCAGCAGTTTACTTAATCCACGTTATCCAGTCTTCTGAGGAATACTTAATTTGTTTGCAATGTCCGCTTCTGGCACAAAGCGGGCCTTTTCGATCTTTCCCTGAACGTTAACAAGACATCTGTGTCTCGCAGCTCAGGTGCCACTTCTGCTTTGCGTTGACGGTCGAACGTTGCAGGATACGTTGCGTCGCCACGAAACTAGCCCATCCTCTCTTCTTTGCTGGAAATAAAAAAGCCCGCTCACTGAGCGGGCCTGATAACAGATGGATAGATTATTTCTTACGCGCGTATTTCAGTGAATCCAGCGCAACGGCGAAGATAATAATGCCGCCCTTGATAATGTACTGCCAGTAAGGGTTCACGCCGATATAGGTTAGACCGTAGTTGATAACGGTAAAGATAATGACCCCCGTCACCACGCCGAGTACGGTACCCACACCGCCGCTGAACGAGACGCCGCCCACTACGCAGGCTGCAATCGCATCCAGTTCGTACATAAAGCCGAGGTTGTTGGTTGCCGAACCGATACGGCCCGCTTCCAGCATCCCACCGAAGGCATAGAAGACACCCGACAGCGCATAAATCATTAGCAGGTTCAGGCCAACGTTAACGCCAGACACTTTTGCCGCTTCCGGGTTGCCGCCGATAGCGAAGATGTTTTTGCCAAAACGGGTCTTGTTCCACAGGATCCAGACGAAGGCCACCGCAATCAACGCATAGAAGGTGATATACGAGAGACGGAAGCTCCCGAGTGCGATAAAGCCCTGCGTGAAGGAGGAGAATCCGCTGTCGAAGCCAGAAATAGGCGACGCGCCTACGAAGTCATAGTACAGGGAGTTGATACCGTAAACGATGATCATCGTACCCAGGGTGGTGATAAACGGCGTCACATTCAGGTAAGCGATGATAATGCCGTTAATCAGACCAATGACGGCACCCACTGCGCAGACGATGAGCATAACCACGAAAATCGGCATGGTTGCCATCTCCGGGAACACCTTGTTGGCGTTCTCCATCGACTGCAACAGCGTGGCGGCGACAACCGCAGCCAGACCCACCTGACGTCCGGCAGAGAGGTCTGTCCCCTGGGTCACAATCAGCCCGGCAACGCCGAGGGCGATGATAATACGCACGGAGGACTGGGTCAGGATGTTACTTAAGTTCAGTAAGCTTAAGAACGTGGGGTCCTGGAAAATAATAATGGCCAGTAACACTAAAAGAACAACGTAAATACCGCCTTCTTTCAGATAAGTGAGAAAACTTTTTTTATTTAACGCACTCATGAGGAGCCCCTGATCTTAAAGGTGCAAAGACGCAAGACGGAGAATTTCGTTTTGCGTTGTCGTTTTGGTGTCAACAATTCCGGCAACGAGACCATTGCTCATTACCAGAATACGGTCTGTGATCCCTAACAATTCCGGCATTTCGGAAGAAATAATAATGATCCCTTTATTCTTTTTAGCCAGTTCAGCAATCAGCTGATAGATTTCAAATTTTGCACCTACGTCAATGCCACGGGTGGGTTCGTCGAGCATTAAAATTTCGGGCTGGGTCAACAACCAGCGGCCAATAATGACTTTCTGCTGGTTACCACCAGAGAGAGAACCAATCTGGGTACGGTGTCCTGGCGTTTTAACGCGCATTGAGTCAATAACCCACTGGGTATCACTCTTCATGCGGGAATTATCCAGCAGACCGACTTTATTTTTATAGTTGCGAATATTAGAGATTAACGAGTTAAAGTTAATATCCAGATAAGCGTAAATACCGGTAGAGCGGCGCTCTTCGGTGACCAGCGCAAAACCATGGTTAATGGCTTCGTTGGCGTTATGGTTATTAATTTTTTTACCATGCAGGGTAATGGTGCCGCCCGATTTTTCACGGATACCAAACAGGGTTTCCACGATATCGGTACGCTTCGCCCCCACCAGACCGGCAATGCCCAGGATCTCGCCCTTATGCAGGTCGAAGGAGACATCACGAATCGAGGGTTGACGCAGAGAGGTCAGGTTACGGACCTCGAGGATCACTTCGCCCGGGACGTTCTCGCGGTCCGGGAAGCGCTGGTTCAGGGAGCGCCCCACCATCATGGCGATGATCTTATCCATATCCAGCCCTTCAAGAGGCTGAGTGGCAATCCACTGACCGTCACGCAGAATGGTGATTTCATCGCAGAGCTGGAAGATCTCTTCCATCTTATGCGAGATATAAACAATGCCGCAGCCACGCTCTTTCAGCTTGCGGATAATAGTAAACAGATGGTTCACCTCTTTTTCCGTTAAGGAAGAAGTCGGCTCATCCATAATGACAATCTTGGCATCATAGGAAAAGGCTTTCGCAATTTCGATCATCTGCATTTGAGAAACGGATAGCGTGCCAACGCGGGCCCGTGGATCAATATCAATATCCAGTTCATCAAATATCGCTTTGGTATCGCGATACATTTTGTCCTGATCGACAAATACGCCTTTAGTGGGGTAACGCCCCAGCCACATATTGTCCATAACAGAACGCTGGAGAACCAGGTTTAATTCCTGGTGCACCATTGAAATGCCGTTTTCCAGTGCTTCTTTGGCCGAATGGAAGTCAATCTCTTTCCCCTGAAAAAGAATGCTACCTGAATCTTTAGAATAGATTCCAAAAAGGCATTTTAATAATGTTGATTTACCTGCACCGTTCTCCCCCATCAACGCGTGAATAGAGTGAGGACGCACTTTCAAATTAACATTATCGAGAGCCTTAACGCCCGGGAAAGACTTGTTGATATTGCTCATTTCCAACAAGAATTCACCCGACGACTGAGTATTTGTGCTGACCATAATTATACCTTGTTGGCCTCGCATATCGCGTTATAAAAGGGCGCAACGAATTGCGCCCAGTGAGAACTTACAAAAAAGAACTTATTTACCGATAAACTCAGCCAGGTTGGACTGGTCTACGCCCACGTAAGGTACGCGTACGATTTTATTTTCAATTTTCCAGTTGGTGCCATCAGCGGCACCTTTACCGTCGGCCAGGTTTTTCGCCAGGTCGAAGGTGGCTTTCGCCTGGTTGTTGGCATCGTTCAGAACGGTACCGGCCATTGCGCCAGATTTAACCAGAGCCAGCGCTTCTGGCAGGGCATCAACACCGAATACCGGAACAGAGGATTTGTTGTGTGCTTTCAGCGCTTCTACCGCACCCATTGCCATCGCATCGTTGTTGGCAATGACCACTTCAATTTTGTTCGCATTCGGGCCAGAGAGCCATGCGTCCATCTTATCTTTCGCCTGAGCGGTATCCCACATTGCGGTATCTAACGCCAGCTGCTGGGTCTTCAGGCCCTTGTCATTCAGCTCTTTAATCACGTAAGAGGTACGCGCTTCTGCATCCGGGTGGCCCGGCTCGCCTTTCAGCAGCACGAACTGAATCTGACCATCTTTGTTCAGGTCCCAGTTCGGGTTAGCCGCCCAGTGTTTAGCAATCAGGTCGCCCTGGATAATGCCGGATTCTTTCGAGTCGGTGCCCACGTAGAACGCTTTGTCGTAGCTATCCAGCGCTTTACGGGAAGGTTCTTTGTTGAAGAAGACGATAGGAACGTTCTGGCCACGTGCTTTTTCAATAACGGTGCCTGCAGCAGCCGGGTCAACCAGGTTGATTGCCAGGGCTTTAACGCCCTTCGCCAGCAGAACGTCAATCTGATCGTTCTGTTTGGACTGGTCATTCTGGGAGTCATTCATCAGCAGCTGAACATCTGGCGCTGCTTTAGCATCTTTCTCGATAGCTTTACGCACAACGGACATGAAGTTGTCGTCGTATTTATAAATAGTTACACCGATACGGGTATCAGCAGCGTGCGCTGCGGCACCGAAAAGCATGCTTGCCATTACAGCAGACAGGGTCAACACCTTCTTATTCATGGTATCTCCGGTTTTTTTTATGCAGGGTAGTTCGTGTGAATAACGGTCGGCGGGCAGTGTGTTAAGAAAACGTTACTGACTACCGAAGCTCACTTATAAAATTTCTATCTTCCTTGGTCGGTAACGCTCCAGAATGCGTTTTTTTCGTTGTTTGCGGCACGTTTGCTATGGTGAAAATGAATAATCACCGTTACATAGCGTTTCAGCCCCTAAAACGCTGACATCATAGCCAGCGCCTTGTTAAGATACTGTGAATTTACTCACAGATTGAAAGCGGTTACATCACTGCAGATAATTAGTTAGTGA
Source organism: Leclercia sp. UBA1284 (assembly GCF_002308415.1). Taxonomy (NCBI): domain Bacteria; kingdom Pseudomonadati; phylum Pseudomonadota; class Gammaproteobacteria; order Enterobacterales; family Enterobacteriaceae; genus Leclercia; species Leclercia sp. UBA1284. The sequence continues at coordinate 2,070,301 of NZ_DBUS01000006.1, forward strand.
TCGGCGCCACAATTTGCCGAATGGCTACGGAATGGCGACGCACCAGCGTTGGCATAAAACAGTGTGTCGCATCAGGATCAAGTTGCCCCGCCGCGCCCAGTAATGCCAGCTCTGTCGCCAGTTTCGCCATAGAAGCAATGGGATAACGGACGGTAGTGAGCTGCGGATCGGTGTAACGGGCAATGGGAATATCATCGAAGCCAATCAAGGAGAGATGCTGTGGCACCGCAATGCCATTATCTTTCAGCGCCGTCAGGGCGCCGGCAGCCATACTGTCGTTGTAGGCAAAAACTGCCGTCAACTGTAGGTTTCGGCCCAGCAACTCGACCATTGCCGCCTCCCCACCCTGCATATCAGGCTCTCCCGTTCCCACCCAGCTATCAGACGGCGTTATCCCCTGCTCTTTCAACGCATTTTGCCAGCCTTCGTAACGCATCACGTCATCTTCAATATGGTGGCTGGAGGCCAGATAGCCGATGCGCTGATGACCATGATTGAGCAGCATCCGGGTAGCCATCATCGCCCCGCTGACGTTATCCAGCCCCACGCAGCGATGGGCGTAGCCCGGTACAATCCGGTTAATAAGCACCATGCCCGGGATCTGATCCATAAAGTTGGCCAGTTCGTCGTCCGCAAGGGCTTTTGAGTGCACAATCAGGGCGTTACAGCGCTGACGTATCAGCACCTCAATGGCGTTACGCTCTTTCTCTGCCTCGTGATAGCTGTTACCAATCAGCACATACTTCTGATGCTGCTGCGCCACCACATCCACGGCTTTAACCAGCGCACCGAAAAAGGCATCCGACACATCCATCACCACCACGCCGATGGTATCACTGACCTGGGTGGCCAGCGCCTGGGCATTCGCGTTCGGGCGATAGCCAAGCTCGGCCACCGCTTTCAACACGGCTTCGCGTGTATCAGGGCTGACCAGCGCGCTGTTGTTTAAAACGCGGGAAACGGTGGCAACAGAAACGCCCGCGATGCGGGCCACGTCACGAATGGTGATCATATTCACCATCCTTAAAGAGATTGCAGCAACTCACAGACACCCCCTGTGTTTAGCAAGGTGTCTATTCTGGCAGCGCAAGCGCGGGGACTACGTGAAGAAGCTCACACAGATGAAAACGGTTACATCCATTTTGTTAATGATTGTGATCCAGATCGTTATCTGGATGTATCGTTCAATGAAACACCGGCAGCCCTGGCGGTCAGTTGGCGCCACAGCCATTCAACCGGACCCTGGCGGAACCGGCGCAGCCAGTAGACTGAGAAGAGAATGTTTGCGGCCCATACCGGGAGTACAAATGCCAGCAGTTGCAGGCGGTCGAACTTCATAAACAGGCCCAACCGGTAGAAGAGTGTCGTACAAATCAGGGTTTGCAAAAGATAGTTGCTTAGCGCCATGCGCCCCACGCAGGCGATGGCGGTGACCAGGCGAAAGCGGCAGAGCTGCGGCCAGTAACCATACAGTAACGCCGCGTATCCCACCGTCTGGAACGGTGCACTCAGTTCGCGCGGGGCCTGCAGGAGAAAGGCACACCAGCGATAGTCCCACCCCAACTGCCACTGGGTAATGACCGCCGGCAGATTGATGGCGATACCGGTCAGCACCAGCCACAGGCCAGTACGACGATAGTGCTTCAGGCTAAATTCACCCTTCAGCCAGCCGCTGCGCATCAGCGCGGCGCCCATTAACATCATCCCCGCCAGTTGCCATCCGTACTGTGCCCCGAGCGCCAGCAAACTATCGCCCAGCATATCAAGGCGGTTCGTTATGGCTTCACTGCCTCCGGCAAGCTTCCAGAACTGTTCATACTGTAAGTTTGCCGCATCCGGAACCCAGGAGCGGTTGGTGGAATTACCCGAGATTAACCCCAGCAATACCAACACCCCAATCCCCATGGCATACAGCACTACGCCGGTCATAAAGAGATTTTTGACGCCGTGGGCGTCGCGGATCATGCGCCAGCAAATTAACCCCACCAGCCCATACGCCAGCAGAATATCGCCATCCCAGAAAAAGAGACCGTGCAGAAAACCGAGCAGCACCAACAGCGTCAGGCGCGACTGGATCCAGCGCTTACCGCGTTTCAGTAACAGCTGTAGTCCGGCGCCGAACAGCAGGGCAAATAAGGTCAGGAATTTAACCTGAGCGAAGAGGTCCAGCACCGCCCAGGTCCAGGCGTCGCGGCGAGTGATCTCGCCATACCAGGCAGGATTAAGATAAGCGGCCTTCGGCAGACCGAAGGCGCTTATATTCAAAAGCAGGATACCGAGGATGGCAACGCCACGTACAAAATCCAGCGTGACATTCCGCTCCATATACCCTGCCCTGACGATCAGTTGTGGTGACGAACGGCGCGCAGGAACTCCTGGCGAGTGTTCTGGCTGGATTTGAAAAGACCGCCCAGCGATGTGGTGGTGGTGGCGCTGGTGGCATCGCGAATACCGCGCGCTTTAACGCAGTAATGCACGGCATCAATGGAAACGGCCACGTTGTTCGTACCCAGCAGCGTCTGCAGCGCGGTAAGGATCTGCTGCGTTAAACGCTCCTGAACCTGTGGACGCTGAGCAAAGAACTGCACGATACGGTTGATCTTGGATAGACCGATTACCGCATCTTTCGGAATGTAGGCCACCGTTGCTTTACCATCGATGGTCACGAAATGGTGTTCACAGGTGCTGGTGAGCGTGATATCACGCACGGTGACCATCTCATCTACCTTCATTTTGTTTTCGATGACGGTGATTTTCGGGAAATTGGCGTAATCCAGCCCGGAGAAGATCTCATCCACATACATTTTCGCAATGCGGCGCGGGGTCTCCATCAGACTGTCGTCACTCAGATCGAGATTCAGCAGCTGCATGATTTCCGTCATGTGGCCGGAAATAAGACGTTTACGGGTTTCATTGTCCATCTCCTGAACCGGTGGGCGTAGCGGGGTTTCAAGACCGCGCGCAACCAGCGCTTCATGGACAAGGGCAGCTTCTTTACTGAGTGATGGCATTCATTGTTCTCCTGCAGGTGTGGCTCGCTTTTGCCTCTTGGGGGCAAAATGTGCACTCATTGTGCGCGAGGCGGCGCACTTAATCCAGTATTCACAGCGATAATTATTACGATTGCTGTAGCCTTTCATCGTAACGGTGCCAGACCAGCGCGCCCGCGACGAATAGCGCGATACCCGCAAGGCCTAAAGCCGGCTCAAGCTGATGCGTGAGCCAGGTCGACAGCGCCGAGGTTACCGGCCCTACCAGCTGCCCGACCGCATAACCGGTAGTTAATAATCCGGCCATGTAGCGGGTATGACCAGGCGCCAGTTCACGGCCATATAACAGCGACAACTGCACGGCACATAAGAAACCGCCGCCGACCAGCAGCGCGCCGGTAATCAGGCCGGCCATACCGGGCATCAGCCAGGCGGCCAGCACGCCAATACCCTGTAACCAAAGCACCAGTGCCAGCCTGCGGTTTGACGTCGAAATATGACGCAGCGCGATACTCAGCGCAATACCGATCACTGCGGCAGCGCCAAATACGGGCCAGACGAACTGGGCGAAGACGCTACCCGGAAAACGCAGCGCCGCCATTTGCGACAGGAAGGTGGCCGGCAGGATATAGCCAAACCCCGCCAGACTGTAGCTCCACACCAGACGGCGGAGATCGCGCGTCAGGATCAGAGGCTCAGGCGCGCTCCCCGGACGGTGCAGCTGCCCGGCGCGGGGCAGATAGCGGGCGACCAGGACAATCAGTACCAGCGCCAGCACGCCATAAATCTGCCACGCGGCCCCTGCACTCAGGGCTCGCGACTGAATATAAACCGCCAGTAGCCCGCTGATAGCAATACCGGCTCCCGGTCCGGCGAAAACCGCCGCACTCAGCCCAGGCTTGCCGTAATGGGCCAGTCGTTCGTTGGTCCAGGCGGCAATCAGCACCATCGACCAGCCGCTCATGCAGCCAATCACGAAGCGCAACAGGCCATGAACAATGGCGTTATCTGCCACGGCAGAGAGCAGCGTCAGCGCTACGGCACCGATAATCCCCAGCCACAGCCGCCCTTCGACGAAGCGGTGGGCGCGCATGGCATCCCACGCACCGACCAGATAGCCGAGATAGTTCATCGCGGCAACCAGCCCGGCGCTGGTGAGCGTCAGTTGACCGGCCGCAATCATCAGCGGCACCTGCGGCGTGAAAGCAAACCGTCCGATACCCATCGCCACCACCAGAACCACAAAACCGCTGAGCGCGATACGCAGCGCCATGATCACTCCAGTTGTTAAAATTTAGTTAATTTATGATGCAGTATTGGGAGGCGATGCGGAAGTGAAAGTTGCTCACAGGTGAATGAATTATCTGTATTATGGGCCGAATGATTCGCCCAACCCTTAAGGAGCCCTGCATGGAACTGCTCGAAGAGCACCACTGTTATGAAGGCCGACAGCAGCGCTGGCGCCACGACTCCACGGTTCTGAACTGCGCCATGACGTTCAGCATCTTTCTGCCGCCGGTTGACGAAACCGCAAGGCCACCGGTGTTGTACTGGCTCTCCGGTCTGACCTGTAATGATGAAAACTTCACCACCAAAGCGGGCGCCCAGCGTGTTGCCGCAGAACTGGGCATCGTCCTGGTAATGCCAGACACCAGCCCGCGTGGGGACGATGTAGCGGACGATGCCGGCTACGATCTGGGTAAAGGCGCCGGCTTTTATCTCAACGCCACCGAGCAGCCCTGGGCCAGCCATTACCGCATGTACGATTACCTGCGCGATGAGCTGCCTGCCCTGATTACTCAAACCTTTGCGGTGAGCGATCGCTGCGCCATCAGCGGCCATTCTATGGGCGGCCATGGGGCATTAATCATGGCCCTGAAAAATCCGGGTCGCTTCACCAGCGTGTCGGCTTTTGCGCCGATTGTTAATCCGACACAGGTGCCCTGGGGACAAAAAGCCTTCAGCCACTATCTGGGTGATGATGCCACCTGCTGGCAGACATGGGACAGCTGCGCGTTGATGCTCGCCAGTCAGCCAGAGCATGCCATCCCTACGCTTATCGATCAGGGCGATGCGGATCAGTTCCTCGCTGGCCAACTCCAGCCTGCGGTGCTGGCCGAAGCCGCGCGTCAAACCGCCTGGCCCCTCACCCTGCGCATCCAGCCGGGATACGATCACAGCTACTACTTTATTGCTACCTTTATCGAAGACCACCTGCGTTTTCACGCCGAACACCTCTTCGCCTAGTTATTCAGGAGGGCGCTGCCCTCCTTCTTTACCTTCCCCTACCTTTACATTCCATCATCTTATTGAATCTTCTGTCATTCTTTACCCCTCCAATCAAACACAAATGATTTCAATTATCATTAGTGTTTACAAATAAACATTCTTTTGTACAATTCCAGGCTCTTCTCCATGCCAAAGAGTTCATACAAGACAAATACATAGGGTTCTCAGGGTTATCTCCATGGAGTTTTATCTTTTTTTATACGGAATGTACAAATGACAATACCTCAGATTAATCGTCTGGCTATCGCCGTTAGCATCGCCACTTTGTCCCCTCTCCTTCACGCAGCCGACCAGGACACCGTTGTTGTCACGGCGACCGGCTTTGAACAAAAAATCCAGAATGCCCCCGCCTCTATCTCCGTCATCTCTAAACAGCAGATCGAAGATAAGGCCTACCGGGACGTGACTGACGCGCTGAAAGACGTGCCGGGCGTGGTGGTGACAGGCGGTGGCAGCAGCAGCGATATCAGTATTCGCGGCATGTCTTCGCAATACACCCTCTTCCTGGTCAACGGTAAGCGAATCAGCACCCGCAGCACCCGCCCTAACAGCGATAACTCCGGCATCGAACAAGGCTGGCTGCCGCCGCTGGAGTCCATCGAACGTATCGAAGTGATCCGCGGGCCGATGTCCTCCCTGTATGGCTCCGATGCCATGGGCGGCGTGATTAACGTCATCACTAAGAAAGTATCGAACACCAAAGCCTGGACCGGCTCGCTGCATGGCGATGCCACCTTCCAGGAGAATAACGATTCTGGCGATCTGTTCCAGACCAATGCGTATGCCTCTGGCCCGCTGATTGACGGGTTGCTGGGTGCGAAGGTGACCGGCCTGCTCTCACGCCGCGCGGAAGATAAGATTGAGAACGGTTTTAACGAGCAGAAAATGCGTAACGGCGGTATCACGCTCAACTTCACGCCGGACGAGAAGAACGACATTGACCTCGATTTTGCCCGTGAGTTGCAGGATCGCAACAGCACGCCGGGGATGTCGAAAGCGGCTGAAAACTGTCGCGGTAATGTCTGTACCCCAAATACCAAAAGTGAAACCCGCTACGAGCACACCACCTGGGCTCTGACCCACAGCGGCTATTACGACGATTTCAATAGCACCAGCTACATTCAGCAGGAAGAGACCAACAACCCCGACCGCGATATGCGCTCGTACAACACCACCTTTAATAACCAGAACCAGGTTTTCCTGGGCGATCACACCCTGACGCTGGGTGGGCAGTATCGTTATGAAAAACTGCGTGATGAAGGTAACCAGCTGGCCGCGGCCGATGGGTTAAGCAAGCTGACCCGCTGGAGCTGGGCACTATTTGCCGAAGACGAGTGGGCGATGACCGAAAGCTTTACGCTGACCGGCGGCCTGCGTATGGATAAAGATGAGAACTACGGCACCAACTGGACGCCACGTGGCTACGGCGTATGGCATCTGGCGGATCAGTGGACCCTGAAGGGTGGCGTCTCGGCAGGCTATCGTGCGCCCGATCTGCGTCAGTCTTCTGCCAACTGGGGCCAGGTTACCGGCGGTGGTCGTCTGGAGGGCATTATTGTTGGCAACCCCGATTTGAAGCCGGAAAAGAGCCTGAGCGAAGAGATCGCCCTGCTGTGGGATAACAACGATAACCTCAACGCGGGCGTCACCCTGTTCAATACCGATTTCAAAGACAAGATCACGGAAGTCCGCCGGTGTAACAGCCGCACCGATCCGGCCTGTACCATCGGCAACCAAACCTATGATTTCGTCAGCGATCGTGTCAACGTCGATAAAGCCAACATGCGCGGCGTAGAGTCCACCTTCGGCTGGAAAATCACCCGGGATGTGAACTGGACGGCCAACTACACCTATACCGAATCTGAACAGAAGAGCGGCCAGTTCTCTGGCAAACCGCTGAACAAAATGCCGAAGCATATGTTCAACACCACGCTGGACTGGCAGGCGACCGAAGATGTCGGCCTCTGGAGTCGCCTCAACTTCCGCGGCAAAACGTCTGAGTACCTGAGCCGTACTTCCATGTCCCAGGGCACCCCGTCTTACACCCAGATTGATGTGGGCCTGCGTTATAACGCCAACAAAAATCTGCTGGTTTCTGCCGGGGTCTACAACGTTCTCGATAAGCAGATCGATTACGATACCTACGACACCGTGCTGGACGGACGCCGTTACACCGTGGGGATGACCTACAGCTTCTGATCCACAAACAAAAAGCCCCCGGCGGTTGCCGGGGGCTTTTTTATGGCCGGAACATTATTTCTTAACGCGTCCCGGGAATTCCATTTCGCTGTAGCGCACGAAGCGCGTTCCTTTCGCCAGTTTGTAACCAAACCAGATGATGAGGAACAGCGGGATGCCGATATAGGTCGCCATCACCCCACCCCAGTCGATAGTGTCCGACAGGAAGGCTTCGTAGTTCTGACCCAGGGTGATGATCAGGCAAAGTACGAAGGCAAAAATCGGACCCAGCGGGAAGAAGCCGGAGCGGTACGGCAGATCGTTAATATCATGACCCTGTTTCACATAGCCACGACGGAAACGGTAATGGCTAATGGCAATGCCCAGCCACGCGATAAAGCCCGTCATCCCGGAGGTATTCAGTAGCCACAGGTAGACCGTCTGGTTACCGAACATCGAGGTAAGGAAGCACAGGCTGGCAATGACGGTAGTGGCCAACAGGGCGTTACGTGGCACACCGCCGCGAGACAGTTTGGCGAAAATACGCGGCGCTTTACCGTCGCACGCCAGCGCGTAGAGCATACGGGTTGAGGCATACATGCCAGAGTTACCCGCAGAGAGCACCGCCGTCAGGATCACCGCATTCATGATTGCCGCCGCAGAGAGCAGGCCCGCATGCTGGAACACCAGGGTGAACGGGCTGACGCTGATATCTTTTACATCATTACGCAGCAGGCTTGGATCGGTATACGGAATAATCAGGCTGATGATCAGGATAGCGAACACATAGAACAGCAGGATACGCCAGAACACCTGCCGCACCGCGCGGGGAATGTTCTTCTCCGGGTCGGCAGACTCCCCCGCCGCGATACCAATCAGTTCGGTACCCTGGAAGGAGAATCCCACAATCATCGCCACGCCAATCATTGCCGAGAGGCCGCCAGCAAACGGCGCATCGCCAATCTCCCAGTTGCTCCAGCCCGCAGGCTCGCTGCCCTTGAAGATGCCGACGATCATCGCCAGACCCACAATGATAAAGATAATGACGGTCGCCACTTTGATCAGGGAGAACCAGTATTCCGCCTCACCAAAGCCGCGCACCGAGATGAAGTTCAGCAGGAAGATGACGGCCAGGAAAAGCGCACTCCAGATCCAACCTGGCGTGTCCGGGAACCACCATGTCATCACCAGCTGTGCCGCCACGAGGTCAACAGCGATGGTCACCGCCCAGTTGTACCAGTAGTTCCAGCCCAGCGCGAAGCCGAAGCCTTCCTCGACGTACTTTTGCCCATAAGTAGAGAAAGAGCCGGAAACCGGCATATAGGCCGCCAGTTCACCGAGACTGGTCATCAGGAAATAGACCATCAGGCCAATCAGAATATAAGAGAAGAGTGCCCCACCCGGGCCTGCCGCGGAAATCGTTGCGCCAGAGGCAACGAAAAGACCTGTACCGATGGAACCGCCAATGGCGATCATCGTCAGGTGACGCGCCTTGAGTTCGCGACGTAGCGCGGGCGCTTCTGTGGTTTTAGTTTCGGAAACCATATGAAAATGCTGTCCATTCAAAAAATGAGGCGCGATTGTAGCAGAGGATCCGCGTTCCTTCCGGCAGAAATACTCTGTTATAAGAGAGCTTCATGACCGGTCCAGGATTATAAGTAAAGCAGAGTTTCGACCGATTTCACCCCGGCCACTGGTGCTTACTGCTGGCAGTAGCGCAGGAAGCGCTGTAGCGAGCTGGAAAGGTGTTTTTGACGATGGCGAATGCACCATAGCGTGCGCACCAGCTTTGGCAAGGGCAGCGCAATCTCCACCAGCGAACCGCTCTCCAGTTGCTCGGCAATCACCCGCCGTGAAAGGCAGCTGATGCCCAACCCATGGCGAACCGCATGCTTGATGGCTTCCGAGTTGCCAAGCTCCATGCCCAGATGAAACTGCGGCAAATGCGACAACAGAAGATAATCGACAATTTCACGGGTACCCGAGCCATGCTCACGTAATATCCACGGCGCCTGCGCCAGCCGTTCCAGCGTTACCTCCCCCTGTAGCAGCGAAGAGGCCGGCGAAGCAAAGACCACCAGTTCATCTTCCAGCCAGGGTTCAGCAACAATATCCGCGTTATGGCATGGCCCTTCGATGAGACCGATATCGACCCGAAAGTCGATAATGGCGTTAATCACATCCTGGCTGTTCCCTACGCTCATCTCCAGCGGCAAGGTAGGGAAATCCCGGCGGTAGCGGGCGATGACCTCCGGCAGGATATAGTTGCCAATCGTACTGCTCGCCGAAACGCGAATGGCTCCGTTCTCTTCCCGGAACAACTGCTCAATCTCGACCGTCTGCTCCAGCAACGCCAGCGCCCGGGGGTAGAGCAGCCGCCCATGCTCGTTCACCACCAGCCGCTTCCCTACCCTGTCAAAAAGCTGCACGCCGAGTTGCCCTTCAAGGTCGGTGAGCGCCGCGCTGACCGCAGATTGCGATAACGCCAGCATCTGCGATGCCTGGGTCGTCGAGCCGCTTTTCAGCACTTCGGTAAAGACTTCAAGCTGGCGTAAGGTAATGTGCATAGTCGCATTCCACGGTAGGGTCAGTAGGGGGTGCTTACCACTTATAAAGATTAATTATAAATATATAATCAATTTTATTTTTAAACCAGCGCGGCGTAATCTCCAGCCAGAGAAAGGAGAAGATTATGACGACACTGATTGCACAGCATCATCGTTCTGTATGGCATTACGCCCCGGGTCTGGCCCTGAGCGCACTCATCACCGGCGCGGCACTCTGGGGTGGCAGTATCCCTGCGGTAGCGGGGGCCGGGTTTAGCGCCCTGACGCTGGCCATTTTATTCGGCATGGTGGTCGGTAATACGGTGTACCCGCGCCTCTGGCGTGCCTGTGATGGCGGCGTGATCTTTGCTAAACAGCACCTGCTACGCCTGGGGATCATTCTCTACGGTTTTCGCCTCACCTTTGCCCAGATTGCCGACGTGGGTGTCAGCGGCATCGCCATAGATGTGCTGACGCTGAGCAGCACCTTTATGCTGGCCTGCTTTATCGGACAAAAAGTGTTCGGGCTGGATAAACACACCAGCTGGTTGATTGGCGCAGGCAGCAGCATCTGCGGCGCGGCGGCGGTGCTGGCGACCGAGCCGGTAGTGAAAGCCGAGGCCAGTAAAGTGACGGTGGCCGTGGCAACCGTGGTGATATTCGGTACCCTGGCCATTTTCCTCTATCCGGCCATGTACCCCCTGCTGGCGCACTGGTTCAGCCCGGAAAACTACGGCATCTATATCGGTTCGACCATGCACGAGGTCGCTCAGGTAGTGGCTGCGGGTCATGCTATCAATCCGGAGGCGGAAAACGCGGCGGTGATCGCCAAAATGCTGCGCGTGATGATGCTGGCACCGTTCCTCATCTTCCTCGCAGCAAGGGTTAAACAGCTGGCACCGGCGGGCCAGGCGCAGAAAGGTAAAATCACCATTCCGTGGTTCGCTATCCTCTTTATCGTGGTGGCTATCTTTAACTCCTTCCACCTGCTGCCAAAAGCGGTGGTCGATATGCTAATCACCCTGGATACCGTCCTGCTGGCGATGGCGATGGCAGCACTGGGGGTCACAACCTACGTCAGTGCTCTGAAAAAGGCCGGCGTTAAGCCGCTGCTGATGGCGTTGATCCTCTTTATCTGGCTGATCGTCGGCGGGGGTGCCATCAACCTGGCGGTTCATAGCCTGATGGCATAAACCACTACATCCTTCTCCTGTTAACCCGCTATCATAAGCGTTTGCTTTCCCCGGCGGGTTAAACAGGAGTCCCTTTATGAAATATGTTGGAGCGCACGTCAGCGCAGCTGGCGGTCTTGCTAATGCTGCCATTCGCGCTGCTGAAATTGAGGCGACCGCTTTCGCCCTGTTCACCAAAAATCAGCGCCAGTGGCGCGCCGCCCCGCTCTCCACACAAGTGATTGATGATTTTAAAGCCGCATGCGAGAAATACCACTTTGGCCCCGGCCAAATTCTGCCGCATGACAGCTACCTGATTAATTTAGGTCATCCGGTCCAGGAGGCTCTCGATAAATCTCGCGACGCGTTCATTGATGAGATGCAGCGCTGCGAACAGCTTGGCCTGACCTTGCTGAACTTCCACCCTGGTAGCCACTTGTCGCAAATCGACGAATCCACCTGTCTGGCACGCATCGCTGAGTCCATTAATATCGCGCTGGACAAAACGCAAGGGGTGACCGCCGTCATCGAAAACACGGCCGGTCAGGGCAGCAACCTCGGGTTTAAATTCGAACAGCTGGCCGAGATTATCGCCGGGGTTGAGGACAAAACCCGCGTGGGGGTGTGTATCGATACCTGTCACGCCTTTGCCGCAGGCTACGATCTCCGTACTACCGAAGAGACCGAAAAAACCTTCGCAGAATTCGAGCGTATCGTCGGCTTCCAGTATTTGCACGGTATGCACCTGAACGATGCGAAAAGCGCCTTTGGTAGCCGCGTTGACCGCCATCACAGCCTGGGTGAAGGCAATATCGGCCATGATGCGTTCCGCTTTATTATGCAGGACGCCCGCTTCGACGGCATTCCCATGGTTCTGGAGACTATTAATCCGGATATCTGGGCCGAAGAGATTGCCTGGCTGAAGGCACAGCAAACGGCGGAGGCAACGGCGTCAGCTTAAGCCCCGGAGACTGCTGATAACGTCCTCTGGCCGCAGGCCCATTTCGATCGACTATCGCGCCGCTTACGCGGCGCGACTCTTACCCAGCCAGGCCAATAAAGAAACCCGCAATGGTGGCGCTCATCAGATTAGAGAGCGTGGCGGCGGCCAGTGCCCGCAACCCCAGCTGCGCAATTTCCGGCGCACGTCGGGGGGAAACGGCAGAAAACGCCCCGACCACGACCCCAATCGATCCGAAATTCGCAAACCCGCACAGCGCAAACGAGATAATGGCGATGGTTTTCACATCCAGCTGGCCGGCAGTTTGCAGCCAGGGCGAGAAGTGGAGATAAGCGACAAATTCGTTTATCGCCAGCTTCTGACCAATCAGGCTACCGGCCAGATGCGCATCGCTCCAGTCGACCCCCATCAACCATGCCAGCGGCGCCAGCGCGTAGCCAAAAATCCCCTCCAGGGTCGCCCCGCCGAAACCAAACCAACCGCCAATACCGCCAATAATCCCGTTGATCATGGCGATAATGGCCACAAAGGCCATGACCACCGTCGCCACGCCGGCGGCGATTTTCAGCCCGGTCATCGCCCCGCTGGCGGCCGCTTCAATAATGCTTTTGGGCGGCGTTTCGGTAAACGAAAGTTTATCAAACGATACTTGCGAGGCCTCCGTCGCCGGGCTCAGCAGGCGAGCAAAGAGAATGCCGCCCGGGATTGCCATCAGCGAGGCGGCCAGCAGGTAACCAATGGGTACCCCTAAAGCGGCGTAGCCAATCATTGTCGACCCCGCAATCGACGCCATCCCGCTACAGATCGCGGTAAAAAGCTCATTGCGGTTAAGACGCTCCATAAAAGGCTTCACGATCGCCGGGATCTCATTCTGCCCGAGGAAAATGGTGGTGACCGCGACAAAGGATTCGATTTTGCTGATATTAAGCGCTTTCTGGAAAATCCCTCCAAGAAGACGAATCAGGAAGCCCATCACGCCAATGTAATAGAGCAGGCTGACCAGCGCGGTGATAAAAATAATGGCGGGCAGCACGCGAAAGGCAAACACAAAGCCGGCACCATCAAAGACTTTGTCCATCTTGGGTCCGACCAGCGAGCCAAAGATAAAGGCGCTACCGGCATCGCTATAGGTCATCACTTTGTGGATGCCGTAGGCAGCCTTTTCTGCCAGCCACTTCCCGGGTGGAAAATAGAGCATGATGCCGCCGATGGCGATTTGCAGTAGCAACGCCGCCCCTACCGTGCGCAGACTAATACGCTTTTTATTCACTGACAGCAGAAACGCGATTGCCAGTAATACCACCATACCCAGAACACTTCTCATGACGTCCATAATGATTTTCTCTTACGGCCAGGTCTGATTTTGTTGCGGGCTACCGCTTGCTGCCCGTTGGGTGTGACAGCGATGGCGCTTTGCGCAATGGCTGTCACGCCGCACGCCCAGGGGATTAGTGGTACTTACGTACACACTCTTCCACTAAGTCCCAGAACCAGTGAGTGTCGATGGTGATGCCCACTTTGGTGTTCGCCGGTTTTCCGAGAACGCCCAGCTCATCGCACACTGTACGTCCATAGCAAGGGCCACTGTTGACGTCGATTTCGACGTACATCTCCTGGGTTTTAATGCCGGCAGGGTTGATGAGGTAAGCAATACAGGTGGCGTCGTGTACCGGGCCGCCCGCTAAGCCGTAGTTTTCATACTGGGTTTTGAGGGTAAAGTTCATGATGTCGCTGAAAAGCTTGCCGGCCGGTCCCCCCGCTTTTTCCATTCTGGCGATCACGTCGGCAGTGCAGACCGTCTGGTTAGTCAGATCCAGCCCCATCATCACCAGCGGCACGCCGGAGGTGAAGACAACGCGGGCCGCTTCCGGATCGGCAAAGATATTAAACTCAGCGGATGGGGTGAAATTACCGGTGCCGTAGGCCCCGCCCATCAGCACAATCTCACGGATTTTGGGCACAATGGCGGGCTGCATACGCATCGCCACCGCAATATTGCTCAGCGGACCGACGGGCACCAGGGTGATATCCCCTTCGCTTGCCATCAGCGTATCGATAATGAATTTTACGGCATGCGTATTTTCCGCTTTGCGGGTCAACGGAGCAAATACCGGGCCATCCAGACCCGTTTCGCCATGGATATTATCGGCAACGATTTGCTGGCGCATTATCGGCTGCGGCATACCCGCATAGACCGGAACATGTATATCTAATGTCTGACAGACATTTAATCCATTGACTAATGTTTTATCCAGCGTCTGATTACCGGCAACGATCGTTATCCCTAATAAATCGATAGCCGGATGCCTTGCTGCCAGCATTATCGCAATAGCATCGTCATGGCCTGGATCGCAATCAAGAATGATCTTTCTCTTTTCCATTTTTATTTCCTCGGTTCGCTGTTGCGTTAATTTCATTTCAGTCATTAAGGGGGGTGTGTCGACGATTGAATGTTAACAACGGAGAACGTATGCTAAATATGAGAAATCTCACATCAGGAATGGGCCGTGAAAGAGATCCACAATGAGGTTGTTAAACAGGAACTGATTTTGCAGTCAGGATATAAGGAACGGTTTTCCGTGGATATTTTGCGGGATACCCGCTTGTTTGAGGTCGCAGCAGGTGAGGAGATCGTGAGAGTAGGCCAACAACCTGCCTGGCTCTTCTATCTCGTGCGCGGACGCGCCAGACTGTACGCCACCTCAGCCAATGGGCGGGTGTCGCTGATCGATTTCTTTACTGCACCCTGTTTTATTGGCGAAATTGAATTAGTTGACGCGGATCACGAACCCCGGGCCGTTCAGGCCATTGAAGCGTGCTGGTGTCTGGCGTTGCCGATGAAGCAGTACCGCCCCTTATTGTTGAATGATGCAACATTTTTACGGCATTTGTGCATTGCGCTAAGCCGCAAAAATTATCGCAATATTGTTTCGCTTACCCAAAATCAGTCTTTCCCGCTGATTAATCGACTGGCGGCCTTTATTTTATTGACGCAGAATTGTGATATCTATCGCGAAAAACATACGCAGGCGGCCGAATATATGGGGGTCTCCTACCGTCATCTTCTTTATGTTATTGCGCAGTTTACTCAGGAAGGTGTACTGATAAAGCAAAAAGCGGGCTATATCATCAAAAATAAATCCCGACTGCTTAATCTGGCGCGGGAGATGGATCCCGAAAATAATTTCTCTGAATTATTACGTTAACCGCTTCACGCCTTTCTCGTTATATTACGCCGATCGACGCTGCCACCCCTACCCCAGACGGGGTGATTGCGGAATAGCGATATGTCCGGAGGGAAAATGGCCGTTTGTCAGGCCATAAAAAAACGCGGCCGACGCCGCGTTTTTGAGATGAAAAAAAGGCAGAGTCACCTCTGCCTTTATACGTGAGCGGGTTTAAGCCGCTTTGGCAACTGCTTCCGCTTCCGGGCGCTTCAGCACCGCGTAAGAGAGACCCGCCACCAGGGTACCGGCGATAATCGCCAGCAGGTAACCCAGCACCGGCGTGATCGCTCCAGGGATCAGCAGTACAAACAGACCGCCGTGCGGTGCCATCAGCTTCGCACCAATGGCCATAGAGATAGCACCGGTCACTGCACCACCCGCGATACAGCAAGGCAGAACGCGCATTGGGTCACGCGCAGCGAACGGAATGGCACCTTCGGTGATGAAGCACAGACCGAGAACCAGCGCTGCTTTGCCGCCTTCCTGTTGTGCCTTATCGAATTTACGGCGGGCAATAATAGTCGCCAGGCCCAGCGCCAGCGGTGGCACCATACCGGCAGCCATAATGGCAGCCATCGGCGCGTAAGTCTGGGTACTCAGCAGGCCAACACCAAACGCATAGGCCGCTTTATTCACCGGGCCGCCCATATCGGTACACATCATGCCACCGAGGATTGCGCCCAGCAGTACCGCATTGGCAGTGCCCATGGTTTGCAGCCAGTGGGTCAGGCCTTCGAGGATACCCGCGACCGGCTTACCAATCAGGTAGATCATTCCCAGACCCACCACCAGGCTTGAAAGCAGCGGAATGATCAGGATCGGCTTCAGAGCTTCCATACTCTGCGGCAATTTCAACTTCGAACTAATCAGCTTCGCAACATAACCGGCCAGGAAGCCCGCGATGATCCCGCCGATGAAACCTGAACCTGTGCTTACAGCCAACATACCGCCAATAAGACCTGGAGTCAGACCCGGACGATCCGCGATAGAGAAGGCGATATAACCTGCCAGGACAGGTACCATCAGCGCGAAGGCAGAACCCCCACCAATTTGCATCAGCGCCGCAGCCAGCGTGTTCGGCTCTTTAAAGGCTTCGATACCGAAAGCGAAGGAGAGTGCGATACACAGACCACCAGCTACCACCATCGGCAGCATATAGGAAACCCCGGTCAGCAGGTGACGATAAGCGCCAGCAGACTCTTTTTTGGTTTCCGTCGCGCCCTGGGCACCGCCCGCCGCCTGATACGGCTTCGCTTCTGCTACGGCCTTATCGAACTCCTGCGCGGTCTTCTTCAACGCCAGACCAGTAGAGGTACGGTACATCGGTTTTCCGGCGAATTTCGCCAGATCCACTTCGATGTCTGCCGCCACGATCACCAGATCTGCTTCAGCCACCTCTTCGGGGGTGATGGCATTGCCTGCACCCACGGAGCCGCGGGTTTCAACTTTTACCCACCAGCCACGTTTTTTGGCTTCGGTTTCAATGGCTTCAGCCGCCATGAAAGTGTGTGCCACGCCCGTTGGACAGGCTGTCACCGCCACCACGCGTTTCGGACCGCCGCTCAGGGCCGGTGCCGTTGCCGCTGGCAGGGTATAGACCGAGGCGTGATCCTTCGCTTCGCTCAGGAACAGCTCCGGGTGGGCAACCGCGCGATTGATATCGCCCAGCCACACCTTTTTGCCGTTCAGCGCGCTGTCAGCAGGAATGGTGTCGCCCAGAACGATCACCAGTTCGGCATCGTTCGGGTTGTCCAGGATATCCAGATGTGCTTTGTGTGCCGCCGCGCCCAGCAGGGTCTTTGCCATATAGGCGCGGGCCTGTCCGAGAGCAGAGTCGATAATCAGCAGCGTTTTCATTATGCCTCTCCTGCTGTTAGTTAAAGGGTTTTAAGTCAACGCGCGCCATCATCGCGGCTAACTGGGTACGATCGGTAATACCGACATTGCTCTGGCTCACGGCCAGGGCAGCAACAGCGGTAGCAAGACGTAACGTGTGTTCACTGGATTCACGCATCAGCAGGCCGTAAATCAGCCCACCTACCATGGAATCCCCTGCGCCAACGGTGCTTACCACTTCCATCGACGGCGGTTTGGCAATCCATTCGCCAGACGCGTTAACCCACAGCGCGCCTTCTGCACCCAATGAAATCACCACATGAGCGATACCCTGTTCACGCAGCGCATGGGCAGCATCAATCACATCTTTCAATTCTGGCAGCTTACGGCCAGCCCAGATTTCCAGTTCGCGACGATTTGGTTTGACTAGCCATGGTGCGGCTTTAAGGCCTGCAACCAGCGCATCACGGCTGCTGTCGAAAATAATACACGGGCACTGGCTGCGCAGACGCGTCATCCAGTCGGTAAAAGCTTCCGGGCTGACGCCCGACGGCAGGCTGCCGCTGACGCATACCATGTCGAACTGGCCCAGCCAGGAGAGCGAGTCGTTAACAAAACGTTCCCAGTCTGACTGCGTCACTTCGAAGCCGGAGAAGTTCAGGTCGGTCACTTCACCGTCTTTCTCGGTCAGCTTCACGTTGATGCGGGTACGGCCCTGCACAATCTGGAAACGGTTAGCAATGCCCAGTTCGCTGAACAGCTGCTGAAAGCCGTCCTGGTTATCTTTGCCCAGGAAGCCGCCTACGGTGACATCGATGCCCAGATCTTTCAGCACCTTCGCCACATTGATCCCTTTACCTGCCGCATGCAGGCCAGTGGTGCGCACCAGGTTGACTTCGCCGCGCTCAATCTCCGGGCAGAATCCTACCAGGTCGTAAGCCGGATTCAGCGTAATCGTTGCAACACGTCTGCTCATTATGCGCCCTCCCCCAGACCTGCCGCGATGGCATCGCCAATGGCTTTCAGCGCCTGTTCAGCATCGGCACCCTGGGCGGTGAAGCGCAGGCGATGGCCTTTTTTCACACCCAGCGCGACCACTTTCATCAGGCTACGGCCATTAGCGGGCTTACCGCTGCCGTCGAGGTTAGTGACGGTAATGTCGCTTTCAAACTGCTTGATGGTATTAACCAGCATGGTGCCCGGGCGGGCATGCAGACCGTGTTCGTTACGTACCACGTACTCTGCACTGAGCAGGTCGTCGGTCAGCGCGTCATCGCTGGTCAGCAGCGCCAGCAGGGTCGCGGCATCCGCGTTCAGCAATTTGTCAGCTTTGTTGATCAGCAGCAGATCGCTCAGGCGTTTGAGCACGGCAACCGGCTGGTCATCGGCCATCGCGACGGTCACCAGCAGGGCTGCTTTCTCACCTTCAACATCAAATGCAGAGGCCGCACGGCTGACGGCAACAGCGCTGCGCAGATTGCCTTCAGCACTGTCGTTCAGCCAGACGCCCTGGCCCAGGTTCAGCGGCTTGTCCGTTATGGTATGGGTGACGAATGCTGTGTCGACCGCGCCCGCCTCTTTCAGACGTGCGGCGTTCATCGCCTGCAGCGTCACCAGATCCGAGGCGACCACATCCAGCGACAGCGTCGCGTTATCCAGCTTCAGCGCTTCGCTCTGCTTTTCACCCATCAGCAGTGCTCGCAGCTCTTCAGCGGTGGTGGCAGTTTTCAGTTGTTCCGCCACTGCGTCATCGCTCAGTACGTGCGTCAGTTGACGCAGCAGGCCCAGATGTTCGTCACTGCTGGCGGCGATACCGATGGCGACATACGCCACCTGCCCTTCGCCCCAGAGCACGCCCTGCGGGAATTGATACACCTGCACACCGGTCTTGAGAACCTGATCGCGGGTATCGGTGGTGCCATGGGGAATGGCGATGCCATTGCCGAGGAAGGTTGAGGTCTGCTGCTCACGCGCCAGCATGCCATCAACATAGCCAGCGGCAACATTGCCAGACTGTACCAGCGTGGCAGCGATCTGCCGGATGGCCTCTTCTTTATTACCGGCCTGTTCGCCCGGATGAATGTCCTGTACGG
Source organism: Leclercia sp. UBA1284 (assembly GCF_002308415.1). Lineage (NCBI taxonomy): Bacteria > Pseudomonadati > Pseudomonadota > Gammaproteobacteria > Enterobacterales > Enterobacteriaceae > Leclercia > Leclercia sp. UBA1284. The sequence goes on from NZ_DBUS01000006.1 coordinate 2,089,593, forward strand.
ATAACTGGAACATAGCTCTCCACTCCTGCTGAAATTGAATCGTTTCAGCTTAAATGTGAAAATAGGCGCCAATCCGTTTGTGTTAGATCAACCAATTAGCGCTGAAACGTTTCAAGAAGTCTTGCTTTTTATCGCCATCCTTGCAAGTAAAGTTACGTTTCAGCTTTCGGAATTTAGAGTTGCAGCACATTTTTGCAACATTACGTCCTCTTTGGTGGGCAATAAAAGAGACCAGCGCGCTTTACTTCAGCAGCTTCAGCAAGCGCAGCGGCAATATGAAATGCCATTTTGATTTTTTGTGGGTAATAAGAGTGCGCATCTGTTCATTTTCTGACAAGCGGCGTAAACTCCGCCTCTCTTCATATTACTGATACAGAAACATGCATACGACTCCCGCTGCCGCCAGGCAAAAATCGTTTGATTTGACGTCATCGGCGTTTTTGATTGTGGCCTTCCTCACCGGTATTGCCGGTGCACTGCAAACCCCTACGCTGAGCCTGTTCCTGACCACGGAAGTGCATGCCCGTCCGGCGATGGTTGGCTTCTTTTTTACCGGCAGCGCTATCATCGGCATTTTTGTTAGCCAGTTTCTGGCGGGCCGCTCAGACAAAAAGGGCGATCGCAAAAGCTTGATCGTCTTCTGTTGTCTGCTGGGCGTCTTCGCCTGCCTGCTATTTGCATGGAACCGTAACTACTTCATTTTGTTGTTCGTTGGCGTCTTTTTGGGGAGTTTTGGCTCTACGGCTAACCCGCAGATGTTTGCCCTCGCCCGCGAACATGCGGATCGCACCGGGCGTGAAGCGGTGATGTTCAGTTCAATATTGCGTGCCCAGGTTTCGCTGGCCTGGGTGATAGGCCCGCCGCTGGCTTACGCCCTGGCGATGGGTTTTGGCTTTACGGTGATGTATCTCAGCGCCGCAGCGGCGTACATCATTTGCGGCCTGATGGTATGGTTCTTTTTACCCTCTATGCGTAAAGAGCCGAAGCTGGCGACCGGTACGCTGGAAGCCCCGCGTCGTAACCGCCGCGACGCCCTGCTGCTGTTTATTATCTGCACATTGATGTGGGGTACCAACAGTCTGTACATCATCAATATGCCGCTGTTTATTATTAATGAACTGCATCTGTCGGAAAAACTGGCGGGCATCATGATGGGCGCGGCGGCGGGGCTGGAAATCCCGACCATGCTGATTGCCGGCTATTACGCCAGGCGCTTCGGCAAGCGCTTTCTGATGCGCATTGCCGCCGTAGCAGGACTGCTGTTCTATGTCGGGATGCTGACCGCCAGCTCACCGGCGTTGTTGCTGGGGTTACAGCTGCTCAATGCGATTTATATCGGCATTCTGGCGGGGATCGGCATGCTCTATTTTCAGGATTTAATGCCCGGCCAGGCGGGGGCAGCCACCACGCTTTATACCAATACGACGCGCGTGGGCTGGATCATCGCGGGCTCGATGGCCGGTGTGGTGGCCGAGATCTGGAGCTATCATGCGGTCTTCTGGATAGCGCTGGCGATGTGCGTGATCACCTGCGTTTGCCTGACGCGCATAAAAGACATTTAAGGCGCGGTCAGCGCCTCCAGCTCTAGCAGCCAGGTCATCGCCTGCTGGCGCGAACTGCCACACATATCGGCGGCGGGCTGCAGGCCGGCGCAGACTTTTGGGCGTAGCGGTGAGCCAAAAATCTTACAGCGCTGCTGCGCATCCAGCTGTACGCACGGTGTATTCGCCGGCTTGCCGTTGGGCATGCCGGGAATCGGGCTGGTAATGGAGGGTGCAGTGCAGCACGCTCCACAGTCTGGACGGCATTCCATAAAGGCTCTCTTACCCTGACGAGAACCCGCAGAGCGGGCGTGGCGCGCACAGTAACACCTTTTATGTATTGATAGCAAAACCCACGAATTCCTCTTGCCTGAAAGCCCGCGCGCGAGTACTTTGACGCGATATTTTTGACCTCCCCGTTAACAGGATTACTGCAATGCCAAGAGCGAACGAAATTAAAAAAGGTATGGTGCTGAACTACAACAGCAAGCTGCTGATTGTGAAGGATATTGATATCCAGGCACCGAGCGCCCGTGGCGCAGCGACGCTGTATAAAATGCGTTTCTCCGATGTCCGCACCGGTCTTAAAGTGGAAGAGCGCTTTAAAGGCGACGATATCGTCGATACCGTGACCCTGACCCGCCGCTTCGTTGACTTCTCTTATATTGATGGCAACGAATACGTGTTTATGGATAAAGAAGATTACACCCCGTATATCTTCACCAAAGATCAGATCGCAGACGAGCTGCAGTTTATGCCTGAAGGCGGCATGCCGGATATGCAGGTACTGACCTGGGACGGCCAGCTGCTGGCGCTTGAGCTGCCGCAGACCGTTGATCTGGAAATCGTTGAGACCGCACCGGGCATCAAAGGGGCTTCAGCCAGCGCCCGTAACAAACCGGCGACGCTGACCACCGGCCTGGTAGTGCAGGTTCCGGAGTACCTCTCCGCCGGTGAGAAGATCCGTATCCATATCGAAGAAAAACGCTATATGGGTCGTGCAGACTAAGACAAAAAACCCGGCTTTCGCCGGGTTTCTTTTTTACAGCAGTTCGGGATATTTGGTCATTTTTAGCGCCAGTTCCACGCCACGCACTTCCGCCATCCCCTTCAGTCGCCCAATCGCCGAATAGCCAGGATTGGTTTTCTTACGCAGGTCGTCCAGCATTTGATGGCCGTGATCGGGACGGAATGGAATCGGTCGCACATCGCCCGCTTTCTTGCGGCGTTGCTCTTCGCTGAGGATAGCGTCCACCACCGCCACCATATTCACGTCACCGCCCAAATGCGCGGCTTCGTGGAAGGTTTTTGGATTCTCTTCCCGGCAGGTAGCGCGCAGGTGAGTAAAGTGAATACGGTCACCAAAGGTTTCGATCATCCGCACCAGGTCGTTATCGGCACGCACGCCGTAGGAGCCGGTACACATAGTGAAGCCATTGTTGATGCTGTCGACGGTCTCTTTCAGCCACTGCATATCTTCAATGGTAGAGACAATACGCGGCAGACCGAGAATTGGACGCGGTGGATCGTCCGGATGGACTGCCAGACGCACGCCCGCTTCTTCTGCCACCGGGACGATAGCGCGCAGGAAGTGCGCCATGTTTTCCCGCAGCTGCGCTTTATCGATATTGCCATACTCCGCCAGACGCGCGCGGAACTGGTCGAGGGTATAGCCCTCTTCAGCGCCCGGCAGGCCGGCAATAATATTGCGGGTCAATTTTTCGATCTCTGCCGCGCTGGCCGCATTAAACCATGCCTGGGCTTGTTGCTGCTCTTCAGGGCTGTAATCGGCTGCGGCGCCTTCACGCTTCAGAATATGCAGCTCAAATGCGGCGAAGGCGATCTGATCAAAGCGCAGTGCTTTGGAGCCATCCGGCAATTCGTATTCCAGATCGGTGCGCGTCCAGTCGAGGATAGGCATAAAGTTGTAGCAGACCGTATCAATACCGCAGGCCGCCAGGTTACGAATGCTCTGCTGGTAGTTGGCGATCCAGGTCGCGCACTGCCCGGAATGGGTTTTGATCTCTTCGTGCACCGGAATGCTTTCCACGACCGACCAGGTGAGCCCTTTTTCGGCCAGCAGCTTCTGGCGCTGTTTAATCTCTTCTACCGGCCATACCTCACCGTTAGGAATATGATGCAGCGCGGTCACCACGCCGGTCGCGCCTGCCTGGCGCACGTCATCAAGAGAAACCGGATCGTTCGGGCCATACCAACGCCAGGTTTGTTCCATCGCTTCATCCTCGCAAAGTTGTTATACCAATATAATGTGACGCAATGACGACTACCATACATGTCTAACGCGCCGGGTCAACGCGCCTCGCCTCATTGATTGATCAAACTCACAGTTCCCGCATATTTACGGCTCACCAATTTAAATTGCTGTCATATAACTTTAGACTGACATTGTTAATTAACGGTTAATCAGGTGTGTATTTCATGAAGACAATTGCCTCTATTACGCTGCCCGCTAACGTTAAGCAGCCCCAGTACGATCGTCAGCAACTGCGCTCCCGCATCGTCCATTTTGGATTTGGTGCTTTTCATCGCGCGCATCAGGCGCTGTTAACCGATCGCGTGCTGAATTCCGAGGGCGGCGACTGGGGTATCTGTGAGATTAGCCTGTTTAGCGGCGATAAGCTGATGAGCCAGCTGCGCGCGCAGGATCACCTGTTTACCGTGCTGGAAAAAGGGGCGGACGGGAATCAACCCATCATCGTCGGCGCGGTGCATGAGTGCCTGAACGCGAAGCTTGATTCGCTGGCCGCCATTATTGAGAAGTTCTGTGAACCGCAGGTGGCGATCGTCTCTCTGACCATTACGGAAAAGGGTTACTGCATTGATCCGGCCACCGGCAAACTGGATGTGCAGAACGAACGTATTCTTCACGATCTGGAAAATCCCACTGAGCCACACTCGGCGCCGGGTATTTTGGTCGAAGCGTTACACCGTCGTCGCGAACGCGGCCTGACGCCGTGCAGTGTGCTCTCCTGCGATAACATCCCCGACAACGGTCATGTAGTGAAAAACGCGGTGCTGGGCATGGCGCAGAAACGCTCGCCGGAACTGGCTGAGTGGATTGCGGAACATGTTAGCTTCCCGGGGACGATGGTGGATCGCATTGTTCCTGCAGCGACCGACGCCTCCCTTGCGGAAATTGCTGACGTGCTGGGTGTGGATGATCCCTGCGCCATCAGCTGTGAGCCCTTTATCCAGTGGGTGGTTGAAGATAATTTTGTGGCCGGTCGCCCGGCGTGGGAAGCCGCGGGCGTTCAGCTTGTGCAGGATGTATTGCCCTGGGAGCAGATGAAGCTGCGAATGCTTAATGGCAGCCACTCTTTCCTCGCCTGGCTGGGTTATCTCAGCGGGTTTGCCCATATCAGCGACTGCATGCAGGACGAGGCTTTGCGCAAGGCTGCCCGTCAGCTGATGCTGACCGAACAAGCCCCTACCCTGCGCATTACCGGTGTGGATCTGGATGCGTATGCCGACAGTCTGATCGACCGTTTTACCAACCCGGCCCTGCAGCACCGTACATGGCAGATTGCGATGGATGGCAGCCAGAAGCTGCCTCAGCGCATGCTGGAAGGGATCCGCGTGCACCTGCAGCGCGGCACCCCGTGGCCACTGCTGGCGCTTGGCGTAGCGGGCTGGATGCGTTACGTCAGCGGCGTGGATGATGCGGGTCAGGCCATCGACGTACGCGATCCCCTGAGCGACAAAATCCGCGCTATCGTCGACAGCAGTACCGAGCAGACGCGCGTGCAGGCGCTGCTTGGCCTGAGCGAAATTTTTGGCGAGGATCTGCCGCAGGATGCCGGGTTTGTTGACGCCGTCAGCAACGCTTACCAGCGTATTCAGCACACCGGCGCCCGCCAGGCGATCATTGATACGCTAAACCTTTCCCAATAATGGCGGTTTACGCGGACGGAATAGGGTTCCGTTCGCGTGACCTCTTCTCATGACTGTTCTTTTCAGCCAGGATTATTGATAATTGTTATAAGATTACAGTTATCACTCCTGGAGCACATGTGACCAAGACTAACCTGATCACCGGTTTTCTCGGCAGCGGCAAAACCACCTCAATTTTGCATCTGCTGGCCAATAAAGATCCTGCCGAAAAATGGGCCGTACTGGTCAATGAATTTGGCGAAGTGGGTATCGATGGCGCGCTGCTGGCCGACAGCGGCGCGATGATCAAAGAGATACCCGGAGGCTGCATGTGTTGTGTTAATGGTCTGCCGATGCAGGTTGGCCTGAACACGCTTCTGCGAAAGGGTAAACCCGACCGCCTGCTCATCGAGCCCACTGGCCTCGGCCATCCAAAGCAGATCCTCGACCTGCTCACCTCGCCGGTTTATGAACCCTGGATCGATCTGCGTGCGACGTTGTGCGTACTCGACCCGCGTCAGTTGCTGGACGAAAAAGCGGTACAAAATGATAACTTCCGCGATCAGCTGGCTTCTGCCGATATTATCATTGCCAACAAAGAAGACCGGGCGACGCAAGAAAGCCGTGAAGCGCTTCAGATTTGGTGGCAACACGTCGGCGGGGAGCGTCAGTTGCAGTACGCAACGCAGGGCAATATCGATATCGCCTTGTTAGATCTGCCGCGCCTGAATACGGTGGAACTGCCTGCCAGCGCGGAACACAACCATTCCCATCGCGATCAGAAAGGGCTTGCCGCCCTGAGCCTGCCTGCCCACCAGCGCTGGCGGCGTAACCTCAATAGCGGCCAGGGCCATCAGGCGTGCGGATGGATTTTTGACGCTGACACCTGTTTCGACACTATCGGTCTGCTGGAATGGGCGCGACTGGCGCCGGTTGAGCGCGTTAAAGGGGTGATGCGCACGCCAGATGGCCTGGTGCGGATTAATCGCCAGGGGGAAGATTACTTCATCGAAACCCAGGGAGTGGCTCCACCGGACAGCCGTATAGAGCTAATTAGTGCGGTAAATACCGACTGGAACGCACTTCAGGCTAGTCTGTTGAAGCTTCGTTTAACTTCCGACAACTAACGTTGCCCGGACTTCTTAGCTTAGTAAACGATGATGAAAACACGATTCCCCCAGATAATACTGCTTAATGTCGCTGGCCTGGCGCTCTTCTTCTCATGGTACCTGCCGGTTAACCACGGCTTCTGGTTCCCGCTGGACAGTGGCATCTTCCACTTCTTTAACCATAAGCTGGTGGAGAGTCGTGCCTTCCTGTGGCTGGTCGCCATCACCAATAACCGTGCTTTTGACGGATGTTCGTTACTGGCGATGGGCTGTCTGCTTCTCTGGTTCTGGCGCCAGGCATCGGCAGAAGGCCGTCGGCGCATTATTATTATCGGGCTGGTGATGTTATTGATTGCTGTGGTGCTGAATCAACTGGCATCTGCCCTTATTCCGGTGAAACGTTCGAGTCCTACGCTCTGGTTTTCTGATATTTATCGCGTTAGCGAATTGCTGCATATTTCAACGAAAGACGCCTCGAAAGACAGTTTCCCTGGCGATCACGGGATGATGCTGCTTATTTTTGCGGCAGTAGTATGGCGCTATTTCGGTCGTAAAGCCTTTATGGTTGCCCTGATTATCTTTATGGTCTTTGCTTTCCCGCGGGTCATGATTGGCGCCCACTGGTTCACCGATATTGCTGTCGGGTCGCTCTCTGTGGCGCTGATTGGTCTTCCCTGGTGTCTGATGACTCCATTAAGTGATAAATTAATCGCCGTGTTCGATCGTTATTTACCTCATAAATTCAACAAAAATAAAACAAATAACTAACCGAAATTATTAAGCGCCGTCAGGGATCGTTATCGATCCCTGACGATTTAACGGCTGCTTAATTTACATTATGTCATCATGCTGTAACATTAATCGGCATACAAATGAATCAGTTGTGTGATTTTTAGCCTGATTTCTCCCCTCATTTCCCTTTCCCATCAGCCTGATTTGGCTATCACAAATACTTATAAAAAATTGGCTTTTTTTACTCGCAATGGGTTCGGCAATCGGTTACTCTCAGACTCGTTTTACCCAGCACCGTAATTATTTCTAATGCAGAAAAATTTGTGCGATTCGCCACAGATTTGACCATAAAGAATTGTCTCAAAGTGCGCAGGTAATTAGTCTCGTCACGTTTGGCATTTTTATAACGATATTGATCGTTAAGGACTTCAAGGGAAAATAAACAAAATGGTCAAATCTCAACCGATTTTGAGATATATCTTGCGGGGGATCCCGGCGATTGCAGTTGCGGTTCTGCTTTCTGCTTGTAGCACAACGAATACCGCGAAGAATATGCATCCTGAGACGCGTGTTGTGGGGTCAGAAGACGCCTCTTCACTGCAAGCCTCTCAGGATGAATTTGAAACAATGGTACGTAATCTGGATGTGAAATCCCGACTTATGGACCAGTATGCCAGCTGGAAAGGCGTTCGTTACCGCCTGGGTGGCAGCACCAAAAAAGGTATTGATTGTTCCGGTTTCGTACAGCGTACTTTCCGTGAGCAGTTTGGTTTAGAACTTCCGCGTTCAACCTATGAACAGCAGGAGATGGGCAAGTCGATTTCGCGTACCAGCTTACGCACCGGCGATTTAGTCCTGTTCCGCGCAGGTTCGACCGGCCGACACGTCGGCATCTATATCGGTAATGATCAGTTCGTCCACGCATCCACCAGCAACGGTGTGATGATCTCCAGTATGAACGAGCCTTACTGGAAGAAGCGCTACAATGAAGCGCGCCGTGTACTGACGCGGAGTTAATCGATGCGTGTTGTCCGTTACCCTTGGCTGACAACACGTTGAATAAAGCACTGCTACGGCGGTGCTTTTTTTGTTTAATCGCCAGGCAAGAGAGCGTAACCTTTCTCTGGCAAAGCCAATCCAGGCTATAGTCGTGTAACTGCATGAATTTAGCCGTCATGAAGACGGGGGCGGCAAATCAGGATCTGATAACATCAATGTTCACCCGCTACTTTTCATCCCGCCGTAAGGTGCTGATCATTAGCCTTCTTACCGGCCTGTTTATCGCCCTGCTCTGCGGCGTTTTGCAATTTTTTTCCAGTTACCATAAACGCGCGGTAAGGTTCGATAACCTGATTGTCGATCTTCGATTGTATATGGAGAGCTATTTCACCGAGCTGCGTACCTCTGTCGACCAGTTGCAACCCATGACTTTGAATAGATGTGAGGATGTGGGTTCAGAGCTGACCTCGCGCGCGGCCTTTAGCCTGAACGTTCGCGCATTTCTGCTGGTGAAAGACAAAATCGCTTTTTGCTCTTCGGCCACCGGGCCGATGAACACCCCCCTTACGGATCTGGTTCCCGAAATTGATCTGAAAAAGCCAATCGATATGGCGCTGGTCCCCGGCACCCCAATGATGCCGAATAAATCCGCCATTGTGCTGTGGTACCGTAACCCGCTGGTAAACGATGGCGGCATTTTTACCTCAATTAACCTCAACCTGACCCCTTACCTTTTATATACCGCCCGCCAGGATGAGTTTGCGGCCATTGCGCTGGTGGTAGGAAACACCGCCTTTTCAACCTATGCCGATCACCTGCTGCATGCCAACGAATTAACCACGCCACCCATACGGTCCACCCGCATTGAAGAGTTGCCGCTGCAAATAAATCTTTACGCCGAAGCCTGGACACGAGAAGACTTGCTGTTTGCATTACTGTTCGGCGTGATTTGCGGCATCAGCAGTGCGGTTGTCTGCTACTACCTGTCGATGGCGCGGGCTAACCCAAGAAAAGAGATCCTGACGGCCATTAAGCAGGATCAGTTTTATGTGGTCTATCAGCCGGTTGTAGATGCCAACGATCTAAAAATGACTGGCGTAGAGGTACTCATGCGCTGGCGTCATCCGGGTGCCGGAGAGATCCCGCCTGATGCTTTTATCAACTTTGCTGAAGCACAAAAGTTGATCGTCCCGCTGACGCTGCACCTCTTTGACCTGATACTGCGCGATGCGCCAATGTTGAAAAAACGGCTACCGCCGGGTGCAAAACTGGGGATCAATATTGCTCCAGGCCACCTGCATGCCGAAAGTTTTAAAGAAGACATGCGCAAATTTGCCGCCTCGCTACCGCCGAATCACTTCCAGGTCGTGCTTGAAATTACCGAGCGCAATATGCTGCAACACAGCGAAGCGGCCCGGCTGTTCGACTGGCTTCATCATGAAGGCTTTGAAGTGGCGATTGATGACTTTGGTACCGGGCATAGCGCGCTCATCTATCTTGAGCGCTTCTCGATGGACTATCTCAAAATCGATCGTGGGTTCGTCAACACCATCGGTATGGAAACGGTTACCTCCCCCGTCCTCGACGCGGTCATTACCCTGGCGCGCCGGCTAAATATGGTCACCGTGGCGGAAGGGGTAGAAACAGTCGAGCAGGCAAAGTGGCTGCGGGAACATGGCGTCAATTTCTTACAAGGATACTGGATTAGTCGCCCTATGCCGCTGGACGCGCTGCTGACGTGGCAAGAAGATCCCGGGCTCAGTCGTGAATAATTGCACAACGGTCGCCTCGTCACTTATTATTCAATGATCATCGGGTGGCCAGCTAATAATAAGGAATGCGTAGCGGAATGATATTGCGCGTAATGATGCTACTGCTTGTAGCGCTGAGTGGATTCTGTCAGGCGCAGACCATCAAAGAGAGCTACGCGTTCGCCGTCATCGGCGAGCCGAAATACGCCATCAATTTCGATCACTACGATTACGTCAACCCGGCGGCGCCAAAAGGGGGAAAGGCTACCCTTTCCGTTATCGGTACCTTTGATAACTTCAACCGCTATGCTCTGCGCGGCGTGGCCGCCGAACGCACTGAATCACTTTATGATCCCCTCTTCACCACCTCGGACGATGAACCCGGCAGCTACTATCCTCTGGTCGCTGAGTTTGCACGCTACGCTGATGATTATTCCTGGGTGGAGCTTACGATCAATCCGAAAGCGCGCTTTCATGATGGGACACCGGTCAGCGCCCGTGACGTCGAGTTTACCTTTCATAAATTTATGACTGAAGGGGTCCCCCAGTTCCGACTGGTCTATAAAGGCACCACCGTTAAAGCCATCGCGCCGCTTACGGTGCGTATTGAGCTGGCGAAGCCCAATAAAGAGGATATGCTGAGCCTCTTCTCCCTGCCGGTGATGCCAGAGAAATTCTGGAAAAATCATAAACTCAGCGATCCTATTTCCACGCCGCCGCTGGCCAGCGGCCCGTATCGCATTACCAGCTGGCGTATGGGGCAGTATGTCATCTGGTCACGGGTAAAAGATTACTGGGCCGCCGACCTGCCTGTTAACCGCGGCCGCTGGAACTTTGACACCCTGCGCTATGACTATTATCTGGACGATAATGTCGCCTTTGAGGCCTTCAAGGCCGGGGCATTTGATATGCGCCTTGAGAGCAGCGCCAAAAACTGGGCCACCCGCTACACCGGCAGAAATTTCGAGCGCGGCTATATCGTTAAAGATGAGTTTAAGAGCGATTCGGCGCAGGACACCCGCTGGCTGGCGTTTAATATCCAGCGCCCCGTCTTTACCGACCGACGCGTGCGCGAAGCCATTACCCTCGCCTTCGACTTTGAATGGATGAATAAAGCGCTCTTCTACGGTGCCTACAGCCGGGTGAACAGCTATTTTCAAAATACGGAGTACGCCGCAACAGGGTATCCGGACGCCGCTGAGCTGACGCTGCTCGCTCCGCTCAAGAGTGAAATCCCGCCCGAGGTCTTTACCTCCGTCTATCAGCCGCCGGTGTCAAAGGGCGACGGCTACGATCGTAACAACCTGCTTAAAGCCAGTAAATTGCTGGATGAGGCAGGCTGGACGCTGAAAAATCAGAAACGCGTTAATAACCAGACCGGGAAACCGCTCACCTTTGAGCTGCTCCTTCCCTCCGGCGGCAATAATCAGTGGGTGTTGCCGTTCCAGCACAATCTCGAACGCCTGGGCGTGACGATGACGATTCGCCAGGTCGATAATTCGCAAATCACTAACCGTATGCGTAGCCGCGATTACGATATGATGCCGCGCCTGTGGCGGGCGATGCCATGGCCAAGCTCCGATCTGCAGCTCTCCTGGGCTTCGGCATATATCGACTCCACCTATAACTCCCCGGGAGTAAAAAGCCCGGCCCTCGACGCGCTTATCGCCCGGATCATTGACGCCCAGGGCGATAAAGAGAAATTGCTGCCGCTCGGGCGGGCGCTCGACCGGGTTCTGACATGGAACTATTACATGCTGCCTATGTGGTATATGGCACAGGATCGCGTCGCCAGCTGGGACAAATTCTCTCACCCGGCGGTACGTCCGGTTTACGCCCTCGGTTTTGAAAACTGGTGGTATGACGTGAACAAAGCGGCGAAATTACCCGCCGAGCGACGGTAAGGAATGTTATGGGCGCTTATCTGATTCGTCGCTTATTACTGGTGATCCCCACCCTGTGGGCCATCATCACCATCAACTTTTTTATCGTGCAGATTGCCCCCGGTGGTCCGGTGGATCAGGCCATAGCCGCTATCGAAATGGGTAGCAGCAACAGCCTGCCCGGTGGGGGTGGCGAAGGGATGCGCGCCAGCCATGCCCGTACCGGCGTGGGTAATATCAGTGACAGTCACTATCGCGGCGGACGCGGCCTCGATCCGGAGGTGATCGCCGAGATCACTCAGCGCTACGGTTTCGATAAACCGCTGCATGAACGCTATTTCAAAATGTTGTGGGATTACGCGCGCTTCGATTTTGGTAATAGCCTGTTCCGCAGCGCCTCGGTATTGCAACTGATCAAGGAGAGTCTGCCCGTCTCCATCACGCTGGGGCTATGGGGTACCTTGATTATCTACCTGGTCTCTATCCCGCTGGGTATTCGCAAGGCGGTCTATAACGGCAGCCGTTTCGATACCTGGAGCAGTACCTTTATCATTATCGGCTATGCTATTCCGGCCTTCCTTTTCGCCGTGGTGTTGATTGTCCTCTTTGCCGGAGGCAGCTATTACGACCTTTTCCCGCTGCGCGGGCTGGTCTCGGCGGACTTTGACTCTCTGCCCTGGTACCAGAAAGTGACGGATTACCTCTGGCATATCACCTTGCCGGTGCTGGCCACGGTCATTGGCGGCTTCGCCGCGCTCACCATGCTGACCAAAAACTCGTTTCTTGATGAGATCCGCAAACAGTATGTGGTCACCGCCCGGGCGAAAGGGGTGAGCGAGCGCAAAATTCTGTGGCGGCATATATTTCGCAACGCCATGCTGCTGGTCATCGCCGGTTTTCCGGCCACCTTTATCAGCATGTTCTTCACCGGCTCGCTGCTCATAGAGGTGATGTTCTCCCTGAACGGCCTCGGCCTGCTGGGCTACGAAGCGACGCTCTCCCGTGACTACCCGGTGATGTTCGGCACGCTCTATATCTTCACCCTGATAGGCCTGCTGCTGAATATCATCAGTGATATCAGCTATACGCTGGTCGACCCACGCATCGATTTTGAGGGCCGCTGATGCTACGCCTAAGCCCCATAAACCAGGCCCGCTGGGCCCGTTTTCGCCACAACCGCCGCGGATACTGGTCGCTGTGGATCTTTGCGGTGATCTTTATTCTGAGCCTGTTCTCTGAACTGGTGGCTAACGACAAGCCACTGCTGGTCCATTTTAACGACCGCTGGTATCTGCCAGCGATAAATAACTACAGTGAGAGCGACTTCGGCGGCCCGTTCGCCACCCCGGCAGATTATCAGGATCCGTGGCTACGCGCGCAGCTCGATAACCACGGCTGGGCGCTGTGGGCGCCGGTTCGTTTTGGCGCCACCAGCATTAACTTTGCCACTACCCGTCCCTTTCCTTCTCCCCCCTCCAGTGAGAACTGGTTAGGCACCGATGCCAACGGCGGCGATGTACTGGCTCGCATTCTCTATGGCACCCGCATCTCGATTCTGTTCGGCCTGCTATTGACCCTTTTCTCTAGCGTTCTGGGGATACTGGCGGGCGCCCTTCAGGGCTATTACGGCGGCAAAATCGACCTCTGGGGACAGCGTTTTATTGAGGTGTGGTCGGGCATGCCGACCCTGTTTCTGATCATTCTGCTCTCAAGCGTAGTGCAGCCGAATTTCTGGTGGTTACTCGCCATCACCGTGCTGTTCGGCTGGATGGCGCTGGTCGGCGTAGTACGGGCTGAGTTTTTGCGTACCCGTAATTTTGATTATATCCGTGCCGCGCAGGCGCTGGGCGTGGGCGATCGGGGAATTATTTTCCGCCACATTCTGCCCAATGCGATGGTGGCTACCCTCACCTTCCTGCCGTTTATTATGTGCAGCTCCATCACTACCCTGACCTCTCTCGATTTTCTCGGTTTCGGCCTGCCGCTGGGATCGCCATCGCTGGGGGAACTGTTATTGCAGGGCAAAAATAACCTACAGGCGCCATGGCTTGGGATCACCGCGTTTATCTCGGTGGCATTGCTGCTGTCGTTACTGATCTTTATTGGCGAAGCGGTACGCGATGCCTTCGACCCTAACAAGGCGGTGTAACATGACGCAGCCCCTTCTGCATATTGATAACCTCTCCATCGCTTTTCGTCAGCAGGGCGAAACGCGTCCGGTAGTGAGCGATCTCTCGCTGCATATCGATCCGGGAGAAACGCTGGCGCTGGTGGGTGAATCCGGCTCGGGGAAGAGCGTTACGGCCCTCTCAGTGCTGCGCCTGCTGCCTTCGCCACCGGCCATCTATCCGCAGGGCGATATTCTCTTTCAGGGGCAGTCACTGCTGCATGCCGATGAACGTACCCTGCGCGGCGTGCGAGGCAATAAAATCGCGATGATCTTCCAGGAGCCGATGGTCTCGCTCAACCCACTGCATACCCTTGAAAAACAGCTGTATGAAGTGCTCTCTCTGCATCGGGGGATGCGTAAAGAGGCCGCGCGCGGCGAGATGCTCGACTGTCTGGAGCGCACCGGCATTCGTCACGCGGCCAAACGGCTCTCTGACTTCCCGCATCAGCTCTCGGGAGGAGAGCGCCAGCGCGTCATGATTGCCATGGCCCTGCTCACCCGCCCTGAACTGCTGATTGCCGATGAACCCACCACGGCGCTGGACGTCACGGTACAGGCGCAGATCCTGCAACTGCTGCGGGAACTGCGCGACGAGCTGAACATGAGCCTGCTGTTTATCACCCACAATCTCAGCATCGTTAAAAAGCTTGCCGATAGGGTCGCGGTGATGCAAAGCGGGCGTTGCGTCGAGCAGAACAGCGCCCCTGCCCTGTTTAGTGCTCCGCAACATCCCTACACGCAACGACTCCTTGATAGTGAACCCGCTGGCGGCCCTGTTCCGCTGGCAGAAAATGCCCCGACGCTACTCACCGTAAATAATTTGTCGGTGGCCTTCCCGATACGTAAGGGTCTTTTACGCCGGGAGGTGGATAGCAAACGGGTGCTGAACAAGGTCAGCTTTACCCTTCGTGCAGGTGAAACTCTGGGGCTGGTGGGGGAATCTGGTTCCGGTAAAAGCACCACCGGGCTGGCGCTACTGCGGCTGATTACCTCGCAAGGTGAGATGACTTTCGATGGTAAGACGCTGCATGACCGCAATCGCCGTCAGATGCTTCCGTTGCGCCATCGAATGCAGGTGGTTTTCCAGGATCCCAACTCCTCACTCAACCCGCGACTCAATGTCCTGCAGATTATCGAAGAGGGGTTACGCGTACACCAGCCTGCGCTCACCCCGGCGCAGCGAGAATCCGAGGTGATTCGGGTAATGGGCGAGGTGGGGCTGGATCCCGAAACCCGGCAACGTTATCCAGGGGCCTTTTCCGGCGGTCAACGACAGCGTATCGCCATTGCCCGCGCCTTGATCCTACGACCGGAGCTAATCATCCTTGATGAACCGACGTCATCGCTGGATCGCACCGTGCAGGCGCAGATTCTGGCGTTACTGAAAGATCTTCAGCAGCAGTATCGGCTGGCGTATATCTTCATTAGCCATGACCTGCAGGTCGTGCAGGCGCTTTGCCATCAGGTTATTGTTTTACGTCAGGGAGAGGTTGTCGAGCAGGGAGAGTGTCAGCGCGTGTTTGCCGCGCCGACGCAGGCATATACCCGCCAGCTATTGGCGTTACGTTGACACTCAGAAAGGATTCTGGCCAGACACCGGCTCAGCAATGGCTACGCCGAAATTTTTCAGGCGGCAGGTGGCGGCAAATTCGTCCTGACTTTTCACGAACAGGCAGGGTTCGCCCTCGCACTCCAGCACGGAGCTGTCGAGTTCAATATCCGTCAGCGCCTGGCTGAGCTTTTCCATTACCGGCCACGCGTTTTCGTCTTGCGGACTGAGCAATTTAAGCGCCACCAGGCAGTTATCGCAGTTCGTCCCGCTTTGCGGAATCGGTTCAACTTTCGAACCTGCGAAACCCGCCGACCAGCGATAGCTCTGCGGCAAGCGATGGACGATGGAGAGCTGTAATGTATCCACGTTTGTTCCCCGGAAGCAAAATATACTTCACAATCTATTTACATTTATAGTAACACATCATTACTCACCTGCCCTGTTTTTAGTGAGAAAGCGGTTACAGCCAGATATCATCGGCGTTAGCGTCTTATTTCTCAGGGCTTTTTGTATGAGTTTCAGGTTCGCAACGGCGCTATATGTACCCGTTTCTGCGATCTAACTCAACCTTTTTAACTACAACGATGTGACTTTTTACATAAATAGATTTTACATAAAAGAAACAAACAAGGAGACCGGGATGAACGTTTTGGTTGATATGTGTCAAAAAAGGGTTCCTGTGGAACCCTTTTTTGTGCGTCATTTAACCGTTTTTTTGGGTCGGCTGGCATAGAGGTAGAAAAGAATGGAGCCCGTCGCACAGAAAGCGATGGACCAGAGCATCGGCCAGGCACTGTTGAAGGTGGCCATCGACAGTAACGCACCGATAATGGCGCCAATGCCAAAGCGGAAGGTCCCGGCGAGCGACGACGCCGTGCCCGCCATGTGCGGGAACTCATCCAGAATGACCGCCATCGCGTTCGACGAGACCATGGAGACGCAACCGACAAACGCCGCCACGCCCACCACCAGCGACCAGAAGCCCACATCGAAGAATGCCGTCACCACCATCCAGATTGCCATGGCGAACTGGATCCACAGCCCGGCACGGAACATATTCAGCGCTCCAACGCGGCGGACAAAGCGGCTGTTGATCAGCGTCATCACAATCAGGAAGACGATGTTTAGTGCAAAGTAGTAGCCGAAATGCTGCGGTGAGACGTGGTTCAGTTCAATGTAAACAAAGGGCCCGGCGCTCAGGAAAGAGAACATCCCCGCGAAGCTGAATCCGCTGGCCAGCATATAGCTCAGCACCCGCTTATGACGAAACAGCGATGCGAAGTTGCCGAGCGTGGTGCGGATGTGGAACTTTTGCCGACGTTCAGGCGGCAAGGTTTCCTTGATAAAGAAGAAGATCATTGCCGACGCCAGCAGCGCCGCAAGCGCCAGGATCCAGAAGATAGCGTGCCAGCTAAACCAGACCAGCACTGCCCCACCCGCCATCGGCGCTATCAACGGCGCCACGGTGGTGACCAGCATGACGAAGGACATCATGCGCGAGAACTCTTCTTTCGGGTAGATATCGCGCATCAGGGCATTAATCACCACGCTGGCAGCGGCGGCGGCCAGCCCGTGGAAGAAACGCATGACAATCAGGTGGTCAATGGTCTGTGCCAGCGCACAGGCAACAGCCGCACCGGCAAACACCAGGGTACCGCCGAGGATAACCGGTTTGCGCCCCAGGCTATCGGCCATCGGCCCGTAGAGCAACTGCCCCACGGCAAAGCCGAGAATATAGGTGCTGAGGGTCATTTGCGCGCTGCCTGCCGGTACGCCGAACTGCTCGGAAATGACCGGCAGTGCGGGCAGGTACATATCGATAGAGAGCGGCATCAGCATGGCCAGCAGGCCAAGGATAAAGACAATGCTAAATGACGAGTGTGGCCTGTTGGTCACAATAAACTCCTGGATTAGCGTGGAGCCAGGCCAACGCTGGCAATTTCTTCATCCGTTAACGGGCGGTATTCACCGGGTTCCAGATCATCATCAAGCTCGATGGCGCCGATACGCTCCCGGTGTAAACCAATCACGTGGTTACCCACCGCGGCGAACATACGTTTCACCTGATGGTAACGCCCTTCGCTGATGGTCAGGCGCACCTCGGTCGGTGTGATCACCTCGAGCGTGGCCGGCCTGGTCAGATCTTTTTCATTATGCAGCTGTACACCCTGCGCGAACTGTTCCGCCGTATTATCGCTCACCGGCGATTCCAGCATCACCCGATACGTCTTTTCACAATGATGGCGTGGTGAGGTAATGCGGTGCGACCACTGACCGTCGTCGGTCATCAGCACCAGTCCGGTAGTGTCGATATCCAGACGCCCGGCGGCGTGTAGCTTGTGCGCCATCGGCTCATCAAGGAAATAGAGAATGGTCGGGTGATCCGGATCGTCGGTGGAGCAGACATAACCTTCCGGTTTATTGAGCATGAAATAGCGCGGGCCATTCTGCTGAGTCAGCGAATTACCGTCGTACTCAACCTGATGGTCAGGCTGGAGTTTGAACGCACTATCTTTCACAATATCGCCATCCACGGTAACGCGGCTGGCGCGAATTTCACGCCCGGCAATAGCGCGGCTTACGCCGAGTTGCTGAGCGATAAACTTATCAAGTCGCATGAAGTATTTTTAGCCTTAATGGTGCCAGGAGCCGGACAACACATCCGGAAAAGAGGCAGTCTGAAGAAGCCAGTATAACGGGCTATCTGCGCCACTCAAGGGAAAAAGTTTCGTGGCATACTATATGCGAGATAACCAAACTGAGATCCCATGACATTTACTCTTCGCCCCTATCAGCAGGAAGCGGTTGACGCGACCCTCGCCCACTTTCGCAAGCATAAAGAACCGGCGGCCATTGTGCTCCCTACCGGGGCCGGCAAGAGCCTGGTTATCGCCGAACTGGCCCGGCTGGCGCGCGGGCGCGTGCTGGTGCTGGCGCATGTGAAAGAGCTGGTGGCGCAGAACCATGCCAAGTACCTGGCCCTCGGTCTTGAGGCGGATATCTTTGCCGCCGGTCTGCAGCGTAAAGAGAGCCACGGCAAAGTGGTGTTTGGTAGCGTGCAGTCGGTGGCGCGTAATCTGGATCAATTCCGCAGCGAATTTTCGCTGTTGATCGTGGACGAGTGTCATCGCATCAGCGATGACGACGACAGCCAGTATCAGCAGATCCTTGCCCATCTGAAAAGCGTTAACCCCTCGATTCGGCTGCTGGGATTAACTGCCACGCCGTTCCGTCTGGGCAAAGGCTGGATTTATCATTTCCACTATCACGGCATGGTGCGCGGCACAGACAAAGCGCTGTTTCGCGACTGTATATACGAGTTACCCCTGCGTTACATGATAAAGCACGGTTACCTCACCCCGCCTGAGCGGCTGGATATGCCGGTGGTGCAGTACGACTTTAGCCGCCTGCAGGTGCAGAGTAATGGCCTGTTTAGCGAAGCGGATCTTAATCGCGAACTCAAAAAACAGGATCGTATTACCCCGCACATCATCAGCCAGATAATGGAATTTGCCGAAACCCGCAAAGGGGTGATGATTTTTGCCGCCACCGTGGAACACGCCCGTGAAATCACCGGGTTGTTGCCCGCTGACGATGCGGCACTGATCACCGGTGAAACGCCGGGCAGCGAACGCGATCGCTTAATTGAAGCCTTCAAAGCGCAGCAGTTTCGCTATCTGGTGAACGTAGCGGTCCTGACCACCGGTTTTGATGCTCCTCACGTGGATCTGATTGCGATTCTGCGCCCTACCGAATCGGTGAGCCTGTATCAGCAGATCGTCGGCAGGGGGTTGCGTCTGTCCCCGGGTAAAACCGACTGCCTGATTCTGGATTACGCCGGCAACCCCCACGACCTGTATGCCCCGGAAGTGGGTACGCCAAAAGGCAAAAGTGACAACGTTCCGGTGCAGGTATTTTGCCCGGGATGCGGCTTCGCCAATACCTTCTGGGGAAAGACAACGGCCGACGGCACCCTTATTGAACATTTTGGCCGGCGCTGTCAGGGCTGGCTGGAGGATGACGACGGCCATCGCGAGCAGTGCGATTATCGTTTCCGCTTCAAAAATTGTCCGCAATGCAATGCTGAAAACGACATTGCTGCCCGCCGCTGCCGCGAGTGCGATACGGTGCTGGTCGATCCGGACGATATGTTAAAAGCGGCGCTGAAGCTGAAAGATGCGCTGGTGTTGCGCTGTAGCGGCATGGTGCTGGCCCTGGGGGCGGATGAGAAAGGCGAGTGGTTAAAAATCACCTATTACGATGAAGACGGTGCCGATGTGAGTGAGCGCTTCCGTCTGCACACACCCGCCCAGCGTACCGCTTTCGAACAGCTGTTTATCCGTCCGCATACCCGTACGCCAGGGGTGCCCCTGCGCTGGATCACCGCCGGGGATATCCTTCACCAGCAGGCGTTGCTTCGCCATCCGGATTTTGTGGTGGCCCGCAAAAAAGGGCAGTTCTGGCAGGTGCGCGAGAAGGTGTTTGACTACGAAGGGCGCTACCGCCGGGCGAATGAATTGCGTGGCTAAAGGGAGTTTTCATTGATGTCAGCGCTGATTACGTATAAAATGCCGCCCGCCTCACATCCGTGAAGCAGAACACCTGCCTGCTGCTGGGTCGCCTGTAGCAGGATCTATATACAGAGAGAAATCAATGTTCACTATCAATGCAGAAGCACGTAAAGAGCAGGGTAAGGGTGCGAGCCGCCGCCTGCGCGCAGCTAACAAATTCCCGGCCATCATCTATGGCGGCGAAGCTGCTCCTGTCGCAATCGAACTGGACCACGACAAAGTGTGGAACATGCAGAACAAAGCTGAGTTCTACAGCGAAGTTCTGACTATCGTTGTTGACGGTAAAGAAGAGAAAGTTAAAGCTCAGGCGGTGCAGCGTCACCCGTTCAAGCCAAAACTGTCTCACATCGACTTCGTTCGCGCGTAATCGCTGACAAGTTGAATGAAAAAACCCCGCTCTGCGGGGTTTTTTTATGGCGCTTATTTGCCGCCGGAGGTGCGACGCTGAAGCTGGTCGCGCAGGTTTGGCGGAGTACCTTTGATCGTCAGGGTATCCGTGGCCGGGTCCCAGAAAATGCGCTCACCCAGCAGCAAAGCATCGAAGTTGATCGTCAGCCCGCCGCCGCTCCCGGCGAATTTGGTCAACTGACGCAGGGTGCTGCGATCCGCCGGGAAGCTCTCTTCCAGCTCGTAACCTTTATCAGCCGTAAATTCCTGGAAACTCACTTCACTGACGCCCGCCAGCTCTTTCGATAACGACTCAAGTTCGATCTCTTCCCCCGCCTGCAGCTGTTCGTTGCAGTAGGTGTACACCTGCTGACGCACGGTCTGACGCTCGGATTTATCGAGCTGCGCCTCTGCGGTAAAGTCGTCCACCGCCTGCAGCAAGCCTTTGTTTTGCGCTTTGGCGTTAAGCCCTTCGCTGGCGCCGAGGAAATCCATAAAGAAGTCGGCCACTTTGCGCCCTACCCGCCCTTTAAGGAAGGTGAGGTAGCGTGTGGATTCCGGATTGGTTTCCCACTCGGTAAGGTCAATACGCGCCACAATATCGGCATGATTGATGTCCAGATAGTGGGTCGAGCTGATGTCCAGCTGCTCATTTACGCGCATGCTACTTAAGTTGTTCAGCACCGTGACCAGCAGATACTCTACCGCCAGGTAGCGGTACTGACAGAACAGCACGATACCGCCGTCAGCAAAAGGATATTTTGCCAGCTCATCGCGCAGGCGTCCGGTCGCCGCCCGGCTAAAGGCGAGGAACTCCTCTTCGCCCTGACGCTGTAAGCGCAGGCTTTGCGCCAGTTCACTCTCTTCGTTGAACATGCCGTAAGCTTTATTTTTGGCGCTATAGACGCGGTGTAGCTCCGCCATCATGTCCACGACGGTTGGCGTCGGTTCAAGTAACGTATCGCGCAGCACCAGCTCAAGGGTTTGCTCATCACGCTTGATAAGCTGGTGCAGCGCAATCTGGTTGATATCCAGACTCATGATAAACTCTCCTGTTAGACCGGGCGGTATTCAACCATCCCCTGCGCATGTGCGCAATAGAAGATAAAAAAGGGGAAAAAATGCTGTTGCTACGGTACTATGTTGCCCTTTCATCAACGAAATGATTTTGATTTATGCCACAACATTCCCGCTACAGTGACGAACACGTAGAACAGCTTCTGAGTGAGCTGGTTAACGTACTGGAAAAACACAAAACGCCAACCGACCTTTCCCTGATGGTACTGGGGAATATGGTGACCAACCTGATTAATACCAGCGTTGCTCCGGCTCAACGTCAGGCCATTGCGAAATCCTTCGCACAGGCGTTGCAGTCCTCGGTTAACGACGACCCGGCACACTAAGGGAAACGAACGACAGCTTATGGTGACGAATCGTCAGCGCTACCGCGAAAAAGTGTCCCAGATGGTAAGCTGGGGGCACTGGTTTGCCCTGTTCAACATTCTGTTGGCGATGGTGCTTGGCAGCCGCTATCTGTTTGTAGCCGACTGGCCAACCACGCTGGCCGGGCGGATTTACTCCTGGATCAGCGTCATTGGCCATTTTAGCTTTCTGGTTTTCGCCACCTATCTGCTGATTCTGTTTCCACTGACCTTCGTTGTCATGTCGCAGCGGCTTATGCGGTTTATCTCCGCGATTCTGGCCACTGTAGGCATGACGCTGCTGTTAATCGACAGCGAAGTCTTTACCCGTTTCCACCTGCATCTCAATCCCATCGTCTGGGAACTGGTGATTAACCCCGACCAGAACGAAACCGCGCGTGACTGGCAGCTAATGTTTATCAGCGCGCCTATCATCCTGATGATTGAGATGCTTTTTGCCACCTGGAGCTGGCAGAAACTACGTAGCCTGACGCGTCGCCGTCATTACGCCAAACCCATTGCGGCGCTCTTCTTCGTCGCTTTTATCAGCTCACACGTTATGTATATCTGGGCTGATGCCAACTTCTATCGTCCGGTCACGATGCAGCGCGCCAACCTGCCGCTCTCTTATCCGATGACCGCGCGACGCTTTCTGGAAAAACACGGTCTGCTGGATGCGCAGGAGTATCAGCGCCGTCTTGTCGAGCAGGGCAATCCGGAAGCGGTATCCGTGCAGTATCCGCTCAGCCCGCTGCGTTTCCGCGATATGGGCCAGGGCCAGAACGTGCTGTTGATTACCGTCGACGGCCTGAACTACTCGCGCTTCGAAAAACAGATGCCGACGCTGGCCGAATTTGCGGATAAGAACATTAACTTTACGCAGCATATGAGTGCCGGTAATTCGACGGATGCGGGGATCTTTGGCCTGTTCTACGGGATTTCGCCTGCCTATATGGACGGCGTCCTGTCGGCGCGCATCCCTGCGGCCTTGATCACCGCGCTGAATCAGCAGGGTTATCAGCTGGGACTCTTCTCTTCAGACGGCTTTAGCAGTCCGCTCTATCGCCAGGCGCTGTTGTCCGATTTCTCTCTGCCTACCGCCAAAACGCAAACTGATGCGCAAACCGCCGGGCAGTGGATTAACTGGCTGCAGCGTTATGCGCAGGAAGATAACCGCTGGTTCTCGTGGGTCGCCCTGAACGGCACCGCAATCGACGACAGTCAGCAGAAGGGCTTTAACCAGCGTTACGCGCGCGCGGCTGGTGAGGTCGATGCTCAAATTGCCCGTGTGCTGAACGCCTTACGCGAGTCTGGCAAGCTGGAAAACACCGTGGTGGTGATCACGGCGGGCCATGGCGTGGCACTGGGTAGCGATCGCGACAGCATGGAGTGGTCTCGCCCTCGCCTGCAGGTACCGCTGGTTATTCACTGGCCGGGCACACCTTCCCAGCGCATCAACAGGCTTACCGATCATAAAGATGTGATGACCACGCTGATGCAGCGCTTACTGCATGTGAATACGCCAGCTAACGAGTACTCACAGGGGCAGGATCTGTTCAGCGCGACGCGTCGTCATGACTGGGTGACCGCCGCAGACGGCAATACGCTGACCGTGATGACGCCAAATCTGTCGCTGGTGCTGAATAGCAACGGCACCTATAAGACCTATACCCTGAAGGGCGAAAGAATCAACGATCAGAAACCGCAGCTCAGCCTGTTGCTGCAGGTATTGACCGATGAGAAACGCTTCATCGCTAACTGATTAATATTAAATCAGTTAGCGGTCAGGGCGCTTGCAATAGACCGTAAATTGAGTAGTATTAGCTACCAGTGTCGGCACGTAGCGCAGCCTGGTAGCGCACTGTCATGGGGTGTCAGGGGTCGGAGGTTCAAATCCTCTCGTGCCGACCAAAAATCCCAAAGAAACCAACCTTCTACGGTTGGTTTTTTTATGCCTGTAACAAACCCTGGCGTCGATGGCGAGGCTCCCTCGCTCAGAGTGAGACCAATTCTGGCGGCCTACGCAGCAGGTAAACGAGCGTTACCAGCGGTTTAAGCGCCCCGATCTGAAAGGTCTACCCCGCCCCCCCAGCTTTCCCGGATGATGCCCGCGCCAGAAGACGACGCCGCTTACCAGAGTGAACAAGCCAAAAGGGTGAGATTTGGAAACGCGACCGGGTATCGTTAATTCATCAGGCACGTTTTTCAGAGGTAAAAAAAACCAGCCCGTGGGCTGGTCTGGCGTATTACCGTGCGGGGCTTACTGTTTATTACTGCCACCGAGGAAAAAAATCCCCAGCGGGATGGCCAGCAACACGGTAAAGACGGTGCTGTAGACGAGGATCATGGCCGACTGCAAAACAAACATGCTGGTCGTCCACGAAGAGAGTGGGATATTGTACTGTTCAATGACACCAACGATGGTCGCGCGGCCGACGCAGGCCACCGCAATTGAAAATACCACCAACAATGCCAGAAGAAATTTTCTGCCCGACGGGGTGTTAAGCTTTGCGCGTACCATCGCTCTTTCCTTTACAGATGAATAACCATGATTGCCGCTAACCCTACCACGATCTTGCCGGTCACGCCATATTAGCATTTAACACTAAACAATAAGCAAACAACCAGCTGATTAAACCGGTTAAACAGAAAATTTAAGTAAATAACCCTGTCAGTGAAGGTTCAATATGCTACGCTTGCCACGATCGTTGAACAAAAGGAATGATTGTGAAAAAAGTACCGAAGATTGCTATCGCCCTGCTGGCGGCCACCTGTACCAGCGCTTTTGCCAGCAATGATATTCTGACCCCTTTCCCGCAGGCCGAAAAAGGGATGAAACGTCAGGTGATCCAGCTGCCGGAGCAGAAGGATGAGGCGCAGTACAAAGTCGAACTGCTGATTGGTAAGACGCTGGAAGTGGACTGCAATCAGCACCGACTGGGCGGCGAGGTGTCCCAAAAAACGCTGGAAGGCTGGGGTTACGACTACTACCGCTTCGATAACGTTACTTCACCGGTCTCAACGATGATGGCCTGTCCGGACGGCAAGAAAACCAAGAAATTTGTTACGGCATACCTCGGCGACCACAGCCTGCTGCGCTATAACAGCAAGCTGCCGATTGTGGTCTATACCCCGGAAAATATCGACGTGAAGTACCGCCTCTGGAAGGCAGACGAGAAAATCGACGACGCACAAGTGCGTTAAAGAGGCGATTTCAGGGTTCCAGCGCTCGCCTGGAACCCCTTCTCACCTAAATCTCTGACGTGTGTTTAAAGCCTGTCAGCATCAGCACAAGGCTCTCTTTCGACGCAGCGGTGTTGAACTGATAATGGTTACCCTGCCGATCGCCTCCGATATACCAGGAGATATCCGTTTTCCCTGCGGCCAGTGCTTTACGTACTGCGGTATCGACATCCACCATCCGGTATTCCCGGACATGATTGAGATAGAGCAACGCCTCTGAGTGATAACTGCAGGCAGGACGCTGTTTCCAGTTCACCGTGGCGGGATCCCAGTCATTGCTCGCCGGATAGAAGAAGATCTGATCGGCACCATTATTCTCTACCTTCCCGCCATAGAGGCGTATACGGTACTTAAACTGCGCAGGATCCTGCCCGGCCGGCAGCGGTGGGATGGCAAATTTCACCAGGCTCAGCGTTTCCGGGTTGCGGGTACGGCCCCCCTGTTTCCAGTTATCGCTAATCTGCAGCCCCTGCCCTGATGGAGTCTCGCTGCTGACAGTGACATTCGCCAGCGCCTTCGAATACCCGTAGGGCACGTTGGTACCGCAGTCCATCCCCTGGTTCATACAGAGATCGGTCATAAATCGCGCCCCCTCCTCTGTCCAGCCGTTCATAAAATCGGCGTGGGCCGTATAGAGGCTCCCCCAGTGCTCCTCCCGCGTATCACCATTCATCGTGGGATCGAGAGAAAGCTGCGCTTTTGCCGTATCCAGGAAGGTAATGCCCTTTAGCACATAGGCCACATTCATATTGACGGTCGGGATCTTCACCGGATACCCGGATGGACACTGCCCTTTCACGTCATAAACGGCATTTTTCATACCGTGCATCGGCTTAAGATGGATCCCATCCCAGCAGTTGGGAAACTGGATACCGATATTGAACTGCACCGCATCTTTGGCTTTACGCAGTCCGCATACCTCACCCACCTTATTGCTGTAACCTTTGCCGTTGGCGCATAAGAAGGTAATTTTGCCGTTAGGCTGCGTGCCATGGTGATCGCCCGCCAGTAGCGCCAGCCCCGCCGGAAAAGGGGTTAGTGGATATTGCGTAACATGCGAAGCCTGATAATAGGTTTTCTGATAAGCAGGCTGCACGACCGTACCATCCGGCAGACGCAGAGAAGGCGCCCAGTAAGCAGAGCTATCGGCTTTGTTATCGCAGGTGGTCTCAGGGCGCTGACGCAGCGATGAATAATCCGACCAGGCATCGGCATGGGTGTTGCCGAAAAAGTCATGCCACATGGCCTGATTGGGCATACCGTACATCATGATCGCGTCATCGCCACGCGTATGGCTCATGGCGCAAACCACGTGAGCCTGCGGGCCGGCGTGAGCACAAAGGGAGGGAAGCAGCATGGCCGACGCCATCGCGGCAGAGAGGGTGGTCCTTTTCATTATTATCTCCTGATATGAAAGGCCACATTGGTATCAAAAGCGCGTGCGCACGACTAAATATTGCCGGGGTACTTTTCCTCGCGGGTTTGCTTTACGCGTAAAAAAGGCCGGAAGAACCGGCCTTTTTCTCTCAGCGTGACATTACAGTGCGATATCTGCCACGGGCTTGTTAACTGCCGGCTGGGGCTTGCCCTGCGGCTCCGCTTTTGGCGCCACATCGGCCGCCTGCGGTTTTTCATATTTCAGCTGCAGAACGCGGCTGGTGTACTCCAGCTCCTGTTCAGTCGCTGCCACATTACCGTTCAGTTTGGTGCCGTAAGATGGAATAATGGTTTTCAGTTTGGCCTGCCATTCCGGCGTCGCGACTTTATCTTTGAACACTTTTTCCATCAGGTGCAGCATGATAGGTGCAGCGGTAGATGCGCCTGGAGAAGCGCCCAGCAGCGCCGCAATGGTGCCCTCTTTATCGCTCACCACTTCAGTGCCGAGACGCAGAACGCCGCCCTCTTTTTCATCACGTTTGATGATCTGCACGCGCTGACCTGCCTGCCACAGACGCCAGTCCTCTTTTTTCGCCTGCGGATAGTACTCTTTCAGCGCCTCGAAACGCTCTTCATCAGAGAGCATGACCTGGCTAATCAGGTATTTCACCAGATCGAAGTTATCCAGCCCGACGTTCATCATCGGCACGATGTTAGAGGTGGTGGTGGAGCTCAGCAGATCCCACAGCGAACCGTTTTTCAGGAATTTCGTGGAGAAGGTCGCGAACGGTCCGAACAGCACGACGCGTTTGCCATCCAGCATACGGGTATCGATATGGGGAACAGACATTGGCGGTGCGCCCACAGAGGCCTGGCCATACACTTTCGCCAGATGACGGTTCACCACTTCCGGATTTTCAGAGACCAGGAACTGGCCGCCCACCGGGAAACCACCGTAGTTGTCGGCTTCCGGAATACCGGTCTCCTGCAGCAGTTTTAACGCTGCGCCGCCAGCACCGATGAAGACAAACTTCGCCTTAATGACGTGCTCTTCTTCATTGTGCTTCAGGTCGGCTACGGTCACGCTCCAGGAGTTATCAGCGTTACGCTTAAAGCCACGGACTTCGGTATTCAGCGCCAGGTTGAAGTGCTCTTTCTTCTGCAAAGCGCCCACCAGCTGACGGGTGATTTCACCGTAGTTTACATCGGTGCCGATTTCGGTACGGGTTGCAGCTACCTTCTGGTTGGGATCACGCCCTTCCATCACCAGCGGCGCCCACTCTTTGATCTGTGCATGATCTTCAGAGTATTTCATGCCGCGGAACAGGGTGCTCTGCTGCAGGGCGGCATAACGTCCACGCAGGAAGTTAACGTTGTCATCGCCCCAGACAAAACTCATGTGTGGCACGGTGTTAATGAAGCTGTGTGGGTCGTGCAGCACGCCGCTGTTCACCTGATGAGACCAGAACTGACGAGAAATCTGGAACGCTTCGTTAATCTCAACCGCTTTTTCGATACTGATGGAGCCGTCCTTCTTCTGCGGCGTATAGTTCAGCTCCATCAATGCCGAGTGGCCGGTACCGGCGTTGTTCCAGCCGTTCGAACTCTCTTTCGCCACCCCATCCAGGCGCTCAACCATGGTCATTGACCAGTCTGGCTGCAGTTCTTGCAGGTAGGTTCCGAGCGTTGCGCTCATGATCCCGCCACCAATTAAAAGGACATCCGTTTGCTGCTCTTTTGGTGCGTCAGCCTTCGCCGCCATCGAGACAGCGTTCAGCCCCACGGCCAGCGAAAAGAGCACGGCAGTCATTTTTTTCATCATTTATGCCTTAAGTTATACGTGGAAATTGCAGGTGAAATAAGCTGCGGGGCAACGGTAGCAACATTTAAATATTGTTTAAAGGTTACGAAATTATTGTAATTGTGAAATTTAATGGTGGATTGTTTATACGGGAATGGCGCATCGGACTGGCAACGCGACCATTTTCTGGCTACTATGCTGCACTTTGTGATCGCGCGCACGGAAGCCCGCCCTGACCTGCGAAGCCTTATGTCTAAAATCCTGACCTCTCACCAGCCCGATGAGGGCCGTGTAGCGCATATCCTGCGCTCGCCGAATCTCTTTGTCCGCGAAATTCTGGCGGGTGTTATCACCGCCCTGGCTCTGATCCCGGAAGTGATCTCCTTCTCTGTGGTGGCCGGCGTCGACCCGAAAGTTAGCCTCTTTGCCTCGGTGGTACTCTGCCTGGGGCTCTCTGTGTTGGGCGGTCGCCCGGCGATGGTCACCGCCGCAGCCGGTTCGGTGGCGCTGGTGATTGGTCCGATGGTGGCGCAGCATGGCGTGCAGTACATCCTGCCAGCGGTACTGCTCGCCGGGTTAATTCAGATCCTCTTCGGCGCGCTGGGGATGGCACGATTGATGCGTTTTATTCCCCAGTCGGTGATGACCGGGTTTGTTAACGCCCTTGGGATATTGATCTTCTTCGCGCAGGTTCCCCACTTCTGGAGCAAAAGCCCGCTGATTGTCGGTCTGTTTGTACTGACGATACTGATTGTGCTCTGGGTGCCACGCTACATTAAGAGCGTCCCCTCCCCGCTGATTGCTATTGTGCTGCTGACCCTGTTTACCGTCACCAGCGGACAGATCCTGCCGACCGTAGGCGATGAAGGTTCCATGGGCGGCGGACTGCCAGGGCTAACTGAACTGCTGGTGCCCTTAAACCTGAACACCCTTAGCATTATCTGGCCTTGTGCGCTCAGTATCGCCTTTGTCGGACTGATGGAGTCGTTACTGACGGCAAAACTGGTGGATGAGCTGACGGCAACCCCTTCCAGCAAGCGCCGGGAAAGCATCGGGCTCGGCGTCACCAATATCCTGGCTGGTTTTTTTGGTGGGATTGCCGGTTGCGCGATGATCGGGCAAACCATCGTCAACGTCGAGATGGGCAAAGGCCGCAGTCGCGTATCCACCTTCGCTGCCGGTCTGGTGCTCCTGCTCCTGGTGACCGCGCTGAGCGAAGTGATGGCCAAAATCCCGATGGCGGTGCTGGCGGGGATCATGGCCATCGTCGCGGTGAAAACCTTCAGCTGGCATAGCATCCAGCCCGGTACGGTGAAAGGTGCGCCGGTGGCTGAAACGCTGGTGATGCTGGTGACCGTTGCGGCGACCGTTTCAACCGGTAACCTGGCCATTGGCGTGGTAGGCGGGATTATCGCCATGGCGATCATCCCGGCCCGTCTTAAGCGCAAGCACGCCGCTACAGCAGAAACAGCGTCGC
Source organism: Leclercia sp. UBA1284 (assembly GCF_002308415.1). Lineage (NCBI taxonomy): Bacteria > Pseudomonadati > Pseudomonadota > Gammaproteobacteria > Enterobacterales > Enterobacteriaceae > Leclercia > Leclercia sp. UBA1284. The sequence continues at coordinate 2,119,498 of NZ_DBUS01000006.1, forward strand.
AAGCCCAAGAAAAATAAAGAAGCCCCCGGTATCGGTGATGGCGGTGATCATCACGCTCGACCCCACTGCGGGGTCGCGCCCGAGACGATTCATGGTCATCGGGATAATCACCCCCATCAGCGCCGCCACCAGCAGGTTGAGCACCATTGCCAGGGTCATGACCGCGCCCAGTGCCATATCATCGTACAACCACCAAGTCACTCCGCCCATAATCCCGCCCCACACCAGACCGTTGATAAGCGCCACGCCCAGTTCGCGGAAAATCAAGAAGGTGAAGTTGCCGGGCTGGATGTTCTGCAACGCCAGCGCACGGACAATCATGGTGATGGTCTGGTTACCGGTATTGCCGCCAATCCCCGCGACAATCGGCATCAGCGAGGCCAGGGCGACCAGCTGCGAGATGGTATGTTCGAAACCATCAATCACCCGCGAGGCGATAAAGGCGGTGCAAAGGTTGATGGCTAGCCAAGCCCAGCGGGTTTTTACCGCTTTACTGACCGGCGCATAGACATCCTCTTCCGCGCTCAAGCCCCCCATGGCGCGCATATCGTTATCGGTCTCTTCATAGACCACATCAACGATTTCATCGATGGTCACACGTCCCATCAATTTGCCCGTCGAGTCCACGACGGCGGCGCTGAGCAGGTTGTCACGTTCGAAGGTGCGCGCCGCTTTTTCCGCGTCATCTTCCGGCATGAAGATCACCGGATCGGGCTCCATCACTTCACTCACTCGCCGCTTCGCGCCGTGCAGCAGAATGGTTTGCAGATCCAGCTCGCCCAGTAAGGTTTTATCCCGTGAGGTGACAAAAAGTTTGTCAGTGTTATTGGGCATTTTCCCCAGACGTCGCAGATAGCGCTGCACCGCGCCCAGAGTGACGTCCGGGCGCACGAGAATCACGCCAAACTCCATGATCGCGCCGACGCTGTTTTTCTCATAATGCATCACCTGGCGAACGCGGGCGCGTTCATCAGCCGGCATCGAGGCCAGCAGACGGCCCGTCAGATTACGCGGCAGATGCTGTACCAGGTAAATCTGCTCATCAATATCCAGGGTCCGGAGCGCGTCAAGGATAGCGTGATCGCTCATCTCCTCGATCAAGTCGTCCCAGACGTTCTCTGAGGCTTCAAGCAGCACCTGGCCGCGCTCGTGATCTTCCACCAGCCGCCACAGAGCGAGACGCTCTTCCCGGGGCAACGCTTCAAGGGTATCGGCAAGATCGGGCGGCGGCAGATGCGACACCAGTGCCCCTACCTCAGCAATATCGTCGGCTAAGGTGCCGACGTCATATTGCTCAGCCAGGGTCAGTTTACCCAGCAGCGTGGAGACCAGCGCTTTATCGGTGGTCATCAACCAGATCAGTCGCGCACGCTCTTCATCGCGCAGCCTTGCGCTGTTTTTGTTCTTTAACGGCATTGATCATAAATCCATGTAATGTGATGGCATTAAGAATAGCGGCAGGATATGTAAATAAGAATAAACGACGGGTGGAGATGAACAAAAAAAGAGCATAAAGAGGGAAAATACCCGGCCTTTGAAAGGGCCGGGCAAAGAAGTCAGGCAGTACGGGCAACCGCATCCCTGGAGGCAGCATCGCGCTCGGCACCGGTCAGCTCGCTCAGCTGGCCATTACGCATCTCCAGCAGCCGATCCGCATGAATAAAGTAGTGATCGTCATGGCTGATGGCAAAGATGGTTTTGCCCATCTGCTGCATCAGCGGTAGCAGCACCTGGTAGAAGTCGCGGCGGAAGTGGGGATCCTGATCTGCTGCCCACTCGTCGAGCAAAATGATGTCACGCTCTTCGGCCAGCGCCAGGAGTAGCGCCACGCGCTTCTTCTGCCCTTTCGACAGCTTCAGGTTGAGAATTTTGCCATTCTCCAGCTCAAGCTTATGCGACATTTGCAGATGGTCGAGCCACTTCGCGACCAGCGCCGAATCGGCCTGTTTGCCCTCTGGTCCCAGCAACTGGTCAAACAGCCAGACGTCGGTGAAGACCGCCGAGAAGAGCTTGCGGTAGTCTTCAGGCTGCTCAACGTTCATGGGTTTGCCGTCAAGCAGGATGTCGCCTGACTGAGGCTGGTAGAGGCCCGTTAACAGCATCGCCAGCGTTGATTTACCGCTACCGTTCCCGCCAATCAGAAACAGCAACTCACCGCGATGGATCGTTAAATTTACCGGCCCAATGGCGAAGGCGTTGTCCTGGTAGTGGAACGTGACATTGCGTAACTCCAGGGTCTGCCAGTTCGGGAAGGCCTGTGGACGCGGGAACGCAGGCTTGTAGGGCGCCAGCGCAAATTTGTTAAGCTTATTAAATGCCACCTGCGCGCTCAGCAGGGTTGGCAACGCGCCCACGGCAGAGAGCATCGGCGTACGCAGGAACAGCAGCGTCAAGGAGTAGGTTGCCGCCACGTTGGTATCGGCCCAACCGAGGCTGTTCGCCATCCAGAACACCAGGCCGATAGCGCCCAGCATCATAATATTCGACCAGTTTACCGCGCTCAGATGAAAGGTATCGGCGCGAATAATATGGTGGCGATACTCGCGGGCATCCGGAACATAGAGATTATTGAAGATGTGTTCAGCGCGCTCGCGATTCAGGGTCAGCTCTTTGCGCCCTTCCAGCACGGTCTGATAATCGTTGTAGAGCTTATCTTCGGTTTCACGCAGCACGGCCATATGTTTGTAGACCCGCGCCACCAGCACGAATCCGCCCCAGATGGTGATCACAATCCACAGTGCGGTAATGGCCAGCATTTTGGTAGACAAGAACGCCAGATAGGCTGCCGATCCGAAGGTCAGAATAATCCCTTGCACCAGCTCCGGCAGACGCACAAAGGCAATGGTGATGGCACGTACATCGCTGGTCAGCCCGGCCAGCAACGAAGCGCTGCCTAACTGCTCGATGCGCTCTACGTGGGTATCCAGAATACGCTTGATAAACTCGCTGCGCAGGCGATAAACGAAGTGGTGGCCCAGCGTGGTCAGCGCCAGCTGTGAGCCCAGCGTTACCGCCATCAGCAACAGCAGCAAGCCGAGAAATTCGGGTAGCACCGTCAGGGTGGTATCGACCGTTTCGATTAAACGCAGATTGATAAAGGCGATGAGCCCTATTCCCAGCGCGGCGCTGAGCAGGCTTAGCGCCATCACCGCAATAAAAGGCCAGCGATATTGTCGCCAGACCAGAAGAAGGAGTTCCATGCAGAGCTATCCGGACAAGAAAAAACAGCCAGCAGTTTAAACTGCCCGCCGCTTACATCAAGAATAATTCTTATTTTTATTCGCTCTTCGCTGCCTGGCGGAACGTAAGGTTGTAACGATACTCGCCGGTCAGGGGATGTTCGCCTGGCTTGAGCGGTTGGATCCCGTGATAAAAGAGGCGCGATGCGCCACCCCACACCACCACATCACCATGCTCCAGCAGCAGGCGTTGTAGGGGATCATTACGTTTCATTCCGCCAAACTGGAAGACGGCCGGCAATCCCAGCGAGACCGAAACAATCGGTGCCCGCAGGTCGGCTTCGTCTTTATCCTGATGCAGCGAGAGCTTTGCCCCTACGCCGTAGCGGTTGATCAGGCAGGCGTCGGGTTGAAAATCGGCGTAGCCTGCCGCGATAGCCGCCCGGTGGCAAAGCGTAGCAAAGGCGACAGGTAGCGGCGGCCAGCGATGACCGGTGAGCGGATCGTTGGGAGAGTATAGATAGCCGCGTTGGTCGGTCGTCCAGCCGAGTGGGCCGCAGTTGGTCATGGCCACTGACATGGTGTACCCGCCCGGGGTCACCATCTGGCGAAAGGGGGCATGCGTCGCCACGTCGGCAATCGCCGCCATCAGAGCGGAGTCAGAGGCGAGCGCAAAGCGGCGCAAGATCACGGCCCCCGGCGCCAGCGGCTCCACCCAGGGTTCGGCATCGGCAAAAAGATCGAGCATTACTCCTCCTCATTTCCGGCTTCACGGCGCAGAAGCGCCGCTTTTCGCGCTATTCCCCAGCGGTACCCTGAAAGCCCACCGTCGTTTCGCACTACCCGGTGACACGGAATGATAATGGCGAGCCGGTTGGCCGCACAGGCACGGGCCACTGCCCGCACCGCATTCGGTTTACCGAGGCGGGTAGCCACCTGCTGATAACTGACGGTTTCCCCGGCCGGAATAGTGCGTAATGCTTGCCAGACCTGCTGCTGGAAGGCGGTACCGCGAATATCCAGCGGCAGCGTCAGGCTCAGGGTATGGTTATCAATGCTGGCGATAACCTGCTGCACGCGTGCGGCAAATCCGGTATCTGCCTGCTCGTGGCGGGCGTGCGGGAACAACGTCTGCAGTTCGTTCAGCAGCACCGCGTCGTCATCTCCGGGCAGTATGGCACAGATCCCGCGCTCGCTCTCCGCGACCAGACAGCGGCCCAGCGCGCAGTCGCTGAGCGCGTAACGGACGGTTGTCTTATCGCCGCCCCGGCGAAACTGCTTTGCGGTCATGCCAAGCGCGGCGTCTGCGTTACGGTAGTAGCTGCTGCTGTCCGGGAAACCGGCCGCCAGCAACGAATCGGTAATCTTTTCGCCCTGCGCTAACCGGCTACGGAGACGCGCCGCGCGGGCGGCCTGCTGCCAGGCTTTGGGCGTCATCCCGGTGGCGGATTTGAACAGACGGTGCAGATGATAAGGGCTTAACGCCACCTGCTGCGCCAGTGCATCCAGCGTGAGGGACTCTTCCTGCTCCAGCAGGCGGCAGGCTTTCTCGATAAGCAATACGCGCCGCGCCTGCGGATCATGTTCATCGGGGCGACAACGTTTACAGGGACGAAAGCCGGCCTGAAGGGCGGTATCAGCATCGTCAAAGAAACGGACATTCTGGCGTAAGGCGTGGCGCGCCCGACACGACGGGCGGCAAAAGATACCGGTGGTTTGCACGGCAAAGACGAACTGGCCGTCAGCGGCGGTGTCGCGAGACAACACCGCCTGCCAGCGTGGGTCATCGTTAATCAGGGTCGTTTTGTTCATCATGCGCTCCTTCAGTAAGCATACTCCTACCCTGCCTGAGCGCCAGAGAACAAAAACCCGTAACCTTGCTTTTTAATTTTTTCCGTTAACCAGATAGCCGCTGAACTGCGGTGACATCCAGGTTTTGAACCCGTTACCTTCACGGGTGATCATATAGACCGCCAGCCCTTCCCGGCGCACAACTTCCTTCGCTTTTTCCGTCCCCAGCACCATCAGACCTGTATCCCAGGCATCGGCCTCCAGCGCCGTGGGGGCTATCACCGTCACGGACACCAGATTATGGGTGATTGGGCGCCCGGTCTGAGGATCGATCGCGTGGGAGATGCGCTTGCCGTCCAGCTCATAATAGTTACGATAGCTACCTGCCGTACTAATGCCGTGGCCGTTGATATCAACGATCGCCTGTACGGCATTCTGCTCATCGGTAGGTTTTTGGATCGCCACGCGCCACGGTTTATCGCTGGCATTCATCCCCCGACTGACCAGCGCGCCTCCTACCGACACCAGATAGCGGGGGATCCCCTCTTCGGCCATCAGCGCGGCCAGGTGATCGGCGGCATAGCCTTCGCCAACGGTAGAAAGATCAACAAACAGGTCGGGGATATTCTTTTCCAGATACTGCTGGCCGTACTGGTACAGCACCGACAGATGGTGTAGTCCGGTGAGTCCTCGCGCATCATCAATTTGTTGCTGAGTGGGTGTTTTTACGGGCTGTTTGTCGGGACCAAATCCCCACAGGTTGACCAGCGGCCCCACGGTGATATCCATCGCCCCCTGGGTTTTGTAGCCCACGCGCAGGGATTCGGTCACGATATCTGCCATCGCCTCGCTAACGGGCCACGGAGAGGTGCTTTTTGAGTGATTGAAGCGCATCAGCGCGGAGTCGTTTTTCCAGGTAGAAAGAAGCTGATCGTCGGCATCCAGCTGCGTCTGGATCTTGCCGCGTAGCGCTTCAACCCGGGCTTTGTCGACGTTGATGACGCTAACACGCCAGAAGGTGCCCATGGTTTTACCTTCTAACACCGTTGCCGCCGCGGCATTGTCACTTTCTTCCGGCGCTTTTGGAGCATCGCACGCTGTTAACATGAAGAGTGCCGACAAGACGCCGACACGAAGAAAAGTCATATCCATTATTTATTATCCTCTGGCCTGAGACCGGCAAGAGTACACCAAAAACAGGGAATTGTAAGAGTCGAATACAGGAGCGAAAAAGGGGCCATCAGGCCCCTTGTCTGATACGTCATGCGTCTTAGAACTGGTAAACCAGACCCAGCGCGACGATGTCGTCAGTGCTGATGCCAGCCTGTTCGGTGAAGTCGTTTTTATCCAGCAGGTTGATTTTGTAATCAACGTAGGTGGACATGTTTTTGTTGAAGTAGTAAGTCGCGCCAACATCAACATACTTCAGCAAATCCTGATCGCCGAAGTTGGTGGTGTTGTTACGGATATCCTTCCCTTTAGACTGCAGGTACGCCACGGACGGACGCAGACCGAAGTCGAACTGGTACTGTGCGACTACTTCGAAATTCTGCGCTTTATCAGCGAAACCGTAAGCATCGGTGATGCTGCTGCCGTTAGAAGAACCAAAACGGGTCGCGTTATAGGTCTGGGAGTATTGCGCTGCCAGGTAAACATTGTTCGCGTCATATTTCAGGCCGCCGCTGTATACGTTAGCGCGATCGCCGTCGCCGTAGACACCTGCTGCGTTCTGGTCAGCGGTACGTTTAGAGGAGGCCAGAGCGGCACCCGCACTGAAACCTTCGCCCAGATCGTAAGTCAGAGACGCGCCATAGCCATCACCGTTCTGTTTCAGCAGGCTACGGCCGCCAGCAGAGTCATTCTCGCCGCTTACGTTGTCGTTCGCGCCCTGGTACTGCAACGCAAAGTTCAGGCCTTCAACCAGACCGAAGAAGTCCTGGTTACGGTAGGTCGCAACGCCATTAGCACGGGATTGCATGAAGTTATCTGCACCGTAAGTGTCGCCGCCGAATTCTGGCAGAACGTCAGTCCAGGAGGTGACGTCGTAGATAATGCCGTAGTTACGACCGTAATCGAAAGAGCCTGCGTCGCCGAATTTCAGACCTGCAAATGCCACACGGGTCCAGGACTGGTTATCGCTTTCAGAGGTGTTGCCCTGAATCTGGTATTCCCACTGGCCGTACCCGGTCAGCTGGTCATTAACCTGCGTTTCGCCTTTAAAGCCGATACGCATATAGGTCTGATCGCCATCGCTACCGTCGTCGTCAGAGAAATAGTGCAGACCATCAACTTTACCGAAGAGATCTAATTTGTTGCCGTCTTTGTTATAAATTTCAGCCGCATTCGCTGCGCCCGCTACCAGCAGTGCTGGTACCAGGAGGGAAAGTACTTTAACTTTCATTTTTATACCCTCTGTTATATGCCTTATTTTTATTACCACTGCTTACTGATTAATCCTCTTAACCAGTCGGCAACTTCATTCTCCGCAAAAATACAGAATAATCCAACGGGAATATGATACGAAAACTTTGAAGATGTTTCATTTTTCGACCAGGATGTTTCATTTTGTAAAAAACAGGGAACTTTCTGACAGCACAAATAGTTAAAAAACAAACACACCATACAGCGCACTCAAATAAAAACCATAATTATCAATAACATAGTTAAGGCTGCGTTATAGCACTGATTGACAAAACAATTTCTTATCTCCCGTCTAAAATAACTCTCGCTATCATCATTAACTTTATTTATTACCGTCATTCAGTTTTGAATGTCTGTTTATCCCAAATTGAGCCGAATGCCCTGCATTCGGTTTTTTTTTTACACTTCTCTACACAAATAGTCATTATTTGTGCTACCGCCCTGAAACTATAACGACTATTAATTAATTGCCGTTGTGCTGAAAATTAGACAGCAAAAATGAACGGCAAATATAATTGTTTGTTTGATTGTGCTATTTTCTTTAATTATCGCTAATAATTTGTACAATACATTTCATGGTGTACAAATTTTCGCCAGAGGAACGGACGGGGTTTTCTGACGTAAAAAGTCAGCTCATCAGGTAGCGTGACGCTGGAAATTCGATTATTACCCTTTATACTGCCCATTCCGCCTGCAGCGCAGCCATAACGGGTTAAACATAGCAATGAGTCAGTCTGAAACCACAGCCGCCAGTAAATTTTCACTGCTTCCGGGCAGCATTACCCGTTTCTTTCTTCTATTGATCGTTGTGCTGTTAGTCACCCTGGGCGTGATGGTGCAGAGTGCGGTAAATGCCTGGCTAAAGGATCGCAGTTATCAGGTTGTGGATATCACCCATGCCCTTCATAAACGCATTGATACCTGGCGCTATGCCACCTGGCAGATTTACGACAATATCGCTGCAACGCCTGGTAACTCTTCGGGAGAAGGCTTGCAGGAAACCCGCCTTAAACAAGACGTTTACTATCTTGAGAAGACGCGTCGGAAAACCGAAGCCCTGATTTTTGGCTCTCACGACAGCGCCACCCTTGAGATGACGCAACGTATCTCTACGTATCTTGATACCTTGTGGGGCGCCGAAACTATTCCCTGGTCGATGTACTACCTGAACGGCCAGGATAACAGCATGATTTTAATCTCTACCCTGCCGCTAAAAGACCTCTCCTCCGGGTTTAAAGAGACCACGGTCGGCAATATCGTTGACACACGTCGGGCAGAGATGTTGCAGCAGGCCAACGCGCTGGATGAGCGCGAAAGTTTCTCTTCTCTACGCCGCCTGGCATGGCAGAACGGGCATTACTTCACGCTACGCACCACCTTTAACCAACCGGGGCATCTGGCAACGGTGGTGGCGTTCGACCTGCCGATAAACGATTTGATCCCACCGGATATGCCGCTGGATAGTTTCCGCCTCGATCCGGATACTGCCTCGCAAAATCTGCGTTCATCACAAGATAAAGAGAGCCCGGACAGCGTAAGCATCTCTTTCAACGGCTCGAAGATCGAGATCGCCTCTTCCCTGAACAGTACCGGGATGCGACTGGTCTGGCAGGTGCCTTTTGGTACCCTGCTGCTCGATACACTGCAAAACATTCTATTGCCACTGTTGCTGAACATTGGCCTGTTGGCTCTGGCGCTGTTTGGTTTCAGTACATTCCGTACGCAGTCCGGGCGTCAGAGCGATGTCCCGGTCAATACCGGAAGCAGCAATGAGCTTCGCGTCCTGCGCGCCCTGAATGAAGAAATTGTCTCGGTATTGCCCCTTGGTCTGCTGGTGCATGATCAGGAAGCAAACCGCACTATTATCAGCAATAAGATCGCCGATCACCTGCTACCGCACCTCAATTTGCAAAACATCACCACGATGGCCGATCAGCATCAGGGTGTGATTCAGGCCACCATTAATAATGAGCTGTATGAAATTCGTCAGTTCCGCAGCCAGGTGGCTTCGCGTACCCAGATCTTTATTATCCGCGACCAGGATCGCGAAGTGCTGGTGAACAAAAAGCTTAAGCAGGCGCAACGGCTGTATGAAAAAAATCAACAGGGCCGGGCGGCCTTTATGCAGAACATTGGTGAGGCGTTTAAACAGCCTCTGAAGACGTTGGCCGATGAGGCTGCACATCTCAACGGCGCGGACAGTCTGCAGCTTGCCAGACACGCCGATACGCTGGTAAGGCTGGTGGACGAGATTCAGCTGGCAAATATGCTGGAGAATGATAGCTGGAAGAGCAACGCAGAGTTGTTTTCTATTCAGGATCTGATTGATGAAGTCGTTCCGGAGGTGCTGCCTGTTGTTAAGCGCAAGGGTCTGCAGCTTCTTATTAACAACCCGTTGCCGGCTAACGATAAACGTCACGGGGATCGCGAAGCGCTGCGCCGGATCTTGCTGCTGCTGATTCAGTATGCCGTCACCACCACCCAGATCGGTAAGATCACCCTTGAAGTGAGCAATGACGAATCGGCAGACGATCGCTTGACCTTCCGCATTCTGGATACCGGTGAAGGGGTCACGCTGAGCGAAATCGATAATCTCCACTTCCCGTTCCTGAACGAGACCCAGGGGGATAGTTACGGTAAAGCCAACCCCCTCACCTTCTGGCTCTGCGATCAGCTCGCCCGTAAACTTGGCGGTCATCTGAATATTAAAGCCCGCGAATCGCTAGGAACCCGTTACTCTCTGCACGTAAAAATGGCGGCGACGGCACAAGAAGCTGAAGATGATGAACGTCTGCTCGATGACGTGGTAGCCATGATTGACGTCACCTCTAATGAGATTCGTAATATCGTGGTTCGTCAGCTGGAAAACTGGGGTGCAAGCTGCATCACGCCTGACGAAAGGCTGGTAAGTCAAGAATATGATCTGTTTTTAACTGATAATCCGTCTAATCTTACTGCCTCCGGCTTGCTTTTAAGCGATGATGAGCCAGGCGTGCGAAATATCGGCCCCGGGCAGATGCGCGTCAACTTTAATATGAGCAATGCTATGCAGGAAGCTGTACTACAACTAATAGAAGAGCAGCTGGCCCAGGAAACGATCCCGGACTCCCCGCTTGGCGGTAATGAAAATGCCGAGCTTCAGGCCAGCGGTTATTATTCGCTCTTTGTAGACACAGTACCAGATGATGTTAAGAGGCTGTATACTGAATCCGCCGCGAGCGATTTTGCGGCGCTGGCTCAGACAGCACACCGACTAAAAGGGGTGTTTGCCATGCTTAATCTGGTTCCAGGCAAGCAATTATGTGAAACGCTGGAACATCTTATTCGTGAGAAAGATGCCGCCAGCATAGAAAAATACATCAGCGACATTGACGCCTACGTCAAAAGCTTGCTGTAGCAAGGTAGCCCTATACATGAACAATATGAACGTAATTATTGCCGATGACCATCCGATTGTACTGTTCGGTATTCGCAAATCACTTGAACAGATCGAGTGGGTGAATGTTGTTGGCGAATTTGAAGACTCCACAGCACTGATTAATAACCTCCCGAAACTTGATGCGCACGTGCTCATCACCGACCTTTCCATGCCTGGAGATAAGTACGGTGACGGCATTACGCTTATCAAATACATCAAGCGCCATTTCCCAAGCCTGTCGATTATTGTTCTGACCATGAACAATAACCCGGCGATCTTAAGCGCCGTGCTGGATCTCGACATTGAAGGGATTGTCCTGAAACAGGGTGCGCCAACCGATCTGCCGAAAGCGCTGGCCGCACTGCAGAAAGGGAAGAAGTTTACCCCGGAGAGCGTCTCTCGCCTGCTGGAGAAAATCAGCGCAGGTGGCTATGGCGACAAACGTCTGTCACCGAAAGAGAGCGAAGTTCTGCGTCTGTTCGCCGAAGGTTTCCTCGTTACCGAGATCGCCAAAAAGCTGAACCGCAGTATCAAGACCATCAGTAGCCAGAAGAAATCAGCGATGATGAAACTGGGCGTGGAAAATGATATCGCACTGCTTAACTACCTCTCTTCCGTGACCCTGAGCCCGGCGGATAAAGATTAACCCCGTAAAAAAACCGGGCTACGCTTACGCGTGCCCGGCTTCTCAATAACGCCTGCGGGCGTTTTTTTATACCCGCGCTTTTCTCACCCGATCCGCGTAGACCGCCAGCGTCTGTTTTAATACATCCAGCGTGACCGGCTTGGAGAGACAGCTATCCATTCCCGACTCCAGACAGCGCTGCTTCTCTTCCGCCAGCGCGTTGGCCGTTACGCCTACGACCGGGAGCGTGAGGCCAAGCTGACGGATCCGCTGCGTGAGGCGATAACCGTCCATATTCGGCATGTTGACATCACTCAGCACGATATCAATGTGGTTTTTGCTCAGGACATTAAGGGCATCCACGCCGTCGTTCGCGGTTTTACATTGATAGCCCAGCGAGCCGAGCTGATCGGCCAGCAGACGGCGGTTGATAGGATGATCGTCCACCACCAGAATCATCATATCGTCGTTCAACTGCGCCGTTTCCGGTGACGGCAGCGCCGCCGTACCGTCGCTGGTCTCAAGCTCTACGCGCCAAATACGCGCCAGCAGCGCAATCAGCTCATGAGGAGAGGCCACGCTGTTTACCCACACGCCGTGCGCACGCTCAAGCGGAATACCAATATGACGACGGCAGAAGAGTACTGAAGCTTTGCCCTGCCACGGCTGTGCCAGTTCATCATCGGTGAGCAGCACATCTTCCGCATCCGGCGTTTGACCCTGATAGCGCGCCACGCGGATACCGCTGCGGGTCAGCAGGGATTCAAGATAGCTGTGCAGCGAGGCGTTATTAACCGCCAGCCAGCAGCGTTTATCACTCAACCCTTTCACCACCACGCTGGACGGCGACTGGGCAGCATAGAGAGGAATACGAATAGTAAACTGGCTGCCCATGCCCGGTTCGGTATCTACCGAGATATCCCCGTCCATCATGCTGATCAGTTTTTCACAGATCGCTAGCCCCAGTCCGGTGCCCTGGAAGTTACGTTGCACCCCGGTCCCCACCTGGAAGAACGGGTCGAAAAGCTTCACCACCTCTTTGGCCGGGATCCCTACCCCGGTGTCGCGCACGCGGATACTCAGATAATCACCGGCCCGGGTGACATGCAGGACGATGCAGCCGATATCGGTGAATTTAATGGCGTTACTTAACAGGTTAGAGATGACCTGCTGCAGGCGCATCGGGTCTCCCTGCAGGGTAACCGGCACATCAGGCTCGATAAAGCAGTACAGCCCCAGCTGTTTGCGCACCACCAGAGGCAGGTAGTTAGCGCTGATATGGTTCATGACCTCACGGGGAGAGAACTCACGCGGCTCAATCTTCAGCTGTTCCGACTCGATTTTAGAGAAGTCGAGAATGTCGCTGATGATTTTTAGCAGCAGGCTGGAGGAGTTGTTCATTGCCGTCACCAGACGGTCTACGCCCCGCGGCAGCTCTTTGGTTTGCAGCAGATCCAGGTTGCCGATGATGCCGTATAGCGGGGTACGCAACTCATGGCTAACGGTGGCAAGGAACATTGATTTCGACTGGCTCGCCTGCTCTGCCGACTGGGCCATGTCCTGCAACGACTCTTCCATTTTGACGCGGGCCGAGACGTCGACCAGCACGCAGATCGCCACGTTTTCATTACGGTAGCGCGAGTGGACAAAGCTAATCTGCAGATTGGTGTTATTGCTGGTGAGCACGTCCACAAAGTTAACCTGCTGTCCGCAGATAATCTGCGTCAGCCGCTGCCTGTCTTCGTGGGTAAGCATGTTCAGATAGTTATGCGCCAGCTCGTTACTCAGAATGTTAGTGCCGTCGACCGTACGCAGAATGCAGATCCCCACCGGCGCCGAAGCGACAATCTTGCGGTTGAACTGCTCGTGCTCTTCAAGACGCTGGGCGTCGGCTTCTGCCGGAATAAAGATTTTGCGTTCGTACATCCGCGCGAGGGTAAAGAGGGCAATCCCCACCAGCACGTTCAGTAGCACCGAGTTCAGGATTAACATGCGGATCCGCTCAAGCACCATATCCACCGGCACCGAATAGACGATGCTCAGCGAGGACGGCGGTAAGCTTTTCTTCAGCACCAGGTCACGGAAACCGGAGGTATAGCCAAACCATGAACGCTCCTGCATCCAGCGCGGATCGATCTTGATGCGATTTTCCGGTCCGGTCAGGGAAATAAGGGGATGACCGTTTTCGTCCAGGATGGTCACCCCAATTGGTAAGGTGCCCGGGGTAAAGAAGTTCTCCATCCGGATAGTCTGTTCAATACCCAGCAGCGCCTGCAGGCGGTTCGCCAGATACACCGGGGTCAGGGAATAGAAGTACCCTATCCCCGGACGCGGCCCCTGGCTAATCCAGAAGATGTTATTGCCCCGCTCATCCTGCGGCGCATTGCGGTATTTGACGATGCGCTCATGCAGGCTCTTCAGCGCATCATCGCGCTCGACCGGTACATCACGCAGGCCAAAATCGGCCATACAGAGATTGTCACTGCCAATTAAGAAGACGCGATTAAGATCGTAGGCGGCGGAGAAGTTATCGCGCCAGTAGCGCATAAACCAGGCCAGCGACTCCAGCGAACCGCGCCATGCACTGCCCATCGTAGAACAGTCGGAATCCGGGAAAAGCGGTTCGAAATCGGGCACTTCGGCTTTGCTATCACGCCCACGGCTGGCCATGATGCCGTTTTCTGCCGTCAGGCGGTTTTCCGCGATGTATTTCAGCTCTTTCATCACGTCTGAGGTGCGCTGAATATAACGCTGAGCCTGATCGGAGCTAAGATTGAACTCCTGACGAATCTCCGACTCCTTCTGATGCAGCGCGTTCACGATGTAAAACACCGAGAAGAGTGCGATCAATAGCCAGAGTAGCAGTGCCAGCGCCCGAAACAGATAGCGGGAGACTTTTAGCGTAGTTCGAAAGGAGACGAGGTATTTCAAGGGGGCGAGGCTCCGCCATCGGGGTAAAAAAGAATGTGGTTAAGGTAGCGGTAAACGCGCCGGGTCGCAACGTTCACTTGTCTGCTTGTGCAAAAGAAAAGGGCCGGAAACCGGCCCTTTTGCAACAGGGAGACATTACTCGTCAGCGTCGTCCGCTGCATCGTCGTCTACGTCTGCTTCCGGCGCGATTTCATCATCGCCTTCCGCTACGGTACCGTCGATAGAATCAAGCTCTTCATCATCTACCGGTTCAGCAACACGCTGCAGACCCACTACGTTTTCGTCTTCCGCAGTACGGATAAGGATCACGCCCTGCGTATTACGGCCGACGATGCTGATCTCGGAAACGCGTGTGCGCACCAGCGTACCGGCATCGGTGATCATCATAATCTGGTCAGCATCGTCTACCTGTACCGCGCCCACAACGGAACCGTTGCGCTCGGTCACTTTGATAGAGATAACGCCCTGGGTGCCGCGAGACTTGGTTGGATACTCGTTCTCCGCCGTACGTTTACCATAGCCATTCTGGGTAACGGTCAGGATTGCCCCTTCGCTACGTGGAACGATCAGGGAGACCACGGCATCTTCGCCCGCCAGTTTGATACCGCGAACGCCGGTCGCCGTACGACCCATTGCGCGCACCGCGTTCTCTTTAAAGCGCACCACTTTACCGGCGGCAGAGAAGAGCATCACTTCATCAGAACCGGAGGTCAGATCCACGCCAATCAGTTCGTCGCCTTCGTTCAGGTTCACCGCAATAATACCGGCAGAACGCGGACGGCTGAATTCGGTCAGCGCGGTTTTCTTCACGGTACCGCTGGCGGTCGCCATAAAGACGTTCACGCCCTCTTCGTACTCACGCACCGGCAGGATAGCGGTAATACGCTCGTTCGCTTCCAGCGGCAGCAGGTTGACGATTGGACGACCACGCGCGCCACGGCTCGCTTCCGGCAGCTGATAGACTTTCATCCAGTAGAGACGACCGCGGCTTGAGAAGCAGAGGATCGTGTCATGGGTGTTCGCCACCAGCAGGCGGTCGATAAAGTCTTCTTCTTTAATACGTGCGGCAGATTTGCCTTTACCGCCACGACGCTGAGCTTCGTAGTCGGTGAGCGGCTGATACTTCACATAGCCCTGGTGAGACAGGGTGACCACCACATCTTCGCGGTTGATCAGATCTTCAATGTTGATATCAGAGCTGTTAGCGGTGATTTCAGTACGACGCGCATCGCCAAACTGGTCGCGGACCAGCTCCAGCTCTTCGCGGATCACTTCCATCAGACGCTCGGCGCTGCCCAGGATGTGCAGCAGCTCAGCAATCTGTTCCAGCAGCTCTTTGTACTCGTCGAGCAGTTTTTCATGCTCAAGGCCGGTCAGTTTCTGCAGACGCAGATCCAGAATCGCCTGGGCCTGCTGCTCAGTCAGATAGTACTGACCATCGCGCACGCCGAATTCAGGATCCAGCCACTCAGGACGTGCAGCGTCATCACCCGCACGTTCGAGCATGGCAGAGACGTTACCCAGCGCCCATGGCTGAGAGACTAACGCCGCTTTCGCTTCCGCAGGGGTTGGCGCACGACGAATCAATTCAATAATCGGTTCGATGTTTGCCAGGGCCACGGCCAGCGCTTCAAGGATGTGCGCACGGTCGCGCGCTTTGCGCAGTTCGAAAATGGTACGACGCGTTACCACTTCACGGCGGTGACGCACGAACGCGCTCAGAATCTCTTTTAGGTTCATGATCTTCGGCTGGCCATGGTGCAGCGCAACCATGTTGATACCGAAGGAGACCTGCAGCTGAGTCTGGGAGTAGAGGTTGTTAAGAACCACTTCACCCACCGCGTCGCGTTTGATCTCAATCACGATGCGCATCCCGTCTTTATCAGACTCGTCACGCAGCGCGCTGATACCTTCAACACGTTTCTCTTTTACCAGCTCGGCGATTTTTTCAATCAGACGCGCTTTGTTCACCTGATACGGGATCTCGTGAACAATGATGGTTTCACGGCCGGTTTTGGCGTCCGCTTCCACTTCCGCACGGGCACGGATATAAATTTTGCCGCGACCGGTGCGATACGCTTCTTCAATACCACGACGACCATTGATGATCGCCGCTGTCGGGAAATCCGGGCCCGGGATGTGTTCCATCAGCCCTTCAATGCTGATCTCTTCATCGTCGATATAGGCCAGGCAGCCGTTGATGACTTCGGTAATATTGTGTGGCGGAATGTTGGTTGCCATACCCACGGCGATACCGGACGACCCGTTAACGAGCAGGTTCGGGATCTTGGTAGGCATAACATCTGGGATTCGCTCGGTACCGTCGTAGTTATCGACGAAATCAACGGTCTCTTTTTCCAGGTCGGCCATCAGCTCATGGGCGATTTTCGACATACGGATTTCCGTATAACGCATCGCCGCTGCGGAGTCGCCGTCAACAGAACCAAAGTTACCCTGACCATCTACCAGCATGTAACGCAAGGAGAATGGCTGCGCCATACGGACGATGGTGTCATATACGGCGGTATCACCATGGGGGTGGTATTTACCGATTACGTCACCAACGACACGGGCAGATTTTTTGTAGGCTTTATTCCAGTCATTGCCCAATACGTTCATGGCGTATAGTACGCGACGGTGTACCGGTTTAAGTCCATCGCGGACATCCGGCAGCGCACGGCCAACAATGACCGACATCGCATAGTCCAGATAGGAGCTCTTCAGCTCTTCCTCGATGTTAACCGGTGTAATTTCTCTCGCAAGGTCGCTCATCTAACCGCTATCCCTCTACTGTATCCCGGATTCAAAGGTCGCAAATTATAACACAGCCGCGGTGTAAGAGGTAAACCAATACGGTTTATTCATCCCCTTCACCTGATATACTTCCGGGTCTGACCACAAAAGGAGTAAAAGCGCCCATGAATGCCGAAAAAACGTCGGTGGGTCACAACGTTGACCATGAAGAGATCGCCAAATTCGAAGCCGTCGCCTCGCGCTGGTGGGACCTTGAAGGCGAGTTTAAACCGCTGCATCGTATTAACCCGCTACGTCTGGGCTACATCGCCGAGCGCTCCGGTGGCCTGTTTGGCAAAAAGGTGCTTGATGTCGGCTGCGGCGGCGGAATTCTGGCAGAAAGCATGGCGCGCGAAGGCGCGAACGTTACCGGGCTGGATATGGGCTTCGAGCCACTGCAGGTAGCACGACTGCATGCGCTGGAATCGGGTGTACAGGTTGAGTATGTTCAAGAGACCGTAGAAGAGCACGCCGCTAAGTATGCTCATCAGTATGACGTAGTGACCTGCATGGAGATGCTCGAGCACGTTCCTGATCCGCAGTCGGTGGTGAGCGCCTGTGCAAAACTGGTTAAGCCCGGCGGTCAGGTCTTCTTCTCTACCATCAACCGTAACGGCAAGGCCTGGCTGATGGCAGTGGTCGGGGCTGAATATGTCCTGCGCATGGTGCCGAAAGGGACCCACGACGTGAAGAAATTTATTAAGCCTGCCGAGTTACTGAGCTGGGTTGACCAGACGGGGCTTAAAGAGCAGCACATGACCGGTCTCCACTACAATCCTGTTCTGGATAAATTCAAGCTTGGGCCGGGCGTTGATGTTAATTATATGTTGCATACAACGGCAAAAAACGACTAACGACATCACGAATTCTTATAAACAATGCGCAACCCTGTGTTGCGCAATTTTGCCCGTCGTTGAAGAAATCAGCACTTGATCAAAATTTGGATTTTTTTTCTAGATTATTGACACGGGGTCCAGGCCTTATAGCACGAGGACTTACGCTTTTTTACCCTTTCACAACCTCAAATTAACGTCAAAATCAACCCTTGTACTGAAATGATTCGATACTAGAATACTCACCATATAGCGTTTCTCTTATCGCAAACCCCCTATATGTAGTATTTATCCACAGAGTTAGTCACAAGGCGAATCTGTGGATAAGCGGGGGATATTTTTTTATTTCACGGACAGGTAAAAACCCACATGAATCAGAGTCTGCTGGTGACAAAGCGCGACGGTGCAACCGAGCGTATCAATCTGGACAAAATCCATCGTGTTCTCGACTGGGCAGCAGAAGGACTGAATAACGTATCAATCTCCCAGGTCGAACTGCGATCGCACATCCAGTTCTACGATGGTATCAAAACCTCTGATATCCACGAGACCATCATCAAAGCCGCGGCAGATTTGATCTCCCGCGAAGCGCCGGATTATCAGTACCTGGCGGCACGTCTGGCCATCTTCCATCTGCGCAAAAAAGCCTACGGTCAGTTTGAACCGCCAGCCCTGTACGATCACGTCGTGAAAATGGTCGAGCTGGGCAAGTACGACACGCATCTGCTGGAAGACTACACGGAAGAAGAGTTCAAGCAGATGGACGGGTTTATCGACCACTGGCGCGACATGAACTTCTCCTATGCTGCCGTTAAGCAGCTGGAAGGCAAATACCTGGTGCAAAACCGCGTGACCGGTGAGATCTACGAAAGCGCACAGTTCCTCTATATTCTGGTTGCCGCTTGCCTGTTCTCTAACTACCCGCGTGACACCCGTCTGGAATATGTGAAGCGTTTCTATGATGCGGTCTCCACCTTTAAAATTTCGCTGCCTACGCCAATCATGTCTGGCGTGCGTACCCCAACGCGTCAGTTCAGCTCTTGCGTACTGATCGAATGCGGTGACAGCCTGGATTCCATTAACGCCACCTCCAGCGCCATTGTGAAATATGTCTCCCAGCGTGCCGGCATCGGTATCAACGCGGGCCGTATTCGTGCGCTGGGTAGCCCTATTCGCGGCGGTGAAGCGTTCCACACCGGCTGTATTCCGTTCTATAAACATTTCCAGACTGCCGTGAAGTCCTGCTCTCAGGGCGGCGTGCGCGGCGGTGCGGCTACCCTCTTCTACCCAATGTGGCACCTGGAAGTGGAAAGCCTGCTGGTACTGAAAAATAACCGTGGCGTGGAAGGTAACCGCGTGCGTCACATGGACTACGGCGTACAGATCAACAAACTGATGTACACCCGTCTGCTGAAGGGCGAAGACATCACCCTGTTTAGCCCGTCCGACGTACCGGGTCTGTACGACGCTTTCTTTGCCGATCAGGACGAGTTTGAGCGTCTGTACACCAAATACGAAAAAGATGACAGCATTCGTAAGCAGCGCGTGAAAGCGGTCGATCTCTTCTCCCTGATGATGCAGGAACGTGCTTCGACTGGCCGTATCTACATTCAGAACGTTGACCACTGTAACACCCACAGCCCGTTCGATCCGGCGATTGCCCCGGTGCGTCAGTCTAACCTGTGCCTGGAAATCGCCCTGCCGACCAAACCGCTGGACGATGTGAACGACGAAAACGGCGAGATCGCGCTCTGTACGCTTTCCGCGTTTAACCTGGGTGCGATTAAGAGCCTGTCCGAGCTGGAAGAGCTGGCGGTGCTGGCGGTTCGCGCGCTCGACGCCCTGCTCGATTACCAGGATTATCCAATCCCGGCGGCCAAACGCGGTGCAATGGGTCGTCGTACCCTGGGTATTGGTGTCATCAACTTCGCCTACTGGCTGGCGAAGAACGGTAAGCGTTACTCCGATGGCAGCGCCAACAACCTGACCCATGAGACGTTTGAAGCCATTCAGTACTACTTGCTGAAAGCCTCTAACGAACTGGCGAAAGAGCAAGGTGCCTGCCCGTGGTTCAATGAAACCACCTATGCAAAAGGCATTATGCCAATCGACACCTACAAGAAAGACCTGGATGCGATTGTCAGCGAGCCGCTGCACTTGGACTGGGACGCGCTTCGTGAGTCCATCAAGACCCACGGCCTGCGTAACTCCACGCTCTCTGCCCTGATGCCGTCCGAGACCTCTTCGCAGATCTCTAACGCCACTAATGGCATTGAGCCGCCGCGCGGCCACGTGAGCATTAAGGCGTCGAAAGATGGCATCCTGCGCCAGGTGGTGCCGGATTATGAACTGCTGAAAAACAACTACGAACTGCTGTGGGAAATGCCGAACAACGATGGCTACCTGCAACTGGTGGGTATCATGCAGAAGTTCATCGATCAGGCGATCTCGGCGAATACAAACTATGACCCGTCACGTTTCCCGTCCGGAAAAGTGCCGATGCAGCAGTTGCTGAAAGACCTGCTTACCGCTTACAAATTTGGCGTGAAAACCCTGTACTATCAAAACACCCGTGACGGTGCAGAAGATGCACAGGATGACCTGGCTCCTTCTATCCAGGATGATGGCTGCGAAAGCGGCGCATGTAAGATCTAATAAATCCCCTCACCCTAACCCTCTCCTACAAGGAGAGGGAACTCTTTCCCCCTCTCCCTGTGGGAGAGGGCCGGGGTGAGGGAAATAACACCACAGGACACATTCATGGCATACACCACCTTTTCACAGACGAAAAATGACCAGCTCAAAGAGCCGATGTTTTTCGGCCAGCCGGTCAACGTGGCACGCTACGATCAGCAAAAATATGACATCTTCGAAAAGCTGATTGAAAAGCAACTCTCCTTCTTCTGGCGTCCGGAAGAAGTGGACGTTTCACGCGATCGCATCGATTTCCAGGCATTGCCAGAGCATGAGAAGCATATCTTCCTCAGCAACCTGAAATACCAGACGCTGCTGGACTCTATTCAGGGACGTAGCCCGAACGTGGCGCTGCTGCCGTTGATCTCTATTCCGGAGCTGGAAACCTGGGTTGAGACCTGGGCGTTTTCCGAGACGATCCACTCACGCTCCTATACCCATATCATCCGTAATATCGTTAACGATCCGGCGATTGTGTTTGATGATATCGTGACGAACGACCAGATCCTGAAGCGCGCAGAGGGCATCTCTCACTTCTACGACGATCTGATTGAGATGACCAGCTACTGGCATCTGCTGGGCGAAGGTACGCACACCGTTAACGGTAAAACCGTCACCGTCAGCCTGCGCGAGCTGAAGAAAAAACTGTACTTGTGCCTGATGAGCGTGAACGCGCTGGAAGCGATCCGCTTCTACGTCAGTTTCGCCTGCTCCTTCGCCTTTGCTGAACGTGAGCTGATGGAAGGCAACGCGAAAATCATCCGCCTGATTGCCCGTGACGAAGCCCTGCATTTGACAGGTACTCAGCATATGCTGAACCTGCTGCGCAGCGGTGTAGACGATCCGGAAATGGCCGAGATCGCAGAAGAGTGCAAACAGGAGAGCTACGACCTGTTCGTTCAGGCTGCAGTGCAGGAAAAAGAGTGGGCAGAGTATCTGTTCCAGGGCGGCTCCATGATTGGCCTGAACAAAGATATTCTCTGCCAGTACGTCGAGTACATTACCAATATCCGTATGCAGGCGGTGGGCCTTGACCTGCCGTTCCAGACGCGCTCTAACCCGATTCCGTGGATCAATACCTGGCTGGTCTCTGACAATGTGCAGGTTGCGCCGCAGGAAGTGGAGGTGAGCTCTTACCTGGTCGGTCAGATTGACTCTGAAGTGAATACCGACGACCTGAGCGACTTCCAGCTCTGATGAGCCGCGTGACGCTTCGCCTTTCCGGCACAGAGGTTATGTGCCGGGATGAGCACCCCTCCCTGCTGATTGCTCTTGAGTCGCATCAGGTTGAAGTAGAGTACCAGTGTCGTGAAGGTTACTGCGGCTCTTGCCGCTGTCGCCTGGTATCCGGTCAGGTGGACTGGATTGCCGAACCGCTGGCCTTCATCAGCGAAGGGGAAATTTTGCCCTGCTGCTGCAGGGCTAAAGGGGATATTGAGATCGAGATGTAACAGCGATTACATCGCGTAGTAATACGCTTTGACCTGTTCCCAGTCACGCTTCGGAATCGGATCCAGATATTTTTCCAGCTGCCGGAAGTCGTTATTCGCAGCCTTATGGCGGCGCAGACGACGGCGGCTCTTCTCAAGATCGAGAAATCCTGCCTCGACCACCCCTTCGGTCTTCACATAGATATGACGTACATAGCAGCAACCATGCTGGCGGTTAACGCTATGCATTTTTTTGAACGCCAGGGCGACCGCTTTTAGCATGGCGTCACGCACCTCGTCCGGGAACGGCGTAATTGCGTGCTGATGATACCAGTCAGCAATACTGATAAATCCCGCCATATCTTCGGTGACCAGCAGGGCACGCCATTCACCCTCGACCTTCATCGCTTTGCCATAAACGATCTTAGGAACGATCACACCCGCTTTTTCCAGATCGTGGATAACGCTGATCTCACGAACAATGGTGGGGCGGCCAAAAGGGTAACGTAAGGAGTGGAACAGATGGTGCGTCATGCGTTTGACATACAGCTTTTTGCCGTCACGCTCGACACATTGCACGCCGCTCATTCCCTTACGCCGAAAGTTCGGTTCTTCAACCCAGTCGCCTTCTGTGGCCCACCAATGGCTAAATTCTTTATCTTTTGCAGCCATGTTCATGCTGTACCATCCGTTACTATTCACAGGTAAATAATCAGCCTTATGATAACTAGGATGATTAGGAAAAATCTCAACAATTTGTGTCGGGAAGCAGACAACGTCCCACTTAATA
The DNA here is from genome assembly GCF_002308415.1 of Leclercia sp. UBA1284. NCBI lineage: Bacteria > Pseudomonadati > Pseudomonadota > Gammaproteobacteria > Enterobacterales > Enterobacteriaceae > Leclercia > Leclercia sp. UBA1284. Next base: position 2,142,403 of record NZ_DBUS01000006.1, read on the forward strand.
AAGGCTTTATTCATGGCAGGCAGGATAGGCGAACGGAGTAAGGCTGCGTAAAGGGTTAGTGGCGAGGGTTCGGCGGTCCCGGCCTGCGAAATCGCAGGCCGGATGAGGTTACGTCTGTCATTAACGCTTGTGGTTCAAAAATTCCACAGCCTTATCGGGGAAATCCGTAAACAACCCGTCGACGCCCGCCTGGTTGTACAGCACGTTGTAAAGCTGGTTCACGTCCGTCGCATAATCAGGCAGCTGGTCGGCTCGCACCGTAAAAGGATGGACCTGCATATGGTTCGCATGCGCCTCTTTGACCATCGCCGTCAGCTTTATGTGACCCGGCGTTGAGTCCTCCGCCACCAGCATGTGGTAATCCGGCCCGATGCCGTCGGCGTACTGGGCAATCTGCTTCATCGCGCCCGGCTTAAACATCCAGTCGTAGTTGTAGTTAACCCACTTGCCGTCCGGCTGCTTCTCCTGCGTTTCATTCCAGTCGGTATAGGCAATCAGCTGCACCAGGTTGAGATCCATCCCCCGCTTCGGTTCCAGCTCGGTTTTGATGCGCTTGAGTTCAGCCGCATCAAAGCACTGAAGGTAGACCTTATCCTTCTTACTGGTGTAGCCGTACTGCTTCAGCACATCCAGCGTTTTCGCCGCAATGTCCTTCCCTTCCTGATGATGGAACCACGGCGCTTTGATCTCCGGGTAGATGCCGATGTTTTTACCGGTAGAGTGGTTCAGCCCCTGCACAAACTCGATTTCCTCTTCAAAGGTATGAATGCGGAAGTCGGATTTGCCCATCGGGAAACGCCCCGGATAGACCTGTACCTTCTTGCCGTTTTCAATCTCGAAGCCTTCGGTAAATTTCAGCGATCGGATCTCAGCAAGCGTGAAGTCGATGGCGTAATAACGGCCGTCCTTGCGGGCACGGTCGGGAAAACGGTCGGCGACATCGGTAACGCGGTCAAGATAGTGGTCATGCAGGACGACCAGATGGTCGTCCCGGGTCATCACCAGATCCTGCTCGAGGTAATCCGCCCCCTGCGCGTAAGCCATCGCTTTCGCGGGCAGCGTATGCTCGGGCAGATAGCCGCTGGCGCCACGGTGGGCAATGACAATCTTATCTGCCGCCAGCGCCGAGCCTGTCATGGCACCGGCCAGCAGCAGGCCGGTCGCGAGTTGCGTCAGTTTCATCGTAATGCTCCTTATTGACGACGTGCCTGTAATTCAGCGTGATGACGTTTTTCACCAATCATGACAACAATCAGCAGCAGTACCGCCAGTACGCTACCGCCAATCATCACCATGAAGCCGCCATCCCAGCCGAAGAAGTCAACGGTATAGCCGACAATAGCGCTTGCGGCGACCGAGCCGCCAAGGTAGCCAAACAGGCCGGTAAAGCCTGCCGCCGTCCCTGCTGCTTTCTTCGGTGCCAGCTCAAGGGCATGCAGGCCAATCAGCATCACCGGGCCGTAGATCAGGAAGCCGATCACAATCATACAGGCCATGTCCACGCCCGGGTTGCCCGGTGGGTTAAGCCAGTAAACGACGGTGGCGATGGTCACCAGGGTCATAAAGAAGACGCCCGTTGCACCACGGTTGCCGCGGAAGACCTTGTCCGACATCCAGCCACAAATCAGCGTGCCCGGGATACCCGCGTATTCATACAGGAAGTAGGCCCAGGAGGATTTATCCAGCGCGAAGTGTTTAACCTCTTTCAGGTAGGTTGGCGACCAGTCGAGGATGCCGTAGCGCAGCAGGTAAACAAAGACGTTGGCGACCGCGATATACCACAGCAGTTTGTTGGGCAGCACGTATTTCATGAAGATCTGTTTGGCCGTCAGCTCCTCTTCATGCTGTTCGCTATAGTCGTCCGGATAGTCGTTTTTATACTCTTCGATTGGCGGCAGGCCGCAGGACTGCGGCGTATCGCGCATCAGGGCGAAGGCGATAATCGCTACCACGATCGCGCCAAACGCCGGCATGTAAAGCGCGGCTTTCCAGTCGTTGAACCATGCCATCCCGAGCAGGAACAGCAGCGGAGGGATACCGCCGCCCACGTTATGCGCGCAGTTCCAGACCGACACAATCCCGCCACGCTCTTTCTGCGACCACCAGTGCACCATGGTGCGTCCGCACGGCGGCCAGCCCATCCCCTGGAACCAGCCGCAGAGGAACAGCAGCACAAACATAATCGCGATACTGGAGGTCGCCCAGGGCACAAAGCCCATAAATAACATCACCGCGGCCGCCAGAATCAAACCGGCTGGCAGGAACACGCGCGGATTTGAGCGATCCGACACCGACCCCATAATGAACTTGGAAAAGCCGTAGGCGATCGAGATCCCCGAGAGCGCAAACCCTAAATCACCGCGCGAGAAGCCCTGCTCCACCAGATACGGCATGGCGAGCGCGAAGTTTTTACGTACCAGATAATACGCCGCGTACCCGAAGAAAATCCCCAGGAAGATTTGCCAACGCAGACGGCGGTAAAGCGGATCTATCTCTGCCTCTGGCAGACGCGCCCGATGCGGCGCAGGTTTAAAGATACTGAGCATGACAGCCTCCGTGGCCTTGTGATGAATGAGAAGGTGCTTCGCACCCGATTCCAGAGGCGGGGATGTTAAGAAATCACGGTGATTGTTACTGTGAATCAACGCACAGATTGTTACAGAAATATGACAGAATGCGCAAAATAGCGCATGAAATCACGTTTCACTTTCGAAAAGCGCGCGTTTATGTTCGAAATCAAACAAACCACATTTTTAGTGTGGCTAAATGATAAAAAACGAACATAGAGGGAAGACAATGACGGTTCTCGATCCTCGCTACAGCGATGTAATAATCATTGGCGGCGGCGCAACCGGGGCCGGCATCGCCCGCGACTGTGCCCTGCGTGGCTTGAGCGTGACCCTGCTGGAGCGCCATGATATTGCGACAGGCGCCACGGGCCGCAACCACGGCCTGCTGCACAGCGGCGCGCGGTACGCGGTAACCGACGGCGAGTCGGCGCGGGAGTGCATTACGGAAAACCAGATCCTGAAACGCATCGCCCGCCACTGCGTCGAGCCGACCAATGGACTGTTCATTACCCTCCCCGAAGACGATCTCGCGTTTCAGCAAACCTTTATCGCCGCCTGTACGGCCGCCGGGATCCAGGCCGAGGCCATCGACCCGGCGCTGGCGCGTCGGCTGGAGCCTTCTGTCAACCCGGCCCTCACCGGCGCGGTGAAAGTTCCCGACGGCACGGTCGATCCGTTTCGCCTGACCGCCGCCAATATGCTGGACGCACGCGAACACGGCGCGCGCATTCTGACCGGGCATGAAGTCACCGGGCTTATCCGCGACGGCAATACTGTGCGCGGCGTGCGGGTGTTCGACCCGCAATATAACGAGCGCAGCGAACTGTTCGCCGCCGTGGTTATCAATGCGGCGGGGATCTGGGGGCAGCGCATCGCGGAATACGCCGACTTATCCCTCCGCATGTTCCCGGCGAAAGGTTCACTGCTGATCCTCGACCATCGCATCAACAACCACGTCATCAACCGCTGTCGTAAGCCTTCCGACGCCGATATTCTGGTCCCGGGCGATACCATTTCGCTTATCGGCACCACCTCTACCCACATCGATTACAGCGAGATTGACGTTAACCGGGTGACGGCCGAAGAGGTGGATATTCTGCTGCGCGAAGGCGAGAAACTGGCTCCGGTGATGGCGCAAACCCGCATTCTGCGCGCCTATGCGGGCGTGCGGCCGCTGGTCGCCAGCGATAACGACCCCAGCGGGCGCAACGTCAGCCGGGGAATTGTCCTGCTCGATCATGCCCAACGTGACGGCATGGAGGGCTTTATCACCATCACCGGCGGCAAGCTTATGACCTACCGCCTGATGGCGGAGTGGGCCACGAATGCAGTCTGCCGCAAGCTTGGTAACACCACGCCGTGCGTCACGGCAGAACAGCCCCTGCCCGGCTCGCGTCAGTCCACCGAGAAAACGCTACAGAAAATCATCTCCCTTCCCGCCCCGCTGCGCGGCTCTGCTATTTATCGCCACGGCGACAGAACGCCGCAGTGGCTTGGCGAGGGGCGACTAAGCCGCAGCCTGGTATGCGAGTGCGAAGCGGTGACCGCAGGCGAGGTGCAATATGCCGTCGAGAATCTGACGGTCAATACGCTGCTCGATCTTCGCCGCCGCACGCGCGTCGGCATGGGTACCTGTCAGGGCGAGCTTTGCGCCTGTCGCGCCGCCGGGCTGCTGCAACGCTTTCACGCCACCACCTCAGCGCAGTCCCTGGCCCAGCTCAGCGATTTCCTCAATGAACGCTGGAAAGGCATTCAGCCCGTTGCCTGGGGCGATGCCCTGCGCGAAAGCGAGTTTACCCGCTGGGTTTATCAGGGACTTTGCGGCCTGGAGAAGGAGCCACATAATGAAATTTAATACCGTTATTGTCGGCGGCGGGCTGGCAGGGCTGCTGTGCGGGATCACGCTCACGCAACGTGGTCTGCGCTGCGCCATCATTACCCGCGGGCAGAGCGCTTTGCACTTCTCTTCCGGATCGCTGGATCTCCTCGACGATGCCTGTCGCGGCGCACTTGCGCCTGAGCATCCTTACACCCTGATCGGCGAGCACAACATTGCCCGCCTGGCGCAGGAAACCGAAAGGCTGCTGAGCGCCTGTGGCGCGCGGATGCAGGGCAGCGCTGAGAAAAATCACCAGCGCGTGACGCCGCTCGGCACCCTGCGTTCCGCGTGGCTCAGCCCGGAAGACGTTCCTGTCGCCCCGTTCAGCGCAGAACGCGTAATGGTGGTGGGGATTGGCGGTTTTCTTGATTTTCAGCCGCACCTGGCGGCGGCCTCGCTCTGTCAGCGCGGCATTAACGCGACGGCGGCGGAAATAGACCTTCCCGAACTGGACGTGCTGCGCGAAAACCCCAGCGAGTTTCGGGCAGTGAATATCGCGCGGCTGCTGGATAACGACGATAACTGGCCGCTGCTGTATGACGCGCTCAGGCCGCTCGCTGAACAGTGTGACGCCCTGTTGATGCCTGCGTGCTTTGGCCTCACTGACAATCGACTCTGGCGCTGGCTGTCGGACCGCCTGCCGTGCACGCTCGGCTTGCTGCCGACCCTTCCCCCTTCCGTACCGGGTATTCGGCTGCACACGCAGCTTAAGCAAAAATTTATTGCCCAGGGCGGCGTGTGGATGGCGGGTGACGAGGTGAAAAAGATCACGCTATCTGATAACGAGGTCAGCGAGGTGTGGACGCGAAACCACGGCGACATTCCGCTGCGCGCGCGCGCCGTGGTACTGGCCAGCGGCAGCTTTTTCAGTAACGGGTTACTGAGTACCCGCGAGGGGATCCGCGAAGCCATTCTGGGGCTGGATGTCCGGCAGAGCGCCTCCCGTTCGGACTGGTATCAGAGTGATTTCTTTACGCCGCAGCCCTGGCAGCAGTTTGGCGTGATTGTTGATCACCACCTGCACCCGCAGCTCAACGGCCAGTCGCTTAACGGCCTCTACGCCATCGGCTCGATTCTGGGCGGCTACGATCCGATTGCCCAGGGCTGTGGCGGCGGCGTGTGTGCTATCACGGCGCTTCATGCCGCAGAGCAGATTATTCAACGCACGGAGGCAGAACAATGAGCGATAGCCGTTTCGAAAGCTGCATAAAATGCACGGTGTGTACCACGGTCTGCCCGGTCAGCGGCGTGAACCCGCGCTATCCTGGCCCAAAACAGGCCGGGCCTGACGGCGAGCGCCTGCGTCTGAAAGACGCCGCACTCTACGATGATGCGCTGAAATACTGCATTAACTGCAAGCGCTGCGAGGTGGCCTGTCCGTCAGACGTCAAAATCGGCGACATCATCCAGCGCGCCCGGGCGCAGTACAGCAGGCAAAAACCGACGCTGCGCGATGCGATCCTCAGCCATACCGACCTGATGGGCAGCGTTTCCACGCCCTTCGCGCCGCTGGTGAATGCCGCCACCTCCCTGAAACCGGTACGCCGGCTGCTCGACGCGACGCTGAAAATTGACCACCACCGCAGCCTGCCGAAATACTCCCACGGCACCTTCCGTCGCTGGTACAAATCGGTGGCGGCAGAACAGGCCCGCTTTGCCGATCAGGTGGCGTTCTTCCATGGCTGCTACGTGAATTACAACCACCCGCAGTTGGGAAAAGACCTGCTGAAAGTGCTGAACGCGATGGGCACGGGTGTGCAGCTCCTCAGCAAGGAAAAATGCTGCGGCGTGCCGCTGATTGCCAACGGCTTTACGGATAAAGCGCGCAGGCAGGCCCGCAGCAACGTCACCTCCCTGCGCGATGCGATCGTCGGGAAAGGGATACCGGTCCTGGCTACCTCGTCTACCTGCACCTTCACCCTTCGCGATGAGTACCCCCACCTGCTGGACGTGGATAACACCGATCTGCGCGACCATATTGAACTGGCAACGCGGTTTCTGTGGCGCATGCTGGACAGCGGGAAGACCTTACCGCTGGGCACCCTGCCGCTGAAGGTGGTGTATCACACCCCGTGTCATATGGAAAAGATGGGCTGGTCGCTGTATACGCTGGAGCTGCTGCGGCTGATCCCCGGGCTGGAGCTGACGGTGCTGGATTCGCGCTGTTGCGGGATAGCGGGCACCTACGGTTTTAAGCGTGAAAACTATGACACGTCGAAGGCAATTGGCGCGCCGCTGTTCAGGCAGATAGAGGAGAGCGGCGCCGATCTGGTGGTGACCGACTGCGAAACCTGCAAATGGCAGATTGAAATGTCCACCAGCAAACGCTGCGAACATCCCATCACCCTGCTGGCAAAGGCGCTGGGCTAAGCGTTGCCGGGGCGGTTCGCCCCGGCTCATCCGTTAATCAACAAACAGCGAATCAACCACATTGATCCAGCCATGCTCGCTGGCGACCGGTTTGTCGTTCAGCCAGCGCCGCAGCATGTTGAGCGCCATCATCGCACACACCTCCTGACGCACCGCCTGGCTGTGGCGGGTGATACTCATTTTTACCTGCAGCGCATGGGTTCCTTCCGGCGTCGCGAGAGCAAAATTAAGATGCTCGTCATCCACGCCGCCGACGGCCAGCGCCAGCCCGGCGAAATGCTTAACCCTGCGCTCGGCCGCCCAGCGCGCGGTCTGTGCCAGCGTTTCCTGCTGGAACGGCACCACTTCACTGGCCAGCAGCGGCGCATCCGCCCGAGAAAGCTGCAGCGCCAGCAACCCGCCGGTGAACTGTTCGCTCAGCGTGACGCTTAGCTGGCGAGCCTTCAGGGTCCGGGCAATCTGCGCAGGCAACCCTTCCGTTCCCTCAAAGATCAGGCTCTCTCCCGCCACGCGCTGCACCTCAGGCCATAGCGCCAGCATGGCCTCCTTTTGCGTCGCCGGGCCGGTCAGCTTCAGTTCAATAATCGGTATGGAGGAGCGGTAGCCCATCGAGACGCCTGGCGGCAGCGGCAGGCTGTCGAGGCTCTGGGCAAGATCGCTTTCAGAGCGGCCAAAGGTGGTCAAACGCAGACACAGCGGCGGCTCAGGCAGAGTGAAACGCGCGCGCAGGCGCGGCAGAATTTGCTGCTCGACCATCACTTTAAATTCAGACGGCACGCCCGGGGTGAAGAACATCAGGCAGCGGTTAAGTTTAATGGCAAAGCCACAGGCAGTGCCGACGGGGTTATCCACCAGCTCGGCGCTGGCCGGGATTTCGGCCTGCTTGCGGTTGCTGGGGGCCATGACGCGACCGCGATCCGAGAAAAAGCGCTCCATCTGCGCCAGCCACGCTTCGTGGAGGACCAGCCCTTCGCCTTTCGCCGTGGCGGCGGCCAGCGCGCTAAGATCGTCTCCGGTTGGGCCAAGGCCGCCGTTCACAATCAGCACGTCAGCGTGCTCGCTGCGTTCGCGCAGAATGTTCACCAGCGACTCAAGGTCGTCGCCTACCGTATTGCGGCGCGTTAACGGTAATCCCTGTTCAAAGAATAAATCGGCGAGCCAGGCCGCATTGGTATCGATAATTTGACCATGCAGCACTTCATCGCCGGTGGATAACATCTCCACGTTAATCATTGTGTTCTCCCGCTTTAATAGTCAAAACACTATAGCGCAATTGGGAGAGGGGGGAAGCGATAAACTGGCGCGGCAGGCCGCCGCGCCGGGGGGATTAGAAGCCTGCGCTCACGCCCACGTATGGGCCGTCAGCCAGGGCGTTGTCGCGGTTGCCGTTTTTACCGGCCAGGTTCAGATAGCGGTAGCCTGCTTCGATGGTAACAGGACGCATGATGGTCCAGCGCGCACCGGCGTTAGCTTCCTGATAGCTGTCGATACCGCTGGAGAGCGAATCCGGAGAGTAGTAGTACTCGCCGAACAGGCCGAAGCTGTCGCCAATTTTCCACTGCAGCCCGCCGCCAACGGCCGCCGCGTACCCTTCATCACCGTCGTTCGGGTTGGTGTAGATACCTTTACCGCCCACGGTTGCCAGGAATGGCCCCAGCGGAACGTTCAGGCCAAGGCCGAGGCTTGCCGCATCGCCGTCGTCGTCGTTATGCGTCCAGCCGCCCGTCATCGCCAGGCCGGAGGTTTCCGTCCCCAGGCCAAAGCCCAGATGGGTGTACTCTTTACCCGCCGAGCCGTTAAAGGAAATTGCGTTTGCTGCTACTGAAACAAACATCAGGCCTGCGCCCAAAAATGCCACTTTTTTCATTGTCGTGTCCCGCACGTAATAATTAGAGATCTCCCAAAACCGCGAGATTTTAACCTGCGTGTCTTTGGGATCAAGCACTCTGTGTGCGTCAGGCAATTAGTTTGTAACGGTTTGATAATTTCGGTATTTACAGCATCAATAAAAAGCGCATTTTTACTGCGCGTTAACTGAAGGTGGGCGCGCTAATCTTCTTCAACATCTCACCGGGTCTGGCGATGTACACCGAACAACCGGATATCGGCTAACTATCTTCTCAGCAGGGCATTGACCCACTGTTTTAACGCCTGGCGGGAGATCTTTATCCCGCCATTTTTCAGCTCTGGCGGCAGCGCCAGCCAGTGGATCGGCTGCTCAAAGCGCGCCAGCTTGCCCTGAACCCACTCCGGTAACGCTGTGATGTCTGTGTCCGGCTCACATTCCATGACCGCGACCGGGCGCTGCCCGAACTCTGCGTCGTCCAGCGGGACGATAAACACCTGGTTTACCTGCGGATGGGTGACGATGATGCGCTCCAGCGATTCCGGCTGTATCCCCTCTCCGCCGCTGAAAAAGAGATTGTCCATACGGCCCAGTATGGTCAGGCGACCGTTGTGCCACTCACCGCGATCGCGGGTGGCAAACCAGCCCTGGTCGTTGACCAGCGGCAAGAGCGCGCCGTCTCGCCAGTAGCCCGCCGCCATGCTTTGCGCCCTGATCCAGACTTCACCGTTCACCACCTGCACCTCTCTGCCCGGCAGCGCGCTGCCCACATCCGGCGCGCCGTCGGCCTCTTTGGCGCAGACGGTGGAGGCGAACTCAGTGAGTCCGTAGCCACAGAAGGTCCGAATGCCCTGCTCACGCGCGCGCGCAGTCAGTTCAACGGGGATTTCCGCCCCGCCGAGCAGCACGGCTTTCAGCGCGATGCGGCACTCGCCATTAAGCAGTCGCCACAGCTGTGTCGGCACCAGCGAGGCGTGGGTGCAGCCCTGTAGCGCCTGCTCCAGAGGCTGCTTCTCACGCACCGTTAGACGCGCCCCGGCCTGGAGCCAGCGCCACAAAATCCCCTGGCCGGATACGTGAAACAGCGGCAGGGAGAGCAGCCAGTCGTCATCATCGCCGTAAGGCATCAGCGACAACACGCCTGCCGCGCTGGCAAGATGCGCCGCACAGGTGTGTACCGCCGCCTTGGGTAAGCCGGTAGAGCCGGAGGTGAGCGTCATCGACGCCAGACGCTCCGGCTGCCACGGGGCGGCATAATTACCGGGTTGGTCATCCAGTGCGAGCCGCGAAAGCCCGTCAAACGCACCGTCAAGCAACAGCGCGAAGCGCAGCGTCATCTGCGGGATCAGGACGTCAAGCAGAGGGCGCGGAAGCTGAGGATTGACCGGAAGAATACGCGCGCCGCACTGCAACAGTGCCAGCCACGCCAGCAGCGTCTGAGGATGGTTATGGGCGAGCAGCATCACGCCGTCGCCCTCACCTAGCCCCTGACGGTGGAAGCCTGTCGCCAGCCTGTCCACCCGCTCGCACAGCTGCTGCCAGCTCAGCGCGTCGTCGTTTAACCGCAGCGCGGGTTTATCCGCACGCTGCGCGCGCCAGTGTCGCCACGGCCAGTCGGTAAAGATCATAGCAATGGCTCCAGCGCCTCGACCCCGAGGCACGGCAGAGCACTGTCCGGCCACGTGCGGATCAGCTGCGCCTGCATCAGGTTCAGCGTGTCGAGACCCGGAATGGTTTCCGGTGTTAACCACGCGGCGAGGCGCGCCAGTTGAGTCAGTCCGAGGCTGGACTCAATGGACGAGCTGATCACCGCCGTCAGCCCTACGGCATGGGCCGCCGCGACCTGCTCGCGCACTTTCTCCAGGCTGCCGGTAAGCGTGGGTTTGATCACAACCGCGCTCACGCCAGCCTCGGCAATGAATGCAAAATCCGCCTCGCGCAGGCTTTCATCCCACGCAATTGCAATGCCCGTTTCACGGGCAAAGGCGCGGGAGTCATCGCGGGTTTTGCAGGGCTCTTCAAGGAAGGCGATACGGTTGCGGTACGCAGGATTAACGTACTTCGCAAACTGCTGAGCCTTGAGCGGCGTCCAGGCGCGGTTGGCGTCCAGACGCAGGTGCAAATCGGGGATCGCTTCGAGCAGCAGATTCGCCACCATGCCGTCGCGCACCGCTTCGTACAGTCCGACCTTAATTTTCGCCACTTTTTCGCCGGGCATGGCGGAGAGCAGCGCAAATAGCTCATCCGGATCGCCGGTACAGAGCGGTGCGGCGCGATAGTTCGCCGCGTCGGGCAAGCGGCCCTCAAGCTCAGCCAGCGCGCAGCTGACACCGAAGGCAGCGGAGGGGATGTCCGGCAGTGCCGGTTCGGCCCCCTCGCGCCATTCGCGCGCCCAGGCAAGCACTGCAGCCTGCGCCTCCTCCAGCGACTCCTGGCTAAAGCCCGGAAGGGGCGAAACCTCGCCCCACCCTTCGCGCTCGCCCTGCCGGAGATGCACGAACAGCCCGTCACGGGTTTTTAACCGCCGTTCACGCAGCACCACGCCCGCGTCCATGGGTATCTGCCAGCGGTAAACCTGCGCGCGACGCATTACGGGTTCCGTTTGTATTTGCTGAAGTCTGGCTGACGTTTTTCATTGAACGCGTTGCGTCCTTCCTGACCCTCTTCGGTCATGTAGAACAGCATGGTGGCGTTACCCGCCAGCTCCTGCAGACCCGCCTGGCCGTCGCAGTCGGCATTGAGTGCCGCCTTCAGGCAGCGCAGCGCCATGGGGCTGTTTTGCAGCATTTCGCGACACCAGCGGACGGTCTCCTTTTCGAGATCGGCGATAGGTACCACGGTGTTTACCAGGCCCATATCTAGCGCTTCCTGAGCGTTGTACTGACGGCACAGGAACCAGATTTCGCGCGCTTTTTTCTGACCCACGATGCGAGCCATATAGGACGCGCCCCAGCCGCCGTCGAACGAGCCGACTTTCGGGCCGGTCTGGCCGAAGATGGCGTTTTCAGCGGCAATGGTCAGGTCACACATCATGTGCAGCACGTGGCCGCCGCCGATGGAGTAGCCCGCGACCATGGCAACAACCGGTTTTGGACAGGTGCGGATCTGGCGCTGGAAATCGAGCACGTTCAGGTGGTGCGTACCGGCATCATCCTGGTATCCACCGTAATCGCCACGCACTTTCTGGTCACCGCCGGAGCAGAAGGCTTTGTCGCCTTCACCGGTCAGAACGATGACGCCGATATTGTCGTCATAGCGTGCATCCGCCAGCGCCTGAATCATCTCTTTTACGGTCAGCGGGCGAAACGCGTTGCGCACCTGCGGGCGGTTGATAGTGATTTTGGCAATGCCATCAGCTGATTTGTGGTAACGAATGTCGGTATAGCCTTCGGAGCAGTCTTGCCATTCAACCGGTGCGTAGAGCATGTTTTCATCAGGATAGATCATAGCGTTTCCTTAACGGGAAGTCGGAGTATCTGACACAGCCGGGCAGTCACCGCAGCGGGGTTATCCCGATGGGCGTTGTGTCCGGCATGAGGAATTGCGAAACAGGTGGCGGCAAGTTCACCAGCGATGTGAGCGAATTTGTTATCCCGCTCGCCAAAGAGATAATAAAAAGTGAAAGCGGGCTGACTGAGGCCCGGACGCAGGTCCGGCTGCTCTGCCAGCGAAGTGGCCTGTAACATGGCGGCCAGCGTGCGGCCATTGTTCTTACTACGCAGGGCAATGAGCTGTTGGCGCTGCCCCGCCGTGAGCGAGGCAAAAACGGGCTGCTGATACCAGTCGGCAAAGACTTCCGACAGAGGTTCATGGCGAAACCGCTCCGCCCAACCGGCATCCGACACCCTGCGCTGGTGACGTTCGTCAGGGTGGCTCAGGCCCGGATGCGCACCTTCGACAATCAGGCCCCGCAGCCCTTCCGAACCCTGGCAGGCATGATACATCGCAATGCGGCCGCCGAGAGAGTACCCCACTAGCCAGTAATCTAGTATGTTGTAACTAATTAGCGTAGCACGCAGTAGCGCATCGACCTGGGCGAAATCCGCGACCGCAATATCGGCCGACCCGCCATGGCCCGGGAGGTCAAGATAGAGCCGGGGCATAGCGCTAAGTTGCTCGCCCACCGGCTGCCACTCGGCAGCATCGCCGGAAAAACCATGCAGAAATACCAGCCAGGGTTGGCCGACTGTGCCCGCCTGCACTTCTCCGGTGAGGATCACAGGTGGCTTACCTGTGCGAGCATGTTCTGTAGCATCTGCGCGCCGTCGCTGTCATTAACAATAACCTCGATCAGCGTGGCGCCCGGCTTACTCCAGGCACTGTTAAGCGCCATATCAAGCTCGGCCCAACTTTGTGGGCGCTGGTATTTAAGGCTAAACATGGCCGCCGCATGTTCAAAGTTTATGTTCTGCGGCATGAGGTAGAACTGCTCGCGTTCGCGCGGCGGTGTGGGTAACAGAGAGAAAATTTGCCCGCCATTATTGTTCACCACCAGCAGCACAAAAGGTGCCGAAGCCTGGCGCAGCAGCGCCAGCGCATTCAAATCGTATAACGCAGAGAGATCGCCCACGATAGCCAGCGTGGCTTTGGCGGTCGCACGCTGCACCCCTGCAGCGGTCGAGATCAAACCGTCGATGCCGCTTGCTCCCCGATTACTGTAAACCGGATAGCCCGCCGGCAACCGTGAAAAGGCGTCGATCAGGCGGACAACAAGGCTATTACCGACAAAGAGCTGCCCCTGCTCGGGCAGACAGTGCCGGATACGGTGCGCCAGCTGCGCTTCACCAAACTGCTCGCTATGTTGTTCGACGAGCGCCCAGGCCTGGCGGGAGAGTTCAGGAATGGCTGTCGCCCAGGGTTTACGCTTTTCAGCCGGATGCAGGTCCAGCCACTCCGCAACCCCCGATACCAGGCGGCGCCCGCGGTGGTGGGCCGGATCGAGCCGCCCTTCGCGGTTTTCGACCAGCCAGTACTCTTCGGGTTCGCAGGTGGCCTGCCACTGCAGCAGCCGTTTGCCCGTCAGGCTACTGCCCAACTGCACAACGATTTGCGCCTGCTGGAGTTCGGTCACCGCGCGGGCATTTCCGAGCCAGAGGTCGGCGCAGGGTAACGGCTGCCCGGTCTGGGATAACACATCGCCAATCAACGGCCAACCCAGAGTCTGGGCCCATTCGGCCACCCGCTTTCCTTCGGCGGCGCTCATTCTGCCTGCCACGATCACCCCGCGTTTCTGGCGCCAGAAGAACCAGTCGCGCTGTTTCGGGCTGACAAGCTCAGCGGGGGCGCGCAGCCAGGGTTTATCGCTCTGCCACCAGTCGCCCAGCGCCTGCTGCCAGTCAAGATCGGCATTATCCATTTCGCCATACAAAGGCTCGGCGAAAGGACAGTTAATGTGCAGTGCGCCCTGACGCAGTGATCCCACGGCGTTATCGACCGTGGATACCAGCCAGCGCGCGGGGATATCCCGCGTAGGCCGAGGAAGTGAGAGCGTTTGTGTAGGGTGGGTAGCGAACATAGCCTGCTGGCGGATGGCCTGATTCGCGCCGCAGTCGATCAACTCCGGAGGACGGTCAGCGGTCAGCAGGATCAGTTTTTCCCCCGTCAGCCCGGCCTCAATCAGTGCCGGATAAAGGTTAGCCACCGCCGTGCCGGAGGTCACAATTACCGCCACCGGCTCGCGGCTCGCTTTTGCCAGCCCAAGCGCCAGATGCCCCAGACCACGCTCATCAAAATGGGTGTGATGTATAAAAGCCGGGTTGTCGGCAGCGGCCAGCGTCAGCGGCGTAGAGCGGGAACCCGGTGCGATACAAATATGCCTGACGCCATGGCGAGTCAGGGCTTCAAGAATGACCGTCGCCCAGCGCCGGTTAAAAGAACTTACTGACATGAGGTTGTCCGGTATCAAATATGCGACACAGTATAAATAATAGAAAAAATCGTAATTTTGATATGAATCGGTATTGCGCGACTTTGACTTAATCCCTAAGGAGCAAAGAGCGCAGCCCTGCGGCTTTGTTTTCTATCTCTTGCCACTCCTGTTCGGGATCGGAGCCGCTGACGATCCCCGCTCCGGCGTACAGACGGACACGGTTTGCCGCCACCCGCGCTGAACGCAGCGACACGCAAAACTCGCTCTGCTCCAGGCTGAGATACCCGGCGGAACCGGCATACCACTCCCGGTCAAAGGATTCATGACGGGCGATAAAGTCCCAGGCTGCCTGACGCGGCAACCCCGCAACGGCGGCGGTCGGCTGTAACAACATCAGGCACTGTTCATCATCCGGCTGCCGCAGTGCGGTCCAGATGCAGCGACGCAGATGCTGCACTTTACGCAGGCGCACAACCTGCGGGGGCAGCACCTCCAGCGGCTGGGTGTGATGCTGCAAGCGTTGACAGATATCTTCGACCACCAGCATATTTTCACGCTGGTTCTTGTCGTCGCTCATCAGCCAGTCGGCCAGGCGGCCCGCGCGATAATCATCGCTGTGGCTGGCAACGGTGCCTGCCAGTGCCTCGGTGCGCAGTAACTCGCCCCTGCGCCGCCACAGGCGTTCAGGCGTAGAACCGAGAAAGGCGTTATCAGCATCAAGCTGCATAAAGAAGTGGAAGCAGCGTAAGTTAACGCGCCGACTGGCAGCCATCAGGGCCGCAGGATTGACCGGGCGGTTAAACTGCAGGTCGGTGGCCCGCGCCAGCACCACTTTGTCAAAATCATGGCGGGCGATAGCCTCTGTGGCGTTGGTCACCAGCGCTAACCATGCTGCCTTGTCAGGGAGATGCGTTTCGCTCACGCTGTGCAGGGAGAGCGGAACAATCGGCCTGGCGACATTTAGCGAAAGTAAAAATGCGCGGGCGGTGTTAGCGTCGTCATGCAGAGAAGTGTCGCTCCAGAGCAGCAGGCGAAGAGTGGCGCGCCCGCCATGCCGCTGCCAGGTCAGCCGCGGCAGGAAGAGCTCGCCCTGATGCGGATCGAAGGCATTTAAGCCGACAATGCGGGTACCCGGGCTGTCGGGAAACAGATGTAAAAACTGCCGGGCGGCCGCCAGCGATGAAAAACGTTTAATAGCCCCCAGCGCCGCCAGCTCTTCATCGCCGTTGCGCTGCTGCCAGTAGAATTGCGGATAATATTGCTGCGCGTTGAGCCACGCGAGCGGGTCGAAGGCATCATTAAGCGGGAAGGTGACGTCATATTGGCGTAAGCCTGGCGTCGCGGGAATATCCTGGTCCAGCTGGCTGCAGAGTCCCTGCAGCGCGGTAGTCATTGAATGCACGCAAACCTCTCCCTGCTAAAACCCTACATTATACGGGGTACTAGCATTAAAAGGCAGTACCCCCGATTTAGCAGGGAGAAGGATGAGTGCGATTAGCGGCGAGCGAGCAGGAGACCCAGAACCAGGCCTGCGGCCGCGCCGACGCCAACGCCTTGCCACGGTTTTTCGTGCACATAGTCATCTGCGCGATAAACCGCCTGTTTCGCCCGATAGTAATAGTTATCGGAGGCATTACTGACGCGAGCCTTCACTTCGTGCAGCGCCTGCTCGGCGCGCGCTTTAAGCTCAATGTATTTTTGATCGGCCGGATCGCCAGAAGAGCGCAGTACCTCTTCCAGCGTTTCGCTTAACAGCGCCAGATCGTCATCGACACGAGAATCCCAGGATTGATATGACATAGTTATCTCCATGTAGTTGTACCAGTTCGCTAACTATAGACAATGCCTGGCGATTTCGCCTGTTACGCTTCCTTCGCCATACCGACGTGAGGAATGCCATCTTCGTCATAGATTTCGGTCACCGGGCGGAAGCCAAAGTGAGCATAGAACGGCTGAAGATGTGCCTGCGCCCCCAGATATAACGCCTTGTCAGGCCACTGTTTTTGACACGCAGCCAGCGTTTGCTCCATCAGTTGATATCCCATTTTTTCGCCCCGCGCTTTGCTGCTAACGATTACCCGCCCGATGGCCAACGGCTCCAGATCATCCTCACTTTTCAGAATCCTCGCATACGCCACCAGTTCGTTATCTCTCCAGCCCAAAATGTGGCGGTTCTCCCCCACCAGATCGTCACCGTCAATATCCAGATAGGGGCAGGTTTGCTCAACAACGAACACTTCACAGCGCAGTTTAAGCAGGGCATAGAGGGTCGAAACGGTAAGCTCGCGATGGTGTAAATCTTGCCACTGAATCATGTCAGGCTCCTTATGGGTTATCATCCCGTTATACTAAATGCTTTCGGTTCGGCAAAGGGTGTTACCGCGTTATGGAACTGCTTTTTCTGGGTACGTCTGCGGGCGTACCGACACGACAACGAAATGTGACGGCCATGCTGCTCGATTTACAGCATCCTACCCATGCAGGGTTGTGGTTATTCGACTGCGGCGAAGGCACCCAGCATCAACTGCTTGAAACGGCTTATCACCCGGGCAAACTCGATAAGATTTTCATTACCCACCTGCACGGCGATCACCTTTTCGGCCTGCCGGGTTTGCTGTGCAGTCGCTCGATGGCAGGCAATGCCCGGCCGCTGACCCTGTATGGCCCGGTGGGCATTCGCGAATTTGTCGATACCACGCTGCGTCTGAGCGGCTCCTGGACGGACTACCCTCTTGAGATCGTCGAGATAGGCGAAGGGATCGTCCTGGATGATGGGCTGTACCGCGTTACTGCCCTGCCGCTTAATCATCCCGTCGAGTGCTATGGCTACCGCATAGAGGAGCAGGATAAACCGGGCGCGCTGGATGCGGCCGCCCTGGTCGCCGAGGGTATTGTGCCCGGCCCCCTATTCCAGCGCCTGAAACGTGGCGAAACCGTGACGCTGGAAGACGGGCGCGTCGTTAACGGACAGGATTATCTCTCTGCCCCACAGCCCGGGAAGAAACTGGCCATTTTTGGGGATACCGCCCCCTGCCCTGCCGCACATCTGCTGGCAGAGAGCGTCGATTTGCTGGTGCACGAGGCCACGCTGGAAACGGCGATGGAAGAGAAAGCCAACAGTCGCGGGCACAGCTCTACCCGCCAGGCGGCGCAATTAGCGCGTCAGGCTGGGGTGAAAAAGCTGATGGTAACCCACGTCAGCTCACGCTATGACGCGCAGGGTTGCCAGGCGCTACTGGCAGAGTGTCGTGAATACTTTGCGAATACCGAGTTAGCCGACGATTTCACTCAAGTCAGCGTTTAGTCCTTCACTTTTCCCTCCGCGTGCCGATAACGATTAAAAGGCAGGCATTTCACTTGAGGGTAAAATGGATAATTTCCAGAAAGACATTGATGACAGGGCGAATCTCACCCTGTCGAACCGATTTGAGCTATTGCTGTTCCGTCTCGGCACCTCGATGCACGAAAACAAGTCCGAGCTGTTTGGCATTAACGTATTTAAGCTGCGTGAAATTGTGCCGATGCCGGAGTTCACCAAACCTGCGGGCATGAAGTCACCGCTGATGGGGATGGTGAATATTCGCGACCAGGTGATCCCGGTTATCGACCTGGCCGCCGTGGCTGGCTGTAAACCCTCCACCGGCCTCAATATCCTGCTGATTACCGAATACGCCCGTAGCGTACAGGCATTTGCGGTTGAGTCCGTCGAGAACATTATGCGTCTGGACTGGAAGCAGGTTCATGCTGCCGAAACCGCCGTCAGCGGCCGTTACATTACCAGTATTGCCTGCCTGGACGAGCAGACGGACACCAACGATCTGGCGATGGTGCTGGATGTGGAACAGATCCTGTACGATATCACCCCGGCCAATCACGATCTGCATGCCACCAACCTGAAAACCACCAAGTTCAATATCAAACCTGGTGCGGTGGCCATCGTGGCGGAAGATTCGAAGGTTGCGCGCTCAATGCTGGAGAAGGGTCTGCAGGCGATGGCTATTCCGGCACAGCTGCATATCACCGGGAAAGAGGCCTGGGAAAAAATTGGCGTGCTGGCGGCTCAGGCGCAGGCAGAAGGGGTGCCGATCACCGACAAGATCTCGCTGGTGCTGACCGACCTGGAAATGCCCGAGATGGACGGCTTTACGCTGACGCGTAAGATTAAAACCGACCCGGTGCTGAAGGACATTCCGGTGGTGATCCACTCTTCACTGTCAGGAAATGCTAACGAAGATCATATTCGTAAAGTGAAGGCCGACGGGTATGTGGCGAAGTTTGAACTAAATGAACTGTCGTCGGTGATTGAAGAGGTGCTGGACCGTTCAATGAAGAGAATTGACGGGCCGCTGATTAGCCGTAAACAATTGGCGTAAGATCGGTGCGGGCTGATGCCCTCACCCCGACCCTCTCCCACGGGGAGAGGGAGTAAACATCAAAAACCCGCCGAGGCGGGTTTTTATTTGGTGCGGGTCTGGTGCCCTTTCCGCGGCGAGAGGGTGTAAACATAAAAAAACCCGCCGGAGCGGGTTTTTGTTTTTTGCTTGCTTACATCAGCGGCATCGCGTGTTGCACGATGGTGATAAGCGGCTGCGGCCAGATACCAAAGATCAGCACCAGCAGCGCGGAGATCAGCACCACGATACCACCGGCGCTGTACTGCCAGTTAGACGGCGCATCGCGGTTGAGCTGCTGAGGCGCGCTCAGGTAAAGGCTCACGGCAACACGCAGGTAGTAGTACAGACCAATCGCGGAACCGATAACCACACCGGCGGTCAGCCACCACAGGCCAGCCTGCACACCGACGGCCAGCACGTAGAACTTACCGATAAAGCCCAGGGTCATCGGAATACCTGCCAGGGACAGCATCATCACCGTCATCACCGCAGACAGAATCGGACGGTGCCAGAACAGACCACGGTAGGAGAACAGTGAGTCGGCATCCGGGCCACGGTACGGGCTGGACATCAGGCTCACCACGCCGAAGGCGCCGAGGCTGCTGAACAGATAACCGGCCAGATAGACGCCTACAGTCTCCATCGACATTTCACCGCTCTGCAGCGCAATCAGCGCCACCAGCAGATAACCCAGATGGGAAATAGACGAGTAGCCCAGCAGACGCTTGATGTTGGTCTGGCTCAGCGCCATCAGGTTACCGAAGATAATGGAGACGAACGCAATAATGCCCAGCACCACGCGTACCGCTTCGCTATCACCCACCGGTGCGTACAGGAACAGACGCATCACCACCCCGAAGATAGCGATTTTGCTCGCCGTCGCCAGGAAGGTCGATACCGGTGCCGGAGCACCCTGGTAAACGTCTGGCGTCCACAGGTGGAACGGAACCAGAGAGAGCTTGAAGCCCAGGCCAACAATCATCATACCCAGGCCTGCCAACAGCAGCGGCTCATGCAGCATACCGTCGCCCAGGCTCTTGCCGATAGCCAGGAAGGAGAGGTTACCCGTCTGTGCGTACAGCAGTGCGATACCGAACAGCAGGAACGACGACGCGGCAGCGGACAGGATCGTGTACTTGATCGCCGCTTCCAGCGAGCGTTTCTGGCGGAAGGCGTAGCCAATCAGACCGAACAGCGGCAGCGAGATCAGCTCAATACCGAGGAACAGCGCGGCCAGGTGGTTCGCATTCGCCAGCAGAATGCCGCCCAGTGCGGCAATCAGTACCAGCAGGTAAAACTCTTCTTTGTTGTCCTTGTAACCTTCCAGCCATGGATAAGCAAAGGTACAGGTCGCCAGGCTCGCCAGCAGAACCAGACCAGTGTACAGCATGGCGTAGCCGTCAACGCGCATTAGCGGCGTGACATCCATCGCGCCCGCCTGGCCAACAAACCAGAGGGAAACCAACGCAGCGTTCATACCCAGAACCGACAGGGTCGCATTCAGGAAGTGATTGCGTCGCCACGCAATGGAGAGCATCACAACCACCACCGTCAATCCGACGATCAGCAGCGGTAGCAGCGCAATCAGTTGTTGTGGAGTTATTGTCATGGCGATTTACGGCCTTGTAGTAGAAGCAGAATTAACAAACCACTGCTGGATGTTACCCATCGCGCTGTGCGAGGTATCCAGAATCGGCTGCGGGAAGAAGCCCAACAGCACCAGCAGTACGACCAGCAGCAGGATGATGAACAGCTCACGCAGCGACATCCCCGGCAGCTCTTTGGCAGCGATTTCACTCTTCGCTTTACCGAAATAAGCGCGGTGCAGCATCGCCAGGGAGTAGACGGAAGCGAACACCAGACCAAAGGTAGAGATCACGGTAATAACCGGCACCACTTTGAAGCTGCCGAACAGAATCATAAATTCGCCGACGAAGTTACCGGTGCCAGGCATCCCAAGCGTCGCCACCGCGAAGAACATCGACATCGCCGGCAGCCACTTAATTTTGCTCCACAGACCGCCCATCTGACGCATGTCGCGGGTGTGCAGACGTTCGTACAGCTGGCCACACAGGATGAAGAGACCGGCCGCAGAGAGACCGTGCGCAATCATCTGAATCACTGCCCCCTGGTACGCCAGCTGGCTACCGGTGTAGATAGCAATCAGCACGAAGCCCATGTGGGAGACAGAGGTGTAAGCAATCAGACGCTTGATGTCGTACTGCGTGAAAGCCATCCACGCGCCGTAGAAGATACCGATCACACCGAGCCACATCGCAATCGGTGCAAATTCAGCAGAGGCGTTCGGGAACAGCGGCAGTGCGAAACGCAGCAGACCATAGGCCGCGGTTTTCAGCAGGATGCCTGCCAGGTCAACGGAACCTGCCGTCGGTGCCTGAGAGTGCGCATCCGGCAGCCAGCCGTGCAGAGGAACCACCGGCATTTTCACCGCGAAGGCAATGAAGAAGCCCAGCATCAGCAGATATTCAACACCGTGAGACATTGGCGTCTTCAGCAGATCCTGGTAGTTGAAGGTCCAGACACCGGTCGCGTTGTAGTGCACGAATACCAGCGCCAGAATCGCAATCAACATCACCAGACCGCTCGCCTGGGTATAGATGAAGAATTTGGTAGCCGCCGTGATACGCGTTTTACCGTCGGATGCCTTATGGCCCCACAGCGCGATCAGGAAGTACATCGGCACCAGCATCATCTCCCAGAAGAAGAAGAACAGGAACATGTCGATGGCAAGGAACACGCCGATAACGCCGCCCAGGATCCACATCAGGTTCAGGTGGAAGAAGCCCTGATATTTTTCGATTTCTCGCCAGGAGCAGAGCACCGCCAGAACACCGAGCAGACCCGTCAACACCACCATCAGCAGCGACAGGCCGTCAATAGCCAGGTGAATGGTTATGCCAAAGCGTGGGATCCACGGCAGAATAAACTCCGACTGCCACTGCGGAATGCCCGCAGACTGCGTCAGGGAGTAGCCACCCTGCAACCACAGTTGCAGGCCAAGCGCGAGCGTCAATCCCATGGTAATCAGCGCAATCCAGCGCGGCATCTTCACGCCAAAGCGTTCAGTCTGCCAGCACAGGAAGCCGCCGATGAAGGGAATTAATATTAGCCAGGGTAGTAACATGGCGATTTGCATTCCTTTTTAAGGCCCCCAGCAGGGGCCTGATTTTCAACGAATTCGAATAAAATTCACTTAACGATCAACGCAATACCATCAGCAGCGCCAGCACGACAACCGCACCGATGCTCATGGACGCCACATACCAGCGCAGATAACCGTTCTCGCTGAACAGCAGGCCTTTACCTGCAAAGCGAGAGAGGATTGCCGGAATGTTCATCAGTGAGTTCAGTGGATCGCGCTTAATCAGCCACGCAATGCCGAGGAACGGTTTCACGAAGATCATGTCGTACAGCCAGTCGAAGCCCCACGCGTTGTACCACCAGGTGCCCAGCAGACGGCCCGGCGCGCTGTTAGCAACCGCAGTCACCAACGTACGTTTGCCCAGCCACAGCCATGCCGCAATCAGGATGCCCGCAATCGCGACCACACCGGAGGTGATTTCGAGGGTCAGAACGCGACCGTGCTCAAGCTCGGTGGTTGCCGGCAGTACGCCCTGCAGCGGTGGCACGATCATCGCGCCAACGAAGGTGGAGAGTACCAGCAGTACAATCAGCGGCAGGTGGTGGGTAATCCCCTTCCCTGCGTGAGCGTGAATTTGTTCTTTACCGTGGAAGACGATGAAAATCATACGGAAGGTGTACAGGGAGGTCATGAATGCACCGACCAGACCCGCAACCATCAGATTGATATGACCATTCGCCATGGCGCCCGCAAGGATTTCGTCCTTACTGAAGAAGCCCGCGGTAATCAGCGGCAGTGCCGCCAGCGCCGCGCCGCCCACCAGGAAGCAAGCGTAAACCAGCGGGATGGACTTACGCAGTCCGCCCATTTTGAAGATATTCTGCTCGTGGTGGCAGGCCAGAATCACCGAACCGGATGAGAGGAACAGCAGCGCTTTAAAGAACGCGTGAGTCATCAGGTGGAAAATGGCCGCGTCCCACGCCTGAACGCCCAGCGCCAGGAACATGTAGCCGATCTGGCTCATGGTGGAATACGCGAGAACACGCTTGATGTCGGTCTGCACCAGCGCGGCGAAACCTGCCAGCACCAGCGTTACGGCACCCACGATACCCACCAGATGCAGAATTTCCGGGGTCATCAGGAACAGACCATGGGTACGCGCAATCAGA
Organism: Leclercia sp. UBA1284; assembly: GCF_002308415.1. Lineage (NCBI taxonomy): Bacteria > Pseudomonadati > Pseudomonadota > Gammaproteobacteria > Enterobacterales > Enterobacteriaceae > Leclercia > Leclercia sp. UBA1284. Next base: position 2,165,603 of record NZ_DBUS01000006.1, read on the forward strand.
TAAACCCCTGCGGTCACCATGGTTGCGGCGTGGATAAGCGCGGAGACAGGCGTTGGGCCCGCCATCGCGTCGGCCAGCCATGTCTGCAGCGGCAGCTGTGCGGATTTACCCACAGCACCACCCAGCAGCATCAGCGTCGCCCACCACAGCATGTTATTACCTGCCTCGAAGTGCGCCGGCGCCAGTTCCACCATTTCTCGGAAGTTCAGCGTGCCCAGTTCGTTGTAGAGAATGAACAGCGCGAAGGCGAGGAAGACGTCACCCACGCGGGTTACGACAAACGCTTTCATGGCCGCTGCGCCATTCTTCGGATCGGTGTAGTAGAAACCGATCAGCAGGTAAGAGCAGAGACCCACCCCTTCCCAGCCGAGATACATCAGCAGCAGGTTATCGGCCAGCACCAGGACAACCATGCTGGCGATAAACAGGTTGGTGTAGGCGAAGAAGCGGGAGTAACCCTCTTCACCGCGCATATACCAGGAGGCGAACATGTGGATCAGGAAGCCCACGCCGGTGACCACAGAGAGCATGGTCAGCGACAGTCCGTCCAGCACCAGATTAAAGCCGATGTTGAAATCACCGACCGACATCCAGGTCCACAGCGGTACGCTGAAGGCCTGACGCCCGTTATTAAAGAAGTCGATACCCGCATACGCCGTGACCAGCGCAGCCAGACCGACAGACCCCATACTAACGGTGGCAGAGAGATTCTCAGACCAGCGGCCGCGTGAGAACGACAGCAGCAGGAAGCCAATCAGCGGAAAAATAATGGTTAAGGCAAGCATGTTCATCCACGCAACTCACTTACTGAATCGATGTTCAGGTTCTGGCGGCGACGATGGAGCTGCAGCAACAGCGCCAGGCCAATACTCGCTTCGGCAGCCGCGAGGCTGATAGCAAGAATGTACATCACCTGACCATCGGCCTGGCCCCAGTAGCTCCCGGCGACCACGAAGGCCAGCGCCGAAGCGTTAATCATGATTTCCAGTCCAATCAGCATAAACAGCAGATTGCGGCGGATAACCAGACAGGTTAAGCCCAGGACGAACAAAATCGCAGCGAGGATCAGTCCATGTGTTAAGGGGATCATGCGCGCTCCTCCGTTTTTCTTTTCGCGCGGTCGTCAGTGCGGTTGCTCAGCACCTCGCCGACGCGCTCTTCGCGGCCAACGTGGAAGGCAACAACCAGGCCCGCCAGCAGCAGCATTGAGGCCAGCTCAACCGCCAGAACGTACGGGCCAAACAGGGCAATACCCACGGTTTTGGCGCTGATCGGCGTGCCGTCGATGCCCTGATCGTTCACGCCCAGAATGGCGTAAACAACCACCGCCAGCATGATGGCCGACAGAATCGCCGGGCCAATCCACACCTGCGGTTTTAACCACTGACGTTCCTGCTCAATTTCGGAGCCGCCCAGGTTCAGCATCATCACCACGAAGACGAACAGCACCATAATGGCACCGGCGTAAACGATGATTTCCAGCGCACCGGCGAAGTGCGCGCCCAGCGCAAAGAACACCCCGGAAATAGCCAGCAGCGAGATGATTAAATAGAGCAGCGCATGCACCGGGTTGGTGTGCGTAATCACTCGCAGCGTAGCCAGGATGGCGATAAGGCCACAGATATAAAAAGCGAATTCCATTGCCCTCTCCTTACGGTAACAGGCTCTTGACGTCGATAGGCTTAGCTTCGTTCTCTGCTTCGCCCTTATCTTTGCCGTCGATTGCCATACCCGCCATCCGGTAGAAGTTATATTCCGGGTATTTGCCCGGACCGGAAATCAGCAGATCCTCTTTCTCGTACACCAGATCCTGACGCTTGTACTCACCCAGCTCGAAGTCTGGAGTCAGCTGAATCGCCGTGGTTGGGCACGCTTCTTCACACAGACCGCAGAAGATGCAGCGTGAGAAGTTGATGCGGAAAAACTCCGGGTACCAGCGGCCGTCTACCGTCTCTGCTTTTTGCAAAGAGATACAGCCTACCGGACAGGCTACCGCACACAGGTTACAGGCTACGCAGCGCTCTGAACCGTCCGGATCGCGCGTCAGCACGATACGGCCACGGTAGCGCGGCGGCAGATATACCGGCTCTTCCGGGTACATCCGGGTTTCGCGTTTTGCAAACGCGTGCAGGCCGATCATCCAGATACTGCGTACCTGGGTGCCGAAACCTACCAATAATTCTTTTAAGGTCATGGTCTAAAGCCCCTTATGGCTGCTGCCAGAGAATGACAGCCGCCGTTACCAATAAATTGACGAGCGTCAGCGGCAGGCACACTTTCCAGCCGAAGGACATTACCTGGTCATAACGAGGACGCGGTAACGCTGCGCGAATCAAAATAAACATCATCATAAAGAACGCGGTTTTCAGCGCGAACCAGATGAATGGCGGTAAGAACGGGCCATGCCAGCCACCAAAGAACAGCGTTACCATCAACGCGGAAATGGTGACGATACCGATGTACTCGCCCACGAAGAACAGACCGAACTTCATACCGGAATATTCAATGTGGTAACCGTCGGCCAGTTCCTGTTCGGCTTCTGGCTGGTCAAACGGGTGACGGTGACACACCGCCACGCCTGCGATAGCAAAGGTAACAAAACCAAAGAACTGCGGGATAACGTTCCAGATGTCGGCCTGGTTGTTGACGATGTCGGTCATGTTGAATGAACCGGCCTGCGCCACCACGCCCATCAGGGAGAGCCCCAGGAACACCTCGTAGCTCAGGGTCTGCGCGGAAGCACGCATCGCACCCAGCAGTGAGTATTTGTTGTTACTGGACCAGCCTGCGAACAGTACCGCGTAAACCGCGAGGCCTGCCATCATCAGGAAGAACAGGATGCCGATGTTCAGGTCAGCCACAACCCAGGTCGGGCTGACGGGAACGATAGCAAACGCCAGCAGCAGCGAGGTAAAGGCGATCATCGGGGCCAGCGTAAAGATGACGCGATCCGAGAATTTCGGGATCCAGTCCTCTTTAAAGAACATCTTGATCATGTCCGCGACCAGCTGGAGTGAACCACCCCAGCCCACGCGGTTCGGCCCGTAACGGTTCTGGAACAGACCGAGCAGGCGACGTTCACCAAAGCTCATGAATGCACCGCAGGTGACCACCACCAGCAGAATCACAACCGCCTTCAAAATGCTCAGCAGGATGTCGATAAGATCCGGCGTTAACCAACTCATGCTTTTGCCTCCTGCAGGTTATCAAGACGCGCACCCGCCAGAACCGGCGCGATGCCAGGCATACCCATCGGCAGACCCACCTGGCCGGCGGTCAAACCTTCGGAGATAATCAGCGGCAGGCTGATCGTCTGGCCATCGTAGCTGAAAGCGATGTTCGCACCCGCGTTAACGCCAAGCTTCGCGGCGTCCGCCGGATTGAGCTTGATGTACGGCTGCGGCATACGGGTCTGGAAGACCGGAGAGCGCTGGGACATTTCATCGCTACCGAACAGATGGTAGTAAGGTGCAATACGCCAGTTACCCTCTTCCGCCTGGAAGCTCGCCGGCACGGTCGTGAAGAAGTCCAGACCGGTTTCAGAGGCTTCAATCAGGCGTACGCCCGGATCGCCGTGGCGCAGGGATCCGCCCACTTCAGCCTGGAACTTGTTCCATGCCTGCGGTGAGTTCCAGCCCGGAGCCCATGCGAATGGAATCTGTGAACGCGGTGCAGACGGCTGGTTGTTCCCTTCCATCGAGAAGGCAAACATCGTGTCTTTGTCCTGCGGCTGACGAGGCTCATGCACGCTGATGTTGGCACGCATCGCGGTACGGCCGCTGTAGCGGTGCGGCTCACGCGCCAGTTTCTGACCGCGAATACGGAAGCTCGCTTCCGGCGCCGCGTCTTTAATACCGGCCAGTTGAGGCAGTTTTTCGACTACCGCATCAATAACGTGGTCGAGCTGCGTCCAGTCCACTTCACGGCTGAGCAGGGTGCTGTGCAAGGAGTGCAGCCAGCGCCAGCTTTCCAGCATGATAATGTTGTTGTCGTAGTAAGCCGGGTCGTAAACCTGGAAGAAGCGCTGTGCGCGTCCTTCGTTGTTGATGACCGTACCGTCGCTTTCGGCGAAACTTGCCGCAGAGAGCACCAGGTGCGCTTTGTCCATAATCGCGGTGCGCTGATGGTCAATGACCATCACCAGCGGCGCTTTTGAGAGCGCTGCGTCAACGCGAGCGGCAGAGGCGTGGCGATGCAGGTCGTTTTCCAGCACCACAACGGCGTCAGCAGAACCGGATTCCAGTTCGCTTAACGCGTCTTCCAGCGAGCCGCCGCCAATCATACCCAGACCGATGCTGTTCACCGCACGGGCAATCATGGTGATACCCACGTCCGCGCCGCGGCCTTTCAGGGCTTTAGCAACGTTCGCTGCCGCCTGAACGATCTCGGCACTACCGGCGTTGGTACCGGAAATAATCAGCGGTTTCTTCGCGCCCGCCAGGGCTTGAACAATCACGTCAACCTTGTTCTGCAGGTCACGATCCAGTTCAACGGCCGGAGAGTTGCTATCGAGCGCATGCGCGATGGCGAAGCCCAGGCGTGCCTGATCTTCCACCGGTGCACAGTAGGTCCACGCGGCGATGTCGTCCAGACGGGTATTGTCGACGTTGGTTACAAACAGCGGATGCTTCGCGCGCTGACCGATGTTCAGGATCGCCGCAATCTGCCAGTCAGCCACTTTCTGGGCCGCTGCCATTTCACGCGCTTTACCTTTCACCGCCTGACGAACCGCCAGAGCCGCACGTGCGCCGGTCTGAGTCAGATCTTCACCCAGCACCAGCACCGCGTCATAAGATTCGATTTCGCGCAGCGCAGGGGTGTGAACGCCACCTTCACGCAGCACTTTCAGTACCAGCTGCAGACGTTCCTGCTCTGACTTCGCGATACCGGTATAGAAGTTTTCTGCCCCAACCAGCTCGCGCAGCGCGAAGTTGCTTTCGATGCTGGCGCGCGGGGAGCCGATACCGATCACCTTCTTCGACTGACGCAAAATATCAGCCGCGCCCTGCATCGCCTGCTCGGCGTTCAGGGTGATGACGTCATCGCCACGGCGCTGAACCGGCTGACGCGGACGGTCTTTCAGGTTCACGTAGCCATAGCCGAAACGACCGCGGTCGCAGAGGAAGTAGTGGTTAACGGTACCGTTGTAACGGTTTTCGATACGACGCAGTTCGCCGTAACGCTCACCCGGGCTGGTGTTACAGCCGAGGGAACACTGCTGGCAGATGCTTGGTGCAAACTGCATGTCCCATTTACGGTTGTAGCGCTCGGAGTGCGTTTTATCTGTGAATACGCCGGTCGGGCATATTTCTACCAGGTTACCGGAGAATTCGCTTTCCAGCACGCCATCTTCCGGACGACCGAAGTAGACGTTGTCATGCGCGCCATACACGCCCAGATCCTGACCGTCTGCGTAATCTTTGTAGTAACGCACGCAGCGGTAGCAGGCGATGCAGCGGTTCATTTCGTGAGAGATGAACGGCCCCAGGTCCTGGTTACGGTGGGTACGCTTAGTAAAGCGATAGCGACGGAAGCTGTGACCGGTCATGACGGTCATATCCTGAAGGTGGCAGTTACCGCCCTCTTCACACACCGGACAGTCGTGCGGGTGGTTGGTCATCAACCACTCCACCACGCTTTCGCGGAACTGTTTGGCTTCTTCGTCATCAATCGAAATAAACGTGCCTTCGGTGGCCGGCGTCATACAGGACATCACCAGGCGACCACGCGTGTCTTCCGCGTTTTGATATTGCTTTACCGCACACTGGCGGCAAGCACCGACGCTGCCCAGCGCCGGATGCCAGCAAAAGTACGGAATATCGAGGCCAAGAGACAGACAAGCTTCTAGCAGGTTGTCCGCCCCGTTGACTTCGTATTCTTTGCCGTCTACATGAATCGTAGCCATTAGCATGCTTCCAGTTGGCTCGAATTGCTTCGAGCGTTAATCAAAATTCTTTTTATCACCCTTACCCTACCCCTCTCCCTGAAGGAGAGGATAGAGCCCGGTTTTCTCCCTCTCCCTTAAGGAAGAGGTCCGGGGCAAGGGGGAATTACCAGCGTGCTTTGAGCAGGTTCGGCTGAATACCATTGATCGAATGGGTATTGCTGAACGGCTGCTTGATGCCCGCTTCGAATTCTTCGCGGAAATATTTAATCGCGCTCTGCAGCGGCTCGACGGCACCCGGTGCGTGGGCACAGAAGGTTTTACCTGGGCCCAGGAATCGACACAGTTGCTCAAGTGTCTCGATATCACCAGGCTGACCTTCGCCACGTTCGATAGCTCGCAGAATTTTCACGCTCCACGGCAGTCCGTCACGGCATGGCGTACACCAGCCGCAGGACTCGCGGGCAAAGAACTCTTCCAGGTTACGCACCAGCGGAACCATGCCGATCTCGTGGTCGACGGCCATCGCCAGCGCCGTACCCAGACGGCTGCCCGCTTTACCAATGCTTTCGAATTCCATCGGCAGGTCGAGGTGAGCTTCGGTCAGGAAGTCAGTTCCTGCTCCACCCGGCTGCCAGGCTTTGAACTTCAGGCCATCACGCATGCCGCCCGCGTAGTCTTCAAGAATCTCACGCGCGGTGGTACCGAACGGCAGTTCCCAGACGCCAGGATTCTTCACGCGGCCGGAGAAGCCCATCAGCTTGGTGCCGGCATCTTTGCTTGAAGAGATGCCCTGATACCACTCCACGCCATTGGCGAGGATCGCCGGAACGTTACACAGGGTTTCGACGTTGTTAACGCAGGTCGGTTTACCCCACACGCCGGAGCTTGCCGGGAACGGCGGCTTGGAACGTGGGTTCGCACGGCGACCTTCCAGGGAGTTGATCAGCGCGGTTTCTTCACCGCAGATATAACGCCCTGCCCCGGTGTGCACGAACAGTTCGAAGTCAAAACCGGTGCCCAGAATGTTTTTACCGAGCAGACCGGCTTCGGTCGCTTCGGCAATCGCGCGACGCAGGTTTTCTGCCGCTTCGATATACTCGCCGCGCAGGAAGATGTAGCCACGGTAGGCTTTCAGCGCAAACGCGGAGATCAGCATGCCTTCCACCAGCAGGTGCGGCAGCTGCTCCATCAGCAGGCGGTCTTTATAGGTACCTGGCTCCATTTCATCAGCGTTACACAGCAGGTAACGGATGTTCATGGATTCGTCTTTTGGCATCAGGCTCCACTTCAGACCGGTGGAGAAGCCCGCGCCGCCGCGCCCTTTCAGGCCAGCATCTTTAACCGCATTGACGATCTCATCCGGGGCCATACCGCCGAGCGCCTTGCGCGCGCCAGCATAGCCGTTTTTCGCCTGATACTCTTCCAGCCACACCGGCTGCTTGTCGTCGCGAAGACGCCAGGTCAGCGGATGGGTTTCGGGAGTCAGAATAATATTTTTCATTATTTATACTGCTCCAGCAGGTCAGGAATCGCTTCCGGCGTCAGATGGCTGTGAGTGTCCTCATCAATCATCATGGTCGGCCCCTTGTCGCAGTTACCCAGGCAACAGGTTGGCAGCAGGGTAAAGCGACCATCAAAGGTCGTCTGACCCGGCTTGATATTGAGTTTCTTCTCAATGGCGGCCTGAATGCCCTGATAGCCCGTGATGTGACAAACAACGCTGTCACAGTAGCGGATCACATGGCGGCCTACCGGCTGACGGAAGATCTGGCTGTAGAACGTGGCTACGCCTTCAACGTCACTTGCCGGAATACCCAGCACTTTTGCAATCTCATAGATCGCCCCATCCGGCACCCAGCCACGCTGTTTCTGAACGATTTTCAGCGCTTCAATGGACGCCGCACGCGGGTCTTCGTAGTGGTGCATCTCGTGCTCAATGGCGGCACGCTCTGCTTCACTCAGCTCAAAAGCCTCGGTCTGTGGTTGTTGATTCTCGTGCATAATTAGCGGTCCACATCTGACATAACAAAATCGATACTACCCAGATAAACAATCAGGTCGGAGACCAGACTGCCGCGAATGGCGGCCGGGATCTGTTGCAGGTGCGCAAAGCTTGGCGTACGCACGCGGGTACGGTAGCTCATGGTGCTGCCGTCGCTGGTCAGGTAGTAACTGTTGATACCCTTGGTCGCTTCAATCATCTGGAAGGATTCTTGCGCCGGCATGACCGGACCCCAGGAAACCTGCAGGAAGTGGGTGATCAGGGTTTCGATATGTTGCAGCGTGCGCTCTTTCGGCGGCGGCGTGGTCAGCGGGTGATCCGCTTTAAACGGCCCTTCCGGCATGTTGTTGAGGCACTGCTCAAGGATGCGCAGACTCTGACGCAGCTCTTCCACTTTCAGCATCACGCGGGTGTAGCAGTCGGAAACACCACCGCCAACCGGGATTTCAAAGTCGAAGTTCTCGTAGCCAGAGTATGGACGGGCTTTACGCACGTCGAAATCGATACCGGTAGCGCGCAGACCTGCACCTGTTGTGCCCCACTCCAGCGCTTCTTTCGCGCCATAGGCAGCAACGCCCTGGGAGCGGCCTTTCAGAATGGAGTTGCGCAGCGCAGCTTTCTCGTAGGAGGCGAGACGTTTCGGCATCCAGTCGAGGAACTCACGCAGCAGACGGTCCCAGCCGCGCGGCAGGTCGTGTGCGACGCCGCCAATACGGAACCAGGCCGGGTGCATACGGAAACCGGTGATTGCTTCCACCAGATCGTAAATTTTCTGACGGTCGGTAAAGGCGAAGAAGACCGGGGTCATCGCACCGACGTCCTGAATGAACGTGGAGATGTACAGCAGGTGGCTGTTGATACGGAACAGTTCAGACAGCATAACGCGGATTACGTTAACGCGATCCGGCGTGGTGATCCCTGCCAGTTTCTCAACGGCCAGCACGTATGGCATTTCGTTAACGCAGCCGCCCAGATACTCGATACGGTCGGTATACGGAATATAGCTGTGCCAGGACTGACGCTCGCCCATCTTCTCAGCACCACGGTGGTGGTAACCGATGTCCGGAACACAGTCGACAATCTCTTCGCCATCAAGCTGAAGAATAATACGGAAGGCACCGTGCGCAGACGGGTGGTTTGGACCGAGGTTGAGGAACATGAAGTCCTCGTTATCGGTACCGCGCTTCATGCCCCAGTCTTCCGGCTTGAAGGTCAGCGCTTCCATCTCCAGATCCTGCTTGGCTTTGGTCAGCTCAAACGGGTCGAATTCGGTCGCACGGGCCGGATAATCTTTACGCAGCGGGTGGCCGGTCCAGGTCTGCGGCATCATGATGCGCGTCAGATTTGGGTGGCCATCGAAAGTCATACCAAACATTTCCCAGGTTTCACGCTCATACCAGTTCGCGTTCGGGAAAATTTTGGTGATCGTCGGCAGATGCATGTCGTTTTCAGACAAGGCCACCTTGAGCATGATATCCGTGTTGCGGTCTATTGAGATCAGGTGGTAGAAAACGGAAAAATCCGCCGCGGGTAACCCGTGGCGGTGCGTACGCAGACGTTCATCCATGCCGTGTAAGTCAAACAGCATGACGTAAGGTTTTGGCAATTTCTTGAGGAAATCGACAACTTCCAGTAATTGCTCACGCTTCACCCAAACAACGGGTACCCCGGTGCGGGTGGCCTGAACAGTAAAGGCATCCGGCCCAAAACGGTTGCGCAGTTCGCCAATGACCGGGTCATCCAGGTGATCCCGTGTTTGCCATGCGGCGTCTTGCGCGGTTAAGTCGGTCATATTGTTCACCATTGCAAATGGTCCGTGGTGACTGCCAGGCGGGGCTTCGCGCTATTTGAATAGTGATGTACGAAGCTTTTCTCCACCGCCCGCAGGCGCAAATTAAATTTCGTCAGGCGTACGCAGGTTGGTCACTGCAATACGTTCGCCGCGTTTACGCTCGCGCTCAGACTGCATGTTCGCGCGATAGACACCCTGGTCGCCTACCACCCAGGAGAGCGGACGGCGTTCTTTGCCAATCGACTCCTGCAGCAGCATCAGCGCCTGCATGTAAGCTTCCGGGCGCGGCGGGCAACCTGGGATGTACACATCAACCGGGATGAACTTATCTACGCCCTGGACAACGGAGTAAATGTCGTACATTCCGCCTGAGTTTGCACAAGCGCCCATGGAAATAACCCATTTTGGCTCGAGCATCTGGTCGTACAGACGCTGAATGACCGGTGCCATTTTGGTAAAGCAGGTACCGGCCACCACCATCAGGTCAGCCTGACGCGGAGAGGCACGCAGTACTTCTGCACCAAAACGCGCAACGTCATGCACCGCAGTGAATGACGTCACCATTTCAACGTAGCAGCAAGAAAGACCAAAGTTATACGGCCAGATGGAGTTTTTACGACCCCAGTTGACCATATCGTGCATGGCATTTTCGAGTTTGCCCATGTACACGCTTTTATTGACTTCTTGCTCCAGGGGGTCGGTTACGATCTCCTGTTTTTGCAGGGGGTAACGGTCATTCTCACCGTTAGGATCTATGCGGGTGAGCGTATAATCCATCTTATTGCCTCGCTGTTACTGCTGACGATTAGAGATACTGTTTTCCGGGTTGATACGTTCACGACGTGAACGTGCAGGTGTCCAGTCCAGCGCGCCAATACGCACCAGATAAACCAGACCGGCCAGTAACACTAAAATGAAAATTGCGGCCTCGACAAAGCCCACCCAACCACTTTCACGAATGGAGGTAGACCATGCGAAAAGATAGAGCGCTTCAACGTCGAAGATGACGAAGAACATGGCTACCAGATAGAACTTGGCAGACAGGCGTAAGCGAGCAGTACCTACAGAATCAATACCTGATTCAAAAGGTGTGTTTTTGTGCCTTGCGCGGGCGCGACCGCCCAGGAACCAGCCGCCGACTAACATCAGGCAGCACAGGCCAATGGCTACAATAAGAAAGATTGCGAATGCCCAGTGATGAGCGATGACTTCTGTGGATGTTGACATACTCATTGCTTACTCATCAAAAGTGATACCGACGACACTGCTCTTGCTGGCAGATGGGCATCACATCGATTCATGGGGAGGAACAAATAACCTTACACCAACTGCCAGAAATGAGACATAGACAGCAAAATGATGTGGTTTTTTACTCCTTTCTATAACCTTTTGTCAACTTTAACAAAGGTTTCTTCACATTAAATTACATCGAACGATTCTCGTTAACATTTAATGCCCTTTAACCCTGGCGGGAACATGACATTTGGTCAACTGCATACTGTTGAATCGTGTCCGTTTTGATGTAAAAAAAAGATTACCCTCCTATTTTGACAGGATTTGTCGCTGATTCCTCCCCCCAAAGAGGAGTATTTTCTTGATCTGAGACACGCTTTTGTTAATTCAATCAAAAAAACGGCAACATCTTCGCTGTTTTTTTAACATGCAAATTGACAACCATAAGCTGTAAGAATGGGAGTAACGAATACAGCGCGTAATCCATATAATCTTGATAAACAATAAAATTAACTTTACTTAACAGAAACTTTTCAAATCGAATTGCAAAAAAAGAACCACAGCGCGCGAAAGTGGCGTCAGTGGCTCTTTTTTAACACTTACATTTTGTTACGAGGAAATTGCCGAACTTTTATTCAAAATCTCCTTCGATGACGAGAGAGTCATCCCCTCCTTCCGGGGTAACATTATTGTACTGCCATGGATTCTGATAATTTTCCATTGCCGAGAAGATGGTTTGCGCTAACTCGTTCTGACTAGTCGCGTTATGACACAGCAAATATTCCGTATCGGGCAGCATCGGCAGCCCGTCTGATTTGCCTAATACTCGCAAATCCGGGCTCATCATCTCAACCGGGCGCGCGGTGACGCCTAGTCCGGCTTTCACCGCCGCACGGACGGCTGGCAGGGTTGTCGCTACGTAGGCGAGACGCCAGGGAATATTGGCGGCATTTAATGTGGCCAGAACCATGTCGCGGAACGGGCTGGGATCATCCATCAGTACCAGCGGGATGGGCTCGCCGCGCTGCAGTTGATACTCGGCTGCACAATACCAGTGAGTAGGTGACGTACGGAGCGTCAGGCAATTGAAATGCTCCATTCGTTGGGTTGTGACAACCAGATCTACTTCCTGCTCCTGCAGCATCTCCATCATAAACGCATTGCGTTTAACCCTGACGTCCAACGCAATCTTCGGATAAACCGAACTAATCCGATTAAGCAGGAAAGGCAAAATAGTATCAGCCGACTCATCAGACGCCCCTACGGTTAAGACACCCTGTAGGTTACTAAACATTAGCGACGTGCAGGCTTCATCGTTGAAGCGAAGTATTTTTCTGGCATAGCCCAGCAGCTGAATACCATGTTCAGTCAGGAGTTTATTGCGGCCGTGGCGGGCAAAAAGCTCTTTTCCGACCAGTTGTTCCAGTCGTTGCATTTGTTGGCTAACAGCCGATTGGGTACGGCAGACTGCCGCAGCCGCAGCTGCAAATGTATTCAGATCGGCGACTGCAACAAAAGTTCTCAGCAGATCGAGATCGAGGTTCAGTATCGGACGATTTGCATTCATCATATCTTTTCACTTACAGGTGGCTCATGCGGAGCTGCCTCGGGTAGAAGCTGTGTGCGTAAAAGTAAAACAGGTCCTTCTGAACAAGAATCCTTGTAATCCCGACCGGCAGACTGCCAGACAGAAAGTTGAAGTCCAGGTATATCCGTCGTCAAACACAACGTATCTGACGATATTTTTATTGGCTTTACGTTCAGTAAATATAAATTTTTACCGGATTAGGTAATGCACGAAAGGCAGTGGCGCTTCAGGCTCAACTTTATCGTAGTCAAGCTAAAGCAGCAATGGGCGTCGCTTCGCTTCTCCGGGTAAAGATAAATCTATTAATAACAATATGCTATTAATGGAGGCACAACTAAGATTTACAACAAGCCGCAATCGCGTACTGCAGGCCTGTTGCATCATCTTAACCTAAATCCATTTTATTTATAAGTCTTATTGCATCCCAGATGATTTAACCCTGTTGATAAGAGTCTAAATTATTTTTATTAATATTAACGAAAGTTACGATTTCACCCTTATTTTGAAATACACAATAATTTAAAAAAAGATTATTCATTAATTATACTTAACATTATATTCACATGATCAACGTTTATATAAAGCGGGATTTGAATCGTGATAATCGCAATTAATTCAGCATTTACGAAAAATTGCCAGGGGAAACCTCTGTATATCGGTCTGCGAAGCCCATGCCGATTGATCCGTTAGCGTAAAATCCAGTAAAAGATGTCACTTGCAAAACTTTACACCAGATTATAACAAACCCGTGGCAGGTCTTATTCGTTGTAACGCAAATAGTAGATTAAAATTTTAATGATAGTTTTTCTTAATTAGCAAAATCTTCTTCTGCTCATGCTTTAAAAAAGGCCTTTCAAGGAGTACATTGTTTCATGCTGACTTCCACGGCAGGGAGTGGCAATAACAGTTAAAAGGTCAAAGGTTCATGTCCCCTATCGAAAAATCCAGTAAATTAGATAACGTCTGTTATGACATCCGCGGGCCCGTTCTTAAAGAGGCCAAACGCCTCGAAGAAGAAGGCAATAAAGTTCTCAAGCTCAATATCGGTAACCCGGCGCCATTTGGTTTCGATGCCCCGGATGAAATACTGGTTGATGTGATCCGAAACCTGCCTACCGCACAGGGCTACTGTGATTCGAAAGGGCTTTACTCCGCCCGTAAAGCCATTATGCAGCACTACCAGGCTCGCGGGATGCGCGATGTTACGGTAGAAGATATCTATATTGGCAACGGCGTATCAGAGCTGATCGTGCAGGCCATGCAGGCGCTGCTCAACAGCGGTGACGAAATGCTGGTGCCCGCTCCGGATTACCCACTCTGGACCGCCGCTGTCTCGCTTTCCAGTGGTAAAGCGGTGCATTACCTCTGTGATGAGTCATCCGACTGGTTCCCGGATCTAGACGATATTCGCGCTAAAATTACCCCTCGCACCCGCGGTATTGTGATCATCAACCCGAACAACCCAACGGGTGCGGTCTATTCAAAAGAGCTGTTGATGGAGATCGTTGAGATCTCCCGTCAGCATAACCTGATCATCTTCGCCGACGAAATTTACGACAAGATCCTTTACGACGAAGCGCAACACCACTCTATCGCCGCGATGGCTCCGGATCTGCTGACCGTCACGTTCAACGGCCTGTCTAAGACCTACCGCGTCGCCGGTTTCCGTCAGGGCTGGATGGTTCTGAACGGCCCGAAAAAGCACGCCAAAGGCTATATCGAAGGGCTGGAGATGTTGGCCTCGATGCGCCTGTGCGCCAACGTACCAGCCCAGCACGCTATTCAGACGGCGCTGGGTGGTTATCAGAGCATTAGCGAATTTATCGTGCCAGGCGGTCGCCTGTATGAGCAACGTAATCGCGCATGGGAGCTGATTAATGACATTCCGGGCGTCTCCTGCGTGAAGCCAAAAGGCGCGCTCTACATGTTCCCGAAAATCGACATCAAACGCTTTAACATCTTTGACGATCAAAAAATGGTGCTCGACTTCCTGCTGCAAGAAAAAGTGCTGCTGGTCCAGGGAACGGCGTTCAACTGGCCATGGCCGGATCATGTGCGCATTGTTACCCTGCCGCGTGAGGATGAACTTGAGATGGCGGTCAGTCGTTTTGGTCGATTCCTCTCTGGGTATCATCAGTAAACCTTCCGGGCTGCCAATGGCAGCCCGATTTGCATCTGCCCGCCCCTCCCCTCACAATGAAGTCTGTCGCCGTGTTAGACAAAAGGTACCCTATGAGTGAGAGTCATTTCTTTGCCCACCTTTCCCGCCTGAAACTGATTAACCGCTGGCCGCTGATGCGCAACGTGCGGACCGAGAACGTCTCAGAGCATAGTCTGCAGGTCGCCATGGTTGCCCATGCGCTGGCCGCCATTAAAAACCGCAAATTCAACGGACAGGTGAACGCAGAGCGAATCGCGCTGCTGGCGATGTATCATGATGCTTCTGAAGTGCTGACAGGGGATCTGCCCACGCCGGTGAAGTATTTCAATTCGCAGATTGCTCAGGAGTACAAAGCGATTGAAAAAATAGCTCAGCAGAAACTGGTCGACATGGTGCCTGAAGAGCTGCGCGATATTTTTGCCCCCCTGATCGACGAACACCAATACAGCGAGGAAGAGAAGTCTCTGGTTAAGCAGGCAGATGCGCTCTGTGCTTATCTGAAATGCCTTGAGGAGCTCTCGGCCGGCAATCATGAATTCTTGCTGGCGAAAACGCGCCTGGAAAAGACGCTGGAAGCCCGTCGCAGTGACGAAATGGATTACTTTATGCAGGTATTTGTCCCGAGCTTCCACCTGTCGCTGGATGAGATTAGCCAGGATTCCCCACTGTAATTTCCGGGCCGGGTGGCGCTACCGCCACCCGAATTGCGCGCGGTATTAAAATGGAAACAGCACCGGGATCAAAATGACGCACACCACCATAACCAGCACGGTAAAAGGCACGCCCAATTTTACGAAATCGCTAAACCGGTAGTTCCCGGGCCCCAGTACCAGCGTGTTAACCGGAGAAGAGACCGGGGTCATAAAGGCGGCTGAAGCGGCCATCGCCACCATCATTGCAAACGGGTAAGGCGAGACCCCCATCGATTTCGCCATCGCCAGCGCAATGGGCGCCATCAGCACAGCCGTGGCGGTATTGGAGATAAACAGACCAATGGTGGCGCACATTACAAACAGGCAGATTAGCATCATGTAAGGCCCATATCCGCCGCCGAGTTCCATCAATCCTTTAACCACCAAATCTACCCCGCCCGTTTTTTGCAGCGCCAGCGCAAAGGGCATCATCCCGACGATGAGTATGATGCTCGGCCAGTGGATTGCCTTATAGGCGCTTTGTGCATCAATACAGCGGAATTTCCCCATCAGCAGGCAGGCGATAATCGCCGCAACCGGGTTAGGGATCTCATCCGTTAACATCAGCGCGACCATCAGCACCAGACAGAAAATAGCATGTGGCGCCTGGCTGTGAGCCGGTGAGGCATCACTCACCTCAACGGGCAGGTTCATGACCACAAAGTCGCGCCCGCGCTGGCCGAGCTGGGAGATAAGTTTCCAGTTCCCCACCACCAGGAAAATGTCGCCCAGCTGTAAGGGTTCATCCACCACGGCGCCATCCATTGCCATGCCGTCACGCTTCAATCCCACTACATTGAGCCCATAGCGCGTACGAAAACCGATCTCGCGCATGGTCTTGCCCAGCAGCTCCGATTCGGGAATCAGCGATATTTCTGCCATCCCCACGTCCAGCGCCTGATCGGAGAAATACTCTCCCCGCAGCACCATCGGCTCCAGCAGCTGCTCGCTGCAAAATTCACGCAGATCGACATCGGCAGAGGACATGTCGATAAGTAATACGTCACGGGCGCGGAATTCAGATACACCGTTAACATTCACGATCACCCGCCGAAAACGGCGCCAGCGCTCTACCCCAATCACGTTCGCGCCGTAGCGTTCACGCAGTTTAAGATCGTCCAGCCGTTGACCAATCAGGGGGGAACCGGGGCGGATAGCCAGACGGCGGGCCCGCCCGGTCAGGCGATACTCTTTGATCAAATCGCGAAATGTGCGGCGCTTCCAGCCGTCCCGGGATTTATCCTGCGTTTCGCTCTTCAGGACAAAGCGAGTCAGCAGCATGTAGACAATACCCAGCACCAGAATCACCAACCCCAGCGGCGTGACGCTAAAAAAGCTAAATCCCTGCAGCCCTTCGCGCAAAAGTTCGCTGTTAACCACCAGGTTGGGTGGCGTTGCTACCAGCGTCATCATGCCGCTGATAAGCCCGGCGAAGCTGAGCGGCATCATCAGGCGTGATGGCGGGATCTGCATCCTCATGCAGACGCTTAACACCACCGGGATAAAGATGGCCACTACGCCGGTGGAGCTCATAAAGGCTCCCAACCCAGCCACGGTCAGCATCAGCAGGATAAGCATTTTGGTTTCGCTGCTGCCTGCGGCGTTTACCAGCCAGGAGCCCATACTGGTGGCGACGCCGGTGCGAACCAGCCCATCACCAATAATAAAGAGTGCGGCAATCAAAATAACGTTCGGATCGCTAAAGCCCGATAACGCTTCGGGGAGCGTGAGGGTGCCGCTTAGCACGAACGCCACTATCACCAGTAATGCCACGGCATCCATGCGCACTTTACCGGTAGCAAAGAGAATGATGGCGAAGACCAGCAGGCTCAATACCCAGATTAATTCACCGTTCACAACAGGTCCTTGTCAGAAAAGAGTGACAGCATACTGCCATAAAAAAGCCCCACAGTTGTGGGGCTAAATCATGGGATTACATTTTCTGCGTCACGGTTACCGTTCCGTCGGCCGTTTTGCTGACCTCAATGGCTGCCAGTGAAGTCAGCACAAAACCGGCTTCATTCAGGCGCGGCGCCGTGGCAGGTACATTCACGGCGATGACATGACACCCCGCCGCCAGCCCGGCAAGGACGCCGGCAGCGGCATCTTCCACCACCACGCACTGTTCTGGTGCCAGCCCTAGCAGCTCGGCGCCCAGCAAAAAGGCGTCGGGCTCCGGCTTGCCGCGAGCAACACGCTCGGCGGTGACAAAGACTTCAGGCGTTGGCAAACCCGCCGCTTTATGGCGGGCGTGCGCCACCGGAACCGAGCCGGAGGTGACGATAGCCCACGGGATTTGTGATTCATTCAGATGACGAAGCAGCGCGTGCGCGCCTGGTAGCGCGACTATGCCGTCGGTATCCTTCGCCTCTAGCTGCTCCAGCCAGCGAAACTCGGCCTGAATTTCATCTTCAGTGCTGCCCGCCATAAAGTGACGTAAAGAGGTAATGGCCTGTTTGCCATGGATGAAATGGAGGACTTCATCATGGCTAATACCGTGCCTGTCGGCCCAGCGGCACCATGAGCGCTCAACCACCGGTAAGGAATCCACCAGCGTACCGTCCAGATCAAACAGAAAACCTTTACACTGCACATCGACCTCCGTCAGGCATTAATGATTTGTTGAATTTCGTTGCTGCTCAGATGGTACTGGCGCGGGCAGGCGTGCCAGACGCTCAGCATACGTTGATATTTGTCCCACATCGGGGTCTGGGCATTAAAGCCATGCGTACCGGCATCGAAGTGGGTGTAACGCCCTTCGGTGTTAACCATAAAGCGGACGTAGCTCAGGTAACGCGCTTCGGTGGCAGCATCAAAACCGAGGAAGGTCACACGACGCTCATCAATTATCTGCGCGTCTTTCAGGTTAGCCCATGAGACGTGCAATGCGTGATACATCTCCATGATGTCAATGACAATGCGGCAGGTCTCTTCCTTTAATTCGCCAAACTCGCGATCCAGTTCGCGCATCTGCAGGCCAAAGCCACGTTCGACGATAGTCTGCAGGCGGCGATAGCGCTCTGCGTTGTCGGGATCTAGCATGGTCATCATTTTGTACTGATTAGACAAAATCAGACGTTGAGCATTAGTCATTTCCATCATTCGACTCCTGTTGCGCGAAGCAACCTAAAAAAAAGACACGGTAACTAAGGGTTACTGTGCCTTCTTTTAATGATCGTTTCGATGATCAATCACAAATCATCCAGGAATGTTTTATCAAGTTGTTTAAATGCTTTCTTTAGGGTGTCGGCCAGCGCCTGATAATCGGGCTTGCCCTCAACCGGGGCCAGGGCCTGTCCCGCCTCCTGCAACTTGCCGCGCACTTCATAGAACCACTGCAGCACGGACGGGGGGAGTGGCGTAACGGAGCGTTTACCTAACCACCAAAGCCCCTGCATCGGCAGGCTAAGCGCAAACAGCGCGGTGGCGACGGCCGGTCCAAGCTGGCCGCCAAGCGCTATCTGCCAGCAGAGGGTGAAAATGGCAATCGGGGGCATCAGACGAATGGCGTGACGGGTGGCGCGAATCACACGGTTCTCAATAAAGACAGGCGCAAGGCGTTTTTCCAGCGGCCACGTCTTCGAATAGTGCTGTCCCCGGCGAAACAGACTAAAAAAGTTCACTGAGGGGGTTTCGGGTGTCGACATGGCTTTACCTCAACTTCACATATAAAAATTAAAAAATTCGTGCAAATCCACAACTGGTCATGACATCGTTCAAAAACTTTTGTCTTAACTACCCAGTATCAGGTATCCTGTGCCGGCCTGAAAAGGCCCTGGACGATAATCGTAAATTCGTCAAGTTTAAGCACATTATGCCATTGCCGGAAAAATGCGCAAAATGGCATAAAATCTTATGTATTCCTTTCGTCATGCCAAAAAGTACTTTCGGCATGATGTTAATCATAAATGTCAGCGGATTCTTGCGCTACGCTACGATTCTCACTGACATTTTTTAGCCACGTATCAATAATAGGTACTTCCATGTCGAGTAAGTTAGTACTGGTTCTGAACTGCGGTAGCTCCTCACTGAAATTCGCCATCATCGATGCGCTCAACGGTGACGAGTACCTCTCTGGTTTGGCCGAATGTTTCCATCTGCCTGAAGCGCGTATCAAGTGGAAGATGGACGGCAGCAAACAAGAAGCGGCTTTAGGTGCAGGCGCCGCTCACAGTGAAGCGCTGAACTTTATCGTTAACACTATTCTGGCACAAAAACCAGAACTGTCTGCTCAGCTGACGGCAATCGGTCACCGTATCGTCCACGGCGGCGAAAAATACACCAGCTCTGTTGTGATCGACGACTCTGTCATCCAGGGCATCAAAGACTCCGCCTCTTTCGCGCCACTGCATAACCCGGCTCACCTGATCGGTATCGCTGAAGCACTGAAATCTTTCCCGCAGCTGAAAGACAAAAACGTGGCTGTATTTGACACGGCGTTCCATCAGACCATGCCGGAAGAGTCTTACCTGTATGCCCTGCCGTACAAACTGTACAAAGAGCATGGCGTACGTCGTTACGGCGCACACGGCACCAGCCACTTCTATGTTACTCAGGAAGCGGCCAAAGTCCTGAACAAGCCGGTAGAAGAAGTGAACATCATCACTTGCCACCTGGGCAACGGCGGTTCTGTTTCTGCTATCCGTAACGGTAAATGTGTTGATACCTCCATGGGTCTGACCCCGCTGGAAGGTCTGGTGATGGGTACCCGTTCTGGTGACATCGACCCGGCGATTATCTTCCACCTGCACGACACCCTGGGCATGAGCGTTGATGACATCAACAAAATGCTGACCAAAGAGTCTGGCCTGCTGGGTCTGACCGAAGTCACCAGCGACTGCCGTTATGTTGAAGATAACTACGAAGCCAAAGAAGATGCGAAACGTGCTATGGACGTTTACTGCCACCGTCTGGCGAAATACATCGGTTCTTACACTGCACTGATGGACGGTCGTCTGGACGCGGTTATCTTCACCGGTGGTATCGGTGAAAACGCAGCAATGGTTCGTGAACTGTCCCTGGGTAAACTGGGCGTTCTGGGCTTCGAAGTTGATCACGAGCGTAACCTGGCTGCCCGCTTCGGCAAGTCTGGCTTCATCAACAAAGAAGGCACCCGCCCTGCTATCGTTATCCCAACTAACGAAGAGCTGGTCATCGCGCAAGACGCGAACCGTCTGACTGCCTGATTCCACACCGCCAGCCTAGCTGGCGGTGCTGTTTTGAAACCCGCCTGACTTCGGCGGTAGCCAAAAGAGGATAAACCGTGTCCCGTACAATTATGCTGATCCCTACCGGAACCAGCGTCGGCCTGACCAGCGTCAGCCTCGGCGTCATCCGTGCTATGGAACGCAAAGGCGTTCGTCTGAGCGTCTTTAAACCTATCGCCCAGCCACGTGCCGGTGGCGATGCGCCAGACCAGACCACCAGCATTGTTCGTAAGAACTCTAATCTGCCCGCCGCAGAGCCGCTGAAAATGTCCCACGTTGAGTCTCTGCTCTCCAGCAATCAGAAAGACGTGCTGATGGAAGAGATCATCGCTAACTATCACGCGAACGCGCAGGACGCGGAAGTGGTACTGGTTGAAGGTTTGGTTCCGACCCGCAAACATCAGTTTGCCCAGTCGCTGAACTTTGAAATCGCCAAAACGCTGAACGCCGAGATCGTCTTCGTGATGTCTCAGGGTACCGATACCCAGGAGCAGCTGAAAGAGCGTATCGAACTGACCCGCAGCAGCTTCGGCGGCGCGAAAAACACCAGCATCACCGGCGTTATCATCAACAAGCTGAACGCACCGGTTGATGAACAAGGTCGCACCCGTCCTGACCTGTCCGAAATTTTCGATGACTCTTCCAAAGCGAAAGTCGTGAAAATCGACCCGGCAAAACTGCAGGAAACCAGCCCGCTTCCAGTGCTGGGCGCGGTGCCATGGAGCTTTGATCTGATCGCGACCCGTGCCATCGACATGGCGCGTCACCTGAACGCCACCGTGATCAACGAAGGCGATATCAATACCCGTCGCGTGAAGTCTGTCACCTTCTGTGCGCGTAGCATTCCGCACATGCTGGAACACTTCCGTGCAGGTTCCCTGCTGGTCACCTCCGCTGACCGTCCTGACGTGCTGGTTGCTGCCTGCCTGGCCGCAATGAACGGCGTTGAAATCGGCGCTATCCTGCTGACCGGTGCTTACGAGATGGACCCACGCGTGAGCAAACTGTGCGAGCGCGCCTTTGCGACTGGCCTGCCGGTATTCATGGTGAACACCAACACCTGGCAGACCTCTCTGAGCCTGCAGAGCTTCAACCTCGAAGTGCCGGTTGATGACCACGAGCGTATCGAGAAAGTTCAGGAATACGTGGCAGGTTACGTGAACGCAGACTGGATCGAATCCCTGACTGCAACCTCCGAGCGCAGCCGCCGTCTGTCTCCTCCAGCCTTCCGCTATCAGCTCACCGAGCTGGCGCGTAAAGCGGGTAAACGCGTTGTTCTGCCAGAAGGCGACGAACCACGTACCGTTAAAGCAGCCGCCATCTGTGCAGAGCGCGGTATCGCGACCTGTGTGCTGCTGGGTAACCCGGACGAGATCACCCGCGTAGCGGCATCTCAGGGCGTTGAACTGGGTGCGGGCATCGAAATCGTTGACCCGGAAGTGGTACGTGAAAGCTACGTTGCACGTCTGGTTGAGCTGCGTAAGAGCAAAGGCATGACCGAAGCCGTTGCGCGCGAACAGCTGGAAGACAACGTGGTTCTCGGTACCCTGATGCTGGAACAGGACGAAGTTGACGGTCTGGTTTCTGGTGCTGTTCACACCACCGCGAACACCATCCGTCCGCCGCTGCAGCTGATCAAAACCGCCCCAGGCAGCTCTCTGGTCTCTTCCGTGTTCTTCATGCTGCTGCCTGAACAGGTTTACGTTTACGGCGACTGTGCGATCAACCCGGATCCAACCGCAGAGCAGCTGGCTGAGATCGCTATCCAGTCCGCAGACTCCGCTATTGCCTTCGGTATCGAACCGCGCGTAGCCATGCTCTCCTACTCCACCGGCACCTCTGGTGCAGGTAGCGACGTAGAGAAAGTACGTGAAGCGACCCGTATTGCGCAGGAAAAACGCCCAGATCTGATGATCGACGGCCCGCTGCAGTACGATGCCGCCGTGATGGCAGACGTGGCGAAATCCAAAGCACCGAACTCGCCGGTTGCAGGTCGCGCTACCGTGTTCATCTTCCCGGATCTGAACACCGGTAACACCACCTACAAAGCGGTACAGCGTTCTGCAGACCTGATCTCTATCGGGCCAATGCTGCAGGGTATGCGCAAGCCGGTGAATGACCTGTCTCGTGGCGCGCTGGTAGACGACATCGTCTACACCATCGCCCTGACCGCGATCCAGTCTTCACAGCAGCAGCAGTAACTTTTAGCTGCATTAAAAAGGCGACCCGATGGTCGCCTTTTTTATTTACAGCAGTTCTCTTGCCGCCGACACAATGTCGTGCGCCGTCAGGCCATACTCGCATTGCAGGAAGTCCTGCGTGCCCACCTGGCCGTAGCGTTCTTTTACCCCCACCCGCCGCATCGGCACCGGGCACGTTTCCACTAACACTTCTGCCACCGCCGATCCCAGGCCATTGTGAATACTGTGATTTTCACAGGTAACGATACGTCCGGTTTTCTCGGCATAATTTTTCACCAGCATCCGGTCGATAGGCTTCAGAGTGAACATATCGATCACCGCCGCGCTGACGCCCTCCTGTTCAAGCTGCCGCGCCGCCTCCAGCGCTTCTGCGACCATGATGCCGTTAGCAATCAGGGTGATATCGTCTCCTTCGCGTAGCACGTTGCCCTTGCCGATGGTAAAGGTCGAGCCCGGGGCGTAGATGCTCGGGGCTTGCTTACGGATAGTTCGCACCCAGTAAAAGCCCTCGAGGTCAATCAACTGGCGCAGGACATCCTCAAACATGACCGCGTCGGTCACTTCTAGTACCACCGAATGAGCCAGCCCGCGCACAATGCCCATATCTTCAAACGACATATGCGTACCGCCGTTGTGACAAGCGGTAACGCCCGCATCCGAGGCGATGACCTTCACGTTGTTACGCTGATAATCCAGCGACATAAACAGCTGGTCGAAGCAGCGGCGGCTGGCGAAGGCGGTAAAGGTGTGCACAAACGGCTTACGCCCGGTCAGCGACAGCCCCGCTGCGGTACCGATAACGTTGGCCTCCATGATCCCGCAGTTGATGACGTGCTGGGGATAATCGCGCGCCACGCCGTCCATCGCCATGGAGCTCATCAGATCCGCTTCCAGGGCGATAATTTCACTCCCCGCTTCAATCTGGCTTGCGACGAATCCGGCATAGACTTTGCGCATCTCGACGGCATCTTTTTGTCCTGTGGGTGCAAGCTTAATCATGGTTGACCTCCAGCTGGCGAATCGTCTCGGTAAGGGCGGCTTTAACGTCATCAGTCAGTCGCAAATGGTGGGAGTTACTGAGCTGCTCCAGATACGGCACCCCCTGCCCTTTTATGCTGTCCAGGATCACGACCAGCGGTCGCGCATCCGCTTCAGGGATGAGCGATGTCACCTCAAGCAGCCCCGGAATGTCGTCCCCTTTGACCTTAACCACGTCATAGCCAAAGGCGCGGAATTTTCCTTCCAGGTCGAAGGCGCAGATGATCTCATCCAGCTCACCGTCCAGCTGTTGTTTATTCCAGTCCACGAAGACCGTCAGGTTATTCAGGCGATGGTGAGCGATAAACTGAAACGCCTCCCAGCACTGCCCTTCGTTCAACTCTCCGTCGCCCACGATGCAGAAGACGCGATTCGCGCGCCCCGCCAGTTTGTGCGACAGCGCCATACCGCCGGCAATGGAGATCCCCTGCCCCAGCGAGCCCGTGGTGGCATCCACGCCACGCGTTTTTAGCCTGTCCGGATGGCTTGGCAGCCGCGTTCCGTTCTGGTTCAGGGTGCTGAGTTCTTCAATCGGGAAGTAGCCTTTGATTGCAAGGGTGCTGTAGAGCGCCGGGCCCGCATGGCCTTTGGATAACACAAAATAGTCACGCTCAGGCCAGTCGGGATCGGCAGGATCAATCTTCATTACCGCGCCGTACAGTACCGCCAGCGTCTCTACCACCGACATACTGCCACCATAGTGCCCGAACCCCAGTTGGGTGAGCGATTTCAGGGTGGCAATACGGATTTCGCGTGCCAGTTGGGTCACTTCATTAACATTCATGATTTGGCTCCGGTATTTTCTTGCGCGCTATTACCCGCACTTTTGTTTTTAGCGAAGAGGTTCCAGGCCACCAGCAGCGCGAACACCGCCACAACCAGACCCGTAATAGCCATTGGCGACAGGTAGCGTGCCAGGTTACCCAGCACAATGCCGATGGCGCCAAAGTCCGCATCAGAGAAGGTGGTGTTGGCGAATCCAATCGCACCCAGCACAGGCAGCAGCAACACCGGCAGGAAGGTAATCAGTAAACCATTGGCAAAGGCGCCTATCATTGCCCCGCGACGTCCGCCCGTGGCGTTGCCAAACACGCCTGCGGTTGCACCGGTGAAGAAGTGCGGCACGACGCCCGGCAGGATCAGCACCCAGCTAAACTGCCCGCAGATAAAGAGTCCAACCAGACCGCCGAGGAAGCTAAACAGGAAGCCAATCAGCACGGCGTTAGGGGCATACGGGTAGACCACCGGGCAGTCCAGTGCAGGACGCGCGTTGGGCACCAGTTTTTCGGAGAAGCCGGTAAAAGCCGGAACGATTTCCGCCAGTATCAGGCGAACACCCTGCAGGATGATAAATACCCCCGCCGCGAAGGTAATGGCCATGATGATGGCGTAGACCAGATAGTTCTGTCCGCCGCTGAAGGTGGCCTCCACGTACTCACGTCCGGCACTCACCGCCATGATCAGATAGATAATCATCATGGTCAGGGAGATGGAGATAGAGCTGTCGCGCAGGAAGCTTAGGTTCTTCGGCAGGTTCATCTCTTCGGTGGAGCGAGAGCCTTTGCCCACCTTGCTGCCAATCCAGCCTGAGAGCACATAGCCCAGGGTACCGAAGTGGCCAAAGGCGATGTCATCATTACCGGTGATGCGCTTCATATAGCGCTGGGCAATGGCCGGGAAGAAGGCCATTACCAGCCCAAGGATCAACGAACCGGTGAAGACCAGTCCCACCCCTTCAAAGCCTGCCACCGTCAGGATCACGCCAATCATGCACGCCATATAAAACGTATGGTGCCCGGTCAGGAAGATGTATTTCAGGCGGGTAAAGCGGGCGACAATAATATTCGCCACCATACCGAAGGCCATGATCAGAGCCGTAGAGGCGCCATATTTTTCCAGCGCAATAGAGACGATTGCTTCGTTATTCGGAATGATGCCCTGAATATTAAAGGCATGTTCAAACATACCGCCTAACGGATTAAGCGATCCCACCAGCACGGTGGCTCCGCCACCCAGCACAATAAAACCCAGAATGGTTTTAATCGTGCCTTTCACCACATCCGAAAACCCTTTTTTCTGCGCCACCAGGCCGATTAATGCAATTAAGCCCACCAGCACCGAGGGTACTTTTAAAATATCAACAACGAAGTTCAGCGATTCAAGGATAAACATATCCACCTCGTCACAGTCAGGGTTAGTGTTTCGCGAACCAGGCGCTAAGCTGCGCTTCAAGTTCGTTGATATCAATGATGTTCTGGATCACCACTAGCTGGCTCTCCGGCACGCTGGCGCTGGCCGCGATATCTTTGGCCATCACGAACAGGTCGGCCGCGCCTGGGGTGGCTGAAGAGAGATCAGAATGCTCCACCTCGGCATCGATATTGAGTTTTTTGAGGACTTTTTTAATGTTCATTTCGACCATAAAACTACTGCCAAGCCCGGAGCCGCAAATCGCCATAATTTTCATTGTTATGCCCTTTTTTGAGTAGAGTACGTCCCCATCACGCTCGAGCGTAATGTGGTTAAAAACGATGTCGGAATTAAAACTAGAAGCGTTCGATAATGGCTTTTATTTCCTCCCGGGTCGTTGCGACATGTAATTGCGCCATATCCTCATCGCTCGAAAATAATTCTGCCAGCGCGGAGATCATTTCGATGTGGCTATGTTTGTCTGGTGCCGCGAGCATGACGATCACATCGACCGGATCAAACTCCCCCGCACCAAACGAAATCCCCTCTTTCAACTTCAGCAGCGAAAGACCTAACCCTTTTGCCCCCTCTTCCGGGCGTGCATGCGGCATTGCCAGCCCAGGCGCCAGCACATAGTAGGGGCCAAGCTTCTGGTGTTGCTCGACAATCGCCGTAATGTACTCCGGCGCAATAACGTTCATCTCCAGCAGCGGACGCGCGCAAATTTCAAGCGCCTGCGGCCAGTTTTCCACGCTGTCCTGAAGCTGGATCGTCTGTTCAAAAATCCACTTATTGAGCACGCTTGTTCCTCGTATCAGGGGCTAAGATGGGCAAACTTTATGCAAGCCTACCCAAATTGGCTGCGATCAGGATCACAAAGATAGCGCTACCAATCGTTAACATTCATAAATGTGATAGCGCTATCAAAATGCAATCAGCGCAGCAAATCACAACCAGAAAACGGGATTTAAGGCGTATACTTCGAGCACAGCACGTGACGAACGATAAGAAAAACGTGTGCCAACATGTTGTAAAACAGCAGGAATCTGTATGTCTCTGACCAGAAAAAGGCGAAGTACCGGCAAAGTCACTATTGCAGACGTGGCGCAGCTGGCAGGGGTCGGTACCATGACGGTATCGCGGGCGCTGCGTACCCCTGAACAAGTGTCTGATAAATTGCGTGAAAAGATCGACGCTGCGGTTCATGAGCTGGGCTATATGCCCAACCTGGCCGCCAGCGCGCTGGCATCGGCCTCTTCGTGGACGATCGCTATGGTGGTGCCAAACCTTGCCGAGGCGGGGTGTTCCGAAATGTTTGCCGGCCTACAGCAAGTGCTCCAGCCTGCCGGATATCAGATCATGCTGGCGGAATCACAGCATCGACTTGAGCAGGAAGAAAAATTGCTCGAGACACTGCTGGCATCGAACATTGCCGCCGCGATTTTACTCAGCGTGGAGCACAGCGAAACGGTGCGCCACTGGCTGCAGCATCGCTCTATTCCGGTGGTAGAGATGGGGGCGATGCGCGCCGACCCTATCGATATGAATATCGGTATTGATAACGTTGCCGCCATGTATGAGCTCACCGAGATGGTGATTCAGCGTGGCTATCAGAACATCGGCCTGCTGTGCGCTAACCAGGAGCAGTGGATTTTCCAGCAGCATTTGCAGGGCTGGTACAAAGCGATGCTGCGTCACCACCTGGCGCCAAACCGGGTTATCAACGCGGCGCTGCCTCCCAGTTTCTCGACCGGAGCATCACAGCTGCCGGAGTTTCTCCTGGCCTGGCCAGAGCTGGATGCGCTGGTCTGCGTCTCTGATGAGCTGGCCTGCGGGGTGCTTTATGAATGCCAACGCCGGCGAATTAAAGTGCCGGACGATCTCGCCGTTGTCGGTTTTGGCGATAGCGATGTGAGCCGCGTGTGCGTGCCGCCGTTGACCACCATGGCGGTACCGCATCGTAAAATCGGGGTTGAAGCCGGGAAAGCGTTACTGGAACGTCTGAATGACGGAGACTGGCGCGACCATAAACCTATCGCGTCCAGCCTGTGCTTGCGGGAAAGTTGCTGAGGCTTATTCCGCCTCTTCCTCTTTTTCCGGTTTAGCGGATTCGTTTTTGGCGTTGCGGGTCATCCACAGCGCCAGCGCTTTTAATGAATCCGGCGTGAACTCATCGCAACGCGCGGTGATCTCTTCCGGCGTCATCCAGCTGACTTCACTCACCTCTTCTTCCTGAAGCGCAAACGGCCCGTGAGAGACGCAGCTGAACAGCCCACCCCAGACGCGGCAGTTGTCGTCTTCGAAATAGAACTGGCCATGCTCGGCGAAGGGCACGCCCGCAATACCTAACTCCTCTTCCGCTTCACGACGTGCGGAGTCGAGCAGCACTTCATCGGCCTGAACCACGCCACCGGCGGTCGCATCAAGCATACCCGGCATAAAATCTTTCGTTTCGGTACGGCGCTGGACCAGAATTTTACCCATCCCATCATGCACGACGATGTAGGTTGCGCGATGACGCAAGCGCTGCGCCCGCATCTGTTCGCGGCTCGCCTGCGCTATCACCTCATTGTCTTCGCTGACAATATCAACCCACTCTGTACTTGCCAAATGACTCTGCTCCACCATCGGGGAAACCTTCTCTTCATAGCGCTCTCGCGGCGCGTTTACGGTTGAGGTGTAAATTACGGATTAATCGTTGTCTGCGCAATAACCTGACCATTATTCAGCGCCATAACGCACAAATGGTCTCCTTCAAGCCAGCCATAGCTCGCCGGGAATCCCCCTTTCGGGATACTAACGGAGCCGGGATTGAAATGGATGATATCCTCCCGCGCCTCCGCCACTGGAATATGAGTATGACCATAAACCAGCACATCGCCAGCGTTCAGCGGCGGCTGTTTATCGGGGCCAAAAAGGTGACCGTGGGTCAAAAACAGACGGCGATTTTCCAGCAAAATTTGCTGCCACGGGGCGGTGATGGGGAACTGGAGCAACATCTGATCGACTTCGCTGTCGCAATTGCCGCGTACGGCAATAATGCGCGAGGCAAACGCGTTCAGACGTTCGGCGACCTGCGCCGGGGCATAGCCTTCCGGCAGCGCGTTGCGCGGACCGTGGTTAAGCATATCACCCAGGATAATCAACCAGTTCGCCCCGCTTTGTGTGAAACGTTCAAGGATCTGTTCAGTTGCGGGCAGCGAGCCGTGGATATCTGAGGCAAACATCAGCTTCATTGATAACTCCTTCTAAAAACCACGGCCTATCTTACCTTATTCAGCCAGCCTTATCAGCCCGGACGCTTCGCGGAAAGGGCCACATAACGCTGCACGGACGCGCGCTGCCACTGGAACGCGGCATAGTCAGCCAGACGCGGCGGCACCTCATCACCATTCAGTATCAGACGGTTAAGCATCAGCGCCAGATCGGTATCCGCAATACACCATTCGCCAAACAAATTCTGATGCCCCTGAGCCAACAAGGTGCTCGCGGTATCGATAAGTTTACCCGCCGCGCTTTGCGCCCCGGTGCTCAGCGGCGGTTTCTTAGCCCCGGCGAACACCACATCGGTGGCGCGCTCTTCGCGTATTGGACCGAGATCGCTACGTAACCAGGCTTGAATTTGCCGCGCCCGGGCGCGTTTTTGCAGATCATGAGGATAGATTCGCTCCCACTCCGGCGGGGCAAATCGTTCCTCAAGGTATTCAGCGATGGCCGACGACTCGCTCAGCTCAAAACCGTCGATCTCCAGCACGGGTACCCGGCGGGTTAACGCATAGCCCTGCCACCGGGGATTTAAGTGCTCCCCCTTATCGAGACTCACGGTCTTCAGGGTAAACGGCAGCCCTTTCTCTGCCAGCGCAACGTAAACGCTCATCACGTAAGGGGAAAAGAAATCCGCATCGGACCATAAAGTTATTGCAGGTTGATTCATAGGATGCTCACTGGCTGTAGGGTTTTCATCCAACATATAGTCTGTCGGCCTCTCTGTCACCTGATGAAAAATCACGATGTAGCATCACCACCTATACTCGATCCAGTGCCGTAAAAATGTAGCGACAGGAGTGGAGATGATTGACCTCTATTACGCCCCGACCCCTAACGGACATAAGATCACCCTTTTTCTGGAAGAGGCGCAGCTAGATTACCAATTGATTCGGGTGGATATCAGCCGGGGAGAGCAGTTTCGCCCTGAGTTTCTGGCCCTCTCACCCAACAATAAAATCCCCGCCATCGTGGATAACGATCCCGAGGATGGTGGCCAGCCGTTAAGCCTGTTTGAATCGGGAGCGATCCTGCTCTATCTGGCAGAAAAGTCAGGCACGTTATTGAGCGGGGAGTTGCGCGAGCGGCATGTTACCTTGCAATGGCTGTTCTGGCAGATGAGCGGATTAGGGCCGATGCTGGGACAAAACCACCATTTCAACTACCATGCACCGCAGCCAATCCCCTATGCCATTGAGCGTTATCAGGTGGAAACGCAGCGGCTTTATAACGTGCTTAACAAGCGGCTGGAAAAAACACCGTGGCTGGCGGGCGATCACTATAGCATCGCCGATATCGCCTGTTGGCCCTGGGTGAACGAGCACGTACGTCAGCGCGTAGACCTGGCGACCTGGCCTGCGGTCAACAACTGGTTTGAACGCATACGTACGCGCCCGGCAACCCAACGCGCCCTGTTAAAAGCGTAATAGAAGCAGGCGTTTTCCGATGAATCCTCATGTATCATGTTGCGGAAAATGACACGGAGGAAGCCTGCAATGTCCCAACACGACGCAATAATCAGAATCAAAAATTTACGCCTGCGTACCTATATTGGTATTAAAGAGGAAGAGCGCGCTAATCGTCAGGATATCGTCATCAATGTGACCATTCACTATCCTGCCGATAAAGCGCGCGCCAGCGAAGATATTAACGACGCGCTGAACTACCGCACCATTACCAAGAGCATCATTCAGCTGGTCGAGAATAACCGCTTCTCATTGCTCGAAAAATTAACTCAGGATGTGCTCGATCTCGCACGCGAACATCACTGGGTCACCTATGCTGAAGTCGAAATCGATAAACTTCATGCGCTGCGCTACGCCGACTCCGTCTCTATGACGTTAAGCTGGCAACGCTAAGCGCAACCCTGGAGGTTGTATGCAGATTCTGTTAACCGGCGGAACCGGCCTGATTGGCCGTCATCTGATCCCCCGCTTGCGCCAGCTGGGCCATGAGATCACGGTGGTGACGCGCAGCCCGGAAAAAGCACGGCAGGTACTGGGTAGCGATATTACCCTCTGGAAAGGGCTGGCTGAACGGCAGAATCTCGACGGCTTCGACGCCGTCATCAACCTCGCGGGTGAGCCTATCGCCGACAAACGCTGGACTGAACAGCAGAAACAGCGTTTATGTAACAGTCGCTGGCAAATTACCCAGCGGCTGGTTGACCTGTTCAAGGCCAGCAATACACCGCCGTCGGTCCTGATTTCCGGGTCGGCGACGGGCTATTATGGCGATTTGGGTGAAGTGGTCGTTACCGAAGAAGAGCCCCCGCATAACGAATTTACCCACAAACTTTGCGCCCGCTGGGAACAGATAGCCTGCGGTGCGCAAAGCGATTCCACGCGCGTCTGCCTGCTTCGCACCGGCGTGGTCCTGGCACCGAAGGGTGGGATCCTGGCGAAAATGCTGCCGGTATTTAAGCTCGGCCTCGGCGGGCCGATTGGCAATGGACGGCAGTATCTGGCGTGGATCCACGTCGATGATATGGTCAACGGTATTCTGTGGCTGCTGGATAACGATCTGCGCGGCCCGTTCAATATGGTCTCGCCTTACCCGGTGCGTAATGAGCAGTTTGCCCACGCGCTCGGTCATGCGCTGCATCGCCCGGCGGTGGTTCGCGCCCCGGCCACGGCGGTGCGCCTGATGATGGGAGAGTCCTCTGTGCTGGTATTAGGCGGCCAGCGCGCTCTGCCGAAGCGGCTGGAGGCGGCTGGCTTTGCGTTCCGTTGGTTTGACTTAGAAGATGCGCTGGGAGATGTGGTAGGTTAAGCGTAGCGGCCGGTTATGGTACTGTTATTCGCCTGTTTCCCTGCAAGGGCATGACTATGGCGATCATTACCACTCCCCGGCTCTCCCTCTCCCCGTTCGAACCTTCTGACTGGCCCTTTTTTCGCGCCCTGCGTGAAGATCCGGCGATAATGCGCTACATGGCCGCCATTGCCCCTGAGAAAGAGACGCAGCGCCTGTTTGCGCTGCGCCTGACATCGAAACATCTCTTTGTGATTCGCCGCCATGACGACCCCACCCCGCTGGGGGACATCGGCCTGCAAATCAGCGACCACCATCCCGAAGAGGCGGATATCGGTTATACCATCGTGCCCCAGGCGCAAGGCCAGGGCTACGCCAGCGAGGCGCTTCAGGCGGTGTGTGACTATGGGTTTACCCAGGCCGGCGTGAAGGCGGTCAACGCTTATGTACTGGCGGATAACGGCGGTTCAGTGCGGGTGCTTGAGAAAGCCGGGTTTGTCCGTACCCAGGTGCTGGAAAAAGCTTACGAGATTGATGGCGTGCGGTATGACGATTGGGTGTATCGGCTGGAGCCTGATGCGGCCAATTCCCCTCTCCCGTAAAGAGAGAGGAGAAAGCAAAAGGCTACTTCAACGAGCCTTTCAGGAACTGCTGCAAGCGGGCGCTCTGGGGGTTACCTAATACCTCGTCCGGATGCCCCTGCTCTTCGATCTTTCCCTGATGCAGGAAGATAACGTGGTTAGAGACGTTACGCGCAAAGCCCATCTCGTGCGTCACCACCACCATCGTTTTTCCCTCTTCGGCAAGCTGCTGCATAATACGCAGCACTTCGCCTACCAGCTCTGGATCCAGCGCGGAGGTGGGTTCATCGAACAGCAGCACTTCCGGTTCCATTGCCAGCGCGCGGGCAATAGAGACACGCTGCTGTTGGCCCCCTGACAGATGTACCGGGTATTTAATTTGCTGGCGCTCGTCGATCCCCACCTTGGCGAGGTATTTTTCCGCACGCTTGCGCGCGTCTTGTTTGCTTAAGCCCAGCACCTGAATCGGCGCTTCCATCACGTTCTCGAGCACCGTCATGTGGCTCCAGAGGTTAAAGTGCTGGAACACCATCGTCAGGCGCGTACGCAGCATCCGCAGCTGATGCTTATCCGCCACCTTCAGCTGGCCGTCTTTATCACGTACCAGGTTGATGTTCTCGCCGCTGACTACAATAGAGCCTTCGCTCGGCTTTTCGAGGAAGTTGATGCAGCGCAGGAAGGTACTTTTACCCGAGCCGGATGAGCCGATAATGCTAATTACATCGCCGGCATTCGCCTGGAGCGATACCCCTTTCAGCACTTCATGTTCGCCGTAGCGTTTGTGCAAATCGGTAACGTTTAATTTGTTCTCAGCCATCATATTCTCAGTGCGTCGAAGTAGGTTTGATATGCTGTAACCAGCGCTTCTCCGCCTTGCGGAAGAGGCTAATCAGGACATACGAAATCATCAGATACAACACGGCCGCGATGCCGAACGCGGTAAAGGGCTGATAGGTCGCGGAGTTAATATCCCGGGCGATTTTCAGCAGATCCGGTACGGTGGCAGTAAATGCCAGTGCGGTGGAATGCAGCATCAGGATCACTTCGTTGCTGTAGGCAGGCAGCGCGATACGCAGGGCCGACGGCAGAATAATGCAGCGATAAAGTTTCACCGAGGAGAAGCCGTAAGCCCGCGCCGCCTCGATTTCACCATGGGGCACCGAACGGATGGCACCGGCAAAGATCTCGGTGGTGTAGGCACAGGTATTCAGCGTCAACGCCAGTACCGTACAGTTCAGGCCGCTACGGAAAAAGGCGTTTAACATTTCGGTGCCTTTTACAATCTCCAACGTATACATGCCGGAGTAGAACACCAGCAGCTGCACGTACAGCGGCGTACCACGAAAAATGTAGGTAAACAGCCAGATCGGGAAGCGGATGAATTTATTGTTTGATACCCGGCCAATGGCGAGAAACACCGCCAGGATACCGCCCATCACCACGGATGAAATCAGCAGCCACAGGGTGATGGCCACGCCGGTAAAGCGATAGCCGTCGGTCCAGAGCAGCGATTTCCAGTACTCCTGAATAATCTCGATCACAGGTCAGCCCTCTTCACACCCACGGAGTAGCGACGTTCGAGCAGCAGCAGTACACCATTGGAGACGGTGGTAAAAACCAGATAGATAACGCCACAAACAATGGCGAAGTAGAACGGCTCCCAGGTGCTTTTGCCCGCCAGCTGAGTGGCTTTCACAACGTCTTCCAGACCCAGCAACGAGACCAGCGCCGTGGCTTTGAGGATCACCTGCCAGTTGTTGCCGATGCCCGGCAGCGCAAAGCGCATCATGGCCGGAAACATAATGCGACGGAAGGTCTGAGAGGAGGTAAAGCCGAAGGCGGTGGCCGCCTCGATATGGCCTTTGGGTACCGCCAGATAGGCGCCGCGGAACGTTTCCGTAAAGTAAGCACCGTAAATGAAACCGAGGGTGATGATACCCGCCACCATAGGATCAATATCGATCTGCCCCATGCCTATGGCATCGGTCACGCCGTTTAGCGCAATCTGCAGGCCGTAGAAAATCAACAGCATCAGTACGAGGTCAGGTACACCGCGAATAAGTGTGGTATAGCCTTCGAAAATCAACGCCAGCGCGCGATTTGCCGAAAGTTTTGCCCCCGCGCCCGCCAGGCCTATCAGCACGGCCAGCACCACGGAACTGAGAGCCAGTTCCAGGGTGACCAGCGCGCCTTGTAGAATAACGCCAGAAAATCCGTACAGCATACAGCCTGCCCTGTCGTGAGTGTGGTCAACCGTGTCTTTTCCCCTCCCGAAGCGGGAGGGGGCGCACGTTATTTAGCGGGGCTTAACCGCCGTATACGTCGAAATCAAAGTACTTTTTGGCGAGTTTTTCATAGGTGCCGTCGGCACGCATCTCTGCAAAGGCTTTGTTCAGCGCTTCACGCAGCTCGTTATCTTCTTTGCGCAGCCCCATACCGGTGCCGACGCCGAAGAGCTTCTCGTCCTTAATAGACGGGCCGCCGAACTTATACTCTTTTCCGACCGGCTGCTTCAGGAAACCTTCGCTGGCCGCAACTTCATCCTGGAAGGCGGCATCGATACGGCCCGCAGTCAGGTCGGCGTAGATGTTCTCCTGGCCCTGATACGAGACGATTTCAATCCCTTTTGGCGCCCAGTGTTCGTTACCGTAGGTCTCCTGAGTGGTCCCCTGCAGCACACCTACACGTTTACCTTTCAATGACTCAACGGTCGGCTGGATATCGGAGGATTTGGCCACCACCAGACGGGAGTCGGCTGCATAGAGTTTGTCGGTAAAGGCAATCTCTTGCTGACGTTTTTCGGTGATGGAGAGTGACGACATGATGACGTCGATTTTTTTCGCTTTCAGCGACGGAATCAGCGCGTCCAGCGGGTTTTCAACATATGAACATTGTGCTTTGATCCGTTTGCACAGCTCATTCGCCAGATCGATGTCAAAACCGACCAGTTCACCCTTCGCATTCTTCGATTCGAACGGGGCATAAGTTGGGTCAGTACCGATACGAATTTTTTGCGGAATTGCTGCAAATGCCGCGGTGGCGCTGGAAAAGGCCAGAACCAGAGAAAGTGACAATACCAATTTTTTCATATCTATCCTCAACAAACTGTCTTCTTACGGGTTTTCTACGTCGACGGGGTGTAAGTAATGTGCCATTAATCCACGCGACAAGGCAAAAGAATATGCTCGCCTTGCGCCAAAAAGTGCATCATTACTGCTTAATTATTCACTTTATAACCAGCCGGGCACGGAACATGCACTCTTCTGGTTCACGCTCACCCGCCATGCACCATAATGACCCACCATTATGGTGCATTCGCTTAAAGCCGATTAATCACCGTAGACATTGAAGTCGAAGTATTTTTTCGCCAGTTTGTCGTAAGTCCCATCTTTGCGTAGGTCGTCGAAGGCTTTATCGAAGGCCGCTTTCAGTTCAGTATCGTCCTTACGCAGGCCAATACCGGTACCGTCACCAAAGTATTTTTTGTCTTTAACCGATGGGCCTGCAAAAGCAAACTCTTTGCCCGCTGGCTGTTTGAGGAAGCCTTCGCTGGCCGCAACTTCATCCTGGAATGCCGCATCAAGACGGCCCGCCGACAGGTCAGAGTAAATCAGATCCTGGTTCTGGTAGGCCACCACATCGACCCCCTTCTCACGCCAGTTGGCATTAGCGTAACCTTCCTGCGTCGAGCCCTGCAGCACGCCCACATGCTTGCCTTTCAGCGAGTCGATGGTCGGCTGTACGGGTGAGCCTTTTGCGGCAATCAGACGCGAATCTGCTGCGTAGAGTTTTTCAGAAAACGCGATCTCCTGCTGGCGCTTCTCAGTAATGGAGAGCGACGAGATAATCGCGTCAATTTTCTTGGCTTTGAGGGACGGGATCAGCGCATCGAAATCGCTGCCTACCCAGGTACATTTCACAGACATGCGTTTGCACATCTCATTCCCCAGATCGATATCAAACCCGACGAACTCCCCTTTCGCATCTTTAGATGAGAATGGCGCATAGGTCGCATCGGTACCGATACGTACGGTTTGCGGAAGCGCTGCGTAGCTCCCTGCGGCCGCGCTTAATCCCACCAGCAAAGACAGAGCCATAACCGTCTTCTTCATACATTTACCCTCAAGTATCGTGATTTTATTATCTGTTGTGTTGTGTGTTGCAGGCATTGTCTTGCAGGTCTTATGCCATTTTGACGTCGGTATAAAAATTCAACGTTTAATATGTTAATGAAAGGTTGCAAGAATGCCTTAATGGTGAAAGATAGCAGGTCTGCCAAACGAACCGCAGCGAGGAGAGGGCAAAAAAGGAATTAAATGTTGAGGATATGATCGCTGTTGCATAATTGCCCTGAAACAGGGCAACGCGGTGTTTTATCGCACTCAGCCAGTGCACATTTTTAGCTACCCTGCCAGCGGGTAAAAAGATCGGCAGGCAGTTCAATGTCGAACTGATCGATCACGCGATTAACCGTTTGATTGATCACGTCATCCAGACTTTGTGGGCGATGGTAGAACGCCGGCACCGGCGGCATAATTACTGCGCCCAGTTCTGCCGCCTGAGTCATCAGACGCAGATGCCCCAGATGTAGCGGCGTTTCACGTACGCACAACACCAACGGACGACGTTCTTTTAGCACTACATCGGCCGCACGGGTCACCAGAGTGTCGGTGTAGCTGTTCACGATGCCAGACAGGGTCTTAATCGAACAGGGCAGTATGACCATTCCCGATGTTTTAAACGAGCCGGAAGAGATGGTAGCGGCGATATCACGGGCGTCATGAATGACGTCGGCCAAAGACTGAACGTCGCGCAGAGAGAGGTCTGTTTCAAGGGAGAGGGTTTGGCGCGCCGCCTGGCTCATTACCAGATGGGTTTCCACGTCCGGCACGTTACGCAGCACCTGCAGTAAACGCACACCGTATATGGCACCGCTGGCACCTGAGATCCCTACTATCAGTCGTTTCATGATTTTCGCCCTTTCCAGTTCAGGGCTGACTGTGCAGGATTTTGCGAGGAGTTGCAAGCGAGGGCCACTGCCCTCGCTTACTTCGGCGATTAGCCTTCGTTATGCATCTCTAAGCTTTCAAGATCGTTCTGCATCTGAACCGCTTTTGCGTCGTCATTTCGCAGGGAATCGAGATAGTCGAGATACTGCTGATCGACATCTTTTGTGACGTAAATACCGTTAAATACTGAGCATTCAAACTGCTGAATATCCGGATTTTCCGCACGCACCGCCTCGATGAGATCGTTGAGATCCTGGAAAATCAGGCCGTCCGCGCCGATGATCTGGCGAATCTCGTCCACTTCACGACCATGGGCAATCAACTCGTTCGCTGTTGGCATGTCGATACCGTAGACGTTCGGGAAGCGGATTTCCGGCGCAGCAGAGGCCAGATAGACCTTCTTCGCTCCGGCTTCACGGGCCATTTCGATAATCTGCTCAGAGGTCGTGCCGCGTACAATAGAGTCATCAACCAGCAGCACGTTTTTATCGCGGAACTCAGCGCGGTTGGCGTTGAGCTTACGGCGCACGGATTTACGGCGCAGGTGCTGGCCCGGCATGATAAAGGTACGACCCACGTAGCGGTTTTTCACAAAACCCTGACGATAGGGTTTGCCCAGAATACGTGCCATCTCCAGTGCGATATCGCAGGAAGTCTCCGGGATGGGGATCACCACATCGATATCCAGGTCTTCCCACTCACGCGCAATCTTCTCGCCGAGCTTGGTTCCCATATTCACACGGGCGCTGTAGACGGAGATTTTATCGATGAAGGAGTCTGGACGCGCGAAGTAAACATACTCGAACAGACACGGATTGCTGACCGGATTATCCGCACACATGCGGGTGAACAGCTGCCCTTTCTCGGTGATATAAATCGCTTCGCCTGGCGCGACATCGCGCAGGAATTCAAAGCCCAGGGTATCCAGCGCCACGCTCTCAGAGGCCACCATGTATTCGGTACGGCCGTCGCCCATGTCACGTTTACCCAGCACCAGCGGGCGGATACCGTTCGGGTCGCGGAAGGCAACCATACCGTGGCCGATAATCATCGCTACGCAGGCATAAGCACCACGGATCAGACGGTTAGTGGCAGCCACGGCAGCAAAAATGTTATCTGCTTCAAGCGGATAGTGACGGAAGTTGTCCAGTTCACTGGCAAAAATATTCAGCAGAATTTCAGAATCAGAAGTGGTGTTAATGTGGCGACGCTTCTCTTCAAACAGCTTCTGGCGTAACTCGTGCGCGTTGGTCAGGTTGCCGTTGTGAGCAAGCGTGATGCCATACGGGGAGTTTACATAGAAAGGCTGTGCTTCAGAGGCGCTGGAACTACCAGCGGTAGGATAACGAACGTGACCAATACCCATATTACCTTGCAGACGCTGCATATGGCGGGCTTCAAACACATCGCTTACCAGGCCATTCGCCTTACGTAAACGGAAGCAGTTGTTTGCATCAATGGTGATGATACCCGCAGCATCCTGCCCACGGTGCTGAAGCACCGTTAACGCGTCATAAATCGACTGGTTTACCGGCATGAAACCGGCGATACCGACAATACCGCACATTCGTCTTTTCCTCGTTAAGCCACATCTCAGAACCGATCAGGTTCTGGGCAAGAAACTCGACGAGCTTTGCAGATAGTCAAAGAACCATCTGATGATGAAACTGAATTGTGGAATCAGCTGCGATTTCTGCCAGTCTTCACTTTTTGAGAACCCGGTAAAGGTATCAAGGAAGAACAGTATCGCCGCCACAATCAGCGCGCCTCGCAACGCCCCAAAACAGATGCCGAGCACCCTGTCCGTACCTGACAGACCGGTTTTCTCGACCAGCTGACCTATCACATAATTGACGATAGCGCCGACAATCAACGTCGCGATAAACAGTACCGCGATGGCGATTCCGTTTCGGACCAGTTCATCTTCAAAGCCCGTGAACCAGACAGACAGGTAAGTGTAGTAATGACTGGCAACGAAGAAGGCACAGCCCCAGGTTACCAGCGATAACGCTTCACGAACAAAGCCACGGATCAGGCTAACCAGACAGGAAAAACCAATCACCGCAATGATGGCGTAATCAATCCAGACCATATGTGTCCCACGATTTAACGCCCTGTCATCCAGTTCGGGGCGAATTCTAACAGAAAAAGAAAACGTTTGCGTAGGGATTTCCTTCCCATGCGTAAATAAAAAAGGCGTTGAAAAAATAGTCAACGCCTGTGGCGGGTTACGTCTCTGCGGACGGATGCCCCGGCCCTTATCGGTTAAGAAACGGGCCTATAGCGCGCGTCAGTTCGCGCTATAATTCATCACCACACCCCTCAACCCTGAGAGCTGATTGAGTTCTCCCAGCGAGCCTTTTAGCTTCTCTTTTGAGGCATCAGGCCCGACGAGAATACGGGTGATTTTACCTTGTACCGGTGTACCAGGTGAAGTGTAAGCGCGATACCCCGCGCCACGGAGTTTGGCAACGATCTCGTTAACCTTATCCGCATTTTTCAGCGCGCCGAGTTGCACCACATATGCTTTGCCAGTCGGTGCGGGCTTCTCTTCCGCTGCCGGTTTCGCTGGAGGCGTTTCCGTGGCTGCGGCCAGTTGGTCGCGAGTATTATCACGCTGCGGCTTCGGCTGCGGTTTCTCGGCAGGCTTCGGTTTTTGTACCGACTTTGGCGCAGGCTGTTCAGCCTGTACCGGCACGGGATCCAGTTCGCCATTATTACTGGCGGCCATGCGCGCAGGATCTATTGACGGCGCAGCGGCATCGCCTGCCTGCACCTCTTCAGCGGCGCCTTCAGGCGGCTGAGCAGGCAGGGCCTGCGTCGCGGCAGGCAGCATATCCGGCTCATCACGGTCGCCAGGTTTTGGTACCAGCGGGATCGCCGCGAACTCATCCTGATAATGTTTTTTCTGCCCGTCGAGCAGCCCCGGGAGGATAATCACCCCCAGCGCTACCAGCACAATGGTTCCTGCTAAACGGTTCTGAAACTTACTTGCCACCGGTTCTCCCCGCGTCCATCACTTCCATGACATGTGCCACCGTGTGGAACGACCCACACACCAGCACGGTATCTTCTGGTCTGGCATCGGCCATGGC
This sequence comes from Leclercia sp. UBA1284, assembly GCF_002308415.1. Classification (NCBI taxonomy): domain Bacteria; kingdom Pseudomonadati; phylum Pseudomonadota; class Gammaproteobacteria; order Enterobacterales; family Enterobacteriaceae; genus Leclercia; species Leclercia sp. UBA1284. Next base: position 2,206,294 of record NZ_DBUS01000006.1, read on the forward strand.
TGCATGCCATGCCTGCTCCACGCTCTCAAAGCGTTTGCCTTCGCCGAGGTGTTCCGTCAGCTGTTCGGCAGACGCGCCGCGTGGACCTTCCAGAGGAGCACAATACCAGCTATCGACCGCACTCTCCATGCAGGCCAGCGTCCCCGCAATGTCTTTATCATGAAGCATACCGATAACCGCCAGGACACGCCCGGTTTTTGGCAAGCTTTTGAGACGTCCTGCAAGGTACGCCGCAGCGTGGGGGTTATGGGCGACGTCAAGTATCACGCGCGGTGCGTCACTGACAATCTGAAAACGTCCCGGCAGTATGGCATGCTGAACGCCCTCCCGAATCGCCTGCTCGCTAACGGCCAACCCACTGGCTCGCAGGGCAGCAAGCGCGGTGGCGGCGTTCGGCTGCGGCACCTGCGGTAGCGGCAAGTTTTCGAGCACGCCCTTCGCGTCGCTAAAGCGCCAGTCGTGTTCGCTCACGGCATAATGCCAGTCAACGTCACGGCGCAGCAGCGTGGCGCCCTTCTCCTGAGCCACATCGGCGATGGTATGCGGCATATCGGGCTCCCCCACTACGGCAGGTTTGCCGGGGCGGAAGATTCCCGCTTTTTCGCGGCCAATGCTTTCGCGATCCGGACCAAGCCAGTCGACATGGTCCAGCGCGATGCTGGTCACCACGGCCACATCCGCATCCACCATATTGGTGGCATCCAGACGGCCGCCGAGACCCACTTCCAGAATGACGACGTCAAGCTGCGCCTGCTTAAACAGCCACAGGGCCGAGAGCGTTCCGTACTCGAAGTAGGTTAATGAGATATCACCGCGCGCAGCCTCGATCTCGGCAAATGAAGCGGTGTGGGCTGCTTCGGTGAGCTCCTGATTCTGTACGCGCACGCGCTCTGTGTAACGTACCAGGTGCGGGGAGCTGTACACCCCCACTTTGTAGCCGGCGGCCATCAGCACCGCTTCCAGCGTACGGCAGGTCGTGCCCTTACCGTTAGTACCTGCGACGGTAAAGACAAAAGGGGCCGGTTTCAGAACATCAAGGCGCGCCGCCACCTGACTCACACGGGCAAGGCCCATGTCGATGGTTTTACTGTGCAGGTTTTCCAGATAAGAAAGCCACGCGGCCAGAGGCGACGTGGCTTGAGGGATTGGGTTCTTTTCCATGATGCGCACTTTTCAGTTACGGTGAGAAAGCAAAAGGGCAGCGCCGTCTGGCCCTGCCCTTTGCAGTTATCAGGCCTCGGGTTCCTGATGCGGTACGACCACGCCTTCGCGCGGCTCATCCGGAGACGGCGATGGCAGATTCATCAGCTTCGCCAGGATGCTTGCCAGTTTCAGGCGCATTTCCGGGCGGCGGACGATCATGTCGATAGCGCCTTTCTCGATGAGGAATTCACTGCGCTGGAAGCCCGGCGGCAGTTTTTCACGTACCGTTTGTTCGATAACACGCGGACCGGCAAATCCGATCAGCGCTTTAGGTTCAGCCACGTTCAGGTCGCCCAGCATGGCAAAGCTCGCTGATACGCCGCCCATGGTCGGGTCAGTCAGGACGGAGATGTACGGCAGTCCACGCTCCTGCATTTTAGCCAGTGCCGCAGAGGTTTTCGCCATCTGCATCAGTGACATCAGCGCTTCCTGCATACGCGCCCCGCCGGAGGCGGAGAAGCAGATCAGCGGGCAGTTGTCTTCCAGCGCCTGCTCAACGGCACGCACGAAGCGCGCGCCCACGACAGAACCCATCGAGCCGCCCATAAAGGCGAACTCAAACGCCGCCGCGACAACCGGCATCTCGTGCAGCGTGCCTTTCATCACAACCAGGGCGTCTTTCTCGCCGGTCTCTTTCTGTGCAGAGGCCAGACGATCTTTGTATTTCTTGGAGTCACGGAACTTCAGCACGTCTTTCGGCTCAAGTTCGCTACCCAGTTCTACCAGAGATCCCTCATCCAGCAAGCTATGCAGGCGGTTACGCGCCGACATACGCATGTGGTGGTCGCACTTCGGACAGACCTCAAGATTACGCTCGAGCTCGGCGCGGTACAGGACCTGACCGCAGCTGTCACACTTGGTCCACACCCCTTCAGGAATACTCGCCTTGCGGGTGGGGGTTATGTTGCTTTTAATTCGTTCAATCCAGCTCATTGATAACCTTTCTGCCTGAACCTGGTTCTATGCCAGTTTTGCTGTAAGGGGCGCATAATGCCATTTTTGCCCCCAACAGACCATGAATGTTGCACATTAAAACATAACAGCCCGAAACTTTGGACAAAAAAGTGGTCGAACCGCTAATGCGCCTTTACTTCGCTTGCTTTGCCGCCGCGCGTCGGTGACGAATAATCTCAATCACGCCCGGCAGGATGGACACCACAATTATCCCAACGATCAGGAGTTTAAGGTTTTCCTGAATCATCGGAATGGTGCCAAAGAAATAACCCGCGTAAGTAAAGCTGAGCACCCACAACAGGGCCCCCGTCACGTTATAGAGGGCAAAATGACGGTAGGACATATGCCCCATCCCCGCAACAAAGGGCGCAAACGTCCTGACGATAGGCACGAATCGCGCGAGGATAATGGTTTTTCCGCCGTGCTTCTCGTAAAACGCGTGGGTTTTATCCAGATAGCTGCGACGGAAAATTTTCGAGTTCGGGTTACTGAATAACCGCTCGCCGAACAACCGCCCTATAGTGTAGTTCACCGCATCGCCGACGATAGCGGCAATCAGCATTAGCACCACCATCAGGTGAACGTTCAGATCGTTGGTCTCAAGCGACGCCAGCGCGCCCGCGACAAACAGCAGCGAATCGCCCGGTAAAAACGGCGTCACCACCAGCCCGGTTTCACAAAACAGGATCACAAACAGAATGGCATACACCCAGACGCCGTATTGCGCCACCAGTTCAGCCAGGTGAACATCAATATGCAGAATGAAATCAATCAGAAAGCGAATTAAATCCATATTGTCTTAGCCTTAATTGCACATGCGCTTAGTCCGCTAAAAACAGCGGTCCCATTGGCGGCTTCGGTAGGTCAAAATGGTCCGGATAATCCACAGAGACCAGATACAGCCCTTCCGCTTTCGCCGTTGCTGCCGCCAGCGTTCTGTCCTTTGCCGCTAACAGCTCTGCAATCCAGCTCTCCGGCTGGTGTCCGGCACCCACTTCCATCAGGCTGCCTGTAATATTCCGCACCATATGATGTACAAAGGCATTGGCTTTGATGTCCACCACCACATACGCGCCATAACGACTGACGTTAATGTGCATCACGTTACGCCACGGTGTGCGCGACTGGCACTGCACCGCACGGAACGAGGTAAAATCATTTTCACCCAGCAGACTCTGGGCCGCGCGATGCATACGATCGGCATCCAGCGGCTCATAGTAATGGGTCACCCCCTGGCCTAAGACCGCGGGGCGAAGACGCTGATTGTAGATGATGTAGCGATAACGGCGCGCGGTGGCGCTAAAGCGCGCATGAAAATCATCCGGCACATCTTTGACCCAACGCACCGCGATGTCACCAGGTAAATTCGCATTTACACCCAGCGTCCATGCCGCGTCTTTACGCACAGCAGTAGTGGTGAAATGCACTACCTGGCCCGTGCCATGCACCCCCGCATCGGTACGACCGGCACAGAAGACGCTGATGGGTTCATTCGCCACCTGAGAGAGCGCTTTTTCCAGCTTTTCCTGGACGCTGCGCACCTCATTCTGGCGCTGCCAGCCATAATATTTACTGCCATCGTACTCAATGCCGAGGGCAATCTTATGTACTGGCTTGTGTTCCACTTCTGACATCAGTACAGATACTCCTGCACCAGTTTTTCGGCGATCTTCACCGCCATCAGCGCGCCGCCGAAACGGACGTTATCGGCAACCGACCAGAACTGTACCTGTTCCGGCATGCCGTAATCGTTACGCACACAGCCTACGGAAAGCTGCCCGTTGCCCGTCGCGTCGCCGACCTGCGTCGGGAACTCACTCTCTTCGCTCAGGACAATATCCTCGCCGCGCGCAAAGGCATCGCGGGCCTCTTCTGCCGCCAGCGGGCGCAGCGCTTCGAAATTCACCATCTGAGCGTGGCCGTAGAAGACCGGCGACTGCACGCAGCTGGCGGAGATCATCAGCCCTTCGTCCTGCATAATTTTGCGGGTTTCATCGACAATACGGCGCTCATCAGCCACGCTACCTTCCCGATCCGGCAGGAGTGGCAACATATTGAAAGCCAGCTGACGTCCGAAGAAATCGTCTTCGTCGACAGGAATACCATTCAGTAGCTTCGCGCTCTGCCCTGCCAGGGCATCCACCGCTTTTTTACCCCGCGCGGAGGCGGAGAGCAGGCTGGTAACGGTGATGCGCGATAAGCCGCCATCGTCGATCAGCGGTTTCAGCGCGGTAAGCAGCTGGCTGGTGAGGCTGTTCGGCACGGCAATGATGTTGCGATTGCGATAGTCGGCCAGCACAAAGGGGTTAACATCCGGCACGACCAGCGGGACATCGGGTTCAAGGGCAAACAGACCGCTCAGGTCAATGACCAGACAGCCCGCATTGGTCGCCTCTTCGGCATAGGCTGCGCTGGCTTCAACGCCCGCGGCGAAGAAGGCCAGTTGGGCCTGGGTCCAGTCGAACTGTGCGGCATCCTGTACCATCACCGATTTACCGGCAAAGCGCAGATACTCCCCCGCGCTCTCGGTACGCGCCAGGGCAAAGATCTCACCCACTGAGAACTGACGCTCGGCAAGCGTTTCAAGCAGGGCTTCGCCCACGGCACCCGTGGCGCCCAGTATGGCAATGTTCCAGCCTTCAGACATGGTGGTTTACTCCAGAAAAAAGCGTCCCTGCCGGGATCGCCGACAGGGAGCATAAAGAAGATATTAACGTACCGGATGATGAACGGCGTTGAAACCCAGCTTATGCAGCATGGACGCGGCATTGGCGTCATCACACATGATATACAGGGAAGACCATTCGCGACGTTCATGGTAATGCTTTCGCAGCTTGTCAAATTCACCCGGAATACCCGCCACTTTACGCAGCAGCGCGTCATCGCGGCGCACATCATACACTAAATGGACCAGCCTTTTTAGCGTCGACTCATCGAATGGGCCATGCAGGGTCAGGCGACCGAACTCAGGCGTCGGCAGCAGCGTGTCGAGCGCTACCTGCTGCGCCTGGCCAATGAAGGCGCTATAGGCCTCAAAGACCTGGGTGGTGCCGCGCGCTTTCCCCTCAAGGGTGTAGCCTGCAATGTGCGCGGTGCCAATATCCACCTTCGCCAGTAATTCGACGTTGAGATCCGGCTCCGGCTCCCACACGTCCAGCACCACGCTCAGATCCTGTCCGGCGTCGAGACGGTTCAGGAGCGCGGCGTTATCCACGACAGGCCCGCGACAGGCGTTAATCAGAATAGTGCCAGGCTTAAGGGCGCGGAGGAGTGCGTCGTCGACGAGGTGCAGCGATTTATAAGGACCATCTTTGAAGAGCGGGGTATGGAAAGTCAAAACGTCACACTCTGCCACCAGCTGCTCCAGCGAATGGAACTCGCCTTCGTCACCCCGATCGGCACGCGGCGGATCGCAAAGCAGCGTACGTATGCTTAGCGCCTCAAGGCGTTTTTGCAGGCGACCGCCCACATTCCCCACCCCGATAATGCCCACGGTGCGATCGCGCAGGGCAAAGCCGTCGCGTTCGGCCAGCATTAAGAGAGCGGAAAAGACATACTCCACCACTGCGATGGCATTACAGCCGGGGGCGGCAGAAAAGCCAATACCGGCCTGTTTCAGCCATGTATCATCCACATGATCGGTGCCTGCTGTTGCGGTGCCGACAAATTTCACCGGCTTACCGGCCAGTAACGCCTCATTCACCTTCGTTACCGAGCGCACCATCAGGGCATCCGCGTCGTCCAGTTCCGCGACGGGGATGGGGCGACCAGCAACCGCTTTTACATCGCCCAGACGGCTGAAAAGCTCACGCGCGTAAGGCATATTTTCATCAACGAGGATTTTCACGGCTGAGTACCTGTTTGAGAGGAAGAAAACCTGCCAAGTGTGCCATAATCTCGCCGCCAGGCATACACGTAAACCCGGTTTACGGTGAGTAATGACTTTAAGGATTGATAGACGATGCAGCCCATTTCAGGCACGCCGCCGCGCCCTCCGGGTGAAGGTCCCGTAGCCCCTTCGAACGTTGGCGAACAGCCTCTCTCCACGCAGCAGCGCACCGTGCTGGAGCGCCTTATTACGCGTCTTATTGCGCTAACGTCGCAACAAAACGCGGAGGTCTGGGCCGGGGTTAAGCATGATCTGGGGCTAAAGAACGATACTCCGTTGCAATCGCGCCACTTCCCTGCGGCCGAACAGAATCTCAACCAGCGCCTTAACGCTGCGCAGCAGAATCACACTACGCGTCAGATGGTGTCACAACTGACGGAGTTGTTAAGCCAGGGGAATAACCGCCAGGCGGTGAGTGATTTTATTCGCCATGAGTTCGGACACACGGCGCTAAGCCAGTTGACGCCGGAGCAGCTAAAGACGGTGCTGACGCTTTTACAGAACAAAGAGCTGACCATCCCTCAGCCGCAACAGCGGCCCGCGACGGAACGTCCGCTTCAGCCTGCCGAGCACAACACCCTTAAACAGATGGTCACCCGGCTGGCTGCCGCTACCGGCGAGCCAACGAAGCTTATCTGGCAGTCGATGCTGGAGCTTTCAGGGGTGAAGGCGGGAGAGCTCATCCCGGCGAAACAGTTCACCCATCTGGTTACCTGGCTGCAGGCGCGCCAGACGCTGAATGCCCAGAGTGCGCCAACGCTGCACACGGTGCAGGCCGCGCTGAAACAGCCACTGGAGCCACAGGAGTTCGAGACGATACGCGACTATGCCCAGCAGAACTGGCAGGCGACGCCGCAAACGGTGCTGACGACCGCTCAGGTGCAGGATATCCTGAACCAGATCTTCGTTCGCCGTGCCGAACGTGAGAGCGGCGTGCCAGAGGCTCGCAATATTCAGCCTATTTACAGCCCGCTGTTTGCCCCGGTTGTAGAGACATTCCGAACGCTGACTGCACGTCCGGGATTGATGTTTGTGGCGCTGATGGTCGCGCTGGCGCTGTTCTGGCTGGTGGTCTGACAGGCTTCTCCTCAAGGATGAGGAGATCCCCCGGCAGCGAGCTACCCTTTACGAAATGCCAGCAGCGTAACGACAATCCCCACGACGGCTGAAACGGCCCCTGCCAGAAATACCGACGGATAACCCATCGAGGTTGCCAGTAGCCCTGCCAGCGGGCCGGTTACGCCGTACGAGATATCCTGAAACGCCGCATAACCACCCAGTGCCGTGCCGCGCACCTGCGGCGCCACACGCTTCACCACTTCTACGCCCAGCGCCGGGAAGATGAGCGAACAACCGCAGCCGGTTAGCGCCGCCCCGAGGAGTGCAACCGAAGCCACTGGCGCTTGCCACAACATCAGCAGACCTACCGTCTCGATCGCCAGCGACGCGACGGCAACCTTTACCCCGCCAAAGCGATCCGGCATCCAGCCAAAAAGCACGCGCATCAGTACAAAAGCGCCGCCAAACGCCGTCAGGGTAAAGCCCGCCATTGCCCAGCCGCGGCTCATAAAGTAGAGCGACACGAAGGTCCCAATAACGGCGAATCCCACTCCCTGCAACGCCAGCCCCAAGCCCGGCTGCCAGATCTGCCCGACTACGCTCCATAGCGATGGTCGCTCGCCTTTATGGGCAGGCACCTTTCGTACCGGGCCATTAAAGGCCCAGGCCAGCAATGGCAGTAGCATGGTGGTGCCAGCCAGCGCAGCAAAACCAAAATGGCTGTGAATCAGCAGGCCCAGCGGCGCACCCGCCGCCAGAGCACCGTAGATAGCCATACCGTTCCAGGACATCACTTTCCCGGAGCGCGCAGGGCCAACCAGCCCCATTCCCCAGGTGAGGGTCCCGGTCAGAAGCTGGCTTTCACCAAAGCCCAGAATAAGGCGACCTACAATGAGCAGCGCGAATTTCACCACTGCATCTACCGGCAGTAGCGCCGCCAGCAGCCAGGCACCGCCGGCCAGTCCACAGGCAAACATCCCCTGTAACGCCGAACGTTTGGCGCCATGCTGATCCGCCAGTCGCCCGGCGTAGCCACGGGTTAGTACGGTAGCTAAAAACTGAACACCCACGGCAATGCCGACCAAAGTATTGCCGTAGCCCAGCTCCTGGTGAACAAACAGGGGGATCACTGGCAGCGGCAGGCCGACGGTCATGTAGGTGAGAAACACCGCGAAGGCGATGCGAAACAGCGAGACATTCGCTGAAGAGGTTTCTTGTTGGGTTACTGCTGTCATGCTTTACTCCGAAATGAAGAGTAAGGCGGGGAGAAATGCCACGCCCCCTCTACCTGACGATCAGGATTAAGGTGCGTTGGTTGACGTTAAACGCTTACGCATTACCGTGATGATAATGTTGAGCCGGGAAGTTTGCCTGTCGGATCAGCATCTTGTCAACGTAAAAAAGGGAGCCCTGAGGCTCCCTTTTTGCAAACTGCCTGAACTTACGCGTTCAGCTTACGCATCACCAGCGTGGCATTGGTACCACCAAAACCGAAGCTGTTAGACATAACAGTATTCAGTTCACGCTCGGTTGGCGCAGTTACGATGTTCAGACCCGCAGCCTGCTCGTCCATCTCCTCGATGTTGATGCTTGGGGCAATAAAGCCGTGTTCCAGCATCAGCAGAGAGTAGATAGCTTCCTGCACGCCAGCAGCACCCAGAGAGTGGCCGGTCATCGCTTTGGTTGCAGAGATAGCCGGGCTGTTGTCGCCGAAGACTTCACGAATCGCACCCAGTTCTTTCACATCGCCTACCGGCGTGGAGGTGCCGTGGGAGTTCAGGTAATCGATTGGGGTGTCAATGCCGTGCATCGCCATCTTCATGCAGCGCACTGCGCCTTCGCCAGACGGAGCAACCATATCTGCACCATCGGAAGTTGCACCGTAGCCAACGATTTCAGCGTAGATGTGAGCACCACGCGCCAGGGCGTGTTCCAGCTCTTCAACCACAACCATGCCGCCGCCGCCTGCGATAACGAAACCGTCACGGTTTGCATCATAAGTACGGGAAGCCTGGTCAGGCATTTCATTGTATTTGGTAGAGAGCGCGCCCATTGCGTCGAACTCACAGGCCATTTCCCAGCCCAGCTCTTCGCCGCCGCCAGCAAACACGATGTCCTGTTTACCTAACTGGATCTGCTCAACCGCGTTACCGATGCAGTGCGCGGAGGTCGCACAGGCAGAGCTGATGGAGTAGTTAACGCCATGGATTTTGAAAGGGGTTGCCAGGCACGCGGAGACCGCAGAACCCATTGCTTTGGTGACGACATACGGGCCAACCGCTTTCAGACCACGCGGGCTACGCATTGCGTCAGCACCAAATACCTGCGCCTTAGACGAACCACCGGAACCGGCGATCAGACCCACACGTGGGTTGTTCTGATAAACGTCTTCGCTCAGGCCAGCATCAGCAATCGCTTCCTGCATGGAGAGATAAGCATAAATAGAGGCATCGTTCATGAAACGAACCACTTTGCGGTCGATCAAACCGGTGGTGTCCAGTTTGACGTTACCCCATACGTGGCTACGCATACCTGAATCTTTAAACTCTTCAGAGAAAGTGATCCCGGAGCGTCCTTCACGCAGAGATGCCAGGACTTCCTGCTGGTTATTACCGATGCTGGAAACGATGCCCAGGCCAGTAATCACTGCACGTTTCATTCAATACCTCTGTAAGTCGCACTAAAGTAAGTTTCGAGTCGCACAATAGCGTACACTTGTACGCCGAACAAGTCCGATCAGCCAATTTCTGCGGAAATTTGCACCCTCAGGCACACATCGCTAAGATCGTGCCACTGCCTGTCAGACGAGTAACTTACGTGAAACATAACGCTATACAACCCGCCAACCTCGAATTCAACGCTGAGGGTACACCTGTTTCCCGAGATTTTGATGACGTCTACTTCTCTAATGATAACGGACTGGAGGAAACTCGTTATGTTTTCCTCAACGGAAACCACATTCTTTCGCGCTTCCCTGACCACCCGCGCAGCCAGTTTGTGGTGGCTGAGAGCGGTTTTGGTACGGGTTTAAACTTTCTTACCCTCTGGCAGGCGTTTGCGCATTTCCGCACCGCACACCCCGACGCTACCCTGCAAAGATTACATTTCATCAGTTTTGAAAAATTTCCGCTGACCCAGGACGACTTGATCCTTTCGCATCAGCACTGGCCAGAACTCGCCCCCTTTGCAGAGCAGCTGCAAAAGCAGTGGCCCCTGCCGCTGGCGGGGTGCCATCGCCTGATCATGGACGAGGGGCGCGTCACGCTCGATCTGTGGCTTGGGGACATTAACGCGCTAACCGAAACCCTGGATGACTCGCTTAATCAGAAGGTCGATGCCTGGTTTTTAGATGGCTTTGCCCCGGCGAAAAATCCGGAGATGTGGAATGACAATCTGTTTTCTGCAATGGCGCGCCTGGTGCGCCCGGGCGGGACATTTGCGACCTTTACCTGCGCCGGTTTTGTCCGTCGCGGGTTAAAAGAGGCCGGTTTCAGCGTGCAGAAGGTAAAAGGTTTTGGCCGCAAACGGGAAATGCTGGTGGGGGTGATGGAGCAGGACAACGCCTCCCCGGCTCGCGCCCCCTGGTTTGCCCGCAGCGGCAGTGAGAAACGGGAAACGGCCATTATCGGCGGCGGCGTCGCCAGTGCCCTTCTCGCGCTGGCCCTGATTCAGCGCGGCTGGCAGGTCACCTTGTACTGCGCCGACGACGGCCCGGCCGCGGGAGCGTCCGGCAATCGCCAGGGGGCGCTTTACCCGCTACTCAGCGCTCACGATCCGGCCCTGAGCCGCTTTTTCCCCGCGGCCTTTACTTTCGCCCGTCGTTTCTACGATGCCCTGCCGGTTAGCTTTGATCATGACTGGTGCGGCGTAACCCAGCTCGGCTGGGATGAAAAAAGTCAGCAAAAAATCGACCAGATGCTTTCACTGGGGCTGCCGGCTCCCCTCGCCGCAGCGGTGAACGCGGCGCAGGTGCAGGAAACAACCGGGGTGGAAACCGGCTGCGGTGGCATTCAGTACCCGCTCGGCGGCTGGCTCTGCCCGGCAGAACTCACCGCAGGCGCTATCGCCCTCGCCTGCCAGCGCGGTTTACAGGTGCACTACGCCCGCACCGCAGCATCTTTAACGCGTGAAGAGGCACAGTGGACGATTACCTTTAGCGACGGCCAGCGCGAGCAGCATCACGCGGTAGTGCTGGCCAACGGGGAAAATATCAGTGGGTTCAGTCAGACAGAGGCCCTACCGGTTTATCCGGTGAGTGGCCAGGTCAGCCATATCCCGGCGGCGCCTCGGCTCAGCCAGCTGCGCCAGGTACTCTGTTATGACGGCTACCTCACGCCACAGAATCCCTCCAACGGCCAGCACTGTATTGGCGCCAGTTATCATCGCGGCGAGACCGAGGCTCGCTATCGCGAAGAAGATCAGCAGCATAATCGTCAGCGCTTGCTGGACTGCTTCCCCGATGCTGAGTGGGCTAAAGAGGTGGATGTCAGCGGCAAGCAGGCCCGTAACGGGGTGCGCTGCGCCTCGCGCGATCATCTGCCGATGATCGGTAACGCGGCAGATTACGACGCCACGCTGGCGCGCTATGCCGATCTGGCTGGCAATAAAGAGAACGCCGACTCTGCGCCGATGTGGCCCGATCTCTATCTGCTGGGTGCGCTGGGTTCGCGTGGCCTCTGCTCCGCGCCGCTGGCGGCAGAGGTGCTGGCATCGCAAATGAGTAATGAGCCTATTCCGCTGGATGCGACGACCCTGGCGGGATTGAATCCGAACCGGCTATGGGTGAGAAAATTGCTGAAAGGAAAGCAGGTAAAATAGGGGTACCTCCCTCTCCCGCGGGAGAGGGAGGGAAATGCTTAGTGCTTGCTGGCCTGCTGGAACAGGTTGTCCCACATGCCCACCACCAGAGACTGGTCGCGTGGGTTGAGTTCACCGGCCTGAATCGCTTTTTCAAGGCTGCGGCTCACCCCCTGGTGCACGGCCTGCGGAGAGTGATCGTCACCCGCTTCCAGCTCGGCAATCGCCAGCGTCAGGTGCCCACGCAGATAACCGCTGGCAAACAGTTCATCGTCACTGGCGTGCTCTACCATGTCATCAATTAACGCCAGGATGCGTGATTCAAATTCTGCGATCATCTTCTTTCCTCAATTAAGATCTTCCGGCCACGGGAACTGCTCCGCCGTTATGGCCGGTGTGTGATAATAGTTTTGCAGCGCCTGGATAAAGCGCGCCGGGCGTTCCGGTATTCCCTTATCCAGGTACGTCATGACCTGCGCATGCACGCGACGTTGAAACGCGATACGATCCGGTTCGCACTCGCCTTCCAGATTGTCGCAGCTGACGTTAAAGGGAAAACCCGCCGCGACGCAGAACAACCATTCGAGGGACTGCGGTTTCACTTCCACATCCTCAAATTGCCCCTGCGTCGCGGCGTCGCGACCGTCCGGGCAGTACCAGTACCCGAAATCGACCTGCTCGCGGCGGGCTTTTCCGGCAATGCACCAGTGTGAGATCTCGTGCATGGCGCTGGCGTAAAATCCGTGGGCAAAGACGATCCGGTTGTACGGCACTTCCGCATCTGCAGGAAGATAGATCGGTTCGTCGTCGCCTTTAATCAGACGGGTATTAAAATCATCGGCAAAGCAGCCGTCGAAAATGGCGATCAGCTGTTCATATTTATGCGTACTGTTCATTAGTTCATCCCCAACCAGCTGAGGATCTCCTGTCCGTGGCTGTCATAAAGTAGTTTTGCACTCATCACCGCCGAGACGATCACTATCATCGGACGAATGAGCTGTTGCCCTTTGCTGAGCACCAGGCGCGACCCCATTCGCGCTCCAAGAAATTGTCCTGCCATCATGACAAAACCGGTTGCCCAGATCACCTTACCGCCGATGATAAACAGCAGCAGGCCGCCCAGGTTCGAGGTGGCGTTGAGCATTTTGGCATGGGCGGTGGATTTAGCGAGGTTAAAACCGGCCAGAGTGACAAAGGCCAGCGCGTAGAACGACCCGGCCCCCGGCCCGAAAAAGCCGTCGTAGAATCCCACGCAACCCCCGGCGATGAGGGCAAACGGCAGACCGTGCAGTCGGCGCTGGCGGTCCTCTTCGCCCAGTTTTGGCATAAGCAGGAAGTAGAGACCAATGCAGATGACCAGCAGCGGCAGGATTTGACGTAAGATGTCGGACTGAACGTGCTGCACCAGCAGCGCCCCGCTCGTTGAGCCGATAAAGGTCATCAAAATATTGAGTTTCTGATCGGCAATGCTGACCACTTTGCGGCGCACAAAATAGAGCGTGGCGGAGACGGATCCCCCGCAGGCCTGCAGCTTATTGGTCGCCAGCGCTTGCGCCGGACTCATCCCTACCGCTAACAGCGCAGGGACAGTTAACAACCCGCCGCCGCCCGCCAGGGCATCGATAAAGCCCGCCAGCATAGCGACAAAAAAAAGTGCCAGCAGCAGCAGCGGTGACACCATAAATAACTCAACGAAATTATCCATTACAGTACATGCTCGTCCAGTAGCGCCTGACAGGAAGGGGGCAGCGGAGGCGGTGTCTTCTTCTCAGGTTTAGTGGTACCCGGTTTTGGCGGTTCAAACCAGCTTTGTAACTCCATGCCACAGCCGTCGCCATCCGGAGGCAAAGGCTGATCTTCACACTCCAGGCTGTTTGCCGGGCAGCGCAGCCGAACGTGCATATGCGCGCGATGCTGGAACCACGGCCGCACTTTGCGCAGCCAGTCACGATCGCTGCCGGCATCCTGGCAAAGACGCTGTTTAATGGCCGGGTTAACAAAGATGCGCGTCACGTCGTTGTCTTTTGCCGCAAGCTTGATCAGGCTAAATACCTCTGGGGTCCAGAGCGACGGCACCACGTTTTTGCCGTCACGCGCCACCAAATCCAGCGCCTGGGGCTTCAATAATTGCGAAGACGTCCAGCGTGTTTTAGGGAGTTGCAGGAAGATATCGACATCCAGCCCGGTCTGATGGCTGGCGTGGCCGCCATTGAAGCGCCCGCCCGCTGGCATCCCCATATCGCCTATCAGCATCGTTCCCAGCCCGAGAGTGTTAACCTGGGTACCCAGACGTTCGATAAACAAGACCAGATCCGGATGGCCGAAGTAACGTCGCTGATCGGTGCGCATGACTTGATACGTGCTGGATTGCAACGGCAGCGCTTGCGCGCCGACGATACAGCCGTTCGAGAAGGCGCCAATTGACTGCGCGCTTCCCGCCACCGGATGGGTAATCTTCTGCCACGGCGTCGCTGCCAGGCTGGCTCCGCTGGCAACCAGCGCCAGCAGAGCAATTGTGGTTTTTTTCATGTTTACCAGCGTGGAATGGTGGTCGTCACATCCGCATTCTGCGCGCGCTGGCGCAGGAAGTGATCCATCAGCACGATGGCCAGCATCGCTTCTGCGATCGGCACTGCGCGGATCCCCACACAAGGATCGTGACGCCCTTTGGTGATCATCTCAACTTCTTCGCCAGAGCGGTTAATCGTGTGACCCGGCACGGTGATGCTGGAGGTCGGTTTCAGCGCAATATTGGCCACGATGTGCTGACCGCTGCTGATACCACCCAGAATGCCGCCCGCATGATTGCTCTGGAAGCCCTCTTTGGTAATTTCATCGCGATTCTGGCTACCGCGCAGCGCCACAACGCCGAAACCGTCGCCAATCTCCACCCCTTTCACGGCGTTGATGCTCATCATCGCGTGGGCGATATCAGCATCCAGGCGGTCGAAGACCGGTTCACCCCAGCCCGCAGGAACGCCCTCCGCCACAACCGTGACTTTGGCACCGATGGAGTCGCCCTCTTTTTTCAGGCCACGCATCAGTTCGTCCAGCGCCTCAAGTTTATCGGCATCGGCACAGAAGAACGGGTTTTGTTCGACCTGATCCCAGTCTTTGATGGCCAGCGGAATGTCGCCCATCTGGGTCAGGCAGCCGCGGATCACAATGCCAAATTTCTGGGCCAGATATTTCTTGGCAATCGCCCCTGCCGCCACGCGCATCGCTGTCTCACGCGCAGAAGAGCGTCCGCCGCCGCGATAGTCGCGAAAACCGTATTTTTGTTCGTACGTGTAATCGGCATGGCCCGGACGGAACACATCTTTAATGGCGCCGTAATCCTGCGAGCGCTGGTCAGTGTTTTCAATCAGCAGACCAATGCTGGTGCCGGTTGTGCGGCCTTCGAAAACACCGGAAAGGATCTTGACGCTGTCCGGCTCGCGACGCTGCGTGGTGTAGCGCGAGGTGCCCGGGCGACGACGGTCGAGGTCGTGCTGTAAATCCGCTTCTGTCAGTTCGATGCCTGGCGGCACGCCATCAACGATACAGCCCAGCGCCAGCCCGTGTGACTCACCGAACGTGGTCACACGGAATAATTGTCCAATACTGTTTCCTGCCATCACGGCTCCGTTGTCGTTGTTCTGTATTTGAGCGTTGTGAAACGGGCCGAAGCCCGCTGGATTAATCTTTGTAGATGCTGAAGTATTCACGCGCTGCGATCAGCTGCGCTTTGGTCAGCATAAAGACGCCGTCGCCACCGTTGTCAAATTCGAGCCAGTTGAACGGCACATCCGGGTACTGCTCTATCAGATGTACCATGCTGTTGCCCACTTCACAAATCAGAACGCCGTCGTCGGTCAGGTACTCTGGCGCGCAGGCCAGAATGCGGCGGGTCAGTTTCAGGCCGTCGCTACCGGAGGCAAGACCCAGCTCTGGTTCGTGGCGATACTCGTTTGGCAGATCGGACATATCTTCCGCATCGACGTACGGCGGGTTGGTGACAATCAGATCATATTGCAGCTTCGGCAAATCGCGGAACAGATCGGAGCGGATCGGCGTAACGTGATGGATCAGGCCATGCTCTTCGATGTTATGTTCCGTCACCGCCAGCGCGTCGGAAGAGATATCGACCGCGTCCACCTCCGCTTCCGGGAAGGCGTAAGCACAGGCAATGGCGATACAGCCGCTACCGGTGCACATATCCAGAATATGTTCAGGCTGATGGTCGATAAGGCCAGAGAACTGATTGTTAATCAGCTCACCAATAGGCGAACGCGGAACCAGCACGCGCTCATCTACGTAGAATTCGTGGCCGCAGAACCAGGCTTTATTGGTGAGGTAGGCTACCGGAATACGCTCGTTCACACGGCGAATGACGCGCTCAACGATACGGTGTTTCTCGCTGGAGGTCAGGCGCGCAGTGCGCATATCTTCAGGGATATCCAGTGGCAGATAGAGCGACGGCAGAACTAACTGCACCGCTTCGTCCCACGGGTTATCAGTACCGTGACCATACCAGATGTTGGCGGCGCTGAAGCGGCTAACCGACCAACGCAACATGTCCTGAATGGTATGCAGCTCATTCACTGCTTCATCGACAAATATTTTATCCACTTTTCCCTCCAGGGCATGCTCGCTAATTTTTCGGCGGCTAGTTTGCCATGAAGACGGCGATAAATCAGCATTGTCAGCAACGGCTGGCGTTTAAAAAATGCGTTTTGCGGGGCGGGTAGTCAGGTACACTGTGGCAAACAGAAGATGAGACGACCAAATGAAAAAGAAAACATCGCTCAGCGAGGAGGATCAAACGCTGTTTCGTCAGCTCATGACCGGCACGCGTAAAATTAAGCAGGACACCTTTGTCCACCGCCCGCAGCGTAAAAAAATCACCGAGCTACCGGTAAAACGCCTGATCTCAGAGCAGGCCGATGCCAGCCACTATTTCTCGGATGAATTTCAGCCGCTGCTGAATACGGAAGGGGCGATGAAGTATGTGCGCCCGGATGTGAGCCACTTCGAGCTGAAGAAATTGCGTCGGGGAGATTATTCGCCGGAGTTATTTCTCGATCTGCACGGATTAACCCAGATGCAGGCCAAACAGGAGCTGGGCGCATTGATCGCCGCCTGCCGTCGGGAGCATGTTTTCTGCGCCTGCGTGATGCACGGCCACGGAAAGCATATCCTCAAACAGCAAACCCCGCTCTGGCTTGCCCAGCATCCGCATATTATGGCTTTTCATCAGGCACCCAAAGAGTACGGTGGAGATGCCGCATTACTGGTGCTGATTGAGGTGGAAGAGTGGCAGCCGCCTGAACTGCCCTGACAGAAAGGCGGGTGCTAAGCGCCCCGCCTTAATGACATTGTCGTCAGATGGCTTTGGCCATCTTTAGATTGCAAGGGCCGATCTGCCAGTTAAATACCCCTTTACCCGACTCATCGAGGGTGACATTCGCTATCCCTGAGGTGCTGAACATCGGCGGCGTTTCGCCCGGGCAGAGTTCAGAAACCAGATAACCAACCAGTGGCAGGTGGGAGATGATCAGCGCCGAGGCGACACCTTCATTGCACAGGGCCTGAAGATAGGCACTGACCAGACCGACATCGCCGCCCGGAGTAAGCTCAGGCAGAACATCGACCTCTTTTGGCAGGTTCATACACTCCCCTACCACATCCAGCGTCTGTTCAGCTCGCAGATACGGGCTCACCAGGACACGTTCAATATCCACTTTTTGCCCTTTCAGCCAGGTAGCCATCTGACGGGATTCGTCACAGCCGCAAGGTGTAAGAGGACGGACAGAGTCACTGGCGGCTTCAAGAGCCGCGTCGCCGTGACGCATGATAAAAACTTGCATATTGCACCGCTTTTGTTGACCAGGATCATCGGCGTTCACAACCTGCAAAAATTGCAGGGTAGCAAACCCAATGGCCGGGCATTGTGCCTGATCCCATCGTTGAATGAAACGCCGTTTTTTACCTCATCGGCGTAATTATAGTCAATGCCCGTTTACAATTTGGACAGAGACCCTTCATTCAACGAAGGATTTACTCTTCTTTGACCTTAACTTACAAGATCAGTTTCTTTTGCTGGCCAGAATTTCAGCCCCTGCGCGGCCATCTGCAATAGTGCGTCGCACGGTGCGAACCGTGGGCCATATTGCGCAGCCAGACGCTGCAACGTTGCAACCACTTCACCCGCTCCCAGCGTATCCATATACCTGAACGGGCCACCCAGGAAAGGTGGAAAACCGATACCAAACACCGCACCGATATCGCCATCCCGGGCGTTTTTGATCACACCCTCGTCAAAGCAGCGCGCCGCTTCGTTAAGCATCATCATTACGCAGCGTTCTACGCACTGCGCTGCGGAGAGTTTGCTCTGCCCCTGTGACCTAATAAGCCCATAAATCGCTGGGTCAACTTGCTTCTTGCTTTTACGCCCTTTTGCAGCGTAAAGATAGAAACCACGGCCATTTTTTCTGCCTTTGCGATCGTCATTCAAAATCGCTGCAACGATGTTTGCAGGGGCAGCAAATCGTTCACCGTAAGCACTTTCCAGTACAGGAATAATTTTAGTTCCGGTATCAATTCCTACCTCATCCAAAAGTTGGATTGGGCCGACGGGGAAACCAAATTTCACCAGTGCGTCGTCGATATGCTCGACCTTTTCCCCTTCGGTGAGTAGACGCATCGCCTCATTAATGTAGGGAGCAAGAATACGGTTCACGTAGAAACCGGCTTTATCCGCCACCACGATCGGCGTTTTTCCCTGCTTTTTCGCCAGACTGACGATAGTTGCCACGGTTTGCGGACTGGTCGCAGCGTGTGGAATCACCTCCACCAGCGGCATTTTTTCAACCGGACTAAAGAAATGGAGCCCGATCACTTGCTCCGGCCGCGCAGCAAGGGCGGCAATATCACTAATCGGCAGCGAAGAGGTATTTGACGCAAAAATGGTGTGCGCCGCGCAGTGCGCTTCAACCTCTGCCACCATCTGCTGTTTAAGAGCCAGATCTTCAAACACCGCCTCGATCACCACATCCCGGTGATGAAATCCGCTGTAGTCCGTGGTGCCGGAGATCATCCCCAGGGTTTTATCGCGCTCGCTGGCTTTAATATGGCGCCGTTTGACCTTGTTATCAAGCTGCTGCCAACTGTGCTGCAGCGCATGATTGATCCCTTTTGGATTGATGTCTTTAATACGTACTGGCACTCTGGCCTTGCTGGCGCTGACAAAGGCAATTCCCCCTCCCATCAGTCCGCCCCCCAGCACGCCAACTGCATTGAGCGGACCAGATTGAGCCTCGCTGCCGGGATCTTTTTTCAGATCGGTACTGGCAAAAAAGAGACTGCGTAACGCCTGCGATTCGGGGGTCATCGCCAGTTCACCAAAGGCTTTCGCTTCAGCGGCATAACCGCTGCTGCTGCCCTGAGCAAGACCTGTCTCCACCACCTCGAGAATGCGTTTTGCCGCCGGGTAGTTTCCTTTGGTCTTCTGCTCGGTTTTTTTACCCACCATGCTGAAGAGCAAGGTGCGCCCCAGCGGCCCGGCCAGCACACGCTCGCGCACGGGCAGAAGGCGACGGGTCGTACGCCCCTGCAGGGCGCGCTCGACGGCCGCCTCAAGCAGAATGGAGTGCGGTACCACTTCATCCACCAGCCCCGCCTTCAGCGCCTGGCGCGGACGCAGTTGCTTGCCGGTGAGGATCATCTCCAGGGCCGTGCTGACACCCACCAGACGCGGCAGACGCTGCGTGCCGCCAGAGCCGGGAAGCAGGCCGAGCTGAACTTCCGGTAAACCGAGTACCGTTTTGTTGTCGTCAGTGCAGACGCGCCCATGACATGCCAGCGCCAGCTCAAGACCGCCGCCGAGACAGGCGCCGTGGATCGCGGCGATCGCCGGGATCGACAAGGCATGGATCTCGGCCATGATCTGCTGTCCCTGGCGGGCAAGATCTTCGGCAGCCTGTGCGTCAGGCGCACTGGCAATCATGTTGATATCGGCGCCGGCAATAAAGTTGTCGGGTTTTGCAGAAATGAACACCAGGCCGCGCAGCGCTTTGTTTTCACGCACCTGTTTGAGGATGGCACGCACCTGCGCGCCAAATTCGGCTTTCAGGGTATTCATCTTTTCGCCGGGGGCGTCGATGGTCACCACCGCCACGTTATCCAGCCGTACATGTAGGGTAAATGCTGTCATGTTATCCATTATTCCGCCTCCAGTACCATGGCTGCACCTAAACCACCCGCGGCGCAGGCGGTGACGAGGCCAAATCCACCACCGCGACGGTGCAGCTCGTGCAGCGTCTGGGTAATCATGCGCGCCCCGGTTGCCGCGAACGGATGTCCATAGGCAATAGATCCACCCAGCACGTTGAATTTGCTCTCATCAACCTCGCCGGTGGCATGAGAGCGGCCCAGTACATCACGGGCGAATCGTTCGCTGGCAAGCAATTGCAGGTTCGCCAGCGTCTGGGCGGCAAAAGCTTCGTGCATATCAATAAGGGTAAGATCGCCCAGGGTAAGACCCGCTCGCTCCAGCGCCAGTGGCGTGGACCAGGCAGGGCCCAGCAGCATGTCTTGCCAGACATCAATGGCGGTAAAGGCGTAGCTGCGCAGGTAGCCGAGCGGCGTGAGCCCCAGCTCTCTGGCACGAGATTCGGTCATCAGGATCACGGCGGCGGCACCATCGGTGAGCGGCGTGCTGTTTGCGGCCGTTACGGTGCCGTGTTTACGGTCAAAAGCCGGGCGCAGTTTGGCATAATCGGCAAGCGTTGATTGACCACGAATGTTGTTGTCTTCACTTAGCGGCTCACGGTATGGCGGGGTGTATGCCGTCATGACCTCCTGAGCCAGCTTTCCCTCCGCCCAGGCTTGCGCTGCGCGCTGATGGGAGCGATGAGCCAGCATATCCTGTTGCTCGCGGGTGATACCGTAGGTTTTTGCCATCTGTTCAGCGGTGTCGCCCATCCGCAGACCCGTGGAGTACTCGGCAACCGCAGGGGGCACCGGAAGCAGATCGCGCAGACGCAGCCGTGAGAAGAGTTTTAAACGTTGCCCCAGGGTCCGGGCTTTGTTGACGTCTACCAGCACCCGGGCCAGCGTTTTACTCACACCAATGGGGAGCACAGACGAGGAGTCAGCGCCGCCGGCAATACCGGCGCGAATGGTGCCCGCCATCAGGCTTTCGGCAACGTTAGCCACCGCCTGGAAGCTGGTGGCGCAGGCGCGGCTGACGCTGTAAGCATCGGTATGTACGTTCATATCCGTGCCCAGCACAATTTCACGCGCGATGTTTGGCGCTTCCGGCATTTGCACAACCTGGCCAAAGACCAGCTGTTCAATCACCTCGGGAGGTATTTCGCTGCGGGCAAGCATCTCCCCCACGACCATTTTTCCCAGATCGACAGCCGGTATCCCGTGAAACGCCGTTGCCTGGCGGGCAAAGGGGGTACGTAATCCACTGACAATGGCAATGCGATCGCCCTGACGGGTGATTAGCGGTAATGCCTGACTCATAACACTCCCCTGTAATGACAAAATTAAGCGCAAAGTGGTCTGACCTGATAACAGTCTTAACCAAATTTTTACATTAGCCAATCAGGAGGAAGAAAAATTGCGAGCGGTAACACAGAGAGGGAGAGAAAACGCCTCTGGAATCAGAGGCGTTGATGCGAATCTTAACGCAGCCCAAGCTGGAAAATCAGCGTTTCGGCTTCACAGGCAAAGACAAAATCGATATCCAGCTGCACGCCACCTTCGACTTCTTTGAAGGTAGGGGTGATCTGGCAAGGATCGGACTCCACGCCGCGCGCGCGTTCTGTTAATGCGGCAAGGGTCTCTTCAGCCTCGGCACGGGTGTCGAACACACGGCTGTATGAGGCGGTGCAATCGGAGTTGTCCATGATGGTGCCAACATCCATACAGCAGCAAACCGGGGTTTCATCAGCACTGCATTTACTCATAGTCGCTTTCCTCTCTTTTCGCGCAGGGCGCGAGCTAAACACGATGCTGATATTTTACTCCCCGGGGAATCCGCTCTCCAGTCGTTAATGGCGTAAAGCGCGACCCTGACGCTTTATCCCACTTAAAAATGATCTAAAACAAAAATCACCCATTCGGAGGAGTCCGATGGGCGGCAAAATTGCCAGCCAGATCCCGTTTCGAAAAACATGTTGTGCGAAATTAATAAACATACTTGCAACATTCCATCTGGTCAGACCTATACTCTCGCCACTGGTCTGATTTCTAAGTGTTACCTCAGACCCTACACTTCGCGCTCCTGTTACTCTATGTAACAAAAATTGCATAAAAATAACTCAATGAGGTTATGGTCATGAGCCAGAAAACCCTGTTTAAAAAAACTGCGTTAGCAGTCGCAGTGGCAATCGTCTCCACCTCCGCCTGGTCAGCGGGCTTCCAGCTTAACGAATTCTCTTCCTCGGGCCTTGGCCGTGCCTATTCCGGGGAAGGTGCAATCGCTGACGACGCAGGTAACGTGAGCCGTAACCCGGCCCTGATTACCCTGTTCGACCGTCCGACCTTCTCGATCGGTGCCGTTTATATCGATCCGGATGTTGACGTAAAAGGTAACTCAGCCCTGACGGGCAGTGCCAACCAGGACAATATTGCCCCGGTAGCCTGGGTGCCGAATATGCACTTCGTTATGCCAATCAATGAACAGTTTGGCTGGGGCGCATCCGTAACCTCTAACTATGGTCTGGCAACCGAATTTAATAATAATTATGGTGCCGGGATTTACGGCGGTAAAACCGATCTGACTACCGTTAACCTGAATCTGAGCGGTGCCTATCGTCTGAATAATAGCTGGAGCTTCGGTCTTGGTTTCGATGCCGTTTACGCGAAGGCCAAAATTGAGCGCTACGCAGGTTCCCTGGGTCCACTGCTGGCTGGCGGCTTGCAACAGCAGGGTGTCCCTTCCCAGCTGGTTGACGGTATCAACTCTCCGGACGATCAGATTGCTCACCTGAAAGGGGATGAGTGGGGCTATGGCTGGAACGCCGGTATCCTCTATGAGCTGGATAAAAACAACCGTTGGGGCCTGACCTATCGCTCTGAAGTGAAAATCGACTTCGACGGCGACTACAAGAGTTCTATCAATCCGGCGTTAAGCTCAATCTTCGCCAGCATGGGGATGACTCAGCTGCCAGCGGGCACCGGCGGCAGAACCGTTAACGGCTCCCTGACCCTGAATCTTCCGGAAATGTGGGAAGTTTCGGGTTATAACCGCGTTGCGCCGCAATGGGCGATTCACTACAGCCTGGCATACACCAGCTGGAGTCAGTTCCAGGAGCTGAAAGCGAAAGGCGACAATGGCCAGGTGCTGTTCCAGAAGGACGAAGGCTTTAAGGATGCGTATCGTATCGCGCTGGGTACCACTTATTATTACGATAAAAACTGGACCTTCCGCACCGGTATTGCCTTCGATGACAGCCCGGTTCCGGCTGACAAACGCTCTATCTCCATTCCGGACCAGGATCGTCTGTGGCTGAGTGCCGGTATGACGTATGCCTTCAACGATGATGCCTCTATCGACGTCGGTGCATCTTATATGCACGGCCAGAAAGTGAGCTTCACCGAAGGTGAAGGCGCTGCGGCTTACGACTTCAAATCTGAAGGGAAAGCCTGGCTGTTCGGTACGAACTTTAACTACGCGTTCTGATTTCGCGCAGGCAGTAAAAAAGGTGAGCTTCGCTCACCTTTTTTTTTATTCCGCATCAATCTCAGAGAGTTCGTTTTCGATCGCTTTCGCGTTCGGGTTCTCTTCCGGTTTTAACTTACCGCCGCTGGCAATAAAGTCGTGATTCTGGAAGTACGCCTCACGCACCAGAATGTACGGATCGGAAGACTGACGCAGCAGACCATCGGAGTCCAGCAATTGCGCACGGGTTTCGACCCCTTCAAGGGTCCACTTACCGATAGAGAGTGGCCAGGTTAGCCAGGAGAGCACTGGGTAAAGGGTATCGACCATATCACCGCCATCCTCACGCAGCGTAAAGCTGCCATAGAACGGCAGATGCACGTACGGGCCGTAACCCACATCGTAATGCCCAAGCGTGCTACCGAAACGGTGCGGCTGTTCACGCTGCAGTTTAGGATTAGCCATCCCCGCCACGTCAATAAAGCCCCCCATCCCCAGCAAGGTATTCAGGAAGAAGCGGGTGAAATGCACCATGCCCTGATAGGGATCGCCCTGCAGGAAATAGTTCGCCATCACGGCGGGCTCTTCAAGGTTGCTGGTGAAGTTGCTCAGACCGTTACGAGCCGGTTGAGGGACGTAATCACGCCAGGCGACCGCCACGGGACGGACGACATAAGGATCCAGCACGTTGTAGTTGAAGCTGTACATAGAGCGGTTAAACCCTTCGAACGGGTCCGAGCGCCCCTGCTGCTCTCCGGAACTGGCACACCCCACTAGCAAAGTCGTGCCCAGCGCAAGCGCCGATAGCCGAAGTTTCATAGGTTTCTCCCTGTTAAGTATGGCCATCGTTGATTGCCATCCGCAACGAAGCGTTTGCGCTCCGTCTGTAAACATGCAGGTGATTGTATCAGCACGTTTATCGATGTCCACGAACACAATTACGGGCAGGAATCATCATCTTTATGATTTCAGAATAGCCTGGCTTAGCATTTTCGATCGCCGCCGATTTTAACTCTGCTTTAAAGAAGATGTATTGGCTTTATAAGCTTTAGAAGAATTTCGGAGCTTCCCCAAGGGATACGGGCAAAAAGTCGCTACGCTTAATAGATAAGAACCCCGTCAGGAGCAGCGAAATGGATGAATTAAAAGAAGAGAAAATTGATGAGCATACCGAAGATTTGGAAGTCGAAAGTGAAGAGAAAAGTCGGGGCAAAAAAATAGAGGTCGACGAGGAGCATCTTCCGTCTCGGGCGATGGCGATTCATGAGCACATTCGCCAGGATGGTGAAAAAGAGATGGAACGCGATGCGATGGCCCTCTTCTGGTCGGCTATCGCCGCGGGGCTATCGATGGGCGCGTCTCTGCTGGCGAAAGGGATTTTCCACGTACAGCTTGACGGCGTGCCGGGTGCTTTTCTGCTGGAAAACCTCGGCTACACCTTTGGTTTTATTATCGTCATTATGGCGCGTCAGCAACTCTTTACCGAAAACACCGTCACCGCCGTTCTGCCCGTTATGCAGAGCCCGACATGGAGCAACTTTGGCCTGTTGATGCGGTTGTGGAGCGTGGTACTGCTGGGGAATATCGTCGGGACTGGGATAGCGGCCTGGGCGTTTGAATATATGCCCATTTTTGATGAAGAGACGCGAGATGCTTTTGTCAAAATTGGTATGGACGTGATGAAGAATACTCCGCTGGAGATGTTCTCCAACGCGATTATTTCCGGCTGGATCATCGCCACCATGGTGTGGATGTTTCCCTCTGCCGGCTCGGCGAAAATCGTGGTCATTATTCTGATGACCTGGCTAATTGCGCTGGCCGATACGACGCATATCGTGGTTGGCGCCGTTGAAATTCTCTACCTGGTTTTCAACGGGACAATCCCCTGGACGGAATTTTTCTGGCCATTCGCTCTGCCAACTCTGGCGGGAAATATCTGCGGCGGCACCTTTATTTTTGCTCTGCTGAGCCATGCGCAAATCCGTAACGACATGTCAAATAAGCGCAAGGCCGAAGCCAAAGCGAAAGAACAGGAGTTGCAGGAAAGCGGGAAAGACGCAAAATAATCAACCTGAATGGCGACTCTTTAAGCAGTCGGGCGGCCACGCGCTTAACGCAAAGTGTAAATGACGTTATACTCGTGCCGCCTCGTCCCCTTAGTTAAATGGATATAACGAGCCCCTCCTAAGGGCTAGTTGCAGGTTCGATTCCTGCAGGGGACACCATTAATGCACACCGCTTACGCCTCTCCCACTTACCAAAACCTCTCATTCGCTGATGCAAAGTACAGCGATACGCATAACGACGCGCCGGAGCTTTAGAGAATCGCTCTGTTCGTCGATCGCGTTCGCAAAACAGTTTCGCTCGCTACTTTTTTAAACGATCCCGACGAAAAGCAAGCTTCTTTTTACCCGTTTTTATCGTATAAAAAGCACACTGCGCAGACCTCTTTGAGATTATCTTTTTCCGTACTATAAGTAGTGTTAGTCACGTACAGTGCAAGGGTGCTACATTACGCCGCCGCCTGGTGTGCTTCAGTCGCGTCGGGTTTAATTTCCGAATTATTCAGATACCACCCATTGGTCTCTGTCTCTAAAAGCATTATGGTGTAACGTGATAATAGCGTTACCAATATCCCCTCCATAAAGGTTGTTTTATCTTGTCGCAAAGCAAATTCAAACGCTCACTTCTGCATCCTCGTTACTGGGTAACGTGGTTTGGTCTGGGTGTTTTGTGGCTGCTCGTGCAGCTCCCCTACCCTGCGATACGTTGGCTTGGCACCCGACTGGGTAGCCTGTCACGACGTTTTCTGAAACGTCGCGAGAAGATTGCACGCAGAAATCTGGAGCTCTGTTTCCCATCGTTATCTGAAAACGAGCGTGAACAGATGATCGCCGAAAATTTTAAAGCCATCGGCATGGCTTTGCTGGAGACCGGCATGGCCTGGTTCTGGCCTGACTGGCGAGTACGTAAATGGTTTGACGTTGAAGGCCTTGAGCATTTGCAGCATGCTCTGGCCAAAAATCGTGGCGTGATGGTCATCGGCGTTCACTTTATGTCGCTGGAACTCGGTGGCCGGGTCATGGGTTTATGCCAGCCGATGATGGCGACCTACCGTCAACATAATAGCCCCCTGATGGAGTGGGTTCAGACCCGCGGGCGTATGCGCTCGAATAAGGCGATGATTAACCGTAATAACCTGCGTGGCCTGGTGAGCGCCCTGAAGAAAGGCGAAGCGGTCTGGTTTGCACCGGATCAGGATTATGGGCGTAAAGGCAGTAACTTTGCCCCCTTCTTTGCCGTGAAGGATGTCGCGACCACTAACGGCACCTTTGTGATTTCTCGCCTGTCAAAAGCGGCCAT
Source organism: Leclercia sp. UBA1284 (assembly GCF_002308415.1). Classification (NCBI taxonomy): domain Bacteria; kingdom Pseudomonadati; phylum Pseudomonadota; class Gammaproteobacteria; order Enterobacterales; family Enterobacteriaceae; genus Leclercia; species Leclercia sp. UBA1284. The sequence continues at coordinate 2,233,215 of NZ_DBUS01000006.1, forward strand.
GCTCACCGTCACCATGATCCGTAAAAAGGATAACTCTGGCTATCGTCTGTTTATCACACCGGTGATGGAAAACTATCCGGAAGATGAGAGTGAAGCCGCCAGCTATATCAATAAGATCATTGAGCGCGAAATCATGCGTGCTCCCGAACAGTATTTATGGGTGCATCGCCGCTTTAAAACCCGCCCTGAAGGCGAAACGTCCCTCTATTTATAATGCTGACGTCAGGTTAGTTTCACTAAGAAACTAACCTTTTCAGACATCTGCATCTTCGCCATTACCGTTTCGTTTTTGACTTCGCTCAAGTGAAATTTATTACCCGGCGAAATTAAACTGTCGCCGTTCCACGACACCCCTAAGTAACGGAAATCATTTAAAAAAATCTCACTTGTCACCCCTGATTTTTAAGCGTACATTAACGCCGTCTGGCAATGGGATGCCATAGAATTCTGAGCTGGTGTTGGGTCTATTACGGGGATAATTCTTATTTCCGCGTTGCCCTGACTTCACCTCTCTATACTCAGTTGGACTCTGTTTTTAAGGCGTGTCAGTGGATGCGCGGAGCGATGAACGTGAAATATTTCTTTATGGGTATGTCGGTGATTGTTTTAGTCTGGGCCGGTACCTTTGCCCTGATGATCTGAGCGAAGAACATGCAGTCAAAAAAGCAGGCGCCGTTGGCGCCTGCTTTTTTTGGGATGGTTAACCTGCCTGTTCCGTCGTATTTTTTGTGGCAGCCGGTAATAGCCCATCGGCGCGGAACATGCCTTTAATGCCCCTCACCGCCTGGCGGATACGGTCGCTGTTTTCGATGAGCGCAAAGCGGACATGGGTGTCACCGTAATCGCCGAAGCCAATACCCGGAGAGACACACACTTTGGCGTCCTGCAGCAGCTTTTTAGCAAACTCCAGCGATCCCATCGCCGCGTAGGGTTCAGGGATTTTTGCCCAGACGTACATAGACGCTTTTGGCATCTCAACCATCCAGCCTGCTTCGTGCAGCCCCTTCACCAGTACATCGCGGCGACGTTTATATTGTGCGGCAATGTCGCGCACACACTGCTGATCCCCCTCCAGCGCAGCGATGGCCGCAACCTGTAATGGGGTGAAGGTGCCGTAGTCGTGGTAGCTTTTAATACGCGCCAGCGCATTAACCAGCGTTTTATTACCTACCATAAATCCGATACGCCAGCCGGCCATGTTGTAGCTTTTCGACAGCGTAAAGAACTCGACGGCCACGTCGCGAGCACCGGGTACCTGCATGATGGAAGGTGCTTTCCAGCCGTCATAGACGATATCGGCGTAGGCCAGATCATGCACCACCAGCACATCGTAGCGCTTCGCCAGCGCAACGACCTTCTCAAAAAACTCGAGCTCAACGCACTGCGCGGTTGGGTTAGAGGGGAAACCGAGAATCATCATCTTCGGCTTGGGGTAGCTTTCGCGAATCGCGCGCTCCAGCTCATTGAAAAAGTCGACGCCTTCTACCAGCGGCACTGAGCGTACCTGCGCTCCGGCGATGACCGCACCGTAAATGTGGATAGGGTAGCTTGGGTTGGGCACCAGCACCGTATCCCCGTGATCGAGCGTTGCCAGCATCAGGTGCGCCAGCCCCTCTTTAGAGCCGATAGTGACGATAGCTTCGCTTTCAGGGTCGATGTCGACGTTATAACGATCCTGATACCAGCGGGAGATAGCGCGGCGCAGACGAGGAATACCGCGGGAAGTCGAGTAACCGTGCGTATCCGGGCGTTGCGCTACGGTGCAGAGTTTTTCAACGATATGGGGCGGGGTCGCACCGTCCGGGTTACCCATACTGAAATCGATAATGTCTTCGCCGCGCCGACGCGCAGCCATTTTCAGCTCAGCAGTGATGTTAAAAACATAAGGGGGGAGACGATCAATACGCGTAAAGCGGCGTTCAGGACTGGAGTCAGCCATAGATTCCTCGATTAACGTGAGCGCCCGGACCGTCCGAGCGACGCTGCCACGTGTGTGGCATGTAGAGAAAATAGCCTGAAAAAAAACAGCTTGTCGAGAGGCTGAGTGAAAAAAGTCGTCGGCCAGAAAACGGGAACAGTGCCAGAGAGAAAACAGGAACTAAAACGACCGCAAGTTCTTGAAACATGCTTTTTTGTTAACATGATGATATCAAACATTTTACCCTCAGGTTTAAACGTCCCTCTCTTTGGCGAGGCAGCCTCCCTTCACGCCCTATCCCCTTTGGATTGTATGGACTTTCCTCATTTGATAATTCTGAGTGATGGCTGGTCATTCGGCGTCAGGTTTTTTATTATGCCTTTTTCCCCGTCTTGCAGGTTTTCTCGTGCACGAAATATTCAATATGCTGCTGGCGGTCTTTGATCGTGCGGCATTGATGCTGATTTGCCTTTTCTTTCTAATCCGCATCCGCCTGTTCCGCGAACTGCTCCATAAGTCGGCGCACTCGCCGAAAGAGCTGCTGGCCGTTACCGCCATCTTTTCGATGTTTGCGCTGTTCAGTACCTGGTCCGGCGTACCGGTAGAGGGGTCGCTGGTCAATGTGCGCATTATTGCGGTGATGTCCGGCGGCATCCTGTTTGGCCCCTGGGTGGGCATTATTACCGGTCTCATCGCCGGGGTGCACCGCTATCTGATTGATATCGGAGGGGTCACGGCGATCCCCTGCTTTATCACCAGTATTATTGCCGGCATCCTGTCGGGCTGGATCAACCGCAAAGTCCCGAAAAAACAGCACTGGAAAGTTGGCATCCTGGCAGGGATGGCTTGCGAAACCCTGACCATGATCCTGGTGGTTGTCTGGGCACCTACCATTGCACTGGGCCTGGATATCGTGTCGAAAATCGGTGTGCCGATGATCCTCGGCAGCGTCTGCGTTGGCTTTATTGTGCTGCTGGTACAGAGCGTGGAAGGGGAAAAAGAGGCCAGCGCCGCCCGCCAGGCCAAGCTGGCTCTGGATATTGCCAACAAAACGCTACCGCTGTTTCGCCATATCAACGCCGAATCTCTGCGTCAGGTGTGCGACATCATCCGCCGCGATATTCATGCGGATGCCGTTGCCATTACCAATATTGACCGCGTGCTGGCCTATGTGGGTGTCGGGGAAGATAACTATCGCGACAATGACGACAACGTGAGCCCGACTACGCGTCAGGCCATCAACTACGGCAAGATCATCATCAAAAATAACGATGAGGCCTACCGTACGCCGGAAATTCACTCGATGCTGGTGATCCCCTTATGGGAAAAAGGGGTGGTCACCGGCACGCTGAAAATTTACTACTGCCACGCGCACCAGATCACCTCCTCGCTCCAGGAGATGGCCGTGGGATTATCGCAAATTATCTCCACACAACTGGAAGTCTCCCGCGCCGAGCAGCTACGTGAAATGGCCAATAAGGCTGAACTGCGTGCGTTACAGAGTAAGATTAACCCCCACTTTCTGTTTAACGCGCTGAATGCCATCTCCTCTTCGATCCGCCTTAATCCGGATACGGCGCGCCAGCTGATTTTTAATTTGTCCCGCTATTTGCGCTACAACATTGAGCTGAAAGACGATGAGCAGATCGATATCAAAAAAGAGCTGTATCAGATTAAAGATTACATCGCGATTGAGCAGGCTCGCTTCGGCGATAAATTGACGGTGATATACGACATTGATGAAGAGGTAAACTGTGTAATTCCCAGCCTGCTGATCCAGCCACTGGTGGAAAACGCGATTGTACATGGCATCCAGCCCTGCAAAGGGAAAGGAGTGGTCACCATCAGTATTGCCGAGTGCGGTAATCGGGTGCGCGTATCGGTGCGGGACACCGGACACGGTATCGATCCGAAGGTGGTTGAGCGGGTTGAAGCGAACGAAATGCCCGGCAACAAAATTGGCCTGCTTAACGTGCATCACCGGGTGAAACTCCTCTACGGAGAGGGGCTACACATCCGCCGCCTCGAACCGGGCACCGAGATCGCGTTTTATGTCCCAAATGAACGCTCAGCCGTTCATGCCCAGACGCTGTTATTACCTTAGTCCGGAGTTAGCATGAAAGTCATCATTGTGGAAGATGAGATACTCGCCCAGCAGGAGCTAAGCTGGCTCATTAAAGCGCATAGTCAGATGGAGATCGTCGGGACCTTTGACGACGGGCTGGACGTTTTAAAATTCCTGCAACATAACCGGGTCGATGCCATTTTTCTCGACATTAACATCCCGTCGCTGGATGGCGTATTGCTGGCACAAAACATCAGCCAGTTTGCCAGCAAGCCCTACATTGTGTTTGTCACGGCCTGGAAGGAGCATGCGGTTGAGGCCTTCGAACTGGAAGCGTTTGACTATATTCTGAAGCCTTACCAGGAGTCGCGTATCGTCAGCATGCTGCAAAAGCTGGAGCAGGCCTGGGCACAACAGCAATCGGGCAGCGGGCAGAGCGTTGCCTCCCCTGCCCCGCGTGAAAATGACACCATCAATCTGATCAAAGACGAACGCATCATCGTGACGCCGATGGACGATATCTACTATGCGGAAGCCCATGAAAAGATGACCTTTGTCTACACGCGGCGCGACTCCTTTGTCATGCCAATGAACATTACCGAGTTTTGTAGCAAGCTGCCGGCCAGTCGCTTTTTCCGCTGCCATCGCTCATTTTGTGTCAATCTGAACAAGATCCGCGAGATTGAACCCTGGTTTAACAATACCTATATTTTGCGTCTGAAAGATCTCGATTTTCAGGTGCCGGTCAGCCGTAGCAAGGTGAAAGAGTTTCGCCAGCTTATGCACTTGTAGGGGAGATGTCCCGGTGACCTGACAGCCACCGGGAGAGGACGTTACAGTACCTGACCCAGCGTCTGGCGCAGATGGGCGCCCGCCCCCAGCAGACCGGGGTTATCGTGGACGATCAGGAACACAGGGATATCCTGTACGTAAGCTTTGAAGCGACCTTTATCTTCAAAGCCGCCACGGAAGCCGGACGCTTTAAAGAATTCCAGAAAACGCGGTACGATGCCGCCAGCGATGTACACCCCGCCAAAGGTGCCAAGGTTCAACGCCAGGTTACCGCCGAAACGCCCCATTATGACGCAGAACAGCGACAGCGCCCGACGGCTATCAATACAGGTATCTTCCAGTGCGCGTTGAGTAACATCTTTCGGCTGCAGATTTTCCGGCAGGCGGCCATCTGATTTGACAATCGCACGGTAGAGATTCACCAGCCCAGGTCCCGAGAGGACGCGCTCTGCTGACACGTGGCCAATCTCTGCTCGCAGCTCTTCAAGGATAATGCCCTCTTCTTCGCTGTTCGGCGCGAAATCGACATGGCCCCCTTCGCCCGGAAGGCTTACCCAGCGCTTATCGACGTGCACCAGGTGCGATACCCCTAAGCCGGTGCCTGCGCCATAAACGGCAATCGGTTTGCCTTCAACCGGCTGCGTGCCGCCGAACTGGATAAGATGCTCTGGCGTTAACATCGGGATCGCCATCGATACCGCGGTGAAGTCGTTAATAATTTCCAGATGCGCAAAACCCAGGTTGTTTTTCATCTCTTCGATGGAAAAGGCCCAGGTGTGGTTGGTCATGGCCACCCAGTCACCCGTGATAGGACAGGCAATGGCGATACAGCCATCCTCGACGCTGACGTTGTGCTCCGTCAGATAGACGCGCACCACGGCTTCCAGGCTGGGATAATCCAGCCCGGAATAGGTCTTCGCCCGGGAAATCTCCCCGTTACTGACATCGCATAATGCCAGACGCGCATTCGTCCCCCCCACATCACCTACCAAAGCATACTTTGTCATTCTTCTACTGCTCCGCTAAAGTCAAAATAACTCTTTGGCACACTCTAAATTCAAGGCACCGTAACAACAACGGCCTGGGTGAAAGTGCCCCAGGATTATCGATCTACGTCACAGAATAACTTTACCGTTTCAGCACCAATTGCACTATGAGATACAAACTGATTGTGCAAAGTAACGCGTGTCATTTTCTACAAGGAAATCATCATGCTCCATCCGCGAGCCAGAACCATGCTGTTGCTGGCCCCCCCGGCGTTAATTATTGGCGTGGCATCCAGTCTGATCCTGATCGTTATTATGAAGGTCGCTTCCGTTTTACAGGCTTTCCTGTGGAAAACACTGCCTGCCGCCATGGGCTTGCGCTTTGACTCTCCCGTCTGGACGCTGGTGATGCTGACCCTCACGGGGATTGCCGTCGGTCTGGTGGTGCGCTACAGCCCTGGCCATGCCGGGCCCGATCCGGCCACCGAACCTCTGATCGGTGCACCAGTGAATGGTAGCGCACTGCCAGGGTTAATTATCGCCCTGATTATTGGCCTGGCGGGTGGCGTGAGCCTGGGGCCGGAACACCCGGTGATGGCAGTCAATATTGCGCTGGCCGTGGCCATTGGGGCACGGACTTTCCCACGCGTGGATGCGCTCGACTGGACGATCCTGGCCTCTGCCGGCACCATTGGCGCACTGTTTGGCACCCCTGTCGCTGCCGCGCTAATTTTCTCGCAAACCCTGAGCGGGAATAATGATCTCCCCCTCTGGGATCGTCTTTTTGCCCCGCTGTTAGCGGCGGCTGCCGGCGCGCTTACCACCAGCCTCTTTTATCATCCCCACTTCTCTCTCCCCATTGCGCACTATGGGCAGATGCAGCTCGTCGATCTCTTCAGCGGCGCGGTGGTCGCGGCCATCGCCATTGCTCTGGGCATGGTGGCGGTCTGGTGCCTGCCGCGTCTGCACAGGGTTATGCACCGCCTGAAAAACCCGGTGTTGATTCTGGGCGCAGGCGGTTTGCTGCTGGGGATCCTTGGCGCCATCGGCGGACCGATAACCTTATTTAAGGGGCTGGATGAGATGCAGCAGATGGCCTTTAGCCAGGTCTTCAGCGTCAGCGATTATCTGCTGTTTGCCCTGATTAAACTGGCAGCCTTAGTGGTCGCGGCCGCGTGCGGCTTTCGCGGCGGGCGTATCTTCCCTGCCGTGTTTATCGGCGCGGCGCTGGGGCTGATGCTGCACGAACACGTCGAAGCAGTGCCGGCGGCGATTACCGTTTCATGTTCGATTCTGGGACTTGTGCTGGTGGTGACGCGGGATGCGTGGCTGAGCCTGTTTATGGCTGCGGTGGTGGTGCCGGATCTTAACCTGATGCCGTTACTCTGCATCGTCATGCTGCCCGCCTGGCTGTTGCTGGCGGGCAGACCGATGATGATCGTCGGGCGTAGAGATCGCTAATCAGGCATTATTACGTGCCTCGAGCGCACGGGTGATAGCACCCAATAACGGCGGAATATCATGCTTCGGTAACATCACCTCAATTAGCGAAAGCCGCTCGCTGTGAGCCACCTTCTCCAGCACCTCGGCGAGTTGAACCGTTTCACTCACTCGCCAGCACTCAGCCTGACAATCCAGGCTGAGCGCCTGGGGAATTTTAGTCCAGTCCCACAGGGCAATATCGTTATAGCGTTGTTCGGGACCGTGAATGGCGCGCTCGACCGTATACCCTTCGTTGTTCAGCACCAGAATCAGAGGATGCTGGTTATCACGCAGCATCGACCCCAGCTCCTGAATAGTCAGCTGCGCGGCGCCATCACCGGTAATGGCAATCACTCTGCGATCCGGACACGCCGTCTGAGCGCCAAAGGCGGCGGCGAGCGTGTAGCCGATCGACCCCCAGATAGGCTGGACAATAAAATTCACCTCGTTCGGCAGGCAGAGATCTATGGCCCCAAACGCAGAGGTCCCCTGGTCGGCCAGAATAATATCCCCGGGGCGAATGAAGGTTTGCAGGGTTTTCCAGAAACTATCCTGCGTCAGGCTGCCGTGGTGCATCGCCGTCGAAGGGAGAGGCCGTTTCGGCAGATTTCTGCCATCACTCTGTTCCCGGCACAAGCGATGCAGCACCTCAATGGCCTGCGTCATGGGGATGCCGGTAAACCAGGTGTCGCCCACGCGTGACGCGTGCGGCTGCACCTCGATAGTTTGTTGCTGCGTGAGCGTGTGCGTAAAGCCCGCCGTCAGGGTGTCGGTAAAACGTGTCCCTATGCAGATCACGGTGTCTGCGCCTTCGATGGCTTCGCTTACCGCCGCGCTGCTGGCAGAGCCGCTGTATGTACCGTAAAAACCCGGTTTACGTTCATCGAATATCCCTTTCCCCATCAGCATAGTGGCATGGGCAATAGGCGTTTCGCAGACCCACTGCTGAAGCTGTTTTTGCAGGCCATAACGCAATACCAGGAAGTCAGCCAGCAGCGCGGTACGTTCGCTCATCGCCAGACGTTGTTCCGCGGCCTGGCGGAAGGCTTCGAGGCGGAAACCGTCGCTCTCATACCGCTCATCGATGAGAGCGTTTACAGGCGGCGTGGCAGGTTTTTTTGCCACATCGGCAGGCAGCATCAGATAGCCGGGACGGCGCTCGCGCAGCATGGCGATCAGCACCCTGTCGATTTCATAGCAGGCGTTTTGTTCGGTAAGTAGCGCCTGCGCCACCGTAATGGATTCACTCATATGGTAAAAATGACGGAACTCGCCGTCACCAAGGGTGTGATGGAGCAACTCCCCCTTTTTCTGCGATGCGCTGCCAGGCGCACCCACAATATGCAGAACCGGTACATGTTCTGCAAAGCTGCCCGCTACGCCGTTAATGGCGCTGAGCTCCCCCACGCCAAAGGTGGTCAGAAGAGCAGCGAAGCCTTTACAACGCGCGTAGCCGTCGGCGGCATAGGCCGCATTCAGCTCATTGGCACAGCCCACCCAACCGATATCGGGGCTGTCGATGACGTGATCAAGAAACTGCAGGTTATAGTCGCCAGGCACGCCAAACAGGTGGTCTACGCCACAATCAGTAAGACGATCCAGTAAATAATCAGCGACGCAGTAGGGGGTACGCATAGCAGGTGTCCTTATTATGATGACTTCAATTTGAGTATTGAAGAAGCGTGATGGGTGTCCAGAAACACAAACAATGAGGTTATGGAAAGAATGCTTTACAAATTTTCGCGCTGTAATCTGCCGATCTCGTTTATTGTGTAAACGTATACACTCACCTTTATTTCCGGCTCAGAGGACGTACCTATGGTTTATCAGGCGGATAAAAACCGTTACCAGTCAATGACGTATCAGCGATGCGGAAGCAGTGGCCTTAAAATGCCCGCCATCTCGCTTGGCTTATGGCATAACTTTGGTGACACCACCCTGATCGAGAACAGCCGTCAACTATTACAGCGCGCCTTCGATTTGGGCATTACGCACTTTGACCTGGCCAATAACTACGGTCCGCCACCGGGCTCCGCTGAACGTAACTTTGGACGTATTTTGCAGGAGGATTTCCTGCCCTATCGCGATGAGCTAATCATTTCCAGCAAAGCGGGATACACCATGTGGGAGGGTCCCTACGGCGACTGGGGCTCGCGCAAGTACCTTATTGCCAGCCTTGATCAGAGCCTGAAACGCATGGGTCTGGAATATGTGGATATCTTCTACCACCATCGCCCCGATCCCGAAACGCCGCTGCAAGAGACGATGAAAGCGCTTGACCATATTGTCCGCCAGGGGAAAGCCCTGTACGTCGGGCTGTCCAACTACCCGGCCGAACTTGCACGCCAGGCCATTGAGATTCTGAATGACTTAGGCACCCCCTGCCTTATCCACCAGCCGAAATACTCAATGTTCGAGCGCGCACCGGAAGCTGGCCTGCTTGAGGTGCTGCAAGAAAATGGCGTGGGCTGCATTGCCTTCTCGCCGCTGGCGGGTGGGCAATTAACCGACCGCTATCTGAATGGCATACCGGCCGATTCCCGCGCCGCAAGCGGCAGCCGTTTCCTCAATCCGGATCAGCTCACAGAAGAGACGCTGAAAAAAGTGCGGATGCTGAATGCGATAGCCGAACGCCGAGGTCAGAAGTTGTCGCAAATGGCACTCGCCTGGGTGCTGAGAAATCGTGCCGTCACCTCAGTGCTGATAGGTGCCAGTAAGACAGCACAGATTGAAGATGCGGTAGGCATGCTGGCGAACCGCCATTTTGCTGCTGAAGAGTTGAGTGAAATCGAAGCGATTCTGGACAGCGCAAAATAGCAGCATTTTTAGCAAATCGTGCTTCGCCTTCTCATTTCGGAGTTACGCGCATTAAACGCGGCTTCACAGCCCCGTAAAATTGCGTTAACAGGCCGGCTTCGGCCCCGATCGTGAAGGAGAATAACAATGTTCAGGTCCCTGATTCTGGCCGCAGTTTTACTGGCTTCAGCACCGCTGGTTGCTAATGCTGGCGAAATCACCCTGTTGCCATCGATTAAATTACAAATTGGCGATCGCGATAATTACGGTAACTACTGGGACGGCGGTGGCTGGCGTGACCGCGGCTACTGGCATCGCCATTATGAATGGCGCGGCAACCACTGGCGTAAACATGATAATGGCTATCATCGTGGCTGGGATAAGCGCAAAGCTTATGAGCGCGGCTACCGTGAAGGCTGGAGAGACCGGGATGATCATCGCGGAGGTCGTGGTCGCGGCCATGGCCATGGTCACGGACATCACCACTAATACGAAAAAGGAGCCTACCGGCTCCTTTTTTATCACTCCACGTTTATAACCCCAGCGCTGTCCCGATAAGCAACCAGATGTTAAGCGCAACCACTACCACGACGATCGCCCATCCGATTCGCTTCACCATTTTCGAGTTGACGAGCTCACCCATCAGGGATTTGTCACTGGTAAAAATCAGCAAGGGCACCAGCGCCAGCGCAATACCAAAGCTCAGCAGCACCTGGCTCATGACCAGAATCCGCGTCGGATCGAGCCCCATCAGAATCACAATGAATGAAGGCATCATCGTAATGGTACGGCGTACCCACAGTGGAATATGAAAGCGTACAAACCCCTGCATAACAACCTGCCCTGCCAGCGTGCCAACAACCGTAGAGGAGAGCCCGGCAGCCACCAGGCTCAGGCCGAAAATCGTGGCGGCAGCGTGGCTTAACAGCGGTTCAAGGGTCAGATAGGCCTGATCGAGATCGGCAATCCCGGTATGGCCATTAAAATGAAAGGCCGCTGCTGCAGTAGCCATCATGGCCAGGTTAACAAAACCGGCGATGGTCATTGCGAGCGCCACATCCCATTTCGTTGCGGAATACTGCTCCTTTGGCGATCCCTGATGCAGATGCTGGGTTAAAGAAGAGTGCAAATAAATGACGTGCGGCATAATGGTCGCCCCCAGAACCCCGGCGGCGAGGAATACCGCTTCCGATGTCGGCAGGCTCGGAATGGCCATCCCCTTCGTTAACTGCACAAAGTCCGGCTGCGAGAAGACCAGCTCGACAATGTAGGCCGCCGCCACAAATAGCAGCAGGCCGCCAATGACCAGCTCAAGTGGTTTTTGCCCACGTCGCTGAAGCATCAAAATCAGGAAAGTGGCGATACCCGTTAAGACCGCGCCCTGCAACAGTGAAATCCCAAGGATCAACTTAAATCCGATGGCCGCGCCAATGAATTCTGCCAGGTCAGTGGCCATGGCGATGATTTCTGCCTGCACCCAATAAAACCAGACCAGCGGACGCGGATAGTGGTCGCGGATCTGCTCCGCCAGATTTTTTCCGGTTGCGATACCCAGTTTGGCCGACAGCACCTGAATCAACATTGCCATCAGGTTCGCCCACACCACCACCCACAGCAATTTATAACCGAAGCTGGCGCCGGCCTGAATATTGGTCGCAAAGTTACCCGGATCGATATAACCAATCGCAGCGATGAACGCAGGTCCCATTAATGCGAAACGCATCTTGCGTGCTGCGCGGCCGCTGCTACTCTCAACGCGACTGTTCGTCATCTCTGCCTCTAAAATATAGCCTTTGCTATGTTTAATGCTATCAAAATGCGAATGATTATCAAGTTCATTTGCGATGGTTGTATTGATGACTGTGATAGCTAAGAACAATGATCAGGCTGGAAAATAAAAATAGACGTAGCGCAGATTGAATGCGCCCATATTTGTGAAGCGTAGCACACGAACTTAACTTTTAACTCATTTACATAACATAACAAAAATGTATGGTGTGTCACTATTTTTGAGTCTCGTCACAGGACGTGACTATAGTGTGGCTTTGATCTCGTTTTCTTTACTGTTGTTACATAGAATGTGCACGGAAATTAAACCTGCCTCATATTTGGAGCAAATATGGACCGCGTCCTTCATTTTGTCCTGGCACTCGTTGTCGTTACAGCGCTTGCGTTGCTGGTCAGCCATGACCGCAAAAAAATCCGCATTCGCTATGTTGTACAGTTACTCGTTATTGAAGTTTTACTCGCCTGGTTCTTCCTGAACTCCGACGTGGGTCTTGGCTTCGTAAAAGGCTTCTCCGAAATGTTTGAAAAACTGCTCGGATTCGCAAATGAAGGGACCAACTTCGTATTCGGTAAAATGAATGATGAAGGTCTGGCATTCTTCTTCCTGAAAGTTCTGTGCCCTATCGTCTTCATCTCTGCGCTGATCGGTATTCTGCAGCACATTCGCATTCTGCCCATTGTGATCCGCGCTATCGGTACAGTACTGTCCAAAGTCAATGGCATGGGCAAACTGGAATCTTTCAACGCCGTCAGCTCGCTGATCCTGGGTCAGTCTGAGAACTTTATCGCCTATAAAGATATCCTCGGCAAGATGTCCCGTAACCGCATGTACACCATGGCGGCTACCGCAATGTCGACTGTATCCATGTCTATCGTGGGCGCATATATGACAATGCTGGAACCGAAATTCGTGGTTGCGGCGCTGGTTCTGAACATGTTCAGCACCTTCATTGTTCTGTCACTGATCAACCCGTACCGCGTGGATGAGAGTGAAGAGAACCTGCAGATGGCAAATCTGCACGAAGGTCAGAGCTTCTTCGAAATGCTGGGTGAATACATCCTGGCTGGTTTTAAAGTTGCGATTATCGTTGCTGCGATGCTGATCGGCTTCATTGCCCTGATCTCCGCACTGAATGCCCTGTTTGCTGCGGTACTGGGCATCTCCTTCCAGGGGATTCTGGGTTATATCTTCTACCCGGTTGCATGGGTGATGGGTGTTCCGGCAAGCGAAGCGCTTCAGGTTGGCAGTATTATGGCCACCAAACTGGTCTCTAACGAATTCGTTGCCATGATGGACCTGCAAAAGATCGCGGGCACCCTGTCGCCGCGCGCGGAAGGCATCCTGTCTGTATTCCTGGTCTCCTTCGCTAACTTCTCTTCTATCGGCATTATCGCGGGCGCGATTAAAGGCCTGAACGAAGAGCAGGGTAACGTGGTTTCTCGCTTCGGTCTGAAGCTGGTGTACGGCTCTACGCTGGTTAGCGTCCTGTCTGCTTCTATCGCAGCACTGGTTCTGTAATACGACGCTGTAAAAGCAACCGGGAGCAAATGCTCCCGGTTTTTTTATCCCTGTAATTCCGCTAAAGGCATCGGTTTGCCTATCAAATAGCCCTGAAGATAGTCCACACCGAAACGCAGCAGCATGTCGCGCTGCTCAGGCGTTTCCACATATTCAGCTACCACAGAGAGCGCTTTCGTTTTTGCCAGATTGCAAATAGATTGCACAATCATGGCATCCATATTGTCGGTACAGATATCTTTCACAAAACAGCCATCGATCTTAATGATGTCTGCCTCCAGACGCTTAAGACGCTCATAGTTGGCGTAACCTGACCCAAAGTCATCAATCGCAATGCGGAAACCGTAGTCCCTGAGCTGCTGGATATTTTTGATGCTGCTTCCGGAGTTCGAAAAAGCCTGCTCTTCGGTTATCTCGATGACGACGGTCTGCGGGGCCACCCCGTAACGCTCAAAGAGGCCGATGATCTCTGCAGCCACCTCTTGCTGCATCAGCGTCATCGGCAGCAGATTGACGGAAAACCGTGTCCCGGCATCCGTCACGGGGTGCTGGCGTAGCCAAATGAGCAGATTCTCAACGACGTTAAGATCAAAGCGATGGCTCAAGTTAAATTGGGCAATCAGCGGAATGAAGCGATCGGGGGTGATAATCTCACCTTCACTCTCCAGACGTGAGAGGATTTCATAGTAACCTTTCCCCTCAGCATCCCGGATCGCCTGGGCGTAAAGATGTAAGCCACCCTCTTCAAGAGCGCGTTTAATGCGGCCCAGCAGCAATACCCTGTCGGTGGTTTGGCCGGAGGCATCTTCAATCCTGTTGGTGAGCGCCAGCACATTATGCGCGGCGCAGGATTGCTCAGCCAGCCAGCTCAGTTGCCCCAGCGTATGATGCAGATGCTCACCGTTCTCAACCTCTCCCCAGGAGGCGCCAAATTCAATATCCAGCCCGGTGTTGTTCCAGACAATTTTACGGCTGTTGAGTCGGTCGACCATATGCTGCAGTCGCTCGGCCGTCCCCGGCCCCAGCAACGCCAGTACCAGCTCACTTCCGGGTAGCTGGAATAGTGTCTCGTCCTTTTGCAGTAACGGCTGTAACGATGCGGTGATCCTGCGTTTGCAATGAACCCGCATTAGAATGCCGTAATGGCGACTTAGAAATTCGAGATTATCCATGCGCAGGCAACAGAGTTTCGCGCCAGGGTGAATCTGTAGAAAGTCTTCCAGTGCGCGAATGTTAGGTAAACCGGTAAGCGGATCGGTGAGCGCCCTCTCCTGCCAGCCCTGCTTAAGCCATTCACTTCGCTGGTAGATCTTCGACATGTAGAGTAAACAGATCGCAAAAGAGATCAGTACAGAAAGGATGAAGGAGAGAGAATGGCCCGACTCGACCCCTGTAAGAAAGTTGTAATTGTAGGTTAACAGCAGGAGCGCGGTTCCAGCCCAGAACAGAGAGATAAGCGCATAGCTCAGGCGACTAATACCTAACGTAAAGAGGATAAAAATAATCGGCATTAAATATCCCGCAATGATGGGTGACTCTACGGGAGCACATAAAATGGCGATAATGAGAATTAAAAGCAGTAACCAGATGACAATATATAACGATTTCTTGTGAAAAAAGACGGGCTTCACGCTCTGTAGCCAGAACGTTCTGGCGTAGCGGGGATTAATTATCATTCTTAACGGATAATAGAACATCATGGTAAAAATTAACGCTGCACAAATCAGGCTCTGAATATCCACAACGTTATATATTGCCGTTCCCTCGCCGAAAAATGTCGATATTGTTACCGGGAAAAGAAATAGATAACCAGCAAGGTACATCGATAATTTGATACCTATCGGCACCATAAAACCGAGCCAGAAAATACGTAACCCGACATATTTGTTGGGCACGCGGTAGCGCCAGCGCTTGCCTAGCATGAGACGCATCATGCCACAGACGGCAAACACCGAAAAAGTCTGACAAAACAATAATACAGCGTGTTGTAGCGGCGCTAAACTTACGCTTAATATGTTAGTAGCAATAAAACTTAAAAGAACAGGAATAACCGCCCGACGACCAAATAACAGTATAACCGCCAGCATAACGCTTAACGGTAGCCATGCTAAATAGACATCATGCCCATTAACCATAGCGCGCGGAGAAAGATATCGGGAAAAGGGCACAGTAATCAGACATAGCGTCAGCGCTGTTATAAATATCTTTACATTATTGTAAGCTTTTCTGTTCATTAAATTAAATAATCTATTAACCGTTTGCCTCATTGACCGGATGGATAATAGGTTTATTAATTGCGCGAATCAAGTTCAAGTCTATTTAGAGACCTGTTTATTGATATAGATTGAGTCAAGGTATAGAAAGCATTATTTCTGGCAACAAAAAGTGCGAATAGATGTTACATAGGCATAAAAAAACCCCCGTCTTTCGACGAGGGTCTAAATTTTGGTGGAGCTAAGCGGGATCGAACCGCTGACCTCCTGCATGCCATGCAGGCGCTCTCCCAGCTGAGCTATAGCCCCAACGCGTTGCTTATACGAACCTCACTCTGTTGGGTTCGGAGTTTGGTGGAGCTAAGCGGGATCGAACCGCTGACCTCCTGCATGCCATGCAGGCGCTCTCCCAGCTGAGCTATAGCCCCATACGTAAAGCTTGTCGTGTTGACGGGCGGCATCATATGAATTCCGCTGCGGAGTGTCAACGGCAAATTCAGCCGTCAGTGATTGATCGCCGAAAAATCAGGCAAATGAACCACATTGCGAGGAGACTCGCAGCCTGTAGTTATACTTGTCACGTTTTGACGTTAAATGATGCTATAAGATGAAACCTCAATTAACCCTGGTAATTCTCTGGAAATGGCATGATCAAGGAAAGAATGACGCCGGAGGAGTTGGCCCGACTCACTGGCTACAGTCGACAAACCATCAATAAATGGGTGCGCAAAGAGGGCTGGGCAACGTCGCCAAAGCCTGGCGTACAGGGTGGAAAAGCACGCCTGGTGCATGTGAACGATAAAGTTCGCGATTTTATCCGCAGCGCACGCAGGGCACCCGACGCCGCGACCTTACCAGAAATAGCCGGAGACAACTCGCTCTCTGCCCTGCTCCTGACGCTGGCAAATGAGATGACGCCAAAAGAGCAGAAACAGCTCTCCTCTTTATTACTCCGGGAAGGGATCTCGGGATTGTTACAACGCTTAGGGATACGTGATTAAACGCTTATGAAAAGCTTACGCAGCAAAATGACCACCGAGGAGCTGGCGGATAGTCTGGGTGTCGCCAGGCAGACCGTGAATCGCTGGATACGTAAAAACGGCTGGAAAACAGAAGGGATTAGCGGGGTAAAAGGTGGACGCGCTCGCCTGGTCTATATTGATGCTCAGGTGCGTAAACACATCATGAATATTCCGGCGATCCGTAAACGTCAAGCGCTCTACCAACTGGCGGAAAGTATCCCTCCATATGGTGATAACAGACCCACTGCTGTTTTACGGCAAATTACCGATGCGCTAGAGAAGATGACGGCAGATGAGCAAGAACGTCTGGCATTGCTGTTGGCACGGGAAGGGATAAAAGGTTTTCTCACCCGCCTCAATCTGCAGGCAAGCGGGACATAAAAAAAACGGCAGGCTTGACCCTGCCGTTTTTACATCCTGACGAGATTACTGCTGGCTTTCGCGCTCGGCGATATAGCCCAGCGCTTTATTGATACGCGCCACGCTGCGTGATTTGCCAATTGCGTGTACGGTAACGTCCAGTGCCGGAGACTGACCCGCACCGGTAACGGCTACGCGCAGCGGCATGCCCACTTTACCCATCCCCACTTCCAGCTCATCAGCAGTCGCCTGAATGGCATTATGCACAGCTTCAGCGCTCCAGTCGGTAAGGGCAGCCAGTTTATCGCGAACCACTTCCAGAGGCTGACGCGCAACCGGACGCAGGTGTTTCTTCGCCGCATCTGCATCAAACTGCTCGAAATCTTCATAGAAATAGCGGCAGCTTTCGGCAATTTCTTTCAGCGTTTTGCAGCGCTCGCCGAGCAGTTTCACCAGCTCAGCCAGCTGCGGGCCATTGCGTGTATCGATGTTAGCCTGCTCAATATGCCATTGCAGATAGGTTGCAACGTATTCTGGCTGCATCGTATTGATGTAGTGATGGTTCAGCCACAGCAGCTTATCAGTATTGAATGCACTGGCCGATTTGCTCACCGCGCCCAAAGAGAAAAGCTTAATCATCTCTTCACGGCTGAAAATTTCCTGATCGCCATTAGACCAGCCCAGACGCACCAGATAGTTCAGCAGGGCTTCCGGCAGATAACCATCATCACGGTACTGCATCACGCTAACGGCACCATGGCGTTTCGACAGTTTTTTGCCGTCGTCACCGTTGATCATAGAGACATGCGCATAGACCGGTACCGGTGCGTTCAGCGCCTTGAGGATGTTGATCTGACGTGGCGTGTTATTGATATGATCTTCACCACGGATCACGTGGGTGATCTCCATATCCCAGTCATCAACGACTACGCAGAAATTGTAGGTTGGTGAACCATCGGTACGACGGATGATCAGGTCATCAAGCTCCAGGTTACTGAACTCAATCGGACCACGGATCTGATCGTCGAAGATCACCGAGCCCTCTTCCGGGTTGGCGAAACGCACTACGCAAGGTTCATCATCTGCGTGGTGCTCATGACCGTGGCGGCAGCGGCCGTCGTAACGCGGCTTTTCATTATTTGCCATCTGCGACTCACGCAGCGCCTCAAGACGCTCTTTAGAGCAGTAGCATTTGTAGGCGGTGCCCGCTTCCAGCATCTCATCGATAACGGCGTTATAGCGGTCAAAACGTTTGGTCTGGAAGTAAGGGCCTTCATCCCACTCCAGATTCAGCCAGTTCATGCCATCCATGATGGCTTCAATTGCTTCCGGCGTAGAACGCTCAAGGTCGGTATCTTCGATACGCAGAACGAAATCACCGCCGTTGTGACGCGCAAAAAGCCAGGAATAGAGAGCAGTACGCGCACCGCCGACGTGCAGATAGCCGGTAGGGCTTGGCGCGAAGCGAGTTTTGATTTTCATGAAGTGGCCTTACAGTAATAAAGATGCCGACAACCGGCATATCCTGGAAATGAGAGTGGGCAATATTCTATCACTCCAGCCTGAATCCTCAATCTTGTTGCAGCCGGAACCGCCACCTTTGCCATTTTTGTATAGAAATCATGCTGCATGGCGCGTTTTGCGATCGTTTTGCCTAATTTTACGACGAACAAACAAAATCTTTAGAAAAGGCGTTGACTCATTTTCAACTCTCCCTATAATGCGACTCCACACAGCGGGGGTGATTAGCTCAGTTGGTAGAGCATCTCCTTTACACGGAGGGGGTCGGCGGTTCGAGCCCGTCATCACCCACCATCTTCTTCGATGGCTCGCAGTGTAGATAAGTATTGAGATTGGGCGATTAGCTCAGTTGGTAGAGCATCTCCTTTACACGGAGGGGGTCGGCGGTTCGAGCCCGTCATCGCCCACCATTCTCACCTTATCGCAGCAGTTCCGAAATGGGCGATTAGCTCAGTTGGTAGAGCATCTCCTTTACACGGAGGGGGTCGGCGGTTCGAGCCCGTCATCGCCCACCATTTCGGGTCGTTAGCTCAGTTGGTAGAGCAGTTGACTTTTAATCAATTGGTCGCAGGTTCGAATCCTGCACGACCCACCAATGTAAAAAAGCGCCCTAAAGGCGCTTTTTTGCTATCTGCGATTTGAAAGATTCGAACCTGCAGCAGGCTCGAGCCGAACGCAGTGAGGCACCGGAGCCGTTTACGGCGACGGCCCGAAGGGCGAGCGAAGCGAGTCATCCTGCACGACCCACCAATGTAAAAAAGCGCCCTAAAGGCGCTTTTTTGCTATCTGCGATTTGAACGCTCTATGCCCTTGCCCACCTCCGGTAACTCCCCTTTCTTTATCGTCTTTATCAATCGCTCAACCGAAGATTTACATGCCAATAACCTTTCGCCTCGTTACCTGTCATTTCTGGCAGGTGATCTCTAGTAGAGGCGAACTTATGCCGATAAAAGGGATTTCCGGCAAGAGATCTTTATATGACTACAATTCAGGCATCAACCCCATCAATACAGACCAGCAGTAACAGTAAAAGCGGCTCAAGCGATAACAGCATTGCTGGGCAAATCAGCCGCATCACGGCCAAAATTTCTGAACTGAGCCAGAAATTTAAGGATATTGCCCTGGGAAGCGGCACTCCCGAAGAAAAAAAGGAGCAACAAGAGATACTGAAAGCGCAGATTGACGGCCTGCAGGCACAACTGCAGATGCTGCTACGTCGTCAGGCTGAAGAGGCAAAACAAAAACAAGAACAGGCGCAAGCTAAAGTGGAAGGCGTAAACAAACCTTCCGATGAGCACGAAATTGATATTTACGTTTAACGCGCCTCAGAGTTAAACAAGGGATCGCGCATACGGGCTTGTGTGAGCTGTTCAGCCTGGATGCGCACCACCTCCCAGATCGCCTGCGCCGCGCCAGAAAGCGAACGATTTTTACGCCGCACCAGCATTAACTTACGCTCGACTGCAGGCGTAAATCGTTTCACCGTGAGCTGGCTCCCCTGCGGTAAAGGCAGAGCCAGAGCCGGGAGAACGCTGATACCAATCCCGGCTTCAACCATCGGGAAGAGCGTCGCAGGATGTCCAATTTCCTGGACTATAGTGGCATTCACCTGTTGGTCCGCAAGGGCGGCATCGATCAGCGGTCGACTTCCTGAGGCATAGTCCTGCAACACCAGTTTTGCCCCTTCCAGCGCTTGCCACGTCACGCTCGTCTGCGCTGCCAGCGGGCTATCGTTACGACAAAGCAGTAAGAATGGCTCCGAGAGCACGACTTCACACTCAAGGTCGCTTACCGGGCCAGGATCGATAACGATGCCGAAATCTACCTCTCCCTGTCGAATACTTTCCAGCACCCACTGTTGAGGCCGATCATGCAGCACAAAATTGATATCGGGGTAACATTGATTACTTTGCGCGATACAGTGCGGAATCAAATGCGCCGAAATGGTCTGACTGGCGGCTACACGTACCGTGCCTGAAAGCTGCTGCCCTACCCTTCCTACATCGCGAAGCGTGCTCGAAAGCTCATCTAACAAAAGCGCCAGCCGCGCGGCCAGCTGTTGCCCCGCCTCGGTGAGTATCACCTCACGCGTGGTTCTGTCCAGCAGGCGCACGCCCGTTTGCTGTTCCAGCTCTTTCACGCTATGACTTACAGCAGACTGGCTCAACCCAATCATCTCCCCGGCGCGGCTAAAGCTTTTCGCCTGTGCGACGGTGACAAAAACACGAAGTTGACGCAGGGAGTAATTCATCTGTTTTACTCATGAATAGATGCAATAAATCAATTTTATTTCTCAAACGGATAAAAGCACAATAGCAGCATCTGTTTTCAGGAGTGGTTATGAAAATTTTAAAGATTCTTGATCCATTTACGTTAACGCTGGTGGTCACCGTATTACTCGCCTCTTTCTTCCCGGCGAGGGGCGGTTTTGTCCCCTTCTTTGAAGGGCTGACCACCGCCGCTATCGCGCTGTTGTTCTTTATGCATGGCGCAAAGCTGTCGCGCGAAGCAATTATTGCTGGCGGTAGCCACTGGCGGCTACACCTCTGGGTGATGTGTAGCACTTTCGTTATCTTCCCTGTGCTGGGCGTGCTCTTTGCCTGGTGGGCCCCCGTTAACGTAGATCCGGCGCTCTATAGCGGCTTCCTTTATCTGTGCATTCTGCCTGCCACCGTCCAGTCCGCCATTGCCTTTACCTCACTTGCAGGGGGTAACGTTGCGGCTGCGGTCTGTTCGGCGTCGGCCTCAAGCCTGTTAGGGATCTTCGTATCGCCATTGCTGGTAGGGCTGGTCATGAATCTGCACGGCGCAGAAGGCAGCCTCGAGCAGGTGGGTAAAATCATGCTGCAACTGCTGCTGCCATTTGTGCTGGGACATCTTTCCCGCCCCTGGACTGCCGCCTTTGTGGCAAAACACAAGAAGTGGATCTCTAAAACTGACCAGACTTCCATTTTGCTGGTGGTCTACTCTGCCTTCAGTGAAGCGGTAGTCAACGGTATCTGGCATAAAGTGGGCGTGGGTTCGTTGCTGTTTATCGTGGTGGTAAGCCTGGTGCTGCTGGCGATAATTATTGGCATCAACGTGTTTGCCGCCCGCCGCTTCGGCTTCAATAAAGCGGATGAGATCACTATTGTCTTCTGTGGGTCGAAAAAGAGCCTGGCGAACGGTATCCCGATGGCCAATATCCTCTTCCCGACAGCGGCAATAGGGATGATGGTGCTGCCGCTGATGATCTTCCATCAATTGCAGCTGATGCTCTGCGCAGTGCTGGCGCGCCGTTATAAACAGCAGACCGAGAAGTTGCAGGCGCAGGAAGAGACCCGCGCCGCGAAGGCTTAAGGGCGTTTCAGGGGCTGAACCAGCTGGGTCAGCCCCTCTGTTTTGATCAGTAACGTGATAGCCATCAGCTCACCCAGTCGCCCGGCAGGGAATTCATCTTTACGGGCAAACCACAGCAGATACTCTTCCGGCAAATCAATCAGCCTGCGGCCCTTATATTTACCGAATGGCATCTCTGTATTGGCAATCTCAACAAGCTGTTCCTTCTCCACGTTACTCTCCCAGCAGACGCATCATTTCATCTTCGTCGATAACGTCAATGCCAAGCTCCTGCGCTTTCGCCAGTTTTGAGCCGGCCGCTTCGCCGGCGATCACCAGATCGGTTTTCTTTGAGACGCTACCCGCCACTTTCGCCCCCAGTGCGACCAGACGCGCTTTCGCATCATCACGTGAAAGCTGGCTAAGGCTGCCCGTCAATACCACGGTTTTACCCGCAAACGGACTGTCGATCTCCTCGGCATTGACCACCACTGGCGCAGGCCATTGAATGCCCTCTGCCAGCAGGTTGCCAATCACCTCGCGGTTGCTCTCTTCAGCAAAGAAGTTGAAGACGTGTGTCGCAACCACAATACCGACATCCGGCACCTTTTGTAGTTCGTCAATGCTGGCTTTCTCGAGCGCCTCCAGGGTACCGAAGTAGGCCGCCAGCCCGGCTGCCGTCGCTTCACCCACTTCACGGATCCCCAGTGCATAGAGGAAGCGGGCAAAGGTAGTCTGTTTCGCGGCTTCCAGAGCGTTGACCACATTCTGCGCCGATTTAGGTCCCATACGATCAAGGCCCGTCAGCTTACCGGCGGTCAGCCTGAACAGATCGGCTGGGTTATGGACGTACTCTTTCTCGACCAGTTGATCGATAATTTTGTCACCCATGCCGTCCACATCCATGGCGCGGCGGGAGACAAAATGCTTCAGCGCCTCTTTACGCTGCGCACCGCAGATCAATCCGCCGGTGCAGCGGGTAACGGCCTCACCTTCCACACGCTCTACATCAGAGCCGCACACCGGACAGTGGGAGGGGAAGACGATAGCGCGGGTATCGGCCGGTCGCTCGGACTCCACCACGTTAACGACCTGCGGAATAACGTCCCCTGCGCGCCGTATGACCACTTTGTCGCCAATGCGCAGACCCAGGCGCGCGATTTCATCGGCATTATGTAGCGTGGCGTTGCTCACCAGCACGCCAGCCACCTGGACGGGCTCAAGGCGCGCCACCGGCGTGATTGCGCCGGTACGTCCTACCTGGAACTCGACGTCCCGAACAACGGTCAGCTGTTCCTGTGCCGGGAATTTGAAAGCCACTGCCCAGCGCGGAGCGCGCGCCACAAAGCCAAGCTGCTCCTGTAACGCGAGCGAGTTGACCTTGATCACCACGCCATCAATATCGAAGCCGAGCGTTGGGCGATCCTCTTCAACCTTGCGGTAGAACGCCAGCACGGCTTCGGGAGAATCGCAAAGCTGCACGCGGTTGCTCACCGGCAGGCCCCACTCTTTAAACTGGAGTAAACGTCCCAGATGGGTATCCGGCAGTTCACCGCCCTCCAGTATTCCCACCCCATAACAGAAGAAAGTAAGTGGTCGCTTCGCGGTGATACGCGGGTCAAGCTGGCGCAATGAACCAGCCGCAGCGTTACGGGGGTTGGCGAAGACTTTTCCACCCGTACGGCGAGCTTCGTCGTTAATTTTTTCAAACCCGGCCTGCGGCAGGAACACTTCTCCGCGCACTTCCAGCCGCGCAGGGATGTTGTCGCCGTGCAGCTTCAGCGGAATGGCGCGAATGGTGCGGACGTTTGTGGTGATATCTTCACCGGTAGTGCCATCGCCGCGGGTGGCGGCACGTACCAGCACACCGTTCTCATACAGCAAGCTCACCGCCAGGCCATCGAGCTTAAGCTCACAGCACCAGGTCAGTACATCCACGCTCTTTAAACGGTCTTGCACGCGTTTATTAAAGGCGAGGAAGCTCTCTTCATCAAAAACGTTATCCAGGGACAGCATCGGCACTTCATGACGTACCTGAGTAAACGCCGTCAGCGGCGTGGCACCCACGCGCTGAGTAGGCGAGTCCGGCGTAATCAGCTCTGGATGCTGCGCTTCGAGATCGCGCAGTTGGCGCAGCAGGCGATCGTACTCCGCGTCCGGGATTTCCGGGGCATCCATCACGTGATACAGGTATTCATGATGGCGAAGCGTGGTTCGCAGTTCAGTGAGTTGTTGTTCGATAGAGTCCATGTCGCACCATCAATGAGAAAAACCCCCGACAGGCGGGGGTTGATAAGGGATGAAACGAACGCCAGGCTTAGGCGTTTGCTTCCTTAACTTCGCGGATACGGTCCTGATACTCACGCAGCTTCTGCGGCGTCATCATGCGACGCTGATCGTCAAGTACCACCCCACCCACTTCATCGGCGATATGCTGAGCGGACTGCAGCATCAGCTTAAAGTTTTGCACTTCATCACCGTAAGAGGGCACCTGCATAAAGATTGTGACGCCGGGCGTGGTGAAATCACCGGTCATTTCGGGGTCAAAGGTCCCCGGATTCACCATATTGGCCAGGCTAAAGAGGGCTGGGCCGCTGCCGTCCGGACTCAGATGACGATGGAAGATATTCATATCGCCAAACTTGAAACCGGCCTGCTGAATACTGTTCAGTAAGACATCACCGTTTAACCATGTCCCATGATGCGCAGCGACGTTCATGACGATGACCGTCTCTTTACGCTGCGGTTTTTCTACCACGGGCTCTTCAACCACAACCGGCTCTGGCTCAACTACTGGCGTAGGCTGCTGTACCTGAATAGGCTGCGGCTCTGGCTGCAGTGGCTGTTGCACAGGCTGCGGCTGATGGACAGGCTGCTGTTGCACAGGCTGAGGCTGGTGCACAGGCTGCGGTTGATGCACAGGCTGCTGTGCTGCAGGTTGCGGAGCCTCCGGCTGAGTCTGTACAGGCTGCTGCGGCTGATGAACAGGCGCTTCTACCGGTGCCGGCTTAGCGGGGCGCGGCTGAGCAGAGGCATACGGCGGCTGGTACTGGTGCTGCGAAGGACGGGGGGCTTCGTGCTCCCCAAAGCCTGCGCCGGGCGCACTGTGAGTACGATGAACGCGAACTTCACCCACGCCTTCGTCTTCAGATTCCATGTCGTCATCATCGTTCTCATCGTCACGTTGAGACTTCATGCGCTTTAGTGGGCGATCGCGAAACATAGAGGAACGCTCTTTACGGCTGGTCCAGAAACCGTGCACCAGTAAAGCGAGTATGGCGATCGCGCCAACAATGATTAATATCAGACGCAAATCCTGCATCATTATATTCTCTGTTGTTCTAACACCTTGCCACCACGGCAAACATTTACTCACTAAGAGTATTTGCCGATTACGTCAAGTGCAAGTGGATGCAGAGCATTCACCGCATAAAGATGAATTAAATCGTGCTTTTTGCTGTTTTTTCGAACATTTCCGAACTGGTCAACAGCGTGCAACTGGCTAATATAGGCAGGCAATTTCACTGGTTGCGATAAAAGGAGCTCAACCTGGTTATGGTTTCATCAAATTCTACCTCCCCTCGCAGTGGCGTCTGGTACTTTTCACAGGGCTGGAAGCTGGTCTCCCTGCCAGGCATCCGCCGTTTTGTGATCCTGCCACTGGTGATCAATATCTTACTGATGGGGGGCGCATTCTGGTGGCTGTTTCATCAGCTCGATAGCTGGATCCCATCATTGATGAGTCATGTACCCGACTGGCTACAATGGCTGAGCTATCTGTTATGGCCTATTGCAGTCATTTCCGTGTTACTGGTCTTTGGCTACTTTTTCTCAACCCTGGCGAACTGGATTGCGGCGCCGTTTAACGGTCTGCTGGCCGAACAGCTTGAAGCGCGCCTTACCGGCGCAACGCCGCCCGATACCGGTATCTTGGGCATCATGAAAGATCTGCCGCGCATCATGAAACGCGAGTGGCAAAAGCTCGCCTGGTACCTCCCCCGTGCCGTGGTGCTGCTGATTCTCTATTTTATCCCCGGTATCGGACAAACCGTGGCCCCGGTGCTCTGGTTCTTGTTTAGCGCCTGGATGCTGGCGATTCAATACTGCGACTACCCTTTCGACAACCATAAAGTGCCTTTTAAAGAGATGCGCACGGCCCTTCGTTCGCAAAAAGTTGCCAATATGCAGTTTGGTGCATTGACGAGCCTCTTTACGATGATCCCGCTGCTTAACCTCTTTATTATGCCCGTCGCCGTCTGTGGCGCGACCGCCATGTGGGTGGACTGCTACCGTTCGAAACATGCTTTGTGGAAATAAGGTCAAAAAGGAGTGGCTTATATCACTCCTTATTCCATACTGATCCCCATTATTTCCTTGTAGCATATAGATATGCGAATTCCTTACTTCCCCATACTTATTCAGCAGGTATGCTGGGTCGGTATCCCAATTTCATACAGTTAAGGACAGGCCATGAGTAAGATTTTTGAAGATAACTCGCTGACTATCGGTCATACGCCCCTGGTTCGACTGAACCGTATCGGTAATGGACGCATCCTGGCGAAGGTCGAATCACGTAACCCGAGCTTCAGCGTGAAATGCCGTATCGGTGCCAACATGATTTGGGATGCGGAAAAACGTGGCGTGTTGAAAGCGGGCGTTGAACTGGTTGAGCCAACCAGCGGGAACACCGGTATTGCTCTGGCCTACGTCGCCGCGGCGCGTGGTTATAAACTGACGTTAACCATGCCTGAAACCATGAGTATCGAACGCCGCAAACTGCTGAAAGCGCTGGGGGCGAATCTGGTGCTGACTGAAGGTGCCAAAGGGATGAAAGGTGCCATCCAGAAAGCAGAAGAAATTGTTGCCAGCGATCCGGCTAAATATTTGCTGCTTCAGCAGTTCAGCAACCCGGCAAACCCGGAAATTCACGAGAAAACCACCGGTCCGGAAATCTGGGAAGATACTGACGGCCAGGTCGATGTGTTTATCTCCGGTGTGGGTACCGGCGGTACGCTGACGGGCGTAAGCCGTTATATTAAAGGCACGAAGGGCAAAAAAGATCTCATTACCGTCGCCGTCGAGCCAACAGATTCCCCGGTCATTGCTCAGGCACTGGCAGGTGAAGAGTTAAAACCAGGCCCGCACAAAATTCAGGGCATTGGAGCAGGCTTTATCCCGGGTAACCTGGATTTGAAGCTTATTGATAAAGTGGTTGCCATCAGTAACGACGAAGCGATTTCTACCGCACGCCGCCTGATGGAAGAAGAGGGTATCCTGGCGGGTATCTCCTCTGGTGCCGCCGTGGCCGCTGCGTTAAAATTGCTTGAAGATGAAACCTTTACCAACAAGAATATCGTGGTTATCCTGCCATCTTCGGGTGAGCGTTATTTAAGTACGGCCCTGTTTGCCGATCTCTTTACTGAGAAAGAACTGCAACAGTAATGCCAGAATGTAAATAACGCGTAAAAAAGCACCCTTATGGGTGCTTTTTTGTGGCCCACGTCAAACTTTTGCCTCTATCGGCATTGCTTCACCCTGTTAGCTCTGGTATTTAAGCTGGCAATTATTTTGATGCGCGAAATTAATCAACGCACGAAATCACGCTGCTGAATCGATTTTATGATTTGGTTCAAGTCTTGCTTCCACGGCATAATGTTTAATGTGACGAAGCGTCAGTTGCAAGACATGCAGGCACCAGGTTACGTCATGCGCTAACGTATACCGCGTACCCTTAAGTCGGTGCTAACAATACAGGCTAAAGTGGAGCCGCCAGGCTAGACTTTAGTTCCACAACACTAAACCTATAAGTTGGGGAAATACAATGTTCCAGCAAGAAGTTACCATTACCGCTCCGAACGGTCTGCACACCCGCCCTGCTGCTCAGTTTGTTAAAGAAGCAAAAGGCTTCACTTCTGAGATCACTGTGACTTCCAACGGCAAAAGCGCCAGCGCAAAAAGCCTGTTTAAACTGCAAACTCTGGGCCTGACTCAGGGTACCGTCGTCACCATCTCCGCTGAAGGCGAAGACGAGCAGAAAGCAGTTGAGCATCTGGTAAAACTGATGGCTGAGCTCGAGTAAGTATCCGGGTTCTTTTCAATATCAGTCACAAGTAAGGTAGGGTTATGATTTCAGGCATTTTAGCATCCCCGGGTATCGCTTTCGGCAACGCACTTCTGCTGAAGGAAGACGAGATCGTCATCGACCGGAAAAAAGTTTCTGCCGACAAGGTTGATCAGGAAGTTGAACGTTTTCTGAGCGGTCGTGCAAAAGCATCTGCGCAGCTGGAAGCGATCAAAACAAAAGCTGGTGAAACTTTTGGCGAAGAAAAAGAAGCCATCTTCGAAGGGCATATCATGCTGCTCGAAGATGAGGAGCTGGAGCAGGAAATCATAGCCCTGATTAAAGATAAGGGCATGACGGCCGACGCGGCTGCGCATGAAGTGATCGAAGGCCAGGCAACCGCCCTGGAAGAACTGGATGATGAGTACCTGAAAGAGCGTGCGGCTGACGTACGTGACATCGGTAAGCGCCTGCTGCGCAACATCCTGGGTCTGGCAATCATCGACCTGAGCTCCATTCAGGACGAAGTTATTCTGGTTGCTGCTGACCTTACCCCGTCTGAAACCGCACAGCTGAACCTGAACAAGGTGCTGGGTTTCATCACCGATGCGGGCGGACGTACCTCCCACACCTCAATTATGGCGCGTTCTCTGGAGCTGCCAGCCATTGTGGGTACCGGTAGCGTCACTACTCAGGTGAAAAACAACGACTATCTGATTCTGGATGCCGTAAACAACAAAGTTTACGTCAACCCAACTAACGAAGAGATCGAGCAACTGCGTGCCGTTCAGGAGCAGGTTGCTACCGAAAAAGCCGAACTCGCGAAGCTGAAAGATCTGCCGGCTATCACGCTGGATGGTCACCAGGTTGAAGTTTGCGCTAACATCGGTACCGTCCGTGACGTCGATGGCGCTGAGCGCAACGGTGCGGAAGGTGTGGGTCTGTATCGTACTGAATTCCTGTTCATGGACCGTGACGCGCTGCCTACTGAAGAAGAGCAGTTCGCCGCATACAAAGCCGTTGCTGAAGCCTGTGGCTCTCAGGCGGTCATTGTCCGTACCATGGACATCGGTGGCGACAAAGAGCTGCCGTACATGAACTTCCCGAAAGAAGAGAACCCGTTCCTGGGCTGGCGTGCAGTGCGTATTGCCATGGATCGCAAAGAGATCCTGCGTGACCAGGCTCGCGCCATTCTGCGTGCTTCCGCTTTCGGTAAGCTGCGCATCATGTTCCCGATGATCATCTCCGTTGAAGAAGTGCGTGCACTGAAAAAAGAGATCGAAATCTTTAAACAGGAACTGCGTGACGAAGGTAAGGCATTTGACGAGTCAATCGAAGTGGGCGTGATGGTGGAAACACCGGCAGCGGCGACAATTGCGCGTCATTTAGCCAAAGAAGTCGACTTCTTTAGTATTGGTACCAATGATTTAACGCAGTACACCCTGGCAGTTGACCGTGGTAATGATATGATTTCACATCTCTACCAGCCAATGTCGCCGTCCGTACTGACGCTTATCAAGCAAGTTATTGATGCTTCTCATGCTGAAGGTAAATGGACAGGCATGTGTGGTGAGCTTGCAGGCGACGAACGTGCTACACTTCTGTTGCTGGGTATGGGTCTGGACGAATTCTCTATGAGCGCCATTTCCATCCCGCGCATTAAGAAGATTATCCGTAACACGAACTTCGAAGATGCGAAGGTATTAGCAGAGCAAGCTCTTGCTCAACCGACAACGGACGAGTTAATGACGCTGGTTAACAAGTTCATTGAAGAAAAAACAATCTGCTAATCCACGAGATGCGGCCCAAATTACTGCTTAGGAGAAGATCATGGGTTTGTTCGATAAACTGAAATCTCTGGTTTCTGATGATAAAAAAGACTCCGGAACTATTGAGATTGTTGCTCCGCTCTCCGGCGAGATCGTCAACATCGAAGACGTGCCGGATGTAGTGTTCGCAGAGAAAATCGTTGGTGATGGCATTGCTATCAAACCGACCGGTAACAAAATGGTTGCACCGGTTGACGGTACTATCGGTAAGATTTTTGAAACCAACCACGCGTTTTCTATCGAATCTGATAGCGGTATTGAACTGTTCGTACACTTCGGTATCGACACCGTCGAACTGAAAGGCGAAGGCTTCAAGCGCATCGCTGAAGAAGGTCAGCGTGTGAAAGTAGGCGACCCGGTCATTGAATTCGATCTGCCATTGCTGGAAGAGAAAGCCAAGTCTACCCTGACGCCGGTTGTGATCTCCAACATGGACGAAATCAAAGAACTGATCAAACTGTCTGGCAGCGTCACCGTGGGCGAAACCCCGGTTATCCGCATCAAGAAGTAATTTGCCACACAGAAAAATGGCGCCTTCGGGCGCCATTTTTGTTTCTACGCTGGGAGAATAAGCTCGTCGTAGCCCTTTTGCAGGGTATAGTCCATCACTTCAGTCACCCGATTACCGGCCAGTACTATCGCCTCTGCTACCGGCTTGCCTCGTACGATACCGCTTACCAACTCTGAGCAGAACAGATCGCCCGTCCCTTTCAGATCGGCCTGCACGCGCGGATGCGCGCTCACGCTAACGTCCCCGGCCGTCACCAGCACCACGTGAATGTGGTCGGGATCCGCCGCAACGGGTGCGCTGGTGATGGCGACCCACTTCAGCGTCTCGCTGAGCAGACTTTTCGCCGCCGCAATCGCGCTCTCCGGCGTACGACAGGACTGGCCGCTCAGCACTTCCAGTTCAAAAACGTTGGGCGTAATGCCCTGCGCTAACGGCAGCAGATACTGGCGGTAGGCTTCAGGGATCTCTGGCTTAACGTACATCCCGCTGTCCACATCGCCGATCACCGGATCGACCAGCACCAGCAGTTCGGGATGGCTGGCTTTAATCGCGCTCAGCCATTTGGCCAACAGCGCAATCTGGCTGGCGCTCCCCATATAGCCCGTGGTCACTGCCTTCAGTTCACGCAGGACGTCACGCTCTTCCAGCGCCTGCAGATAGCCGACAAACCACTCGTCAGGAATGACGCCGCCGTAGAAGGTGTCATAGTGTGGCGTATTACTGAAAAGCACCGTAGGAACGGCGGTGACGGTAAGCTGATGGCGGCGAATGTTTGGCACCGCAACGCTGTTACCCACGCTGCCATAAACGACCTGAGACTGTACCGCCACGATATCGCTCTGCTGCGCCCGGGTTTTATCCCGAAATAAAATCATCTCCATGAGGCTTAAATCCCCGCACCCTGCGAATAACTCTCTTCACCAAAGACGCCCGTAGAAAGATAACGATCGCCACGATCGCAGATAATCGCCACTACGACCGCGCCCGGATGTTGCGCGGCGACACGCAAAGCACCGGCTACTGCGCCACCCGAACTGACGCCACAGAAGATACCTTCGCGCATGGCCAGCTCACGCATCGTATTTTCCGCCTCGCGCTGATGAATATCCAGTACCTGATCCACCAGCTGTGCATTATAAATGCCCGGCATATATGCCTGCGGCCAGCGACGAATGCCCGGGATACTGCTCCCCTCTTCCGGCTGTAAGCCAACTATCGTGACCGCGCTGGGCTGCTCGCGCAGAAAGCGCGACACGCCGGTAATGGTTCCGGTGGTGCCCATACTGGAGACAAAATGGGTGATCCGCCCCCCGGTCTGCTGCCAGATTTCCGGCCCAGTGGTGGTGTAATGCGCATACGGGTTATCCGGATTATTGAATTGATCCAGCAGCTTACCCTCGCCCCGACTGGCCATCTCAAGGGCCAGGTCGCGTGCCCCTTCCATCCCCTGTTCCTTCGTGACCAGAATGAGCTCGGCGCCGTAGGCACGCATGGCAGCCCGTCGCTCCTGGCTCATGTTGTCGGGCATCAGCAGTTTCATGCGATAACCTTTCAGGGCGGCGATCATCGCCAACGCAATGCCGGTGTTGCCGCTGGTCGCTTCAATCAGCACGTCGCCGGGCTTAATCTCGCCCCGCAACTCGGCCTGCACAATCATCGACAGCGCAGCTCTGTCTTTCACCGAACCCGCAGGATTGTTGCCTTCCAGTTTGACCCAAACTTCGCTGCCATTGGCTGGCCCCATGCGCTGAAGCCTGACCAGAGGAGTGTTGCCGATGGTTTGCTCTAATGTGTTCACGATTTTTGCTCAATAAAAAGCCCGGCTAGCGCAGCGCCACCGGGCGATAAACATACTGATTAACCTATCAGGCAGATTCGGCCAGAGCAAGATCCCCACGCGTTTCGATACGCGCTTTCCCGTGATAGATACGGGCATGCTGTAGCCCGACAAATAAGCGCTCACCGCGGTGTCGCGGGGTTTCATCGCGCATGACTACCGTCAGGGGATCGGTGTACCAGCCCAGCGGTTGTACCACCAGCTGGGTATAGTGTCCTTTCGGGCTGGCCTCCAGTACCTGCACCGGCAGCGGGGAGTCGAGGCTGGTACGGCGACTGACATCCACTTCCCACGGACGCAGGAACAGATCCACCGGCCCCTGGTGCGCGGGGGTATAACCCAGCGGCCAGCGGTGCGCGCCAACGTGGAACTGCCCGCCGCGCACGATGCCATGCAGGCGGTTGACTTCGCCCATAAACTCCAGCACGAAACGGGTCGCCGGTTCACGCCAGAGCTGCTCTGGTTCGTCTACCTGTTCAATGTTCCCCTGGCTCATCACCACCACCCGGTCGGCCACTTCCATCGCCTCTTCCTGATCGTGGGTAACGAACACGCTGGTGAACTGCAGCTCTTCATGCAGTTGACGCAGCCAGCGACGCAGCTCTTTACGCACCTGTGCGTCCAGTGCGCCAAAAGGTTCATCCAGCAGCAGGATTTGCGGTTCAACGGCCAGCGCACGCGCCAGGGCGACACGCTGCTTCTGCCCGCCGGAAAGCTGAGCGGGAAAACGATCCGCCAGATGGGCGAGCTGCACCATCTCCAGCAGTTTGGTTACTTTCGCTTTGATGGCTGCCGCATTGGGACGTTCGCGGCGCGGCAGCACGGTCAGGCCGAATGCGATGTTATCGAACACCGTCATATGGCGGAACAGCGCATAGTGCTGGAACACAAAACCCACCTTACGGTCGCGGGCATGCAGGCGGCTCACGTCGGTACCGTGGAAGCGGATATGTCCGCTGGTCTGGTGCTCAAGCCCGGCGATGATGCGCAGCAGCGTGGTTTTACCAGAGCCGGACGGCCCCAGCAGCGCGACCATTTGTCCGGAAGGGATATCCAGCGAGATATCGTTCAGCACCTGGGTGCGACCAAATGACTTCTTAATATTGGCAATCTCAATGCTCATGATTTCCCTCCTGATGCTGGCGTTTTTCCTGATTTTCTAAACGCCACTGCACCACACTCTTTAAAAACAGGGTCAAAATCGCCATCAGCGTCAGCAGGGCTGCGGCGGTAAAGGAGCCGACGGTGTTATAGTCCTGCTCCAGCAATTCAATCTGTAACGGCAGCGACAGTGTTTCACCGCGAATCGAGCCGGAGACCACCGACACAGCGCCAAACTCACCAATAGCGCGGGCGTTGGTCAGTACCACGCCATAGAGCAATGCCCAGCGAATATTCGGCAAGGTGACTCGGCGGAACATTTGCCAGCCGGATGCGCCCAGCAACACCGCGGCTTCATCTTCATGGCTGCCCTGGCTTAACATCACCGGCACCAGCTCACGGACAACAAACGGACAGGTCACAAATATGGTCACCAGCACCATTCCCGGCCAGGAGAACATAATCTGCAGGTTGTGCTCATCCAGCCATTCGCCCAGCGGGCCGTTGGAGCCGTAAAAGAGCAGGTACACCAGGCCCGCCACCACCGGCGAAACGGCAAACGGGATATCCAGTAGGGTCAGCAGCAGCTGACGGCCCGGGAAGTTAAAGCGCGTGACCAGCCATGCCAGCAGGATGCCAAACACCAGGTTTACCGGAACCGTGATCAACGCGATCATCACCGTCAGCCAGATGGCGTGCAGCATGTCCGGGTCGGCGAGGTTTTGCAGCGCGGGCATAATCCCCTTGCTGAAGGCCTGCACAAAGATATAGACCATTGGCACCACGAGGATAAAGACAGACACCACCGCCCCGGTACCAATCAAAAACCATTTACCCCAGTTGATGCGGGGTGCGTCGTAGCGCTTCAATTGTGTAACTTCCGCCATCAGTGACCTACCACACGTCGCCCAAAGCGACTTTGCAGAGTGTTAATTGAGAACAGCAGCAGCAGCGATGCCGCGAGGATCACCGAGGCGATGGCGCTCGCCGCCGGGTAATCGAACTCCTGTAAGCGAACAAAAATCATCAGCGAGGTGACTTCGGTCTTCCAGGCGATGTTGCCGGCAATAAAGATTACCGCGCCAAATTCTCCCAGGCTTCGGGTAAAGGAGAGCGCTACGCCCGCCAGCAGCGCAGGAGAGAGCTCCGGCAGTACGACTTTGCGAAAACTCTGCCAGCGCGTCGCGCCCAGCGTTTCCGCCGCTTCTTCATATTCCGGCCCTAACTCTTCCAGCACCGGCTGTACAGTACGTACCACAAAAGGAATGCTGGTAAACGCCATGGCCACCGCGATGCCGAGCCAGGTATACGTCACTTTGATATCAAACTTTGCCAGCCACTCGCCGTAAAAACCGTTCACCGAGAACAGCGAGGCCAGCGTCAGGCCGGCCACCGCCGTGGGCAGCGCAAAGGGTAAATCCATCAGCGCATCCAGCAGCGTACGACCCGGAAAACGATAGCGGGTTAAGATCCACGCCATCAGCAGGCCGAACACGCCGTTAAAAATGGAGGCGACAAACGCAGAGAGCAGCGTCACTTTGTAAGCCGCCACCACCTGCGGGTTAGTGATCACTTCCCAGTACTGGGCCCAGCTCATTTCGGAGAGCTGCATGGCCAGCGCGCTAAGCGGTAATAATAAAATCAGACAGACGAACAGCAGGCTGGTCCCAAGGCTTAATGTAAAGCCCGGCAGCACGCGTCTGGAGGAGACTGCAAACATTACTTACGCCCCGCCGCCAGCAATTTGTCTAACTCGCCGCCGCTGGTGAAGTGCGTTTTCATCACCTCAGGCCAGGAGCCAAACTTCTCTTCCACACGGAACAGCTGCGTCTGCGGGAATTTGTCTTTCAGTTTGTCCATGACTTCCGGGTTATTCACACGGTAGTAGTAATCGGTAATGATGGATTGCGCCTGTGGGCTGTAGAGCCAGTTCAGGTACGCTTTCGCCGCTTTCTCAGTGCCGTTGGCCTCGACGTTTTTGTCTACCCACGCCACCGGGAATTCCGCCAGAATATTGGTCTTCGGAATCACGACCTCAAAGCCCTGAGCTTCATACTGCTTACGGATGTTGTTCACTTCCGATTCAAAGCTGATCAACACATCGCCCAGGCCACGTTCGGCAAAGGTTGTGGTCGCGCCACGTCCGCCGGTATCGAACACTTCAACGTTTTTCAGGAACTGGGTCATGAACTGCTCGGTTTTGGCTTTATCGCCACCGTCAGCGTTATCTGCCGCCCCCCAGGCTGCCAGATAGGTGTAGCGCGCGTTACCGGAGGTTTTAGGATTCGGGAAGATCAGTTTCACGTCAGAACGTACCAGATCGTTCCAGTCGTGAATATTTTTCGGGTTGCCCTTACGCACCAGGAAGCCCATGGTGGAGTAGAACGGTGAGCTGTTATTGGGCAGGCGGCTTTGCCAGTTGGCCGGGATCAGCTTGCCCTTGTCATGCAGGATCTGCACGTCTGTCACCTGGTTGTAGGTCACCACATCCGCCTTCAGACCCTGCAGGATCGCCAGCGCTTGCTTGGAAGAGCCCGCGTGGGATTGCTTAATGGTCAGCTTGTCTCCGTTGTTCTCTTTCGCCCACTGCTGTTCAAACGGCGGGTTAAGGGCGGCAAACAGCTCGCGGGAGACGTCATAGGAGCTGTTAAGCAGCTCAGTTGCCTGCGCCTGCGCCACCAGCAGCACGGAAGCAGCCAGCGTCAGATATCCTTTTTTCAGTAACGTAACGGCCATTGAGCACCCTTATAAATGTGATGACTATCTTATGGTCATAATATTTATAACGAGTACGAAAGGAGTAACGGTTTTATATACCGTTTGGTGATTTACAAGCAGAAAAGAGAATAAGGGTGCGGCCTGAAGCCCGCACCTCAGCCCTCTCCCGCGGGAGAGGGAGGAAGGCATTTACAACGCCAGCAGACGCTCGACGGAAGGGGCGAAATAGTAGCCACCGGTCACCGGTTTGGTGAAGCGCAGCATCGCGTCGCGCTTACCGTCGGTATCACCAAACATACTCATCAACTGCTGCTCAATGTTATAGAGACGCGCGCAGTAGGCACAGAAGTAAAGGCCATGCGTGCCGCTCGCCGTGCCATAGGGCAGGCTCTGGCGCACAATTTTCAGCCCTTTGCCGTCTTCTTTCAGATCGACGCGGGTCAGGTGAGAGGTCACCGGGCGATCGTCGCCGTCGATCTCTTCATTGGCCTGTTTGGTACGGCCAATCATCATCTCCTGGTCATGCACGCTCATGCGGTTAAGCTGCTTCAGGTTATGCTCCCAGCGCTGAACGAATACATAGCTGCCACCCGCATCCACGCCCTCTTTAATGACCGCTACGTCGCGGCGCGTCTCTTCCCCGGCTGGGTTTTCAGTACCGTCGACAAAGCCGCTCAGATCGCGCTCTTCAACCCAGCGGAAACCATGGACCTCGTCCTGCACCTCAATGCTGCCGCCAAAGGCTTCCAGCGCCGCCTGAGCAACAGAAAAATTCACGTCATGGCGCAGGGAAAGAATATGAATCAACACATCATACTGCGTAGCCGGTGCCAGACCTTTCCCGTAAGGGATGAAGTCTTTCAGCTCTTCTGCCCCCTCACCGCCGCTCAGCTGACGCCAGACGTTGTTCCCGAAAGCAACGACCGCGCCCAGGTGTGCCTCGGGAAATGCGGCCTGGAAAGTGGCCAGTTTATCGATAAAAATTTTGCTGGCCGCACGCAGGGCATCGACATCCCCTTTAACATTGGCTTCCATCCAAATCGCCGCGCGGCAATGTTCTGGCAAAATGCCACTCTGAACCTGAGACATCGCTCCTCCTGAAAAAAAGATGCCACGTCAGCGTGGCATTGTTGGCGGCGATTATACCCGCTTTTTCAGCAAGGCAGATTGTCCAGACGCAATTTACTGCTGCCAGATAATTTTGCTGACTTTCCAGCTCTTCAGGGTATCGTCAGAAGGCATTAACCCTTCCGGGCCGCTCCAGCTGCCGCTAAACAGGTAACGGATGTGCTGGCTCTCTTTCGCTTTACACTCAACCCCAACGCCTTCCTCTACCACGGCGCTGGTACAGTTTCCGAATGCTTTCTGATACAGGTCACTGAACGGCGTGCCGATTTTGACTCCACTGTCGGTTTCAATCTCGCTATCAAGGACTTCAACGCGTTTTACCGCACTATTATCACCGCTGATAACCAGCGCCAGCTTGTCATCTTTCAGCGCTTCGTAATAACGCACGATATTGCCATTTTCGGTTTTCATTCCGCTACGCAGGCGATAATCGCTGCTTAGCGCTGAGGCGATCGCCTCCTGCTCCATCGGCGTGGCGGAGGTGATATTGCCTACCCCCTCCTCGGTAACCTCGGTGGAGGCGCCAAACCAGTTCCAGGGATAAGCCGCAGACCAGTTAACCGACGAGAGAGTGGAACAACCCGTCAACACAACGGGGAGCGCGCAGATCAATAAACGCAGCGATTTCATGAGAGGGTCCTTTCTGGTTAATTCAACGCTTGTTGGAGTGCATCATCGGCAAAAAGTGCCGTTTAATCTTTCTCAGGTATGAAACAGGCGCGCAGACGGGGATTGGTGACCAGCCATAACAGCGCCACGATGTCCGCAATCACCAGCGTAATTCCAATGCCGCTTAACGGTTCGCCCTGCAGCCAGAGCCAGGGCTGCCAGGCCAACAGGATGAGCTGCGCCGCAATCAGCAGACTACGAAGCGCGAACCACAGGCGGGGCCAGAGATGGCGTCGTCCGCTCAGCAAAAACGCCAGCACCGCAGGCACGCCCGGTAATAGCCCGAGCCAGAAGTTATCGTGATCGGGATAAAAGAGATTTAGCAGGGTGTTGCCCTGATCGCGTGAGGCCCCTGCCAGCACAAAGAGCACCCAGGTGCGTGCCTGAAGTAGCAATACGCACCAGAACAAGAGCGGCAAGCGCATGCGTCCCTGGCTGTCGTAGTCGCCGGGGTGAAACTCAATACTCTTCATCTTCTATCAGGCGCTTGCCGAGGGTCAGCACATCGGCGTGTTCATAAGCCAGCCGTTCGTACATCCCCAGCACCACATCGTTGTCTTCGCGAACCATGATCTGAATTTTGGGACAGCCGCGGGCAATCAATTTCTTCTCGAGACGGTTGAGCAACGCATTGGCAATACCGCGTCCACGGAACTCCGGATGCACACCAAGATAGTAGGCCGAGCCGCGATGGCCATCGTAACCACCCATCACCGAGCCAACCACTTCACCGTTCACTTCCGCCACCAGGAACAGGCTGACGTCATGATTGAGCTTACGTTCAATATCCATTTCCGGATCATTCCAGGGGCGCAGAAGATCGCAACGCTCCCACAGGGTGATGACCTCTTCGAAATCTGCCTGGCGAAAAACGCGTATCTCCATGGTATTAGCCGCCTTTTTAGGTTCAAAAACAGTGATTATCGCCCGAACGCCGCGTTTAGCCAATATTCGGGGAAAATCTCACCAAAATTTGGCATAATGTCACTCTGTCACGTATTGAAATGAAAAGTAAAACAATTATTAGCAAGGACTGTCGTAACGCGAAAGACGATACGATATAACACCAGGACCCCCATTTTTTACAATTCAGGCCGCATGAGCACATTCAAACCATTAAAAACACTCACATCGCGTCGTCAGGTTCTCAAAGCGGGGCTGGCTGCCTTAACTTTATCCGGCGTTGCAAAAGCCCAGGCCAAAGAAGAGAGCACGCTTAAAACCAGTAACGGACACAGTAAACCTAAAGCTAAAAAACCGGGCGCTAAGCGCGTGGTCATGCTCGATCCGGGCCACGGCGGCATCGATACCGGTGCCATTGGCCATAACGGCTCTAAAGAGAAACATGTCGTGCTGGCGATTGCAAAAAAAGTGCGGACAATTTTACGCAGCAACGGCATTGACGCACGACTGACCCGCACCGGTGATACCTTTATTCCCCTGTACGATCGGGTGGAAATTGCCCACAAGCACGGCGCGGATCTGTTTATGTCTATCCATGCGGACGGCTTTACTAATCCGAGCGCGGCCGGTGCCTCGGTGTTCGCCCTTTCGAACCGCGGCGCCAGTAGCGCCATGGCGAAATATCTTTCGGATCGCGAAAACCGCGCCGATGAAGTGGCCGGTAAAAAAGCCACCGATAAAGATCATCTTCTCCAGCAGGTGCTGTTTGACCTGGTGCAAACCGACACCATCAAAAACAGCCTGACCCTCGGGTCGCATATTCTGAAGAAGATTCGGCCCGTGCACCGTCTGCACAGTAAAGGGACCGAGCAGGCTGCCTTTGTGGTGCTGAAATCGCCCTCCATCCCCTCTGTGCTGGTGGAGACCTCCTTTATTACTAACCCGGAAGAGGAGCGCTTACTCGGCACTACCGCGTTTCGCCAGAAGATCGCTAACGCTATCGCCTCCGGGATAATCAGTTACTTTAACTGGTTCGATAATCAAAAAGCCCACGTGAAGAGACGCTGATGAAACCAAATGCGCAACGGGTTAAAACCTTCTTGCTACAGTTGCAGGACCAGATTTGCCAGAAATTGAACGCGGTTGACGGCGGAGCGTTTCAGGAAGATGAGTGGCAGCGCGAAGGCGGCGGCGGCGGACGCAGTCGGGTGCTGCGTAACGGCGGTATCTTTGAGCAAGCCGGCGTGAATTTCTCGCACGTCCATGGCGATACAATGCCTGCCTCGGCCACCGCTCACCGTCCGGAGCTGGCAGGCCGCAGCTTCGAGGCGATGGGGGTTTCGCTGGTGGTCCATCCCCACAGTCCTTTTGTACCGACCAGCCATGCTAACGTGCGCTTTTTTATTGCCGAAAAACCCGGAGCCGAGCCGGTATGGTGGTTTGGCGGTGGCTTCGATTTAACGCCTTTTTACGGCTTTGAAGAGGATGCCGTCCACTGGCACCGTACGGCCCGCGATCTTTGCCAGCCCTTCGGTGACGAGGTGTATCCCAAATACAAAAAGTGGTGTGACGACTATTTCTATCTGAAGCACCGAGACGAGCAGCGGGGTATCGGCGGGCTCTTTTTTGACGATCTCAACACGCCGGATTTTGATACCGCTTTCGCCTTTATGCAGGCGGTGGGTAACGGCTATACCGACGCGTATCTTCCCATTGTGGAACGGCGTAAGGATACCGATTACGGCGTACGAGAGCGTGAGTTCCAGCTTTATCGCCGGGGGCGTTACGTAGAGTTTAATCTGGTGTGGGATCGCGGCACGCTGTTTGGTTTGCAGACCGGCGGGCGTACGGAGTCGATTCTGATGTCGATGCCGCCGCTGGTGCGCTGGGAGTATAATTTCGAGCCAAAAGAGGGCAGCCCGGAGGCTGCCCTGAAGGATTTTATTCGGGTTCGGGACTGGGTGTAGCCTTTATCCCCTCACCCCGGCCCTCTCCCTGAGGTAGAGGGAGAAAACGGGCGTTCCTGTCAGTCCCCTCTCCCCGTGGGAGAGGGGCAAAACAGGCATTCCCGTCAGTCCCCTCTCCCCATGGGAGAGGGTTAGGGTGAGGGGGAGAAATAAAAACTACAGCGGCTGCGTCTGCGCCTCTACCACCGCCAGCGCCACCATGTTCACAATACGACGCACAGAGGCGATCGGCGTCAGCACATGTACCGGCTTCGCCACCCCCATCAGCACGGGACCAACCGTCACCCCTTCAGAGCTGGAGACACGCAGCAGGTTGTAGCTGATACGCGCCGCTTCGACGTTCGGCATAATCAGCACGTTCGCCGAGCCTTTCAGCGGGCTGTCCGGCATACGCTCATTGCGGATATTCTCCACCAGCGCGGCATCACCGTGCATTTCACCATCAATCATCAGCTCAGGCGCTCGCGCGCGCACCCGTTCCAGCGTCTCGCGCATCTTGCTCGCCGCCGGGGATTTTGATGACCCGAAGTTAGAGTGCGACAGCAAGGCTACCTTTGGTTCGATCCCGAAACGACGCACGGTTTCTGCCGCCATCACGGTGATTTCAGCCAGCTGCTCCGGCGTCGGATCGTCATTCACATAGGTATCAGCGATAAAGGTGTTACCGCTTGGCAACAGCAGCGCGTTCATCGCCCCCGCCGTATGGACACCCTCACGATAGCCGAAGATCTCCTGCACCACGGTAAAGTGCTCGTGGTAATCCCCTACCGTGCCGCAGATCAGAGCGTCGGCTTCGCCGCGGTGGACCATGATCGCGCCGATCACCGTGGTATTGCTGATGACCGCTTTCTGCGCCTGCTCCTGGGTGATCCCGCGACGTTTCATGATCGCGTAATATTCGTTCCAGTACTCTTTAAAGCGCGGATCGGATTCGTTGTTCACGATCTCAAAATCCACGCCTGGTTTAATCTGCAGCCCCAGCTTCTGGATACGCATCTCAATCACGCTCGGACGGCCAATCAGAATCGGCTTCGCCAGACCTAAGGTGATCAACTCCTGCGTGGCATGCAGCACGCGCGCCTCCTCACCCTCTGCCAGCACCACGCGCTTCGCGTCTGCGCGTGCCTGGGAGAAGATAGGCTTCATAAACAGGTTCGTTTTGTAGACGAACTCGGTCAGTTTATCGACGTAGGCATCAAAGTCCTGAATCGGACGCATGGCTACACCGGAGTCCATCGCTGCCTTCGCCACTGCCGGAGCGATCTTCACAATCAGGCGCGGGTCGAACGGTTTCGGAATAATGTAATCCGGACCAAAGCTGAGATCCTGATCGCCGTAGGCCGAAGCTACCACTTCGCTCTGTTCGGCGTGAGCCAGTTCGGCGATGGCGTGAACGGCGGCCAGCTTCATCTCTTCGTTGATTGCCTTCGCACCCACGTCCAGTGCGCCGCGGAAGATGAACGGGAAGCAGAGCACGTTGTTCACCTGGTTTGGGTAATCAGAACGGCCGGTACAGATAATGGCGTCTTCACGCACCGCTTTCGCCAGCGGCGGCAGAATTTCCGGCTCCGGGTTGGCCAGCGCCAGAATCATCGGCGCACGAGCCATCTTCTTCACCATCTCCTGGGTCAGCACTTTCGGGCCGGAGCAGCCGAGGAAGATATCCGCGCCGTCAATCACATCATCCAGCGTGCGCTTGCCGTCATCCACGACCGCATAGGCGGCTTTGGTTTCAGCCATATTGGGTTCGCGATCTTTGTAGATAACCCCTTTTGAGTCGCAGACCACAATATTGTGCTTCTGCATACCCAGCGCCACCAGCAGGTTCATACAGGCGATGGCTGCCGCACCGGCACCGGATACCACCATACGCACGTCAGAGATGTTTTTCTCTACCACCCGCAGGCCGTTCAGAATGGCGGCTGTACTGATAATGGCAGTGCCATGCTGGTCGTCATGGAACACCGGAATATTCATCCGTTCGCGCAGTTTTTGTTCAATATAGAAACACTCTGGCGCTTTGATATCTTCGAGGTTAATACCGCCGAAGGTTGGCTCCAGCGCGGCCACCACGTTGATAAACTTATCGGGATCGAGCTCATCCACCTCGATATCAAACACGTCGATACCGGCGAATTTCTTGAACAGAACACCCTTCCCTTCCATCACCGGCTTGCCCGCCAGCGCACCGATATTGCCCAGGCCCAGCACCGCGGTACCGTTAGAAATCACCGCCACCAGGTTGCCGCGCGCGGTGTATTTGTAGGCAGCGAGCGGATCTTTCTCAATTTCCAGGCAAGGGGCGGCAACGCCCGGCGAGTAGGCTAGCGCCAGGTCACGTTGCGTGGCGAGAGGTTTGGTGGGGGAAACCTGGATTTTACCGGGAACCGGGAATTCATGAAAATCGAGGGCACTCTGTTTCAACTGATCGTCCATCTTATCCTTCCTTTAACGTATCGTTCAAAATGGGTGCTGTTTTTCTGTCCTGAGGCACACCCTGGCGTGCCGCATAGTATCGCCGCTGGCTGCGGTTCAAACTTTGAAGGCTGCCAAACTCTGACCAACAAACAACAAAATTTGTTATCAATTTATAACAAGCCTGTTACCCACCCGCCAAAGCAAGACCCTCCTCGTCTGCTATGCTTTTTTGTTAAGCACGTCGCGAATTTTCCAGAAGTGTGATCCAACGCACTCGACTAACTCTTTTGATTTCAAGGAGTCATACTTTATGAACCAACTAGACGGCATCAAACAATTTACCACCGTCGTTGCCGACAGCGGTGATATTGAATCTATCCGTAGCTACCAGCCGGAAGATGCGACCACCAACCCTTCGCTGCTGTTAAAGGCGGCGGGATTGACTCATTTCAGCCATCTTATTGACGACGCCATCGCCTATGGTAAGCAGCGCGGTAAAACGCAAGAGCAACAGGTAGCAGAGGCCAGCGACAAACTGGCGGTAAATATTGGTGCGGAAATTCTGAAAAGTATTCCCGGCCGCGTTTCAACCGAGGTTGACGCCCGCCTCTCCTTCGATAAAGAGAAGAGCATTAACAAGGCCCGTCGTCTGGTTGAGCTTTATCAGGACCAGGGCATCGATAAGTCGCGCATTTTGATCAAGCTGGCCTCGACCTGGGAGGGGATCCGGGCGGCGGAACAGCTGGAGAAAGAGGGGATCAACTGTAACCTGACGC
The DNA here is from genome assembly GCF_002308415.1 of Leclercia sp. UBA1284. Classification (NCBI taxonomy): domain Bacteria; kingdom Pseudomonadati; phylum Pseudomonadota; class Gammaproteobacteria; order Enterobacterales; family Enterobacteriaceae; genus Leclercia; species Leclercia sp. UBA1284. The sequence continues at coordinate 2,276,913 of NZ_DBUS01000006.1, forward strand.
TACTGTTCTCATTTGCTCAGGCCCGTGCCTGCGCCGAGGCCGGCGTCTATCTTGTCTCCCCGTTTGTTGGCCGCATCTATGACTGGTATCAGGCAAAAGAGCCGATGGACCCCTACGTGGTCGAGCAAGACCCCGGCGTGAAATCCGTACGTAATATCTACGATTATTACAAGCAGCACCGCTACGAAACCATCGTGATGGGTGCCAGCTTCCGCCGCACTGAACAGATCCTCGCCCTGGCCGGCTGCGACCGCCTGACCATCTCCCCGGATCTGCTGAAAAAGCTGCAGGACAAAGACGAGACCGTCATGCGTAAGCTGATCCCTACCTCAACCGTGCTGCCGAAGCCGAAAGCGATGACCGAAGCCGAATTCCGCTGGGAGCATAACCAGGATGCAATGGCAGTCGAAAAACTGGCAGACGGCATTCGTCAGTTTGCCGTTGACCAGCGCAAGCTTGAAGATCTGCTCGCCGCCAAACTTTAAATCAGCCATGGAGTGAACTATGTCCCGTAAAGAGTTAGCCAACGCCATACGCGCCCTTAGCATGGATGCCGTGCAAAAAGCCAATTCCGGCCATCCGGGGGCACCGATGGGCATGGCCGATATCGCCGAAGTGCTGTGGAACGACTTTCTGAAGCACAATCCTAACGATCCGGCCTGGTACGACCGCGATCGCTTTATTTTGTCTAACGGCCATGCCTCCATGCTCCTCTATAGCCTGCTGCACCTCTCTGGCTACGACCTGCCGCTGGAAGAGTTGAAAAACTTCCGTCAGCTGCACTCCAAAACGCCAGGCCACCCGGAGCTGGGCTACACGCCTGGCGTTGAAACCACCACCGGACCGCTGGGCCAGGGGCTGGCCAATGCCGTGGGGCTGGCCATCGCAGAGCGCACCCTGGCGGCGCAATTTAATCAGCCGGGCCATGACATCGTCGATCACTTTACCTACGTCTTTATGGGCGACGGCTGTCTGATGGAGGGGATCTCGCACGAAGTCTGCTCCCTGGCCGGTACCCTGGGGCTTGGTAAACTGATCGGTTTTTACGATCACAACGGCATCTCCATTGATGGCGAAACCGAAGGCTGGTTCACCGACGATACGGCCAAACGCTTCGAGGCGTACCACTGGCACGTTGTTCACGAAATTGACGGCCACGATCCTGAGGCGGTGAAAAAAGCGATTCAGGAAGCGCAGAGCGTGAAGGACAAACCGTCCCTGATTATCTGCCGGACCACCATCGGCTTCGGCTCGCCGAACAAAGCGGGCAAGGAAGAGTCGCACGGCGCGGCGCTGGGTGAAGAAGAGGTGGCGCTGACCCGCCAGAAACTGGGCTGGAAATATCCCGCCTTTGAGATCCCGAAAGAGATCTATAGCGCCTGGGATGCCCGCGACAAGGGGAGTAAAATCCAGGCCTCGTGGAATGAGAAATTTGCCGCGTATAAAAACGCGCATCCGGAGCTGGCCGCCGAGTTTACCCGCCGGATGAGCGGCGGTATGCCAGAAGCCTGGGAAGAGAAGACTCAGGCGCTGATTGAGGAGCTGCAAGCTAATCCGGCGAAAATCGCTACCCGTAAGGCGTCGCAAAACACCCTTAACGCGCTGGGGCCGATTCTGCCCGAGCTGCTTGGCGGTTCCGCAGACCTGGCGCCCAGCAACCTCACCATCTGGTCGGGGTCGACATCGATTAAAGAGGACCAGGCCGGTAACTACATCCACTACGGTGTACGTGAGTTCGGCATGACCGCCATCGCCAACGGTATAGCCCATCACGGCGGCTTTGTGCCTTATACCGCGACCTTCCTGATGTTTGTGGAGTACGCGCGTAATGCCGCGCGCATGGCGGCGCTGATGAAAGCGCGACAGATCATGGTGTATACCCACGACTCCATCGGGCTGGGGGAAGATGGGCCGACCCACCAGGCGGTGGAACAGCTGGCGAGCCTGCGCCTGACGCCAAACTTTAGCACCTGGCGTCCTTGCGATCAGGTCGAGGCCGCGGTGGGCTGGAAGCTGGCCATAGAGCGCCATAACGGCCCGACGGCGCTGATCCTGTCACGTCAGAATCTGGCGCAGATTGAACGTACGCCGGAGCAGGTCAAAAACATCGCCCGCGGTGGCTACATCCTGAAAGACAGCGGCGGCAAGCCGGACGTGATCCTGATTGCCACCGGCTCGGAAGTGGAGATCACCGTGAAGGCGGCAGAAAAACTTACCGCTGAAGGTCATGCGGTACGTGTAGTTTCTCTGCCTTCGACGGACATTTTTGATGCCCAGGATGAGGAATACCGTGAGTCGGTGCTGCCTTCAGATGTGAGCGCCCGCGTGGCGGTCGAGGCCGGAATTGCCGACTACTGGTATAAATATGTCGGCCTGAAGGGGGCGATTGTCGGCATGCGGGGATACGGCGAATCGGCCCCGGCTGATAAGCTCTTCCCGTACTTCGGCTTTACGGTCGAAAACGTGGTGGAAAAAGCGCAGAACCTGCTTTAACGGGTGATCCACAAGGTGGGCCAGGCATCTGGTCCATGCCAGTTATCGCAGCTTGGCTCTTCAGCATACCGCACCAGACGAAAGCGCTGGCCATTAAAACGCCAGCGCGTCTGGATGCCACAATCGGCAATACCCCGCCCTAACGCCAGGGTGGTGAGTTCGCGATTTTTCTCATCGAAGCCCGCATTCATCAGCTCCATATCGCTGCTCTCGCTTGCGGCAACAAACGGCAGACGCAGGCGGACAGGCCGTGCGGCAAAGGGTTTTTTTCGCGAAACCAGCCACGCCAGATCCACGGTATTGTAGGCCCCCGCTTCACAGCTAATCATCATCAACGCTTTATCATCGGTCAGGGCCGTTACCCGTACCTCCCGGCGCGCCGGATCGAGCGAGCACTGGCTGTTATTCATTCGCCAGGTACCGTAATCAATTAAATCGCTGCGCTCCTGGCGCGTCAGGGGCGTAGGCGTTGGATTAATTACCGCTACCTCTTTTAGCGCCGGTGCGGGTGGCACGCTGAGCGGCGGATCGTCGCCCTTTTTAATCCAGGCGGTTTCACTGCCCACACGCTTTTGCTGGCTGTCGATAAACAACAGCGTGGCCTTCAGGCCATCGAGGGAGATCTCTTGCTTGCCCCGGTTCAGGGCGATCATATGCTTTTCCTGAATGGTGGCCAGGAACGCATTAATAGTGGCGGTATCGTCAGTTGATAAACGCCAGGGGGAGAGTTGCCAGTGCCGGGTATCGAGCGCTAACGGTTCGCCATCAAGAAGTAAACGGGGGGCGATCGCCGGTTCGCCGGCAGAAGGGGTCGCCAGCCCGCCGAGTTCAATGCGCAGGACCGCATCGGTTTTGGCACCGGCGCTACGGCTCAGGGTCATCACCAGCCCTTTATGCTCGTTAATATTGCGCGCAATGCAAAAATTCTGATTATTGCAGGTCACCTGCCAGTCAGAAAAAGCTCGCTGCGCGGGGGCCGCCTGCACATAAAGTGCCGGCAGCATAGTGAGCATAAAGATAAATAAATAGCTGTGACGCATGTATGGCACGATCCCGGAAGCATGACTCAAAAAACTGGCCGTATCTTCCTGCGCAAACCGGGATGGCTCAATCGGATTTATCGGATAGATTTATTTAAAATACATCTTATTAACATTAATAAGATCAAGTCATTAAGCCGGATGTCTGAAGATACTGCAGTAATATCACCGTCTTGCCATCCCGGATTTCGCCGGTTTTAACCTTCTCCAGCGCCTCCGTGAAAGGCATCTCCAGTACCTCGATCTCTTCATCTTCAATGCCGCCGCCCGCATTGGCGCGGTGAGCGTCGCTGTATTCCGCAACAAAAAAGTGAATGAGTTCGGTGACACCGCCCGGGGACATATACAGCTCAAAGACTTTACGCACTTCGCTGACGGCGAAGCCGGTCTCTTCAATTGCCTCTTTACGGACGCAGACGTCGGGTGCATCGTCATCCAGCAGACCGGCACAGGTTTCAATCAGCATACCGTCGGGATTGCCATTAACCCAGGTCGCCACCCGGAACTGACGGATCAGCACCACGGTTTTTTTATCCCGGTTATAGAGCATCACCGTTGCGCCATTACCACGATCGTAGACCTCACGCTTATGGCGCACGACTTCGCCGTTTTCACGCGTTAGATCGTAAGTCATGTTGCGAAGCAGAAAGTAATTGTCGGAGAGGATTTTATCTTTGATTAGGTCAATTTTCAGGGTCATGCGGACTCCACAGCGCAAAATATCCTCGTCATACTACGCCGTGAAGTCCGCTTTGTCGTGGCCGGGTTAATGGATAAGATTCTGATTTACGCCCAGCCAGTCGGCGATGCCCTGCGCCGCATGCCGTCCTTCGGCCATGGCAGTCACCACCAGGTCAGCACCGCGAACCGCATCGCCACCGGCGAAAATTTGCGGGTTACTGGTCTGATAACGGTAACGGCTGTCGACGCCGGCGACAATCCGTCCCCACTCATCCACGGCCACCCCCTGCGCCTGCAGCCACGCCGCGGCATGCGGAGTAAAGCCAAAGGCCATGATTACCGCATCGGCAGGGATCACGAATTCACTGCCGGCAATCGGCACCGGACGCCGCCGCCCCTCGCCATCCGGCTCGCCAGGCTGGGTGCGCAGTAGACGAACTCCGTTGACCCGTCCGCTGTCATCCAGCGCCAGCGCCACCGGCTGGACGTTGAATTCAAAGGCGGCCCCCTCCTCTTTGGCATTTTTCACCTCTTTACGGGAACCGGGCATGTTGGCTTCGTCGCGACGGTAGGCGCAGGTGACGTTTGCCGCCCCCTGACGCAGAGCGGTACGCACACAGTCCATCGCCGTATCGCCGCCCCCCAGTACCACCACGTTGAGCCCGGCGGTATCGATAAAGGGATCGGCCACCGAGGCGGGCAGCCCCATAAGCTGACGGGTATTGCCCACCAGATACGGCAGCGCATCGTAAACACCCGGCGCCTCTTCGTTAGGGATGCCGGCTTTCATCGACCGCCAGGTGCCGACTCCGATAAAGAGCGCATCATACTCCCGCTGAAGTTCAGCCATCGACACATCCTTACCCACCTCGCAATTGAGTACAAAACGGATCCCCATCGCGGTAAAGATGTCGCGACGGCGGGCCAGCAGCGACTTATCCAGTTTGAACGCCGGAATGCCAAAGGTCAGCAAACCACCAATCTCCGGGTGACGATCGTAGACGGTCACGCTAAAGCCACGGCGCACCAGCGCGTCTGCGCAGGCTAACCCCGCAGGCCCGGCACCGATAATGGCCACACGTTTATCGACCGGCACCACCTGGCTGAGATCGGGCCGCCAGCCTTTCGCCAGCGCCTGGTCAGAAATATAACGTTCAAGGTTGCCGATGGTGACCGCGCCGGACGCCTCGCGCACCGTGCAGGCCCCTTCGCAAAGTTTGTCCTGCGGGCAGACTCGCCCGGTGATCTCCGGCAGGCAGTTGGTCTGGTGTGATAACTCGACCGCCGCCTCGATATCACCGGCTTTTACCCGCTCAATCCACTGCGGGATATGGTTGTGCAGCGGACAGGTCCATTCACAAATCGTGTGCTCGCCGCAGGTAAGACAGCGCGATGCCTCCCGCTGCGCCTGCTCTGTTCGAAATGGCAGATAAATTTCTGCAAAGTTGCCCACGCGCGCCTCAGGGCTGAGCTTATCCGGCTCGCCACGCGGGCTAAGCGCCTGCAGCTGCGCCCGCTTTCCGCCGGCTTTCACCGCCGCCGGGGCAATCCCTTTCCATGGCTGCGCCTCATGACTCGCCGTACGCAGTCTGCGCGCGCGGGAGAGTTGATTCAGTGCGTCAGGGGTGGCAAGCGTCAGGACATCTGCCGGGCAGTTTTCCACGCAGGCTGGCCCCTGCGGTCGTCCGGCACAGAGATCGCACTTCTGCGCGGTGGCTTCACCCTGGGCGGTAACCACGATGTCCATCGTGCCAAAGGGGCAAGCCACGACGCAGGCTTTGCAGCCAATACAGCGCTGTTGATCCACCTGCACGCTGTCATTTTCGCGGGCGATGGCCCCGTTCGGACAGCTCTGGATGCAGGGAGCATTTTCGCAGTGATGGCAGGTGACGGTGTTGAAGCGGCTCCCCTCTTTCACCACGGTGATTCGTGGCGTGAATTCCCGCTGACTCAGCGCATGTTGTTCATTATGATGTGCCATCACGCAGGCGACTTCGCAGGCGTGACATCCGATACATTGCTGGCTGTTGGCCATAATAAAATGATTCATAGCGACACCGGCCTGGTCATTAACCTTATTTTATACAGGGGTTAAGTATTTACGCACCGGGGCGGGTTCAGGCAATGTTCATATGCCCAGAAACGCGAACTTTCTGCCCTGAACCTGAGTGAGATCAAATATATTTTGCGTAAAGGGAATAGCGTTTCCTTCGGCTGGCGCAGTCGCGCCGGACCTTTGTTCAGACATCATTCAGGAAGCCATGTGTGATAGTAAAACGACCCGTCTCGCGAAGCCTTGCCCGGGCATTCATCTCCATTATTGTGTTATCGGTCCTGTCCAGCGCCGTGGCGCTATTGACCCTTGCCAGCAGCCAACGCGATGCAGAAGCCATTAACATTGCCGGCTCCCTGCGTATGCAGAGCTATCGTCTTGGCTACGAGCTGCAGCGTGGTGGGAGCGATCTGCATGAGCACTTGCTTACCTGGCAAAACACGCTGAATGCGCCAGCGTTAACATCGCTGGATAAGTGGTATGTGCCGGAGGAGGTAAAGCAGCGCTATCATCAGTTGCAGGCGGCATGGCAGGTGATGAATGAGCAGTTATTGCAGGGCAACGAGGCGTGGTACCAGGCGCATATCGAAGAGTATATCGGGCGAATGGATGCCTTTGTGCTTTCACTGCAACATTATGCCGAACACAAGATGCAGCTGGTGGTGATCATTTCGCTGGCGGGCGGCGGCGGGATCCTGCTGTTGGTCTTTATCACGCTGCGTCGCATTCGCCGCCAGGTCGTCGCCCCGCTCAACCATCTGGTAAGCTCCAGCCTGCAGATTGAACAAGGCCGCTTTGATACCCCCGCTCCGGACAGCGATCTGCCCAACGAGCTGGGCCTGCTGTCACGTACCTTTAACCATATGGCCGAGGAGTTGCACACTCTGTACCGCTCCCTGGAAAGCTCCGTGGAAGAGAAAACCCATCATTTGCATGAGGCCCACCAGCAGCTGGAGATGCTTTTCACCTGTTCACAGGCCCTGAATGCCAGCCAGACAGACAGCCACTGCTTTCGCCACATTTTGCAAATTGTGAAGGCGCATACCGGCATGCGCTATCTGGCGCTAAGCACCAGCGACGGCTGGCAGATGAGTGAGGGTTACAAAAGCGATCGTTTACCCATGCAGCAGTTGCCGGTGGTGATGCAGGAGACGCGATTTGGTGAACTCTGTTGGCAAAACGAGCACGGCACGGTATCAGGGCCGCTGATGAAAAGCGTGGCCACGATGCTGGGGCGCGGCATCTATGTGAACCAGTCGCAGAAGCACTTCCAGCAACTGCTGTTGATGGAGGAGCGTGCCACCATTGCCCGGGAATTGCACGACTCGCTGGCCCAGGTACTCTCTTATTTACGCATTCAGCTGACGTTGTTAAAACACGCCGTACCGGAGGAGAACCAGCCGGCGCAGACCATTATTAGCGACTTCTCGCGAGCGCTGAACGATGCCTGGCTTCAGTTACGCGAACTGCTGACCACCTTCCGCCTGACGCTCAATCATGCCAACCTCCCCGCGGCGCTCCAGGAGTCGCTGGATGGCTTACAAAGCCAGACCCGCGCGAAACTCTCTTTAGATTGTCGTCTCTCCTCTCTCGCCCTCGATGCGCAAAAGCAGGTGCACCTGCTGCAGATTGTGCGCGAAGCGGTGCTGAACGCCATTAAGCATGCGCAGGCCAGTGAGATTGCCGTCGCCTGCGTGACCACCGCCAGCGGCGAGCACATCGTTTCTATTCGCGATAACGGGATTGGGATTGGCGATGCCAGCGAACCCCCTGGCCATTACGGGCTCAATATCATGCGCGAACGCGCCCTGCGACTGGGCGGTAGCCTGCACTTCTCGCGTCCGGCGGAGGGGGGAACTCAGGTGGAGGTGCGTTTTCCGCAGTGAGCCGTGCAAAGGGTAAATAAGCGTAAATAACCCTCGCATCTCATTAGAACGCCACGTGCGTGCGTAATACTCAGCCGCACAGGAGGCGCGATTGCGCTGTAAACGCGCATGATAATTTACACTATCTCCTTATTTTCTCCACGTTTGACATCCGCCTTGCCGCTAGAGTGATGCGGGCAATGTACAATAACAATTCGACGCTAAATGAGGTCCTGGTTCAATGGCGAATTTTTTCATCGATCGCCCCATTTTTGCCTGGGTACTGGCAATCTTATTATGCCTGACCGGCACCCTGGCCATTTTTTCACTTCCTGTTGAGCAATATCCCGATCTGGCACCGCCGAATGTGCGTATTACTGCCAACTATCCGGGGGCGTCGGCACAGACGCTGGAAAATACGGTCACCCAGGTTATCGAGCAGAATATGACCGGCCTCGATAACCTGATGTATATGTCTTCCCAGAGCAGCGCTACCGGTATGGCAACGGTCACGCTGAGCTTTTCCGCCGGCAGCGATCCCGACGAAGCGGTGCAACAGGTGCAAAACCAGCTGCAGTCAGCCCTGCGTAAACTGCCCCAGGCGGTGCAGAATCAGGGGGTGACGGTGCGTAAAACCGGGGACACCAATATCCTGACCATCGCCTTCGTCTCTACCGATAACTCAATGGATAAGCAGGACATCGCCGACTACGTCGCCAGTAATATTCAGGATCCGCTGAGCCGTATTAACGGCGTGGGGGATATCGACGCCTACGGCTCACCATACTCCATGCGCATCTGGCTTGACCCGGCGAAACTGAACAGCGTTCAGATGACGGCGAAAGATGTGACCGACGCTATCGAGTCGCAAAACGCCCAGATTGCCGTTGGCCAGTTGGGCGGAACGCCCGCCATCGACAAGCAGGCGCTGAACGCCACCATCAATTCGCAATCATTACTGCAGACACCGCAGCAGTTCCGGGACATCACGCTGCGCGTGAATCAGGACGGCTCCGAGGTGCGCCTCGGCGACGTGGCGACGATTGAGATGGGTGCCGAGAAATATGACTATCTTAGCCGGTTCAACGGCAATGCGGCCTCCGGGCTGGGGGTGAAACTGGCGTCGGGGGCCAACGAAATGGCCACCGCCAAACTGGTCATCGACCGCCTCGATGAACTGTCGCATTTCTTTCCCCACGGGCTCGAATACAAGGTCGCGTACGAAACCACCTCCTTCGTAAAAGCCTCTATCGAGGACGTGGTCAAAACGCTGCTGGAAGCCATCGCGCTGGTGTTCCTCGTGATGTATCTGTTCCTGCAAAACTTCCGCGCCACCCTCATTCCAACCATCGCCGTACCTGTGGTACTGATGGGGACCTTCTCCGTGCTTTATGCCTTTGGCTACAGCATTAACACCCTGACGATGTTCGCTATGGTGCTGGCGATAGGGCTACTGGTCGATGACGCCATTGTGGTGGTGGAGAACGTCGAACGCATCATGAGCGAGGAGGGGCTCTCCCCACGGGAGGCCACCCGAAAATCGATGGGACAGATCCAGGGGGCGCTGGTGGGTATCGCCCTGGTGCTGTCGGCCGTCTTTGTGCCAATGGCCTTCTTTGGCGGCACTACGGGGGCTATCTATCGCCAGTTCTCCATTACCATTGTCTCGGCAATGGTACTGTCCGTGCTGGTGGCGATGATCCTGACCCCTGCCCTCTGCGCTACCCTGCTTAAGCCGCTACACAAAGGCGAGCATCACGGGCAAAAAGGCTTGTTCGGGTGGTTCAACCGCATGTTCAATCGCAACGCGGCACGCTATGAAGCGGGCGTGGGGCGAGTTTTGCAGCACAGTCTGCGCTGGATTGTGGTGTACGTGCTGCTGCTGGGCGGAATGGTGTTCCTGTTCCTGCGCCTGCCCACCTCATTTTTACCTCTGGAAGACCGCGGCATGTTTATTACCTCGGTGCAGCTTCCCAGCGGTGCGACGCAGCAGCAGACGCTGAAAGTGGTGCAGCAGGTCGAACAGTATTTCTTCACCAAAGAGAAAGAGAACGTCGTGTCGGTGTTTGCCACGGTCGGCTCTGGCCCTGGCGGCAACGGGCAGAACGTGGCACGTATGTTTGTACGCCTGAAAGATTGGGAGCAACGTGATGCGAAAACTGGCACCTCGTTTGCCATTATCGAGCGTGCCACCAAAGCGTTCAGTCGGATTAAAGAAGCGCGCGTCTTTGCCAGCAGCCCGCCGGCCATCAGCGGCCTGGGCAGCTCCGCCGGTTTTGATATGGAGTTGCAGGATCACGCCGGTGCAGGGCATGACGCCCTGATGGCGGCACGCGATCGCCTGCTGGAGCTGGCCGGGGAAGAGCCCAACCTGACCCGCGTACGCCACAACGGCCTTGATGACAGCCCCCAGCTGCAGATCGATATCGATCAGCGTAAAGCGCAGGCACTGGGCATCTCTATTGATGATATCAACGACACGCTGCAGACCGCGTGGGGCTCCAGCTACGTGAATGATTTTATGGATCGTGGCCGCGTGAAGAAGGTCTACGTGCAGGCGGCCGCCAAATACCGCATGCTACCGGAGGATATCAACCTCTGGTACGTACGCAATAAAGAGGGCAGCATGGTGCCCTTCTCCGCCTTCGCTACGTCACGCTGGCAAACCGGCTCGCCGCGCATGGAGCGCTACAACGGCTATGCGGCAGTGGAAATTGTCGGGGAAGCCGCGCCAGGCGTCAGTACCGGTACGGCAATGGATGTGATGGAAGGGCTGGTCAGTCAGCTTCCGGCAGGCTTCGGGCTGGAGTGGACGGCCATGTCGTATCAAGAACGCCTCTCCGGCGCGCAGGCGCCTGCGCTCTATGCGCTGTCGCTGCTGGTCGTCTTCCTCTGTCTGGCCGCGCTCTATGAGAGCTGGTCAGTTCCCTTCTCGGTCATGCTGGTGGTGCCGCTGGGGGTAATTGGCGCCCTGCTGGCCACCTGGATGCGCGGGCTGGAGAACGACGTCTACTTCCAGGTCGGGTTGCTGACGGTTATTGGGCTATCGGCGAAGAACGCCATATTGATCGTCGAATTTGCTAACGAGATGAATGAGAAGGGCCAGGATCTGGTAGCCGCTACGCTGGATGCGTGCCGTCAGCGATTGCGTCCAATTCTGATGACCTCGCTGGCGTTTGTGTTCGGCGTACTGCCGATGGCAACCAGTTCCGGTGCCGGTTCGGCAAGTCAGCATGCGGTAGGGACCGGCGTAATGGGCGGGATGATCGCGGCCACGATACTTGCCATCTACTTTGTACCGCTCTTCTTTGTACTGGTACGCCGTCGCTTCCCGCTAAAAGCGCGCCCGGAATAAGGCATTAGAAATAAAAAAGGCGGCCTCACTAGCCGCCTTTTTTGTGTGCTTTTGTGCACACTATCATTATTTTACAACCAAGTGCTTTTTGCTGTTCTTCCTGAATTTCATTTACGAAGCATGACTTCGATAAAATCTTTCCAGTTCCCCAGTTCACGTTCAATCATAACAACCTCTCTTATTATTATGGGCATTTTACGAGAATATATCGACAATGTGAAGAATCTTTAATCAATCACTGCGATTGCCCCACCCTGCTATCACAGGGCTTGTAAGTAATATGGAGGGAGAACGATAAACTTTATGTGACGTAATGCAATATTTTGAAACAACCCTGATTTAAGTCGATGAAATAAATCCAGGCCGTTTTGCCAGGCTTTTATTTGATTCTGTAGGGCTATGCAGCGGGAGTGAAAGAATATTCATTATTTCCCTTAAGCAGCGGTGCGTAGCGTGTTTAAATAAAGTCATAAACTGAATGTGTTATATTTGTGCATCACTAACATATTCGAAAATACTGTGCGTTTGAGCATAATTAATACAAAAGGATTCACCATGACCCAGCTCTATGGCATCAAAAATTGCGATACCATCAAAAAAGCACGCCGCTGGCTTGAAGATAACAATATTGACTATCGTTTTCACGACTATCGCGTGGACGGACTGGATGCAGATTTGCTGCAAAAATTTATCGCTGAACTGGGTTGGGAAGCGTTGCTGAACACCCGAGGGACGACCTGGCGTAAGCTGGATGAGAGCCTGCGCGCCAGCATTAATAACGCCGACAGCGCGGCGGCACTGATGATTGAAATGCCTGCAATCATTAAACGCCCATTGCTCTGGACGCCAGGTCAGCCTATGCTGCTGGGCTTTAGTGATTCCAGTTACCAACGCTATTTTGACGAGGTGTAGTTTATGTCATGCCCGGTCATTGAGCTGACTCAGCAGCTTATTCGCCGCCCCTCCCTCAGCCCGGACGACGCTGGTTGTCAGGCGCTAATGATAGAACGCCTGCGCGCTATCGGCTTCACCGTTGAAGCGATGGATTTTGGCGATACGCAAAACTTCTGGGCGTGGCGTGGCGAGGGCGAAACCCTGGCCTTTGCCGGACACACCGACGTGGTGCCTGCGGGCAACGCCGACCTCTGGATCAACCCGCCTTTCGAACCCACCATCCGCGACGGTATGCTGTTTGGTCGCGGCGCGGCAGACATGAAAGGCTCGCTGGCGGCCATGGTTGTGGCGGCTGAACGCTTTGTCGCTCAGCATCCGAACCATAAAGGCCGTCTGGCATTTCTGATCACCTCTGATGAAGAGGCCAGCGCTAAAAACGGCACCGTGAAGGTAGTCGAAACCCTGATGGCGCGTAATGAACGCCTGGACTACTGCCTGGTGGGTGAGCCCTCCAGCACCGAAGTGGTGGGGGATGTGGTGAAAAATGGCCGTCGGGGCTCACTCACCTGCAACCTGACCATCCACGGCGTGCAGGGCCATGTTGCCTACCCACACCTGGCCGATAACCCGGTACACCGCGCAGCCCCTATGCTCAACGAGCTGGTGGGTATCGAGTGGGACAAAGGCAATGAGTACTTCCCGCCCACCAGCATGCAGATTGCCAACATCCAGGCCGGAACCGGCAGTAACAACGTGATCCCGGGCGATCTGTTCGTTCAGTTTAACTTCCGCTTCAGCACCGAGCTGACCGACGAGATGATCAAAGCCCGCGTGGCCGCGCTGTTGGATAAATATGCGCTGCGCTACAGCGTGGATTGGTGGCTCTCAGGCCAACCTTTCCTGACCGGACGCGGCAAGCTGGTCGATGCGGTCGTTAACGCTATCGCGCACTATAATGAAATTAAACCGCAGCTACTTACCACGGGCGGCACATCCGATGGGCGCTTTATCGCCCGTATGGGTGCGCAAGTGGTAGAACTTGGGCCAGTGAACGCCACCATTCATAAAATCAATGAATGCGTGAATGCGGCTGATTTACAGCTACTGGCTCGTATGTATCAACGTATCATGGAGCAGCTCATCGCCTGATGAGTGTTCTGTAAAAGGAAAAGCGAATGGACTGGCTGGCAAAATACTGGTGGATTCTGGTGTTGGTTTTCCTGGTGGGCGTGCTGATCAATGTCATCAAAGATCTGAATCGCGTGGACCACAAGAAATTCCTCGCCAACAAACCCGACCTCCCGCCGCATCGTGATTTTAACGATAAGTGGGATGATGACGACGACTGGCCGAACAAAGACCAGAAGAAGTGAAAATCAGCCCTCTCCCCACCGGGAGAGGGCTTTTTATTACAAGAACTCTACGATGTCATCGTCGTTAGGCTTACCGCCGCTCAGCGCTTCGTCAAAATAGTGCTTCGGTACGGTAAAACGCAGATGGTCCAGTGCGAACTGCATACTGCGATCGTCGATGGCGTGACCCAGATCTTCAACGATATCCAGCGTCACATCTCCTCCCGCCCGCAGCAGTGCCTCCTGGGCGTCGACGGCGTGCGATAACTCAATGATCCGGTCTTCACCACCGTGAATCAGATGGATGGTCGTGGCGGTATCGGCATGTTGCGGCAGGGTGGCGTAGCGGCCATTAAAGGCAATCACCCGTGATGCCAGCCCCGGCTCTGCTTTTATACTTTCCAGCGACATAATTGAGCCCTGCGAGAAACCAATCAGCGCGGTGGCATTTGCTCCCACCCCACTCTGCTGTTGCCAGTAATGCACCGTTTCGAGAAATCGCGGCATGATGGCGTCCACCCGCCCCTGACGGCTCTCTTCGGTCACGCCCTGCACGGCGAACCACTGGCGGCCGTTCGGGCCGCACGGCTCTGCGCCACCGATGCTGACAATAAGCGCATCCGGGAAATGCGGCGCAAACCAGGATCCGATCTGCGCCATGTTAGCCGCGCTATCGCCTACGCCATGAAACAGCAGCAATAATTGTTTTGCCGGTTGCACCGGGCTTTGAACAACAAAATGATCATGTTTCATGGCACTCTCCTTATTTGATGAACCCGATTTTACGCCTGATGGGCATATTAACCATGCCAGTTCATTGAAGAAGTCATTGAAAAAATTGCCATTGCAATATGTCGTTTTTGAGCTGCTGGCTACGCGGCAGATCCTGCTGCGCCAGTGTCTGGCCGGTTTCGGCGCGCAACCGCGCTAACAGCGCTTTACGCCCGTTTAGCCCCAGCCTGCGGCTCATTTCGCCCTCCTCCAGCTGCAGCTCGATTTTGCCCCTTAAAGCCTCCAGCGGTGCTGAGGTGGCATTTAACAGCCGGGTGAGGCTGCCCACAGAGGCGGAAAACGGGCGATGAGCCCAGGCGAATCCCGCCAGCTCCAGCCAGTCATCATCCGTAAGGGTAGCCGACTCAAGCGTCTCTACCGGGATCTTTTCACCGTTCCAGCGCTCAATGATGCGGGCATCCCGGCGCAGGCGTTGATGCTCATGCGCGCAAAGCGCTCGCCCTGCATCGCTGAGGGGACGTATCGCCATGGCGCTGTAGCAGCCGCTGCTCGCCTCCCGGTGGCTGCCTATTCGTACCAGCACAAAACCGCAGCGCTGCCAGAAGCGCCAGAGCTCCTCGGTATAGCCGAAGCTGACCGAGAGGTAATCGACCGTTGCGCTGGCCGCCGCGCTGGCAATCAGCGCCTGACCGAGCCCCTGCCGCTGGTGGCCAGGATGGACGGCCACCCGGGTTATTCGTCTGCCGCTGAGGGTCGCGGCAAGCGGCGAACCGCCATGTGCCGCCAGAGACTGCGCCACCAGATTACCGCGCGGACGCCGGTACCCGGCCCAGACCGCCCGGCTGAGTCCCGGCCCTAAGCCGCCTTCATCGACCAGCCACACTGCCCCCGTTACGCGATCCCCCGTGCAGGCGACGGTAAAGTGTTGGCCCGGAGCATCCATCATCCGCCGTAAGTCGAGCGGCGAGGTACGATAATGGGCGGCACACAGGAGCTTATAGACCGCGGATGGCCGCGCGGGGGCAGAGAGCCAGGCTTCCGGCTCAAGGGGTAAAAAACGGACCTCGCCCTGCGCAGGCTCACTGTCAGGGCGATCGTCAAACAGCAGCACCTCATCGATAAAGCGCTCCAGAGGACAGCCGACGGCCCAGCGCATCGGCTCGGAAAGCGGGAAATAGCGCAGCCCGGCAAAGCGAGCGCAGAATTTCAGTAAAAATCCCCGGCCTGTGCCTTCGTACCCCTGTACGGTCGTGGTTAACAGTACCTGCGGAAACCGACTCACCAGCTGTTCCAGGAGCGGGCCGGGGATGGCGGCAGCTTCGTCAACAATGAGCCAGTCAGCCACTTGCCCTGAGGCCAGCAGCGCGTCCGGCGCCATAAAGTGAAAGTGCTTATCGGCGAAGTGGGCAATAACGTCCGTGGCGCCTCTGGACGGTGCCGTCACGATTGCGTTGCCGGTAATACGTTGCAGTAGCATGCCCGCCAGCGCCGATTTTCCTCGCCCGCGGGGGGCAGTGACGGCGGTGATGCCTGGGGGTTGGGTCAGTAAACGCTCGAGAATTTGCGCCTGCTCGCGCTGGGGTTCACCGCTGGCGGGTTGCCAGGGGATCGCTGACGGTAGGTCCGGAAGGATCAACGGGTCGCCCTGCTGCCACAGGAGCACCTGCGGATCGGCAGCGAGGTGGCGACAAAAGTGCTGCACGAAACGCGGTGTAGCAATTGGCTCGGCGCTGTCGCTCCAGCGCACGGCGTCTTGATCAGGTTGGGATGGCCACTGTGTTAAAGGGGGCGTCAGCAGGACCAGCAGACTGCCGGCGCGCAGTGTGCCGCAGAGCGCCGCCAGGGCGGCCACGTCAAAGCCGTAACGTGCATCAAACACGGCGTGAAGATGCTCTCGACCCAGCAGGTTGCTTAATGCCTGCGGGGCGCAGGCGTTCGGAACCGGCGCGTTATTGCCCACCCAAAGCCAGTCGCCGGCAAGCGTATCGCAAAGGGTGAGCGCCTGCTGCTGCGCCCACTCATCTTCACCGCTAACCACCAGCAGAAGCCGGTGCCCGGCACGCGTCAACTGCAGTTGAAACCGGGATAATGCCTCAACGCCCTCAGACATTACATTGCGCGGCCAAAGGTATTGCACTGCGCCGGGTCACCGCTATCGAAACCGCGTTTGAACCAGGTGTAGCGCTGCTGCGAGCTGCCGTGAGTGAAGCTATCGGGGACGACGTGCCCCTGGCTTTGCTGCTGCAGGCGATCATCACCAATGGCTTCGGCGGCGTTGAGCGCCTCTTCCAGGTCGCCCGCTTCCAGCACGCCTTGCTGCTGCATATTGTGTCCCCACACGCCGGCGTAGCAGTCGGCCTGTAGCTCCATCCGCACCGACAGCGCGTTTACTTCAGTCTGGCTGGCATTTTGCTGCAGCTGACGCACCTTTGGCTCGATACCCAGCAGCTTCTGCACGTGGTGCCCGACTTCATGGGCAATAACATAGCCCTGAGCGAAATCGCCATCGGCGCCCAGTTTTGATTTCATGTCATCATAAAAAGAGAGATCGATATAGACGGTCGAATCGGCCGGGCAGTAGAACGGCCCCATTACCGACTGGCCGGTGCCGCATCCGGTGCGCGTGGCGCCGCGATACATCACCAGTTTCGGCTGCTGATAGGTCCGGCCCATTTTGTCGAACAGCTGGCTCCAGGTGTCTTCGGTCGTGGCCAGGATCACCGAAGTGAATTTTGCCGCTTCGTCCTCATTAGGGCTAATGGAACGCTGCGACTGCTGCTGTTCCATCGGTTGGCCGGTGAGTAAACCGGTCAGGTCGACGCCGTAGTACCCTGCTACCAGCACCACCACCAGCAGAACCAGCCCCCCTTTACCGCGAGGTAAGCGAAAGCCCGGGCCGCCCATCATCGGACCGCCACCACCGCTGCGCCTGTCTTCTACATTGTCACTTTCACGACGCCCTTGCCAGCGCATATCCCACCTCAATAATATCGCATTGATAATATGTCTGATCGTAGGCGTTTAAGGGAAAGATTACCACAGGCAACACGGATGAAACGTCAGAGGCAGGTATCTACCTCTGACGGAAAAGCGGGGATTAATCGAGGTTCACACCCAGACGATGGGCAACGGCTTCATAGGCTTCAACTACGCCACCCAGGCTCTGGCGGAAGCGGTCTTTGTCCATTTTATCCAGGGTCTCTTTATCCCACAGACGGCTACCGTCTGGCGAGAATTCATCGCCCAGTACCACTTCGCCTTTATAAAGTCCGAATTCCAGTTTGAAGTCGACCAGAATCAGGCCGGCGTCATCGAAGAGTTTTTTCAACACGTCGTTGGCTTTGAAGGTCAGCTCCTGCATGCGCGCCAGATTCTCTTTGCTCACCCAGCCAAAGGTTTCGCAGTAAGACTCGTTCACCATAGGGTCGTGCATCGCATCGTTTTTCAGGAACAGGTCGAACAGTGGCGGGTTCAGTTCGATACCCTCTTCAACGCCCAGACGTTTCACCAGGGAGCCAGCGGCACGGTTACGGACTACGCACTCAACCGGAACCATATCCAGTTTCTTCACCAGACATTCCGTATCGGACAGCAACGCTTCCATCTGCGTCGGAATACCCGCTTCCGCCAGTTTGCTCATAATGAAATAGTTAAACTTGTTGTTCACCATCCCTTTACGATCGAACTGCTCAATGCGCGCGCCATCTCCTGCTGACGTATCATTGCGGAACTCGAGCACCAACAGATCGGGATTTTCCGTGCTGTATACGGTTTTCGCTTTGCCACGATACAACTCAGCTTGCTTCTGCATCTTCTCTACTCCTGGTGTGATGATTTGTGTACAAAACCCGGCGTATTATGCCACGCACACGTTTGCGTAGCACTAAAATAAAAAGGGCTGGATAAACCAGCCCCTTTTTTTATTTGCTGAATGCGGCCTGGAAGGCAGCAACCAACGCATCGTTTTGCGACTGGGTCAGCGTATGCCCTTTCGGGTCGATAAATTGCAAACTACTGCGGTTATCCAGATCCCCTACCTGCAACTTATAGTCGCCGGCTGCGAGGCCTGGGTCACGCGCGCCAAGCTCTTCCCAGCTGCTATCGGAAAGCGGCTTGTAGGTCACCGCCATGCTGCCGGTAGAGCGGGTGCTGTCGTTGACCTTCATCCCTACGCGCTCCAGCGTCGACGGCAGACGTTGCCAGACCTGGTTGAACGGACCACGTACCACGAGCATAGGCAGGCCAGTATCGTCTGCAGCGCTCTGTACATCGAAGGTGGCGCCGTTACGGCTCTGCGCCGCGTTCGCCGCGTCGGTAGCGTTTTTATCGAGGCCCGCAGAGATCACGTTCAGCATCTCGGCGCTGTAGCGCTGCAGAGAAGCAGCATCAGCAACCGGTTTACCCGCCTGCTCCAGGTTCAACAGTTTGACCACCACGGCCTGCTGATAACCCTGAGCCTTAACAGAGACTTGATAACGACCACGGTACTGCTGATCTTCATCCAGACGGTTCCATTCGATCCAGTCCGTTGTCAGCGTCTGGCTGGCATCATCACGTTTATCGATGGTGTAGTTCTTCGCCTGCAGCACGCTAACTACCTGTGGCCACAGGTTAGCGTTACGCGCGCTTTCAACCTGCAGGGTGGCGGTATCACCGGTAAACTGCGTGCGCGCACCGCTCACCAGCGCCAGCGGCTGTGCCGGCGGACGGATATCCAGCGCTTTACCCACCGCGCCACTGCCATTGGTGACAGGAATGGTGTAATCGCCATTCTCAACCGGCAGGATCATGCCCGCAGGAGCATGAAGTTCAGCAAGCGGCGTAGCATCCAGGTAGGATTCGTCACCGCTCACCTGGCGTTTATAGCGTGAATCTGAGCTACAGGCCGCAAGCAGCATAACAAGCGAAACACCCGCAACCTTCGCCAGGCGCGATTTCTGTACTGAGTAAGCCATCAAATCTCCCTAAACTTTACAGCAAACCAGCATGCTTCAACGCGCCGGTAACCACTTCACGACCATGGTCGGTGATGGGGGTCATCGGCAGACGCAGCGTGTCAGTTGCTACAAGTCCCAACTCCTTACATGCCCATTTCACTGGGATCGGATTGGGTTCGACAAATAATTTATTGTGCAGCGGCATCAGACGCTGGTTGATCAACCGTGCTTCCTGGAAATGCCCTGCGGCAGCCAGTTTGCACATTTCAGCCATATCACGGGCCGCGATGTTTGAGGTCACGGAAATGACCCCATGACCACCGAGCTGCATAAAGTCCAGCGCAGTGGCATCATCACCGCTGAGCAGGATGAAGTCGTCTGAAACCAGCTCTTTGATCTGGTGAACACGGCTTAAGTTCCCGGTCGCCTCTTTAATCGCAATAATATTTTTTACTTTGGCGAGACGGCCCACGGTTTCTGGCAGCATATCGCAGCCAGTACGCGACGGCACATTATACAGGATTTGCGGCAAGTCAGTATGTTCGGCGATAGCTTTGAAGTGCTGGAACAGACCTTCCTGGGTAGGACGGTTGTAGTATGGTGTTACCGTCAGGCAACCCACAACGCCGCTGTCGTTAAAACGCTGCGTCAGGCTGATGGCCTCAGCAGTAGCATTGGCGCCAGTTCCGGCAATGACCGGGATGCGGCCGTCAGCCAGTTCAAGGGTCATCAATACGACATCGCCATGCTCATCGTGGCTCAGCGTGGCAGATTCACCGGTAGTCCCTACCGATACAATCGCCGAGGTTCCGCTGGCGACATGATAATCAATCAGTTTCTTCAGGCTTGACCGGCAGACATTACCTTTTTCATCCATCGGTGTAACAATCGCGACAATACTTCCCGTGAACATGGGCCATCCTCAATGCGTGCAAGAGCCTCAATGGTACGTTTGGAACTGTAATAAAAGCAAGCGACCTGAGGCCCCCAGGTTGTTGTATGCCGGTTTTTTTTATGCTTTCCTTAGTAAGACTTAACCACGCAAAGGAAGAACAGGTTTGACAACCCCATCACAACATTACCTGGTTATCACTGCGCTGGGTGCCGACAGGCCTGGTATTGTGAACACCATCACCCGTCACGTCAGTAGCTGCGGCTGTAACATTGAAGATAGCCGGCTGGCGATGCTGGGCGAAGAGTTCACGTTTATTATGCTGCTTTCCGGGTCATGGAACGCCATTAACTTAATTGAGTCGACGCTGCCGATGAAAGGGGCTGAGCTGGACCTGCTCATCGTCATGAAGCGCACCACTGCACGCCCTATTCCGGCCATGCCCGCAACCGTCTGGGTGCAGGTCGAGGTGAATGACTCTCCGCATTTAATCGAACGTTTCACTGCGCTGTTCGACAGCCATCAAATGAATGTCGCAGAGCTGGTTTCTCGCACGCAGCCCGGAAAAGATGAGAATGCCCCACGGCTGTTCATTCAGATTACCGCTCATAGCCCCGCCTCGCACGATGCGTCAAATATCGAGCAAGCGTTCAAAGCCCTATGTACAGAATTGAATGCGCAAGGCAGTATAAACGTCGTCAACTATTCACAGCATGAACAGGATGGAGTTGAGTAATGAATCCACTGAAAGCCGGTGACATCGCACCGAAATTTAGCTTGCCCGATCAAGACGGTGAGCAAGTAAATTTGGCCGACTTCCAGGGACAGCGTGTTCTGGTCTATTTCTACCCGAAAGCCATGACGCCAGGCTGTACCGTACAAGCGTGCGGTTTACGCGATAACATGGACGGTTTGAAAAATGCAGGCGTTGACGTGCTGGGTATCAGCACTGACAAGCCTGAAAAGCTCTCTCGCTTCGCCGAAAAAGAGCTGTTGAACTTCACGCTGCTTTCCGACGAAGACCACAAAGTTTGCGAAAGCTTTGGCGTCTGGGGTGAGAAATCCTTTATGGGGAAAACCTATGACGGCATCCATCGTATCAGTTTCCTGATTGATGCCAACGGCAAAGTCGAACATGTGTTTGACGATTTTAAAACCAGCAATCACCATGACGTGGTGCTTAACTGGCTAAAAGAGAACGCCTGATTTAAAACAAAACGGCAACCCCGAGGTTGCCGTTTTCCATGTTGAGGCTCGCTACTCTTCTACCGCAGGAACATCTGGCCATGCGTGCACCACGGCCTTGATGAG
The DNA here is from genome assembly GCF_002308415.1 of Leclercia sp. UBA1284. Taxonomy (NCBI): domain Bacteria; kingdom Pseudomonadati; phylum Pseudomonadota; class Gammaproteobacteria; order Enterobacterales; family Enterobacteriaceae; genus Leclercia; species Leclercia sp. UBA1284. Next base: position 2,298,518 of record NZ_DBUS01000006.1, read on the forward strand.
CGTCGCCAGTGGAATTGCAAAGAACACGCCCCAGAATCCCCATAGCCCGCCAAAAATCACCACCGACAGAATAATCACCAGCGGATGCAGGTTCACCGCTTCAGAGAAGAGCACCGGGACCAGCAGATTGCCATCCAGCCCCTGGATAATCAGATACACCGCGAAGCAGCTCCAGAACTCAGTACCCAGGCCAAACTGGAATAGCGCGACCCCGACCACCGGAATCGTCACCACAAATGCCCCGATGTAGGGGATCAGCACCGAGAAGCCGACCAGCACTGCCAGCAGCAACGAATAGTTGAGCCCAAAGATGACGAAGCCAATCCAGGTCGCCACACCCACTACAATCATCTCCAGCACTTTGCCGCGAATGTAGTTCGTGATTTGCTGATTCATCTCTTGCCATACCTGCCCTGCCAGCCCGCGATTCCGCGGCAGTACGCGGCGTACCGCGTTGAGCATCTGCTCTTTATCCTTCACCAGGAAGAAGACCATCAGCGGCACCAGAACCAGATAAACCGCCAGCGTCAGCAGCCCGACCAGCGAGGCGAGGGAAAATTTCACTACCGTATCCCCCATCGTCATGATGCGGGTACGCACATTTTCCGCCATGGCATCAATGATGCCCGCGTCCATTAGCGCCGGATAGCGGCGCGGCAAGGTAGCGGCAAAATCGGAGAGCTTGCTGAGCATACCGGGCATATCACGTATCAGGTAGATGCCCTGCTGCCAGGCAATAGGCAGGACCACAAAGGACATTAGCAGTAAGATTCCGACAAAGAGCACCAGCACGATGGTGCTTGCCCAGCGGCGAGAGCAGCCGATATGTTCCAGACGAACGGTAGGCCACTCCAGAAGATAGGCCAGAACGATGGCGACCAGCAGCGGTGCTAAAAGTCCGCTAAAGAAGAAGAGAATGCCAAACCCGGCAACAAGAATAACCAACAAAGCAATGGCTTCCGGATCGCTAAAACGCCGGCGATACCACTGCATCAATAACTCAAGCATACAGTCCTTACCTGGGGAGGTGGCGAGAGAGAACAGGCGAATTGTATCGAAGAGTCGTTGAAAAGACTTTCGCTTTTTATCGTCTTGTCGCAAAACGCAAAAGCTGAGACGGGGGATTTTCTTATCGCCCCGACACGGCTACACTCGCAAAGCAGCCGCTGGTGAACGATATACGGGTTCGCCGGTCAAAATAGCACACCCAACAGACAGGACCGAGGTTATGTTCAGGCAGTTGAAAAAAACGCTGGTTGCAACGCTTATCGCTGCTCTGACCGTGGGTCAGATGACGCCAGCCTTTGCCGATTCGGCCGATTCATTGCCGGATATGGGCACCTCAGCAGGAAGCACGCTCTCCATTGGCCAGGAGATGCAGATGGGCGATTTTTATGTCCGCCAGCTTCGTGGCAGCGCGCCGTTGATCAACGATCCCCTGCTGGTGCAGTACATTAACTCACTGGGCATGCGGCTGGTCTCCCATGCTGATTCAGTGAAGACACCGTTCCACTTCTTTTTGATCAACAACGACGAGATCAACGCCTTCGCCTTCTTTGGCGGTAACGTGGTGTTGCACTCGGCGCTGTTCCGCTATGCCGATAACGAAAGCCAGCTGGCGTCGGTGATGGCGCACGAAATCTCCCACGTTACCCAGCGTCACCTGGCTCGGGCCATGGAAGATCAAAAACGTAGCGCCCCGCTGACCTGGGTTGGTGCGCTGGGTTCGATCCTGCTGGCAATGGCAAGCCCCCAGGCCGGTATGGCCGCCCTGACGGGTACGCTGGCGGGCACCCGCCAGGGGATGATCAGCTTTACCCAGCAAAACGAACAGGAAGCCGACCGTATCGGTATTCAGGTGTTACAACGCTCTGGCTTTGATCCGCAGGCTATGCCCACCTTCCTTGAAAAATTGCTCGACCAGGCGCGTTACTCCTCCCGTCCGCCCGAAATCTTGCTGACTCACCCCCTGCCTGAGAGCCGCCTCTCCGATGCCCGTAACCGTGCCAATCAGATGCGTCCGGTGGTGGTGCAGTCTTCAGAAGATTTTTACATGGCGAAGGTGAGAACGCTCGGGATGTATAACTCTGGTCGTAATCAGTTAACCAGCGATCTGCTCGACAGCTGGGCTAAAGGGAATGTGCGCGAACAGCGCGCGGCGCAGTATGGCCGGGCCCTGCAGGCGATGGAGGCGAGTAATTACGTTGAGGCACGCAAAAATCTGCAGTCTTTGCTGACGGCTGAACCGGGCAATGCCTGGTATCTCGACCTCGCCACCGACATCGATTTGGGCCAGAAACGCGCCACAGAGGCGATTAATCGCCTGAAGGGCGCCCGCGATCTGCGCAACAATCCGGTGCTGCAACTCAACCTGGCGAATGCTTACTTACAGGGTGGTCAGCCGCAGGAGGCGGTGACCATCCTCAATCGCTATACCTTCAGTTATAAAGACGACCCCAACGGCTGGGATCTGCTGGCGCAGGCCGAAGCGGCGCTGAATCATCGCGATCAGGAGCTGGCCGCGCGCGCCGAAGGTTATGCCCTTGCCGGACGCCTGGATCAGGCCATCTCGTTGCTGAGCAGCGCCAGCTCGCAGGCGAAGCTGGGGAGCCTGCAGCAGGCGCGCTACGATGCCCGTATCGATCAGTTGCGACAGTTACAACAGCGCTACCGCCCGTATGAAAAGATGTAAAAAGGAGAACAGATGACTAACGCGGTAAAGATCTACCATAACCCTCGCTGCTCCAAGAGCCGCGAAACGTTAAGCTTGCTGCAATCGAACGGTATTGAACCAGACGTGGTGCTTTATCTTGAGACGCCGCCGGATGCCGACACGATCAAGGCGCTGCTGCAAATGTTGGGAATGGGTAGCGCACGTGAACTGATGCGCCAGAAAGAGGAGCTCTATAAATCGCTCAACCTGGCTGACAGCCACCTGAGCGAAGCCGCGCTAATCCAGGCGATGGTAGAGAACCCGAAACTGATTGAGCGGCCGATTGTGGTCGCGAACGGTAAAGCGCGTATCGGACGCCCGCCGGAACAGGTACTGGATATCGTCAAGTAAGAAGAGGTCAACCCGGCAGTCGGCCGGGTTCAGAGCGCCAGAATATCTTTTACGAAAGGAATAGTCAGCTTTCGCTGGGCGGTAATAGAGGCATGATCCAGCTTGTCGAGCGTGACAAACAGCGTGCGCATTTCACGATCCAGCCGCTTCAGCAAGAAGCGCCCCACATCTTCCGGCAGTTCAAAACCTCTCAGCCGCGCCCGCAGTTGCAAAGCCTGCAGTTTGTCTTCGTCTGACAGCGGTTGCAGCTTATAGATCTGTCCCCAGTCCAGTCGCGACGCCAGATCCGCCAGCCCCAGATTCAACTGGCGCGGAGGACGATCGCCGGTGATCAACAGCCGGGTGTTACCGGATTCAAGGATGCGGTTGTAGAGATTAAAGATCGCCATCTCCCAGAGTTCATCACCCGCCACGCACTCAATATTGTCGATACAGACCAGGGAAAGCTGCTCCATACCATCAAGCACTTCGGGTACAAACCAGGTGCGTTTATCGAGCGGAACGTAACCCACGGCGTCACCACGCTGAGAGAGCTCAGCACAGGCTGCGTGCAGTAAATGGCTGCGGCCCGCACCTTCGCGCGACCAGATATAGATGTAACCGCTATGGTCCTGGCGCAGCACGTTTTGCAGTGCAGCCAGTAAAGAGGGGTTATCACCCGGCCAGAAACTGGCAAACGTTTCGTCGTCGGGTAAATAAAGTGGCAAAGAGAGCTGTGCCGGTGCGTTCAGAAATACCTCAACCAGGTCTTACTCGTAATCGGCAAAGAGTTTAGCACGGAACATGCAGGGAGAGAACCGGGCGGAACGGCCGCCCGGTTTATCGATCAATGTGCGGATTTTTCGCTCTCTTCCGCATCCAGAACTACCTCTTCTGGACGCAGAACCGAGATCGCTTTGAAGATCAGGCTCAGGGCGATGCCGACAATCGTGGCCAGCGCCATCCCTTTCAGCTCTGCGGCGCCGATGTGTACCTTCGCACCGCTCACGCCGATGATCAGAATCACGGAGGTCAGGATCAGGTTCTGCGCTTTGCTGTAATCGACTTTGGATTCGATCAGGACGCGGATACCGGATGCGCCAATCACGCCGTACAGCAGCAGCGACACGCCGCCCATTACCGGAACCGGGATAATCTGAATCGCCGCAGCCAGCTTACCCACGCATGAAAGCAGAATGGCGATGATGGCCGCGCCGCCAATTACCCAGGTGCTGTAGACGCGGGTGATCGCCATAACGCCGATATTCTCACCGTAGGTGGTGTTTGGCGTGGAGCCGAAGAATCCGGAAATCATGGTCGACAGGCCGTTCGCAAACATTGAGCGATGCAGGCCAGGGTCGCGGATAAGATCGCGCTTAACGATATTCGCCGTGACCACCAGGTGGCCGACGTGCTCCGCAATCACCACCAGCGCAGCAGGCAGGATGGTGAAGATAGCGAACCACTCGAAGCGCGGAGTATAGAAGGTTGGCAGAGCGAACCAGTGCGCCTGGGCAATAGGGGTGGTATCCACAACTCCCATTGCGAAGGAGAGCGCATAACCCGCCAGCACGCCGATCAAAATCGGGATTATGGCCATAAAGCCACGGAACAGCACGGAACCAAATACCGTTACACCCAGCGTGACCAGCGAGATGATAATGGTTTTAGAATCCGGCGATTGTCCCTCAGCAGGGAGTAATCCCGCCATATTGGCCGCCACGCCTGCCAATTCCAGACCGATGACGGCCACGATCGCCCCCATCGCCGCAGGCGGGAACATGACGTCCAGCCAGCCGGTACCGGCTTTCTTCACAATGAAAGAGACCAGACAGAACAGCACGCCACACATGATAAAGCCGCCCAGCGCCACTTCATAACCCAGCGGCAGCAACAGCAGCACCGGAGAGATAAATGCAAAGCTGGAACCCAGGTAAGCCGGGATTTTACCTTTACAGATGAAGAGGTAAAGCAAGGTGCCGACACCGTTAAACAGCAGCACGGTAGCCGGGTTAATGTGGAACAGGATGGGCACCAGCACGGTTGCGCCAAACATGGCAAACAGGTGCTGCAAACTAAGCGGGATCGTCTGTAAAAGCGGCGGTCTTTCACTCACCCCGATAGCACGGCGCGTCATAGTGTTGTCCTCTGAGTAATGATTATTGTGGGTGTTGTATTCAAAAAAAAGCCGACTATCAAAGTCGGCTTCTTTATCGTTATTCGATTACTTAGTACCAAAAATCTTGTCGCCGGCATCGCCAAGCCCCGGGATAATGTACCCGTGCTCGTTCAGCCCCTGATCAACGGACGCGGTATAGAGCTCGACGTCCGGGTGCGCTTTTTCCAGTGCCGCGATACCTTCCGGTGCCGCCACCAGAACCAGCACTTTAATGCTGCTGCAGCCCGCTTTTTTCAGCAGGTCGATAGTGGCGATCATCGAACCGCCGGTCGCCAGCATCGGGTCAACGACCAGCGCCATACGCTCGTCGATGTTGGAAACCAGCTTCTGGAAGTACGGCACGGGCTCCAGGGTCTCTTCGTCACGGTAGATACCCACTACGCTAATACGTGCGCTGGGTACGTGCTCCAGAACGCCTTCCATCATGCCCAGACCTGCGCGCAGGATCGGCACAACGGTAATTTTTTTACCTTTGATCTGCTCAACCTGCACCGGGCCGTTCCAGCCTTCGATGGTCACTTTTTCGGTTTCGAGATCGGAGGTCGCTTCGTATGTCAGTAAGCTGCCCACTTCAGAGGCCAGTTCGCGAAAACGTTTCGTGCTGATGTCATGCTCACGCATCAGGCCCAGCTTGTGTTTTACCAGCGGGTGTTTCACTTCAACAATCTTCATACTTTTCTCCTTCGGGGGTGGCAGCCACAAAAAAAATCGCCGGATTATACCGCTTTTTCGGGATTGCGCCATACCCAACTTGCTTGACGCAAATCAAGCAAAGTGTTCTGAGCATAAAAAAGCCGGAGAACAAGCTCCGGCTTTTTAACGGCATTTTGCCCGCTTATTCAATATTAGCGCCGTTGCTGGCAATTACCTGCTTATACCAGTCAAACGACTTTTTCTTACTGCGATTCAGGGTGCCATTGCCTTCGTTATCTTTATCTACAAAGATAAAGCCGTAGCGTTTTTTCATCTCACCGGTGCCAGCGGAGACCAGATCGATACAACCCCATGGGGTATAGCCCATCAGATCCACGCCATCCTCAATGACCGCTTTTTTCATTTCGCTAATGTGGGCAGAGAGATAATCAATGCGGTACTGATCGTTGACCGTGCCGTCACTCTCCTGCACGTCGATAGCCCCGAAGCCGTTCTCAACAATAAAGAGCGGTAACTGATAGTGATCCCAGAACCAGTTCAGGGAGTAACGCAGCCCCACCGGGTCAATCTGCCAGCCCCAGTCCGATTTTTGCACGTAAGGGTTGGAGACCAGACTCTTGCTCTCGTCGTAATCCAGCTGCGGGTTGTCGGGGGTCGCTTTGGTGGCAAACGACATGTAATAGCTGAAGCCGATGTAATCCACACAGCCCTGCTTCAGCGCAGCGATATCCCCGTCGGTGATATCCAGCGCGAAGCCGCGGCGCTCGAAGTAGTTGAGCAGATGTTGCGGATAGGCGCCGCGCACATGTACATCGGTAAACCAGTAGCGACGGTGCATCGCATTCATCGCCATCATCATGTCGTTTGGCGCGCAGGAGAACGGATAGATCGGGCACATGGCAATCATGCAGCCAATCTGCAGCGACGGGTTTATCTCCCGCCCTGCTTTCACCGCCAGCGCGCTGGCCACCAGCTCATAGTGCGCGGCCTGGAACATCACGGGCTCGCGCTCTTCTCCCGGCTGATATTTCAGGCCCGAGTTAGTAAAGGGGGCGAAGTCTTCATGGAAGTTAGCCTGGTTGTTGATCTCGTTGAAGGTCATCCAGTACTTCACTTTATGTTGATAACGGTCGAACACGACGCGGGCAAAGCGCACGAAGAACTCAATCAGCTTACGGTTGCGCCAGCCGCCATATTCGCTAACCAGGTGATACGGCATTTCAAAATGTGAGAGGGTAATAACCGGTTCGATGCCGTGCTTAAGGCACTCATCAAACAGATCGTCATAAAACTGCAGACCGGCCTCATTCGGGGTCTGCTCATCCCCTTTCGGGAAAATACGCGTCCAGGCGATAGAGGTGCGGAAACACGTAAAGCCCAGTTCGGCGAAGAGCTGAATATCGTCTTTATAGCGATGATAAAAATCGATGGCTTCGTGGTTAGGGTAATTTTTGCCCGGCAGCACGCCGTCGGTGATCTCACGCGGAACGCCATGCGCGCCGGCGGTCATGACATCTGCCACGCTTACGCCCTTGCCACCCTCCTGCCAGCCGCCTTCAAGTTGATGCGCCGCAACCGCGCCGCCCCACAGAAAACCCTCTTTAAATCCTGACATGCGATATCCCTCATTCAGCGTTAATTATCGGCAAAATTGAACACAGAAACCGGTTTCAGTGGAATGATGTTCATTCATCCTAACGGTTGCAAGAACAAGACTGTACCCGGTTTCATTTTCGTGAACAGTATCAACTTTGTACCGCCTCGCTGGCTGATGCAGAGCAAAAATCTTCATGCAAACTTCTGTTGCAGAATAGGCTCGCAAACGTTTGCCTGGACTGTTAGAATTGCGCCGATTTTTCTTACTATCGCAATGCAATCGCGTGGGGACTTGAGCCGTGACCAACAAAACTTCTCTCAGCTACAAAGATGCCGGTGTTGATATTGACGCAGGTAATGCGCTGGTTGACCGAATCAAAGGTGTGGTGAAAAAGACCCGCCGCCCTGAAGTGATGGGTGGTCTGGGTGGATTCGGCGCACTGTGCGCACTGCCACAAAAATATCGTGAACCGGTACTGGTCTCTGGCACCGACGGCGTAGGTACCAAATTGCGTCTGGCAATGGATCTGAAACGCCACGACACTATCGGTATCGACCTGGTCGCTATGTGCGTTAACGACCTCGTTGTCCAGGGCGCTGAGCCGCTCTTCTTCCTCGACTACTATGCGACCGGAAAACTGGATGTCGACACCGCAGCAAGCGTCATCAGCGGCATCGCTGAAGGCTGTCTGCAGTCTGGCTGTGCGCTGGTGGGCGGTGAAACCGCAGAGATGCCGGGCATGTATCACGGTGAAGATTACGACGTGGCCGGTTTTTGCGTAGGCGTGGTAGAAAAATCAGAAATTATCGACGGTAGCAAAGTTGCAGATGGCGATGTGCTGATCGCGCTGGGCTCCAGCGGCCCACACTCAAATGGCTATTCACTGGTGCGCAAAATCATTGAAGTGAGCGGCTGTGATCCTGAAACAACCGATCTGGAAGGTAAACCGCTGGCCGACCATCTGCTGGCACCGACCCGTATCTACGTGAAAAACATTCTTGAGCTGATCGAGAATGTCGATGTCCATGCTATCGCTCACCTGACCGGCGGCGGCTTCTGGGAAAACATCCCGCGCGTTCTGCCTGACAACACCCAGGCCGTGATCGACGAATCCTCCTGGCAGTGGCCGGCTGTCTTCAACTGGCTGCAGGAAGCCGGTAACGTCAGCGATCATGAGATGTATCGTACCTTCAACTGCGGCGTAGGCATGCTCATTGCCCTGCCGGCAGCCGAAGCCGATAAAGCCGTGAGCCTGATGCAGGCCAAAGGTGAAAACGCCTGGAAAATCGGTATCATCAAAGCCTCTGATTCCGAAGAGCGTGTGGTTATTGCATGAAAAACATCGTGGTGCTCATTTCCGGTAACGGAAGTAATTTGCAGGCCATTATTGATGGCTGCAAACAGAAAAGAATTAACGGCACCATCCGTGCAGTATTCAGTAACAAGGCCGACGTGTACGGCCTTGAACGCGCTCGTGAAGCCGGCATTCCGGCGCACGTCCTTGAGGCGAGCCAGTTTGCGGGCCGGGAAGCGTTTGATCGTGAGCTGGTGCAAGAGATCGACGCTTACGCCCCCGATGTCGTCGTGCTGGCAGGCTACATGCGTATTCTCAGCCCGGCGTTTGTTGCACACTATGCCGGACGCCTGCTGAACATCCACCCTTCCCTGCTGCCAAAATACCCGGGCCTGCATACCCACCGCCAGGTCCTGGAAAACGGTGACGAGGAGCACGGCACCTCCGTCCATTTTGTTACTGACGAGCTGGACGGTGGCCCGGTCATTCTGCAGGCCAAAGTCCCGGTGTTCGACGGCGACAGCGAAGAGGACATTACGCACCGCGTTCAGGCACAAGAACATGCCATCTACCCGCTGGTAGTAAGCTGGATGGTTGATGGCCGCCTCGCCATGCGTAACGGTGCGGCCTGGCTGGATGGCGTACAACTTCCCCCGGAAGGACATGCCTCCGAAGCGTAACGTGATACCGAGCCGGCGATTGCCGGCTTTTTTTTATCTGCAAATCGCAAAAACTGTAAAAAATCAGGCGTCTGATGACGGTTATGCCCCTCCTGCGGTCAGTTAACTGTCATACTTTTCTGGCACAGTTGGACATATCGTGACAATGCTCGCCATAATAAGGTTGAGACGGATTTGCCACGTCCTGTGATTGAACTGGAGTGTGAGTAGTAATGGGTCAGGAAAAGTTATACATCGAGAAAGAGTTAAGCTGGTTAGCATTCAACGAGCGTGTCCTTCAGGAAGCGGCTGACAAGAGCAATCCGCTGATTGAGCGTATGCGTTTTCTGGGGATCTATTCCAATAACCTGGATGAGTTTTATAAAGTTCGCTTCGCTGAGCTGAAGCGCAGAATCATCATTAGCGAGGAGCAGGGACTCAACTCGAATTCACGCCATCTGCTCGGTAAGATTCAATCCCGCGTTTTGAAAGCCGATCAGGAATTCGATAGCCTGTATAACGAATTGCTGCTGGAAATGGCACGCAATCAAATCTTCCTCATCAATGAACGCCAACTCTCTGTCAACCAGCAAAGCTGGCTGCGTCACTACTTCAAACAGTACCTGCGCCAACATATCACGCCCATTCTTATCAATCGTGAAACCGATCTGGTGCAGTTCCTGAAAGATGATTACACCTATCTGGCGGTAGAGATTATTCGTGGCGATAACATTCGTTATGCGCTGCTGGAGATCCCGTCAGACAAAGTGCCGCGTTTCGTTAACTTGCCGCCGGAGACCCCTCGCCGACGTAAGCCAATGATCCTGCTGGATAATATCTTGCGCTACTGTCTGGATGATATCTTTAAAGGTTTCTTCGATTACGATGCGCTGAACGCCTACTCCATGAAGATGACCCGTGATGCCGAGTACGACCTGGTACACGAAATGGAAGCCAGCCTGATGGAGCTGATGTCATCGAGCCTGAAACAGCGCCTGACGGCCGAGCCGGTACGCTTTGTCTATCAGCGCGACATGCCCGATGCCATGGTGGAGATGCTGCGCGATAAGCTCACCATCTCACGCTATGACTCCATCGTGCCCGGCGGGCGTTATCACAACTTTAAAGACTTCATTGGCTTCCCGAACGTTGGCAAAGCCAACCTGGTGAACAAACCGCTGCCGCGTCTGCGCCACCTCTGGTTCGACAAATTCCGCAACGGTTTCGATGCTATTCGCGAACGCGATGTCCTGCTTTATTATCCGTACCATACCTTCGAGCACGTGCTGGAGTTGATGCGCCAGGCCTCATTCGATCCGAACGTGCTGGCGATCAAAATCAACATCTACCGCGTAGCGAAAGACTCCCGCATTATCGATGCCATGATCCACGCCGCCCATAACGGTAAAAAAGTGACCGTAGTGGTTGAGCTGCAGGCGCGTTTTGATGAAGAGGCCAATATCCACTGGGCCCGTCGTCTGACAGAAGCCGGGGTACACGTTATCTTCTCCGCGCCGGGTCTGAAAATTCACGCCAAACTGTTCCTTATTTCGCGTAAAGAGGGTGAAGAGGTGGTGCGTTATGCCCACATCGGTACCGGCAACTTTAACGAGAAGACGGCGCGTATTTATACCGACTACTCGTTATTGACCGCCGATGCGCGTATCACCAATGAAGTGCGGCGGGTCTTTAACTTTATTGAGAACCCTTACCGTCCGGTGAGCTTCGACTATCTGCTGGTCTCTCCGCAGAATTCGCGTCGCCTGCTGTATGACATGATCGATCGTGAAATCGCCAATGCGCAGCAAGGGGTGCCAGCAGGCATTACCCTCAAGCTGAACAACCTGGTCGATAAAGGGCTTGTTGATCGTCTGTACGCGGCCTCCAGCTCCGGTGTGCAGGTGAATCTGCTGATCCGCGGTATGTGCTCTCTGATCCCGGAACTGGAAGGTATTAGCGATAATATTCGCGTTATCAGCATCGTCGACCGCTATCTGGAGCACGATCGCGTCTATATTTTTGAAAACGGCGGCGACAAACGGGTGTATCTCTCCTCCGCCGACTGGATGACTCGCAACATCGACTACCGCATCGAAGTGGCGACACCGCTGCTTGATCCGCGGTTGAAACAACGCATTCTCGATATCATTGAAATCCTGTTAAGTGATACCGTAAAAGCACGTTATATCGATAAAGAACTGAGTAATCGCTATGTGCCGCGCGGTAACCGCCGCAAAGTGCGGGCGCAGCTGGCGATTTACGACTATATCAAATCACTCGAGCAACCCGATTAACCTATGCCGATAAATGATACGACCCCACGACCGCAGGAATTTGCCGCGGTCGACCTTGGTTCTAACAGCTTCCACATGGTCATCGCCCGTGAGGTGGATGGCGCGATGCAGATCATCGGTCGCCTGAAACAGCGTGTCCATCTGGCGGATGGTCTGGATGAGAACAGCATGCTCAGCGAAGAGGCCATTGAGCGCGGGCTGAACTGCCTGTCGCTGTTTGCTGAACGCCTGCAAGGTTTCGATCCCTCAAGCGTCTGCATCGTGGGCACCCATACGCTGCGTCAGGCGCTCAACGCGTCGGAGTTCCTCAAGCGCGCAGAGAAGGTCATCCCCTACCCGATCGAGATTATCTCGGGCAATGAAGAAGCCCGACTGATCTTCATGGGCGTGGAACATACTCAGCCGGAAAAAGGACGCAAGCTGGTAATCGATATCGGCGGCGGCTCCACTGAGCTGGTGATCGGCGAAAACTTTGAACCGCATCTGGTTGAAAGCCGCCGGATGGGCTGCGTAAGCTTTGCCCAGCTCTACTTCCCGGGCGGCGCCATCAGTCGCGATAATTTCCAGCGCGCGCGCATGGCCGCCGTGCAGAAACTGGAATCGCTGGCCTGGCAGTATCGTATTCATGGCTGGAACGTAGCCCTGGGCGCCTCAGGCTCCATTAAAGCCGCCCACGAAGTGCTACTGGCGATGGGTGAAAAAGATGGGTTTATCACCCCTGAACGTCTGGTTATGCTGACGGAAGAGGTGCTCAAACATAAGAGCTTTGACGCGCTGAGTCTGCCTGGTCTCTCTGATGAGCGTAAAGCCGTGTTTGTGCCGGGCCTGGCAATTCTGTGCGGCGTTTTTGACGCGCTGGCGATTAAAGAACTCCGTCTCTCTGACGGCGCCCTGCGTGAAGGGGTGCTCTACGAGATGGAGGGCCGCTTCCGTCATCAGGATATCCGTAGTCGTACGGCTCAGAGCCTGGCCAATCAGTACAATATCGACCGCGAACAGGCGCGCCGCGTACTGGAAACCACGACCCATATGTATGAACAGTGGGAAATCCAGAATCCGAAGCTGGCGCATCCGCAATTGGCAGCCCTGCTGAAATGGGCAGCCATGCTGCACGAGGTGGGGCTGAACATCAATCACAGCGGGATGCACCGCCACTCGGCCTATATTCTGCAAAATAGCGATTTGCCCGGCTATAACCAGGAGCAGCAAACCATGATGGCCACCCTGGTGCGCTATCATCGCAAAGCGGTGAAGCTGGATGATATGCCACGCTTTACCCTGTTTAAGAAAAAGCAATTCCTGCCCATGATTCAGCTGTTACGTTTAGGCGTGCTGCTGAATAACCAGCGTCAGGCGACCACAACGCCGCCTACGCTGACGCTCACTACGGATGATAACCACTGGACCCTGAGCTTCCCGCACGACTGGTTCAGCCAGAACGCGCTGGTCTTGTTGGATCTGGAAAGAGAGCAGCAATACTGGAGCGCGGTTACCGGCTGGAACCTGAAAATCGAGGAAGAACACTCCCCGAACGTGGCAGCATAAAACCCGCGATCAGGCGCTCAGACCGGGCGCCTGATCGATGAGCAGAGTCGTCATGACTTCGGGCTTGCCGATCAAATACCCCTGCAGATAATCAATGCCCAGCGCCACTGCAGCATCGCGGATTTGTTCGTTTTCGACATATTCTGCCACCACCTGCATATTCTTCATTCGCGCCAGATGGCATATCGAGGCCACAATCTGGTAATCCAGGCTGTTACTGACAATATTACGAATAAAACTGCCATCGATTTTCAGGATATCCGCATCCACATCCTTCAGGCGAGCATAGCTGGCGTAGCCGGTACCAAAATCATCTATCGCAATCCGACAGCCCATTTTTTGCAGCTGGCCCATGATCTGGTTCGCCAGCCCCGCATTGCCGAAACTGCTGCTTTCGGTAACTTCAAAAACAAGCTGCCAGGGCTCAATGGCATATTTTTGCAGCAGTCGGTTGACCTCAAGCGGCAACGGGGCGCGGCAAATCGCGCTGGGTGAAAGATTGATCGCAAAACGCTGACCCGGCAGAGAGACGCGATTGTTGGCCATAAACTGCAAAGTCTTCTCCAGCACCCACAAGTCGATCCGCGAAGAGAGGCCAAACTCCTGGGCCACGGGTAAAAACAGATCCGGAGAGATCATTTCGCCTTTATCGTCGCGCATTCGCAGCAGCACCTCATGATAGTGATCCCCGCGAATTCCCTGAACAGGCTGCACCATCAGAACAAAGGCGTCGTTTTCCAGCGCCCGCTGCACGCGGTTCATCATCTCGACTTTATCTTTCAGGCCGCGCTGCATATTAAGGGCACCACGCTGCTGCAGATTTTCTGGATGACAGGTGGAGAGGGAGAGATCGGCGATGGTGCTCAGCTCACCCAGCAAAAGATAGAGATGGGCGACGGGCGAGCGCACGTAGCAGTAGCTCACTCCCACCTGCGGTTGTAGCGGCATCCCGTCCCAGTAGAAACGAAAGCGTTTAATTTGCTGATCCAGTTCCTCAATCCGGGTCTGGTAGGATTCGGTATTGAGGCGTAGCGCCAGATCGTGTCCGGAGAGTTGATAGACGCACTCATCAGGCTGCAGGTAACCGTTCAGCCACTCCGCCAGTTTCTGTTTGTACTGTATCCGGAGCAGGACGCCGTAATTACGCCCCAGCACTTCCAGCTCCGGTATGCGCAGGAAACAGAGCGCTGACCAGGGCCTTTCATCCAGCGCGCGGCTGAGCGCACGCAGGTTAGGCATATGGACGACCGGATCCAGAAATGCCAGACGACGAGCACGAATGCTGATGGCGCGCTGACGTGTCGCCAGCATGCCCATGTACACCACGACGAAGGTAAAGACGAGGTAGCTGGACGAGGTGATCGTGAGCTGGATGTCATACCCCTCTGACAGGGGAATATAGCGATAGAAATAGTGTATAGAGACAATGAGCACCGGCGTCCAGAGCAGTGACATCAGCTTATAACCGAAACGCATTGAGCCCCAGAGCATAACCGGCATCAGCAGTGACAGGGTATAGTTGGTGCTGAAGATAGAGCTGTTCTCGTTCATCGGCCATAACAGCATTCCCAGCAGGATGCCGTTGATGATAAGCCAGAGCACGATCTCCAGCGCGGTAACCTTCGGGTCAAATTGAGCACGAATCTGCGACACCAGGCTGCGCAGATAGCGCGGGTGGCGGATTGCGCGCAGCAGCACGTAGCAGAACGGGACCCCGGTCAGACAGCCTACCAGCAGTCCCTGGTAATTAATTAACGAGCGGATACCCGTGTCGCTGAGCCCGGCCAGGTGAAAACGAGTTTCGTAAACGCCAAAATAGACAGCGAACTGAAAAAGCAAAAAGAAAAGCGTCGCCGGGCAGAACATTTGCCAGAACAGGCGTGATGCCATTAGCCGGGTATTACCGTAGGCGACACGATTACGCCGCGGCGAAAAGACCCGGTATCCTCCCCAACTGAGTATGACCGGAATAAGAAAATGTGCGGTGGCAATGGTGGTCTCAAAACCGCCTATTGCGGGGTAGTAATAAAGTACCAGCGCCAGAATCATGCCCGGCAGCGCCGCAAGACCATAAAAGAGGGTTAGCGCCAGTAGAAAGGCCAGGGGCATATAATAAAGTACGACGATGCCGCCTTCGACCTCGGTATAGGTTGTAGCCTGGCGCACCAAAGGCATCAGCAGAAGGGGTAGGATCAGGGGCAGCGCCCACCAGCGATTTTTGTATTGTTGATATAACGCGAAAATTGTCATAGATGCCATTTAAACCCGCTCGTCCCCAAGGGTAATTTCAGACAGGCATCCAACCTGACGCTTGTTAACCGTGGAGGCTTGAAGGAGGCTCTCACGGAGGAGGTGAGATTTTATAAAGCATCCCTGCGCGGCAATTGACTTAAATCAAACTTTTTAATATCCAGAATCAATAATCACATTTTTTAACGATATTTTTGTGCGATTTATCAATGGTGTAAATTAACTGATTAATATACATAACAATGGATTATTTAAATGCTGACAGAATTTTACATAAGCATTAATTGACCCCGCTTCGCCGCTATGCCTTAATGAGCCTATCGCCCGGAAGGGTATTATCTGGATAACATTGTGAGTCAGGCTACACGTATGCGAAAACGACATCGGTTTAACACTCGGATGACGCGCATCATTTTGCTTATTAGTTTTCTCTTCTTCTTTGGCCGCTTCGTTTATTCCTCGATAGGTGCCTGGTATCATCATCAGGACAAACTCGAGTCGCAGCAATCCTCCCTCTCTGTTGATACTGCCGTTCGGTAACCCTTATTGCGGAATAAATAAAATTCCTTCATTGACCTTGCCTGCTATTTTTCCTGCTGCAGCAGTCTGATCAACCCACTTATGCCTTTGCTAAGAATTTTGTCCTGACGCATGACAATGGCCAACTGGCGATGTAATACCGGCGTTAATGACAATACGCATAACCCTACGCGATCGGCCACCTGCTCTACCGCCATACGTGGAACGATGCTGTACCCCAGCCCGGCGCGAACCATCCGTTTTATCGCTTCGATGCTACCCAGCTGCATCACCGGTTCCGGCTGTAACCCACTCGCCTGAAACCAGCCGTCAATAAGCGCACGCGTTCCACTTCCCGACTCAAACGCTATCAGCGGCAGGGTGTGTAACGAATCCGGCGTGGGCTCACACTCCTCCTCCTCCTGCGCAGAAATACAGACAAACTCCTCATCGAGAATCGGTGTAATTTCCAGCCCTCTGCCGCTGACCGGCATCGTCACCAGCCCCAGATCGAGGCGATTCTCTTCAATAGCGCGCACCACGCCGGGGGTATTGCCGGTAGTGACCCCCACCTTCAGCAGCGGGTACGTCTCGCGTAACTGCTGCAACAGCGGCGGTAGCAGATGAATACAGGCCGTCGCCCCTGTGCCAAGCGACACTGTCCCGCTCACTTCATGGCTGAACGCATCCAGCGAACGCAGGGTCTCTTCGACCGCCTGCTCAATACGTTCGCCGTGGGTCAGCAATGCCAGACCGGCGGCAGTGGCCTTTACGCCCCGTCCGGTGCGCTCGAGCAGTCGTGAACGTAAAAAATGTTCCAGTTGTCGGATTTGTAAACTGACGGCAGGCTGCGAGATCCCCAGCACGTCTGCCGCTGCGGAAAAGCTTCCCCGCTGAATAACCAGCCGGAAGGTGGCCAGATGTGCCAGGTTGAGCGTCGTCATACAAAGTTTCTCTTATACGGGTGATAACCGTCAGGACCTGCCTGCACCTTACCGCGCCCAGTATGCTCGGGACAACTGCATAACGGAATGAAAGATAATGAAAACGTCCGCCCTCCCCCGCGCATTACCTCTTGCCGCTGGCTGTAATCAACTCATCAACTGGGGGATTTCGTTTTATATGCCCGGGACCTTCGCCCGGGCGATTTCTGCCGATAAAGGCTGGTCATCTGTGCAGATCTATCTCGGACTGACCTTCGCGATGCTGGTGATGGCGAGCGTATCGCCTTTTGTTGCCCGCCTGCTGGCGCGGTTTGGCGGGCGACGGGTGGTGATGAGCGGCACCTTATTGATTGCGGCCAGCTGCGTGGGGATGGCTTCCACCCCCTCGCTCGCAGGCTGGTACGGCGCCTGGCTGCTGGCCGGCATCGGTATGCGCCTGTCGCTCTACGACGCTCTCTTCGCCTCTCTGGTTAATCTATATGGCCAACAAGCACGAAAAACGATATCACGCGTGACGCTGGCGGGTGGACTGGCCTACGCCGCCTTCTGGCCGTTCGGCGACGCCCTGCTTAACATCATGCGCTGGCAAGATGCGCTGTTGATCTATGCGCTTTGTGGCGTGCTAAGCGCCATTTTGATTCGCCAGCTTCCGTCCCAGCGCTGCCCGGTGAAGCGAACCCCGCCGGCCCGCGCCACAGGTAATGACCGACGCAACGCAGGGTGTTATGCCGCCTTCATTGCATTAATCACTTTTGTCTCTAACGGCACCTCTACCCACCTTCCGGAATTTATCGCCAGCTGTGGCTTACCCATGGCTATCGGTATGTTGTGGGGGACAGGACAAACCGGCGCACGTTTTATGGAGGTGGTGGCAGGCCAGCATCTTACGCCGCTTCGGCTCACGCTGATTACCGCCCTGGCCATGCCGCTCTGTTTTTTACTCGGGTTGAGCAGTTCATTTTTTGCCTGGTCCGCCGCTGGGTTTGTGCTGGGCTATGGGGCGATTAACGGACTGGTGACCATTGTGAAAGCCACCCTGCCGCTGCAGCTGTTTGCCCCAGAAGAGTACGCCAGACGCACCGGGGTGCTGTTGATCCCGGCCCAGCTGATGGCCGCAGTCTCTCCGCTGGCCTATGCGTGGTTTAACCGGACATTGGGGATTACCGGTGCGATGTGGCTGTCATGGGGGCTGACGCTGGTAATTACCGGGCTGGCGGTGTCTATTGTGAAAAATCAGCCGGGGCATCCCTGCCCTGCGTGATTGAAACACAACGCCACCGTCAATGGTCAGGCTTGCTCCGGTCATATAGCCGGAGGATTCCCCGGCAAGCCATGCCGCCATGTTGATAGTTATACGTCGTGGTGCCAGATCCAGGCCGGGAATGTGCACCCTCGCTGCGACAGCCGCTTTACTCATGGCATACACGTGCTGCCCGCATGCGCGGAATGTATCGCACTGTATCCACCTCTCCCTGCTTACGCAGCCATACAAAAAAGCCGCCCGCAGCAAACAGACCCGATACATAAAAATGGTCTTCTATGTCTGTCGCAAATGATTACCGAAGAGGAGTCCCCCGAATGAAGCATCGAAACTTACTGCTGGCGCTGCTCGCACTGACGTCAGGCTGCACCTGGGCCGCGCCGTTAAGCGGACTGAGTGCCGCGGAG
Organism: Leclercia sp. UBA1284; assembly: GCF_002308415.1. Lineage (NCBI taxonomy): Bacteria > Pseudomonadati > Pseudomonadota > Gammaproteobacteria > Enterobacterales > Enterobacteriaceae > Leclercia > Leclercia sp. UBA1284. The sequence goes on from NZ_DBUS01000006.1 coordinate 2,317,164, forward strand.
GTTAATGGCCCCGCTGCCGTTGCGCCGCTTGAACAGCCCCAGCCTCCGGCGAAGCTGATTGTCGATCCGCCCCTGGCGGGCCCGCTGAGTAAAGGCGCGGTCTTTATTCAGTACCGCACAGAGAACATGCGCATCGAACCCGTTTTCGGGCCCGAGGCGCTGGAAGTGACGCCACGCATTGGCCATATTCACGTCATCGTCGATGACAATCCCTGGCACTGGGCCGACGCCAGCGGCGAGCCGGTCATTCTGGTGGGGCTGCCTGCTGGCCAGCACAAGGTGACGATTATTCTCGCCGACCCAACCCATAAGCCAGTTGACCGTAAAACCATTGAATTCACCGTACCGCCGCATGCTGCGGTTATGCACTGAACACAACCACTGACCTATTTTTGAGGATTTTAACCATGAAAACATTACTGATTGCTGTTCTGACCTTCTTTGCTGCCATGGCTTCTTCCGCTTTCGCTGCTCAGGAAATTAACCAGCCTCACGGGCAACAAAAGATTGGCACCATTTCCGACAGCAGCGGCGCAACGTCGCTTACGGATCTGGAGGCGAAACTGCAGGCCAAAGCCGCCGAAGCGGGCGCCAGCGCGTTCCGCATTACCTCCGCCGGGGGCAATAACACTCTGTCTGGTACCGCAGATATTTATCGCTGAGGTCGTCAAGATGAAAAAACTGTTTACGCATACGCTAGCAGCAGGCCTGCTGCTGGCCGCCGCCAGCGGCGTAGCGCTGGCGGGCAGCGATAAAACCGTGGTGTTGGTGCATGGTGCTTTTGCCGATGGCAGTAGCTGGAACTCTGTGATCAATAAATTGCATAACCAGCATACCGAGGTCATTGCCGTTCAGCTGCCGCTCACCTCGTTAAAAGATGATGTTGCCGCGACTCAGCGCGCCATCGCCCGGGCGCACGGTGATGTGGTGCTGGTGGGGCACTCCTGGGGCGGGACGGTAATTAGCGAGGCGGGCAACGATGCGCGGGTAAAAGCGCTGGTCTATGTGGCGGCATTTGCCCCGGATTCGGGCCAGTCGACGGCGGATCTGGCCGGAAGCTACCCTGCCCCACCGGGCAGCGCAGGCATAGCTAAGACCGCGGACGGTTATCTTTACCTGCCGGGCAAATCGGTACGCGAGGATTTTGCGCCGGACATTAAGGCGGGCGAGCAGTACGCGCTGACCGCCACTCAGGCCCCGATCCGTGCAGATGCCTTTGCGGAAAAGGTGACCCATGCGGCCTGGCACGACAAACCGAGCTGGTATGTGGTCAGCAAGAATGACCGGATGATCAACCCGGATCTGGAGCGCGCCATGGCGAAGGCGATTCATGCCAAAACCACCGAAGTGGCGGCAAGCCATGTCTCGATGGTGAGCCATCCGGAGGAGATTGCCCGGACGATTGAGCAAGCGGCGCAATGAGCAGGCAATAAAAAGCCCGCGGGTAGCGGGCTTCAATAAAACGCGATTATCGGGCGGGGATTATTCCCACTCGATCGTCGCCGGTGGCTTACCGCTGATGTCATACACTACGCGGGAGATACCGTTCACTTCATTGATGATACGGTTAGAGACGCGCCCCAGGAAATCATACGGCAGATGCGCCCAGTGTGCGGTCATGAAGTCGATGGTTTCCACCGCACGCAGGGAGACAACCCAGTCGTATTTACGGCCATCGCCCATTACGCCTACAGAGCGAACCGGCAGAAACACGGTGAACGCCTGGCTCACTTTGTTATACAGGTCGGCTTTGTGCAGTTCTTCAATGAAGATCGCATCGGCACGGCGCAGCAGGTCGCAGTACTCTTTCTTCACTTCTCCCAGTACGCGCACCCCGAGACCTGGCCCCGGGAACGGGTGACGGTAAAGCATATCGTACGGCAGACCCAGCTCCAGGCCGATCTTACGCACTTCGTCTTTAAACAGCTCACGCAGCGGTTCAACCAGGCCCATCTTCATCTCTTTCGGCAGGCCGCCCACGTTGTGGTGAGATTTGATGACGTGTGCTTTACCGGTGGCAGAGGCCGCTGACTCGATTACGTCAGGGTAGATCGTACCCTGCGCCAGCCATTTCACGTCTTCCAGCTTCAGCGCCTCTTCGTCGAACACTTCGACAAACACGCGACCGATGATTTTACGTTTCGCTTCCGGATCGTTTTCACCGGCCAGCGCGTCCAGGAAGCGCTTCTCGCCTTCCACGTGAACGATGTTCAGACCGAAGTGGTCGCCGAACATATCCAGCACCTGCTGGGCTTCGTTGAGACGCAGCAGACCGTTGTCCACGAAGACGCAGGTCAGATTTTTGCCGATAGCGCGGTGCAGCAGCATCGCGGTCACGGAGGAGTCCACGCCGCCGGAGAGGCCAAGAATCACTTTGTCATCGCCAACCTGCTGGCGGATGCGCTCCACGGCGTCGTCGATGATTTTTGCCGGGGTCCAGAGGGCTTCACACTGGCAGATGTCACGCACGAAGCGCTCCAGCATGCGCATACCCTGACGGGTGTGAGTCACTTCCGGGTGGAACTGCACGCCATAGAAGCGTTTTTCTTCGTTCGCCATGATCGCGAACGGGCAGCTTTCGGTGCTGGCCACGGTTACGAAGTCGGATGGGATAGCGGTAACTTTATCGCCGTGGCTCATCCATACGTCCAGCAGCGGTTTGCCGTCTGCGGTCAGGGAGTCTTCGATACCGCGCACCAGTGCGCTATCGCTCACCACTTCTACCTGCGCATAGCCGAATTCACGTTCAGTAGAGCCTTCTACGTGGCCGCCCAGCTGCATTGCCATGGTCTGCATGCCGTAGCAGACGCCGAAGACCGGCACGCCCGCTTCAAACACATACTGCGGTGCGCGTGGGCTGTTCTCTTCGGTGGTGCTTTCCGGGCCGCCAGACAAGATGATGCCGCTTGGGTTGAACTCGCGAATCTGTGCTTCCGTGACATCCCATGCCCACAGCTCACAGTAAACGCCCAGCTCACGAACGCGACGTGCCACCAGCTGCGTGTACTGAGAACCGAAATCGAGGATAAGAATGCGATGTTTATGAATGTTTTCCGTCATTGACGCTAATTCCGAGGCAAGTGAAACAAAATCGCCCGGCATATAGCCGGGCGTGGAAACTTATCAGGAGCCCATACGGTAGTTCGGGGACTCTTTGGTGATGGTCACGTCATGGACGTGACTTTCCTGAATACCCGCACCGCTGATACGCACAAATTCCGCTTTAGTACGCAGCAGGTCGATAGTACCACAGCCGGTCAGACCCATACAGGAGCGCAGGCCGCCCATCTGCTGGTGAATGATCTCTTTCAGGTAGCCTTTATAGGCTACGCGGCCTTCGATACCTTCCGGCACCAGTTTGTCTGCCGCGTTATCGGTCTGGAAGTAACGGTCAGAGGAGCCTTTAGACATCGCGCCCAGAGAGCCCATCCCACGGTAGGATTTGTAAGAACGGCCCTGGAACAGCTCGATTTCACCCGGGGACTCTTCGGTACCGGCCAGCATGGAGCCTACCATTACCGCTGCCGCACCGGCCGCGATCGCTTTGGCGATGTCGCCAGAGAAGCGGATACCGCCATCAGCGATAACCGGGATACCCGTGCCTTCCAGCGCTTCAACGGCATCGGAGACGGCAGTGATTTGTGGAACGCCCACGCCGGTGACGATACGGGTCGTACAGATGGAGCCTGGGCCGATACCCACTTTCACCGCGCTGCAGCCGGCTTCCGCCAGGGCGCGAGCGCCTGCGCCAGTCGCGACGTTACCGCCAATAATCTGCAGATCAGGATATTTTGCACGGGTTTCACGAATACGTTGCAGCACGCCTTCGGAGTGGCCATGAGAGGAGTCAATCAGCAGCACGTCAACGCCTGCGGCAACCAGCGCATCAACGCGCTCTTCGTTGCCCGCACCTGCGCCAACCGCAGCACCGACGCGCAGACGTCCATGCTCGTCTTTACAGGCGTTCGGTTTACGTTCTGCTTTCTGGAAATCTTTTACGGTGATCATGCCGCGTAGATGGAAGCTATCATCCACCACCAGCGCTTTCTCAACGCGTTTTTCGTGCATCTTCGCAAAGACCACTTCGCGGGATTCACCTTCACGCACAGTAACCAGACGCTCTTTCGGAGTCATATAAACGCTAACTGGCTGGTTCAGGTCGGTGACGAAGCGGACGTCGCGGCCAGTGATAATACCCACCAGTTCGTTATCGGAGGTGACAACCGGGTAGCCTGCAAAGCCGTTACGCTCGGTCAGCGCTTTAACTTCGTGCAGCGTGGTGGTTGGCAGAACAGATTGCGGGTCGGTAACGATGCCAGATTCATGTTTCTTCACGCGGCGAACTTCTTCTGCCTGACGCTCGATAGACATGTTTTTATGAATAAAGCCAATGCCGCCTTCCTGAGCCAGGGCAATAGCCAGGCGCGCTTCAGTCACGGTGTCCATTGCCGCGGAGAGCATAGGAATGTTCAGGCGAATGGTTTTGGTTAACTGCGTGCTGAGGTCGGCAGTATTCGGCAGAACGGTGGAGTGAGCGGGAACGAGGAGGACGTCGTCAAACGTCAGTGCTTCTTTAGCGATACGTAGCATGGGCAATATCTCTGACCTGGGTGGTTAAATATTGCCGTGGCATTATACAGAGCGTAACCGATTGCATCTACACTTTTTTAGAAAAAAGCTTGCGATCGCCTCTCAGCAGGTTACTATCGACTGAATAACTTGCTGATTTAAAATTTGATCCCGCTCACATGTTATCCTCTCAATCCCCCTCAATTTTTACTGTCAGCCGCCTTAACCAGACGGTGCGTTTGCTGCTTGAGCAGGAAATGGGGCAAGTCTGGATCAGCGGTGAGATCTCTAACTTTACCCAGCCCTCTTCCGGCCACTGGTACTTCACGCTAAAAGACGACACCGCTCAGGTGCGCTGTGCAATGTTCCGCAACAGCAACCGTCGCGTCACGTTCCGTCCTCAGCATGGCCAGCAGGTTCTGGTACGCGCCAATATTACACTGTATGAACCACGCGGTGATTATCAAATCATCGTCGAGAGCATGCAGCCTGCGGGCGAAGGGCTGTTGCAGCAAAAATATGAACAGCTAAAAGCGAAACTCTCTGCAGAGGGGCTGTTCGATCAGCAATATAAACAACCTCTGCCCGCTCCGGCTCACTGCGTTGGCGTAGTTACCTCGAAAACCGGTGCGGCCTTGCACGATATTCTCCACGTTCTGAAGCGTCGCGATCCCTCCCTGCCCGTCATCATCTACCCCACTGCGGTTCAGGGGGATGATGCCCCAGGCCAGATCGTGCGCGCCATTGAGCTGGCGAATGCGCGCCGTGAGTGTGATGTGTTAATTGTCGGGCGCGGTGGCGGTTCGCTGGAGGATCTGTGGAGCTTTAACGACGAGCGCGTAGCACGGGCCATCTTTGCCAGCGCCATCCCGGTGGTCAGCGCTGTCGGTCATGAAACAGACGTCACCATCGCCGATTTCGTGGCGGATTTACGCGCCCCGACGCCGTCCGCCGCGGCCGAGGTGGTGAGCCGCAATCAGCTGGAGCTGTTACGACAGCTTCAGAACGGGCAGCAACGCCTGGAGATGGCGATGGATTACTTCCTCGCAGAACGTACGCGTCGCTTTACCCAGCTCCAGCATCGCCTGCACCAGCAGCACCCTCAACTGCGCCTTGCGCGTCAGCAAACCGTGCTGGAACGTCTGCGCCAGCGCATGAACGTTGCGCTGGAGGGCCAGCTCAAACGGGCGACCTTGCGTCAGCAACGCGTGGCCCAGCGCCTGAACCAGCAAAACCCGCAGCCGAAAATCTACCGTGCGCAAACCCGCATTCAGCAGCTTGAGTATCGGCTGGCCGAGAACCTGCGTGCGCGGCTCAGCAGCACGCGCGAACGCTTTGGCAACGCGGTTACCCATCTGGAGGCGGTCAGCCCCCTCTCTACCCTGGCACGCGGTTATAGCGTCACCACCGCGACCGATGGCAAAGTGCTTAAACAGACCAAACAAGTCAAAGCCGGCGATGTGCTGACGACCCGCCTGTCAGACGGCTGGGTCGAGAGTGAAGTGAAAGGCGTGACGGCCGCGAAAAAACCGCGGGCCCGAAAAAAACAGCGCTAATCTGTAGGCGTATCGCCCCCCGGCGTGACGCAAAGCATCAGCCAGGATAAGACAGAAAAAGTCATCAGCGCGCCAGCCGCGCCTATCGCTCCATACAGCTGCCCGAAGACAATCGCCCCGACAATCTGCCCGACCGCCAGCATTAAAAAGGCCAAACTCACCCCCATCGCGGGTGCAGAGGCGGCAATCGCCGCCCCCTGAACTAATAGCACCCCGGAGAGGATCACATAGCCCGCGCCGTTCAATGCCACGGCGGGTATCAGCCACCCGCTAAAGCCGTGGATCAGGGCGAGCAGAATAAGCGAAACCGCCATAAAAACTTGCGATCCCCGGTAGACCACCCGCATCCCTGTGCGCTGAGCTACGCTACCGGTTAATACCGCCGCAATGCCCGCCCCCCCGCTGATCAGCCAGAGAATATTCGTGGTGCCGCTCTCCAGCCCGGTATGACGTTGAAGTAGCTCCGGACCAAAACTCCACCACGCCGCGCTGGCGATACCGCTGACAAACGCGATCAGTAATAATCGCAGCATCGCCGGTTTAGCCAGCTGGGCCCGCCACCCCTGTTGCACCGCAGCCTGGGGGGCTTTACCCGCCGGGAGAAAGCGCCAGACAGGGATCAGGCAGAGCAGAGCCAGCAGCGCAAAGGCGACACAGGCGAATCGCCATCCTCCCGGCAGAAAAAACAGTATCGGTACCGAGAGGATGATCCCTCCGCTGGTACCCGCATTGATGACCGTGTTCACTTGCGTGTTACGCTCAGGCGGTATTACCGCGCTGACCGCGCCGGCCAACGAGGGGGACGCCAGGCCTGAGCTCATTCCCGCAATAAACAGCCCGATGGCCAGACAGAGCGGCGAAGGTGAAACGGCCAGAATCAGCAGCCCGACGGCCGCGGTGATGGCCGCGAGCGACGCCGTGAACCGGGCACCGAATCGGTTGGTTAACAACGACGCAAATAATACCGACAGGCAGTATGCCGCGTAGCTACAGGCTGCAATCAGACCGGCGGTTTCCACAGAGAGCGGGATGGCCTGTTTTATATCGGGCAGCATAATGCCCCATGAAAACCTTGCCATCCCATAGGTCACGGCGATCAAGACAAAACCGCTGAAGGCGAAAGCCATGCTTTTTTTCATTATGATCCTCGTTATGTACCCCGCTAAAACCTAATCCCTGAACCAGTAGAGTGCCAGTTTTACGCTGCGCGATTTGTCCGACTTATGCCCATCCCCGTGTCGATGGCTTACACTTACACTGGTTCTTTTTTCGGCATTGCCAGAAAACAGGAGAGCAGCATGACCCAGCCTTATAGCGTTATTCCCCCCTACATCTTGCGCCGCATCATCGATCGCGGCTCTGAATTACAGCAGCAGTGTGCTCGCCAGACATTAACCCACGTGCAGACCTTAATGGCCCATATGCCCGGCAAACCCGCCGCCCCGCACGTCAACAATGCCGGTCAGCTGGAGCGTGATATCTACGATGCCCGGAATCTGCAGGAGCTACCAGGAACGCAGATTCGCTATGAAGGACAACCCTCAACCGGCGATATCGCGGTGGATGAGGCCTATGATTACCTCGGCGTCACGCATGACTTTTTCTGGGAAAACTATCAGCGCGATTCGCTGGATGGTAAGGGGCTAATATTGACCGGCACCGTACATTATGGTCGGGAATATCAAAATGCTTTCTGGAATGGCGAGCAGATGGTGTTCGGCGACGGCGACGGCGAAATATTTAACCGCTTTACCATCGCCATCGACGTGGTGGCCCATGAACTGAGTCACGGCGTGACCGAAACCGAAGCGGGATTAATTTATTACGAACAATCCGGCGCGCTGAACGAATCGCTTTCAGATGTCTTTGGCTCGCTGGTTAAGCAATACCATCTTAAACAGACCGCCCAGGAAGCCGACTGGCTTATTGGTGAAGGGTTGCTGGCATCCGGAATTAACGGGAAAGGGCTACGCTCCATGAAGGAGCCCGGTAGCGCCTATGACGACCCTCTGCTGGGTAAAGATCCGCAGCCGGGCCATATGAATGATTTCCTGAAAACCCGTGAGGATAACGGGGGCGTGCATATTAACTCCGGGATACCTAATCGCGCATTCTATCTCGCCGCGACCGCGCTGGGGGGCTATGCGTGGGAGCAGGCCGGATATGCCTGGTATGATACGGTTTGCGACCGGGCCCTCCCGCAGGATGCCGATTTCGCAACTTTCGCCCGATTGACAATCAACCACGGGGGCAAACGGTCCGGCAGCGCAGTGGCAGCAGCAATCGAGGCGGCCTGGAAAACTACAGGAGTGCTGTAAATGCAGATTCCGGAATTGACTGAAGACGCTGTCGTTGAACTGGCGCGTGAAGGCGGCGTCGCCTTTATTCCAAAGTTAAGCGGCCTGCGCAGAATCGCGCTCTCTTCATTGAATGCGCAACAGCGCCAAAAAGTGGTAGAGATTCTGGACCAGGCGCTGGAGCTGGGCCAACCGCCCGGCAAGCCTGCGTCGCCAGGCCAGGGCGATCAGCGCTACTTTCGTATTCAGATCGTCTGGACCCGGCACAATCAGGCGCAATATACGGATGTCATCTTGCTGGTACCCGAACAGGAAGCGCCGCCGTCGCTGGTGGATTTGTGGTTGAAAGGCGAAGGTTGCGTCTGCGATTAAGCCTCTGGCAGAACAAACTCCACGCGCTTTTTCGAGATCAGACCGTGGCCATTCTGGCAAAAATAATCCACTGCGCCGCAAGCTTTTAAGACCTGCAAAGGCTGATGGCACTCCGGGCAAAGGGCTTGCAGCACAATCTCTTTGTTACAGGCCGCGCAGTGCGCCAGGCCATTTTGCGGGGTTAATTCTGCATGACAATCCGGGCAGGTAACAGGCATTGTGACTCCTTAAAAGGGGTTCAGCATGGACTGATTTTACCACAGCGCGGTCAGTGGGGGCCACGTAGCCGTTGCTGTAAATTCAGGAGCAGTGTGACTTCGTCCAGTCGCCGTCGGGTAATGTGGCGCACCTCATCCGGCGCGCGGGAAAACAGGCTCGCCTCCCCAAGGATCTGTTCTGCGAGGCAGTGTTCATAGAGCGTACCGGTACGCGCCCAGCGCTGGACATGTTCACCTTCGGTGAGCGTTAGCACATCCTGCTGGCCTCGCCTGTCGTGGCTGATAATGCGGCCATCGCGAAGATGCAGCCGCAGCCCTTTTTGTCCGCCCTGAGGCCCGGCATATTTATTAAGCCAGACAGCCACCGGAATACCGCTCAGATGCCCTTCTAAATGCGCTTCACCTTCTGCCGTGCGCAGATCGCCTCTCTCGATATCGCGCCCCAGCCGATCCCTGGCGGAGATCACCTGCAACGCCATGTCGTTATTTCCCCCGAGATAGCATACCGTTTCCCGCATCATTGCCAGTACGTGGGTGCCAATATCCAGAATTACGCCGTCCGGATGGTGCAACGTACGTGGATCAGGCTCCCCAGTAGCAAAGTTAAGGGCGACAGGTTCCCCTGCCTCATTAAAACCGCTGGGTTCCAGCAAAAAGCCCTCTATTTTGACGATATCTGCAACGCCGGAAATGGCGCGCATGGAGCGTACTTCACCCTGCGGCTGCCAGCGGGGATCCGGTTGCCCCAGCGCCAGCTGCAGCGCACCGGTTCGCGCCATCCAGTGATCGAGGGCCAGTACCCGGCGGGCGACCCGGGGATCGTTCAACAGCCCGTTTAACCGGGTGGCCTGAGCGAGGGTCGCAATAATCGGTTTTTCCACCACGATACGGGGGATCGGGGAAGCCAGGGCCTGCTCGAGTACCTCAAGGTGATGGAGCGAAGAGGTGGTAATAAATAGCGTTTCCAGCGGGGAGTCCAGGAGCGTCGACAGCATGGGACAGCGAATGATCCCCTCAGGCTGGCGGTCAAGGCGAAGGTCAAAGCCGTAACAGTTTGCCCCCATCTGTCGTAGCGCAGGGAGGTAAGCCGTTTCCACCACCGCCCCCAGGCCGATAAAGCCGACATTCATATTCTGCCTCGCTCAATATAAAAAAACCGGCGTACAAGGCGCCGGTTTTGTCTGGTTATAACCCTGCCATCAGGCGGTGGTTACCGGTTTTTCCTCACTTTTCGTCTGCGCATTTTCCAGCATGCGGCGGACCGGAACAATGAGGACGATCAGTACGGCAGCACAGATCAGCAGGGCAATGGAGCAGCGTGCAAAGAGATCCGGCAGCATATCCAGCTGATCGGCCTTAACGTGGCCACCAATCAGGCCCGCCGCCAGGTTGCCCAGCGCACTGGCACAGAACCACAGGCCCATCATCTGGCCACGCATTCTTTCTGGGGCTAGCAACGTCATGGTTGCCAGGCCAATCGGACTCAGACACAGCTCACCCAGGGTCAGCATCAGGATACTGCCCACCAGCCAGAACGGCGATACACCTGCCCCACCATTTTGCAGCACGTTCTGTGCCGCCAGCATCATCAGGCCAAAACCTGCCGCTGCGCAGAGAATACCGATGACAAATTTGGTGATGCTGCCCGGACGAATGTTCATGCTCGCCATCTTCGGCCACGCCCAGCTAAAGACCGGTGCCAGCAAAATAATGAACAGAGCATTAATAGACTGGAACCATACCGCCGGAATTTCAAAGTCGCCGATCATACGATTCGTATAGTCATTGGCGAACAGGTTGAACGAGGTAGGTTTCTGTTCAAACGCAGACCAGAAGAAGGCCGCCGAAATCAGCAGAATGAAGCAGACCAGCAGGCGGGCACGCTCTTTGCGATTGAGACCGGCAAAGACGAACAGCCAGATGAAGTACAGCGCTACCGAGGCGGCAATCACGTAGACCAGCGCGCTGGCGACCGCGACCGGATTAATCACAATCACGCCCTGAGCAATCAGCGCAACGACAATCGCCACGCCCACCGCCAGCGCCACCAGCCAGGCACCGACGCCATTTTTCTTCGCCACCGGGCTGTTCCAGGTGGAGTCGAGTCCCACTTCGCGGTCATAGCGTTTCATTGATGGCACGGCGAAGAGACGGAAGATCACCAGGGCAACCAGCATCCCGATACCACCGATGCCGAAGCCCCAGTGCCAGCCATGAGATTTAATCAGCCAGCCGGAAATCAGTGGCGCGATAAATGACCCCATGTTGATGCCCATATAAAAGAGCGAGAAGCCGCCATCACGACGCGTATCGCCTTTTTTATACAGGGTCCCTACCATCACCGAGATACAGGTTTTGAACAGACCCGATCCCAGCACAATGAACATCAGGCCGATAAAGAACAAATTGTTCCCCATCACCGCCGACAGCGCAATCGACAGGTGGCCGAGCGCAATCAGAATGGAGCCGTACCATACCGCTCTCTGCTGGCCGAGCCAGTTGTCGGCCAGCCACCCACCCGGCAGGGCCGCCAGATACATGGTACCGGCGAAGATCCCGACGATAGCCGAGGCATTTTCACGTGCCAGCCCCATGCCGCCGTCATAAACGGTGGCCGCCATGAACAGAATCAGTAACGGGCGAATGCCATAGAACGAGAAACGTTCCCACATCTCTGTGAAAAAGAGCGAGCCAAGCGGATACGGGTGGCCGAAGAAGGTCCGGCTTTCTTTATTATTAACTGAGGATTGCATAGTTCTCCCGAAGAGGTGTGTCGTTGTGCTTATAAACGCGGAATTAAGGTCGGCCAGTTAGGGGTCAGGTCGATCAATACACTCCGAAAATTTTATTTAACCATTTGATAACCAGTCGCTGGTTTTGTCTAGTGCCAGATGCGGAACGTTAAGACGAAAATTCGACAGGTATCTCTTTTCGTAGATTTTATGCTGGAAAAAGCAGAATTGTGATTGACATCAGCGCACTAACGTCAGGAAGGTGAAAGAGCGTGAAAAGTAAAAAGCCCGCTAAAAGCGGGCTTGTTGAGCAACAGGTCACCTGAAACGGTTATTTGCCCTTTTTGATGTGTTTGATTAAACGCTTACGTTTACGCATCTGGTTTGGCGTCAGGGTATTGCGCTTATTGGCGAACGGGTTATCCCCTTCCTTGAACTGGATACGAATCGGCGTGCCCATTACGTCCAGAGACTTACGGAAGTAGTTCATCAGATAACGTTTGTAGGAATCCGGCAGGTCTTTTACCTGGTTACCGTGAATCACCACAATCGGTGGGTTATAACCACCGGCGTGCGCATATTTCAGCTTCACGCGACGGCCACGCACCAGCGGCGGCTGATGGTCTTCAGCGGCCATGGTCATGATGCGGGTCAGCATCGCCGTGCCTACGCGGCGGGTGGAGCTATCATAGGCTTCACGTACGGATTCAAATAGATTACCCACCCCACTGCCATGCAGAGCAGAGATGAAGTGCACGCGCGCAAAGTCGATAAAGCCCAGACGGTAGTCCAGGGTCTCTTTCACCTGCTCTCTCACTTCATTGCTCAGGCCATCCCACTTGTTAACCACAATCACCAGTGAGCGCCCACTATTCAGGATGAAGCCGAGCAGAGAGAGATCCTGATCGGAAATACCTTCACGGGCATCAATAACCAGCATAACTACGTTGGCATCTTCGATCGCTTGCAGGGTCTTAATAACCGAGAATTTTTCCACCACATCGGTAATCTTGCCGCGCTTACGCACACCTGCGGTGTCAATCAGAACGTATTCACGCTCGTCACGCTGCATCGGAATATAGATACTGTCGCGGGTGGTGCCCGGCATATCGTAAACCACCACGCGGTCTTCGCCGAGGATACGGTTAGTAAGCGTAGACTTACCTACGTTCGGACGCCCCACGATAGCCAGTTTAATCGGCAGATCCTGCGGGTTGAAGTCGTCTTCCGGCTCTTCTTCGCCCTCTTCACGCTCTTCAAACTGCGCCCAGTATTCGGCGTCTTCATCAATCTCTTCCGGCGGGCTGATTTCATCAACGAACGGCAGCAGTGCGGTTTCGAGCAGGCTGGTTACGCCACGGCCATGGGAGGCCGCGATAGGATAAATATCGCCCAGCCCCAGAGACCAGAAATCGGCCATCGCCTGGTCGACATCAATACCGTCGGTCTTGTTCGCCACCAGGAAGGTCGGCTTTTGACGCGAACGCAGGTGCTTGGCAATAGCGGAATCCGCAGGCATCAGACCCGCGCGGGCATCCACCAGGAAAAGAACGACATCGGCTTCTTCGATAGCCATCAGAGACTGCTCAGCCATACGCGTTTCAACGCCGTCTTCGGTTCCGTCGATACCGCCGGTATCAATACAGATGAATTCACGACCTTCCACTTCTGCACGACCGTACTTACGGTCACGCGTGAGCCCCGGGAAATCCGCAACCAGCGCATCACGGGTGCGTGTTAAACGGTTAAAAAGAGTGGATTTTCCAACGTTCGGGCGCCCGACAAGCGCGACCACAGGTACCATGTTTAAAGCCTCATAAAATGCATTACTACGTCGCTTTTGCGGCGTAGATAAAAAAGTCAAAACGGCCCCTGAAGAGACAGGAGCCGTTTATTATACTACAACCGCTGTGATTAACGCGTGATCGCGTACAGCGTGCCGTCTTTTGCCTGAATCAGCAGTTTGCCGTCAGCGACGACAGGTTCCGTCAGGAAGCCGGAGCTGTCGACTTTATCCTGAGCAACAAAGCGGCCGTTTGACGGGTCGATCCAGTGCATATAGCCTTCGCTATCGCCCACCACCAGGCTGCCATTATAGAGCGCCGGTGCGGTCAGCAGACGGTGCAGCAGATCGCTTTGCGTCCACAGGGTCACGCCCCCTTCGGTACTCAGCGCCAGCAGACGATCGTTCTGGTCAACCAGGTAGATACGGTCGCCATCAACGATGAAATCATTCACTGAACCCAGCTCACGTTTCCACATGATCTGGCCACTACGCAGATCCAGCGCGGTCAGGTTGCCGTTGTACGCCAGCGCGTAGACGACGCCGTTGACGATAACCGGGGTGGTATCCACGTCGCTCAGACGGTCGATCTCAGTTGGACCGGTCGCCTGCGAGATACGCTGTTGCCAAATCAACTGGCCCTGCTGCATCAGCACGGCGTTCACACGACCGTTATCACCGCCCACGATGGCTGCGCCAAAGGCGGTTGCAGGAGCGGATTCACCGCGCAGAGAGAGCGCAGGCATATCCAGGTTAACGGTCCATTTTACCGCGCCATCGGCTTCGTTAAGCGCCTGAAGCTGACCATTCGCCGTGTGAACCAGCACCATACCATCGCTCACCACCGGACGAGAAAGCGCTTCGCCTGCAACACGACTCTGCCAGACGATTGAGCCATCGCCGCTGTCCAGGGCGTAGACCTGTGCTTTTTCACTGGCCACATACACGCGTCCACCGGACACGGTTAAACCGCCAGAGAGCAGCGCTGGGTTACGGGAGAACCAGCCGCTTTTTTCTGCCAGATTGATCGACCAAATCTCTTTTCCGTCGTCGGCGTTGACCGCTTTCACGGTGCCTTTACGATCGGCCGCATAGACGACGCTGTCCGCATAGGCCGGGTGCAGGTTGGAGTAGAAATCACCGATACCGTCACCGACGGAGGTACTCCACGCAGTAGACGGGGTGAATTGATTTTCCACCGTCGGCAGCGGAGACATGGTGACAACATCTTCTTCGCCACTGAACAGTGAACAGCCACTCAATAACGTAACGGAAAGCAGTCCTGGCAGAAGTAATTTACGCAATTGCATCGGGTCCCTCTCAGACGGACAAATTATTTATTTTCATCTGCATCATTTCGCTCAGCGCTGGCGAGGCGTTGCTTTTTACGCCCGCTTCCCATGCGCTGCGCGCGCCTTGTTTATCGCCTTTGCTCAGCAGTGCTTCACCGCGCAGATCGGCAACAATAGAGGCAAAACCTTCACCTTTAATGGTGTCGAGCGTTTTCAGCGCTTCGTCAGCTTTCTTCTGCTGAACCTGAACGCGTGCCAGACGCAAGTTGATCAGCGCTTTCAGGTTATCGTCGCTGGCGGCAGCCAGACCTTGCTGAAGCTGAGCCGCTGCTTTATCCAGGTCGTTTTTATCAACGAACTGCTGCGCAACTTCCAGCGACGCCAGTGCACCATAGGTGTTTTTTGTCTCCGCGGCGAATTTCTCAGCGGCGGCCAGGGTTTGCGGCTGGTCGGCTTTGATCGCGCTGACCGTATTTTCATACTGCAGCGAGGAGCCACGCACGGAATCCACCTGATGACTGGTCCAGTAACGCCAGCCAATTAATGCGCCAACACCTAAAATAACCCCAACTGCCAGAGCCTTGCCGTTTTCAGCAAAGAAGCGCTTGATGGCATCAACCTGGTCGTTTTCGTTTTCGTACATTTCCACGCCGTCCTTCTCCTTAGAAAGTCAAAGAGCGCAAGTGCGCCGCAACGCCGTCCTGCGTTACCGTAATCTGTTCACCAGAGCGCAAGTCTTTCACCACGACGTTACCCGCAGCGACTTCAGACTCACCCAGTACCAGTGCCACCTGTGCGCCCCACTTATCGGCACGCGCAAACTGTTTTTTAAAGTTGCCGCCACCATGGTTGGTCATCAGCTTAACGCCCGGCAATTCATCACGAATGCGTTCGGCCAGCTGCATTGCCGCAGGTTGCGTATCCGCACCCGAGGCGACCAGGTATATATCGACAACGGATTCTGCTTTAAATTCCGGATTAACTGCCTGAACCAGCAAAACAAGTCGCTCAAGACCCATGGCGAAGCCCACTGCAGGCGCAGCACGCCCACCCAGTTGCTCAACCAGGCCATCGTAACGACCGCCCGCGCAGACTGTACCCTGCGAGCCCAGGCTGGTGGTTACCCACTCAAATACGGTACGGTTATAGTAGTCCAGACCACGCACCAGGCGCTGGTTCACGGTGTAGGCAATGCCCGCCGCTTCCAGTAATTTGCACAGACCGGTGAAGTGCTCACGCGACTCGTCGTCCAGATAATCACCCAGCGCAGGCGCGTCGTTCAATAGCGCCTGTACCTCGGCGTTTTTGGAGTCCAGTACGCGCAGCGGGTTGCTGTACATCCGGCGTTTGCAATCATCGTCCAGCTTCTCTTTATGCTGTTCAAGGAACGCGACCAGCGCGTCACGGTAGTTGGCTCGCGCTTCCAGAGAGCCGATAGAGTTCAGCTCCAGAGAAACGTGCTCAGCAATACCGAGTGCGCGCCACCAGCGGGCGGTCAACATAATCAGTTCGGCGTCAATGTCCGGCCCCTGCAGGCCAAAGACTTCAACACCCAGCTGGTTAAACTGACGATAGCGGCCTTTTTGAGGGCGTTCGTGGCGGAACATCGGGCCGATATACCACAGGCGCTGCTCCTGATTGTACAGGAGACCATGTTCGATGCCGGCGCGTACACAACCCGCCGTACCTTCAGGACGCAGCGTCAGGCTATCGCCGTTGCGGTCTTCAAAGGTATACATCTCTTTTTCAACCACGTCGGTTACTTCGCCGATTGCGCGCTTGAATAACGGGGTCTGCTCTACAATCGGCAAACGGATTTCGCTGTAACCGTAGCTGCCGAGCACCTGTTTCAGTGTGCCTTCAATGCGCTGCCAGATGGCGGTCTCGCCAGGCAGATAATCGTTCATGCCGCGAATGGCTTGAATGTTTTTTGCCACGTTTATTCTCTTTCTATATACAAAAATGAACCCAAAGATTCATTAACCCAAGGGTTCAATCATACACAGGAAGCGCACCGCTTCCCATCTCGTTATTTTTCGACGTGTTGCACGCTGATGCGTTGCGACTCATCTAGCATGGTTGCTTTGGCACGGATGCGGGCTTCCAGCTGATCAATCATGTCGTTATTATCCAGACGATCTTTGCGAACGCCATCTTCATAGAGACCGCTTTTCTTGTTACCGCCGGTTACGCCCAGCGTAGAGATCAGCGCTTCGCCCGGGCCATTTACCACGCAGCCAATGATAGAGACGTCCATTGGAGTGATGATATCTTCCAGACGCTGCTCCAGGGCATTAACCGTACCGATAACGTCAAACTCCTGACGTGAACAGGTTGGGCAGGCGATGAAGTTGATCCCGCGCGAGCGGATGCGCAGCGATTTAAGGATATCGAAACCGACTTTGATCTCTTCGACCGGATCCGCCGCCAGTGAAACGCGCAGCGTGTCGCCGATCCCTTCGGAGAGCAGCAGGCCCAGGCCAATGGCTGATTTCACCGATCCGCTGCGCAGTCCACCGGCTTCGGTGATCCCCAGGTGCAGCGGCTGATCGATCTGTTTTGCCAGCAGGCGATAGGACTCTACGGCAAGGAAGACGTCAGACGCTTTCACGCTGACTTTAAACTGATCGAAGTTCAGACGATCGAGGTGATCCACATGGCGCATAGCGGATTCGAGCAAAGCCTGCGGCGTTGGCTCGCCATACTTTTCCTGCAGATCTTTTTCCAGCGAACCGGCGTTCACACCGATACGGATAGGAATGTTTTTATCGCGTGCGCAGTCAACGACGGTGCGAATACGCTCTTCACTACCGATGTTACCCGGGTTGATACGCAGGCAGTCCACGCCGTATTCCGCCACTTTCAGGGCGATACGGTAGTCAAAATGGATGTCTGCAACCAGCGGAACGCTGACCTGCTGTTTGATAAGTTTGAACGCCTCAGCGGCATCCATGGTTGGCACGGAGACGCGAACAATATCGGCGCCTACGCGTTCTAACGCTTTAATCTGATTAACCGTCGCTTCCACATCCGTGGTGCGTGTGTTCGTCATGGACTGAACGGCGATAGGTGCCCCATCGCCGATTGGCACATTCCCAACGTAAATGCGTTTGGACTTTCTACGCTGAATAGGGGCCTGGTTATGCATGAAAAATCTCCCGCGTCGCCTGTCTGTTACTGTGCTGCTGATTGTTCGGCATCGAGGGTCAGACGCGCAACCTGGTTAGTTCTGATAAAACGGCTCAGATCGACAGGTTTACCCTGGAACTGAATCTGTACGGCTGATGGTGCACCGATTTTAAGTTTGTACGGTGTCTGGCCTGCCAGATTTAAACTGCCATCTTTACGCTGCAGGCCGCTGAAGAGTTTTTTGCCTGTGGCATCGGTCACTTCCAGCCAGCAATCGGCGGTGAAGTTCATGACCAGTGCATTAGGGTCAGCCGCGGGGGTAGCCACCCCTGCCGGATCGGATGGCAGAGTCTGGGCGGTATCCGTCGTCGTGGTAGCCGGGGCGCCAGAATCGACGTTCGCCTGAGACGGAGAAACCACGGCGTTATCCACCGGTGCCTGAGCAGGCTGATCGGCGGCTGGCGTCTGTGCCTGCGTTGCCGCAGGCGCAGCGGTTGCTGCTGTCTGCGGATCGGCTGAAGGCGTGCTGCTTTCGGTGTTCAGAGGAACGTTCTGCGCGCCGCTGTTTCCGGAGTTGTTAAGCTCGATAGAAGATTGATCGGCCATGGTGGTGATCTCTTCCTGCTGCGCTTTGTGGTTCTGCCACCACCATGCACCCGTCAGACCGATCACCACAAACAGCACCAGCCAGGTAAAGCTCATCAACCAGCCGTCGCGTTTTTTGCGGCGTTTACCTAAAGAAAAAGTCTGCATCGGCGCGACCTTAGCCGCTCTGACCGGCGCCTGCTTTTCCATCATAGGCAGAAGTTCTTCTTCGGGAATATGCACCAGTTTTGCATAAGAGCGGATATAACCACGCAGAAACGTTGAAGCGAGATCGGCCGGAGCCTTGTCTTCTTCAATATCGCGAACCGTGGAAACCTTCAGACATAGGCGCTCTGCAACGGCTTGCTGGCTAAGTCCGAGTTGTTCACGGGCGTTGCGGAGACGAACGCCGGTGGAAAGTGCTGCATTTTGGTCGTGAGTGGCTTCAGTATTCATTCGCTACAACTACTGGTACGTGAAAATTAAGGATCCAGGTGCCGGTGAGTCACAATGCTACCCGCACCGCGAAACTTCTGGTCAGTTAACCTTAGTAAGACAGTCCTGGACTGTCAGGTTTTTGTTGACAGAAGAGGCCTGCCCGCGAGGCTAAACTGTTGTTGCGTCGTTACATACTGCCCTAAAGTCATCAGAAACGCACCGTAATTATTTCCCCTTCACTCGCACACGGAATGATTATGCGCGTGAGACGCCGTCACCGCGCAAAACCTGCGCGGTGACGGCATAAGGATTAGACGGCTTTGACCGCAATCGACTCGCCCTGCATGCGTTTACGCAGCGTGCGTTTGGTACGGTCAATGACGTCACCCGCCAGCTGACCACAGGCGGCATCGATATCATCACCGCGAGTTTTACGCACGATAGTGGTGAAACCGTACTCCATCAGAACTTTGGAGAAACGGTCGATGCGGCTGTTAGAGCTACGGCCATACGGCGCGCCAGGGAACGGGTTCCATGGGATCAGGTTGATCTTGCATGGCGTATCTTTCAGCAGCTCGGCTAACTCATGCGCATGCTCGGTACCGTCGTTCACATGATCCAGCATCACGTACTCAATGGTCACGCGGCCCTGGTTAGCGTTGGACTTCTCCAGATAGCGGCGTACACCGGCAAGGAAAGCTTCGATATTGTACTTTTTGTTGATTGGTACAATTTCGTCACGAATTTCGTCGTTAGGTGCGTGCAGGGAGATAGCCAGCGCCACGTCGATCATGTCACCCAGTTTATCCAGCGCAGGCACAACGCCTGAGGTAGAGAGGGTAACGCGACGTTTAGACAGACCAAAGCCGAAGTCGTCGAGCATGATCTCCATAGCCGGCACAACGTTCGTCAGGTTGAGCAGCGGTTCGCCCATGCCCATCATCACAACGTTCGTAATCGGACGGGTACCGGTCACTTTTGCCGCACCGACGATTTTCGCCGCACGCCAGACCTGGCCGATAATTTCGGACACGCGCAGGTTGCGGTTAAAGCCTTGCTGAGCCGTAGAGCAGAATTTACACTCCAGCGCGCAGCCAACCTGTGAAGAGACGCACAGCGTTGCACGATCGTCTTCCGGAATGTAGACCGTTTCAACACGCTGATCGCCCACGGCGATGGCCCACTTAATGGTGCCGTCAGAAGAGCGTTGCTCTTCTACGACTTCCGGCGCGCGAATCTCAGCCACTTCTTTAAGCTTGTTACGCAGCACTTTATTGATGTCAGTCATGTCATCAAAGTTGTCGCTGCAATAGTGGTACATCCACTTCATGACCTGATCGGCACGAAATGGCTTCTCGCCCATCTCTTTAAAGAACTCGCGCATCTGCTGACGGTTCAGATCCAGCAGGTTAATTTTTCCATTTTTATTTGGAACCGCAGGCGTGGCGATTTCGGAGGTGTTCACTAATTCAGACATAATTTTTTCCGGCCTCGTTGTTACACGTTATGGCCCGTGGAGGGTTGAAAAGAAACGCCCCGGAAAGCAGTGTGCTCATCCGGGGCGTTGCATTGTACAAAGTCTGGCGCAGGGATGCCACGTTTGCACGTGGCATTTACGAAAATAATGTGTAAACGAAACCGTTAAATTAACGGGTACGTGGACACACTTCGCCTTCTGCGAAGAAGAAAGCGATTTCACGGGCTGCTGATTCAACAGAGTCGGAACCGTGGGTGCCGTTCTCGGTGAAGCTGTCTGCGTAGTCAGCGCGCAGCGTACCCGCCAGGGCGTTGTCCGGGTTGGTTGCACCCAGCAGATCGCGGTGACGCTGAACCGCGTTTTCGCCTTCCAGTACAGAGACAACGATTGGGCCAGAGGTCATGAACTCTACCAGGCCGTCGAAGAATGGGCGACCTTCATGCTCAGCGTAGAAACCGCGAGCCTGCTCTACGGTCAGATGCAGCATTTTGGTGCCAACGATTTTGAACCCTGCAGATTCAAAGCGAGCAAAGATGCTGCCAATAACGTTTTTTGCCACCGCGTTTGGTTTGATGATGGAAAAAGTACGTTCAATAGCCATGATTACCTCTGTGATTTGTTATGTGGTTTGCATACAGCGTTAGACCTGGCGCGGATTATAATGAGCAATAGCGCCATTGCCTATGGATGGATGTAACATTTTTTTAAAATAAGACGAGTTTCAACAACAGAAACGTTCAGAGACCCCTTTTCTCCGTTTACCTACTGTAGCGTAAAGTGCACAGTGGCCACCTGCCCCGCTTCATCCATCACCAGAAGTTGATACTCCCCGGCCTGTTCCAGTTTTAAGGTATAGGTCCGCCCTTGCGCATTGAGCGGTTCACCGTTTAAAAACCACCAGCGCTGCCCCGTACTGCCGCTAACCTGTAGCGGCAGCGACACGAGCGGCTCGCCCGGAAGACGCTTAACAACGGCCCCCTCCTGAATACCGGAAAGAATTAACGGCACCGGGTCGTCCTGACTCAACGGCGGGCACTGCGTCGATGACGGCGGAATACGCTCCGCCCGCCGCTCTGTTCCCGGCAGCCACGGCTCCAGCGCCAGCGGCCAGACGTCGACTGTTTTCTGCCTCGCCTGCGGGCAATCTGCCGCGACCCGTTTACCGGCGCTATCCAGCCACAGCGGGAAGCGGATCCCTCGCATCCCCTCCTGCTCGGGCAGTAAAAGCGTAGGCGGCTGGCTGCCATCGAGCAGCCAGGTTGCCAGACGTCGACGGCAGTTATCATCCCCATCAGGCAATGCCTGGCCTCCAGGCCAGCAGATGACCCCGTGCCCCACAGACGCAGGACGCGGGTCGCGTGGGAGTCGCGCTTCATCCACTACCGAGTGCGACAGCAGCAAATTATTCACCTGGTTAAGCAGCGGTACCGCGCTGGCATAGCCAAACTGCCCCGCCACCGGCGTACCGTCCGGCCGACCGGTCCAGATGCCGATGACATAGCGGGCATTAACACCGATAGCCCAGGCATCGCGATAGCCATAGCTGGTGCCGGTCTTAACCGCCAGCGGCACCACCTGAGGCAACGCGCTATCTGGCAAAGGCTGGGCCTGGTTAGCCAGTATTCGACGAATGATCCACGCCGCCCCCGGCGTCATTAACGGGCGTTCAACCAGCGGATCGCCGGGTAACAGACGCAGTCGCGCGGCATTTCCATGCCGGGCAAAAGCACTGTAGGCGGCGACAATATCCTGCAGGCGTGCCCCCGCCCCGCCCAGAATCAGCGCCAGATTGGGCTGGGCTCCGGCGGGCAAGATGAGCGGTAAGCCGACGTTACGCAGCTTCCCGGCAAATTTTTTCGGTCCGTAGGCTTCCAGCACCTGTACCGCAGGGAGATTCAGCGAGCGTAGCAGCGCCTCGCTCATACTGATTGGGCCATGGAATCCGCTGTCAAAATTGCCAGGCCGATAATCACCGGTGCGGCGAGGAACGTCCTGTAGCAGCGAGGCCGGGTGGATCAGTCCGTCGTCCATCGCCAGGCCATAAACGAAGGGCTTCAGCACCGATCCCGGGGATCGGATTGCGCTCACCATATCCACATGGCTAAAGCGACTGTCATCGTTAATGTCTACCGATCCCACCCAGCCGCGCACTTTCATCGTGGCGTGATCGACAACGATCATTGCCAGCGAGCTACGCGGTGGCAGGCGCCCTTTCCAGTTCATTGCCAGCTCTTCAAGCTGGCGCTGCAAGGCGGCATCCAGCGTGGTGACAATTTTATCGTCGCGGCTTTTGCCCAGCATCATTCGCGAGAACAGCGGCGCCAGCTGCGGCATCTGACGCGGCGCAAGCCACACCGGCTCTTCACGGGATTCCCGCACCTGCTTCGCGCTCCACACCCCCTGGGTTTCCATCCGCGCCAGCACTTTGTTGCGCGCCGCTTCGGCGCGCCCGGGCCAGCGGTCAGGACGCAGACGGCTCGGCGCCTGCGGCAATACTGCCAGCAACGCCGCCTCGGAGTAGCTGAGGTGTGCCGGTGATTTGCCCAGGTAGGCCCAGCTTGCAGCCCCTACCCCCTGCAATGTGCCGCCAAAGGGGGCGCGATTGAGGTAGAGCGTCAGGATATCGCGCTTTGACAGGTGCCACTCCAGCTGCAGGGCGCGCCAGAGTTGACGAATTTTGCCGCCAAAGGTGCGGGGATGTGGATCGAGAAGGCGCGCGACCTGCATGGTCAGGGTGCTCCCTCCGGAAACCACTCTGCCAGAGGTGAGATCTTGCCAGGCGGCACGCAGAACGGAAAAGGGGTTTACGCCCGGATGATCCCAGAACCAGCGATCTTCGTACTGGATCAGCGCTTCAAGATAGCGGGGAGAGACCTCTTCTATTGTGACCGGATAGCGCCAGATCCCTTCACTGTCGGCAAAGCGCCAGAGCGGCGTGCCCTGTTCGTCCACAACAACCCGCGCGGGATTAACCTCTTTTAACGGTAGCGGCCACAGGCGATCGGCGGCAACAACCAGCCCCCATAGCAGCAGAATCGCTCCCGCCAGCCATAGCCAGCGGGAGCGCAATGGTGAAAGAACCGGCACGTTACGGGGCTACAGTCAGCGGGCCACTTGCCGCACCCGTTGCCCGCCACTGGGGAACGTACATCGATTCAACCATGGGGACCGGCACCTGATAGGTCCCCGGCGTCACGGCACGCGCCAGGTAGACCAGCGTGACGGGCTGGCCTTCATTCACCGGTACTGCGGCCACAAAACGGTCATCGCGAAACTCCATGTGCTGGATATCCGCCTGCTGCATCTGGTTTAGCAGATTTTGCACTTCGCTACCGCTCTCCTGCAGGCTGGCGCTGCTGCTGGCCAGATTTTGATTTTCCAGTTCTAGTCCGGCAGGGAGCAGATCAACCACCAGCGCATCCGGGACGTTCTGGCTGGCCTGCACCTCGAGCCAGACCAGTACCAGCTCACCGCTCTTCAGGGTAGAGAGATCTTTGCTGCTGCCATCGGTGGCCAGAATGTGGCGCTCGATTTTCAGCACCTTCGAGGAAGGCTGCGGCGCACGCTGTGGATAGCCGCTACTGTCGAGACGTACCCACAGCGGACTGGTGCCACTGTTAGTCACCTGCAGCGCAGCCAGCCGATCGCCATCGACATTGGTTACCTGCGGTTTGTCACCGTGCGCCGGCTCTTCTGCCAGGCTGGTGGTGGCCTGCCACGCACCAGAGAGCGTTTGTTGCGAGCGTCCGGCGAGGAACAGGGCATTACTCTCCTGGGTTGATAGCCAGCGCTGGCTGAATGCCTGCTGTACCAGGGCATTCAGCAGGGTGTTTTGTGCCTGCGGTAACAGAGAATTTTCCTGCAACAGCGCGAGCATCATGGCGTTATCACGCAGCTGACTGCCGTAATCCGCGATCCAGTTTTGCGACTCGATACGCGGGGTTTGCAGCGCAGCTTCCAGCGCCTGCTGGCTTCGTGGCGCATCTCCCATCATTTTCAACGCGACGCCTAACTGCATCAGCGGCAGACCCGATTTTGCCTGCGCATGCTTTTCCCATATTTCACGCAGCGCACCCAGCGGGGCTTTTTGCTGACGCGCCAGCACCAGCGCGGCATAAGCCTGCACCGCGAACTTACTGGCCTGAGTATCGTTGCTGTAGCGGATAGAGATCATGCCCGGGTCCTGCAGATAACGCAGCAGACGGTTGTTAGCACTGTTTAGCGCCTCTGCCGGCACGCTGTAGCCCTGCTCGCCCGCCCGTACCAGGAAGTCAGTCACGTAGGCCGTCAGCCAGTACTCTTCCGGGCCGTTTTTATCCCAGAGCGCAAAACCGCCGTCATCCCGCTGCATCTGTAACAGACGCGAGATGCCTACATCAATCGCACCACGCCGTTTTTCATCGGTGTCACCTTTGATACCCAGCGCAGCCAGCTGCGCGGCGTTGGTGTAGAGCGACGGGAAGAGTCCACTGGTCGTCTGCTCCAGGCAGCCATAAGGATAGGCCTGCAGTTCACGGATATAACGCGCGAGGTTGAGCGGCGGTTTGCCGCTCAGCATCAGTTGCCCCTGCAACGTAGCAGGCGAGAAACCGGCAAGGTGTTGCCCTGGCGCAATCCAGCTCTCCCCCGGGTTGAGCATCGTACCCGAGTTAACCGTCTGTGCCGGGAAGGCCGGACGCACGCCGATTTTCCAGTTTTTAATCAACGGCGCGAAGGTTTCGCCAGGAAGCGACAGGCCATTGACCTGGGCCACTACCTCTCCGTCGCCATATCCCTCCAGCGCACGCACCGGGATGAATAGGGTGCTACGTGCACCGGGCGCCAGTTTTACGGGCTGCGGTTGCCCCCCTTCCAGCGCCAGTTTGCCGTGAACCGTTAACGCCACGTTCAGCGTCTGCGGCCGATCGGTCAGGTTAGTGAGATCCAGCGTCAGCCGCGAAATATCGCCGCTGGCGAGGAAGCGTGGGGTGTTGAGCTCAGCGATGACCGGTGCCGCGACCACGACCTTACTTTCGCCGCTGCCAAAGTCGTCGTCGGTCCAGGCTTGTGCCATCAGACGAAGCTCACCGTTAAAATCGCCGATCGGCATCGTAATGGTGCCTTCGCCGTTAGCATCCAGCTCAACCGGCTGCGCCTGCTGGGCGATGATGGTCACGTGATTAACAGGCGGTTTGCCGCCACGTTTGAGCTCATCGCCGTCGCCGCCGAAGCGCAGAGAGGCCAGACGCCCCTGCCCCTCTATGACCTGGCCGTAGATATCGTAAATATCGGCGCCGTAACGCTTCTGCCCAAAGAAGGCCTGCCAGGGATCCGGCGTGACATAGTCGGTAATATTCAGCACGCCGCTGTCCACCGCCGAGAGCAGGACATTCACTTTCTGCGGCACCGCCCCCTCTTTAACGCTGGCTTTCACCTTCACCTTCACCGTCACCGTCTGGTCAGGACGCATTTTGGGCGGGTTTTCCAGCGAAAGATTCAGACGACGGTTTTCATCCCCCATCGGCAAGTGCAGCAGGCCGACGGCGCGTTTTGGCGTGGCAGATTTAGACTTATCGCCGGGACGTACCACCAGCGTACTGAGGTAGAGGTCGTGGCGTTTCCAGGCTTTATCGACAGGAATAGAGAGCTCCAGCCCGTCGGCCGGAACATCGATCTCTTTCCACCATAGCGGCCCTTCGCTGGATTCGATCATCGCATAGCCTTTCCCGGCAGCCGGGGCGGCAATATGCAGCTTGATGGTATCGCCAGGCTGGTACGCCGGTTTGTCTATCTTCAACGTAACGCGATCCGGGCGCGCCGCGCCGCTGCCTTCACTGTTATCTTGCCAGCTATAACCGGCCCAGAAACGGACGCTGCTGACGGTGTCGTTCGGCGCTTTTACTTCCAGACGATATGATCCCCACTCCACCGGGAAGCTCACTTTACCGGTCTCATCGGCCTTCAGATCCAGCGCCTGCTCCGCTTCGATCAGATCTTTTTGATCGTACTGGGACTGCCAGCCTTCGCTCTCTGACCAGTTCCAGAAGTAGTCACGACGCTCGCGGATAAGGCGAACCTGCAGACCTGAAACTGCTTTTTTGGCGCCGCTGGCATCGGTGTAAACAATATCGAAACCGGCCTGGCTATTTTCGTCCACGATGGGCTGCGTCACGGTGGTGTCGGTGCGGTAGTCATAGACCGCTTTGCTGGCGAACTGCGGGCGAATCCCCGCCAGCGTGTCCGCCGGCCAGATAGCCTGTTCAGCGCGACGTGTCACCGGGCGGCCACCGGACTCCAGCAGGCTGGCCTGCAAAATGAGCTGCAGCGGTGAGTGCGTCTCTTTCCACTGGCTCTCCGCGCTGACCTGCCCGCGCCCCTCGTCATTTAACGTGAGTTGAACTTCATCCAGACTGCGGCTCAGGTTCTCTTCAGCGATATCGCCAAACTGGAATCCCGGCAGTGCCGCGACCGCCTCACGCAGCGGGCGCAGGAACAGCTGCCCCTGTAGACTATTGCCGTTTGCAGGCGCGCCATACAGGTAATACCCGTTCACGTCGAAGCTGACATTGTCCTGCGGTTTAACAGGCGCTTTTTGCCCGCTGATATTCAGCGCCATCCGCTCCGGCATAAAGTCTTCGACGTGGAAATCCCACATCTGCTTTTGATTATCGCCGGTGCTGGCGCGGATATGCCACATCCCGGTCTGGGCGCCGCTATCCAGCGCATAGTTAAAGCGATAGAGGCCATTTTCCGGCTGGCTCACGACGGTTCGCGCCACCTGTCCATCCGGGCGTAATACTTCCAGTTTTACCGGCTGGTCAGGCAAGGGTTTGCCATCACTGTCGCGCAGTAAGCCATTAAGAATTACCGTATCTCCCGGCCGGTAGAGGTCACGCGGGCCAAACATAAAGAACTGTTTGCTAAAACCTGGCGCACCGGCAATAGCGAATTCGGCGAGGTCGAGTGCGGGCAGATTGAGGTCGAGAAGCGTGGTTTGCCCCTCTTTACGCGCCAGAATAAGCGCCGCTTCTTTATCCGTTTGCAGCACAGCGTGACCATCGCCGTCGCTGGCGGCCTGAGCCAGCGTCTGGCCTTTGTCGTTGAGCAGCACGACATCAACGCCGGCCTGCGCGCCACCGTTTTCAATGCTCTGGGTAAAGATATCCAGCCGGTTGTGGTAGCGGTGAACCGACAGGCCAATATCGCTGAGGGTAAAGAGCGTGGCGGCATTGCTGTAATTGTAATGCCCCGCCTGGTTCATTACCGCCAGGTAAACACCGGCCTGCTGCAGCGGCGCGATATCACGCAGCGGTAACAGCAGTTTTTCACGGGTGTTACGCGCCGGGTTGAGGTCGAAGCGGCCGGTATAGACCAGCTCCGCCATTTTAAGCAAATTGTCGGATTCCCAGTTGGTCAGGGAGTTACGGTATTCCCACTGGCTGACAAATGCCGCCAGCGACTCCGGTTTCACACGATAGAAATTGACGTCAACGTTGCTGACGTTCAGCGCCATGACCGGCAGCCCCTCTACCACCTTGCCCGGCAGCAGCGAGCCGCGGCTGGCAAAGCCGACGGTAGGCTCGATATCGCGCGTGGTGATCGCTTTTTCGTAGTCGCTATCGAATGTGGCTTTATTCAGTGCCAGCAGGCCACGCTCAACGGTCACCACCAGATTGCGGTTGGGCTCCAGATGACGTAAACGGACCTCCTTCAGATTTGGCGCCAGTTCCCATGCGCCATCTACCTTGCCGCTTTTCTTGTCCACGACGTGGAGGGTTTTTGCGAAATCCTGGGAAGGATCGAGCGGCACCGAGAAGGTGAGCACCAGCGTCGATGCGCCGTCGAGCTGAATTTCCGACGCATCCAGCAGCGTCAGCGGCTTGCCCTGACTCTGTTCCGCCAGTTTTTGCAGCGTGGCGTCGTCGGGTTTGGTCGCGGCCTTCGGTTCAGCAGGCGTTGCGGCAGCGGTTGCCGGCGCTTCTGCATGGGGTTTCTCGGTGTTGTCATCACAGCCGGCAAGCGTAAAGGCTGTCAGCAGCGCTATGGACAGCGCGGCGAGGCGAAACGGTTTCATCCTGCATCCCTGGCCTGAGAGGCCTGTTGGTCGTCGTCGGGTTAAGTATTATCCGCAAGTTTCATTAATACAAAAGCCCATTTTGAGGGGGCTGGAAAGCGCCTCGCAAAATGGTATAGGGAACAGCATCCACCCTGTTATACCGATCACAACCTGCATGGTTACATGTTACCTTTCAGGTCATTTGTTTTTAAAACAATAAGATAGCTGGCTAAGCTCCGTTAGCGCCTGCTAGTTTTATGCCTAAGACGCACCCCGAGTGCGCGGTTCAATAAGAGAGATAGCCATGAAACGAGCCGTGAACGCCCTACAAAATTTCGGAAAATCATTGTACGGACCGGTACTTATCCTGCCGATCGTTGGTCTGTTTATCGCCTTTGGTAACGTGCTGGGTAATGGCGCGCTTGCCGATTACCTGCCGTTTCTTGGGCATCCGTTGGTGCAGAGCCTTGGGCAGTTAATCGCCAAGTCTGCCGTTTCGGTACTGGTAAACCTGGCGCTGGTATTCGCTGTAGGGATCCCTATCGGCCTGGCGACACGCGATAAAGGTTACGCGGCCCTGATCGGCCTGGTGACCTTTGTGGTCTTCATCAACGCCATGAACGTGACCCTGCAGCTGCAAGGCGCGCTTGCCCCTGCCGATCAGATGAAAGCTGCCGGGCAGGCGATGGTACTCGGGGTACAAGTCCTGGAGATGGGCGTTTTCGCCGGGATCCTGACTGGCGCGCTGTCGGGCTACCTCTACAACAAATATTCCGGGGTACAGTTTAACGGGGCGATGGCCATCTACTCCGGTCACTGCTTCGTCGCTATCGTGATGCTGCCCGTCTCAATGCTGCTGGGCGTGGTGATGAGTGAGCTCTGGCCGTTCGCCCAGCATGGTATTAGCGCAATGGCGCTGGCCATTAAAGGGGCAGGCCCGTTTGGGGTGGCGGTGTATGGCTTCCTTGAACGTATCCTGGTGCCGACCGGTCTTCACCATCTGGTCTATACCCCGTTCCTCTATACCGAACTGGGCGGTACCCAGGAGGTATGCGGCACCACCTACCAGGGCGCGCGCAACATCTACTTTGCCGAAATGGCCTGTCCGGACGTGAAGCAACTGAGCAGTACGGTGGTCTGGGATGCGCGCGGTATCAGCAAAATGTTTGGCCTGCCTGCAGCGGCGCTGGCGATGTACATGACCGCGAAGCCTGAGCGTAAAGCTGCGGCAAAAGCGATTCTGATCCCGGCAGCCCTCACCTCCCTGCTGGTGGGCGTGACCGAACCTATCGAGTTCTCCTTCCTGTTCGTCGCCCCGCTGCTGTTCGTGGTGCATGCGGTACTGACCGGGATTGGCATGATGCTCTTCTCCCTGTTTGGCGTTCACGCCATCGGTGCGAACGGCATTATCGATTTCATTCTTTATAACCTGCCGCTCGGCACCGAGAAGTCCAACTGGCCGATGTACATTTTGGTCGGGCTCATCATGTTTGCTCTCTACTTTGTGATTTTCCGCTTCCTGATTGTTCACTTCAACATGAAGACGCCGGGTCGGGAAGATGACGAGCAAGAGACCCGTCTCTATAGCAAGCAGGAGTATCAGGCGAAAGGCAATAACGACGGTCTGGGTGAATCCATTGTGATTGGCCTGGGCGGGCGCGAAAACATTGAAGTGGTGGATAACTGCTACACCCGCCTGCGCGTCACGGTAAAAGACGTGGCGATCATCGACGAGCCGCGACTGAAAGCGACGGGTGCGAAAGGCATTATCAAACAAGGTAACAACGTTCAGGTGGTCTACGGGCTGCATGTCAAAAAAATGCGAGAAGCCGTTGAGACGTTTCTCTGAAAGGAGCTAAAGATGTTTAAACCCCCATTCATTCTCTCTATCGCCGGCGGTGGCAGTACCTATACGCCAGGTATTGTGAAAAGCCTGATGGTGCGCCTGCAGGATTTCCCGCTGGCGGAGATTCGCCTCTACGACATCGATGAAGCACGTCAGAACACCATTGCGCCGGTGGTCGAGAAGGTGATTCGTGACCATAGCCAGAGCATCAAATTTACGGTCACCACCGACCCGGAAGTCGCCTTTAGCGGCGCCCACTTCATCTTCGCCCAGATGCGCGTCGGGCAATATAAGATGCGCGAGCAGGATGAGAAGATCCCGCTGCGCCACGGCGTGGTTGGCCAGGAGACCTGTGGACCAGGCGGGCTGGCCTATGGCTTGCGTACGATCCTGCCGATGGTTGAGCTGATCGATTTGGTAGAGCGCCACGCCCACGAGAAAGCCTGGATCGTCAACTACTCTAACCCGGCGGCGATCGTCGCCGAAGGAGTACGTCGTCTTCGTCCTAACGCGCGGGTGCTGAATATCTGCGATATGCCAGTAGCGGCTATGCGCAATATGGGGGCGATTCTGGGCGTTGATCGTCATAAGCTGGAGGTGGACTACTTTGGTCTGAACCATTTCGGCTGGTTTACCCGCGTGCTGGTAGACGGCGAAGACAGACTGCCAGAGCTGCGTCGCCATATCGCTAAATTTGGCCTGCTAACGGAAGATGCCGCCAAAACCGACCCGCAGCACTCAGATCCGTCATGGGTGAAGACCTGGCGCAACATTAAGCCAATTATGGATAACTTCCCCGAGTATTTGCCAAACCCGTATTTGCAGTATTATCTGATGCCGAACCAGATCGTCGAGCATCAAAATCCGGAGTACACGCGCGCTAACGAAGTGATGAACGGTCGTGAGAAAAAACTGTTTGCCGCCGCCGAAGAGTATCAACGTACCGGGATTTTGCCCGACGCGTTTCACGTGGGGGTGCACGGTGAGTTTATCGTTGATGTGGCCCGCTCGCTGGCGTTTAACCTGCGTCAGCGCCATCTGGTGATGGTGGAAAACCAGGGAGCGATTACCAACTTGCCGTACGATGCCGTGGTGGAAGTGCCCGCTTATATCACCTCTGAAGGGCCAGAGCCGATCCGCGTGGGGCAGGTTCCCCTGTTCCATCAGACGCTGTTGCAGCAGCAGCTCGCTTCGGAGCAGCTACTGGTGGAAGCGACCATCGAAGGCAGCTACGAAAAAGCGCTGCAGGCATTTACCCTGAACCGCACCGTGCCCACCATGGAGCACGCGAAAGCGATTCTGGATGAGATGATTGAAGCGAATCGTGAGTACTGGCCAGCGCTGCAAAAAGCCTGGCGGGATGGCGAAGCAGTGAAATAATACGGGCTTGCTCGCGAGTTGAACGTGGTTTGCTTGTCGGTGTCAGAAAAAACACCGACAATCCTCTTTTACGGAAAAGAACGGAGGCAACCCATGTCCACCTCATATTTTGTCGCCGCCGACTGGCTGATTGAGCACAGCGACGACCCGGAAATCCAGATCCTCGACGCGCGAATGGCCCCTGCAGGGCAGGAGCATCTCCGCGATATGACCGCTGAATACCGCGCCGGGCATCTGCCGGGGGCGGTATTTTTCGATATTGAAGCCTTATCCGATCACACCTCATCACTGCCACATATGCTTATCCGCCCGGAGGCGTTTTCCGTCGCAATGCGCGAGCTGGGCATCAGTCGCGACAAGCATCTGGTGATCTACGACGAGGGTAATCTCTTCTCCGCGCCGCGTGCCTGGTGGATGCTGAAAAATTACGGCGTCGAAAAAGTCTCTATTCTGGCGGGCGGGCTTGCGGGCTGGCAGCGGGATGAACTGCCGCTGCAGCAGGGCGACGTGACGCTGCCGGAAGGGGAGTTTGACGCAACCTTTGACCCGCATGTCGTAAAACGTCTGACCGACGTGCTGGTCGTCAGCCATGAAAAAACGGCGCAAATCGTCGATGCGCGCCCTGCCCCACGCTTCAATGCCGAAGCGGACGAGCCGCGGGCTGGCCTGAAGCGTGGCCATATTCCCGGCGCGCTAAACGTGCCCTGGGGCGATTTAGTGTTTGAAGGGGAGCTGAAAACCACCGACGAACTGCAGGCAATCTTTGAGCGTCAGGGTGTGGATCTGCACAAACCCATTGTTGCCAGCTGCGGCTCTGGCGTCACCGCCTGCGTGGTGATTCTTGCCCTTGCTACCCTCGGTAAAACCGACGTCACGCTTTACGACGGCGCCTGGAGCGAATGGGGTGCACGGGACGATCTGCCGATTGAACCGGCTCACTAATGGATAATCGTCTGGCGACGCTTCTCACGCGCGGGGAGTCACTGACCCGCGCGGAATACCGCGTACTTTCCCATCTGACGGAGCATCCGCTGCTAGTCGGCAACATTACGGTACGCGAGCTCGCGCAGGCGACATTCGTTTCGACCGCCACAATCATGCGGCTTTGCCAGAAGCTGGGGTTCAGCGGGTTTAGCGAATTTATCTGGCACTGTAAGCAACTGCTGTCTGACACCCCGCATATTGCCATTGAGGCCAGTGCCTCCAGCGACGTGCCCGAACTCTTCCATCGGTTTATTGCCAACTATCAGCAGACATTGCAATGGGCGACGGTGGAGAAGCGTCAGCGCTTCCGCGCACTGCTTAGCGAGAAAGAGAGCTTTTTTCTGTACGGTGCCGGGTTTTCTTATCTGTTCGCCGAGTACCTGACCAAAAAACTGCAGGTATTGGGAAAAACGGCGTTTATCTCGGGGCCGGGCGACAGCCGGAATATCTTCCTCAGTAATGCCGCCCGCTATCAGGTCTTTATCGCCGTCTCGCGCAGCGGCGAAACGGAACAGGTGCTGGATAAAGCGCGGATTGCGCAGAACGTAGGGATGGTCGTGGTGGCCTTTACGCGCGCCTCGGCAAATACGCTGGCGGGCATGGCCGATCTGCATTTCGCCCTGTATGACGAAGCGGTGCACTTTGCCGCCGAGGCCGCCGGTGTCACCTCGTTTGAGTCGAATCTGGTGTTGCTGATGGATTTACTGCTGCTGGAAGCAACGGGGTGAAAAACCACCCCGTCTTCATCAAATGATACGGGTCGTTTTGAGATCGCGAAGGAACCCGCCCCAGCGACGCTCATAAAAGGGTGTGATGTGCTCAGTAATAAAGTGGCTAATGCCCTTCTCGCCTTTCAACACCTGACAGATATCAATAGGTTCATCGCCCGGCAGCGTGTCGGTCGCCACACTGCCCGCCGCCTGGATAATCTCATCGATATCGCCGTCTGCCTCAATGCCAATCAACAGCACTGGCTGCTCGTCGGCTCGCTCTTTGATGGAGCAGAGAAACGCGCGTCTGACGGGCTTCATGGTTTTAAACAGCGTGGTTAAAGAGTCAATCATCTGCGCCGGCGGCTCGGCCACTTCTGAGAGCAGCAGCGTTTCGCCCCCTTCCAGCACCTCCTGCGTGCTGAGCGGGTTGCCTTCTTCACCCATCAGATGACTAATTTCGCGTGGGGTAAACTCTTTACCGGTCGGCAATTTGGCGTTAAGGAACAACGTCTGGCCCAGGGTCATCTCAAAAAGGGTACGTACGGGCATAACCACAAACGCCTGTTCGTCTTCTACCGCTGTCTGTAGGGCTTCAAGAGAGGTGAAGAACGGGATCACCGACGTGCCGTCGTCTTTCTCCCAGTGCAGCAGATCCAGCGCGCTGTCTTCAACAACTTGCTCACCTTCCGCCGCGGTACCGGGCACCCAGACGGTAGACTCCAGCAGCGTGCGGAAAAATGCCGGACGGTGGGCGGGCTCGGTCGCCGCCTGCTCCAGCAGGGTTTCTAATTCGTTTTTGGTTTCGGACATAATTATTCCAGATGGTGCATTCGCCCCCTCACCCCGGCCCTCTCCCTCAAGGGAGAGGGAGCAAACCATCCCCTCTCCCCCATGGGAGAGGGTTAGGGTGAAGCGGTAACAGTTACTCTGCCGTCAGCAGGTTTGCAATGGTACGCACGCCCAGCCCGGTTGCCCCTGCGGACCACTGTTCAACCGCCGCTTTGCGGTAGGTCGCAGAGCAGTCGATGTGCAGCCAGCCCTCGCGGTAGTTTTCAACAAAGTGGGACAGGAAACCTGCCGCCGTGCTTGCTCCCGCCGGGTAGGCGGCGCTGGCAGTGTTGTTCAGCTCGGCAAAGTTAGAGGGCAACTGGCTGCGGTGGAACTCGGCCAGCGGCAGACGCCAGAAGGGTTCGTTTTCTTCGGCAGCACTCGCCAGTACGCGAGCCGCCAGCTTGTCGTCGAAGCTGAACAGCGCGTGGTAGTCATTACCCAACGCGGTTTTCGCGGCTCCGGTCAGGGTCGCCATATCGATAATCAGCTCAGGTTTCTGGGCAGAGGCATCAATCAGGCCATCGGCCAGCACCAGACGGCCTTCGGCGTCGGTGTTCATCACCTCCACATTTTTACCGTTGCGGTAGCGAATAATGTCGCCCAGCTTAAAGGCATTGCCGCTAACCATGTTATCCGCGCAGCACAGGTACAGCTTCACACGCTTATTCAGACCACGGGTAATGGCGAAAGCCAGCGCACCGGTAATGGTGGCCGCGCCGCCCATATCAGACTTCATGGAGTCCATAAAGGCGCTCTGCTTCAGGCTATAACCACCGGTATCGAAGGTGATGCCTTTACCGACCAGGCAGGCAAACACGGGCGCTTCTTTATCCCCGGTTGGGTTGTAGTCCAGCGCCAGCAGCACCGGCGGACGCTCAGAGCCGCGGCCCACGGTGTGGATGCCCATATAGTTCTGCTCGCGCAGATCTTCACCCTTGGTGATGCGGTAAGACATGTTGTCCCCCGCCACGCCGCAGAGCAGGTCAACGGCACGCTGCGCCAGCTGCTCAGGACCGAGCTCTTCCGCCGGCGCGTTGATGGTGTCACGTACCCAGTCAATAATGGTCAGACGGCTTTCCAGCTCTTTCTGTCCGGCTTCGTCGAGGTTCGCCCACTCGATTTTACGGGTGCCTTTCGGCCCTTTATATCCGGCCCAGAATGCCCAGCTACGATCGATATCCCAGCCTTCACCCGCTAAAGAGACATGTTTAATGCCAAGACCGTCGATTTTACGTGCTGCGCGTTGAATCAGACCGGCGTCATCCTGGCCCGTCAGGTGCAGGGTAATACCGTCGTTATTGATACTGTAAGTGGCTTTTTCGCCCCAGCGCGCGTCGGCTGGCTGATGCGAAATCGTAATCTTCATCGCTTCGGTCATTTTATTTATCCTTATTAGCAAACGGGCCGCCTGAAGGCAGCCCGTAATGTGATTTAGCTAGCCTCATCTAACCAGACTAACAGAATCGCCTCCAGAATTTTTTCATTGGATGCGTTAGGATCATCGTCAAAATCCTCCAAATCGCAGATCCACTGGTGCATATCGGTGAATCGTACGGTCCTGGGATCAAGATCCGGGTTCGCGTCATAAAGCGCTTCGCCGATTTCACGGCTGTCTGTCCACTTCAGTCCCATATCAATGCTCGCGTGCGTGGTTAATGGTGTAACGCGGGAATTCGACCACCAAATCTTCATCGGTGACGCGCGCCTGGCAGCTTAAACGGCTGTCTGGCTCCAGACCCCATGCTTTATCCAGCATGTCATCTTCGTCTTCGGTGCTTTCGGCGAGCGAGTCAAAACCTTCACGTACGACGCAGTGGCAGGTTGTGCAGGCACAGGATTTTTCACAGGCGTGTTCCACTTCAATACCGTTACGCAGGGCAACGTCAAGGATGGTTTCGCCGGTCTCAGCTTCCAGAACTGCGCCATCCGGACAGAGGTCCGCATGAGGCAGAAAAACAATCTTTGGCATATTAAACCTCGTCCACGGAGTGGCCTTTCAGCGCGACACGGACCGACTGATCCATACGGCGAGCGGCAAACTCCTGGGTTTGTTTATCAACGTTTTTAATCGCTTGTTCTATGGCGTCAGCGTCATTGCCTTCTGCTACCGCATGCAGTTTTGCGATGGCATCGTCAATGGCCTGACGTTCTGCGGCGCTTAGCAGCGCGGCATCGGCAGTGAGCGCACCGGTCAGGCTTTCCAGCACACGTGCGGCTTCAACTTTCTGTTCAGCCAGCATACGCGCCTTCACGTCCTGTTCGGCAAAGCTCATTGAGTCCTGAATCATGGAGGCGATTTCGCCCTCGGTCAGCCCGTAAGACGGCTTAACCTGAATGGAGGATTCGACACCGGTGGATTTTTCCATCGCCGTCACGCTCAGCAGGCCATCAGCATCCACCTGGAAGGTGACACGAATATGTGCCCCGCCCGCAGGCAGCGCCGGGATCCCGCGCAGTGCAAAGCGCGCCAGCGAGCGGCAATCCTGTACCAGCTCACGTTCACCTTGCATCACGTGAATAGACATGGCGGTCTGGCCATCTTTAAAGGTGGTGAACTCCTGCGCACGCGCCACCGGAATGGTGGTATTACGCGGGATCACTTTCTCCACCAGGCCACCCATGGTTTCGAGCCCCAGGGAGAGCGGGATCACATCCAGCAACAGCATTTCGCTGTCCGGTTTGTTCCCCACCAGAATATCCGCCTGAATCGCCGCCCCGATAGCGACCACTTTGTCCGGGTCGATAGAGGTCAGTGGCGTACGGCCAAAGAACTCACCCACGCGCTCGCGCACCAGCGGTACGCGGGTTGAACCGCCCACCATGACCACTTCCAGTACGTCCTGCGCCTCTACGCCAGCATCTTTCAATGCGCGACGGCAGGCCAGCAGCGTGCGTTTAACCAGGGAGGCGATCAGGTCATTAAACTGGTCACGGGTGATCTCCCCCTTCCAGCCAGCGACCTCAACGGTGACGCTTTGCGCATCGCTGAGGGCAATTTTGGCCGCAATCGCCGCATCCAGCAGTTCACGCTGTACGCGCGCGTCGCTGCGATCGTCAATCCCCGCCTGCAGGCGGATGAAATCTGCCAGCAGGTGGTCGAAGTCATCACCGCCAAGGGCTGAATCACCACCGGTGGCCAGCACTTCAAATACGCCGCGGCTCAGGCGCAAAATAGAGATATCAAAGGTCCCACCGCCAAGATCGAA
Organism: Leclercia sp. UBA1284; assembly: GCF_002308415.1. Classification (NCBI taxonomy): domain Bacteria; kingdom Pseudomonadati; phylum Pseudomonadota; class Gammaproteobacteria; order Enterobacterales; family Enterobacteriaceae; genus Leclercia; species Leclercia sp. UBA1284. The sequence goes on from NZ_DBUS01000006.1 coordinate 2,354,607, forward strand.
GACGGCAATGACCCCTTCCTGACCGGAGTCGAGGCCGTAGGCAATGGCGGCGGCGGTTGGTTCATTGAGCAGACGCAGAACGTGCAGGCCCGCCAGACGCGCGGCGTCTTTGGTGCCTTGACGTTGTGCATCGTCAAAATAGGCCGGAACGGTGATCACTACGCCATCCAGTTCGCCCTGCAGCGAGTCAGTGGCGCGCGCGGCCAGCGCTTTAAGAATGTCTGCAGAGACACGAATCGGGTTGAGCAAACCGGCAGCGGTGGCAATCATCGGCAGACCGTTCTCACTCGCCAGCAGCTGATACGGCAGATGCGGGTAACGGGTCTGGATGTCGGCCAGGGAACGGCCCATCATGCGCTTCACAGAGCTAATGGTATTAGCCGGATCTTTGGCAGCATTAGCACGCGCGTGGTAACCGACCGTGTGACCCTGTTGCTGGTAGTGGACCACCGACGGCAACAGGTGCTGGCCCTGTTCATCTGCCAGCGTACTGGCCTCGCCGCTACGCACGGTTGCCACCAGCGAGTTGGTGGTGCCTAAATCAATGCCCACCGCCAGACGACGCTGGTGCGGCGCAGCACTTAAACCGGGCTCACTAATTTGTAATAAGGCCATAATTGCTTCCGAAATTAAAAATCGAGCAGCTTTTCTTCGAGTTGTTCAGCACTGCTTCGCAGTTTATCGAGAAAACGGAGTTTGCGTACCGTGTCGGCCGCTACGTCCCACGTCTCATTGTTCAACTGCTCCACCATCTGCTGATGGCGGGTATCAAACATGCCCTTCACGCGGGTGATAAAACGTTCCAGACGCGCTTCGTCTTTGGCTTGTTCAATCTCATCCAACTCTTCGCGCAGTTCCAGCTGTTCCATCAGGAACGCGGTATCACGTACGGTATGCTGTTCGCTCGCCAGGTCGAAACCGTGGAGCGAGAGCAGATACTCAGCGCGGGTCAGAGGATGACGCAGCGTCTGCCAGGCCTGATTGATGGTGGCAGAGTGTGAAACGGCAGCCAACTGTTCTGACTGCGTCCCACTCGCGAATTTATCCGGATGATACTGGCGCTGCAGATCCTGAAAGCGGGTCGTTAAAGCCGGGATATCGATCGGGTATTGAGCGGGTAGTCCGAAGAGTGTGAAGTAATCCATAACAATCTCAGGGGTAGCCTGTTAGAACAAACCCCACGCGCAGGTAACTGCGGTGGGGTTATTCGGGTGACGCACAATCAAACGTGGAAGCTTTCGCCGCAGCCGCACTCATCTTTTACGTTCGGGTTGGTGAATTTAAACCCTTCGTTCAGACCTTCTTTAACAAAGTCCAGCTGAGTGCCGTTGAGGAACTGTAGGCTTTTGCCATCGACCACCACCTTCACGCCCTTGTCTTCAAACACGGTATCGTCAGACGCCGGTTCATCAACGAACTCCAGGACGTACGCCATGCCAGAGCAGCCGGAAGTCCGCACGCCCAGGCGCAGGCCAAAACCTTTACCACGGTTTGCCAGGAAGGCGCTTACGCGCGCGGCAGCGCTGTCGCTAAGGGTAATCGACATAACAACCTCAACTAATTATTTTGCTTCACGTTTACTTTTGTAATCCGCAATTGCGGCTTTGATCGCGTCTTCTGCCAGGATAGAGCAGTGAATTTTCACCGGCGGCAGTTCGAGTTCATCGGCGATATCGGTGTTTTTAATCGCCTGCGCTTCGTCCAGAGACTTGCCTTTCACCCATTCGGTGACCAGCGAGCTGGAGGCAATGGCGGAACCGCAGCCGTAAGTCTTGAAGCGCGCGTCTTCAATGATACCTTCATTGTTAACTTTGATCTGCAGCTTCATGACGTCGCCACACGCCGGTGCGCCAACCATGCCGCTACCTACGCTGTCGTCGCTGTTGTCGAAAGAGCCAACGTTGCGTGGGTTCTCGTAATGATCAATAACTTTTTCGCTGTATGCCATGATTGAATTCTCCTTATAAACCGATTAGTGATGTGACCATTCAATGCTGTTCAAATCCACGCCTTCTTTGAACATTTCCCACAGAGGAGAAAGCTCACGCAGACGGCCAATGGAGTTGCGAACCAGCTTGATGGTGTAGTCAATCTCTTCATCGGTAGTAAAACGACCTAAAGAGAAACGAATGGAGCTGTGTGCCAGCTCGTCGGTCATGCCCAGCGCGCGCAGCACGTAGGATGGCTCGAGGCTTGCAGAAGTACAGGCAGAACCGGAAGAGACCGCCAGATCTTTCAGCGCCATGATCAGCGATTCGCCTTCAACGTAGTTAAAGCTGACGTTGAGGATGTTTGGCGCGCCCTGCTCAAGATCGCCGTTCAGATACACTTCTTCCATATCTTTCACGCCATCCCACAGACGGTTACGCAGCGTACGCAGGCGTGCCATCTCGGTTTCCATCTCTTCTTTGGCGATACGATACGCTTCGCCCATGCCCACGATCTGGTGAACAGGCAGAGTACCGGAACGCATGCCGCGCTCGTGACCGCCGCCGTGCATCTGGGATTCGATACGGATACGCGGTTTACGACGCACATACAGCGCGCCAATGCCTTTCGGGCCATAGATTTTGTGGCCGGAGAAGGACATCAGATCCACTTTCAGCTGGCTCAGGTCGATAGGCAGTTTGCCCACGCTCTGGGTTGCATCCACGTGGTAGATAATACCGCGTGCACGGCACAGTTCGCCGATGGTGGCGATATCCTGAACCACGCCAATTTCGTTGTTTACGTGCATGATGGAGACCAGAATGGTGTCATCACGCATTGCCGCTTCGAGCTCTTTCAGGTCGATGATACCGTTGCTCTGCGGGGCGAGGTAGGTCACTTCAAACCCTTCACGCTCCAGCTGACGGCAGGTATCCAGCACGGCTTTGTGCTCGGTTTTGCTGGTGATGATGTGCTTGCCTTTTTTCTGATAGAAGTTGGCCGCACCTTTAATCGCCAGGTTATCGGATTCGGTGGCACCGGAGGTGAAAACAATTTCACGCGGGTCAGCGCCAACCAGCTCAGCAATCTGATTACGGGCGATATCAACCGCCTCTTCAGCATGCCAGCCAAAACGGTGTGAACGGGAGGCAGGGTTACCAAAGTTTCCGTCCAGGGTCAGACACTGCATCATTTTCTCGGCAACACGCGGGTCCACCGGCGTGGTTGCGGAGTAATCGAGATAGATCGGTAATTTCATTGCTCTTTAAACTCCGTACATCGCTTCAATGCAAGGAATCAGGCTACCGGCTGGATGTACGACCGAGTACACGGGGCGAGTTAACGCCCCGGCCTGATTCTAAAATTCTTTATAATTTTTACCCTGACTATTTTGCGGGGCTGCAACGCACCGAAAACAGGCCAGGGAAACTACGCGCGCAGTTTAACGTCGATGGCGTCTTGCGTGCGGGTATTGCGCTGTGCTTCGTGATTATGCTGACGGTCAGAGACGTCCAGCACTTCCTGGTTGTTAACCAGTTCACCGATGGTGATGTTGTTCAGGAAGCCGGTCAGACGGTCGCTCAGGTCGCGCCACAGCGCGTGCGTCAGGCATTTATCACCACCCTGACAACCCCCTTTGCCCTGGCAGCGGGTCGCGTCAACGGACTCGTCCACTGCGCTAATGACTTCGCCAACCGCAATACTGCCTGCGTCTTTACCCAGTAAATAACCACCGCCAGGACCACGGACGCTGGAAACCAGGCCATTTTTACGCAGTCTTGAAAACAGCTGTTCCAGATAAGAGAGGGAAATTCCCTGACGTTCAGAAATATCAGCCAACGGTACCGGGCCCGCTTCGGAGTTGAGCGCAACGTCCAGCATCGCGGTCACGGCATAACGCCCTTTAGATGTCAGTCTCATGTCTTACTTAACCTCAAACTCGCCCCTGCCCGGGGTTTTTTATTGTAAAATGGGGTATTGCATAGCAGGGCCAAGTCTGACATTCCCGACTAAAATGGTCAACTATTTAGTTGACTGTTTTAGTCAGGTATTTAACCTTCTGTGCCGTATCATAAAAGTGCGGCCTGATGCCCTCACCTCTCCCCTCTTCCAGGGGAAAAGGGAGAGAGTGGCGCTACTCTTTATTCTTCTGCTCAATCGACGCCAGAATGCCGCGCAGGATATTCAGCTCCTGGCTTTCCGGACGGGCGCGCGTAAACAGACGACGCAGCTTATTCATGACCTGACCCGGATGATCGGCGCGGATAAACCCGGTGCCCAGCAGCGTTTTTTCAAGGTGCCCATAGAACCGTTCCAGATCGTCCACCAGCGGGTATGGCGCCTCTTCCGGCTCGGCGACCGGCGCGTTTTCCTGGGTTGCCAGCCATGCCATACGCACTTCGTAAGCAATAACCTGTACCGCCATCGCCAGGTTCAGCGAGCTGTATTCCGGGTTCGCTGCAATGGCCACGTGATAATGGCACTTTTGCAGCTCTTCGTTAGTCAGACCGACGCGTTCACGGCCAAACACCAGCGCCACAGGAGCGTGCTGCCCTTCAGCAACGCTTTTCAGACCGCATTCGCGAGGGTCAAGCATTGGCCACGGCAGCGTGCGGGAGCGTGCACTGGTGCCAACAACCAGGCTGCAACCCGCCAGGGCTTCATCCAGGGTATCGACGATTTGCGCGTTACCGATGACATCGCTGGCACCCGCCGCGAGCGCAATGGCCTGTGAGTCGGGTTTGACCAGCGGGTTAACCAGCCAGAGGTTGGTTAAGCCCATGGTTTTCATCGCGCGGGCCACGGAGCCCATATTGCCGGTATGCGAGGTTTCGACCAGCACAATTCGAATATTTTGCAGCATAATTTTTCTGAGTCTGAAGAATATTCGGCCATGCTACCATAAACGGAAGACATATTCCGAACTCGCTGCTATACTCTGCGCCGTTTTCGTATCCCCCGTTCTTTAACATCCAGTGAGAGTAACCGATGCAACATCCAATGTTGACCATCGCCGTGCGCGCAGCGCGCAAGGCGGGTAATGTAATTGCCAAGCACTACGAGACGCCAGATTCCGTAGAAACCAGCCAGAAAGGCAGCAATGATTTTGTGACCAACGTCGATAAAGCCGCAGAAGCGATGATTATCGAAACCATTCGCAAATCTTACCCGCAACACACCATCATCACCGAAGAAAGCGGTGAGCACGTGGGCGAAGATCAGGATGTTCAATGGATTATCGATCCGCTGGATGGCACCACCAACTTCGTAAAACGTCTGCCCCACTTCGCTGTTTCTATCGCCGTACGCATTAAAGGCCGTACTGAAGTCGCCGTGGTTTACGATCCAATGCGTAACGAACTCTTCACCGCGACCCGTGGCCAGGGCGCACAGCTGAATGGCTACCGTCTGCGCGGCAGCAACGCCCGCGATCTGGATGGCACCATTCTGGCGACCGGCTTCCCGTTCAAAGCGAAACAGCACGCTCCTGCCTATATGAAGATACTGGGCAAACTCTTTACTGAATGTGCTGACTTCCGTCGCACCGGTTCTGCAGCACTGGATCTGGCATACGTTGCCGCAGCGCGCGTGGATGGCTATTTTGAAATTGGCCTTAAGCCATGGGACTTTGCCGCAGGCGAGCTGATTGCCCGTGAAGCTGGCGCGCTGGTGTGTGATTTCACCGGTGGTCATAACTACATGATGACGGGCAACCTTGTTGCCGGTAATCCGCGCGTCGTCAAAGCCATGCTGGCCAGCATGCGTGACGAACTGAGCGAAGCGCTGAAGCGCTAATCTCTGAGGGCGGGTGAGGTTCTCCTCACCCGCTACTGCCGTAAATCTCTCACGCGCTCAAGCCAACAGCGAATGCAGAGCACCGCAAAACATCCCCGCAATTTAAATCTCAGTGCCAAAAAACAGTGACAAATAAACCGCACTGTAAGATCCAGCTGCGCCCAGTCCAGCCGACCCGTTGTCGGCAGAGAGACTAAAACGGCCGCAGCCCTCGTCCTACCGGAACCGCACTGACCCACATCACTACTGCAGCCGCGAGCAACATCACCCCGCCGGCCAGGGCTAAGGTCGTCCAGCCAATTTGCTGCCACAGTACAGGGGTTTTATTGCCGCTAAGCCTGATGGCCAGCTGGCGAAAGCTATGCACCAGCAACGCCAGCGCGCTGATGGTAATAGAGGTGCCTGCCGACATCGCCAGGGCAGAGATGACGCCCCAACCGAAGACGCCGATAACCTTACTGAAGAGCAATACCATAATCGCCCCGGAGCAGGGCCGCATCCCCATAGAGAGAATGATCATCAGCTTGGCGCGCCAGTCATCGCCTTGCTGTAATTGCGCCCCGGTGGGCAGATGTTGATGGCCGCAACCACAGCGGGCATCGTGCACATGATGCGGCGCAAAACGTTTAAACGTCGGCTTACGCAGCAACGCACGTAACTTTTTTATTGCCCGCCAGCAGAGCATCACTCCCAGTACCCCCACCAGCGCATAGCTCCCCTTTTCTAGCCAGAAACTGCTGGCATGAAGCTGGCGTGCGGGCAGTTGCAGAAGCGTTAGCACCACGATCACTAACGCAATGGCCACCAGCCCCTGCAGCAGCGAGGAGGCAAGCGTCAGGCCAATACTGGATTTCAGCTTTGAGGGATGGGTTGCCAGCCATGTAGTAATAACAATCTTGCCATGCCCGGGCCCGAGCGCATGCAGCACACCATAGAGAAAGCTGAAAATCAGCAGCGAACCGCCCGCACGGGCAGGGTTATCCGCTACCGCCTTCAGCAACCCGCTCATCTGCTGGTTAACCTCACGCTGCCAGATAACGCTCTGCATCATGACCTGCGGCCAGGCCTGCCATAACCAGATTGCAGCCCCGACGGCCAGTAGCATAAAGAGTCCCAGCGGCCAGAGATGCAGCCAGCGGCGCTGTTTGGTGGGCTGAGAAAAGGTTACTGACATTGTAAGGTCACCTGTTGAGCAAACTGTTTACCGAGGTCCATGTCCTCCGGCGGCGCATCGTCCTTATCAAGAGAAATGGCAAAATTGAGCGTCTCTTCGCTGGGCTCGGGGGTATGAACCGCGAGGGAACATTTTTTCTGCAGCGCGGCTGGCAGCGTGACATCGCCATCTTCGGCATAGCTCATGTCCACATAATATGAGGGATCGAAGGTAGAGAAGGTGTAGGTCTGCCCGGCCAGCGGCTGCGGTTGCGCCAGCGGCAGCACAAAGGTCAGCACGGCCTGGTGATCCTCGCGGCTCATGCCGTACTCCCTAGGACGATTGAGAAACTTCACCTTCTGCCCGTTATGCCAGAACTCGGTGAAGTAGTGCTGGCCGAGCACATTGGCCATCACTTCTGCCGCCAGCTTTTTCCAGATCTCATCTCCCGGACGCGCATCGCCGGCGTCGTACAGCAGATCGGCGGAGGTCATTTCATCCATGGTCCAGCGCATCTTAAGCCCGGTAAGTTGACTGTCGTTAGCCACGATCTCGGTTTTGAGGGTGATAAAACTGTGAGGATGCGCGGCCACGGCAGAAGATATTACCGCCAAAAATAGCGCCGCAGCGCTTTGTTTAACTATTTGCATCTCTTCCTCACGTCAAAAATTCTGTGATGTCCGCCCGCATTCCTGAAGGAAAGAGCCCTGAACGCGCGCTATTACGCAGATCCTTTAGCTATTCTTATCAAACATTCTTACTGGAACCTTGCAGATGATGACGACTCTCGAAATGCCATCTGTGCTTTCCAGTTCGCAGCGCCGCTGCCAGGTGCTGCTGATGCTCTATCTGCCGGATTTTATCGCCACCGAGCAGCGCATCGGTGAAATCAACGGGGTGGATCACAGCATTGCCCGGCAAGATATAGCCGAGACGCGCGATGAAATCCAGCGCTATCATCGGCTCAACATTGCTACGCACCATGACGGCAGCTACCGGATTGAAGGCACCACACTTGACCAACGCTTATGCTTGCTGCACTGGCTGCGGCGTGCACTCCGACTCTGCCCGCATTTCGTCGCGCAGCAGTTTACCCCATCTCTGAAAACCGCGCTTAAACAGCATGGCATTGCGCGCACGTTGTATGACGATACCAATTTACGGGCGCTGATAAATTTCTGCTCCCGCCGCTTGCAGCGTCAATTCGAGTGCCGCGACGTGCAGTTTTTACAGCTTTACCTGCAATATTGTCTGATTCAGCACCATCTGGGCCAGACGCCGCAGTTTTCGGAGATTCAGCGCAGCTGGACGCAACAACGTGGTGAGTATCTGATGGCGCAGGAGATTGTTCGCCACTGGCAGCGCCGCGTGCTCCCCCTGCCCCATGAAGATGAGCAGCCTTTCCTGACGCTACTCTTTATGATGCTACGCACCCCGGATCCACTACGGGATATGCAAAACCAGGATGAGCTGTTACGCCAGGCAATTGGCCGGATGATTACCCGCTTTCATTGCCAGACGGGGATGCGTTTTAGTGACGAGCAAGGGCTGACCGATCAGCTCTATATTCATCTTGCCCAGGCGCTAAACCGGTCTCTGTTCGGGATTGGGATTGATAACAGCCTGGCGGAGGAGATCCAGCGTCTTTATCCACGCCTGATGCGCACCACCCGCGATGCGCTCCTGGAGCTGGAGAGCACGTTTTCGCTCTCTTTTTCCGAAGAGGAGGCCAGCCTGGTGGCGGTGATATTTGGCGCCTGGCTGATGCAGGAAAATGACCTGCATGAAAAACAGGTGGTGCTGTTAACCGGGACGGATAAAGCGAGCGAAGAGGCGATCGAGCAGCAACTTCGCGAACTGACCCTCCTGCCCTTGAACATTCGCTATGTGCCGTTACAGGCTTTTCAGAAGGAGGGCGCCCCCCGGGAAGCAGCCCTGGTAGTGACCCCCTACGCGACCGCCCTGCCGCTCTTCTCGCCGCCGCTCATCCACGCGGTAGAGACGTTGAATGCGCAGCAGCAGGAACATATTCGCGTGATGCTGGAGACCTAGCGCGCTGCCACGCGCGGTCGGAGCACCATCGCCGGCAGCGCCAGCAGCGCCATTACCCAGAAGACACCCTGACCGAGATGCTGATACAGGAAGCCAGCAAATACGGTCATAACCGCAATACTTCCCCCCATCGCCACCGCAGAATAGACCGCCTGTAGACGAATCACGTCGGCCCCATCCCGTGAAGCGATGTAGCGCATCGCCGCCAGGTGGCAGACCGTGAAAGTGCCGCAGTGCAGGATCTGGGCGACAATGAGCCACGGCAACGCTGTCGTCCAGCCCATGATCCCCCAGCGGGCCAGGCCGCAAACGGCAGAGAGCAGCAGCAGGTCCCGGGCGCCGAAGCGGCGGAACAGCCTGTTGCTTAAGGCAAAGATAATCACTTCAGCCACCACGCCCAGCGACCAGAGATACCCCACCGCCGAGGCTGAATACCCTGCCCCCTGCCAGTAGATGGCGCTAAAGCCGTAATAGGCCGCGTGCGCCCCCTGTAGCAGGCAGACGCAAGCCAGGAACCGCCAGCTCTGAGTTACCAGCGCGCGCCAGGCCGGCCAGCCTGCGCTCTCCTGATGACGGCTTTCTCCCTGCGGCATTACCGACGGGCGCAAAAGTAGCCCAAGCAGCATCGAGAAAATACCGAGGCTTAACAGCGCCAGAATCGCCTGATAGTCATACAGGCTAACCAGTTTGCCCACCAGCGCAGAGCCAATGACAAAGGCGATCGATCCCCACAGGCGCACCCGTCCATAATCCATGGTGATCTGTTTCTGCCAGGTGTTTGCCAGCGCATCGGTGAGGGGCACCAGCGGTGAGAAAAAGAGGTTAAAGCCAACCATCACCACCATTAACCACGCAAACTGCTGGCTAACCCAGAAGCCGCAGAGAAACACCAGGGTTAACAGCGCCAGGACGCGCACGGCGTTGATCAGAAGAGCGGGATCGCTCACGCGGGGGGCAATCAGCAGGCTACCGAGGAAACGCGCCACCAGACCTGCGCCCAGCAGTACTCCAATAGTCTCGGGCGTCAGGCCTATGCCTTTAAGCCAGACGCTCCAGAAAGGTAGAAAAATACCGTAGCTAAAAAAGTAGGTGAAGTAGCTGAGCGCCAGCCAGCGTGTGGAATGCAAAACCATGAATCCCTCCCGTTATGGAGGCGATAGTCTGGCGAGAAAGGCGATACTGCGCAAGTCCATAAGCTGGCTAAGCATTAACTTTTATTTAACTTTTATCACCGGCCTTCCCTTCCTGCCCCGGCTATAGTTGCGCGGTGTCAGGAGTCACTCCTGAGTGAAAACGCGCGGGATCCGTTTTGAGAAGAGAAAATACGGGATCCAGATTAGCGCGCCGACAACGGGCGTGAGCGCATTGCGAATATCCATAGTATCCAGCGTGGCCCCGAACAGCCACACGCGTAAGGCGACAAAGTACAGCATATAGAGCAGGCCAAAAAGATAGTATGGAATAATCACCTTGCGAATATTTCGCTTCCTTTTGAAGAAGTACCAGCCCGTCAGGAAAGTCAGCACAACATCAATAACAATCAGCGCCACGCCGCCTATACCGAAAGGGGTGATTGCCATTCCTTGTCGCATAAAGCCCACAATGAACGAGATAAATTCCCAGGCATTGAAGGGGGAGATGAGCATATTGATGACTAACCCGGCCGCAGGAAGATAGAGCAGGCCGTTAATTTTCTTCTCATCCAGACTTTCACACTGATGACATAACCCCGACTCTTTATTGGCCGGTTGTTCCTGACATTCAATACATTGCATCGCGATATCCTTGCCGAAAAAAGAGAATTCTACACAGCCAGCCTGTGACCCTGAAATTAAAATCACCCTAACGGCTGATTTATTGCGGGAAGGTCAATGGCAGGCGCCGATAATTTGTATTAGGGTTAAATTATGCCCCACCGAAAAGCGAGCTCATCATGAACGCACTTCGCTATTTAGATTTCGGTCAGTCACGCCCTCTGCTTCTTTTGATTGCCCGGATCGCTATCGTGCTGCTGTTTATTATTTTTGGTCTGCCGAAAATGACCGGGTTTGATGGCACCGTGCAATATATGGCGAAGCTGGGCGCCCCCATGCCGATGCTGGCCGCGATTATTGCGGTGGTGATGGAGATCCCGGCGGCTATTTTGATCGTGCTGGGTTTCTTTACCCGCCCTATCGCACTGCTGTTTGTCTTTTATACGCTGGGTACGGCAGTTATCGGCCATCCTTACTGGGAGATGAGCGGCGACGCCATCATGCCGAATATGATTAACTTTTATAAAAATATCAGTATTGCTGGGGCCTTTTTATTATTGGCCGTCACCGGGCCTGGCGCAATTTCTATTGACCGGCGCTAAACCTTCCCTTTTCGCCTCTAAATAAAAAAGGCCGCTTGCGCGGCCTTTTCTCTTTCTGCGAAGCAGAATTATGCGTATACCGGGAAGCGTGCGCAGATTTCCAGAACTTTACCTTTAACTCGCTCGATAACCGCGTCGTCATTGATATTGTCCAGTACGTCACACATCCAGCCTGCCAGCTCTTTCACTTCCGCTTCTTTAAAGCCGCGGCGAGTAACGGCCGGTGAACCGATACGGATACCGGAGGTCACGAACGGGCTCTTCGGATCGTTAGGTACGCTGTTTTTGTTTACGGTAATGTTGGCGCGGCCCAGGGCAGCGTCAGCCTCTTTACCGGTCAGGTTTTTATCGACCAGATCCAGCAGGAACAGGTGGTTTTCCGTGCCGCCAGACACCACTTTGTAGCCACGGTTCAGGAACACTTCCACCATCGCTTTAGCGTTTTTAGCAACCTGCTGCTGATACACTTTGAACTCTGGCTCCATCGCTTCTTTCAGCGCCACGGCTTTCGCTGCGATAACGTGCATCAGCGGGCCGCCCTGCGCGCTTGGGAAGACAGCAGAGTTCAGTTTTTTGTACAGATCTTCGTCGCCGCCCTTCGCCAGGATCAGGCCACCGCGTGGACCCGCCAGGGTTTTGTGAGTCGTGGTGGTGACAACGTGCGCATGTGGAACCGGGTTCGGGTAAACGCCCGCAGCAATCAGACCGGCTACGTGCGCCATATCTACAAACAGATATGCGCCGATGCTGTCTGCGATTTCGCGCATTTTAGCCCAGTCAACGATACCGGAGTAGGCAGAGAAGCCGCCGATGATCATCTTCGGCTTGTGCTCTTTGGCCTGCTTCGCCATGTCTTCGTAGTCAATTTTACCGGACTCATCAATACCATAAGGAATGATGTTGTACAGTTTGCCCGAGAAGTTAACCGGGGAGCCGTGAGTCAGGTGGCCGCCCTGCGCCAGGTTCATACCCAGAACGGTATCGCCCGGCTGCAGCAGTGCGGTGTAAACCGCGAAGTTAGCCTGAGAACCGGAGTGCGGCTGGACGTTAGCGTAGTCGGCGCCAAACAGCTCTTTCGCGCGGTCGATTGCCAGCTGCTCAACGATATCCACGTACTCGCAACCGCCGTAGTAGCGCTTGCCCGGATAACCTTCAGCGTATTTGTTGGTCAGCTGAGAGCCCTGCGCCTGCATCACACGCGGGCTGGTGTAGTTTTCGGAGGCGATCAGTTCGATGTGCTCTTCCTGACGTACTTTTTCCTGCTCCATAGCCTGCCACAGTTCGGCATCATAATCGGCAATGTTCATTTCACGCTTTAACATCCGCATCTCCTGACTCAGCTAACAATAAAATTTTGACCTGAAAAAGGCAGTCCTGTTGGACAACGCGCAACAGTATAACTGATTAGTTCTGTGATAACAGGTCTTGACAAACGATTTTACGCAAACGTTTTCCTGCCCGCCACGCAAGGGTTTGACACATAAAGCGCAGACGGCAAGTAAGGGATTTCTTTTCAGGTTTGTGATGTGAATATTTCACGTTGCAAAGAACCATTTACAACGCAGGGTTATTTTTTATAAGATGTATTTAAAATACATCATTAGAGTTACAGAAAAGGAAGCAGCCATGCTCGACGCCCAAACCATCGCAACCGTGAAAGCCACTATTCCCCTGCTGGTTGAAACAGGTCCTAAACTTACCGCCCACTTTTACGACCGGATGTTCGCCCACAATCCCGAGCTCAAAGAAATTTTTAACATGAGCAACCAGCGTAACGGCGATCAGCGCGAAGCGCTGTTTAATGCGATTGCCGCCTATGCCAGCAACATCGATAACCTGGCGGCCCTACTGCCGGCGGTAGAGAAAATTGCGCAGAAGCACACCAGCTTCCAGATCAAGCCGGAGCAGTACAACATCGTGGGTACTCACCTGCTGGCCACCCTGGATGAGATGTTCAGCCCGGGTCAGGAGGTGCTGGATGCCTGGGGTAAAGCTTACGGCGTGCTGGCTAATGTCTTTATCAACCGAGAAGCGCAGATCTACAGCGAGCATGCCAGCAAAAAGGGTGGCTGGGAGGGCACTCGCGCCTTCCGTATCGTAGAGAAAACCCCGCGCAGCGCGCTGATTACCAGCTTCGAATTCGAACCGGTGGATGGTAAACCCGTAGCGGATTATCAGCCTGGCCAGTATCTGGCCGTGTGGCTGAAACCCGAAGGCTTCCCGCATCAGGAGATCCGCCAGTATTCCCTCACCCGCAAAGCCAATGCTAAGAGCTATCGTATCGCCGTAAAACGCGAAGAGGGTGGTCAGGTCTCAACCTGGCTGCATAACGAAGCGAAAGTAGGCGACGTGGTGCACCTGGCCGCGCCGGCGGGTGATTTCTTTATGGCCGTTGACACCCACACGCCGGTTACGCTGATTTCCGCAGGCGTGGGGCAAACCCCGATGCTGGCGATGCTGGATACTCTGGCGAAATCGCAGCACAGCGCGCCGGTAAACTGGTTCCACGCCGCTGAGAACGGTGATGTGCATGCGTTTGCCGATGAAGTACAGGCTCTGGCCGCTCAGCTGCCGCACTTTACCGCACATACCTGGTACCGCCTGCCGACGGAGACCGATCGCACAGCAGCACGCTTTAATAGCGAAGGTTTGATGGATTTAGCCCAGCATAAAGGCCTATTTAACGCCCCGGAGATGCTGTTTTATGTCTGTGGCCCGGTAGCCTTTATGCAGTTCGCAGCCGCGCAGCTGGTCGAGCTGGGGGTCAATAAAGGGAACATCCATTACGAATGTTTCGGCCCGCACAAGGTGCTGTAATGCAAAAAGCCCCCGGCAATTACCGGGGGCTTTTTTTATACAGATGAGTCAGCGTGATGCGGGTTTAGATCGCCGCGTCGTCCTCTTCACCCGTACGAATACGGATCACCCGCGCGACATCAAAGACAAAGATCTTTCCGTCGCCAATTTTGCCGGTCTGAGCGGTGCGAATAATCGTATCCACGCAGGTATCGACGATATCGTCGCTGACCACGATCTCAATTTTCACCTTCGGCAGAAAGTCCACCATGTACTCTGCGCCACGATACAGCTCAGTATGGCCCTTCTGGCGACCAAAGCCTTTCACTTCAGTTACCGTCATCCCGGTGATGCCGACTTCCGCCAGCGCTTCACGCACATCGTCCAGTTTGAAAGGTTTAATAATCGCATCAATTTTTTTCATGGTGAGTCCTTGAAATCGTACCTGTCAGCAGCATCGTAATCGGTTGCTCACAGTATCATACCCGATGGATTTAGCGGTATTACTCTTTAAAGTCGTTTGCTTCCAGCTCATGGCGCGACAGCAATTTGTAAAACTCGGTGCGGTTGCGTCCAGCCATACGGGCCGCATGGGTCACGTTGCCTTTGGTAATTTGCAGCAGCTTACGCAGGTAGTTAAGTTCAAACTGATTACGCGCTTCCACAAAGGTGGGGAGCGCGGTGTTCTCCCCTTCCAGCGCCTGCTCAACCAGCGCATCGCTGATCACCGGCGAGGAGGTCAACGCTACGCACTGCTCGATCACATTCACCAGTTGGCGCACGTTGCCCGGCCAGCCGGCGGTCATCAGCCGCTTCATGGCATCGGTTGAAAAGGCACGCACAAAGGGTTTATGCCGCTCAGCCGACTGGCGCAGCAGCTGCGTCGCCAGCAGCGGGATATCTTCAGCACGCTCTGCCAGCGGCGGTATTTTCAAATTCACCACGTTAAGGCGATAGTAGAGATCTTCACGGAACTCTTTGCGCTCCATCGCTTTCGGCAGATCGCGATGGGTTGCAGAAATAATGCGGACATTGATGTCGATATCGCGGTTACTGCCCAGCGGACGTACTTTACGTTCCTGCAAGACGCGCAGGAGCTTCACCTGCAAAGGCGCGGGCATATCGCCGATCTCATCCAGAAATAGCGTGCCGCCCTCTGCGGCCTGGAACAGACCTTCGCGGCTGCTCACGGCCCCGGTAAAGGCGCCACGGGCATGACCAAAGAGCTCAGACTCCAGTAACTGTTCAGGCAAGGCGCCGCAGTTAATGGCGATAAAGGCATTTTTACTACGCGGGCTGGCGTTGTGAATGGCCTGGGCGAGGATCTCTTTCCCGGTACCACTCTGGCCGTTAATCAATACGCTGACGTCAGACTGAGCCACCATTCTCGCCTGCTCAAGCAGACGCAGCATAATGGGGCTGCGGGTCACAATCGCCTCGCGCCACTGGTCATCGCCGGACGAAGCGGTATGTTCCAGCGCATCGTCGATGGCTTTGTAGAGCGCATCTTTATCCACCGGCTTGGTGAGAAAACTGAACACCCCCTGCTGCGTGGCCGCCACGGCATCGGGAATCGATCCGTGGGCGGTAAGGATGATCACCGGCATGCCGGGCTGGACTCGCTGGATCTCGATAAAGAGCTGCATGCCATCCATCTCATCCATGCGTAGATCGCTAATCACCAGATCCACTTTTTCCCGTGCCAGCACCCGCAACCCTTCCTGTCCGCTTTCGGCGGTCACGACGCTGTAGCCTTCACTCATCAGACGCATTCCCAGCAGCTTTAGCAGCCCAGGATCATCATCTACCAGTAAAAGGTGCGCAGGTTTACGGCTCATGGCTTCACTTCCTCAGATTTTGGCATGTCGCCCACCGGTTTACGGGTGGAGAGTTGACGCTCAATATCGGTCAGGTTTTCCAGCTTGCGGGTAGTGGTCTCGAGCTCGCCACGCAAATATTGCTGCTGCTGGCGCAGTGTATCCAGCTCCTCGTCACTCGCTTGCTGAAGCTTACTGTAACGCGAACGCTCTTCGGCAAGCTGCAACTGCTGCATCTGCCCGTCACGCCAGACCTGGAATAAGGGGCGAACCTGTGCCGGGATCTGTGGGCTGAGGGCATCAAGTCGGGTGGTATAGGCGCGGCGCTCCACAGGGCTGATTTTAGCATTTGCCAGCAGGATGCCGCGTTTAAAGGTCCCTTGCCAGCTATCATCCGCCCAGTTCCTTGCCTCTGCGCGGGCCACCGACGGCGCCAGGCGTTCGGCACAGTCCATGCTGCGCAGCCAGTAAAGAGGGTTAGTCTCGGTTTCGTGTCCCTGTAATCGCCAGATATTATTGCAGTCCGTAGAGAGGAAATCGGCCAGTTGATGTTCAGGCAGCTTCTCTTCCGGCTTATTGCTAATGGCGCTGGTCGGCGCATGGGTAACACAACCGCTCAGCAGCAGACCGGCAAGGCTGATACGTAGACATTTGCTGTTAAATACCGCGTTAATGGCGCGGGAAAAGATATGTGACATACTCACCAGGCATAGATTCATTTCATTGATTTTTCCGGCTTAAGCGGCAGTTCGATGCGAAAGCAAACATCGGTACGGTCGTCAGTAATTAGGTTTAGCTCTCCGTGCATGCGGCGAATGCAGTCGCGAGCGATGCTCAGACCCAGGCCGCTCCCCTTGACCGCCCCTTTGCGCTGATGGCTCCCCTGGTAGAAGGGCTCAAAGATCATCTCCTGCTCGTCATCAGGGATAGGGCTTCCAGTATTGGCGACATCAATACAGACCCGCGAACCCTGGATAAAACTCCGAATATAAATGGTACCGGATTCAGTACCATAGTGCACCGCATTGGAATAAAGATTGTCCAGCACGCTCATTAGTAGCATTGGCTCGGCAACACAGGCTGACGCCTGCAGATCCATTTCGGTATGCATCATTTTAGCTCGCGCCGGCAAGCTATGGGCGGAGAGCACCATATCGACCAGCGGCGCAATCTCAACCCGCTCTAGCTCTGGCGCCCCATCCGCCAGTTTACGGTTGTAATCAAGCAGCTGCTCAATCAATTTTTGCAGATTGCGGCTGCTGTCATCGAGAATATCCACTATCTCTTTTTGCTCGGGGGTGAGCGGCCCGGCAACCTGATCCGCCAACAATTCGGTGCCTTCACGCATGCTGGCCAGCGGCGTTTTCAATTCATGGGATATATGGCGCAGGAACTGGTGGCGTTGTGACTCAAGCCACGCCAGCCGTTCCGAGAGCCAGATGATACGCTGCCCGACCGAACGCAGCTCGCGCGGGCCGGTAAAGACCACGGTGTTGCCCAGAGAGCGCCCTTCCCCCAGGCGGTTGATCATCCGCTCAATGCCTTTTACCGGGCCGATGATCATGCGGGTAAAGAGCAGTACCAGGATCAGGCTGACCAGGAACAGCACCAGCGCCTGCCAGCCGAAGAACTGCCCGCGTTCGGCGATCTCCTGCTGTAGCTGCTGACCACGAGAGAAGATCACCGAACGGGTAGCCTGTACCATCTCGGTATTGGCCGTGGCGAAGGCTTCCAGTCGGGAGGCGGCGTCGGCGTCCGGGCCGCTGTTATGGCATTGAAGCTGGGCAAGCGCGTTAAGATCCTGACGCAACGCCTGATAGAGTTTATCGTCCGGTAATACCCCGGCGTGGGCATCCAGCATTTCACTGTAACGCTTGCGCTGATTCTGGTACACCCGCGCCAGCGTACGGTCATCCAGTACGCAGTATTGCCGGTAGCTGCGCTCCATCTCCAGTGCGGCATTGGTCATCGCCTCACTGCGACGGGCATCAATCAGCGTGGTCCGGTTAGTCAGCGCCGCCTGGGCGCTGAGCGCGTTCAGGCTTTGCCAGGCCTGCCATGCCAGCACCAGTAACGGCAGCAGGATCAGGATAAAGGCCATCATAACTAACTGTCGCAGGGAGCGAGGAAAAACAGGCCAGCGTTTCAACGCATTACTCTCAGCTAAATAGGGGGTGAGTGGGATGCTACTGACTACGCGCTTCAGATACAACAAAGCCGGGTAAAAACCCGGCTTTGTTGTGGAATGAGGCGGTGCCTAACTCGACGTTTCGCCCTGGGTCTGATAAAGCAAAGCAATTATCAGTAGTTGGACGGCAGGCACCTTGTTGTGCGTCATTCGAAGTTTATGTAGCGCGTCCCGAAGGGGCTGACATAAGGAGGTGAATGAGCCACTGGTTATAATTATGCAACACTCGTGCCAGAATGCAAATAAATTTATTATTTATATGATTTATAAGGATTTAATATATAAAAGACGTTAGTTTGCCGCTGAATGATTTTCAGGCTAACTGTCGCCATTTAGCAACAGCTTAAAGTGCAATTATCCCACCCTATAAAAATCAATCATTTATGTGTCTCCATATAGAGACACCCGATTATTGCGCTTGTCGCAATTTCCCGACACTATCGCGTGTTCTCCATCACAAATAAAAAAGCCCGGCGTTTGCCGGGCCTTATTACTTGCCGGGGAATTAACCCAGCTGTTTACGCGCGTTGCGGAAGATACGCATCCACGGGCTATCTTCGCCCCAGTTTTCCGGGTGCCAGGAGTTGCTGACGGTACGGAAGACGCGTTCCGGGTGCGGCATCATAATGGTCGCACGGCCGCTTTCGCTGGTGACCGCGGTAATACCATTGACTGAGCCGTTCGGGTTCGCCGGGTAGGTCTGGGTGACTTTGCCGAAGTTATCCACGAAGCGCAGCGCCACCAGCCCTTTACTTTCCAGCTGAGCGAGATGCGCCGCATCACGTACTTCTACCTGCCCTTCACCGTGAGAGACGGCAATCGGCATCTGCGATCCTACCATCCCCTGCAGCAGCAGAGACGGGCTTTGGGTCACTTCAACCAGGCTGAAACGCGCTTCGAAGCGATCGGACTGGTTACGCACAAAGCGCGGCCAGGCCTCGCTACCTGGGATCAGCTCGCGCAGGTTAGACATCATCTGGCAGCCGTTACACACGCCCAGCGCCAGCGTCTGCGGACGATGGAAGAAGGTTTCGAACTCATCGCGCACGCGGCTGTTGAAGAGGATCGATTTCGCCCAGCCTTCACCGGCCCCCAGTACGTCACCGTAAGAGAAACCACCGCAGGCTACCAGCGCATGGAAATCTTCCAGACCCCTGCGTCCGCCAATCAGGTCGCTCATGTGCACATCGATGGCATCGAAGCCCGCACGGTGGAAGGCCGCTGCCATCTCAACGTGAGAGTTCACCCCCTGCTCACGCAGAACCGCCACTTTCGGGCGCGCGCCGGTCGCGATATAAGGCGCGGCGATATCCTCGTTGATATCGAAGGAGAGCTTCACATTCAGCCCTGGATCGTTATCGTTGGCCTTGGCCTCGTGTTCCTGATCGGCACATTCCGGGTTATCGCGCAGGCGCTGCATCTGCCAGGTGGTCTCTGCCCACCACATACGCAGGGTGGTACGGCTTTCGCTGAACACCGCATGTCCGTCCGCTTCAATCACGAAGCGATCGCCCTGTACGGCTTTGCCCAGATAGTGCACGCAATCTGCCAGGCCATGCTGAGCCAGCAGGGCCTCAACCGCGTCGCGATCGGCAGCACGCACCTGAATCACGGCGCCCAGCTCTTCATTGAACAGTGCGGCCAGACGATCCTCGCCCAGCGTCGCGATGTTGGCTTCCACGCCACAGTGACCGGTAAAGGCCATCTCTGCCAGAGTCACCAGCAGACCGCCGTCGGAACGGTCGTGATAAGCCAACAGTTTGCGCTGCGCCACCAGCGTCTGAATCGCATCGTAGAAGCCTTTCAGCTGCGCCACGTCACGCACGTCGGCAGGCTTATCGCCCAGTTGACGGTAAACCTGCGCCAGCGCGGTTGCCCCGAGGGCGTTCTGGCCTTTGCCGAGATCGATCAGCAACAGGGCATTATCTTCGAGAGACAGCTCAGGGGTAATGGTCTGACGCACATCTTCCACGCGGGCAAAGGCGGTAATCACCAGCGACAGCGGAGAGGTCATCTCGCGCTGTTCGTTACCTTCCTGCCAGCGGGTTTTCATCGACATGGAGTCTTTACCCACCGGAATGGTCAGCCCCAGCGCCGGACAGAGCTCTTCGCCCACGGCTTTCACCGCTTCGTACAGCCCGGCGTCTTCACCCGGATGACCCGCTGCGGCCATCCAGTTAGCAGAGAGTTTGATGCGTTTGATATCGCCAATGCGGGTAGCGGCGATGTTGGTCAACGCTTCACCCACGGCCAGACGAGCCGAAGCCCCGAAGTCCAGCAGTGCAACCGGCGCGCGCTCGCCCAATGCCATCGCTTCACCGTAGTAGCTATCGAGGCTGGCGGTGGTTACCGCGCAGTTGGCAACCGGGATCTGCCATGGCCCTACCATCTGGTCACGGGAGACCATCCCGGTCACGGTACGGTCGCCGATAGTTACCAGGAAAGTTTTTTCCGCCACGGTGGGCAGATGCAGAACGCGGTTTACCGCTTCTGCTATCGAGATGTCCTGACGTTCCAGCGCTTTGCCGGCCGCTTTACGGGTCTCGACATCGCGGGTCATCTTCGGCGTTTTGCCCAGCAGCACATCCAGCGGCAGATCGATCGGCTGGTTGTCGAAATGGGTGTCATTCAGGCTGAGGTGCATCTCTTCGGTCGCTTCACCGATCACCGCATAAGGGGCACGTTCACGACGGCACAACTCATCGAACAGCGGCAACTGGTCTGGCGAAACCGCCAGCACGTAACGCTCCTGCGATTCGTTACACCAGATTTCCTGCGGGCTCATGCCCGGTTCGTCGTTCAGGATGTCGCGCAGGTTGAAACGGCCACCGCGACCGCCATCGCTCACCAGCTCCGGCATAGCGTTGGAGAGACCGCCCGCCCCGACGTCGTGGATGAAGAGAATCGGGTTCGCATCGCCCAGCTGCCAGCAGCGGTCGATCACCTCCTGACAACGGCGCTCCATTTCCGGGTTATCACGCTGTACGGAGGCAAAATCGAGGTCCGCATCAGACTGACCGGATGCCATGGACGAGGCCGCCCCGCCGCCCAGACCGATGTTCATCGCCGGGCCGCCCAGTACGATCAGCTTCGCACCGACGACGATCTCACCTTTCTGCACGTGATCGGCGCGAATGTTGCCGATCCCGCCAGCCAGCATGATGGGTTTGTGGTAGCCGCGCAGCTCTTCGCCGTTGTGGCTCTCCACTTTCTCTTCGTAGGTACGGAAGTAACCGTTAAGCGCCGGACGACCAAATTCGTTGTTGAATGCCGCACCGCCCAGTGGGCCGTCGGTCATAATATCCAGCGCGGTGACAATACGTTCCGGCTTACCGAAATCTTCTTCCCAGGGCTGTTCAAAGCCCGGGATACGTAGGTTGGAGACGGAGAAGCCCACCAGACCCGCTTTGGGTTTTGCACCGCGACCGGTTGCCCCTTCGTCACGGATTTCACCGCCGGAGCCGGTCGCCGCACCCGGCCACGGCGAAATCGCCGTCGGGTGGTTATGCGTTTCTACTTTCATCAGGATATGCGCAGGCTCCTGATGGAAGTCATAGCGCCCTGCTTCGCGATCGGCGAAGAAGCGGCCCACCTCGGAACCCTCCATTACCGCGGCGTTGTCTTTATAGGCAGACAGCACGTGGTCAGGGGTTTGCTCCATGGTGTTTTTAATCATTTTGAACAGCGACTTCGGCTGCTGTTCGCCGTCAATCACCCAGTCGGCGTTGAAGATTTTGTGGCGGCAGTGTTCTGAGTTCGCCTGGGCGAACATATAGAGTTCGATATCGTTCGGGTTGCGATTCAGTTTAACGAACGCATCCTGCAGATAATCAATTTCATCTTCGGCCAGCGCCAGGCCGAGACGCAGGTTGGCGTCAATCAGCGCCTGACGGCCCTGCCCCAGCACATCCACGCTCTGCACGGGCGCCGGCTGATGATGGGCGAAGAGCTGCTCCGCGTCGTTTAACGCGCCGAAGACGCTCTCCATCATGCGGTCATGCAGTTCAGCGGCCACGGTCGCCCACTGGGCGTCGGTCAGCGTTGAGGCTTCAACGTAATAAGCCACGCCGCGCTCAAGGCGGTTTACCTGCGTCAGGCCACAGTTATGGGCGATGTCGGTTGCTTTAGAAGACCAGGGGGAGATGGTACCAGGGCGAGGGGTGACGAGCAGAAGTTTACCGGTTGGGGTATGGCTGCTCAGGCTCGGGCCATACTTCAGCAGGCGCTCAAGTCTCGCTCGCTCCTCTGCATCCAGAGGGGCATTCAGGTCAGCAAAATGGACATACTCAGCGTAAATATTGCTTACCGGAAGGTCGGCCGCCTGAAAACGTGCCAGCAGTTTGTTGATACGGAAGGCAGACAGTGCAGGCGAACCACGCAGAATTTCCATCATAAGTCTCTCGTCTTCGAAGCGCCGGAGGCGCTTACAGTGTGCGCAAGGGGGAAAACGGGCGTCATTATAGAGAATCCTGAGCGCAGACGAAACCGTTTGCGTCGAAATAAAATCACAGCGGAAATTTAACAATAGGTGTTGCCGTTATCTGTAATAAGTTGCCAACTGGCTTAAGTTTACGCAAAATGCCGCTCAATCAATGGCAAACCGTACGTTTAACATGGCCACTGCAGACTGAGGCAAGCGCTGACGCAGAGAATTAACTAATTGAAAAAATTAAAGATTAATTATCTGCTCATCGGCATTGTTACCTTGCTGCTGGCAGCGGCCTTATGGCCTTCTATCCCCTGGTTCGGCAAAGCCGAAAACCGTATCGCCGCGATCCAGGCGCGGGGGGAGCTGCGCGTCAGTACCATTACCTCCCCGCTGACCTACAACGCCATCAACAATAAAGTGATTGGGCTGGACTACGAGCTGGCGCAACATTTTGCTGACTACCTGGGCGTAAAGCTAAAAGTAACCGTACGCCAGAACATTAGCCAGCTTTTCGACGACCTCGATAACGGCGATGCCGATCTGCTGGCCGCCGGTCTGGTTTACAACAGCGAGCGCAGCAAAAATTATCAGCCGGGCCCAACCTACTATTCCGTTTCGCAGCAGCTGGTCTACCGCGTGGGCAGCCTGCGCCCGCGTACCCTGGCAAATCTGACCGCTGAACAGCTGGTCATTGCGCCTGGCCACGTGGCAATCGAAGACTTACGCGTCCTGAAAGAGAAAAAATATCCTGACCTTAGCTGGACGGTCGATGAAAAGCTGGGCACGACGGCCCTGCTCGAACAGGTTAAAGACGGGAAGCTGCCCTATACCATCGCCGACTCGGTTGCCATCAGCCTCTTCCAGCGTGTACATCCTGAACTGGCCGTGGCGCTGGACGTGACCGACGAGCAGCCGGTGACCTGGTTCAGTAAACTTGATGACGATCAGACCCTCTCTGCCGCAATGCTCGATTTCTTCAGCGGCCTGAATGAAGATGGCACCCTGGCACGGCTGGAGGAAAAATACCTCGGTCATGGCGATGACTTTGATTATGTGGATACCCGCAGCTTCCTGCGGGCCGTCGACAACGTGTTACCGGATCTTCAGCCGCTGTTTGAGAAATACGCTCAGGAGATCGACTGGCGGTTGCTGGCCGCGATTTCATATCAGGAGTCGCACTGGGATGCGCTGGCCACCTCGCCCACCGGCGTACGTGGATTGATGATGCTGACCAAGAATACCGCCCAGAGTCTCGGCCTTACCGACAGGACGGATGCGGAGCAGAGCATCAGCGGCGGGGCGCGCTATCTGCAGGACATGATGAGCAAAGTCCCGGAGACGGTACCGGAAGAGGAGCGGATCTGGTTTGCGCTGGCGGCGTATAACATGGGCTACGCCCATATGCTCGATGCCCGCGCCCTGACGGCCAAAACCAAAGGCAACCCGGACAGCTGGTCAGACGTGAAGCAGCGCCTGCCTCTCCTGAGCCAGAAACCCTGGTACAACAAGCTCACCTACGGGTATGCGCGCGGCCATGAGGCCTACGCCTACGTCGAAAACATTCGTAAATATCAGATAAGCCTGGTGGGTTATTTGATGGAGAAAGAGAAAGAGGCGGCGCAGGCGCGCCAGATGGCGGAAAACTATCCGGTGGTCGCCCCGGACGAACTTAACCACCCGGTAACTTCGATTCTGCCTTTTGTTGCTTTTTCTGCTGGCGACGCATTCGAAAAAAGTCACTCAGCATCGCCGAACAGGCTGGTGCAAGTACCCCACCGATGACATTAACCTGATGATTCATTCCCGGGTGTCCCAGCACGTTCATAAGAGAACCTGCTGCCCCGGTTTTTTCATCCTGCGCGCCGTACACCACGGTGCCAATGCGACTGTGGACCATCGCACCTGAGCACATGACGCACGGCTCCAGGGTGACATAAAGCGTGGTCTCCAGCAGACGGTAGTTTTGCAGTACCAGCCCCCCCTGACGCAGCGCCATAATCTCTGCATGCGCGGTAGGATCGTGGCGGCCAATCGGGCGGTTCCACCCTTCGCCAATCACCTTATTGTTGTGTACCAGCACGGCACCCACGGGCACTTCGCCCTCATCCCAGGCGCGTTGAGCCAGCGAGAGCGCGTGGCGCATCCAGTATTCATGATTAGGTTCAGGGTTAGACAACGACATGCACTCCAGTCTGTAAAGCGGGCGCATTATACACACAGCTTATGTATAACACTATTCCAGCTGCTGTAGCTCGCCCTGGGGAGTGACACGCCAGCGGTGCTGGCAGAAGTAGAGCAGCGGGTTATCTTGCTTACTGTCGCTGTAACCACTGTACAGGCGCAGCGGCGTACCGATTCTTTTCTCCAGTTGCGCCACCTTTTCATGGCCAAGACAGCGCATGGTGAGCACCCAACCGCCGTAGCGTCGCCCTGTCTGGGTGGCGATAAGGTTCACTTTCGGCAACCACGGCGTATCGAAATAGACGAGCTCCACCAACGGCTGTGGAGAGCCGGTGATTAACCAAATATCGGCATCCGACGCATCAAGATAGGCGGTGAGCCTCTGCTGCACCACCGGAAAGGCGGTAACATGTTGGCGAAACCAGTCGGCAAAATCCTGACGCAGCTGTTGCAGCCGCGCCTCGCTGTGGCCAAATGTGCATCCCCACAGCAACAGACTCATGGGCCAGCGGGCTGCGCGCCCTTTTATCAGTAACGCGCAGCCGATGACCGGCAGGAGGGGCAATACGAGCAACGCATTCAGGGGTTGTCGGCGCAATAAATAACGCATAAACGTACCGAACATATCCTGTTGATGAAGCGTTCCATCCAGATCAAAAAAGACAACCCGACGCTCGTTATTAACCAAACCTCACTCCTCTGGATCGTTGAACCCTAACAGCCAGGTAAAGAGGAACCCGGCGATCACCGCTATTAAATAGCCTAACAGATAGAGCATGACTTTTCCGGTCACGATGGTTAATGCCAGCGGTAAACCGGAAATACCAAAGGTGATGACGGTCGCCACTTTCCAGAAACTGATCAGCGCCCCACCCACGGCACCGCCCAGGCAGGCACCGATAAATGGCTTACCGAGCGGCAGCGTGACGCCAAAAATGAGCGGTTCGCCGATGCCGAGTAAGCCCACCGGCAGAGCCCCTTTAATCACTTTTTTAAGGCGTGCATTGCGGGTTTTCATCAATACCGCAATCGCCGCCCCCACCTGCCCGACACCGGCCATCGACAGAATCGGCAGCAAGGCGTTAAAGCCGTGGGCCTGCACCAACTCCACGTGGATGGGCACCAGCCCCTGATGCAGGCCAGTCAACACCAGCGGCAGGAAGGTCCCGGCCAACACCGCCCCTACCAGGAATCCACCCCGGTCGATAGCCCAGGAGGCACCGTGCGCAATCGCATCGGAGATCCAGCCGCCGAGCGGTTGCAGGGCAATAATCGCAATACTGCCCGTAATGAGCGTCGTCAGCAGCGGGTTGAGGATCAGCTCCAGCGAGCCCGGCAGGGCATTGCGCAGCTTTTTCTCGACCCAACACATCAGCACGACCACCAGCAGCACGGCAATAACCCCGCCACGGCCAGGCTGGAGCGCCTCGCCAAACAGGCTTATTTGCGCCAGCTGTGGGCTGGAGAGGATCCCGGCCATAACCCCGCCCATAGCAAGCGAGCCGCCAAATACCTTGGCGGTATTGACCCCCACCAGTATGTTCATGATCGCGAAGACGGCACTGCCAAAGATGCCCAGGATCCCCAGCAGATTGGGGTACTGCGTAGCAAAATCACCGACAATATCCGGGCGCTTCAGGATATTAATGATCCCGGTGATCAGCCCGGAGGCGATAAACGCCGGAATCAGCGGAATAAAGACGTTTGCCAGCTGGCGCAGGGCATCGCTCATCGGTGCTTTATAGCGCGCCTTCACCTGAGCTTTGGTGCGCTCGGCGTCATCCACCGCTACGCCCCCCATCAACGCGCGCATGGCATCCACGACTTGCGCAGCTTTGCCCGGCCCGACAATCAACTGGTGCTGCTCGCCCTGCTTCACATAGCCGCTGACGCCCGGCAGTTTCTTCAGATGCGGAAGATCGAGCCTGGACTCGTCTACTACCTCCACCCGCACGCGCGTCATGCAGTTTTCCAGACGCAGGATGTTTTTCTCTCCGCCAATCCCCTGCAGGATACCGCTGGCGAGCGCTGCCGTTTTTTCCATATCCGCCTCTTTAGTTTTCTAACGCCGCCCGTAAAAAACCACTGTGCTGGTCGAGTCGGGCACGCGCCGTCGTCGCATCCAGCCCGCTTAATATCATCAGAATGGCAGGCTTAACGTCATAATCGGTCTGCTGGAGCACCTTTTCGGCCTCTTCACGCGTGGTGCCGGTCGCTTCCACGACCATGCGACAAGCCCTGTCGATAAGCTTCACGTTAGTGGCCTTCATATCCACCATCAGGTTCTGGTAAACCTTGCCGAACTTCACCATCGCGCCGGTAGAGATCATGTTCAGCACCATTTTCTGCGCCGTGCCGGATTTAAGTCGCGTGGAGCCGGTCAGAGCTTCAGGCCCTACCACGGGCGAAATAGCGATATCCGCCACCTGGGCGATAGGGGATCCCGGATTACAGGAGATGGCCACCGTCGTGCAGCCGGTCTGTCTGGCATATGCCAGGCCACCCAGCACGTACGGCGTGCGCCCCGATGCCGCCAGCCCGACGACCAGATCCTGCGGTGCCAGGGCAATGTCGCGTAAATCGTCTTCACCGAGCTGCGGGCTGTCCTCCGCCCCCTCGACGGCTTTTAACAATGCCCCCGGCCCACCGGCTATCAGGCCGATCACCAGGCCGTGCGGTACGCCGAACGTAGGTGGACATTCAGAAGCATCCAGCACGCCCAGGCGCCCACTGGTCCCCGCCCCCATGTAAATAATGCGGCCGCCCGATTTCAACGAAGTGGCCGCCGCATCGACCGCTTTCGCAACCTCGGGCAATGTCTCTTTCACTGCCTGCGCGACCAGCGTATCCTGTTGATTAAAACGGCTTACAAGGTCAAAAGTGGAGAGCGCATCCAGATCCATGGTTTGCGGGTTACGGGTTTCAGAAACAAGCGATCCTAGATTCATCTTTTGTGCCTCAAGAATTTTTAATTCATAATAATCGCACTATAATGGAATATAAAATTCATTCGGGCGAGCAATATTCGCAATTTGCAACAGCTATCACATTTCGCCAGGAGACCTCATGAACTGTTTAATCCGAATTCGCCAGCGATACGCGGGCTTTGCCCAGAGCGACAAAAAACTGGCGGATTTCCTGCTGTCTCAGCCCGACCATGCCCGGCATCTGAGTTCACAGCAGCTGGCCCAGGAGGCAGGCGTCAGCCAGTCGAGCGTGGTGAAATTTGCGCAGAAGATCGGCTTCAAAGGATTTCCGGCGCTCAAACTGGCCATTAGCGAAGCGCTGGCCAGCCACCCTAACCCACAGTCGATGCCGGTACATAACCACATCCGTGGCGACGATCCGATGCGGCTGGTCGGTGAAAAACTGATCAAAGAAAAAGTGGCGGCCATGCACGCCACCCTGGATGTTAATACTGAAGAGAAGTTGCTGGAGAGCGTGACGATGTTGCGCACAGCACGTCGGGTGATCCTGACGGGTATTGGCGCGTCGGGGCTGGTAGCACGCAACTTTGGCTGGAAGCTGAATAAAATTGGCCTGACCGCTATCGTCGAGCAAGATATGCATGCCCTGCTGGCCACCGTTCAGGCTATGGAGCCCAGTGACGTGCTGCTGGCCATCTCCTATTCCGGCGAGCGCCGTGAAATCAACCTGGCAGCAGACGAAGCCCTGCGGGCGGGGGGGAAGATCCTTGCGATTACCGGTTTTACCCCTAACGCCCTACAGCAACGCGCCTCTCGCTGCCTGTATACCATTGCAGAAGAGCAAGCGACCCGGAGCGCGGCCATCTCTTCCACCAGCGCACAGATGCTGCTGACGGACCTGATGTTTATGGCGCTGGTGCAGCAAGATCTCGAACATGCGCCGGATCGTATTCGCCACAGCGAAGCGTTGGTTAAAAAACTGGTTTGAGTACGTAATGAGCGTATAATGCCCGCCCTGTTTGTGATGTTTCTGAGAATTACCTGATGGCGCTGTTAATTACCAAAAAATGTATCAATTGCGATATGTGCGAACCCGAATGTCCTAACGAGGCCATTTCCATGGGCGATAGCATTTATGAGATTAACAGCGACCGTTGCACCGAGTGTGTTGGCCATTACGAGACGCCGACCTGTCAGAAAGTGTGCCCAATCCCGAATACCATTCTCAAGGATCCGGCACACACTGAATCAGAAGAGCAGCTGTGGGATAAATTTGTCCTGATGCACCACACGGATAAGATCTAACTTTCAATAATGACCGTTGCGCAGGCGTAGTGGCGCTCATCCGCCAGCGTAACGTGCATATGCGCTACCCCCAGCTTCTCAGCCAGTTTTAACGCTTCTCCCCACAGACGCAGACGCGGCTTGCCCAGCTCATCGTTAAAAACTTCGAACTGATTGAAGGCCAGCCCGTTACGGATCCCCGTGCCGAATGCTTTCGCCGCCGCCTCTTTCACCGCAAAACGTTTAGCCAGAAAACGCACCGGCTGCTGGTGCGCCTCCCAGATGGCCCACTCGTTATTGCTAAGTACGCGACGGGCAAGGCGATCGCCACTACGGGCAATCACCGCTTCAATACGCGAAATCTCAACGATGTCCGTGCCTAAGCCAAGAATGGCCATTAGCGACGGGCTTCCAGCATCAGGCGTTTCATCTCTGCCACCGCCTCTTTCAGGCCGCTCATCACCGCACGGCCAATAATGGCGTGACCAATGTTCAGCTCGTGCATCTCCGGAATGGCGGCGATGGCTTTCACGTTGTGGTAGGTAAGGCCATGACCGGCATTGACCTTCAGTCCGAGGCTTGCGGCGTAGGTAGCGGCTTTGGCGATGCGCTCAAGCTCTTTTGCCTGGGTGACTTCGTCTTTGGCATCCGCATAGCAACCGGTGTGGATTTCGATGTAGGGCGCACCCACGTCTGCTGCGGCTTTGATTTGGGCCTCATCGGCATCAATAAATAGCGAGACCAGAATACCGGCATCTGCCAGACGTGTGCAGGCATCGCGCATTTTTTCCAGCTGGCCGGCAACGTCGAGGCCGCCTTCAGTGGTCACTTCCTGACGTTTTTCTGGTACCAGGCAGCAAAAATGAGGTTGCGTCTCAACGGCGATGTTCAGCATCTCTTCGGTCACCGCCATCTCGAGGTTCATGCGGGTATCCAGCGTTTGACGCAGCACCCGTACATCGCGATCGGTGATGTGACGGCGGTCCTCACGCAGGTGAACCGTAATGCCGTCGGCCCCCGCCTGCTCAGCAATAAACGCGGCCTGTACCGGGTCCGGATAGGCCGTGCCGCGCGCGTTACGCAGGGTGGCGATATGGTCAATATTGACGCCTAACAGTAATTCAGCCATGACAATCCTCGGTTTTCTCGTTGTTCATTTACGCTTGGGCATAAACTGCCTGAATAATTCGCGGCTCTTTAAGGGCTTGCCTCCAAGATACGGCTTCAGCGCAATACGGGTAAAGCGTTTTGCCGCCCGCAGGGTCTCTGCATCCGGAAATTCCCGCTCGGCTAACGCGCGCAGGTCACGCCCGGTAAAGGTACTATTATCAATCACAATACTGGCGATAAATCCTTTCTCTTCCCGGTAGCGGTAGGTCATGGTCTCTTCCACCGGATCGCCACTGCCTGCACAGTGAAGAAAATCTACGCCGTAACCCAGATGGCCAAGCAGCGCCAGCTCAAAACGGCGCAGGACGGGTTCAGGCGAGCCAGTTACCCCCGCCAGGGCCTGGATACAGTGCAGGTAGTCGAAGAAAAGTTCAGAGAAGCGAGTCTCATGCTCAAGCACGCGTGAGATGAGTTCGTTGACGTACAGGCCGCTATAAAGGGTGATACCAGAGAGGGGAAGTGCCAGGGAGACGGCTTCGGCGCTGCGCAGGGTTTTGACCTCCCCTCGCCCACCAAAGCGGACCAGCAGCGGTGTGAAAGGCTGTAAAGTTCCTTTCAGATTAGAACGTTTGGAACGTGCGCCTTTAGCCACAAGGCGCACGCGGCCCGACTCTTCCGTGAAGACGTCCAGTATCAGGCTGGTTTCGCTCCAGGGACGACTATGGAGAACGAAGGCACGCTGCCAACCTTCCATACTGTTCGTCGTCTTGCGTTACTGATCTTCGCCGTAACCGAGGCTGCGCAGTGCACGCTCATCATCGGCCCAGCCAGATTTCACCTTCACCCACAGCTCCAGGTGAACCGGTGCTTCGAACATCTCCTGCATATCTTTACGAGCTTCAATACCGATGGTTTTGATCTTGGCACCTTTGTTGCCAATCACCATTTTCTTCTGCCCTTCACGCTCCACGAGGATCAGGCCGTTGATATCATAGCCACCACGCTCGTTCGTCTGGAAACGTTCGATCTCGACGGTGACAGAGTACGGTAACTCCGCGCCAAGGAAACGCATCAGCTTTTCACGGATGATCTCAGAGGCCATAAAGCGCTGAGAACGATCGGTGATGTACTCTTCCGGGAAGTGATGGATCGCTTCCGGCAGATGTTTACGCACGATGCCCGCGATGGTATCCACATTCAGACCGGTCTCTGCAGACAGCGGTACGATATCGAGGAAGTTCATCTGGCTGCCCAGCCACTGCAGATGCGGCAGCAGATCGGCTTTTTCTTGCACGTTGTCAACTTTGTTGACCGCCAGGATCACCGGGGTTTTCCCATCACGCAGTTTATTGAGCACCATTTCGTCGTCAGGCGTCCAGCGGGTGCCTTCCACAACAAAAATCACCAGCTCAACGTCACCGATAGAGCTGCTCGCCGCCTTGTTCATCAGACGGTTGATCGCACGCTTCTCTTCCATGTGCAGGCCTGGGGTATCGACATAAATCGCCTGATACGAGCCTTCCGTATGGATACCGACGATGCGGTGACGCGTGGTTTGCGCCTTACGAGAGGTGATAGAAATCTTCTGCCCAAGCAGATTATTCAACAGGGTGGATTTGCCAACGTTTGGACGACCAACGATGGCAATAAATCCGCAATAGGTTTTCTCTTCGCTCATTCCAGCTCCAGCATTTTCAACGCCTGTTCGGCGGCAGCCTGTTCCGCCTTACGACGGCTAGAACCTGTGCCCACCACCGGTTCACTCAGGCCACTGACCTGGCAATGGATGGTAAATTCCTGATCGTGCGCTTCGCCACGGACCTGCACCACCAGATAAGATGGCAGCGGAAGGTGACGACCCTGCAAATATTCCTGCAGACGCGTTTTCGGATCTTTTTGTTTATCGCCTGGGCTAATTTCGTCCAGACGGGTCTGATACCAGTTCAGAATCAGTTGCTCGACGGTCTGAATATTACTGTCGAGGAAAACGCCACCGATTAAGGCTTCGACCGTGTCCGCAAGAATGGACTCACGGCGGAAACCGCCACTTTTCAGTTCGCCCGGCCCCAGACGCAGGCACTCACCTAATTCGAACTCACGCGCAATTTCTGCCAGCGTGTTACCGCGAACCAGCGTTGCACGCATGCGGCTCATATCCCCTTCGTCCACGCGTGGGAAACGGTGATAAAGCGCATTGGCAATAACGTAACTTAAAATGGAATCGCCCAAAAATTCGAGACGTTCGTTGTGTTTGCTGCTGGCACTGCGATGGGTTAATGCCTGTTGCAACAACTCCTGATGCTGAAAAGTGTAGCCCAGCTTCCGTTGAAGCCGATTAATTACGATGGGGTTCATGCGATACCAATAGAATGAATGCGTCAAAAATGCAGCACACGAAACCGACCTGAGAAAGCCAACGCGGTTTCGTGTGCCGTGGCACTGATTCAGCGCCAACCTTAAACTTCGGGGGAATATTCTATACACAACGACAGGGGTTGTCGTTAGTCTGGAGAGATTTATCGCTTAAATAATTCACATCGCCCTTAAGATAAAGGGCGATGTGTTCAGATATCACGAATTAATGGATCCCGCCGATACGATTTAGACGTACCCCGGTCGGCCATTCGCCTTCCTGCTTCTCGAAGCTCATCCAGATGGCGGTCGCTTTACCGACCAGATTCGCTTCCGGCACAAAGCCCCAGTAACGGCTGTCCGCAGAATTATCGCGGTTATCACCCATCATGAAGTATTGGCCCGGCGGCACAATCCAGGAAGCCAGCTGCTGACCGGACTGATGGTAGTACATCCCCAGTTGATCCTGCGCAATAGGCACCGTCAGAATACGGTGCGTGACGTCACCCAGCGTCTCTTTACGCTCAGTCAGGCGGATACCGTTCTCTTTGGTCTCGCCTTTTGGCATCTGGAAGAAACCGCTGGTAGCTTCACCGCCGTTACGACGGGCAAAGGTCTGCACGAAGTCACTCGGCTCTACGTTGGAGTAGGTAATGGGCAGCGCGCTTTCACAGGCCGTACCAGAACTGCAGCCAGGCTGTACCGTCACTTCTTTCGCAACTGGATCGTAAGAGACTTTATCGCCTGGCAGACCCACCGCACGTTTGATGTAATCCAGACGCGGATCGTCGGGGTATTTAAAGACCACAATATCGCCACGTTTCGGATGACCTGTTTCGATCAACGTTTTCTGGTAGATAGGATCTTTAATGCCGTAGGCAAACTTCTCGACCAGGATGAAGTCACCAATCAGCAGCGTTGGCATCATCGAACCTGATGGGATCTGGAAAGGTTCATAAATAAATGAACGTACCACCAGCACAATCGCCAGCACCGGGAAGACCGAAGCCCCTGTCTCCAGCCAGCCCGGTTTCGGGCCGACTTTTTTCAGGGTCTTCGCATCAAGCCCGTCGCCAGTGGCTGCCTGCGCGGCAGCCTGACGTTCACGACGTTTCGGGGCGAAAATAAACTTATCCAGACACCACAATAGACCCGTCACCAGCGTCGCAATGACCAGGATCAGGGCAAACATGTTCGCCATGCCAACTCCTTAGGATTATTTGCCGTCTTTACCTACGTGCAGAATGGCGAGGAACGCTTCCTGCGGCAGCTCAACGTTACCAACCTGCTTCATACGTTTCTTACCGTCTTTCTGCTTCTGCAGCAGCTTTTTCTTACGGCTGACGTCACCGCCATAGCATTTTGCCAGAACGTTTTTACGCAACTGTTTCACGGTAGAACGCGCGATGATGTGGTTGCCAATGGCCGCCTGAATCGCGATATCAAATTGCTGACGCGGGATCAGCTCTTTCATCTTCTCAACCAGCTCACGCCCGCGGTATGGTGCGTTGTCGTTATGCGTGATCAGCGCCAGCGCATCGACACGCTCGCCGTTAATCAGCACATCTACACGTACCATGTTGGAAGCCTGGAAACGTTTGAAGTTGTAATCCAGTGACGCGTAGCCACGGGACGTCGACTTCAGACGGTCGAAGAAGTCGAGTACCACTTCCGCCATCGGGATTTCGTAAGTCAGCGCCACCTGGTTACCGTGGTAAACCATGTTGGTCTGTACGCCGCGCTTCTCAATACAAAGGGTGATGACGTTGCCGAGGAACTCTTGCGGCAGCAGCATGTGACACTCTGCGATAGGCTCGCGCAGCTCAGAAATGTTGTTCAGCGGCGGCAGCTTGGACGGGCTATCGACGTAGATCACCTCTTTCGAGGTGGTTTCCACTTCGTAAACTACCGTCGGCGCGGTGGTGATCAGATCCAGATCGTACTCACGCTCCAGACGTTCCTGAATGATCTCCATGTGCAGCAGGCCGAGGAAGCCGCAGCGGAAGCCGAAGCCCAGCGCCGTGGAGCTTTCTGGCTCATAGAACAGAGAAGCATCGTTCAGGCTCAGTTTGCCAAGCGCGTCACGGAAGTTTTCATAATCATCAGAGCTGACCGGGAAGAGACCTGCATATACCTGTGGCTTCACTTTTTTGAAGCCAGGCAGTGCTTTATCAGCCGGATTACGGGCACCCGTCAAGGTATCGCCAACCGGCGCACCGAGGATGTCTTTAATTGCACAGACCAGCCAGCCTACCTCGCCGCATTTCAGCTCGGTACGGTCAACCTGTTTCGGGGTGAAGATACCCAGGCGATCGGCGTTATAGACCTGGCCGGTGCTCATAACCTTGATCTTTTCGCCTTTACGCATGGTGCCGTTTTTAATACGTACCAGCGAGACAACACCCAGATAGTTATCGAACCAGGAGTCAATGATCAGTGCCTGCAGCGGTGCATCCGGGTCGCCTTCAGGAGCAGGGATATCGCGGACCAGACGTTCCAGCACATCCGGAACACCTACGCCGGTCTTCGCGGAGCAGCGCACAGCATCGGTGGCATCAATGCCCACGATATCTTCAATCTCTTCCGCCACGCGCTCAGGATCGGCGGCGGGCAGGTCGATTTTGTTCAGTACCGGCACCACTTCCAGGTCCATTTCCATCGCGGTGTAGCAGTTCGCCAGGGTCTGGGCTTCTACGCCCTGCCCGGCATCTACCACCAGCAGCGCGCCTTCACAGGCCGCCAGCGAGCGGGAAACTTCATAAGAGAAGTCAACGTGGCCTGGGGTGTCGATAAAGTTAAGTTGATAAGTTTCACCGTCAGACGCTTTATAATCGAGCGTTACGCTCTGGGCTTTAATGGTGATACCGCGTTCGCGTTCCAGGTCCATGGAGTCCAGAACCTGGGCTGCCATTTCACGATCAGACAGGCCACCGCAAATCTGGATAATACGGTCAGACAGCGTCGACTTACCGTGGTCAATGTGAGCTATGATCGAAAAGTTACGTATGTTCTTCATATAGTTAAATAATTTTGCCTTACGAATTCCTGGAGGCCGCTGTTCTTAGCCTGACGTTTTTCAGTGCGAAAACGCAGCATTCTACACTACATCTTCGTCACCAGGAAATGCTCTTGAATTCAGGTATAGCGCTAAGTTTGAGGGTTTTGGTTTATAAGAATCAAACATAGATAAAGCCCGGTGTATTTACCGGGCCTCTGAGGATAGTGTTTCAACGCGCAGTTCGTCGGGTGGTAAGCCAACGCTGAGAATGGTTGGCTGCCAGTTATCGCGCACAGCAAGCCTGGGCGAAAGCCCCCGCGCCAGTAAAAAACCGCCTACACCGCCGAGGGCTGCCCCGCACATGGCGGCAAGATCGGTGGCAAACAGGAGCTGGAAAAGACCACCCACGGCAAACAAGCCCACCAGCGGAGAGAGATAAACCAGCATTGCCGAGCCCAGCAGGCTCGCTTCGGCAATTCCCAGCTCCACTTTTTGCCCTTTCACCAGCGGTTGCTCGCTAGGAACGGAAAGCGTGTGGGTAGTTTGCGGGCCCAGTTTATTCAGCACGCGGCTGCCGCATCCTGCGCGGGAGGCGCAGCTGCTGCAGGAGGCCTTAACGTCGCAACTCACCAGCGCGACGCCATTTTGCCATGATACGACCGTAGCCCACTCTTTAATCATTGTGCTGCCCTGAATTTGATACTGTCGGCGATACGCTTTGCAGTTTGCGGCGGAAGCTCACCCACGACCGTAATTTCGGCATTATCACGCACCGTCGTGCTCACTGTGCGACGACCGGTACGCAGCATCTGGTCGGCACTGATCGCGGTGGCGCGGTTGATATTCACCGAGAAGCTGAACAGACCATCCGAGTAGAGACGCGATTCAACCGGCGTATCAATCGTAGGAAGCTGGCGTTTGCTGCTGGAGATCTCGCTGAACCCTTGCGGGATCCAGGTCGGAGCCCAGTTAAAGTTAATGGTATCCCCTACCGGTACAGAGAGCAGCGGCGGCAGACTGGCTTTAGCAAGATTCTGCATGCTATTGCCGACCTGATCATCGACGCTGAAGGAGATCACGCGGAACTGTTCCAGCGTTTCACCATCGCGATCAAGTAGATCGACCCGCATCGGAAGCTTGGTTTCGGCATCCATCCAGACGATATAGCTGTAGCGCGTCCCGTCCCGGGCCACGACCCGGATGACTTCACATAACCGGTCTGCAATGCGCGTACGGCCAACGGAAATAAAGTCGTAGTAGGGGGCAAGACGCTTAAAGTCGGTATAAACCAGCGATGGCAGCGAATCGACGATGTAGTCGCCATTAAGGGTGAAGGGCTCAAGGCCCGGCTCAAAATAGCTGATTTCATTACCACGCTGCAC
Organism: Leclercia sp. UBA1284; assembly: GCF_002308415.1. NCBI lineage: Bacteria > Pseudomonadati > Pseudomonadota > Gammaproteobacteria > Enterobacterales > Enterobacteriaceae > Leclercia > Leclercia sp. UBA1284. The sequence goes on from NZ_DBUS01000006.1 coordinate 2,391,356, forward strand.
AACTTCACGGCGCGGGCCATCCATCTGCAAGAGCTGAGCGAGAGGCTGTTTATCAAGACGGGCGTGGCGATAGCGTAACGACTCGACGCCCTGCTTATTGATACTGATAAAAGCCAGTTCATAGTTGAGTGACTGGCTAGCGAGGTTCATCTGCTGCAACAACGCCCCGGACGATACATCAGCCGAGGCGTTGACAGAGAAGAGCAAGCTACCCGCCATCAAAGACATGGCGCACCAAAGTTGCTTCATTACTGCGATTGCGTTCCTAAAGTTTGGTTTCCGGGCACTTGCACAGCGGCTTGCTGGGTTTGTGCCTGTTCAAACTGAAGCTGCTCTGAATGCAAACGACGTTGCAATTCATAGTCCTGCAACATCGCATTAATGCGACGACGCTGCTCCTGTACCTGCTGCTGCTGGCCAGCACCCGCCGACGCGTCGGAAGGAATACCCAGGCTAACCGGGCTGGCTTTGCCCATCATCGGCAGCGTGTTAAACACTGGCGCTTCAGGTTGCTGGTTGACTTCAGATTGGCTGTTATACTGCTGGACGCCAACGATAACCGCAAGCGACACGCAAGCTGCGACACCCATCTGGGTCAGTTGACTCGCCCACGGGCGCACTTTATTCCAGAATGGCATTTTTTGCCACAGGTGTGGTGCAGGCTGGGCTTCAGGGATCAGCGGAGTGGCCTGAGTAACAGGTTCGTTCTCTATCGCCGCCATTACGCGTGATGAGATATCGAAATGGAGGAGCTCGCTGGTATCGCCGCGCATAGAATCGCGAATAAGATGATAACTCTCCCAGGCTTTTTGCATCTCAGGAGAGCGAGAGAGCTCATTAAGCAGCTCACTGTCCAGCGTTTCACCATCCATTAAAGCGGAAAGTTGTTCTTTCTGCATGCCTAATACCTTTTCCAGTATCCCGCTATCGTCAACGCCTGATAAGCGGTTGAACTTTATTATCAATAGCTTCTCGCGCACGGAAAATACGTGAACGAACCGTACCAACCGGACAATCCATGATAGCGGCTATCTCTTCATAGCTCAGGCCATCAAGCTCCCGCAACGTAATTGCCATGCGTAAATCTTCCGGAAGCGACTCGATGGTACGAAAAACTATTTGTCTCAGTTCTTCTGACAACATTAAGTTCTCAGGGTTCGAAATTTCTTTCAACGCGCCGCCGCTTTCGAAGTTTTCTGCGTCTATCGCATCAACATCACTGGAAGGCGGACGACGGCCCTGAGCGACCAGGTAATTCTTTGCCGTATTGACAGCAATTCGGTACAGCCAGGTATAAAAAGCACTATCCCCCCGGAATGATTCCAGCGCGCGATAGGCCTTAATAAAAGATTCCTGTACGACATCAGGGACATCCCCTGAAGGTACATAGCGGGAAACCAGACTCGCCACCTTATGCTGGTAGCGCACCACCAGTAGGTTAAAAGCTTTCTGATCTCCCTTCTGGACCCGTTCAACCAGAATCTGGTCCGTTAACTGCTCGCTCATCCGAGGTAATGTCTCCCCAAACCTAAAATCCACGCGTTATCGAAACGCCACTCTAAACACTGCACTGTGAGCAAGCAGTTGTGTAGAGGGCTGTTTTCTTAAAAAGTTCCGTCACGCCTTTGTTTTTGTTAATCGCGCCGCAGACTGTTCGTTTTCTATCATTATAAGTCTGTTCACGATACGCACCCAGTTTCTGATAAGAAATGGCATTTCCGCCAGCAGAGTACCGCAACGCGGGCTTTATTTCACCACATAATCTGAAGCTAACGATCTGCTTCGCAAAATATTTCTCCCATTTTTGCCCCAGAGCGGTTCCCCAGGCTTGTTTAGTCATTGCAACACTCCGTAAAAAAAACGTGCGATTTCTCGCATTCGGGTGCTATGCTGGCCAGACACTGTTTAGTAAATTAAACAAAGATCATGAACACACTTCCAGAACTCTCTTGCGACGTCCTGATCGTCGGCAGTGGTGCAGCGGGCCTCTCTCTCGCCCTGCGGCTCGCCAAACACCAAAAAGTCATTGTCCTGAGTAAAGGACCGGTAAGCGAAGGGTCAACTTTCTACGCCCAGGGCGGTATCGCAGCCGTGTTTGACGAAACAGACAGCATAGCTTCACATGTTGAAGACACCCTGATTGCCGGGGCCGGAATTGTTGATAAACACGCCGCAGAATTTGTTGCCAGTAACGCACGCCACTGCGTCCAGTGGCTGATCGATCAGGGTGTTTTGTTTGATACCCACGTGCAGCCAAACGGGGAAGAGGGTTATCACCTGACGCGTGAAGGCGGTCATAGCCATCGCCGTATTCTGCATGCTGCCGACGCCACGGGTAAAGCGGTGGAAACCACCCTGGTGAGCCAGGCGTTGAGTCACCCAAATATCCAGGTGCTGGAGCGCAGCAACGCCGTAGATTTAATTGTCTCTGACAAAATCGGCTTGCCCGGCACGCGTCGGGTTGTCGGGGCCTGGGTCTGGAACCGTAATAAAGAGACGGTTGAAACCTGTCAGGCCAAAGCCGTTGTGCTGGCCACCGGCGGTGCGTCAAAAGTGTATCAGTACACCACTAACCCGGACATCTCCTCAGGAGATGGTATCGCCATGGCGTGGCGTGCAGGCTGCCGCGTGGCGAATCTGGAATTTAATCAGTTCCACCCGACAGCCCTCCTCCATCCGCAAGCTCGCAATTTTCTGCTAACAGAAGCCTTGCGCGGTGAAGGCGCACACCTGAAGCGGCCCGATGGCACACGCTTTATGCCCGACTTTGATCCGCGAGGCGAACTTGCCCCACGTGACATTGTTGCCCGCGCTATCGACCATGAGATGAAACGCCTGGGGGTGGACTGTATGTATCTGGACATCAGCCATAAGCCCGCCGAGTTTGTCCGTCAGCATTTCCCGACAATCTACGAAAAGCTGCTCGGCTTAGGCATTGATCTCACCCGGGATCCGGTACCCGTAGTACCTGCTGCGCACTACACGTGCGGCGGCGTGATGGTGGACGATCATGGTCGTACCGATGTGGATGGGTTGTATGCGATTGGCGAAGTGAGTTATACCGGCCTGCACGGCGCAAACCGCATGGCCTCTAACTCTCTGCTGGAGTGTCTGGTGTACGGTTGGTCGGCGGCGGAAGATATCGTTAAGCGCATGCCCTATGCGCGCCATGCCCATACCCTGCCCGCCTGGGATGAGAGCCGGGTCGAAAATCCGGATGAACTGGTCGTGATCCAGCACAACTGGCATGAGTTGCGCCTGTTTATGTGGGATTACGTCGGTATCGTACGCACCAGCAAACGTCTGGAGCGCGCCCTGCGTCGTATTACCATGTTGCAGCAAGAAATTGATGAGTACTATGCCCACTTCCGCGTCTCTAACAATTTGCTGGAGCTACGTAACCTGGTGCAGGTGGCAGAGTTGATTGTTCGCTGTGCGATGATGCGTAAAGAGAGCCGCGGATTGCACTATACGCTGGATTATCCGGAGCAACTGGAACACTCCGGGCCGTCCGTGCTCTCGCCGCTGGCTCACATAAAGAGATAGAAAGGGTGGGTCAGCGCGGTGTAATCCTCGGAATAGCGCTGGTCTGATCCACGGATAACCATTCTGTCGCTGAAGCACTCTCCCTCTTTCGGCGACAAGGCCAGCAGCACCCGGTGGGGCAACCTGCCTTCGGTATCGGCAATATCGGTGCGCAGGCGCAGATGCCAGCCCATCTCTGTCGCCATATTTATGAAATGGCTACCCGTGCTTTCCGGCAGCACGACGCAGAAAAATCCCTCTTCCGAAATAAGCGCCGCGGCACAGGCAAGCAAGGCACTGTGGCTGAGTGAACCGGTATATCGCGCTTGTTCACGCTGCGGCGTCGCACACTCGACGCCGGGTTCATAATAAGGTGGATTACTCACGATAAGATCATAACGTGCGGTTTGTTCTGGCGCCCAGCTAAGGACATCCGCACAATGAATAGTGATGCGCGAGGCCCAGGGCGATTCGGCCTGGTTTTCGCTCGCCTGCTCTGCTGCCTCGGGATCCAGCTCGACGGCATCGACGGTCGTCGACTGCTCCGTTCGCTGCGCCAGCATAAGCGCCAGCAGGCCGCTCCCGGTGCCAATATCCAGAATACGTTTAGCGCCGGCTACCGGCGCCCAGGCGCCAAGCAGGATGCCATCGGTACCCACTTTCATTGCACAGCGATCGTGTGCAACGAAAAATTGTTTAAACGTAAATCCATCGCGGCGCAATTGCGCTTTGAGTTGAGACATGTCAGAGCAACCTTCTAAACGAAACTGAAGTAGCATAGGGGAAAGCGTAACGGTGGAAAAGGGATATCCACACAAACAGATGAAGATTGCAGCGGTAACGTCTATAATCAGCGCCCCACACAGAGGTAGAACATGACTGTAACGACTTTTTCCGAACTTGAACTCGATGAAAGCCTGCTCAATGCGCTTGAGAGCAAAGGCTTCACACGCCCGACCGCCATTCAGGCTGCGGCCATTCCGCCTGCACTGGAGGGCCGTGATGTGCTCGGTTCTGCGCCAACCGGCACGGGGAAAACAGCAGCATACTTGCTGCCGGTGTTGCAGCATCTGCTCGATTTCCCCCGTAAAAAATCAGGCCCACCGCGCATTTTAATCCTGACGCCGACCCGCGAACTGGCGACACAGGTTGCCGAACATGCGCGTGAACTGGCGGCGAATACCCATCTGGACATCGCCACTATCACCGGCGGCGTAGCCTATATGAACCACGCCGAAGTATTCAGCGAAAACCAGGATATTGTGGTTGCCACAACGGGCCGTCTGCTGCAGTACATCAAAGAAGAGAACTTCGACTGCCGCGCCGTTGAGACACTCATTCTGGACGAAGCTGACCGCATGCTGGACATGGGCTTCGCGCAAGATATCGAACATATCGCCGGTGAAACTCGCTGGCGTAAACAGACCCTGCTGTTCTCCGCAACGCTGGAAGGCGATGCCATCAAAGACTTTGCAGAGCGTCTGCTGGAAGATCCCGTAGAAGTGTCAGCCACGCCATCCACCCGTGAGCGCAAGAAAATTCATCAGTGGTATTACCGCGCCGATAACCTCGAGCACAAAGTGGAGTTGCTGAAGCACCTGCTCAAACAGGACGATGCGACCCGTACCATTGTGTTTGTACGCAAGCGTGAGCGTGTGCATGAGTTAGCAGAAATGCTGCGTAACGCCGGGATTAATAACTGTTATCTCGAAGGTGAGATGGCGCAGGTCAAGCGTACTGAAGGGATTAAGCGTTTGACCGATGGCCGCGTGAATGTCCTGGTCGCCACCGACGTTGCGGCGCGTGGTATCGATATCCCTGACGTGAGCCATGTCATCAACTTCGATATGCCACGTAGCGGCGATACCTACCTGCACCGCATTGGCCGTACGGGTCGTGCTGGCCGTAAAGGTATTGCGATTTCGTTGGTCGAGGCGCATGACTACCTGCTGCTGCAGAAAATCGGCCGCTACGTCGAGGAGCCGCTGAAAGCGCGCGTTATCGATGAGCTTCGTCCGACCACGCGTGCACCGAGTGAGAAAATGACGGGTAAACCGTCCAAAAAAGCACTCGCGAAACGTGCAGAGAGAAAAGAGAAAGAAAAAGAGAAGCCGCGCGTCAAGCAGCGCCACCGCGACACCAAAAACATTGGTAAGCGTCGTAAGCCAAGCAGTTCGGCGGCCGAATCCAAAACTGAAGAGTAAAAAAAAGCCGGGTGATAACCCGGCTTTTTTTTGCCCAATAACTGAACCTTAGAGGCTTTCAGTAAAGGTACGCGCGATAACGTCGCGTTGCTGCTCTGGCGTCAGCGAGTTGAAACGCACTGCATAACCGGACACGCGAATGGTCAGTTGTGGATATTTTTCCGGATGCTTAACGGCATCTTCCAGCGTTTCACGACGCAGCACGTTCACGTTCAGGTGCTGACCGCCTTCTACGCGCACTTCTGGTTTCACTTCCATTGGAATTTCGCGATATTCGATCTCGCCCAGTTTGCAAACCGGTACGATTTCGTCTTCAGCAAAACCCGCTTTTGCTGCAACACAGCGCGCTTCGCCTTTTTCGCTGTCCAGCAGCCAGAATGAGTTCAACAGGTCATCGTTTGCTGCTTTAGTAATCTGAATACCCGTAATCATGTGGTGTCTCCCTTAGACTACATTAATATGGTGTCTGCCCGGCTTCGGGCAATTGGTAAAACCATTGTTGCTTGTGTGTATATATATCACTCACCCCCCCACCATTTATTGATGTAAATCAATAGAAACGCCAACCACACAAACTGTGTGGTCTGATTTTGTTGCTTTAGATCAATTTAACGCCTTCACCGAATCAATTTATCGCGCAGATATTCAATACAAATTGAATGACTTAACGGCATTTCAGCGTGGAATTTTGCTACTCAGGATTTAACAGGTAAGCTTAGGCGATTGAGATTTGCAGGAGAGCGAAATGACGACATCCTTAACATGGCACGACGTACTGGCAGAAGAGAAACAACAACCCTATTTTGTTAATACCCTCAGTACTGTTGCCGCTGAACGGCAGGCTGGCCAGACGATTTATCCGCCACAGAAAGATGTTTTCAACGCTTTTCGCTATACCGAACTGAGCGATGTTAAGGTGGTTATCCTTGGGCAGGATCCCTATCACGGGCCCGGACAAGCACACGGACTGGCCTTTTCCGTACGCCCTGGTATTGCGATCCCCCCTTCACTACTGAACATGTATAAAGAGCTTGAAGGGTCGAATCCCGGTTTTACCCGACCAAAACACGGTTATCTTGAAAGCTGGGCCCGCCAGGGCGTGTTGTTATTAAACACCGTGCTGACGGTACGTGCAGGCCAGGCGCATTCCCATGCCAGCCTCGGCTGGGAGACATTTACGGACAAAGTGATCGGCCTGATTAACACGCATTGCGAAGGGGTGGTGTTTTTACTCTGGGGATCGCATGCGCAGAAGAAAGGGGCGATTATCGACCCGAAGCGTCATCATGTTCTTAAAGCGCCGCACCCTTCACCGCTATCAGCACATCGCGGTTTCTTTGGCTGTAATCACTTTGTACTGGCGAATGAGTGGCTGGAAAAACGCGGCGAGAAGCCTGTTGACTGGATGCCAGTGTTACCGGCTGAAGGGGAGTAGTCTTGATTGTATGCCCGGTTAACCGGGCATACAGGTAACATCAATGCTTAGGCTTTATTCTGACGCCACCACTCTGCCAGCAGTACGCCGGTAGCCACGGAAACGTTCAGACTTTCAACATTGCCTGTTCCGTCGATAGAGACGCTCAGATCCGCACTGGACAGCGCAGCATCAGACAGACCATCTCGCTCCTGGCCTAATACCAGTACCATTTTACGTGGCAGCGTCGCTTTGAACAGCGGCGTACCAGCGTGGCTGGAGGTGGTTACGATAGCGTAACCCGCTTTGCGGAACTGCTCGAGGGCATCCAGAACGCTGTCACCCGTGATAGGCTGCACATGTTCCGCGCCGCCTTCCGCCGTGCGGATAGCCGCGCCAGATTCCAGCAGTGCGGCATCCTGCAGTAAAACACCTTTTACGCCAAAGTGAGCACAGCTGCGCATCATCGCACCGAGGTTATGCGGGTTACCCACATCCTCCAGCGCTAACACACAGTCATCGGCTTCCGCCTCGCTTACCCACTGCTGCACGGTGGTACCGTTACGTTTTTTAATCAGGAAGCAAACGCCACCGTGGTGCTCAGTACCCGATGCTTTTGTCAGCTCGGCATCATCGACCACATGGTACGCCTTGCGATTGGCCGCCATCCAGCGCAGTGCTTCTTTGAAGCGCGGCGTTACGCTCTGAATAAACCAGGCGCGAACAATACAGTCCGGACGGCTCTGGAACAGAGCCTGACATGCGTTTTCACCGTAGACGCGGGTCTCTTCAGCACGCTGACGGCGCAACACTTCCGGATCGATAAAGCTTTTTCCGCTAATACCGCCGTGATCGGTTTTTGCCGAGGTCTCTTCGCCCGGTGCACGGGATACGGTACGCCATGGCGATCCCCCGTCACGACCGGCATCGTCACGTTTACGGTCATCGCGTTTGCGGTCTTCACCGCGGTTGTTTCTTTCATCGCGGGCGGGGCGACGGCCACCGTCTGCACGAGATGGACCCGGACGTCCGCCGCCTTTTCCGGTACGCGGATTTGCGGTGCGTTTATCAGAGTCATCATCACTGCGGACATACATCACTTTGACCTTGCCGCTTTTGTTTTTCAGTTCGTCGTTCATGCTTTTCTCCACCAGCGCTGCGCGAAGCGCGCAGATTACCCGATGTATCCACTCATAGCCATTATTTCGTATCAAAGCTTATGACTATTGTTCTTATTGAATAAAACGCATTGTCGTTTCAAACAGGGTCACTGATAATATGTAACATATTAGAAACACACCGGCCCTGGGCCGTTATGTTCCACTGCTATTCCTGAGGTTAGTTATGAATACCGTATGTGCCAACTGCCAGGCCCTTAATCGCATTCCGGAAGACCGAATTGATGATGTGGCTAAATGCGGACGTTGCGGTCATGAATTGTTCGATGGTGATGTCATCAACGCTACCGGTGCAACTCTGGATAAACTGCTGAAGGACGATCTGCCGGTGGTCGTGGATTTCTGGGCGCCATGGTGCGGTCCTTGCCGTAACTTTGCCCCTATCTTTGAAGATGTGGCTGAAGAGCGTAGCGGGAAGATGCGCTTTGTGAAAGTGAACACCGAAGCGGAGCGTGAACTGAGTGCTCGATTCCGCATTCGCAGTATTCCCACCATTATGATTTTCAAGAATGGTGAAGTCATCGATATGCTGAACGGCGCGGTACCCAAAGCCCCCTTCGATAGCTGGCTGAACGAATCCCTCTGACATACCCGGGGCACACCGCTTGTGCCCCGCCCACTCCTCTGCGAAAATGGCGTTTTTTCTGCGCATCTCTCATGACTGATAACGCCGTATTGCAACTGCGTGCTGAACGCCTTGCCCGCGCAACGCGCCCTTTTCTCGCCCGTGGTAACCGCATCCGACGCTGCCAACGCTGTTTGTTACCGCTGAAACAGTGTCTGTGCGCTACCCTGACGCCAAGCCATGCTACCAGCCGCTTTTGCCTGGTGATGTTCGATACAGAACCCATGAAACCCAGCAATACCGGGCGATTGATTGCCGATATCCTGCCAGATACCGTCGCGTTTCAATGGTCGCGCACCGAGCCGCCAGAGGCACTACTTGAGCTGGTAGCCAGTGACGCTTATCAGCCGATGGTGGTGTTCCCCGCCTCTTATGCCGGCCCGGATCGCCAGGTGTTGACGACGCCGGCGTCGGGAAAACCGCCGCTGTTCATCATGCTGGACGGTACCTGGACAGAAGCGCGCAAAATGTTTCGTAAAAGCCCTTATCTTGATGCGCTGCCGGTGATCTCTGTCGATCTCTCTCGCGTCTCAGCCTACCGGCTGCGCGAAGCGCATGCGGACGGCCAGTATTGTACCGCCGAGGTTGCCATTGCCTTGCTGGATCTGGCAGGCGATCGCCAGGCGGCTGGCGCATTGGGTCAGCATTTTTCCTGTTTTCGCGAACGTTATCTGGCCGGAAAAACCGTACATAAGGGAAGCGTCACAGCAGCCGAGTCCGAAAGCGTTTAAAATCATCAGGTCACTCGTACTTTCAGGAGACCTGAATGAGCCAGCGTGGGTTAGAAGCCTTACTCCGCCCCAAATCCATCGCCGTTATCGGCGCGTCAATGAAGCCCGAACGCGCTGGCTATCTGATGATGCGCAACCTGTTGGCTGGCGGCTTCAGCGGGCCTGTGCTGCCCGTTACTCCTGCCTGGAAGGCGGTGCAGGGGGTGCTTGCCTGGCCGGATGTCGAGAGCTTGCCTTATATCCCCGACCTGGCGGTGCTCTGCACGCACGCCCGGCGCAATCTGGATCTGCTGGAAGCGCTCGGCAAGAAAGGGTGTAAAACCTGCATTATCCTCTCCTCTCCTCCTGAACAGCACAACGACCTGCTGGCCTGCGCGGCACGTTATCAGATGCGTTTGCTTGGCCCAAACAGCCTCGGCCTGCTGGCTCCCTGGCAGGGTCTGAATGCCAGTTTTTCTCCGGTGCCCATTCGTAAAGGCAAGCTGGCATTTATTTCCCAGTCGGCGGCGGTTTCCAATACTATTCTCGACTGGGCTCAGCAACGTGAGATGGGCTTTTCGTATTTTATCGCGCTGGGTGATAGCCTCGACATCGACGTGGATGAGCTGCTCGATTTTTTGGCGAGAGACAGCAAAACCAGCGCTATCCTGCTCTATCTTGAACATCTGAGTGATGCGCGGCGGTTTGTCTCTGCGGCGCGTAGCGCGTCGCGCAATAAACCTATCCTGGTGATCAAAAGCGGACGTAGTCCGGCAGCCCAGCGGTTATTGCACTCTCACTCCGGGATGGATCCGGCCTGGGATGCCGCTATTCAGCGCGCGGGTCTGTTACGCGTGCAGGACACGCATGAACTCTTCTCCGCCGTTGAAACGCTGAGCCATATGCGCCCGCTTCGTGGGGAGAGGCTGATGATTATCAGTAATGGCGCAGCCCCGGCCGCACTGGCCCTCGATGAGCTCTGGTTGCGTAATGGTAAACTCGCCACCCTTAGCGAAGAGACGTTACAACGACTGCGCGAGGCCTTGCCCGCAGGCGTTGAGCCGGGTAATCCGCTTGATCTCCGTGACGATGCCAGCAATCAGCACTATTTAACGGCCCTTAGCCTTCTGCTCGACAGTCAGGATTTCGATGCTCTGATGGTCATTCACTCGCCCAGTGCCGTGGCCCCGGGCAGCGAGAGCGCGCGGGCGCTGATTGATGGCATTAAAAATCATCCACGTGGCAAGTATGTCTCTGTACTGACCAACTGGTGCGGTGAATTTTCATCCCAAGAGGCACGCCGCCTTTTCAGTGAAGCAGGGCTGCCGACCTACCGGACCCCCGAAGGGACTATCACCGCGTTTATGCATATGGTGGAGTACCGACGTAACCAGAAACAGTTGCGTGAAACGCCCGCGCTTCCCGGCAATCTGACCGCGAACATCAGTGGTGCCCGTAACCTGTTACAGCGGGCCATTGATGAGGGCGCGCGTGCGCTGGACACCCATGAGGTGCAACCGATTCTTCAGGCGTACGGCCTGAATACCCTGCCAACCTGGATTGCCAGCGATAGCGCTGAAGCCGTACATATCGCCGAGCAGATCGGCTATCCGGTCGCCCTTAAGCTGCGCTCTCCGGATATCCCCCATAAGTCTGAAGTTCAGGGCGTCATGCTCTATCTGCGCACGGCCGCAGAGGTTCAGCAGGCGGCCGATGCCATCATCGATCGCGTTAAAATGACCTGGCCCCGGGCACGCATCCATGGCCTGTTGGTACAAAGCATGGCCAACCGCGCCGGCGCGCAAGAGTTGAGGGTGGTCGTTGAGCACGATCCGGTGTTTGGCCCGTTGATCATGCTTGGTGAAGGGGGCGTGGAATGGCATCCGGAGGAGCAGGCCGTGGTGGCTCTGCCGCCGCTGAATATGAACCTGGCACGCTATCTGGTGATCCAGGCGATCAAGAGCAAAAAGATCCGCGGGCGCAGTGCACTGCGACCTCTGGATATAGCCGGGCTGAGCCAATTCCTGGTGCAAGTCTCCAACCTGATCGTGGATACCCCAGAAATTCAGCGTCTGGATATTCATCCTCTGCTGGTATCAGGCAGTGAGATGACCGCTCTGGATGTCACCATGGATGTAGCAGCCTTCAGCGGCGATCGCGAAAGCCGGCTGGCTATTCGCCCTTACCCACAGCAGCTGGAAGAGTGGGTCGAGATGAAAAACGGTGAAAAATCGCTGTTCCGCCCTATCCTGCCGGAAGATGAACCACAGCTGCAGCGCTTTATCGCTCAGGTGACTAAAGAGGATCTCTACTATCGCTATTTCAGCGAAATCAATGAATTTACCCATGAAGATTTAGCTAACATGACGCAGATCGACTACGATCGGGAAATGGCGTTTGTTGCCGTTCGGCGAACCCCTGAAGGTGATGAGATACTCGGCGTAACGCGCGCCATTTCGGATCCTGATAACGTCGATGCTGAATTCGCCGTGCTGGTTCGCTCGGATCTGAAAGGATTAGGTCTTGGGCGACGGCTGCTGGAGAAGCTCATTAGCTATACGCGCGATCACGGATTACTGCGCCTTAATGGTATTACTATGCCCAATAATAGGGGCATGATCGCCCTGGCGCGAAAACTTGGATTTACCATAGATGTGCAGCTTGAAGAAGGCATCGTGGGGCTAACGCTGCATCTGATGCAGCAGGGTAAACAAGAGTAAGGTACTGGAAATGTTGACCACTTTCGCGGGTACTAATGATATGATTGTCCGCTTCTGTTGTCTGCTTAGTACAGATAACCCTTCAATGAACAGAGAAGAAACGCACTGTGATGTTGTCAAAATTTAAGCGCAACAAACATCAACAACACCTTGCTCAACTACCGAAGATTTCTCAGTCAGTTGATGATGTCGAGTTCTTTTACGCTCCCGCCCATTTTCGGGAAACGCTTCTGGAAAAAATTGCCAGCGCGACGCAACGTATTTGCATCGTGGCGCTTTATCTTGAACAGGATGAAGGCGGCAGCGCTATATTACACGCAATTTATGAAGCAAAGCGCCAGCGTCCGGAACTGGACGTGCGTGTACTGGTCGACTGGCATCGGGCACAGCGCGGACGCATCGGCGATGCTGCCTCTAACACCAACGCTGACTGGTATTGCCGCATGGCCCAGCAGAATCCGGGCGTTGACGTTCCGGTTTACGGTGTCCCTGTAAACACCCGTGAAGCTTTGGGCGTACTGCATTTTAAAGGTTTCATCATTGATGACAGCGTGCTCTATAGCGGCGCCAGCCTGAATGACGTTTATTTGCATCAGCTTGATAAGTACCGTTACGATCGTTACCACCTGGTACGCAATGCGCGTATGGCGGACGTGATGTTTGCATGGGTCGATCAGAACCTGGTACACGGCCGTGGCGTTAATCGCCTTGATGATCCCCATCGCCCTAAAAGCCCGGAAATCAAAAATGACATTCGCTTATTCCGTCAGGAGTTGCGTGATGCTGCATTCCATTTCCAGGGCGATGCCGATAACGACCAGCTCTCGGTTACACCGCTGGTCGGCCTTGGCAAATCGAGCCTGTTAAATAAAACCATCTTCCATTTGATGCCCTGTACAAACGAGAAACTGACGATTTGTACCCCCTACTTCAATTTGCCGGCGGTGTTGGTTCGTAGCATCATCCAGCTACTGCGTGATGGTAAAAAAGTGGAAATTATCGTTGGCGATAAAACGGCAAACGATTTTTATATCCCTGAAGATCAACCTTTTAAAATCATCGGTGCGCTGCCTTATCTTTACGAGATCAACCTGCGCCGCTTCCTGAGCCGCCTTCAGTATTATGTAAATACCGATCAGCTGATCGTGCGTCTGTGGAAGCACGAAGATAATAGCTATCACCTGAAGGGAATGTGGGTTGACGATGAATGGATGCTGCTGACGGGAAATAACCTTAACCCGCGCGCATGGCGTCTTGATCTTGAGAATGCGATCCTGATCCACGATCCGCGTAAAGAGCTATCGGTACAGCGTGAACGCGAGCTGGATCTGATCCGCACGCACACCACCATAGTGAACCACTACCGCGATCTGCAAAGTATCGCTGACTATCCGGTAAAAGTGCGTAAGCTGATACGCCGTTTACGCCGCATTCGTATTGATCGGCTTATCAGCCGTATTCTGTAATGCACCTGCCCCGTCATTGACGGGGCTTTTTTATGGAGGTTGCAATGCGATATCTCCTTCTCCTGGGCTGTTGTCTACTGTGCGGCTGTAGCCACATGGCGCAAGACAGCTGGGCGGGCCAGGATAAAGCCCAACACTTTCTGGCTTCCGCTATGCTCTCCGCCGCCGGGAATGAATATGCCCGGCACCAGGGCTATAGCCGCGATCGCAGCGCAGCTTACGGACTGATGTTTTCGGTCAGTCTGGGGGCCAGCAAGGAATTTTGGGACAGCCGCCCGGCAGGAAGCGGCTGGAGCTGGAAGGATTTTGCCTGGGATATCGCCGGCGCAACCACCGGCTATACCCTATGGCAGCTGGCTGATCACTAAAGACGAATACCTTTGCCTTTACGGTGCAGCATTAAGGAGACGATGAACGCCAGCGCGCCCATGAGCGTGACGTACCAGAAAAAGATCGTCTCGCTACCTATCGATTTCAATGAAAGCGCCACATACTCGGCCGAGCCACCAAAAAGGGCATTGGCCACCGCATAAGACAACCCAACCCCAAGCGCACGCACCTGAGCTGGAAACATTTCGGCTTTAAGAATGCCACTGATCGAGGTGTAAAAGCTGGCGATAATAAGTGCCACCATCACCAGCGCGAAGGCGGCGTAAGGTGAGGAGACATGTTGTAATGCCGTCAGGATAGGCACGGTGCATAACGTCGACATTCCCCCGAATATAAGCATTGAACTACGGCGACCAATTTTATCCGACAGCGCGCCGATTACAGGCTGGATCAGCATAAAGACAAAAAGCGCCACGGTCATAACCATACTCGCCACATTAGCGTGCATACCTGTCGTATTGACCAGATACTTCTGCATATAGGTAGTGAAGGTATAGAAGGTGAGCGATCCCCCCGCCGTAAAACCGAGCACCATCAAAAATGCCTTTCGGTTGCGCCATAGCCCCTTGAATGAACCCGCCTCTTTCAGCGAGCGCACCTCTTTCTGTGACGTTTCATCCAGTTGACGACGTAGCCACAGTGCCACTATTGCCAACACTGCACCCAGCGCAAAAGGTATGCGCCATCCCCATGCACGCAGGTCTTCATCGCTCAGCACCTGCTGCAGGATCACCACAGCCAGTATGGCTAACAGTTGACCGCCTATGAGCGTTACGTACTGGAAGGAAGCATAAAAACCTTTACGGCCTTCCACGGCAACTTCACTCATATAGGTCGCGCTCGTGCCATATTCACCGCCGACGGATAATCCCTGGAATAGACGAGCGAGCAGCAAGAGCGCCGGAGCCCAGGTGCCGATAACGGCATAGCCGGGCAGACACGCGATCACTAGCGATCCAAAGCACATCATGCAGACTGAAATCAACATAGAGGTTTTACGCCCTTTACGATCGGCAATGCGGCCAAATAGCCAGCCACCGATAGGACGCATCAAAAATCCAGCTGCAAAAACGCCTGCTGTCTGCAGCAACTGGGTCGTGGTATTACCGGATGGAAAGAAAATATGAGCAAAATAGAGTGAACAGAATGAGTAGACGTAGAAGTCAAACCACTCCACCAGGTTACCTGAAGAGGCACCAACGATTGCCCAGATTCTGCGGCGGGTATCTTGCACCGCGCTCTGTTTATGATCCGTATCTGTACTGGCTACGGTTTCTGTCATTTTAAATCCCCTGTCTTACATTGCGGGCCATTGCACCCATACCAAGTAAAACCGCATTTAAAATGTAGCGTTAGGTAAAAAACTTGTTATTTTTATGTTTCATTAAATTTTGTGAGGCAAATCATAAAAAAGATAACCTCTGGTGATGTCTGCTAGCCCCATTTCTTTTGATGCTCTTGTTTTCGTTGCAGATAGTCCTCATCTGCGCGGATTTTATCCCACCACGTTTTAAAGATTTTAGCCGCTTCGGCCTTCACCGGATCGTGATCTAATGGCTTCACGTTACGATCTTCGTCATATTTTTTTCCTCCTTTATGGTTCGCATAGCGTCTGGCACGGGTATATCCCATCTGAATGAATTTACGGGCCATGTCCATGCCGACAAAGTCATTCTTCTGCCGATATTGCTCGAACAAAGCGTAAATTTCCTGGGCAGACGTCGTGGCAACTTCAGCATTTTTATAGCGCCAGTGGGGGAGGATTTCACTTTTATAAGGTTCAACCAATAACACCCCCTGCTCTCCTCGTCCGACCTGATAGAGCTCCGGATGCTCGCGAAAGTTTATGTTGGCGAAATCTTGTTGGTAGTTAAAAGGAGGGTTCGGCAAAATAACCTCACTGCTGTGATTTATTTTATTATTTTAGCCAGAGAATAGTGAACGTGCCGTATGCGAATGCAAAGCAAAAAACCCATCCTTCCGGATGGGCTC